>CAWKKM010000026.1:0-176990 GCA_963850235.1 uncultured Acidobacteriaceae bacterium | reverse complement strand
AGGCGCTGCGACAGGACGGCTACGTGACGACCGTCAGGACTGCGACCTATGCGACCAGCGGGTATGCCCTGGCGAGTGAGCGGGTGGGCCTGGGCTGGGGCTGGCTGATGACCGGGCTCGTCGGGGACGTCAGGCTCCGGGTTACCGCTGTCGGCCCGGGCACGCCCGTCTTCGTCGCGATCGGCCCCGCTGAACCGGGTCTCGGCCTACCTGTCCGGCACCGCGTACGCCACGGTGACGGGGACCGGCCCGGGCAGCCTGGTCATTCAGCATGGCACCGCCAGGCCCGCCCCTCCGCGAACGGCCGGGATCTGGGTCTCTCATGCCGCCGGGACGGGCACCCAGGTACTGGGCTGGACTGCGGAGAGCGGTGGCTGGATGGCCGTGGCGATGAACCCTGACGGCTCGCCGGGACTGGCCGTGCGCGCCGACGCGGGCGTCTCTGCTCCGCTGCTGTTCCGGCTGGCGGTCGAGGCTCGTTATCGCCGGGATCCTCGCCGGCGCGTTGTCGGCCGCGCTGATCGCGGTACCCGTGCGCCTGGCATCCGGGGCACGATGACCATGATGGCCGCGTTCATGGTGGTCGTAGCCGGAGTGCAGGCGACGGGTTTCGCGGTGCCGCTGGAGCGGCCCCTGGCTGGGCCGCGCGTTCCGCTGGTCTTTCACCGCGGCGCGGTGACCGGGCATGGCTGACGTGATCGCCTCCGAGCAACCGGGGCCAGGCGCGGCGATCGCGACGGCGTCCGCTGGCCTGACCAGCGCCCAGGTTGCCGAGCGGCGTTTGCGCGGGCTGGCGAACGCGGGCGGGGAGCGCACAAGCCGGCCGGTCGCCGAGATCTTGCGGGCGAACATCCTGACCCGGTTCAACTTCATCCTCGGTGTCTTGCTGGCCGTGATCCTGGTAGCGGGTCAGCCGCAGACCCTGTTCGGCATCGTGCTCGTCGCCAACGCGCTGATCGGCATTGCGCAGGAGCTGCGCGCCAAGCGCACGCTGGACCGGCTTGCGGTACTCAGCGACCCGCGGGTCCGCGTGATCCGCGACGGCACTCCGAAGGACATTGCTGTCGCGGATCTCGCCGGCAACCTGGTCGATCTGCGGGCCGGGGATCAGCTGGTCGCTGACGGGGTGGTGCGGGCCAGCGCGAACCTGGAGGCTGATGAGTCGCTGCTGACCGGCGAGTCCGAGCCGGTGGCCAAGCGGGCCGGTGACCGGCTGCTGTCGGGCGGCTTCGTGGTCGCCGGGTCGGGCGGTTACCAGGCGACCGGGGTGGGCGCGGACGCGTACGCGCGCGGGCTCGCCGCCCAGGCGCGGCGTTTCACGCTGGTGCGCTCGGAGCTGACGGACGGCATCAACCGGATCCTGCGTTACGTCACCTGGGCGATCGGGCCGGTGGCCGTGCTGCTGGTGATCAGCGGGTGGCACGCCCGCGGGAGCGCACGGCAGGTCGCCAGCGGGACGGTCGCGGCACTGGTCGGCATGGTCCCGCAAGGGCTGGTCCTGCTGACCAGCGTCGCCTTCGGCGTGGCCGCGGTCACTCTCGCCCGCCGCCGGGTCCTGGTCCAGCAGCTTCCCGCGGTCGAGGGACTGGCCAGGGTGGACGTGGTGTGCCTGGACAAGACCGGCACCCTCACCGACGGCACCATCGCCTTCGACAGCCTCATCCGGCTCGACGGCCAGGCGCCGGCCGGGGCGGCGCTCGGGGCGCTGGCCGACGACGAGAACCGCAACGCGACGCTGGCCGCCGTCGGCCAGGCGTTTCCGCCGCCGGACGGCTGGCAGCGGGAGGCAGCCGTGCCGTTCTCCTCGGCCCGTAAGTGGAGCGCGGCCAGCTTCGCCGGCCAGGGCACCTGGGTGCTGGGCGCACCGGAGATGGTGCTTCCGGGAGGCCAGCAGGAACAGCTGTCGCAGGCCGCCGGGCTGGCCGCCAGCGGCCGCCGGGTCCTGGTCCTGGCCCGCGCCGCGGGGCCGCTGGACCGTGAGTCGCTCCCCCGCGGCCTGCGGGCGGCGGCCTTCGTCCTGCTCTCCGAGCGGCTCAGACCCGACGCTGCCCAGGCCATCGCTTACTTCGCGGCGCAGGGCGTGGCGCTGAAGGTGATCTCCGGGGACAGCCCGCTCACCGTCAGCGCGGTCGCGGCGCGGGCCGGGCTTCCCCGCGCCGACAGGCCGGTCGACGCGCGGGAGCTGCCAGAGGACCCCGGCGCGCTCGGCCGCCTGCTGGAGGAGCGGTCGGTCTTCGGCCGGGTGACCCCGCAGCAGAAACAGGCGATGGTGACCGCCTTGCAGGCCCGCGGGCACACGGTGGCTATGACCGGCGACGGCGTCAACGACGTGCTGGCCCTCAAGCTCGCCGACATCGGCATCGCCATGGGCTCGGGTGCGGCGGCGACCAGGGCGGTCGCCGAGCTTGTGCTGCTCGACAGCCAGTTCGCCACCTTGCCCGGCGTCGTCGCCGAAGGCCGCCGGGTGACGGCCAACATCGAGCGCGTCGCCAACCTGTTCATCACCAAGACGGTCTGGGCGACGCTCCTGGCGGTCGCCGTGGGCGCCACGCTGCTGCCGTACCCGTTCCTGCCGTCACCTGACGATCATCGACAGCCTGGCCATCGGCGTTCCGTCCTTCTTCCTCGCGCTCGCGCCGAACACCCGCCGCTACGTGCCCGGGTTCACCGGCCGGGTGCTGCGCTTCGCCATCCCCGCAGGCAGCATCATCGCGGCGGCGACATTCGCCGCCTATGCGCTGGCGCGCGCGCATGGTCTCCCGCTGGTGCAGCAGCGCACCGCCGCGACCCTCGTCGCCCTGATCCTGAGCCTGTGCGTGCTGGTCCTGCTGGCCGTTCCGCTGACCTGGCGCCGGATCCTGCTGGTCGGCTCCGTGGTGGCTGTCTTCGTGCTGCTGTTCCCGGTGCCCGCGGTGCGCCGCTTCTACGAGCTGCAACTGCCCCGCAGCGGGCTCGCAGCCACCCTGGCCGTCGTGGCACTCGGGGCTGCCGGGCTCGCAGGCTTTTGGTTCCTGTCCCAGCGGCGTGGCCGCCGGCAGCAACCCGATCGGGTGACTGAGGGTTGTGCGCGGATGTGAGGGCAACGGGCGAAGTCGCCAGCGAGCCTGCGTGGCACACGCTCAGCGCCGAGCGCGTGACGCGGGCCCTGGAGGGGGACGGGCGGCGCGGGCTGAGCTCGACCGAAGCGGCGTCGCGGGCGGGCAGGTTCGGCCCCAATAAGCTGGCCGCAGGCAGGGCAGAGCCTGGGTGGCTCGCGTTCGTCCGCCAGTACTCCGACCCCATGCAGGTCGTTCTGCTCATTGCGGGGGCCCTGAGCCTCTTTCCCCTATTACCGGCCAGTTGCTGGCGATGCCGGTGCTGGCTGACCGGCCGCAGGTCAGCGGGCGGACCGGCAGCGCTACCTCCCCGTTCGGGATGCATCTCCGATCGGTGACACAGCCGGGCTCCAGGGCTGACGGCTGGTAACCCACTGACGTGTCGGTCCATCCTCGGCCTCGCGGGTTGCTCAGGCCGCATACCGCCGTGTGTCCGTGTTGTCACTCCTTGCTTACGTGCCCTCGCGCGTCCAGATAGCCGCAAGGCGGGCCGGGCCGTTTCGGAGCGGCCGGACCCCCTGTAGATGTGAGAACTCACATCGTTCTCTCACGGAGGGTTCATGACCGTCCGCGCATGATGGGCCTACCTAGCAAGGAACGGCAAAACCGAAAGGACAATCCACATGAGGACGGAACGCGATCCCCGCAGAGGCCAGGTACGGCTGCCGGGGTTCGCCGAGTCAGCCGCAACCGAATGGCAGGCGGAAGACGGCGGCCCGCCACTGGCCAGCCAGGTAGGGAGGACCCGCAGAGCAGGGATCCGCCGGGTCCGGAGGATGTCGAACTGGACGGCTGCCGCGCTTATCGTCGGTACCGGGGCGGCCACGGCGGCGCTAGCTCACCACGCCGTCTCCGTCGGGGCTCCCGTGGCCGCCGCGTCGTCCAGCTCCTCCCGGGGTCGTCACCACGGCGGGAACGCAGGGGGCAACCGGGCCGCAGGTCTCTCATTCGGTGGCGACGACCAGCGCGTCCGGCGTGACGACGACCACCACCTCCCAGGTCGTGAACGGCAAGACCGTAGTCAGTCAGGTGCGGCATGCTCCCGCCTATCAGGACAACTAACGTGATGACGGCGGTTCCTGCGACCGGCGCAGTTAGCCCGTGGCGGCGGATCAGCACCGGCGACAACACCGTCGCCGTGGCCGAACGGGCCGCGCTGGGCGGCACGGCCCGGCTGGCGGTGTGGCCGCCTGAGAGCCTCGGCGCGGCGCTCGGCGCGGTGGACGGCGTCCTCAGCGCGCACTTCAGGCCGTTCAGGCGAGCCGGTTCCGTGAAGACTCGGAGATCGCCTGGATCCACCGCAGCGGAGGCGGCCGGTTCATGCTCGGCGACGGATTCGCCGAGGCCGTCAGCGTCGCGCTTGACGCGGCGCGGTGGACCGGCGGGCTGGTAGACCCGACGATGTCGATCCCTCGGGCGCGCCAGTCTTGCTTTGCATCCTGGCCAATAACTCGCCCGACGCGCCGACTCGGTCACAGCAACGTGGCGATCTTTCGCTCGCTTGGTGGTCGCGCGGCGGACGGAGCCGTCTGGTGATTGGCCCGCATCCGGGAGGAGCGGGCAGTTGCATTAGCAAAAACGCTCGAAAAGCGAAATTCACATCCGCCGTCGCAGTACGGAGCCATCGACGATGCGCTTTAGTTCGCAGACGGGCGTTGCCGCCGCGCTCAAGACCGTTGCGGTTGTTAAACGATAGCTCCAAGCGCACCGAGGGCTAGCTGGCGAGGAGAACGAAATGGGTCGGAGGCTCTCGATCGCCCTAGTCGCCGTATTCCTCCTAGCCGCCGCTGGCGTCGCCTTGTATCGTTTCGCTCTTCCCGGACTTTCCAGCGCCCGCCCAACTCCGGGAGTTATTGAGACCGAAGTCGCGACCTGGCTCTGTTGCACAGCGTGCCGGCCGCGACCGCCGCGCGGGCCAATCCGCTGAAGCCCGACGAAGCGATTATCGCTGCTGGCGCGTCTTCGTTTCAGCAGAAGTGCGCGGTCTGCCACGGCTTTGACGGAACCGGCCGCACAACCATCGGCGAGCATGTCTATCCGCGCGCGCCGTCCCTTCGCCAGGCGCTCCCGGCGCTTACAGACGGCCAGATTTTCACCTACATCAGCGACGGCATACGCAACACCGCGATGCCGGCCTGGGATCTGCCGGAAAACGAGATTTGGCAGATCGTCGCCTTCCTCCGCCACTTGCCGCCGACAGCCGCTCTTGGTTCCGCCAACGGCGCGCCGACGGCTCATGCTATCGAGGCCCATTACGTCGGCTCGGCCGCCTGCAAGTCCTGTCACAAGGAAATCTATGACCGCTGGCGGAAGACACGGATGGCCAATGTCGTGCGTGACCCGCGCGAGCATCCCGACGCGATCATCCCCGACTTCTCGAGGCCTGATCCCGTGCTGACATTCACGAAGGCCGATGTCGCGTTCGCATACGGCAGCCGGTGGAAGCAGCGCTATTTCACTCGCCGGGGCGACGATTACTTCCCGCTGCCGGCGCAGTGGGACATCACGCACGCGCGTTGGCTCCCCTACCATGTGCCGAAGAACGCCGATTGGTGGGCGCCCTTTACCCCGACGACAATATGCAGCGTCCGACCGGCCCGCTGTGCGACGGCTGCCACTCGGTCAACTACGACATCAAGACAAAGAGTGTCACCGAATGGAACGTCGGCTGTGAGGCCTGCCATGGTGCGGGCAGCGCCCATGTCGCCAATCCGGTGCGAACAACGATCATCAATCCGGCTCGGCTCGATTATGTCGCGGCCAGCGATACCTGCATCCGCTGCCACTCGCAGGGCCGGCCAAAGACGAATCCGATCGACGGCAAATACTATGATTGGCCGGTCGGATTTCACCAAGGAATGCGACTGGCCGATTTTTGGGATCTCGAGGCGCACAAGGCAGGGGAATTGACGTTCACCCATTTCCCGGACGGCACGGCGCATAAGAATCGGATGCAGGGCAACGACTTTGTCCAAAGTCTCATGTACACGCGCGGCGTGACTTGCTTCTCATGTCACGATCCTCACGGCAGCGACAATATCTCGATGCTCCGCGAAAAGGGCAATGCGCTTTGCCTCGGCTGCCACGGGCCAAACTCGCCGATCGGCCCGTTCGCGGATAGCATTCCCGCCCACACGCATCACAAGCTGGACAGCGCGGGCAGCCAATGTGTCTCGTGCCACATGCCGTTGATTGAAGAGACGCTCGGAACCGTAAAAGTCCACGCCCACACTTTCCGCTTCATCACACCCGCAACGACTCAGACCCTCAACGTTCCGAACCCCTGCACGCTCTGCCACACGGACAAGACCGTTGAGTGGGCTGCGCAGACCTTGAGCGGCTGGTCGGAGCGTTCGCCCTGGCGCACGGGAAATTAACCGGCCTCCAGACGGCAAGAAGCCCTAACCGAGTGCACGCGCGCCTCGCTCGACCACTTAGCGGGAAAGAACAAGGCTTTCGGACCCCGCCTCGCCGCTGCCGGCGCAGTCGTCCGAGGCCGCTTCGGTCCAACAGCGACGTCCGTCGCTCGTGATCCGACAGGCCGCTTTACGTCAACTCCAGCCGTCCCCTTCGCGCAAATAGCGGCCATTCCCGACGGTGTACGAATAAGGCAAATCGACCCACAGCCACTCTTGCGGCTCCGAAGATGTTTCCCGGTTATAAACGCTGTTGGATGATGGCGCGCCTGCGCATCACGAGGATCATCGTTTATCACGCCCTCCGCCGCTCCGCCCGTCACTCCGGCGATCAGGTTTACGGACATCAGGCGGTGCAGAAGCGTCGTTGGCTCACCCTTAAACTCGCAAGGAACATCGCCACCTGCTCGCGACGGGCGCGAAGCTCCAGAACCGCCGCTTCGGGTTGCGACCCGTCGGAACGAGATCTGACCTCGGCTCCGTTGCCGCACAAGGCCGCCGACCTGATCTGAAAGGACAGTCGCAATTTTCGGGTATCCACCTGTTGTCTGATGATCCACGAGCAGGACAGTCGGCACCCCGTCCCCGGATACCTGAAATCGATCCGAAGGCGACCGCCTCGGACGGTATGTCGAGTGCAGCGTCAGGCTTTAGATTGGGCCCCGAGAGGCGTACCCCCATGCGGTCAAAGGCATCCGTCAATGCAAACGGTTCCGAAACGAGGCGTTCGCGCTTTTCTTCAGAGAAGTACCGATCCTGCGGGCCAAACACGATGTCGACTTGCGTTCGCGGCTTGGCCCACGCGGGGCAAAAAATCTCACCGGCACGCTCCTCGCGCAGCTCGGCATCTTCGATTTCCAGCGATTGACCCTTCGTTATGCAGCCTCCGCCAAACCCTGACGATGCATGGGTCGAATAACTTCCGAGCCACGCCTTCGCCACAAGGCCTTCAAAGACCAGCACGATGGCAACCTGGGCCCTCTCGATGTCGGCTTAGCTTTCAAGCCTCCCACCGGCGCCGGCCTGTCTATTGACGCCGGAGTGATCGCGGGAGGCGGATTCCTCTACATCGATACCCAGCGGGGTGAGTACGCAGGCGCCCTGCAGTTGATGTTCGCCGACTTTCTCTCCCTGGCCGCGATCGGCCTGATCACCACGAAGATGCCCGACGGTTCCAATGGCTTCTCGCTGCTGGTGATCATCACCGCCGATTTTGGCGCCGGCATCCAGCTGGGCTTTGGTTTTACGTTGCTCGCGGTAGGTGGCCTGCTCGGGCTGAACCGGATGATGCTGTTCCAGCCGCTGATGGACGGAATTCGCAACGACGCCATCGAGAGCATCATGTTTCCCCAGAACGTGGTGCAGAATGCGATGAAGATCATCAGCGATCTGCGCGCCATCTTTCCCCCGCAGGAGGGCACGTTTCTTATCGGACCCATGGCCAAGCTGGGTTGGGGCGAGCCTACGCTGATCAGTCTGTCTCTTGGTGTCATCATCGAAATCCCTCCGGGAGACATCGCCATCCTCGGCGTGCTGAAGCTTGCGCTGCCGGCCGACGACATCGCCGTGGTTCTCATCCAGGTGAATTTCGCAGGCGCCCTGGAGTTCGACAAGAGCCGGGTCTATTTCTTCGCCGCTCTTTATGACTCGCGCGTCCTGTTCATCACCATTGAAGGAGAGATGGGCCTACTGATGGCCTGGGGCAGCGATGCTAACTTTGTCGTTTCGGTAGGCGGGTTTCATCCTCAATACAACCCTCCTCCGCTGCCCTTCCCCAGCCCGCGCCGCATCGAAGTCGACATACTGAATGAGTCCTTCGCACGCATTCGCTGCGACGGCTACTTCGCTGTTACTTCCAACACCGCCCAGTTTGGATCGCACTCCGATTTTTTCTTCGGCTTCAGCGCGTGCAGCGTCGAAGGCCACTCCGGCTTCGATGCGTTGCTGCAGTTCTCGCCTTTTCATTTCACCGTGGAGGTATCCACTTCTTTCTCGGTCAAGGTTTTCGGCGTCGGCGTGTATGGTGTCGGCATTGACTTGACGGTGGAAGGGCCGACCCCATGGCACGTGCATGGAACGGCATCGCTTTCCTTCTTTTTCTTCTCCATCGATATCGGCATCGACGTTACCTGGGGCGACAGCCGCGACACCATGCTGCCTCCGGTACAGTTGATGCCTCTGCTCTCGGGTGAGTTTTCGAAGCAGAGCAACTGGCGGGCCGTGCTGCCCTCAAAGGGCCATCTGCTGGTGGTGCTGCGCGCCCTGGACCCTACCGAAGCCGCCATGGTGCTGCACCCGGTCGGTACGCTGCAGGTGAGTCAGCGTCTGCTTCCTCTCGATCTGACCCTGGACAAGGCGGGCAACCAGGCGCCGAGCGATGCCAACCGGTTCTCCGTTGCCGTGTCCTCACCCTCGCTGGTGGTGGCGCGCACCCTGCAGGAACAGTTCGCTGTGGCGCAATTCGAAAATCTGAGCGATGCGCAAAAGCTGTCGCAGGCCGCCTTCTCCCCCCTGGATAGCGGCGTGGAGCTCGCAGCCGCCGGTTTGTACGCATCAGGCACGGCCATCAGTAACAACGTGCGCTACGATCTCACCATCATAGATACCAAGTTGCGCAGGCTTTCCAAGCGCTTCTTCGCGCTGGTCGGCTCGCTATTCGCCCATTTCCTGAATGGTTCGAGCGTGGCGCGCAGTCAGTTGTCAGCTTACCGGCAAGCGCAGACGCAACCGTGGGCCGGCAAAGTAAAGGTCATTCCGGAGGGCTTTGCCGTGGCCCTGGTGGCGGACAATACCGTATTTCATCCCGATGCCGCGGCGTTCACCAGCCAGGCCGCTGCGAATGACTATCTCGCGCGAGCTGTCTCCAACGATCCAAACCTGGCCGGCACAATCCATGCAATCCCGCATTTCGAGGTAGCGGCATGAAGGTAATCGCGAACTACGGATTCCTACCTTGGCTGCGCCAGGGTATCGCGAACACCATCACTACGGCCGATGGCGACACATCGGTAAAGAGCCGCGCCTCGATCCAGGTGGCGCTCACGCTCAGCGGCGATCCGGTGGGGGGCGGCGCGGAATTAACCGGCGCAATTACCCAAAACGTACAACTCTATGGTCCCGGAGATGTTCTTTCCTTCGAGCAGCAGTCTGTCGCCAACGCGATCGTTCGCACCGATCCAAGGCCGGGGATCACTAACTTCGAGTCGAATTACCTGCCGGCGATCGAGTTCTACGACGAAGATTTTCCCTGGCGCTATACTCCGGCCGCGCCGGATGCGACCGGCCTGCACCTCCGCCCATGGATCGCGCTGGTGGTGCTGGCCGCCGGCGAGTTTTCGCCGCCTCAACTCAACCCGGTCACCAAGGTGCAATTCGTCACAGTGAGCGATGTGAAGGTTTTTCCGCCCCCCGACGATTTGTGGGCCTGGGCGCATGTGCACTTCAACACCAGCCTTTCCGGCGACCCCAATACGCTCGTTTCTCCAGACATGACGCAGGTGCTGCCGCGCGTCGCGTCTCTTCTGCAGCAGAATCCCGATCTCGCCTACTCTCGCCTGGTTTGCCCCCGCCGTCTCGACGACAACACAAGTTACACCGCGTTTGTGATGCCGGTGTTCGAGACCGGGCGATTGGCTGCTCTGAATGAGGCGATCACCGCGGCGCCCCACGCGACCTTTTCCGCCTGGGCTTCGTATGCAGGAAAGCCGGAGCCGGCCAATTTCCCCTTCTTCTACAGTTGGTCTTTCCAGACCGGCTCTCATGGGGATTTCGAATATCTTGTGCGGCTGCTGCAGCCGTTGCCGGTGGATGCGCGGGTGGGCACGCGCGACATGGATGTGCAAGACCCGGGCTCAAACCTTCCCGGCATTACCGATCCGGCACTGGCGGGAATCCTGAAATTGGGCGGCGCACTGCGCGTGCCTGATCAGGACCTCACTGCGGATGAGCTTGCCCTGCGCCAGAAGTACGAGAACTGGGATCAACCGTACCCGGACAATTTCGAGGTTGGGCTGGCAAAATTTATCAATCTTCCAGACGACTATGCGGTCAATACGGCGGAGGCGGCAAACGCAGCCTCTGCGATCGGTCCCGGCATCGACGATGATCCGGACCCGCTGATCACCGCTCCGCTATATGGCCGCTGGCACGCCCTCACGCAGCGACTGCTCTTCGACCGGTCAGGGGCCGCCACATCGAATACCACCAATTGGGTCCACCGCTTAAACCTGGATCCGCGGTTCCGCGTGCCCGCTGCTTTCGGTACCGATGTGGTGGAGACGAACGCCGAAGAATACATGAACGACGCGTGGGAGCAGATCGGCGATGTGCTGGCTGCCAACAGCCGAATTCGCCGCCTGCTGGTGGCGCGTGAAGTCTCGTGGCGTTGGCACGAAACTTCGGTGAAGCCCTTGGCCGCCGCCAACTCCGAGCGCGCTTTTTCTGTGCTGGCGCCTGTGGCGTCACGCGTGATGGCCAGCCCAACGACGATTTTGTATACGCAACGTAGCAGCCTGCTTCCGCCGGTGTACACCTCTGCGGTGATGCGCCGCCTGCTACGCCCGGGGTCGCGGCTAATCCGCACGCTCCCGTTCTCAGCGGCGGTCACACCGCAAAATCTGATGACTCGGGTCAATAACGGCGAAGTGAGTCCCGCCCCGCCGGTGGTTGTGCCGCCAGGCGTAACCACCGTGGACAAGGCGGCCGGCGCTACGCCCACCACCGTACCGGGATGGATCGCAACCCTGCTTTCGAAGTTTCCCTGGCTTCCCCTCGCAGTTTTGATCGCCGCCATAGTTGTGGCTCTGCTGTTTCTCCTCATTCCGGTTGCCGGCCTGGTCATCGCCATCGCCATCGTCGTTGGCGGTTTTTTCCTATACCGCGAATTGCTTCGCTGGCAGCAGTTGTTGAAAGCCCCCACGAGTCTTAGCGAGGCCGGGCAAACGCCGCAAGCTGTCGATCAGTACCCAAAGAGTCCGGACTTCACCATTCAGCTGCCCGGATCGACCGTCCGCCCCACAATGGGCACGACCGATAGTCCTACGGCTGTGCGGTTTAAGGGCGCGCTTCGCGATTCGTTCTCAATGATCGTCAACACCCGCACGGTTTCAGCGCGCCCCGCACCGGTCGCACTCAGACTCGCTGAAGTGACCACCAAGATGGTGACAGCCGTCGATCCGCTAGTGACCATTCCCAAGCGAGGGTTGTCCATCATCTCCATTCCTTCATGGATCGTCGCCTTGATCGGCGACAATTTTGGCGAGGTGATGGCCTACCCCAAAATAGATCTGCCAATGTACGAGCCGCTGAAGGATATTTCGTCGGAATTGTTCCTGCCCAACCTCAATTTGATTTTGCCCAACAGCATTACTCTCATCGAGACCAACCAAAGATTCATTGAGGCTTACATGGTTGGGCTTAACCATGAGTTCGCACGCAAGCTTCTGTGGCGTGAATATCCCACCGACCAGCGCGGCAGCTACTTCCGCCAGTTCTGGGATCCGCGAAGCTATCGTGATACCGACAACCTGACACCGGACCAACTCAAAGAGAAGCTCTACGATATTCCGGAGCTGCACCGCTGGGCGCTTACATCTAACCTCGGCGACCACAACAATCGCGCCACGTTGGAAAAAGGCGAGGAAGCCGTGCTCGTCATCCGCGGCGAGCTGCTTAAGCGCTATCCCACCGCGGTCATTTACGCCCATCATGCGCAGTGGACCTTGAACAAAGACGGGTCGATCGATCATACGCAGCCGCGGACATTGCAGGACATCGATGCCGCGTTCGAAGACAATCCTCCGCTTTCGATTGTGCGCATGCCCCTTTACGAAGCGAAGGTCGATCCCGACATCTACTTCTTCGGCTTCGACCTCACCATTGCCGAGGCGAAGGGCGGCCCCGGTAACAGTCCCAGTGACGATCCCGGCTGGTTCTTTGTTATCAAGGAGCGGCCTGGCGAGCCGCGTTTTGGACTTGAGCTTGCGCGCAGCGGGCCGCTCGAGGTGTTCGACGAGCTGACCTGGGACGATGCGGTTCCAGGCATTGCGCCGGGATCGCATCTGCCGGCCGCGAGCCTTAGCACGGTTTCCCTGCAACCGCCACCGCCGGAGGATCCCGAAGGAAAACGGCCGCAGTATACGGATGACGTACAGGTTGCGACCGCGGCTGTGAGTTCTGCTCGCTGGGCGTATCTCTTGTTTCGCCAGCCGGTGATGGTCGCCGTGCACGCGGACGAAATGCTGAGGTCATCGTAAGATGGCGGATTTCCTAACCAGCCAGAAGCAACTCGCCGCCGCCCGCGCCGCTCGCGACGCGGCCGAAACCGCCCTTTCGGAAGCGAGGGAGACGCTCCAACAGGCCCGGGCAAAACTTGCAGCCTACCTGCGCCAGGCGTCTCAAGGAGATGCCGCCAGTCAGCAGAAGACGCAATTGGAAGCTGCGGTGACCGCGGCCGCTGCGGCGGTCAGCCGGCAGAAGGAGGTCTTGCAAAGCACGAACTTAGCCGCGCAGGCGGCGCTTGAAGGGTTCGCTTCCTTTACCGATCCCCGGCAGAACGCAAGTCAATTAAACGCCGCTACGCCCTTTTTGCTGTTGCCGGTGCGTGTGGAGACTCGCTTCGTAACCGTAAACCAGACACATCAGCTTTGGGTGCGCATTTACCCGGACGATTGCTCGATCGATACCTTCGAACCGCAGATGTCGGAGACCGAGCTGGCGAACGCCAAGCTGTACTGGGAAAGGATGTGGGCTGCCGGCGGAGTGGAAGCAGACCAGCGCGGCGCCTGGCGAGGGCTGGTATCGGCGCACGGCTCGGGACGCGCGTCTTGGATTCTCGACAATTACCAGCCGCTGAACCTGAGCGCGCAACCGATTAAGGCTGTCTCGACCGATGAAATCCTGGTGATTCCCACCGGCACAACGCTCGCCGCCGGGGACTCCGCCGCCATCACCAGCTATTGGCAGGCGATATGGCTTGCCGACGGCGATGCCACCCAATCCAATGCGGCGCATGCCGCGCTTGCGTCTGCGGTTGGCGCGGCTCGGGCAGCCGAGCTCATTGCCGGCTATATGCCGTTCAATCTGGCTGACACGCCCGCGAAACCCCTCAAGAAGAGCGACGTAGGGCTTTCCACGCAATTTGTGGTATTTCCCCCGGATCCGGCGGTCAAGCAGGCTCCCTGGTCGCAGGCGCCGCGCGTGAATCATCTGGCCGACCGCTTTGTGGTGCTGGGCTTCCAGGCTGGTTCGCCCCCACTGCAGGCGATCGGCGGTGTTGTCTCCCTGCCGCTTTACACGGGTCCGGATCCATCGGCTGACCCAAGTGAAACCATTCATGCGCAGGGCGCCGACCTGGTCGTTCCCGATCAGTTACAGTGGCTGGTCGACTTCGATCGCGCAGTTGCCGCCGGGATGGGCTTGCGCATCAATTTGACTCCGGCACAGGCCGCCCAGGGCTTCGACCGCCTGCTGGTGATCGGGCTGCAGCTGAGTGCGAACCAGGCCATGGCCACTCAGGCAATCGAGGAGCTGCTGGTCCATCATCATTACGGGCGCAGCGGGTTGTCGCTTGTTCCGCAAGGCACACCAACGCATAACAGCACAGGAGCCAGCGCGGGCGCGCCTCCGCTTGATGACCCCGACGCGACCTTCGATGACCGCAAACACTTTCCCTTGTTTACACCTGCGCCGGATCCGTTGGATCGGCTCGATGGCGATTGGCTCACACGGCTCCTGGGCATCGATCCGTCATTCTTTCAAAAGGTCCACGGCAGCGACGGCAAAGACCAGATGCAGGCACGCGCCATGCAGACCGCGCTGTGGCCGGCCACGCTTGGTTACTGGATGGACAAGATGCTCACGCCCGTATTCAGCGACGAAACTGTGGCCAACACGCACGCGTTCTTTACTTCTTATGTCAGCGGAAGGGGTGCGATTCCAGCTCTGCGCATCGGCGGGCAGCCTTATGGAATTTTGCCGACCACGGCCTTCTCGCGCATCGCGTGGTTTCAAGGCGATAACACGCGAATCGTTCCGCAGCTCAGGTTTCTCCAGGCTCTTGCCTCTGTCCTGTCCGCCATTGGCAAGGATTGGAGCAACATGAGCGCGAACGCCGCCTTTGTGGGTAAGGCGGGCGACGCGCACCAATTGCTGCTCGACATCCTAGCGTTGCATCCGGCTTCGGTCGAATTTCATACCCGCTACGCGGAAAGCGTTGCCGAGCTGTTCAACACGGTAAACCTATGGGGTCTGGGCCCCGATTTCTGGCAGGCAATCCTTACGCTGGCCCTGGAAAGCAGCGGCGACGGTCTACTGTCCAAGCTCGGTTACCACGGAACGCAATCCCCCGACATCCTGAAGCACCTTTTCCTCAAGGATGCCGCGCAAGTGGCAAATGTTATCGACGATCGTCCCCTTTCGGAGACGGCGCCAATTCGCGCATATACCGATGATGGCCGCAACTACATTCAGTGGCTGATAGACGCCGCGAACACCTCGCTCGATGCCGTATACCAGGAGAACGGCTTTACCGGCAATCGAACGCCGGAAACGTTGTTGTATTTGTATTTGCGCCATGCCCTCACGCTCGGCTACTACGACTCCAGCTACAACCTGCATCGCAGTGCAGGCTTCCTGAGCCCGGCGCAGTTAGCAGCGTTCAAGCCGGAGCCGATATTTGTCCATGTGGCCGATGCGCCGGCTTCGGAAAGCCGATTCGCTGCGCTTTACAAGACCGAGCCGCGCATTACTTCCAGCTCCTCTCTGCTGGTTTCCGACTACATCACGGCTCACCTGGCGACCCTGGTGGAGTCGCAAGACCTTGCCGGCCAGATACGCGCCCTTGGCATTCTGAAAACCGCGTCGACGGCAGTGCTCGAGCGAGCCTTCGCCGAACACATCGATTGCTGTAGCTACCGCTATGACGCGTGGCTTCTTGGCCTTGTACGCTACCGGTTGGAGCAGATACGCGCCTCGTCTCCCGCGGAACAAAACCAGGGAAACACCGCGCTGTACCTCGGCGCGTACGCGTGGCTTGAAGAATTGCGTCCTTCGCCCGCCAAGCTCCAGCCGGTGCAGTTGCCTCCGGAGGTTGCCCCGAATTTCCTGGACAAGACTCCAATCCTGCACGATCCCGCTAACGGAGGATACATCCACGCTCCTTCGTTGCATCACGCAGAAACCGCGGCAGTGCTTCGCAGCGGTTACCAGGCGAACGCCACGCCTGCCAATCCGTCGACGTTGTCAGTGAACCTTTCTTCAGACCGGGTGCGCCTCGCTATGTCGATGCTTGAGGGCATACGTAACGGGCAGAGCTTCGGAGCGCTCCTGGGCTATCAGTTCGAGCGCGGCCTGCACGATGACTACGGCCTGGCGGAAGTGGACCAGTTCATTTATCCGCTTCGCAAAGTGTTCCCCCTGGTCGCCGACGCCATTGCGACGACCAAGACTGATCCAGGCGTGCCTATAGAATCCATCGAAGCCCGCAACGTGCTCGATGGAATGAAGCTTGTCACCCAGATCCGTACCGGGGGCGAGGCGAGCTATCCCTTCGGGCAGTCGCTGCCGCCCGCCAGCAGCGATCAAGCCGCGGCAATCAATGCGCAGGCCAATCTGCTCCTCGACATCTACGACGCCATCGCCGACCTGGCGCTTGCCGAGGGCGTGCACCAGGCGGTTCAAGGAAATTTCGCGCGCATTGGCGCTACCCTCGACGCCTACACCACCGGGCATTTTCCGCCCGATCCGGAAGTCGTGCAGACCCCCGCGGATGGTATTGCGCTGACGCTACGCACCGCGATCCACTTTCAGCCTGGATTGCCTGCGCCCGCGGACACGACTCCCCGGTCTACCGTAGAGCCTGCGCTCGACAGCTGGCTTGCGACCATGATTCCGCCGCTTGGGACTATAGGGTGCCTGGTGACTTGGACCGATCCTGCGACGTCCGCTGCGCAGCAACAGCCGGTGACCATGGCGCACCTTGCCGTGCGTCCCATCGATCTGCTCAACCTGATCAAACCGGACGATGTGCAAAGCATGAACGAGCTTGATGATCGCGTGCTTCGCTTTGTGATCCTCAATCGCCTGCCCCGGCCCGACAGCGTTTTGAAAATCGAATATATGAAGAGCGGCGGCGCGAGTCTCAGCGTGTTTGAGACGCTGCCGCTGCTGCGCTGCCTGAGGGCAATCGTCGGGCACACCCGCCCTTTGCGGGCAACGGATGTTCTACTCCACAACGACGCGTCACCTGAGGACGACGCAGCCGTCTTCATCGATGCAACCCGAATTTCTCTACCCAGGGCGGACCTCGACATACTCAGCGGCGACATAGTCACATTTCTTGCCACGCTCGAGCCGCTCCTGTCGGATCCAGTTGCGAATCGCACAGCATTGATTTTCGGGATCGACGGCTTCGTGACCAAAGCGGTTGAGCTGCTGGAACGCGCATCGCGGTTTGCAATACCATCCGCCGGGTGGGGATTCGGTTATCAATGGCAGAAGGATGCATGGACAAGCCTGATAACACAAACAAAGGACCTGATCGATCGCTGGAGCAACAGGCTCACGGATTACGACGCGAAGATTGCCGCGTACGACACACTGCCGGCGACCACCACGGGAGATGTTCTTTTTCGCGCCCTGCGCGCCGCAGAGGCCGAGATTACGACAGCCGTTTCTCCATTGCCGGCAACTCCGGCAATGTACCGGGCCGCGCTTGACGCCGAACGCGCCACCTTCGCAGCACGGCTCGAACAGTTCAAGACCGCGACAGCCACCGCGGACCCCTCGTTCGCCAATGCACTGACGGCCATCTCCGCCATCCCGACCGCGGATCTCGATGCCCAGCGATTCGATCTGACAGCACTGGGCGATGGGACTGTAACCTTCGCCGGTGACCTGGCCTCGAATCTGACCGCACTCAAGGGCGCCATCGATGCAACCAGCAAAGCGGTGCAGGCATTATTGGACCAGGCAGCAGCCACCGCCGCCAGCAGCGACCAGGTAGACGCGCTCACGGCAGCTGCCAAGGCATTGCTCGGCAAGGATTTTCAAATCTATCCGGAATGGACCATGGGGGCTGCCCAAGCCGCCGAATGGACCAACGCGCTGAACTACTCCGCCAGCGGCGCGCTCACCCAATACCTCACGGCGACAGCAAAAGTGGATTTTCCGGTAGACGAATGGCTCTACGGCGCGGCCCGCGTCCGGCCCAACATGCGCAGTTGGGAACAGCTACTGATGCTGACATCGGCTTTCGGCCAGCCCGTGCCAGTCCTGGTTCCCACGCAGTTTCCTTACGAAGACACGGCGCCCTGGATCGCGTTGCCCTTTCCATCGGATTACAACCTGGTCAGCGATCATCTGCTGTACACGGCGTATTATGCGAAGCCGTTTGATTCGTCGCAACGGCAGTGCGGTATTCTTCTGGACGATTGGACCGAGGTGATCCCGTCCACTCGGAAGGACACCGGGCTCACGTTTAATTTCGACCGGCCGAACAACGAAGCGCCGCAATCGTTCCTGCTGATCACGGCGGCGTCGGCAACCGCTTCGTGGCAGTGGGACGACTTGGTCGGCGCGCTGAACGAGACGCTGGATCTTGCCAAGGCGCGCGCGGTCGAACCCGTATTCCTCGACGCAACAACCTACTCGCAGTTCCTGCCGGCGACGATCATGGCTGCGACCCTCTACGGAATTTCGATTTCCACCACGCTTGCCGCCTCAAACGGCCTCTTTCGCACTCTGGAGCAACCTCCCCATGCCTAGCCAACTCAAGGTCCCCGATGTGCAGGCGGCGCTTGCGAAGCGTCTGTTCCCCTCAGTGACTGTTTGGAATCGGCTGGAACCGCGGCCACGCACGCAGAGTTTCGAGCGCGCGCTGCGGGCCGAGGTTCGCGACGCTTTGTGGATGCTGACCAAGCAGTGGCAGATGGGCGAATTTCGTGGAAGTGACGCGGGGTCACCCGTCTTTGCCAAGGTGCAGATCGATACCACGCGCCTCACGAAATACCAGGCCGGCGATCAACCGGCTGAGTTGTTTGGCTACGATGTGCCCCTGGAAGCCAAGGTCGAGCGGCGTCCCCTGCCGCTCGTCCAGGGCGGCCGTCCAATGGCGCTCGATATTCGCTTATTGATGGGACGGCAGTGGCTGGCGCTCATTCGGGGCATGGGTTACGACGACGCCTACAAGACCGCCTATCCGATCACCGCACCTGACCCCTCGAGCGCGGATGACGTGGATCGCACCGCCCATCCCGAGGTTTGGCAGTGGTTCAGTGCCGTGGCCGGCCGCGCCATGGACGGCGCCGCCTTATACGCCTATCTCACCGCCGATTCGTCGCACCATGCCTACGATGGAATTGGCGTAAGCCCAGGCGATACCGGTCCCATCGATCTGAAGGCCGCAAGCTTTGTTGCCTGGTTCGGCCGCCAGTTTCTGCAACCTGCCGCCGGGAGCAACGACGCCTGGGAGCCCTCCCAGCTTGAATACCAGTTTCGCGCTTCGGCCCCGGTAAACGGGGGCGAGAAGATCTACAGCGCCGACACCTATTACCAGGGACGGCTCGATTGGTACAGCATGGATGTCGATGCGTCGCAAGCATCTCTGGGCGCGGTGCCGGGCTCCGCTGTTACCGGCCTGCCTACCGACGACGGTGTACGCACCATGATTCCGGTGCCGGTTTCCTTCTCCGGTATGCCGAACACGCGTTGGTGGTCGTTTGAAGATCACGCCACGAATTTCGGCGACATCGATGCCAGCACCACCGATCTGGCCAAGCTGTTGTTCATGGAATTCGCGCTGGTTTACGCAAACGATTGGTTTGTCATTCCCTACACCTTGCCGCTTGGCGCCGTCGCAACTACGCGCGGCTTCGTGGTGACCAACACATTTGGCGAACGCTTCTGGATCCAACCGGCTGATGCCGGGACCGACGCGAATTGGCAGCGCTGGAGCATGTTTAACATTAACGTGGAGGGCGCCGCGGCGGAGGTAGCAGCCGATCCAAGCCTGCTGCTCCTGCCCACCGTTCCTAAAATCCAGGAGGGCGCGCCGACCGAGGAAATCCTGCTGGTGCGCGACGAAGTTGCGAACATGGTGTGGGGTGTCGAGAACCGCGTGCCATGGCCCACAGGGGACTCGAATCGGGGACTCGAATCGGCACGACAGACCCTCGCCTACCTGCAAGGCCTTTTCGGCGGAGGCGCGTCCTCCCCGATTCCGCCTGCCGCACCCATCCGCTACCAGGTTATGAGCACGGTCCCGGAGAATTGGATTCCGTTCATTCCGGTTCATCTTCCGGACAGCAATCGTGACATTCAACTGCAACGCGCCGCTCTTCCGCGGATCCTTGCCGGTGCGCCTCCGCCGCCCAAAAAAGTGCAGCCGCGCACGGTTCTTCTCAGACAAGGCCTCGATCAAACACCGCCGCAGCCTTACTTCGTCTACGAAGAAGAAGTCCAGCGGGCGGGCGTGAAGCTCTCGCAGTACTTCGTGCGCACGCGGTGGACTGGCGGGCAGGTATACACGTGGCTGCGCGTGCGCAAGCAGATTGGCCGCGGCGAGGGCTCGAGCGGTCTTGGCTTCGATGAACTTCTCAATGTTCCATTTAAGTAGAGGACGGGCGTAAAAGTCGCGGCCCCTCGCTGGAACATGGTGTTATCGTCAAGTTTTCCTTGTGATCGAAGCGGTGCCGCCAACGCCACAATTTGGAGCCGCCTGGATTGACGAGCAGAAAAAGCCCGTCGCGGATGATGGAATGGTTCAGAGAAGTACGAGGAAGTGCTGGATTGGTTGCCCCCCAGGGATTCGAACCCCGATATGCTGCTCCAGAGGCAGCTGTCCTACCATTGAACGAGGGGGCAATGCGGTAACAAGAAGCCAGCTGATCCGCCCGGCTGTTCTATTTTAAGAGCAGGACCCCCTCTGGTCAATCTGATCGGCCACGCAGCGTCTTTTTAACCCGGAATACGAAACGCCGGCCAGCATTTGGCGGATGACCATCAGGTGGTCATTGGCGAACTGAACGGTCAGCGGGGATGCGGTTCAGGCGCCTTAATCCAGCAAAACTCGGGCAAACACATCGTGGTCGACATTCCCACCGGTCGCCACGAGGCCCACACGTTTTCCTTGAAGCGCGTGCTTCTCCTTAAGAGCCGCCGCCAGCCCGGCCGCGCCTGCTCCCTCTACCACGTTGTGCGTGTCCGTGAAGTAATACTTCATGGCCAGGCGCATTTCTTCTTCGCTCACGCGTATTACGTGGTCGACGTTGTCGAGCACCACTTCGAGCGCAGCATCATCCGGGACGCGACAAGCCATGCCGTCGCCCAGCAAAGTGGTTACCGGGGCGGCAATTTTGCGTTTTGCCTCGAACGATAGCGCGTAGGCCGGCGCACCCTCGGCGACGACTCCCACGATCCGCGTCTTCAACTTCATTCCGTTACGCACGGCGCTGCAGGAGCAGATCCCCGATCCTTGCCCGATCGGCACGTAAACCACATCTACATCCGGCACTGCGGAGAAGAACTCAAGCCAGTAGGTAGCCACCCCTTTGACAATGTCGCGATGATAAGGAGGTACAAAGTGCCACCCGTGCTGCTCTGCCAGTTCCTGCGCGTGCTCTTTCGCTTCCTGGAAGTCACTGCCAAACTCGATGAGATCGGCGCCCTGTGCCCGCATTGCGGCGTTTTTTTCTGCACTGTTGCCGTGGGGGACCACGACGTGCGCCGGCACTTTAAACCTGCTCGCCGCCAGTGCGACGGACTGGCCGTGATTGCCGCGGGTCGCGGTGACCAACCCGGGCAGACTGGCCGATTTACGAAAAAGCTCTGCCGTGTACACGACGGCAGTGCGGGCCTTGAACGCACCGATCGGAGTCTGGTTCTCTTGCTTTACCCACACTTCGGCTCCTATACGTTCACACAGCAGAGGCCACAGAAACTGCGGCGTGGGCGGCATGACCTCGTATACCAGTTCCTGCGCACTCTTGATCTCGTCGATGGTCGGCAAAGTTGTTGCCGCTAAGACGTCGTTGGCCATGATGGGTTTGGCTCCCGTGTTGTCAATAGTCTAACTCGCCTTCCTGCTGCGACGAATCTCTTGGATCCGATCTCCCTTAGAAGCCTCTCGGAACATTGTCAAGAGCCCTCACTGGAAGAGAATCTTGGCCATCATTCCCTTGTCTTCATGGCTCAGCAGATGACAGTGGAACACAGACACTCCGCGGATGATGGGATCGGTGAAGTCCATGATCATATCGATCGTGCCGCGATACGGGACGTTCGCGGTGTCGAGCCATTCCGGCTTCTCTATGGGAATACCGTTCACGGCATAGACCAGGAAGTGCACTTGATGGATGTGGAATGGATGCAGCTCGCGGGTGTCATTCCTCACTTGCCAATGTTGCAGTGAACCGACACGTACCGTCAGCATCGGGGCGGAGTCCATCGCGAATTTCCTGCTATTGATGTAGAAGCCGTTCTTGTCTTCAGTGAACACGACCACGAAATCGGGCGTGGTCGATTTAAGTTTCTGCAGTTGGCCAGGAGCAAATTCACGGTAGATCGGGGCGCCCGCGGTCGCAGGGACCTTGTGCGAGGGCCCAACGGTATGAGAATTGCTCACCACGTCGGCGATCACCATGGCGGGGTTCACATCGCCATCGGGGCCTGTGTCGACGCATCGCGTGCTCAACGATGAGCGCGTTCCCTCCGCGGCTCCCGTGACCACAGCCTCCACTCTGCCGGCGGGGGCAAGCAAAATGTGGCTGGCTCTGCGGGTATGCCGAGTACGGTCATGGTAGGAGAGCGGCATACCATCGAGAGCCACAATTTCCAGCTGCTGCCCTTCTAATTGAAGATCGGCATAACGATCCGGGGAAGTGTTTACAATGCGCCAGAATTGCCGCTCTCCGGGATTGATCGGTATCTCCGGACGGATGCCGCCATTCAGAGTAAATACCCGTTGCGGCCTCTGATCTGTCGACAATCCGCATGGCGCTGATGGCACACCAACTTGCCGCAGGATTCGGTTGCGCATCGCATTACTTGCGTGCTCGAGGTCCTGGTCTCGCAGAATCAACACCCGCTCACGCAGGCCTTGAAGCTCCGGATAATACCGGTCCATACCATCAATCACGATCGCCCCGGACATACCGTCGAGATCCTGTTGCGCGCTCTCGCCGTGCGGATGGGTGTGGTACCAGGAGAGCCCAGGAGCCGAGTAGCTGGGGATTTCAACGCGGTACTTCAAGCTCTCTCCGGGAGTCGTCATCATCGTCAACACATCGTCCTGGGGACTGTCGGGCGAAACATGCAACCCGTGGAAGTGGAGGTTGCTGTGGTCGGCACATGGTCCAAGCGCACATTTCTCGTTGGAATGGACGGGCAGATCATTCACATATTGCACTTTGATTTCGCCGCCGGGTAAAACACGAATTGTCGGTGGAACGGGCTTGGCGGCAAAGTAGAAGGAGTTGTGCCCGAGGTCAGCGTCATACCCTGCAGTCAAGGTGAACGGGTCGTGGACTTCTGGAGCATCGGCCACAACCGTCTGTTGGCTCACCAAAGGACGACTCAGCAGCGCGAGTGCGCCGAAAACGATAGATAAGGTCTTCATCCATACTCCCATTCCATTTCCCTCCATTTGTTATTCCCAAGGTTGCCCTCGCTAGTTCCGCGGGCGGCGGTGCGACATTTTGCGCAGTCACTGCGAGGTAGCTGGCCGTAGGCTACGCAAAGAGCCATATTGCAGGTGGTAGGATCGCGTCATGTACCAGTCTCCAAACCCGGCCGCGGCGCAGCAGGTGGCGCCTTTGCTTGCGTTGGCTACCAAATTCCTCCGGGCAGGACAACCGGCCGAGGCGATCGCGCCGTTAAGCGAAGCAGCGCTGCTGAAGCCTTCCGATCCCATCATCCAGCACGATCTCGGTCTTGCCTGCCTCGAGGCCGGCCGCATACCGGACGCCATCGCGGCGTTGCAGCAGGCCGTCACCAGCAACCCGCGCTACTCCGATGCATATCTCCGCCTCGGAGTCGCATTGGAAAAGCTAGGCGACATTGGCGGGGCAATCGTTGCCTACGACCGCGCCACTGAGCTCCACCCATCCCTGACTGAGGCTTGGTTCCGGGCCGGCGCCCTGGTCTACATGCTGGGCCATCGCGACGAGGCGATCGGTTGTTTCCGCCGCGCGGCGGCGACGGGTGGTGAGACCAGCTTCGGCCGCCTTGGTAAGGCTCGGGCTCTGCTGACCGAGGACCGCAATCAGGAAGCCGAACAGGTGCTGCGGCGGACGCTGACGCGCGACCCAAAGAACGCCATGGCGCATGATCTGCTGGGCAACCTGCTCACCGAGTTCGGCCGCTTCGACGAGGCCCGCCAATGCTTCGAACGCGCCATCGCTCTCGCGCCGCTGCTTGCCGGTTGCTACTACGACCTGGTCCGGTGCCGCCCCGTCACCAGTGAGGACGACGATCTGCTTCAACGGATGAAAGCCGCGCTCGACACGCCGGGACTGGAAGCGGGGCAACGCGTGCGGCTCCACCTTGCGCTCGGCAAGGCAGGGGACGATCTAGGCGACTACGCCCTGGCCATGCATCATTTCGACGCCGCAGATGCCGAGCGCCGGAGCTCTTTGTCGTTCGATTCAGCCGCCTTCGCCATCGAAATCGACCGCCTGATCGCGCGCTGCACCCCTGAATGGATGGGGCAGGCCTCCCAATCCGGTAGCTGCGATCGAACGCCGGTGCTGATTGTCGGCATGCCGAGGTCCGGCACAACCCTCGTGGAGCAGATCATTTCCAACCATCCCGCGGTCGGGGCCGGCGGTGAGTTGCATTTCTGGAATGAACGTGGGGCGGCGTGGCACCAGTCCAGTGCGGCGGGAAACGATACGGCGTTCCTCGCCAAAGCGGCGGCGGATTATCTCTGCCTGCTTCGTAAGGTCGCGCCCAAGGCGTTGCGAGTGACGGACAAGATGCCGTTCAACTTCCTCTGGGCCGGGCTGATCCACGCGGCGTTCCCGCACGCAGTCATCCTCCATTGCCGCCGCGCTGCAGTCGACACGGCGTTATCGATCCATCAAACACATTTCCATCCGAGCCTGGCGTTTCCGACCGGGGGCGCCGAACTGGTCGCGTATTTCCGCAGCTACCAGCGGCTCGTCGACCATTGGCGGAGCGTCCTGCCGCAGGATCGCTTCATCGAGGTCGACTACGAGGAGCTTACCCGCGCGCCCGAACCCGTGATCCGGCGGATCATCGCGGCTTGCGGCCTGGCCTGGGACGACGCGTGCCTGCGGCCCGAGTCCAATCCGCGGGCGGTGAGGACTCCCAGCAGGTGGCAAGCCCGGCAGCCGATCTATCGCAATTCCGTCGCACGCTGGCGACGTTACGAACCCTGGCTGGGGCCCCTACGCCCACTGGTCTCCGAATCGGAGTCAGAGGCGAGAACCGCGCTATCGTAGCCGGACTGCCGAAGACCCCGGAACAAATACTGTTACCGGAAAGATCCCGCAAAATTGATTTTGCTCGGCCTTGAGCCGGGTGACGCGCACATTACGGAAATGTAATGTACGCGTCACCCGTCCGTCAGAAAGCGTTTGTGATACTTGGGGCGAGTTGAAGGGGCCTCAATATCTTAGGTCGGTCTCGAACCCCTGCACTCATACACGTCCACGATCCGGCAGCCAGCAGCGCCAGACACAGCTGTCTGCTTGTTCCCTGTCCTCAGCCATCGGCGAAACTGACCTTCACATCTCCGTATCGCCGGCCGGCATTATCAAATCGCGTGTTAACCCGGGGGAGAAGAATCGATGTCCCGAACGAAGATCCGAAAAGCGACTCGAAATAAATCGAGAATCAACCGTATGCGTCCGCTCGCCGGTTTACTGGCGACAGGCCTGAGCATTCCGGCGTTTGCTCAGTCCGTGCCGTTCCCGACCTACTCCACGGGCCCGCAGGCGAACGGCTCATTTGTCGTGAGCAGTGGCCAGATCATCACCCCGGCCGGCAAACAAGTCGACCTCGGCATCCGGGTCCGCGCGAAGGCGGTTGCGGTGAACCCTAATGCTGCAACTCACACCGCGGCCGTCCTTACGCTGGGCGCGACTCAGGCAGTCGAGGTGTTCGACACGCGCACGGGCGAGGTGCTGCAGAACTACATCGCGTTCGGCTCGGATCCGAGCGGCAGCTATAGCGGAATCGCTTATTCGCCGGATGGCAAGTATCTGATCTTCAGCCAGGACAGCAGCAATGTAACCATCGCGAACGTCTCTGCCGAAGGCTTGCTGACCGATAACGCACAGGTAAGCGTGCCGCCGGACAATTCCTTCATCAAGTGCTTTCCGAACAGCGCAGTGGGCGCTTATGCCAACCCCTGCGGCACCTTCTATTCACCTAAAACTTCTTATCCCGGCGGCATCGCTGTATCAAATGATGGCAAGAGCGCTTATGCCCTCCTGAACCAGAACGATACCCTCACCAAGATCGACCTGACCGCGTCGAAGCCGACGCAGGGCACGCAGATCCGGGTGGGCAACGTTCCGCACAGCATCGTGATCGACAGCAACGGCACGACCGCCTACGTCAGCAACGAGGGCGGCCGGGAGGCTACCCAGTCGGACTTCCAGATCTATTCCGCCGGCACTGAAATCGTCGCCGACCCAGTGGTGGGCGCGGCGATTACAGGTACAGTTTCTGTGGTTGACCTGGCATCGATGAAGGTCACCGCTACTATCTCGACCGGTCTGCACCCGACTGGGATGGCGTTCTATGGCGGTTACCTGTTAGTGGCCAACACCTATAGCGACACCATCTCGGTTGTCGACACGTCTACCAACCAGGTGGTGAAGACGATCAATCTTGGGCTGCCGATCAAAGTGCCCCACCAGAAGACGGCGGCGTATGGCGCCGCGCCGAACTCGATCGCTGTCGATGCCACCACAGGCACTGCCTACGTCGCACTTTACAACGCCAACGCGATCGCGGTGGTCAACCTCAACGCCAAACCAAACGACGCCGTCATGGGCATGATTCCGGTAGCCTATGCACCGAGCTCGGTGGTGCTGACCAAGAACGGTAACAAACTCATCGTCGCCAACGACAAGGGTGTGGGAACGCTCTATTCGTTCGAGACCGATTACAAGGTCACCGACTACAACACGCACCAGGATAATGGCACGGTCAGCATCATCAAGGTGCCGAGTGGTCAAAAGCTAGCGGCGATGACGGCGCAGGTCTTCGAGAACAACCACTGGGATCTGACGGAGAATATCAAGTCTGCCGCTGGAGGGAGCCAGGATATCAAGCCGGTCGCAATCCCGGCCAAGATCGGCGATCCGTCGCTAATCAAGCACGTGTTCATGATCATTCGTGAGAACCGCACCTATGATCAGATCCTGGGCGACGTGGCTGCCGGCAATGGCGACAGCTCGTTGGCGGTTTTCGGCGCGAAGGTCACGCCGAACGCGCATGAGTTGGTGAAGCGCTTCCCGCTCCTGGACAACTTCTACGACCCGAGCCGCCAGTCGGCTGACGGTCACCAGTGGATCATCGAAGCCATGGCGCCCTATGCTGACGACATCCAGTCGCCTGACTGGGTCCGCAGCTATCCGGGCGGGAACGCCGGCGATGCACTCGCCTACCAGAACAAGGGTTTTCTGTTCTCGGAAGCGTCTGCGGCTGGTTTGCCAGTGAAGATCTACGGTGAATACGTCGAGTACGACAAGTTCCTACAGCCGAACGGGTCGACCAAAGAGCCGACCTGGAGCCAGTTCTACACTGACTCGCAGAACTTCGAGTCTGGGGCCGAGAAGACGCTGTACTACCAGAACACGGTCCAGGCACACTCCTCTGTGCCGGCCGTATCTAACCATCTCATCACCAACTTCCCCCAATTCGATCTGGGTATCCCTGACCAGTTCCGGGTCGACGTGTGGCAGCAGGACTTCAACAAGGACGTTGCGGCTGGTACGGTGCCGGCGTTGAGCATCCTCTGGGTGATCGACGACCACACCGGCGGTCCGCCTACCCCGGTTGCACAACAGGCAGATAACGATCTGGCCGTTGGGCGCCTCATCGACTACATCAGCCACAGCAACGTGTGGTCCTCATCGGCGATCTTCATCGAGGAGGACGACGCGCAAAACGGCGTCGATCACGTCGACGGTCATCGCAGCCCGGGCTACATCGTCAGCCCATACGCTGTGCAGAACGGACCCACCGACCACACCTACTACACCCAGGTCAACATGACGCGGACGATCGAGCAAATCCTCGGTCTGCCGCCCATGAACCAGTTCGACCTCGTGGCGTCACCGATGACGACGGCTTTTGTTCAGGGCACGCCGTCCGCGGACAACTTCCAACCGTGGACACACGTGGCTAACCTGGTTCCCTTGGACCAGGGTGTCACGACGACCACAGCGTCCATAAGCAAGGAACCGCTCAGCCCTGCGGTCAAGGCCCTGAAGGTAGCCTGGCTGCAGAAGAAGAAGCAGATCTTCACCGGCAAACTTACCAAGCCGGACGCCGAAGATCCAGACGCCGTCAACCACTTCAATTGGTACATGTCGACCGGGTTTACGCGGCCCTATCCTGGCGAGACCAAGGTTCGCCCACCGAGCGAATTTAACAAACCAGCACCCGCCGGCGACCTGGACGACTAAGAATACTTTCCTCCTGTGACTGGCCCTTTCCCCTGACCCGGGGAAAGGGCTGTTTTTTTCACGTAACAAATGCAGACCCGTTTCCCAAGCCGGTCTATCCTGACAGCGGCCACTTCAAACTCTCGGAGCCGGAATGATCGAACTCACTCTCCGTCGCGCGGCAGAAACCAGCCGGCAGGTTCCGGATATCGATAAGGACGCCCGCGCCCTTCAGAAGCTGCAGAAGCCATTTTGTCTGTGGTTGACCGGTTTGCCGGGTGCGGGCAAGTCGACGATTGCGAACCTCCTGGAAAAGGAGTTGTTCGCTTGCGGCAGACACACTTATATCCTCGATGGCGACAACATACGCCAGGGGCTCAGCCGGGACCTGGGATTCTCCGAGGCTGACCGGGTGGAGAATATTCGCCGGGCCATGGAGGTCGCCCGCTTGTTCGTGGACGCCGGTCTGGTTGTGATCGTCTCATTCATCAGTCCCTATCGCGCAGAACGCGACCTTGCCCGTTCGCGGTTTGAGCCAGACGAATTTGTGGAGATCTATGTTGACGCTTCGCTCGAAGAATGCGAGCGCCGTGACCCGAAGGGGCTTTACGCCAAAGCGCGCCGTGGAGAATTGGTAAACTTCACCGGGATCGACAGCGACTACCAGCCGCCGGAGGCGCCTGAGATCCGCCTTGACACTGTTGCCAAAAGTCCAGACGAATGCGTCGATCTCATTCTCTTCTACCTGGGAAACGAGAGCTTGCATGGCCGATCGCTGCAAAATGCTGACTGAACTGTTGCCGCATGTCACTGCTCTCGCATGTGAATCCGGCCACCGCATATTGACCCTGTACCAGGATCACAATCCACAAGTCGATTACAAGTTGGACCACTCGCCGGTGACTCAGGCCGATCTTGTATCCCACCAGATCCTCGAGACCGGGCTTTCCCGCCTTGCGCCCCATTGGCCCGTCCTGTCGGAAGAGTCTGCCGCGGTTCCCTTCGACGAGCGGAAATCCTGGCGGCATTTCTGGATGATCGATCCACTCGATGGGACTAAGGAATTCCTCCAGCGTACCGGCGAGTTCACCGTCAACATTGCCCTGATCGAGGATGACCGGCCTGTTCTTGGAGTGGTCTATGCTCCGGTGATGGATAAGTTGTATTTCGCCGCTCGTGGAGCCGGCTCGTACAGGATGGACGGCAAGGTCACCACGCCTATAAAAGTTGCGTCGACGACAGCGGGAAGCACGCGCTTCGTTGTGAGTCGCGACCATGGCTCGGAGCAGGAAACTCTCACCCAGCTCATAGACCAAACGAAAGATTGCAAAGTCATGGTCATGGGCAGTTCGCTCAAGTTCTGTCTCATCGCTGAGGGTGCTGCCGATGTCTATCCGCGAAACGGCCCCACCATGGAGTGGGATACAGCCGCCGCGCATTGCATTCTTGAAGAGGCGGGTGGTTCAGTCACCGACCTTGAAGGAAACACCATCAGGTACAACAAACACATCCTGCTGAACCCCGGTTTTATCGCCAGAGCCAGAGTCTGATCGCTTTAGAACTGCGCCCGCAACGCGAATTGAATCTGGCGTGGCGTGCCTGCTCCGACCGGGCTGACGGGGGTAGTGGTGTTTACCGTACTTGTGATGCTGCCGAAGTTGTTCACTAAAATCGTCGCGTTCGGCAAGCCGTATTGGGGATGGTTGAAAATGTTGAAGACCTCGGTACGAAATTGAAGTCCCACGCGCTCGGTGAGGGGAAACTCTTTCCCCATCCCCATGTCACTCTGCCATACACCCGGCCCGCGGGCCACGTCACGCGGCGAATTGCCC
This sequence comes from uncultured Acidobacteriaceae bacterium, assembly GCA_963850235.1. Taxonomy (GTDB): domain Bacteria; phylum Acidobacteriota; class Terriglobia; order Terriglobales; family Acidobacteriaceae; genus PALSA-350. Next base: position 147,009 of record CAWKKM010000026.1, on the reverse strand, counting down.
CAGGTACCGTTCGCCGGCGCCACAAAGGCGGCGGGGTTCAGCCATTGGCCGACGGTGGAACCCCCCGGTGGGGTGATCGAAACTCCTGGTACGAGATTGGGACGCTGACTGTTGGTGTTGCCATCGGGTGTTTGCGAAGCCGAGCGATTGACCAGAACATTTACCGGAAATCCCGTGCGCGCGACCAGCGTTGAAGTGAATTGCCACCGGCCAACAATGGCGTTCACCAGCCCCGGCTGGTTCAGGAAGGGCTTGCCCGGCCCGAAAGGAAGCTGGTACACGAGATTGGCATTGAAGACGCTGCGCGCATCCCAGAAGCCGCTGGCGCGTTCACACCTGGGGCACGCAACATTCTGGGGCACGAGTGAGTCACCATCGCCGCTGCCGTTTGACCCGTCATCAATTTCGTGCGACCAGGTGTAGTTGCCCGAGAACAGGAAGCCGCGTGAGAAGGAACGCTTCACGGAGACAGCAAGTCCCTGGTAGCTGCTGCTGTCCTTGTTGCCGCGCCAGCTCACCATCCCGAAATTCGGGTAAGGACGGACCCCGGTGAGCGGGTTGACAACGTTCACTTCGGAGAGCGTCAACAGGTAGGTGCCCTGACTCGCCACGTAAGATATGGTCCCTACAAAATCAGCAGGCAGGGCTTGCTTCACGGACACTCCCCACTGTGTGACGTAGGTGTCTTTGCGCCGCCGGTCATCGTTACGCGGCGATATGATCCCGGTCGTATCCGCCAGAAACGGAGTGACCGGATAGCTGAGATTTGGAATTGTCTTGTTTGATAAAGAATAGGCGTATACCTCATTGCTGATGGGAAGGTTCTGATCGTCCAGCTGGCCATCCTCATGGTAGAGCCCAAAACCGGCGCGAATCACAGTCTGCCCACTTCTACCCGGCGACCACGCGAATGCCAGGCGCGGATCGATGTCGCCGTAATTCGGACGGCCGAAGCTGGCGCCCACTCCGCAAAAACCCTGCGGACCACAAGTGGCGAAATCGAAGGGATTAGCGCGGTTGAGCACTTCGTGGAAAATATTGAAAAAGCTATACCGTGCCCCCAGGTTGAAGGTTACGTTCGGCCTCCACTTAAACTCATCCTGGACGTAGCCGTAATACTGGGTCTTGCGCAGACCGTTGATGGGCAGGGCGCCGTTCAGCGTAGCCGTGCTGACCTGGTTTTTGTCGAAGGCCGTGAGGGAGGCATAGGTGACCGTTCCAGCTTCTGTGTTTCCCTGGTTCAGTTGAATGCGCCGAATCTCGACTCCGGTTTTGAGAGTGTGCCGGCCTTTGATCCACGTCAGGTTATCGATTTCGGAGAAGGAATTGCCTACGCCGATGCTTACCCGGTTGTTATTCAGATTGGTAAAACCGGAAACCGAGACCACGTAGGGTATTCCCGATTGGTTGCGGTCGTAGGAGTCGGCGGTGCCGCGGTTAAACCCGAACTTGAACTCGTTCACCAGGGTCGGGGAAAAAACATGCAGGAGTTCGATGGCTCCGTTCACGGGCGCAGAGGTCAGCTGCTGTGAATCCAGAAGGTAATTGCCGGAGCTGGCAAGCGGTTGGGTATTCACCGCTCGATCGAAGTTGAAGCGGACGAATGCAGTGGTGGCGGAGGAGAAGCGATGGTCGAGCCGGACCATGGCGGAATTCTCAAAGACCACCTGCCTGCCGTCGCTGGTGAATTGATTGATATTGGGATTGCTGGTCGGAGTCTGGCCTTGCGGATACGCATTGAGAATTGGGAGAAGGGCCGGGGAATCCGCGGCCACCTTGGCTTTGAACGCAGCGCTGGGAACGTAGCCCAGGAGCGGAAAACCCCAGTTCTGACGGTAGCCTTCGTAGGCCAGAAAGAAAAAAGTCTTGTCCCGGATAATCGGTCCGCCGAGGGAAGCCCCGAACTGATTCAAATGAAGAGGCGGTTGCGGGTTCGTGGTCACAGGAACTGGTTGCAAAGCGTCGAAGACATTATTGCGAAAGAATTCAAAAGCGTTGCCGTGGAATTGATTGGTGCCCGAGGGCGACGTTACGGAAAGCTGCGGGCCTCCCGTTGCTCCCGCTTCGGCGGTCGAAAGCATGGAGTCAACGCGAAATTCGTCAACGGTGTCGAGGGGAATCGACAGGCGCACGTACGGCTGTTGAGGCTGGTTGATGATATTGGTGGCGTCAATGCCATCGTAGGTGAAATTGTCGTCATCGCGCCCCCGGCCCGCAAATCGAATCGAACGCTGGTTGCTCCCCCCGGTATCGACGGCGCTGGGTTGAAACGAGGTGAGATTGGCCCAATTTCGCCCATTGAGGGGCAGTTGTTTGGCCTGCACTTCGCTGATGCTGGTACCAAGCGCATCCGTGGTCTTGTCCATCTGCTCAGAGCTGGCAGAGACCAGCACCCGCTCCTGGCCGCCGGAGACGGTCAGCGTTGCGTCAAGAGTACGGGTTCCTCCCAACACCTGCTCGACGCTAACAAACGTGAGCGGCTTGAAACCTTCATGGTTAAACGTGATGGTGTAAGCCCCGACCGGCATCTCGGGAATGTCATAGGTTCCACTCGAGGAGGACACGGATTCGCGCCGAAGTCCGGTGGCATTGTGGATTGCAGTGACCTGGGTATGCGGCAAAACGCGTCCGGAGACGTCAGTGACTGTGCCATTCAAACCCGCGCGGTCCACCTGAGAGACGCCTGGAAGCGCAATAGACGACAAGGTGCAGAGAAGCAATATGCAGCGCAGACTGCCGGAGCCATTCACTGTCATGGGGTGGGTTAACCTTTCTTTCGTTGCGGAGAAAACAAAACGCTTATGCAGCTTACGAATCTCACACGGCATGATTACGAAATCGTAATGGTCTCGCTAAAGTTCTGTGACACGAGGCGGATTGTTGTTATTTTGCAGCCGGGCGAACAATAACCGGGCTTCGGCTGGATTCCGTCGACGCAAATCCGGGTGCAAATTCAAACCGCTTAGTGTACAATCGATCTGTACATGATGGGGCTTCGAATTCGCTGACCGTCAATCGGCTGTGAAGAACTTGTGGGAAACTCTTTGACATCATCAACGCGGGGCAATTATTCATCTGCCATCAACGCAATTCCATCACACATTAACAATCCCGCACTATAAGTCGGAAGTCGTCACCTCCCTGCCGGCACGGAGTGCGCGCGTGGCAGCGATGAGAACGGACGGCAGCGAGCCGATTTGGAACCCTATGAGAATTCTGGTAGTAGACGATGAAGCGAAGACGGCAAAGTTTTTGAAAAAAGGCCTGGGAGAAGCTGGCTTTGTTGTCGATGTGGCGGCGAATGGTTTGGACGGGCTGCAGTTGGCGGAGGACGTGGACTTTGACCTGATCATTCTGGACGTGATGCTGCCCGGTCTGGATGGCTGGCAGGTCCTTACCCGCCTGCGCCAGGCAGGCCGAGCCACCCAGGTACTTTTGCTAACCGCTCGAGACGCGATTCATGAGCGCGTAAGAGGATTCGAACTCGGGGCCGATGACTACCTGGTGAAGCCGTTCGCATTCTCAGAGTTGTTGGCGCGGGTGCGATCGTTGTTGCGCCGGACGCCCTCTCGCCCCCAGGACACGCTCCGTATGGCCGACCTGGAAATAGATCTGTTACGCCATCGTGCGACGCGGGGCGGCCAGCGGCTGGAGTTGACCGCGAAAGAATTCCTTCTATTGTCACTCCTCGCGCGGCGGGCCGGCGAAGTCCTCTCCCGGACTCTCATCGCCGAAGCGGTATGGGACATGAACTTCGACAGCGACACGAATGTGGTGGACGTGAACGTCCGGAGACTGCGCAGCAAGGTGGACGACCCGTTCCCGCACAAACTTATTCAGACCATTCGCGGCGCCGGCTATGTGCTGGAAGCCGGGGCTTAGCCTCACGACGGTATCGCGGCTGTGGCGGACGTTGGCCTTCCGGTTGACGGCCGGGTACGCGCTGGCAGGCCTGATTCTGGTGATTTTGGCCACCGCCAGCCTTTACCTCGTGCTGGTTTCGGAATTAGACAAGAGCACGGAATTGTTCCTGGGCGACAAGTTGAACGTGCTGCGCACGATGCTGCGGGAACGCCCTGACGACTGGGACGCCCTGCGGGAGGAAGTTGAGCTGGAAACGGCGGCTCGGCGCTATGAACAGTTCTATATTCGCCTGCTGGATGAGCGAGGCACGCCAGTACTGACAACGCCTGGCATGGCGGAAGAATTAGATCTATCGCAACTCGCCCGGCGGACACGAGGACGTCCTGATGTTGCGATCCCGATGAAGGGGAGCCACGGACGATCCTTCCGCGTGACGACCGCGGTAGCGCCGGCCGGCTCGCCTCCTACGCATACCGTCACGATCCAGATTGCCATCGATGTCTCGCAGAAAGAAGCCTTCCTGGCGCGCTTTCGGTTGGGGTTCTGGGTGATCATACTGGGGACGCTCGCGATTTTCCCCGTGGTCGGTTATCAGATCGCGCGCCAGGGCATTCGGCCAGTGGAAGAGATGGCAGCGACGGCGAGGCGCATCAGCTCCACGCACCTTGGGGAGCGAATTCTTACGGAAGGTTATCCCTTTGAGCTGGCATCGCTGGCGGGCACCTTCAACGAGATGCTGGACCGGCTGGAAGATTCCTTCGATCGCATATCCCAGTTCTCTGCCGACATTGCCCATGACCTACGCACTCCAGTGAACAACATTCGCGGTGAAGCCGAAGTTGCTTTGGCGCGTGCTCGCACCATCGACGAGTACCGGGATGCGTTGGAGTCGTCCCTGGAAGAATCTGTGCGCCTGTCGGACTTGATCGGCAACCTCTTGTTCCTCGCCCGCACAGAAAGTCCCTTAACGCATTTGCGTCGCGAGCGGATCAACGTAGCCGAGTTGCTGAATGGTGTGCAGGAGTATTACGAAGCGGCTGCCGCTGACGGCGGAATCGCTTTGAGTACGAGGTTCGGTGGTGAGCCGGTGATCGCGGAAGTAGACAGGACGCTTATGCAGCGGGCGGTAGGAAACCTGGTCTCGAACGCGGTGGCACACACACAGGCGGGCGGATCGGTGGTGATGGCGACCAGTTCCGAAAGTGCCGTGGTTCGTATCGAGGTCACCGATACAGGCATCGGCATTCCGGCGGAGGCACTGCCTCGAGTATTTGATCGTTTCTTCCGCGTGGATCCATCCCGTTCACAAGCCTCGGGCGGCACAGGCCTCGGACTGGCGATCGTGCAGGGCATCATGCTGCTTCACGGCGGCAGGGTGGAAATTGTTAGCCAGCCGGGGAAAGGGACACGGGTCATTCTGAGCATGCCCGCTCTCGCCCCCGCGATGACAAAGGTGTAGTCGACAGCCCAGGATACGAATGCTGGCCGCCACTTTGGCGATGACGACCAGGTTCAAAGTGCTTGCCCAATGACGCGGCGGAAGACCCGCTGAGGGCACGTCAGCATCGACGTTAGCGCGCAGCCGAGTCTTCGCCAGATGCGGTCCTGTTTCGTGGCCCCATGGTTAACAGTGGACACAGGAGTGAACGGAAAAACCTCTTGTCACTGTGCCGAGGGAATCAGGACCCGGGCTGAACTGGATCGAGTAGTAGAACGTGCCCCCCATGACCACATGGATGACGATGGAGTCGAATCCGGCCAGTGTGTCGCCCGGACTGGCGGGACCACGGCCTTCGTGGTCATCAAATACTAAGGCAAAGTGAGGAAATGCTTTCGAACGGTTGCTCCATACAAGGATTCCGCCCGGCCGGACCTCGGAGACGACCGGATTTTGGTCTTCATCGACAATGACCGTCCTGGGTGCGAATGCAAGAAATGCGGGGGGTGCTAGAGTGCTGCCCATATTATGCCTCTCTCTCTCGGAAGAAGTTCGTGGATGGAATGGAACCGGCAAGCCGCCCGGCCCGAAAAGTAACATGATTTGTTTCCATAACAACATTGGTATGTGCCCTTCCGCGGCGCTTACCTTCTGCCGGTGATCTACAGACCCAGGCACCAAAACTTTCAAAGACTCTTCGCTGGCGGTAATTCACTTGTGGCAGGCGTGAGAGTCCGGGCACGCATCAGCTGCCGATAACGAGGGTCTTTGCGCAGCGAATCCAGGTCGGGTAATGGAGGAAACTGTAAGTCGGTGGCGCCTTTACGAGAACAGGCAGCGAGCGTCGTCAGCGCATCTTCCCGCTTTCCCAGAAGCTCGAGTATCCTCACTTTGCACAGCTGCGAGTCCATGTCACGAGCCCCCTGGGATTCGGCTCGCTCCATGAGCAGGGGCGCCTCTTGCGGAGTCCCTGACATGACCTTGTAGAGGGCGAGCAGCATCCAGCTCGGGCCATCCGATGGGTCTGTGAGCAGGTGGCGTTCAGCTTCCTTCGCGGCCCGCAAATAAGCGTCTCTCGCTTCGCCCCGATGCGTCCGCAGGCAAGAAAGGCAATCGGCAAGCTCCAACCAATTCGTATCCTGGGCCGGGTTCAGTTGCACTGCTTTACGCGCGAAGGGGAGTGCCTGTTCATATTTTTCCTGGTAACGCAAAGCGAGCGAGACATTCGCGGCAGCGTAGCTTGACTCAGGATCCAGGGCCAGGCTCTGCTTGACACTCGCTAAACCTTCAGAGAATTCGCCGATCTGGAGATACTCCGCGCCCAGATTACTCACGGACATGGAGTTTTTCGGAGCAGCGAGACTGGCTGCACGGAATGCCTGGATAGCCTCCGGTACTTTGCTTGCCCATGGAGGCCAAAGCCTAGTTCGTTGTAGGCCAACCAGTAATTAGGGTGCTCCTTCAGTGCTCGACGAAAGGCCTTTTCAGCGTCTTCCCAGCGATCCAAACGGGCATAGATCTGCGCCTGCCAGACCAGCGTTCGCTGATTGGATGGATCGAGCGAAAGCGCCTTTGCAATCTCGTCCAGGGCTCCCCGTTCATTGCCCGTGTCTTCGAAAATGGACGCCATGGCGAGGTGTCCGTCTGCAAGGCCAGGATGGAGCGAGAGCGCGAGGCGGCAGTTTCCGTAAGCAAGGTCGAGAGCTCCGGGAACTCGACGAATGTCATGCAGCCTTACGTAGGCGAGGGCGAGCCTGGCATGAGCGAGGGCATAGCGGGGATCCAGCTCCGTCGCCTGCTTGTATTGCTCGATGGCAGCATCGAGTCTGCTATCGTTGGGCTCCTTCATCAGCGTCTCGGCCGACTGGAAGGCGGTAAACGCCGCGGTCGAATGGGTTTCCGGTTCCGTTTGCTCGTCGTGATTTAGATAGCTATCCAGATCCAGCAGTGACGCTGCGGCCAGAACGGCCTTTTCCGGCAGGGATGTTATCTGGCTAGTCGCACAGGTCAGCTTCTTCTGACGCAGTGGTTGACCGGATGTTGGGATCCAACAAACGCAGAGAAAGCCGAAAGTCTTTGGCTCCCGGCGAGCCGGAAGCAGCCAGGACGAGGTTCGCTCCCAAAGGATCACATACCTCTTTCAGATGGGCGGCATTGGCGATGCTCGGATCCACGTCCTCTGGAGAAATGACAAACAGGTCTTTGTCGAGGGTCTCGAAATGCATGAGCTCGCTCTTAATCGCACTAAGAACGCTGGTCAGCATCGGAGTGTCACGTGGGTGTCGGCAGTTTTCGGCCAATTCAACAACGCGACGAAGCGTTTGCCGGGTAGTGGACGCAGCAGATCTTCCACGTCATCCCATTTCCACCAGGCGGCCCCCGCGGTAGCGGCAATCGTCGCAGCCGCGGCGGCGGCAAAGCGCCGCCGGGTCCAGAGTTCCTTGGGTCGATAGTGGATGTGGAGTAAGTTCAGCAGCCGCTCAAATGCCTGGCATCGACGCGCGGGATCGCGATCAAGGCATCCGGCGATGAACTGGGCGCAAAACGAAGGCACACCGGAGCCATTTAATCGCGAACTCACGACCATAGAGGAGCCGTCGGCCGCCGGAACCGGCTTTTGCCCGATAAAGGTCTCGTGCAGCACCATACCCAAGGCGAACAGGTCGCTGGCTTGCGAGGGCGGCCGCCCCTGGTATAGCTCCGGAGCCATGTAGTCCGGGGTGCCGGCTACCAAACCTTTACCGGAAAGGGAGGCATCAGCCTCATTGGCACGAGCCAAGCCAAAATCGGTGATCCATAGCCGTACTTGCGAGCCGGCGCCATCGAGCATGATGTTGTTGGGCTTGATATCCCGGTGGATGATGCCGGCGGCGTGAAGGGCAGCCAGCCCGGCGGCCATCTGTTTGAGGATGGCCAGTCCTTCGGGGACGGCAATGGATTTGTCTCTGCGCAGCCGGGCGGCGAGGGTTTCGCCCGGTAGAAGCTTCATGGTTAAGAACAAGAAATTAGCCGGCGGCTGCTCAGCACGGAAAATGTCGTAGATGGGGCAAAGATTTTGGTGGCTCACTTCCCTGGCAAGCATTACCTCGCGCTCGAACCGTTGCTGCAAGGCCGGGTCATCGGCAATCTGAGGAAGGATTGCCTTCAGGGCAACATGGACGCCCTGAAGGAACCTATCCTCTGCCTCATAGACTTCGCCCATCCCTCCTTTGGCGATGAAGCGGATAATTACGAAACGATCGAGCAACACTTGGCCTGGTTCGAACCGCCCGGGAGACGGGGGCAGAGGAGCATCATAGGCGGTGACAGTCCTGCCGGAACCCATCACGGCCTGGGTAAGAAGAGCCAAGGGCGGTTGCTCAAGCAGGCTACCGGCGTTTGCGTCCTCGACGAGCAGCGCTTCGACAGTCTGCCGTAGCTCCTCGTCGTGGCCGCACGCCTGTCTGAGGAAAACCTCTCGCTCCTCGGGCTTGAGGGCTAAGGCAGCCTCGAACAGCCGTTCTACGAGCTCGGTTTGCGTGGCCATGATGACTAACCTGCAAAACGTTCATCTGATGAAGGTTACCCGGGGAAATGGATCTGGATCCTGGGACAGAGCACACGGGAAGGTGAGGAGGGTGGGGCGTGCAGAGTCCTTACTTCTGCGATCTGACTACTTAGTGCATCGAGACTGCAATATATATCTGATTTCGAGCAAATTTTGATTGTGCGTTGGCGTACCCACGGAGCGGTGTGAACGAGAAGGCCCGGAGGTTTGGTCCCGGGCCTACCTATGCAAATGACTTCGTTAGCGGGCAGCAACGAAAGTCTCGCCGCGGTTTTTGAGTCTCGCTTCCTGAAGGGCTGTTCTCTTCTCGGTTGGAGACGTTGGAACCTGAAGGTTCATGTCCGCCTGCCCACAGAGAATTTCGCTCAGAAAGTACTGGCTGCCGTACCTGTGGAAGGTAAGTTTTCCACCGGTTGCAGACCGATTGGAGGCCCCGTTTACAAGACTGAGCATCGTGATGGGTTTATCGTGGTTGCTGATGAGAATCACGTGGTCTGATTGCTCCTTGATGGTGTAGGTGCCCGCGGGAAGAAGTTTGTTACCCACGGTGAAGTCAAAGGGGACGTTCGCCCGTACCCCGGTAGACTGCGCGAATGATGTTCCGGCCAGGGCAAAATTTGCGATGGCGAGGACTGCGATTGCTGTGATCCGTTTCATGACAGTGTCTCCTTTCCATGAGGCGTCTGATTTTTGATCGCCTTCAATTGGTTAAGCGGAGTCCAGTGGCAAAAGGGGACACGATTTCGAAGTTATTTCAGGGGGACCGCCGGGGTGGGGATAGCGAGAAGACGGCAAGCGTCTCGCTTGTCGTTCGGGAACCAACTTAGTGTTGCAGGCCGTTTCGTTAGCCAAATGTGGGTTCATCATGTCTGCAGAGGATGGAGAGGTCACGGTTCTGTTGAAGGCGATGAAAGGCGGGGACAAATCTGCGGCCGAAAAGCTATTGCCTCTGGTCTACAACGAACTTCACCGGTTAGCCAGATCGTATATGCGGCGGGAACGATCGGACCATACCTTGCAGCCGACTGCTCTCATCAACGAGGCGTATTTGCGCCTTGCGTGCGATACCGTCGATTGGCAAAGCCGCCAGCACTTTATTGGAGTGGCCGCGAATGTCATGCGGCGCCTGCTGGTCGACCACGCGCGAGCCCATAGCGCGGCGATGAGAGGGGGAGGCCTGCAACGGGTTGAGCTGGAAGACCAGGCGGTGGTTTCCAGCGAGCGCCCCGAGGAAGTGTTGGCGTTGCATGATGCACTCACCAGCCTGGAAGCAGTGGATCCGCGGAAAGCGAAGGTCATGGAGTTGCGCTATTTCGGCGGATTTTCCATTGAAGAGATTGCGGACATCCTGAAGGTGTCTCCGCGATCCGTCAAGCGAGACTGGGCGCTGGCAAGAATCTGGCTGCTGAGACAGATGAAGGCGGCCTCCCAAGGCTGACAGTGGTCTGATCATTCCGAGGGCGACGCAAATCAGTGGTAGCGGATCGCGCCGATATTTGCCAGAATCGACTTCGTTGCCTGCGACCCCAAAACGTGCAGGGTTTACTGGTACGGTCTGGCCGGTCAAAGAAACGAGTCGAGAAAAAAATGCGGCACCTGTTCAAGATCGCTGTGTCGGCTCTTTCTATGATGGCAACGAGCAACGCCCATGCGGTTGCGCCCATTACCATCACTCACTAGGGTTGGACGATTGCCGCCGATGGAGAACAAGGTGTCATCCCGAGCGAGCTGCCTCACAAATTTGTCGCGTTACACGTCTTGAATAGTGCGACAACTCTGTGACGCGCTCCGCTCAGAGGCTGTCATTTTTCATGTTTGTGACCAGAAAGCTCCGAACAGTATCTGCCAACAAGCATCGCCGAGGTCCTTCGACTTCGCGCTATAAATCCTTCGTTATGCGAAGATATGCGAGGCGCTTCGCTCAGGATGACGGTTTGCGGAGGTTTGAAGGACGTCTGGTGAGGGGTGCGGAAAACACAGCAGATCGAAAAAGTCACAAGCTCTGAGAATGCTTTCCGGCCGCAATCTATGCGGAAAATCAAGAGTCACAGGCTCTCCCTATATACAAAACGTTAAGCCAAATAGAATCAACAGCGGATTTGGGCCGTATTTTGTTCATTGGTTTCATGACCTCGCCGCAGGCGAGGTCACGGCCTCGGGATGACAATGGGAAAGGTTTTGTTTCCAGCTCGGATTGGTTACTGGTGAAGAGAAACGCAGATCCTTCGGCCTCGCTCGGAGCCTCCAAGGCAAATTCGCCAGGTCCTTACCAATCCCAAATCGGTCGGAACCTATACGCCTCCATCACCGGGAGGATTGGGTGAAGAGGAATGAAATTCGTTCAAACATGGTGGCAGGTGTTTACTACGAGATAACCTCCCATCCTTCCTCATCTTTTTGCGCCGGCGCTATGGACGCGTTGGCTGAGGGCCGATAGCGTCATAGCTGAGGTCAAAACATGCTAAGACAAACGGCCAATGGTATACGTCAGCCCTACGTACCGACACTTGCCGATATCGAAAGACGTCAGACCGAACTCCTCGATCTTCTGTCCAAACAACAATCCGAACAACGGCCCCCGTCGTCTTCTAACCGGGCGCCTTTACCCGAAGCTACGCGCACGCCGCGGCCCAGACGCGACGCGAATCCCAGCCTGGGCGAAGCCGCTCTCCACGGTCTCGCCGGACTCGCCGTCCGCACCATCGCTCCCCACACCGAGGCTCATCCGGCCTCCATTCTCCTTCAGCTTCTGGCCGTCTTCGGCAACTTGGTCGGTCGCGGCCCCCACTGCATGGTCGATGCCACCCGCCACAGCCTGAACCTCTACGTCGTGCTCGTAGGCGATTCCAGCAAAGCCCGCAAGGGCACCAGCTGGAGTCAGATCGCTCGTCTCTTCGCCGGGGTAGACCAAACCTGGTTCTCCACCCGCATCACCAACGCTCGCCCTACCGCCAATGGCCTCGTCTCTGCCTTGCGCGACGAGCCGTCCCCCGCCGACCGCCGGCTGCTCGTCCTCTCTGAGGAATTCGCCTCCCTCCTTCATACTCTCAAGTGTGGCAACGGACACCTATCCCCCATGCTGCGGTGCGCTTGGGATAGTGGCGATCTCTCCGCGCCCGATATGCAACAGCACCTGCGCGCAACCGGCACCCATATCAGTCTCATCGCCCACATCACCCAGCGTGAGCTCGCTCAAAATCTCCGCCGCACCGAAACACAAAATGGTTTTGCCAATCGCTGTCTTTGGACCTGGGTACATCGCAGCAGCTGCATTCCCGACGGCGGAACCCTCAGCGCCGGCGATCTTGCTCCCATCACCCGCGACCTCCGCCGCGCTCTTGACTGGGCCTCTGCGACTCCTGAAATCCTCTTCCGCCGTGATCCTGCCGCCCGTGAACTCTGGCACGACCGCTATCCTCTCTTGAGCCAGCTCCAGCCCGGCCTGCGCGGTGCCGCTACCAGCCGTGCCGAGGCTCAGGTCCTGCGCCTCAGCGCCATTTACGCCGCCCTCGATTCCACCTCCGTCATCGCCCTGCCTCATCTTCAGGCGGCCCTCGCCGTATGGGACTATTGCTACGCCAGTGCCTCTCTTCTTTTCGGCATGTCCACCGGCGATCCCATTGCCGACCGCATCCGCGAAGCCATCGAAGCCTCCGGCCAATTGTCGAAGTCCAACATCATGCGCCTCTTTCACGGTCACGTCGAGAGCGACCGCATCGACGCTGCCCTGGAAACACTTGTTACCCTCCGCGCAGTGAGTCTCCGCAGCCAACCCACCGGAGGCAGGCCCTCCACTCACTGGTCGGCCATGGTGGAGAGTGAAGAGCCGGCAGAAGATCAGTAGGAGGCTTTTTGCTCTTTTTGCTCTTTTTGCGCACTTTTCAGGGGGGTTCGAAATGGAAGCATCTTACGGAAAATAAACGGCACGACTGAAGAGTCTGCGTGAACCTATCGATGGCAACCTGGGTCCCGCAGGAGCCTGCCCCTGGAAACGGAGTTCTCAGAAACCGTGCCTGGATCGAGATACCATTCGGCCCGGAGCCGACCACAATTGCGTCGTGCGCGGTCATGCTGATCCCTCGTTCTTAAGAGCAGCCACAACGCCATCGAAAGGCGCTAACGGCGAATCAGGAATGAGACTCGGGCCAGTGCCATTCGAGCAGTTCTTTGCCGTTGATGCGGTATTTCATCTCAATTGTAGTTTTGTCGCCAAGCTTCTCGTGCTTGGCCTCTGCCTGGGCGAGCATGTCGATCACATGTTGTGGTGAACGATTGTCGGAGCCGTGTTCCGGCCGGCGATAGCGAGCGCGAAATTCGCCGGCGGTGAGCACATGTCCGTTGACAATGGCGGTGGCGTCATACTCCGTCTGGGTGTCGTACGGGGCCCAGCAGAAGTATCGAGTGGAGACCGTGCGAGCGTAGCCAATAGCGAAGATCTGGAAGCCGAGAAGCAGTAGCGGTATTACGACTCTCATCATCTCCTCTCCTGCCGGCCAATCCGGGCTTACGGCGCGAATGTACCACAGATTTTATCCAGATGTCGCGACTCAGACCTGAGCTTGTGAGGGTCTGAGTCGCGGCCTAAGACGCGTCCGTTGACCTTTTCGCAAAAGAAGAGCTATAGTGCCCGCGGGCAAACTTCGGCCATTTTTAATTGGCCGAATTGTCAGACAGGCTGACCGACCGATAGACGGACAACAAAGATGGTCATCTCCGACGCCGAAATCCGCGATACGGGCTCCGCTGGAATCGCTTCCGTAAAGCCCCAATCCCATCCCCGAGGAGTAACAGTCATGTTCACAGCAACTCGTATCGTCTCCTTTCTGTTGTTTGTGCTGCTGTCCTGCGCAGGCGCCTCTGCTCAGTTTGAGGCCGGCTCAGTACAGGGAATCGTGCAGGATGCGACAGGAGCCGTGATCCCCAACGCCAGGGTGGAGCTTCAGAGCCTGTCAACGAATGCGGGTCGCAACACCGTCTCCAACTCGTTGGGCGAATGGTCCTTCGTCGCGGTTCAGCCCGGGCGATATCAGGTCACGGTAAAACAGACGGGGCTGAAGGATGAGGTTCGCACGTTTGAGCTGGTTGTCGGCCAGAAGTTCCAGCTGAACATCAACATGTCCGTTGGAGCCACGACTGAAAGTGTAACGGTGAATGCCTCCGGCGAGATGCTGGAGACGGTCTCGTCGGATGTAAGCAATGTGAGAACCACGCAGCAGGTTGTCGATCTGCCGCTGAATAGCCGCAACTTCACTCAGTTGGTGCAGCTCGCCCCAGGGGTGAACAATAAGGGAAACGGCACCAACTCTACCAACGGCGGTTACACCGCGGGTCGAGGCACCAGTGGATCGGTGGTCAACGGCAACCCTTCCGACGTGGGCGTCTACCTCTTCGATGGTATTCAGAGCGTTGATGCCGACGCGAACGTTTTGCTCTTCTATCCGCCGGTGGACGCGATTCAGGAGTTCAAGGTGCAGACGAGTGCGGCGCCGGCGGCCTACGGGGGCGGCCCGTCGATCATCAATGTGACCTATCGTTCCGGAGGCAATGCGTTCCATGGAGTTGCCTACGAATTCCTGCGCAACTCCGCTCTGGACGCGAAGAACTACTTCGACCAGCACTCACAACCGATTCCGCCGTTCCATATGAATCAGTTCGGCGGCAACCTCTCGGGACCGGTCATCCTTCCGCATCTCTTCAACGGAAGGAACAAACTCTTCTTTTTTGTCGACTATGAAGGCAAACGACAGGCTCAGAGCCAGACGTCCATCAGCACGGTGCCCACGGCGGCGTTTCGTGCTGGAGACTTCTCGGGCTATGGCAAGAAGCTGTATGTTCCGGGAACTGCCGCGCTCCCAGCGGCAAGCCGTATTCCGCTGCCTAACAACCAGGTAACCTCCATCGATCCGACCTCGGCCAAGCTGGTTGCCTTGTTCCCTCTGCCAAACTACGGGTCTGCGGGCGCAACGACGAGCAACTACATCTACAACGGCAAGCTGGATAACATCATCGATCAGGGCGATGTGCGTGTGGACTACCGCAACTCAACGACCTCCATCTTCGGGAGATACAGCCAGGAGCATGCGAATACCAACAATCCGGGATATCTTCCTTCGCCTGCCATTGGCGGCGGCCCAGGTTATCCCGGCATTACGCTTGCGCCGGGGAAGCAGGTTGTGCTGGGCTACGGGCGGTCGTTCGGACCGAGAGTCTACTCCGAAACTCGCCTTGGGTACTCGCGGTTGACAGAGAGCATCGTGACCGAAGGCGATATGCTGGGCACCGCGGGACAAGACTACGGAATCCCCAATGCAAACGCGGGCGGAATTCCCGGCTTTACCAACATCACCATTTCGAGCAATGCCACGCTCGGCGATGGCAACGGCAACATCACCAAGGTGAACAACCTCTGGGAGGTCGATGACGCGCTGACGCTGATCCGCGGCAAGCATGAGATCAAGATGGGCGTGAACTACATGAGCACACGATTTGCGTTCCTCACGCCGGCTCATCCAAACGGGACGATAGCGTTCACCGGCACCTACACGGGGCTGGGTCTGGCCGACTTCCTGTATGGCAAGTATTCCACCTCACAACTTGATGTTTCGCAGTTCTTCAGTCTGATACGTTTTCGGCCGAGCTTCTATATTCAGGACAGCTACCGGGTCACACCAAAGCTGACGCTGAACTACGGTCTGCGCGATGACCTGGTAACGGCATGGAAAGAGCGGAGTAACCGACTCGCGGGGTTTGATCCGTCGGGCAGTGGCGCTCTGGTGCCGGTAGGGACGGGCTCCTTCCCTGGTGACACGGTTGTCGATGGCCGATATACCAATTTCGCTCCCCGCTTCGGCTTCGCCTATAGCATCGACTCGAAGACGGTTGTGCGTGGCGGCTTTGGTATCTTTTACGCCTACGAAACCTACAACTCGAATCCAATGTCGAAGAATGCGCCGTTCAACGGGTCGCTGAACGTGACCAACGATACCTCGAGCGTGAAAGGCTTCGCGGCGGCCAAGCCCATTTCCGCAGGCTTTCCTCCCGACCGTCCTGCGCTGTTCCCCACTGCGGGATCGGCTTTTCAGGCGTATCAGCGCAGAAACCCGAACGGTTCGGCGAACGAGTACAACCTGAACGTGCAGCGGCAGATTACCTCGCACGATGTGGTCTCGATTGCCTACGTGGGGCAGACCGGAGTGCACATCCTTGTGAACCCGAACATCAACCAGCCGGTTCCCGGACCAGGCGCGGTGGCCAGCCGCCGTGCTTATCCCAACTTCGCGGATGGCACTCTGAACTGCTACTGCGCGACCTCGGCCTTCAATTCGTTGCAGATGACGTATCAAAACCGGCTGGCAAACGGTCTGGACTTCCAGGGGACGTACACCTTATCGCACAGCATCGACTCCTCCAGCGGCAACGCCAACCTGGTGGGTCTGCAGAATGCTTTTGATCTGAACGCACATCGTGGCAACTCGGACTTTGATATTCGCCACATCGCCGTGCTGAGCTGGTCTTACAAACTTCCGTTCGGGAGGAATATGAAGTTTGCCTCGGGAGCGAGCGGGCTTTCGCAGATCCTGATTGGAGGATGGCAAATCAACAGCATTGACAGCTTCGCCACCGGCTCTCCCTTTACGCCGGTGATGGCCTCAAGCTTGCTGAACGCTGGAAGCACTACCCAGTGGGCCAACCGTATTGGTTCCGGCAAGGTGGCGAATCAGTCGATCCACCAATGGTTCAATACTGCGGACTTTGTCTCTCCGGGCAACTACACCTACGGCGATGTGGGAAGGAATATTCTCTATGGACCTGGCACGAAACAGGTCGATGTCTCGATCTTCAAGGACATCGGGCTGGGCAGGTCCGAGGCTCGGCATCTTCAACTCCGTGCCGAGACCTTCAACGTCTTCAACACACCGCAGTTCAATAACCCCAACGCGCAGATTGGGAATACGGCCGCCGGCACGATCACCAGTGCGGGGCAGCCTTTTCTTTTCCAGCGTACTTCGCGAGAGATACAACTCGCGGCTAAACTGTACTTCTGAAATGGCTGGCGCTACCGGCCGGATCGACTAGACAAACTGACGAAGGCTCCCGAGGCCGAATCGAGAGGGGGAAAAGGACCGCAGGGGCTAAAGCCCTCGTCATTTGCGACTTTTGCGGCCCGACTGAAGTCGTGCCCTGATACAAAACATCAGCGCAACTTCAACCGTCAGGGCCGGCGCTTCCATATGGGCGTCATTTCCGGTGCAAGCGGACATTCGAGAGGTGAATACGGAGATCTCCTCAAAGGCACAGGTTCCCAGCGGTTTCGACGTTCCTCTTAGGCCTTCCTGGAATCCGCTTCGCTGCACGGGTACGGGTCTGCCGACGAACATTGCGATTCTGGTGAAGGTGCTGGCGATCGCTGTACTACTGACCAATCATGTCCGCCTGCTTCCAGACCCGTGGCTCTCTTTTATTCCCTGGATCGACTCGCTCCCTGGGCCGCTCTTTCAACACACGATTCAGGTTGTTTTCTTCGTCTCCGCTCTGGCGATCCTTTTCAACCGCCGCATCCAGTGGGCCTCGCTGGCGATTGGAGCGACCATGCTGCTCGCAGTCGTATCTTCCAAGGCGTATTACGGAAACAACAAGACCTTTTGCGGGCTGATGTTTCTGTTCGCCGGACTCTATAAGCCGGGTGGCCCTCCGTTTATTCGCTGGCAGCTTGCCCTCACCTACTTCGGTGCAGGCCTAAACAAGCTGTTGGATCGTGACTGGCAGACCGGCGTCTTTTTCGAGTTCTGGGCGGTGCACAGGCTGCATGAGGGCGCGTACCTTTTGCTGGATGCATTGCTTCCGAAGCTTTGGCTTGGCCGCATTATGTGCTGGCTTACGATCGTCACCGAACTCGGAGTCGTACCGCCGCTTCTCATTCCGCGGCTCTATTACTGGGGCGCATTGCTGAATATTCTCTTTCAATGCGGCCTTTGCCTCTTTGTTGGCAACACCTTTACTCTCTTCTTCTATTCCATGAGCGCGGCGTCGTTCGCATTTGTCACGTGGCCTTCGCAGACGATGAAGGTAGCGTATGATCCCTCCTCCGGCATTGCGGAACGGCTGCGACGGGTACTCGAGTGGATGGATGTCGATCACCGGTTCGCATGGATACCTGTGACGGAGCCGCTCGCCGGCGTGGGGGCGCTACCACTCAGGCTGACCACCGATGATCGCTCCTGCACAGGCGCGCGCGCTCTGCGCATGATTGTTCTGTTCAACCCTGTGACCTACTTTGTCTTTACCGCGCTGATGGCGGTGTCGGGCTACCAGGAGACGCTGGACCTGGCCATCTACCGGCGGATTCTGGTGGGCACTGCCGTGGTGCTGCTGATGCCTCCGCTGGCCTGGATCGCCGACCGCCTCAAGGGCCGAGCGACACGACAGAGAATCCTGATTCCATACAAGGGTCAAAACAAATTATGAATGCAGATACTTCCCTTCTTCGTCCATCCTCCACATCCGGCAGCCGACGCTCGTTTCTGCGCGGCGCGGCGGTGACTGCCTTCGCCACGATGAGCCCGAGCGCCTTTGCTCAAACCGTAGCTGCTCCGCCCCAGACCACCGCAATGAAGGGTGGGCCGTTGACGATTAAGGCAGTGGAAGTGTTTGAGCTGCATGGACGGTACATGGCGGAGGCCGGAGTCAATCACCAGGCACAGGTAAATCCGCTCGATATCTATGCTCAGTTCCGGCGTCCTTTTCCCGTGGATAAACCCGCAGGCATGCACGAGGTGAAGACCACGGCAATCTATGTGCGGATCCGGACCGCGTCTGGTCTGGATGGGCTCTACGGCCCGATCGAAAAGGATGCTGCCCTGATTGTTGAAGCGGACTTGAAGCCGTTCCTGATCGGGAAGGATGCGCTTGCAGGAGAGGCACTCTGGGACCAGATGTATCGCTCCAACCGCCAATCGCGCGACGGCATCTTCATGATGGCGATCAGCGCGGTGGACAACACGCTGTGGGATATCCGTGGACGCTACTACGATGTTCCTGTCTATCGGCTGCTGGGCGGTCCTACGCGCGAGTCGGTCGAGATGTATGCGAGCTGCCTTGGCTTCTCTCTGGAGCCGGAGGCCGTCCGCCGGCGCGCACTGATCAACAAGAATGACGGCTATCGGTACCAGAAGTGGTTTATTGGTTATGGGCCGGGATCAGGTCCGGAGGGTATGGCGAAGAATGTCGAGCTTGTCCGCATTCTGCGCGAGACCGTAGGCGATGATACCGAGTTGATGTTCGATGCCTTCAGTGGATGGGATCAGAACTATGCGCTCGAGTGGGCGCACCAGGTGGAGAAGTATCACCCGCGCTGGATGGAAGAGGTTACGCATCCGGAGAAGATCGAGCAGCTTCGCCGAAATTCATCGGAGCACGACAGTTCCGATTGCTTCAGGGGAGCACTTCTACGGGCGATGGGAGGTGGAGCGTTATCTGCAGGCGACTGGACTCTCGGTCGTGCAGGCTGATCCGGAGTGGTGCGGAGGAACGTCTGAGCTGCTGAAGATTGGCACGGTAGCGTCTCTGCACGACATTCCTGTAATTCCGCATGGTCACAGTCTGCGCGCGGCGATCAATATTATCGCTAGCCAGTCTCCGATGACATTCCCCCTGGGGGAGTACCTCATTTTGAAGATGGAGCACTATTACCATTTCGAGAGCAATCCCATGATTCCGGTGAAAGCGCAAATCGCTCTGCCGACCGGACCGGGCTTCGACATCCAGCTGGATCCGGCGAAGATCGAGTCACAGTCGCCGCTCACGCTGGATTGATGGATATCGTTCCGGCATGGAGCGCGTGATCCGCAGGTTTTAGCTCGCGGACCGCAAGTCGCGGTCATGGTTACAGAATTCTCTGTTGTACAGCCCCCAATGCCCCATCCCACACTCGGAGCTTGTGAGTTCAATCTTTCCTGACGGTATTCCGCCTTAAAGCTCCGAATAGCATCTGCAAATGAGCATCGCCGGGGTCCTTCGGCTTCGCGCTATACATTTCTTTATGCGACAGATCTGTTAGGCGCTTCGCTCCCACGGCTCGCCGGGGCAGGCAGGATGACGGTTTTGTGAAGGGATTAAAGCACAACTGGTGAGAGGTGCCGAAAAGTCACAGGCTCTCTCAGGATGACGGCTTTGTGAAGGAGGTTGAAAACCCATGCATCCTAAGCTCCGATTGTTTTCACTTGCCCATCGTGGGATTGCTTCTGTATACGTTTACTGGAAATAATCGCAGTCTCGCGTGCCCATCGAAATACCACTGTGAATAGGAGATCGAAGGTGAGAAGGGTCTGGTTGGCAATCACCGTCCTGGCAGTCGCGTGGGCGAGCAGTGCTGCGGCTCCCACCGCCAGAGTCGAACAGGGCGTGCTGCAAGGCACAATCGAGAATGGTCTGACGATCTATCGCGGCGTTCCTTTCGCGGCGCCGCCACTGGGCGATCTGCGGTGGCGCGCTCCCCAGCCGGCGGGACACTGGGAAGGCGTACGAGCCGCGGATAAGTTCGCTCCGCAGTGCCCGCAAAGCATCCCGGGAATAACCACGAACGAGGACTGCCTCTATCTCAATGTCTGGAGTCCCGCTAAGTCAGCCTCAGCGAAGGTCCCGGTTCTGGTGTGGATCTACGGTGGCGGATTTATTGTTGGAGGAACCGCCGTTCCAACATACAGCGGTGAGAAGCTGGCGCAAAAGGGAGTTGTGGTGGTCAGCATCGGTTACCGTTTGGGAGCGCTCGGCTTTCTCGCGCATCCGGCGTTAAGCGCAGAGTCACCGCAACATGTGTCGGGCAATTACGGTCTGCTCGATATGATTACGGCGCTGCAATGGATACAGAAGAACATTGCCGCGTTCGGGGGCGATCCCCACAAGGTGACGATCTTTGGCGAGTCGGCAGGAGCCATCGCCGTAAGCCAGTTGTGTGTTTCCCCTCTGGCGAAAGGGCTGATCCAGGGAGCGATCTCGGAAAGCGGCGGATCTTTCGGGCCCCCGCGCGCCGCCGGGATGCCTGGGGAGAATATGCGGCCGCTCTCGATTGCCGAACGCTCCGGCGAAGAGTTCGTGGAAAGCGCCGGCGCCACATCGATCGCCGATCTTCGCAAGGTTCCCGCGGAAAAATTGGTGGCGGCTGCGCAGACCGTGCGCGGCGCGGCATGGCCAGTGGTCGATGGATGGGTGATTCCCGACGACCAATACAAGCTGTACGAAGAAAAGAAGTTCAGCGATGTGCCCATATTGGTTGGCTACAACTCCGATGAAGGCGCAACCTTTGGTCCGCCGCACACGCCGCAGGATTATGTTGCCCAGGTACGGGCGCGTTATGGCAGCTTCGCGGACAGCCTGCTCCAGGCCTACCCGGCCGGCGAGAACACAGTGCCGAAGAGCGCGCGCGATCTTACCCGAGACGCTGCCTTTGGCTGGCATACCTGGACGTGGGCGCGCATGCAAACAGCCCTGGGAAAATCGAAGGCATACTATTACTACTTCGATCAGCACCCGCAGTATCCGGCAGATTCGCCGCAGGCCGGGCATGGCTCGTCGCACGGCATGGAAGTGGAATATGTGTTCGGTCATCCGACCGGCGGGCCTTCTGGAAAACCGACTTCCACCGACCTGGCAATCTCCGACAGCATGGGGACGTACTGGACAAACTTCGCGAAGTACGGAGACCCGAACGGTAAGGATATGCCCAAATGGCCGGCCTTCGATGAGGAGCATCCTGAGCTGATGTACTTCGCGGGAACGGCGCACACCGGCCCGCTTCCCAATCCTGAGGGACTGAAAGCGCTCGATGCCTACTTTGCCTGGCGCCGGACGCCGGAGGGAGTGCGCGCATCGACCGTCGAAGATGCCCGGCCGGCAACGACGAATGTGCTGGGCGCGACCTATCCACGCGTGCTTCCCGACCGTAGCGTGGCTTTCCAGTTCCAATCGCCCGAGGCTAAGTCTGTGGATGTGGATATCACAGGGAAGAAGTTCCCGATGACGCGGGGGAGCGATGGAGTGTGGAGCGTGACAACACCCCCGCTGGTTGAGGGGTTCCATTACTATGCGCTCGATGTGAACGGCGTTCGCATGAACGACCCCGCCAGCCATACGTATTTCGGCACGGGAAAAGACACCAGCGGCCTGGAAGTGCCGGAGGATGGAGTCAGCTACTACCTGAAAAAGGATGTGCCGCACGGCGATGTCCGCATCCGCGATTACCACTCGAAGATCACCGGCCAGTGGCGGCGCTGCTTCGTCTACACGCCGCCGGGCTACGATGCGAACCCGGGCACACGCTATCCGGTGCTCTATCTGCAGCATGGTTCGGGGGAGGATGAGACCGGATGGATCTTCCAGGGCCACGCCAACCTGATTCTCGACAATTTGATTGCCGAGAAGAAGGCGGTTCCCTTCATGATCGTCATGGACAACGGCTACGCATCTGCGCCGGCCGGTCCATTCGGGCCGGCGACTACCGGCCGCTCACCCGGAACCGGCGCCTTCGAGGACGTGATGATCCACGAGGTTATCCCGATGATCGATTCCAGTTTCCGGACGATTCCGGATCGCGAACATCGTGCGATGGCCGGCCTCTCGATGGGAGCCAACCAGGCTTTGCATGTGGCAACAAGCCATCTGGACACCTTTGCCTACATGGCTGGATTCAGCGGCACGATGAACGGGCTGAGCACGGATGCACTCGATCCGGCAACGGCTTTCAACGGCGTATTCAAAGACGGCGCGGCGTTCAACGCAAAGGTGAAGCTGCTCTGGCTGGGCATGGGCACCCAGGAACCTAATCCTTTCCCGGCTGCTATTGGGAGCTTTCGGACGATGCTGGACAAGGCGGGTGTCAAGTACGTCTATTTCTCTTCACCCGGCACGGCCCACGAATGGCTTACCTGGCGAAGAGACTTGAATGACTTCGCTCCCAGGCTTTTCCGGGATGGCCGCGATTGAATGGTTAGAGAGAGCTGATTGAGTAGCTATGTACGGCCCACAGGCCATACTCTTCCACAGCAAACCGTCATCAGAACTCACATTCTGCAACGCGCTTCAAGAGCCTGAGAAGAATCTCACGCTCCTCCGGGGTCATTTGCCGCTGCACACTCTTGTCAGCGGTTACCCTAGCTTCGATGAGCCGGCGCCGGTACTGTTTGCCTTTGGGCGTTAGTTGGACGCGAATGGCCCTCCCAGATTTTTCTTTGTGCTCTGAGACGAGTCCTTCCTGAGTGAGTGACTTGATAGCCCGATGTACGACGGTCCGGTCGATACCCAGGAGCGTGGCAATCTGATTCTGATTCAGCTGCGCTCCGTCACGCAAGGTCGACAAGATAAAACCGCGCGTCGCCGAGCACTGGGTTTTTCGTTCCAGCCTCTTCCCCACCGAGAAATAGGCGGCTGCGATATGGGCGAGTATCGAGCCTTTCAGAATGTCATCGGGAATCTCTTGCTGAGCGAGGACCTTCATAGGACAGTTACCGTCGCATCGAGAGATCTGCGCCACTGCGGTGGTTCCCTATAGGCGCGAGATCTTTTCCCGATGGCGATCACCATGACAATCTCGTGGCGCCGGCTGGACAACCCTAGATAGTGAGTGAGCCTGCGGCCGTCAAAGCCTTCCATCGGGCAAGTGTTCAGTCCCAGGGCTTCAGCAGCGATCATTAGATTCTGGCATGCCAACGAGGTACTCTTCGTCGCCCATTTGAATAAGTCCTGCCGGGAGAGCGGTGGCATCCCGATCACCTTCCACAGACCTAACAGCCGGAAGAAGGTCCATTTGATTGGAGCAAGGATTCCAAATGGCCCGGACTTGAACAGAATGCGGCCGATCTTTGATTTCCGCTCGTAGTCGCGAATTTTTTCTTCGGTGAAGTTGCTTTTGCGCATCCACTGCAACTGGGCTTGCGGCGTGGCAGAAAGAGATCCGAGATCTGCAACGGCCACGACGAGTGCGGACGCGGTTTCGGCGGGCTCCTGCCCGAGGCACAGCTTGGCCACCGCCGGCTTTTTCGCGGCCGACTGCACCCAATAAAACTTGTAAGGCTGGATGTTAAAGCTTGAAGGAGCATGGCGCGCTGCATTGAGAATTTGCTCGCGGAGCCCGTCGGGAATTTCCGCGGACTCAAAAACCTTAATCGCTCGCCTTTGGAAGATCGCGTCGAGAGCCTCACTCATGGCTTTACCGCCTCCATGTTGCTATTACAACATAACCATGTTGCATCTGCAACATCGCACGCGACAACCAGCGGTATTTTGTCGACTCATCGACGTGTGGGTCATAGACAGAACCCAAAAGGGTGGGGGATGTCTCTATTCTCCCCTTGACATCTAGGGTGCAGCGCGTCTACCCTCGCTATCTAGGGTTTAGGCGAGGAGAGCTTAGACATGGCAAAAAATGACCTGCAGGGAGCGCTCGATCTCCTGATCCTCAAGACTCTCTCGCATCTGGATTCCATGCACGGCTACGGCATCATGATGCATATCCGGCGTGTCACCGACGAGCTCCTCATTGTGGAAGAGGGCTCGCTCTACCCCGCATTGCACCGAATGGAACAGAACGGCTGGGTACGCGCCAGTTGGGCCATCACCGACTATGGGCGCAAGGCCAAGTGGTACACGCTCACGCGTGCGGGCCGGGAGCAGCTTGCCAGCCGCGAAAAGAACTGGGCGCAGGTAGTCAGAGGCGTGGACGCGATTCTGCATTTCGCGTGAGGTATAACGATGGCACTCTTGCGAAGAATTTTGTCGCTGGGAAGGCGCGCGCGCATGGAGCACGAGATTGACGCTGAGCTGCGGGAACACCTGGCCATGTGCATCGACGACAATATGGCGCAGGGTATGAGCCGCGAAGCAGCGGAGCAGGATGCGCGCAGGCGCTTCGGCAATCCCATAGTCATGCGCGAACGGGTCTCGGCGGAAGATACTGCCCTAGGGCTCGAGAGCCTCTGGCACGATGTGCGGAGTGCCCTGCGCGTCTTCGTCAAGAACCCAGGCTTTTCATTCGTGGTGGCCGCCACGCTTGCGCTGGGCATTGGCGCCAACACGGCACTCTTCGAGCTGCTCGATGCGGTGTTGCTGCAGTCGCTGCCGGTGAAGAACCCGCAGGAATTGGTCCAGGTCCGCCTGCCCAATCTGGATAAGGCGCGCGGCAATGTTTCCAGCAGTTATCCGGTGGTCAACAATCCAATTTGGGAGAAGCTGCGCGAGGATCACCAGGGCTTCTCGGGACTAGCTGCGTGGGGCGCCGTCGATTTCTCGCGTGATTCGGGCGGCGATGCCCGTTTTGTGAATGGCCTCTACGTAAGCGGCGAGTTCTTCCGCGTGCTGGGAATCAGGCCGATTGCCGGGCGACTCTTCAACGCGGAGGATGACCGGCCCGGGTGCGGACCGCCGGGCGCAGTCATCAGCTATGGCTTCTGGCAGCAGGAGTTCGGCGGCCGCCCGGCGCTGGGTCAAAAGCTGAGGCTCAACGATAAGTCCGTGGAGGTGATCGGCATCACACCGGCAAACTTTTTCGGGGTGGCGGTTGGCAGCAACTTTGACGTGGCCGTGCCCGTCTGCGCGCAACCTTACCTTGAAACGACTGACCATCTGAACTCGAGCACGCAGTGGTGGCTTTCGGTCATTGGCAGGCTCGATCCGGCATGGTCAGTCCAGCAAGTGGCGGCGCATCTTGGAGCCACCTCTCCTGGCATCTTCGCGTCGACGCTTCGGGCGGGTTATCCACCGGAGAGCGTGAAGGACTATCTCGCGATGAAGCTCACCGCAGAACCTTCAGCGGCAGGCGTGTCGATGCTTCGCGAAAGGTATTCCGATCCGCTGCGGTTTCTACTGGGGATCGCAGGGCTGGTGCTGTTGATCACCTGCGCCAACCTCGCTAGCCTGATGTTGGCCCGGACGACCGCGCGCGAACGAGATATGGCGGTGCGGCTGGCCATCGGCGCGGGGCGGTGGCGGCTGATCCGGCTGGTATTGGGGGAGAGCCTGCTGCTGTCGATTGCAGGGGCTCTGGCCGGAGTAGCGCTGGCTCAGGCCTTGACTCGCGAGCTTGTGGCGTATCTGAATATCTCTCTCGACTTCAAGCTGGACTGGCGCCTGTTTGCCTTTCTGCTGGGGATCTCGTTGCTCACATGCCTGCTCTTCGGGTTAGCTGCTGCGCTGCGGGCTTCCCGTACGCCTCCAGGTGCGGCGATGAAGGCGGGCGGCCACGGCATGACGGCAAGCCGGGGGCGGCTGGGGTTTCGCGGCGCATTGGTAGTGTCGCAGATAGCTCTCTCTCTGGTGCTGCTGTTCAGCGCGCTGCTGTTCACGCAGAGTCTACGCAACCTGCTGATCGATGACCTGGGCTTCCAGGCCAAAGGCGTACTGATCACGAGATTGGATTTCACGCGTCTGCAAATCCCAGTCGATCGGCGCGCGGCATTCCAGCGCCAGCTACTCGATCGCATACGCTCCACTCCGGGTGTGGATGAGGCAGCCAACACCAACATCGTGCCACTAGGTGGCGAGGGTTGGAGCAACGGTGTGTGGATCGCCGGTCACGATTCAACCCAGCGGCAGCACTCAAACTTCAGCGGCGTCAGCTCAAGGTATTTCAATACCCTGCGTATTCCGATCATCGCAGGGCGCGATTTCGATGACCACGATGCGACCCAGTCCCCGCGCGCCGCTGTTGTAAACGAGGCATTGGCCTCAAAGCTCGGGCTGGGCGCGCATCCGATTGGAGCGCGCTTCTGGCGTGAGGCGACTCCGACGCGCCCCGCGGAGCTGAACGAGATCGTCGGCCTGGTAAGAAACACGAAATATCGCGGTATCCGGCGCTTTGCCGAACCAATTGCCTATCTCTCGCTGGCGCAGGATAAGGACACGGAGAACACCATGCAGGTGCTCGTCCGATCCAGGCTGCCGATGGATGCAGAGGAGCAGGCGATTCGGCGCACCATACGGGACGTGAGCTCCGGAATCAGCTTCGACTTCAAAGGGTTCGAAGACGAGATTCAGCAATCACTGCTGCCCGAGCGGCTGCTGGCTACGCTTTCAGGATTCTTCGGCGCGCTCGCCGTGGTTCTTGCTATGACCGGCCTCTATGGCGTGATGTCGTACACGGTAACCGAACGGAGGACCGAGATCGGCATCCGCATGGCTCTGGGCGCGCAACGAACCAACATTACCGCCATGATTCTCGGCAACGCCGCAATCCTGCTGGTCGCCGGCTTGGTGCTCGGCGCGGGCCTGTCCCTCGCTGCGGCCAGCGCCGCCGGGACGCTACTTTTTGGATTGAAGCCGCGCGATCCGGCCACACTCGCCGGCGCCGCGGTGCTGCTCGCTGTGGTGACCGTCGTCGCCAGCCTTATCCCCTCGCTGCGTGCGGCCAAAGTGAATCCGATTGATTCCTTGCGTAGTGAGTAGGCAAGGAAATGTTTGAAACATATTCCTATCGCTTGTGCCATAATCATGGCATGGCAGTCCGTACCACGATCGATATTCCGGAACCGTTACATGACCGGCTGCGCGACCGCGCGGAACGCTCCGGCACCTCGATTCGATCACTGATCGTGCATGCGATTGAGCAAACCTACCCAGGCACGGTAAAAGGGCGACGGGTCACTGGTCCTCTGATTCGCAGCTCCGGCAAGCGTGGTCCACAGTACCCTACGGATGAGAACCCGCATGACCTTGTTTTTTCCTGACCTGAATGTCTGGCTGGCGCTCTCCGACACCGGTCACGTTCATAGCACCCGAGCCTGGGAATGGATGAAGATACTGCCGGACGATCACAAGCTGGTCTTTTCCCGGTATACCCAGATCGGGCTCTTGCGTCTTCTCACCAATGTATCCGTAATGGGTGACCAGACGTTGACCCTCCGCAAAGCGTGGGGTGTTTACGACCGTTGGCTCGAAGACCCGCGCGTGGAGTTGTATCCTGAACCGCGCAACCTGGACACGGGATTCCGTCAGACCACCGAGCCCTTCGCGGCCCGGCAGGCGCCGAAAGCGGTCGGCGATTGCTTCCTGCTGGCGTATGCGAGGGAACTTCAGGCAACGCTGGTCACCTTCGACCGGGCACTGCAGGAATTTGCGCGCAAGCAGGGTCACACCATCGTGATTCCTGCCTGATACTCTGCCTATGTCACCGCATACGGGCAATTTGCCAGTCGTCCCCTTCGGGACTTTTCGCCTCGCGAATCTCTACCCAGGACTACGTCCTTGGGCTAAGTTCAGCCAAAGCTGTCCAAATTAGCGGAACGATTGCTTTTCTGAGGATGCAACTTGTTGATTGCTTTGAGGGGCATTCGGCTGAACTGAATCAGGTTGGCTCTTGATTGTTGAATGAGACGCGAAAAGACGGGACTTAGTTCGCCATTCGGTCTAGAAGAGCGTACCTCAGGGGCTAAAGCCCTCATGGGCTCCTTCCATACGGCCCGACTAAAAGTCAGGCCCTGATACAAAGCATCAGAGCAGTGGCTATCGGAAAAGGCGCGCATCTCCGCAGAGTTGGCTCTATCGATAGGGGGTCTTGTCCAAATTAGCCAACCGAAAATTCTAATTTGGACAAGACTGAAGTTCAGCCGTCCCCTTCGACAAGCTCCCACGGCACGCCGGGGCAGGCAGGGCAGGCTCTGCTGGACTCGTGCTGCAATCGGTTAGGTTCTCACGCATCCGAACTGTGGGGGACACGCCGCGGGCCGAGCGCCTCCACCAGGTAGCCGTGTTGTTTCCGCCCAACACTGTTTACTTCTCAGTGTGCTTCTTGCCCCAGAAGATGAACGTGCCCAGCTTATTGCCGGTGACGACATCGATGGCGCCGTCTTTGTTCAGATCCGTGGCGAGTACGGTCGAACCCACGCCGGAACGCGTGTCGATCAACTGCGGCTCAAAGCGCGCTCCTCCCGGCGCCTTGGGATCGCGAATCGTCTTATACCAGTAAAGAACCGGGGGACCGAAAGGATCGGGATCCAGGTAGTCGGCGTTGTGCGACCAATACCGTTTTCCTACGATGAAATCGGGAATGCCGTCCCCATTCATATCTGCAAAGTAGGCGGCATGGGGCTCCGAGAAGACCACTCCTCCGGCATTCTCTTTCGGGGTCCCCAGATCGTCGCTGATCATGTGGCGCACGAAGGAAATGTTTCCCTGCGCATCGCGCTTCTGCTCAAACCACGCCAGGCCCCATTGGTGCGCATTCAGCGCCGTCACCACGTCCTTCAGGCCGTCTCCGTTCACGTCGTATACGCCCATCAGGGCGCCGCCGCTGCCGTGCCGGCCGAAGTCCTGGGGATAATACTTCCAGGGCTGGCTGCTGTCCGCCGGCGGCTGCTCCCACCATCCATAAGCGTTCAGGATGTCCAACCGTCCGTCGCCGTTGATATCGGCCACGCCGATGCCGTGCGCCGTCCCGTAGCCTTGCTCGGAGACATGGTGCACGATCCATGGGCCGGTGGGATCGGCGGGGTCAGGCTTGGCGTAACTCACGTAGCCGTCTCCCATGAAGATCACTGCGGGCTTGCCGCTGCCATCGATATCAGCCACGGTGGCAATTTCGCTCTGAACGTTGGGGACCACCTTGTACACGTTCCAGCGGCGCTCTTCTCCCTTGGGATTCACGTACAGATAGACGCCGCTGTTGGGACCTCCGTAGGTCACGTTGATCACATCCGGCCAGCCATCAGCGGTAAAGTCATCCGCAAACTCGCACCACCAGGAATTGAACGAGGTGGAAGGGCTGGTCGACTCGGCGAGCGCGATCTCGCTTCTCCTGGTGTAGTCGGGGCCGTAATAAATGTAGGGTCCGGAAACGATATCCTGATGCCCGTCGTGATTAAAGTCGGCCACCGCGGTGGTCATCGAATAATAGAAGTCGCTGATCTGCTCCCTGCGGAAATCCGGAGAAGTCTTATCGGGAGTCCGGACCTTCATTCCCAGATTCTTGTAGCCAATATCTTTGAACTGCGCCTCTCCGGTACCACCGACATAGAGGGCGATCGGCCCGTAGCCTTCATCGGCGACGCCACCGGTTTGGCTGCCGTAATTCAAAGTCGCGCGCACAATATTCGCGTCGAACAGGAACTCGACCTGGTTCCAATCATTCGGACGCAGGCTGGTATCGGGCCGGGTGAATGGGAGCTTCACGTCGTACGAGGGCCTGGGTGGAAACGGGGGCGCATTCGGGTTCGGCGGGGGAGCCACCCGCATCAATCCACCGCCGCGGCGCAGCCGGTCGCGGGTCAGGATCTTGCCCTGCGCATCCAGGGTCACGCTATAGGAGGGGGTGTCGGGTTCGGTAAGGGACACGAACGTTCCCTTCCAGCCATCGGCGGTTTTCTCGGCGCGGAACAAGGCTCCGGCCTCACAGCCGCCGCTGCACTTGAAGGTGGCAAACAGTCCCACATCCTGGTAAGAGTGGTCCAGCATCAGCCAGCCACCGCCTGGCGACTCAGGCTTGCCGGTGATTTCGCCGTTCTCGGCGTGCCAGCTGGCCTGGCCAAGCGTGTGCCAGCCGGAAAGGCTCGAACCGCTGAACGTAACGTCGGGGTGGAAAGAAGGACCAGCGGCGAACATCGGCGTTGCACCGAGCACTGCCAAGGTGACCGCGAGCAGAAAACGCTTTCTCATGGTGGGCTTTCCTGGGGCTAGAGTCTTCAGGTTTCGCCTGAAGGGAAACAGAGGACGGTTGTATTGTTGGACGATGGGGGACAGTGACCGCACTCTTTACGTATAAGACGCATCCCTGCGGCTTGAGGACGCGGCCGACCACTGGCTTCTTCGATCTTCCTCTACTCCTCGCGGAGCACTTGTAGTGGCTTTTGGCCCAGGATGCGGAAGCTGGCGGCCCAGCCGGTCGCGGTTGCCAGTACGGCTGTTCCCAACAGGGCCAAGCCCGTCGCTAGCCACTCGACGTGAAAGGCCACATCTAACCGGTGCAACAGCACACGAGAGAGCAGGTTGGCGAAGATCACACCGACAAAGCCCGCGAGCAGGCCGAGCACGATGAACTCCACGCTGAAGACGGCGGCAATGTGGTTTCGCTTCGCACCCAGGGTCTTTAGGACGACCACCTCGCGCACCCGGCGGAATTGGGTGCTGGCAATGCTCGAGGCAAGAATGACGGCTCCCGCAAGGATCGAGAATCCCGCGAGGAAGCGCACGACAATCGTGATCTGCTGCACCACGCCCTGGATGGTCTCAATCACATCGGCAATGTTGATCACCGTCACGGTGGGATAGACGTTGAAGAGCGCCCTCTGCACGGCTCCTACCTGCTTCGGGTCCACGTGCGCGGCGCCATACCAAACTACAGGCAGACCAGCGAGAGCCCGCGGCGTAAGGATGAATTCGCTGCGCGCATAAACGTGCTGGCCATTGTGACGGAGGACCGCCGTTACTTTGGCAGGAATGGTTTTTCCGTTGGAAGTGAACACGATTTGCGAACCGAGATGAAGGTTCAGACGTTGCGCAATGTGCTCAGTCACGGCAAGCGATTGCCCGTCGTCCCTGTCCCACCAGGCTCCCTGCGCCATGTTGGATCCGACCGGCAGTTCCCTCGACCAGGTGAGAGATACCGTCTGCAGGAGACGCTTGGGATAATTCTTCAGTTTGAGGCCATCGGCGGCCGTGCCGTCCACAGAGATGATCCTGCCGGCAACGGAGGGCAGTGTCTCCACATCACCCTCGATCGCCGGCTGCTGCGCCAACAGGTGCTTGACGCCGTCCAGTTCCTTGCTGCTGATATCGACCAGAAAAATGTTGGGCAGGTTCGGGCCTGAGGTCAGCTTCATCTCCCCGATCACACCATGCTGCATGAGAAAGACAGTGAGGATCAGCATCACGCCCGTGCCCAACGCGGCCAACACGGCGGCGGATTGATTGCCCGGCCGGTAGAGGTTCGCGAGCCCATGGCGTACCGCGGATTGCAGATGGATCCGGGTGCGCGACAAAAATCCGCGCAGTATGCGCAGGGTCAGCGCCGACATGGCAAGGATAACGATAAGCAGCGCGCACAGTGCTCCCGCGAACCAGCGCCCGACGACGACCGAGTCGGAGAGCGCGGCGGCGATGGCGCCCAAGCCCAACAGGATCACGACGGCGATGATCCATTCCGCCTTGCTCTGGCGCAGGCGAACCCACCAGCTCTGCTTTGCGCTGGGCTCTTCCACCATTCTGCGCAATACCAGATTTGGACGGACGGAGCGAATTTGTAACAGCGGAGGTAAGCAGAAGAGAACCGTGGTGAGTATGCCTGTGCCCAATCCCGCCAGCGCGGAATGCCACGGAAGCTGAAGGTCCAGGCGCAGGGGCAGGAACTTTCCCAACAGCGTGGGGAAAACCCACTCCACACCCAGCCCCATGCAGACGCCGATCACTCCACCCACCAAGCCGAGCAGGATCGTCTGGAAGAGATAGATGCGCAAGATATCCGAGGAACGGGCGCCTATCGACTTCATGATGGCCAGCACTTCGACCCGTTGCTGCAGATGCGCGCGCATGGCCATGGCCACACCGATCGCACCCAGGACCATCGCTACCAGGCAGATCAGGCTGAGCAGGCCGGTCGAACGTTTCAAGCCGTCGGTTAAGGCGGGGTTGCTCTCGCGAAAGTCGGTCACTTGCGCGTCGGGCAAAATTTGTTCGAGGCGGGCGCGCACGGTGGTGACGTTACTGTTGGCCGGCAGCTTGAACAGAAAGCGTTCGCCGGAACGGCTTCCCTGCTGAATCAGGCCGGTTTTTTCGAGCGCGCTCTGGGTCATCATCACCCGCGGACCCAGTCCCATGCCTGAGCTCATGCGGTCCGGCTCGCGGGTCAGAACGGCTGCGATGCGGAAGGTGTTGTCGCCGATCTTGAGGGTCGATCCTACCTTGGTGTGCAGGCGAATGAGCAGATCCTCGGCGACCACCACGGTCGAATCTGCGAGCACGTGGCGGAGATCTCCCGCCGGCTGCAGATCGACTGTGCCGTAGAAGGGATACTGATGGGGGTCGACGGCTTTGAGGGAGACCAGCAACGGCACGGGGTCGCCCGGCGAGGAGACCATCGAGACGGTATCCGTTATCTGGGTTCGCTGGACGCCACGCGAGGCCATTACGTTCAGCTGCTGTTCTTCTACCTGGGTGGGTTGGCGAAACATGCGCGCAGAAAGGTCCGCCGCCATGATGGTCCGCGCCTCGCCCAGCAGAGTTTTTTGAAATGAATCGCTAAATCCGCGGACCCCGGTGAGTGCGGCTACTCCGATGGCGACGGAGATGATCACAAACAGGAATTTTGCTCGCGAGGCCTGCAACTCGCGCCACGCTATCTTTGCGGCAGAGGCCCAGGTTAGCGAGGGTTTTTGATCGTTGGCCATATCAGTCCAGCCTTTGCATGGTGTCTTCGACGATGATGCCGTCGCGCAGAACGACGCGGCGATCGGCGTGGGCGGAGACTTGCGCATCGTGGGTTACCAGCACCAGGGTCGCGCCGCTGGCTCGATTTCTTTCAAGCAATAGGTTGAGGACGTGAGCACCGTTTTCAGAATCGAGATTGCCGGTGGGCTCGTCGGCAAAGATGATCGGCGGTTGGAGTACGAAGGCACGGGCTAGAGCGACCCTTTGCTGTTCACCGCCGGACAGCTGAATGGGGTAGTGATGGATGCGATCGGCGAGTCCGACGCTGCGCAACAGATCGGACGCGGTGCTGCGGCCGTTTCCTCCGCCGTTCAGCTCATGGGGCAGCAGGACGTTTTCCAGGGCGGTGAGGGTGGGGATGAGTTGGAAGGATTGAAAGACGAAGCCCAGTTTCCGGCCGCGCACTTCAGCCAGCTTGTCTTCAGGGAGGCGGCTTATCTCAATGCCGTCTATCAGGACCTCGCCTTCGGTGGGCGAGTCGAGGCCGGCTAAGAGTCCCAGCAAGGTGCTTTTGCCGCTTCCCGAGGCACCCATGATGGCCACGAATTGGCCGGCTGGAATCAGGAGATCAATTTTTTTGAGGATCTCGATGGTTCGGTTGCCATTTCGTATTGATTTTTTTAGTCCGCGGACTTCAATCATTTGTAATGTCTCGTAGTTTTGACTCCGAGCCCCTGGAAAAACGTACTGGAGGAGCCTAAAGAGCGTGTGTGAGAACCCTGTCTAGTCCCCGTGAGGGACGGCTGGAGACAGGAGACAGATCTCAGCCGTCCCTGGCGGGACTAGTCCAGCTTTTTCGGCAACCCAGGACTGCCGTCCTGGGCTAAGTTCAGCCGTCCCTTCGGGACTGAGTTTGAAATTAAGATTCTCAGACACTCATGAGGCACCCGTCCGACTCCCTTCAGTTTTTTGCCGGATGTTTTAAAGTGGGCTTGTGAGATTCCGTCCCATTGCCGGTGTTTTGTTTGCTTGCTTGATGATGACCGCTTGCCGGTCTAAGACTCAGGAACCTGCAAGTCCTCAGCCGGAGGCTTCGGAGACTGCCAGCCCGGCCGCCGATACAACGGCTGCGGCGCCCGATGGGCGGCCGGTGATCGTGGCTTTCGGTGATAGCCTCACCGCCGGCTTCGGCGCGGACACGGGCGATAGCTATCCCGATTACCTGGAGAAGGACCTGAACGCGATGGGCTACCACTACCAGGTCGTCAATCAGGGGATTAGCGGCAACACCACCAAAGACGGAGTCGACCGGCTCCAGGACGCACTGCGTCTGAAGCCCGTGGTGGTGATCGTGGCGTTTGGCGGAAATGATGGGCTGCGCGGATTGCCTATCGCCAGTACACGGGAGAATCTCGATCGCATCGTGTCTACCCTGCTCGATTCCGGAGCTAAGGTGGTGCTGGGCGGAATTACGCTGCCGCCGAATTACGGCCCTGACTACATCCGGCAATTCAACCAGACATATGCGCTGCTGGCGGCTAAGTATCACGTACCGATGCTGCCGTTTCTGCTGAAAAATGTTTATGGGGTTCCCGGCGGAATGCAGGCCGATGGCATCCACGCCACAGCCCAGGGGAATGCCCAGGTGGCAAAAAATCTGCTGCCGCTGATCGTGCCCGCCCTCAAGAAATGAAGACATCAACCCAGGACCACAATGGGTTGAAAAAGGGTGCCGGCCACGCGCCGCACAATCGCCACGAGATCGCGCTGGCCGGCGAACACCTTGGCCAGGGGTGCGGTAGAGAACTCGGGAAGATTCACCGCGTTCCCGTTGCGCAGACGGCCAGCTATCCAAAGGTCGGCCGTGGTGGCCGGCAGTTCGGGCAGAAGAGTGCGGGGGTGAGGCAGACTTTGCTCCAGGGTCCCGGCAGCCGCGTGGGCGGCTAATTCCTCCAGGGAGATTGCCTGGCTAAGGGTGAAGGGGCCCGCGGCTACCCGGCGCAGCCGCGCCAGGTGCGCGCCGCAACCCAGTGCCTTGCCCAAGTCATGGGCCACGGAGCGCACATAGCCTCCGGACGAAATGCGGATGGTAAATTCGGCACATTCGCCCTGCAACTCGCCTACGCTGAACTCCTCGATCAGGAGCGACACCGGCTTCAACACTACGGTCTCGCCACGGCGGGCAGACTTGTAGGCGGGTTTGCCATCTATCTTTTTGGCGGAATAGGGCGGTGGAGTCTGCTCCACGTGGCCGCGAAAGCGCGCAGCGGCAGCCTGGATTTCATGGTTGGAAGGCAGAGGAACCGCCCATCACAGCCGGGGTCGCCGGAATACCCTCGGCATCGTAGGTATCGGTGGCAAACCCAAAGCGTATCGCTCCGGTGTAGGTCTTGGGCAGCGGGCCGAAGAATTGGGCCAGGCGGGTGTACTTTCCCAGCAACATCGGTAACACCCCGGTGGCCATTGGATCCAGGGTTCCCAGATGGCCGATGGCCGATTCGCCGGTTGCGCGCCGCAGATACGCGACGACATCGTGCGATGTCATCCCACCGGGTTTATCGACCACCAAGAGCCCATTCACACTCTCTACTATAGAGCCCGCACTGCTAGTAGCCGTTCGCTTGGCGACCCTGGACCAGGGAGAGAAATTCCGCCCGGGTGTTCTGCTGGTGAAAGACTCCCTGCATGGCCGAGGTCACGGTCGAAGAGTTCTGCTTCTCTACCCCGCGCATCATCATGCAAAGGTGCCGGGCCTCGATGACCACACCGACGCCCTGGGGTTCAATCGCGTCCTGAATGGCGTCGGCAATCTGCCGGGTCAGCCGCTCCTGTACCTGCAGGCGGCGCGCAAACACCTCTACCAGGCGAGCTATCTTGCTCAGGCCAATCACCTTCCCCTTGGGGATGTAGGCGACGTGCACCTTGCCGAAGAAGGGCAGCATGTGATGCTCGCACAAGGAGAAGACCTCGATGTCGCGCACGATCACCATTTCGTCGTAATCCACATCGAACAGGGCGCCGCGAAGAATCTCCTCCGCGTTCTCCTGGTAGCCCTTGGTCAGAAAGGTCATCGCCTTGGCGGCGCGCTCGGGCGTCTTCGCCAGGCCATCCCTTGTGGGGTCTTCGCCTAACCGCGTGATCAACTCGGCATAGAGATCTTCGGTGGAATATCCGCTCAATCCCCTACCGGCGGGAGGCTTACGAACGACTGCTGGATGTGCCATGCTTTCCCTTTCCTGCATATTCGAAAAAATTGTTCCGCGTCTCTTCCACCCTCACTCGTTCCAGGTCAGCGTGAACAAAGTGCTCCGCGAGCAGGTCGTGAATGGCGATACATAGATTCTCGGTGGTGGGCACCTCGCTGGAGAAGCGCTCATCAAAATTTAGATTGGTGTGGTCAAAACGGTCGATCACGTTGCTTTGGACACACTGATCCAGGTCGGCCAGGTTGCAGACCATCCCGGTCACAGGATCCACCTGGCCGCCAACGGTTACTTCGACGACATAGTTATGACCGTGGCCGTGGGGATTGGCGCATTTGCCGTAGACGGCGCGGTTCTTTTGCTCGGTGTACGCCTCGGAGTAGAGGCGATGCGAGGCACTCATGACATAGCGGCGCGACAAGTAAGCTCTCATGCTTCCCCGTAGTAGTCAGAGAACAAATCGGGCATCTCGTAGACGCGCACGCGATGCAGCTTCGCTCCCTCGATTTGATTCTCCAGGCGCTTCCAGATGGCGATGGCCAGGTTCTCAGTAGTCGGAATGGTTTGTTTGAATTCCGGTACTTCGAGGTTCAGATGGCGGTGGTCGTACACGTCCACCACATGTCGGTTGATTACATCTTTCAACTCTTTGAGGTCTACGACAAAGCCGGAAACGGGGTCTACTTCGCCCTCTACGGTCACTTCGAGGGTGTAGTTGTGACCATGGCCGTTTCGATTCGCACACTTGCCGAAAAGACGCAGGTTTTCCTCGGCCGACAACTGGTCCGACCAGTAGTAATGGGAAGAGGAAAACTCGGCTTTTCGAGTGAGCAGGATCATTGGGGAACCTAACCCCGATTATAGCGATTCAAGGGCTACACATAAGATGCGGTTGGTGGGCTATCTTATTCATTATTTGGGACTTGAAAATTTACCTGGATTTGCCTGCGGGGTAGGCCCGGCCCTTCCATGATACTTCACTACGCACCGTATGCTGCCACCAGCTGCGCGCCAAAAGCAGGCAGAACAGGGGCAAAGCAAATACCGACAAGGCACAATCGAGCGCGGAGAAATTAGATTTCGCGACCCGGGAATAAAACCTCCACAGCACTCTTAGCCACACCAGGGCCAAGGCGTAACGGGCAAGGGGTTGGGCATACAAATGCCAGAGCAGCAGGGGCAGGCCAAGGAGCAGCAGGAGGTCGAGGGCCCTCCACCCCGCCATCATCAAGGGAAAAGCGAATAACCTGGCCAGATTCTTCGTCCAACCCTCGGTCATGGCGCCGAAGCTGCGGTACATGCGGGTGCTCAGAGCGTCGGGCGCGTAGCGGAAGCGGATGGGAAATTTCCTGCGTTTCAAGAGGAGCGCCAAGTCAACATCTTCGAGTAGGGACCCAGCCACCGCGGAGTGGCCGCCCACCTGAAAATAGGCGGCTCGTTCCACCATCAGGAACTGCCCATTGGCAGCGGCGACTCGCGAGGAGGGATCCGAGACCTTGTCCGGTGGATAGGCGATCGCCAGTTCGGCAAAGATCAGCGGCATGAGGGCGCGCTGCCAGAACCCTGTGACCACCTGCCGCGGCGAGTAGGAAAGCATCGCCACGCCGGCGTGTTGCGCTTCGTGCATGGCTCTCTGCAGGTTGCCAGGGGTGTGCACGGTGTCAGCATCCGTAAACAGCAGCCATTCTCCCTGCGATTTTCCGGCCGCAGTCCAGACGGCGTTGGCCTTGCCTGTCCAACCCGGTTTGAGGGGTTCAGGATCAAGGACGGTGACGTGAGCCAGGTCGAGCGCGATGGAGCGGGTCGCGTCGGTCGAGCCGTCGTCCACGAGGAGGAGTTCCCAATCCTCGCCAATGGCAAAGCCGGGTTCCGACTGGGCCAGCAACGATTCGAGACAGGGCCGCAGGACATCGGCCTCGTTGCGGGCGGGCACGATGACCGAGAGACGCATCCAGGTTCCTTTCCGGTAGTGGGCGGTTCGAGATAGGGCACAGAGTGCTCATGCCCTTCAAAAGAGCGTACCTCAGGGCCTAAAGGCCAGATGGTTTTAATGGGTTTATGTACGGGCTAAAGCCCGTACCTACCTTTCCCGTCATCCGAAGCGCCGGGTATCTGTCTCCCAGCCCTTCCGGACTGGGCTGACGTTTAGGCCCGGCCCTCCAGGCCTGGCTCGATCTCAAGTTTGTTTCCGCGTTCCCACGCAGACACTGGGGCCCGATCCCTTGAAAAGCAGGCCGTATTCCAGGTGTGTGCGGTTGTCATTATGATAGGAAATGTGACCAGGTGGATTGGCGGATTGGTGTTCTTACTGTCGCTTTTGTTGGCGACGGGGTGCGATCGGGGAGATCATCCACGGCAGCTTGGGAAGCCTGCGCCGAATTTTACCGTCGTTGACGGCACTCAGAGGGTCGAGCTGAGCAGCTACCGCGGTAAGGTCGTGGTGCTCAATTTTTGGGCGACATGGTGCGCACCGTGTATCGAGGAGATTCCTTCGCTGAACGAGCTGCAGCGGCAAATGCCACAGCTGGTGGTGCTGGGGGTGTCCGTGGACCAGGACGAGGATGCCTACCGGCGTTTCCTGAGCGAGCACCGAATCAATTTCACCACCATTCGCGATGGACAACAGCATAGCAACGCACTGTATGGAACTTTTGTTTTTCCGGACACGTATGTCATCGATCGCAAGGGTGAGATCCGGCGGAAATTTATCAATGCACAAGATTGGACCTCACCGGAAATCGTGAACTACCTTTCTCACCTGTAGTGCCGGTGAGTGTTGTTATGATGGCGTCATGACGACCAATCTCGACGTTCTCTATCGCTACGAACTGCACCCAACAGAAGCTGCCATGATCGCGTTGGGAAAGGCTCGCGGCGTCTATGGGATTCGCAAGATTGTGCTCGACGAAAAACAGAAAACCATGCGCGTGGAATTTGATTTTACGCGGCTCAACCGCAGCACGGTGATGGAACTGCTGCGCAGCGCCGGTATCGACATCGTTGAAGAAGTCCCGCCGGCAGCCCTGGCTGCGCCCGCAGCAGAGCCTGCGGCGCCCTTGCCGCCGAAATAGGACAGCTGTCAGACAACCCTCCCCGGGCGCTGATACACTCCACGACGAATCGAGTACAAAAGTTTTAGGCGTCACTCTCACTGACGCTCCAAACCTGTCTTGCATCGACTGCCCTTTCCGCCCGCTGTTCACCTGCCCTTCCGACTCGTTCTCCAATTGACAAGCGTCATGCCACAACGAAGGCATGCCGATAGGACTCATTGAGTATCAATGTCGGGGCCAGGAGGATGTGGCAAACCCGAACCGGGAGCGCAATGAAGCCGGTCCTGATGAGAGCTGTGGCCTGCGAGTGGTTATTTTGCGCTTTACTGGCGATGGCTGCACTGGCCCAGCGCCCGCAGCCCGACCTCACTAACCTAAAGATCGAAGACCTTATGAATGTCGATGTGACTTCGGCCTCTAAGAAGGAACAGAAACTATCCAGGGTTCCGGCGGCCATCTTCGTGATTACGCAGGAAGACATCCATCGCTCTGGTGCGACCAACATTCCGGATCTGCTGCGGATGGTTCCTGGACTGGAAGTGGCCCAGGTGACGCCTAGCGTGTGGGCGATCAGCGCACGCGGTTTCAACAGCCAGTATTCGAACAAGCTCCTGGTCTTGATTGACGGGCGCACGGTGTACACACCACTTTTCTCTGGAGTGTACTGGGACGCTCAGGACGTGCCTCTCGACTCTATCGAGCGCATCGAAGTCATTCGCGGGCCAGGAGCCACCGTCTGGGGTACCAATGCGGTCAACGGGGTCATCAACATCATGACCAAAACCGCCAAAGAAACGCGGGGTGGAATGGCCACCGCGGAGGGAGGCAACCTTGATCACGGATCAGGGATGGTGCGTTACGGGGGCGGGATAGGCGCTCATGGGACGTATCGCGCATTTGCAGATGGGTTCGCAATCGGTCCGTTCCTCACTCCCGAACACCAGGATGCTCAGGATGATTGGTACCGCTTCCATGGCGGATTCCGGTTCGACGAAGACGTCTCCGCCAAAAATTCGCTCACCATCGAAGGGGAAGCGCTCAGGGGGAACGCGGGAGAAATAGTAACTACCATTGTCTCCCTACAGCCGCCTGTAAATGCAAACGTTGACCTGCGCGACCGGTTTTCCGGTTGGAGCTTGCTGGGACGATGGAACCACGTGCTGTCACCCGATTCAGAAACCACACTCGATGCCTACTTCGATCGCAGCAACCGCGGCGATAGCACCTACGGATACGGGCTGAACACGTTCGATGTCGATTTTCAGCACCACGGAATCTGGCGGCGGCAGGATTTCGTGTGGGGACTGGGTTACCGCGTGAATGCAGACACAAGCGCCCGAGACTTTCGCTTCTCGGTCAATCCACAGGCGCTTACCTTTCAGACCTTCAGCTCTTTTGTGCAGGACGAGATTGCAGTCCGCCCCGATCAACTCTACGTGAGCATAGGAACCAAGCTCGAACACAATTACTTCAACGGATTCAATTGGCAACCCAGCGCGCGAATCACGTGGACTCCGGAAAGCCGAGACATGTTTTGGGCGGCGGTCTCTGGCGCGCAACGAACACCTTCGCGCGGCGAGACTGGGGTTCGCGACAATGAGGCCGTCTATCCAGGGCCGGACAGTCTTCCGGTTTTGATCAGCTCGTTCGGAAATCCCGCGCAGAAGAACGAGCGCCTGATCGCCACCGAAGCCGGTTTTCGCAAGGCGTTTACGGAGAGACTATCGTTCGATTCGGCGATCTTCTTCAACCACTATCAAGACCTTATTTCGGGAGAACCGGGAGCCACCCGCCTGGAGACGGACCCTCCGCCGGTGCATCTGCTTATGCCCTTCGACATCGCCAACTTGTTGCATGGAGAGTCCCATGGTATCGAGGCCTTCGCCAGCATGAAATTGGCCGACCGATGGACGCTTAGCCCCGGGTACACATTC
This sequence comes from uncultured Acidobacteriaceae bacterium, assembly GCA_963850235.1. GTDB lineage: Bacteria > Acidobacteriota > Terriglobia > Terriglobales > Acidobacteriaceae > PALSA-350. The sequence goes on along the minus strand of CAWKKM010000026.1, from coordinate 105,631 downwards.
CTCACCATGCACCTGCACCGGGACCCGACTGGCCTGGATGTGAACACCGGTCCGGCAACCGAAGGAAGCATCCCCAACCAACAGGCTCAGTTGCGCTCGAACGTGAACCTTCCCCGGCACTGGGAGTGGACCACCTCAGCCTATTTTGTGGGACGGCTTGCCGCCCCAAAGATCCCGTCGTACACCCGCCTCGACATCAATCTGGTATGGCACCCATCCGACAGAATGTCGTTGGGCGTGGTGGGACAAAACTTACTCCGGGATCTTCACCAGGAGTACGCCGGCCCCGTCTTGACGGTGGTGCCAAGCCTGGTCCGCCGCAGTGCTTATGCCAGGCTCACGTGGCGGTTCTGAATGCGCAAGACGTCATCGGATCAGGCCGGCAGTGCCCTGGGCCCACGGTCCGGGCGTTGCCTGTCGACTTCGTGGGCGCTTCGATCGGTGGCGTTGGTCGCGTTTTTTTTGTCGCTTGGAGTGGCCGGGAACGATATCAAGGCTCAGTCAGCCGACGAAGAATACCGGGTCAAGGCAGCTTTTATTTTTCATTTTGCCCAGCTCGTGGATTGGCCTGCGGAGAAGCAAGAAGGACCGGACCATTCGCTGGTTCTGTGCACGCTCGGACAAGACCCATTTCAGGGGTTGCTCGAGGGCACGGTGGAGGGCAAAGCAATCGGCAATCGGACCCTTCGCATTCGGCATCTTGGGCAGCCGGAAGAGATGCAGGCATGCCAGATAGTCTTTCTCGGGCGCGCGCAAAGCAAGCGCATTCCGACGTTGGTGTCGATCTTGCACCAGGCTCCGGTCTTGACAGTGGGCGAGACGGCGGGCTTTCTCGATGCGGGCGGAATGATCGACTTTCTCCTCGAAGACAACAAAGTTCGTTTCGAAGTCAATCTCGATGCGGCCGAATCGGCGGATCTGAAGATCGGATCGCGGTTGCTGGTGCTGGCCGAGCGCGTGGTGGGAGAAGGTCATGGGAAATAGCATGATTTTCAGAGACCTTACAATTCGGCAAAAACTTGCCCTGCTAACCCTGACGTCCAGCGTCTTTGCGGTGATTTTGGCTTGCGTAGGATTCGCTTTTTACGAGCGACAAAGATTTCACACCGATATTGCGAACGAACTGGCGATGTTGACCGACACGCTGGGAGAGCAACACAGCCGCCTCTCTGGCCTTCAACGATCCGAAGATGGCGCGGGAGACACTGTCGGCGTTGCGGACCGAACATCATTTGTTAGCAGCTTGCCTGTACGACCTTCATGGGCACATTTTTGCCGAGTACCGCCGCGCCGGCCTGCGGCCTGGATTCGCGATGCCGTCGTGGAAGCCTGATGGCCTCTATTACGGACCAGGCACCCTCACCCGGTTTGAAAGCGTATATCTCGAGAGCGACAAGACTGGCTCTATCGCGATTGTTTCCGATCTACTTGGAATGGGTGCGCGATTCTGGGAATACACCAAGATTGCGATGTTGGTCCTTTTCATTTCCATCCTGACCACCTACCTGATCTCGGTGCGCCTTCTGCGAATTGTGAGTGATCCGATCGTGCAACTTGCCAGGATTGCAAGCCGGGTTACGGCGGAGGAGAACTACTCGCTACGCGCAGCCGCCCAGAGTAATGACGAAAGCGGAATCCTCGTACGCTCCTTCAACCAGATGCTGGAGACAGTCGAGCATAGGGACCTTGCCTTGCAGAATGCAAAAGACGAGTTGGAAGAGCGAGTGGAACAGCGCACCGCCGATCTGCAAAGAGAGGTGAGTGAGCGCATCCGGGCGGAGCATGAAATGCGCATGGCCAAAGATGCTGCGGAAGTAGCGAACCGGGCCAAGAGTGAATTCCTCGCCAACATGAGCCATGAAATCCGGACGCCGCTCAATGGGGTCATTGGCATGACCGATCTGGCACTGGACACGGACCTTACCGGAGATCAACGAGACTGCCTGGAAACTGTCAAGCTGTCCGCCGACTCTCTGCTCCTGGTCATCAACGACATTCTTGACTACTCCAAGATTGAAGCAGGAAAGATTGAACTGGAAGTAATTGACTTCAATCTGCGCAACTGCGCGGAAGAAGCCTTGAGAACATTCGCCTCGGCCGCCGATGAAAAGGGCTTGGAACTTCTTTGCGATATTGCGCCCGACCTGCCGGAACTGGTGGCGGGAGATCCGGGTCGACTGCGCCAGATTCTTTTGAATCTGGTCAGTAACGCGATCAAGTTCACGGCTCAGGGTGAAATAGCCTTGAAGGCGGAATTGGATGCCGAGGATGAGGACAGTCGAGTCATCAGGTTTACGATAGCCGACACCGGGATCGGCATTCCGGTAGAGAAGCAGCAGCATATCTTCTCTCCCTTCGCCCAGGCTGATTCATCGACGACCCGCGAGTACGGCGGCACCGGGCTTGGGTTAACCATTTGTGCTCGCATGGTAGCGATGATGGGGGGAAGAATCTGGCTGGAAAGCGAGGTTGGACGGGGCACGCAATTCCACTTCACCACGCGTTTGAAGTTAAGCAACAAAAAAGCCGAATCGGACGTTATGGTACCGCTCGAAACATTGAACGAGCTCAGGATCCTGGTAGTCGACGACAACAAAACCAACCGGCGGATCCTGCATGGAATGCTGACGCGCTGGGGAGCGCAGCCAACCTGCGCTGATGGCGCACGTGAGGCCCTATTGAAACTAGACGCCGCCTGCGGCGCCGCCCGGCCCTATCAACTGATTCTCACAGACATGCACATGCCGGGAATGGATGGGTTTGGACTGGTGGAGGAAATCCGGAGGAGACCGGAAATATTGCCGGTGACTGTCGTGATGCTGACGTCAGCTGGTCATTCCGGTGATGCCGAGCACTGCCGCAAATTGGGAATCCACTCTTATCTTTATAAGCCGGTCAGGAGGCAGGAATTGCTGGCAGCGATTTTGCGCGCTCTGGGTCATCCGCAGACCCTTGCTTCGCCCTTAACGGTAACAGCGGCAGTGCCCCAAGCCAGGAGCCTGCACATCCTTCTGGCCGAAGATAACCGCACCAATCAGACGGTCGCCACGCGCATGTTGCAGAAGATGGGGCACTCAACGATGGTGGCCGGCAATGGCAAGGAAGCCCTCTTGCTGCTTACCTTGCACCGTTTCGACCTGGTGCTGATGGATATTCAGATGCCGGAGATGGATGGGCTGACGGTCACCAGGAAAATCCGCGAGAACGAAAGTGGGACGCAACTTCACCTGCCAATTATCGCCATGACGGCTCATGCTATGAAGGGTGACCGTGAGCGTTGTATCGAAGCCGGCATGGACGGGTATGTTTCCAAGCCAATCCGCAGCAAGGAGGTAGCAGAAGCCATCGCCCGCATCCCGCGCCTGCAGAGTGAAAGCACGCCTGTCATCCATCCAGAGGTTAAACAGACAGATGCCGCGCTAACCGGTGCGCCCAGGCTTGTCTGGAATATGGGCGAGACCCTGGAACGACTCGGCGGCGACGAAGCGCTTTTACACGAGGTCATCGAAATATTCCTGAACGATGTTCCCAAACACATGGCGAGCCTGGGGCGGGCTGTCGCAGCGGGAGATGCAGTGGCTGTAGAAGGAGCGGCCCACACTCTCAAGGGTGAATTGGGATACCTCGGAATATCCGAGGTATCCCAAATGGCACGTGAACTGGAGGAGTTCGGCAGGAACTCAGATCTTCGATTCGCCGCCGGTCTCTACGCGACATTTGCATCAGAGCTCTCCGAACTGCTGACCTCGATGCGCAGCACGATGAGCGCGAGCCCCAGCGAGGCGATGGTAGCCGGGCCGCCGGGGTCAAGCGAATGACGACGGCCAGCGGGATGAATGGAAGTCTCACGGAGTTTCTTCGCCCGGGTAGTTCGTGCAACCGAGTGCTGGTTGCGGAAGACGACGCGATGTTCCGCCGGATACTGCAGAGCTGGCTGGAGAACTGGGGGTACCTGGTTACGATTGCCGAGGATGGCGCACGAGCCTGGGACATTCTTCAACAGGAGCCCGCGCCTCAATTGCTGATTCTGGATTGGATGATGCCGGCGATCAGCGGCCTGGAGTTGTGCCGCAAGGTTCGAGAGTGTAACCAGACTCCCTACCAGTACATACTTCTCGCGACCGCTAAAGACGCGAAACAGGATCTGGTCAGGGGTCTGGAGGCTGGAGCCGATGACTATCTCACCAAGCCCTTCGATAAAAGCGAATTGCAAGCTCGTTTGCGAGCCTGTAACCGCATCCTCACGCTGCAGGACGATCAGATCCGGGCTCATCTGCAACTTCATTTTCAGGCAACCCATGACGCGCTCACGGGTGTGTGGAACCGGACCGAGATTCTGGGCACATTGCGCCGCGAGCTGGAGCGCGCAGCGCGCGCCAAGAGCGCCACGGGGCTCTTGATGCTTGATATCGATCACTTCAAAAACATCAATGACACCTATGGACATTTGACTGGGGATGTCGTGCTGAAGGAAGTGACACAACGAATTATCAAGGCGGTGCGAGGTTATGATTCCGTCGGGCGCTACGGTGGAGAGGAGTTTTTGATCGTACTGCCCGGTTGCACGCGGGAACAGATTGAACAGGGTGCGGAGAGGATTCGCTCCGCCGTGGATGACGGTCCGATCGCCGCGAATGAGTCATCGGTCTCCGTCACCGTTAGTATCGGTGCGGCCGTCACGACGGTGGAGAAACACGGCTTGATCTCGGATACGGAAATGCTTGCAGCCGCGGACAGCGCGCTGTACCGGGCTAAGAAGATCGGGCGCAATCGAACGGTCTTATCCGATTTTGTGTTCAACGAAATCAGGTAGTGCGTTGGCTCCGCGCGTTGGCGTACCAGATGTTTGCGCTGCCAAACAACAGGCAGGCGATATTGACGGCCGCATTCAGAGCGCCCCGCGAAAACGAACCTGAATATTGGCCGTGGCGGAAGTTACAAATCGCGTCGAGCATGCCCAGGTAGACCATGGAACTGCCGGCGACCGCTGTCGCGATGGGCGCGCGCGGATCGCTTTTCATCAGCCAATGGCTCGCCAGCCAGAATGTCCCCACGATCCAGAGGATATCGGGAAGAAGAAAGCACCACTCGAAATCCACCACGTTCGCGGGCAGGTCATGATGATCGTTCCAGAACGAAATCCAGAACAACACGATGGCCAAGGCGGCGATCCGCTGGGTCCAGGCAAAGCGGCGGGTGGGGAGAGTGGGAGTTTCCATTTGTGACTGGTTGGACGTGGGGGCGGGAATCCGGATGGTGCGCGCGGAGAGATTCGAACTCCCGACCTTCTGGTTCGTAGCCAGACGCTCTATCCAACTGAGCTACGCGCGCATGCGTACCAGGATAGACTACCAAACGGGCCCAAAAACGCCAAGTTCCGCAGCTCCTGACGGCCTTGTTCTGCATCCAAGGTAATCGATGGCACGCGCTTATTGGACTGGACAGATCTCGCTTTCCCTGGTCAGTTTCGCGGTTGAAATTTATCCCGCGGTTACGTCCGCTCGCCCCTTCCAATTTCACCAGATTGACCGTGCGACGGGGGAGCGCATTCACCATCAGAATGTTGCTGATGATGGCGACGATGCGGATGACTCTGGCGCTGAACGAAAGCGAGGAGGGCTCCATATCGCGTCCAAAGGGCATGAACAAAAACACGTGGTGGAGAAGTCTGACATCGTCAAAGGTTACGAATACGAAAAGGGCAAGTACGCCATCATCGAACCCGACGACCTGAAGAGACTTCGAATCCCCGGCAAAGACACGCTGGAAATCGTCCAGTTTACGCCGGCCAGCGAGGTGACTCCATCGCTCTATGTGAAGCCTTATTTCGTGGTTCCGAAGAAAGGTCCACAAGCGACAGCCTTCGCGATTGTGCGTCAGGCGATGGTGGATACAGACATGGTGGGTATGGGGGAAATCGCCTTCGCCGGCCGGGAGCACGTGGTTGCGTTGGCTCCGCCACCCGACCGTAAGCAATCAGGGATGATGCTGTACGTTCTTCGCTTTGCTGATGAGCTGCGTGATCCCGCGGAGTACTTCGGGAAAATTCCCGCTGTGAAGCTGGATGCCGGTCAACTGAACCTGGCCAAACAGTTGATCAAGACGTATACCCGTCCGTTGGAGCTTGATAAGTTTACCGACAACTATGAAACAGCGGTGCGCGAACTGGTGGAAGCCAAGTTGGCCAATAAGCCGTTGCCCAAGGCGCCCGCAAAGGCCCGCGGTAAGGTGGTGGATTTGATGTCTGCCTTGCGCCAGAGCCTTGCTGCGAAAGATGTACCTAAAGGCGGCAAGACGGCAGAGAAGTCCTCACCGGTTAAGCGCAAATTGAAGGTTGTGGCGGGCAAACGCAGTAAGACGGCGTAGGAGGCTGGGCAGGAAGCGAATATCTCCTTCGAGCCCCGGTCAAAACGAAAAATGAAATTGCAGATCTCTCCGTTGAAAAGAAATTCGAAACGGAAATCGATCGTAGCGCTGCGCCCATCGTTTTCGGCCCATGTACGCCCCACGGCACGCCGGGGCAGGTTAGGCGAACATGGGGCACCGGTCCGACTTCCTTCGGCCTTTGCTACGGCATAGTTATCTCCTTTAAGGCGCGGAGAAAGCGGTCCACTTCTTCTGCGGTGTTGTAGTGCGCCAGCCCGATGCGCAGAAAGCCGCCGTCTTTCTCTACGTTGAAGTGTTCGGTAAGGTTGAGAGCGTAGTAGTTGCCATCCCAGGTGAAGAAGCCCTGGCGTCCCAGCTCGGTTGCCAGTTGCAGTGGCGTATGGCCTGCAATACGGATAGCGACCGTGGGGCACCGGGTGTCAAACAGCTCAGGATCGGTGATGCCATAAAGGGCGAGCCCGGGTATCTGCAAAAGCCCCGCTATGAGGCTTTCGACCAAAATACGCTCGTGCCTCTGAATCACCTTCCAGGCCGTAAGCAGATGCGCGCGGCGGCTGGTGTTGGCAGGGTCGATGCGACGTCCCAGTTCGGCAAGGTAGTCGACACAAGCGGTGATCCCGGCGATGCACTCGTGGTTCAAGGTGCCCCACTCCCAGGAAAGCGGAATGGGGTGGTTGTTGGCCGCGATTCTGTAAGGCTGCAGCCGCGCCAGGTGCTCGTGCCTGGCAAACAACACGCCCATGTGCGGCCCGAAGAATTTATAAGAAGAGCAGACGAGAAAGTCGCAGTCGAGCGCGCGTACGTCAATGGGGCCGTGCGGCGCGTAGTGGACCGCGTCGATGTAGGCCATGGCGCCCACCCTGTGCGCCATGCGGACGACTTCCCTCACATCGTTGATGGTTCCTACTGCGTTCGAGGCGTAGCCAACGGCAACCAGCTTGGTCCGGGGGGTGATTTTTCTCGCCAGGTCATGCATGTCCAGGGTGCAATCCCGATCATGGATCTCGGCCACACGGATGGTGACGCCTCGTTCTTCCAGCGCCAACCAGGGAGAGTAATTGGCATCGTGATCAAGGCGAGTGACTACGATCTCATCCCCGGCGTTGAGTTCACGGCCGATCGACCGGCTCATGGCAAAGGTGAGCGAGGTCATGTTCGCACCGAAGACGACCTCGTCCGCACCGCAACCAAGAAAGTCGGCCATGGCGGTGCGAGCGCCGGCAAGCATCGCGTCGGTACGCTGGCTGGTGGCAAAGGCGCCGTCGGTGTTGGCGTTGCTGCTGCGCAAATAATCAGAGATGGCGTCGATCACGGTTTGTGGAACCTGCGTCCCGCCGGGGCCATCGAGAAAAACCACGGGATGGCCGTTGACGGTTTGCGCGAGAGACGGAAATTGGGAGCGGACCCAGGCCAAATCCAGTAAGCCTGTAAGCTCGTTCCGGGTGGCAACGGTGAGGTCTTCGGTGGTCATGAGCAACTCGTTCCTCGGTCTGTTAAGGTTCCTATCGAGAGAGTACAGAGTACCTGAATGGCCTGGTCATGCAGGCAACGAAAGGTGTGCGAATACTCTCCAAAGCGCAGTGAGGGGAAAGGTTTGGGATGGCCGGTAAGCGAAAGAAAGCAGAGCCAACGTCTTCTGGATTGGTAGACGAGCAACTTGAGCGTTATCGCTCGATGCGTGACTTCAGCAAGACAGCCGAACCAAGTGGCGAGGCTAAGTCGACGGCGACGACCGAATCTCTGCCCTTCGTTATCCAAAAGCATGCAGCCACCCGCCTGCACTACGATTTCCGCCTCGGCTTGCACGGGGTCCTCAAGAGTTGGGCGGTCACCAAAGGGCCGAGTTATGTGCCGGGAGATAAGCGCCTGGCGGTGCAGGTCGAGGACCACCCAATGGAGTACGGCGGCTTCGAAGGAACCATCCCCAAGGGCCAGTACGGGGGCGGTACAGTCATGCTTTGGGATGAAGGCACATGGGAACCGGTGGGCGACCCAGACCAGGCGCTGGCCAAGGGCAACCTCAAATTCATTCTTCATGGCAAGAAGCTGCACGGCAAATGGGTGCTGGTGCGCATGGGCGGCAAGGCCGCGAACGAGTCCAAGCCCAACTGGCTGTTGATCAAGGAACACGACGAATACGAACAAAGCGCCGACGATGATCCGATTACGGAGAAGGAACCCAACAGCGTTCTGACCCAACGGGATATCGAGGCCATCGCCCGGGACGAGGATCACGTCTGGCAATCGAACCGGCCAGAGACATCCAGCGGGAACAAGAGCTCCGCGGCAAAACCGGCGCGCTCCAAACCGTTCGCCCCATCCGGGTTGCCGGGCAAAAAGGAGACTTTGCCTGCGTTTATTCCCCCGCAGTTAGCCTCCGAAGCACCCGAGCCCCCGGTGGGCGAACACTGGGTTCATGAGCTCAAGCTGGACGGCTACCGTATCCAGGCGCACATCGACAAAGCCGGTAAGGTTCGTCTTTACACCCGAAGCGGGCTGGACTGGACGCATCGCATGGCTGCGGTGGCGCGGGAGCTAGGGCGGCTGTCGGTCGAGAGCGCCATCCTGGATGGAGAAGTGGTGGTGCTCGAAGCCAACGGACAGAGCAGCTTTGCCGCCCTGCAGGCAGCTTTTGAGGAGGGCGCGAAACACCCGCTCACCTACTTTGTCTTCGATCTGCTGCACCTCAATGGACAGAATCTTCGCCAGGAGCCGCTGGTCGAGCGCAAGAAAATACTGGCCGAGATGCTCGACAGCCTGGCGGAAGACGGGACGATTCGTTACGGCCAGCATATCGAGGCGGAAGGTAAGCCGATCCTGGACGAAGCCTGCAAGCTACAGGCTGAGGGCATCGTTTCTAAACGCGCGGACAGCGTCTATACGTCCGGCCGTACTAAGTCATGGGTCAAGGTCAAGTGCGTTCGCCGGCAGGAGTTTGTCGTCGGTGGCTTCACCAAGCCCAATAACGGAACCGAGGGCATCGGTGCGCTCCTGTTGGGGCATTACAAGGAGAAGAAGTTGATCTATGCCGGGCGGACGGGCACCGGCTTTACCCAGGCCAGCTCGCACAAGTTGCGTAAGCAACTGGAAGCTATGCGGCAAACCAAAATGCCTTTTGAAGATGTCCCGGCCTCGGCGGCCAAGGGTGCTATCTGGGTGCGGCCTGAGCTGGTGGCGGAGGTTCAGTTCAGTACATGGACAGCCGATGACCTGGTGCGGCAAGCCAGCTTCAAAGGTCTGCGAGAAGACAAGAAGGCGACGGAGGTGCGCCGCGAGATGCCGGATGCCAAACTTTCGCAAAAGACCTCGCACAAGACGGGCCAAAAGACCGTGGCTCCCCCGAAAGCGGCCGCACCGGCTAAGGCGCCCGCTTCCGCGAGGCTTGGCTTCAAGGTGACTCATCCGGAGAAGGTTTTCGATCCGCAGACAGGGGTTACGAAGCAAACGTTGGTTGACTACTATTTGGCGGTCGCGCCGCTCATGCTGCCCCACGTATCCGGCAGACCCCTCTCCCTGGTCCGATGCCCCAACGGCGCGGGCCAGAAATGCTTTTATCAGAAGCATCTGGGACCGGGTATGCCGCCCGGCATCGACGGAGTGGAGATTCCCGACCGGAAGGGCAAGGGCACAGAGACCTACGTCACGGTGGAGGGAGAACAATCGTTGGCCGGGTTGGCTCAGATGAATGTGCTCGAGATACATCCCTGGCAGTCGACCAACGACGACCTGGAACATCCCGACCGCATCATCTTCGATCTTGATCCGGACGAGGCCGTATCGTGGGCGACGCTTTGTGACGCCGCGCACGAGGTGCGGGACCGGTTGAAGCAACTGGGTCTGCAAAGCTTTGTAAAGACCACCGGCGGTAAAGGACTGCACGTGGTGGCGCCCATTAAGCCCACGCTCGAGTGGGAGCAGGTAAAAGCTCTGACGCATGAGTTCACGTTGCAGATGGAGAAAGATAATCCCAAGCTCTACATCAGCAAAATGACCAAGGCGGCGCGAACAAACAAGATCTTTGTGGACTACTTACGGAACGAACGCGAGGCGACGGCGGTCGCTCCTTACTCCAGCCGGGCCCGGCTGGGTATGGCTGCGGCGCTGCCGCTGGAGTGGGCTGAGCTCAAGGGTGCAAAGGCGCCGAAGTATTTGATTGCCCAGTTCGATGAGTGGAAAGAACGGCTACGGAAGGATCCGTGGAAGGCGATGCTTACGAGTGACCAGGAAATCCCGGCTTCACTCTTTGCTTAGAGGAGGGGCACGGTTGGACTTTGCTTTGACCTGGGGTTATGACAGGGGACTTGATGAGCTTCTACTAGGGGGATCCCAGGTCTCAAACGCGAGACCCCACGGCGCGCCGGGGCAGGCTGGGCACCCATCTCTTTTTTCCCGAGGGTTTTTCGATAATAGAAACTGAAGCGGATCCCAGGTATCCATCTTCTTTTTCCCTGGCTTTTTTCCTGGGAATTTTCGCTAGTAGATGCGGAAGTTGACTTCGATGTTTACTTCCACGGGCACGGGTTTTCCCTGCAGTGTCGCGGGCTTGAACTTGTACTGCCTCACTGCTTCCACGGCCTTCTCGTCCAGACCCATCCCGAGGTGGCGCACAACCTGAACCCTCTGCGGGTTTCCCTGGGCGTCGACGATCAAGGAAACGACACAGACGCCCTGATACTTTGCCCGGCGGGCTTCGTCAGAAAACTCAGGATCCGGGGAAAACACCAATTGCGGCGCGGAAACGCCGCCACCCACATGGTAGAGGCCACCACCATAACCGCCGCCTTCACCGGGGCCATATCCATTCCCCTTGCCTGACCCAATGCCACCGCCCGAGCCTGTGCCCATACCGGCGCCACTACCGCTGCCGTTTGAGGCCGGCCCCACCACGCTGGTACGCGGGTCTCCCAGGTTGGGCAGGTTGTTGGTGGGCAGCTGAATGTCCTTGGGCATCATGATCGAGGGATCCATCGCCAGCTTCGGCTTGTCGTTCTTGATCACCATCGGGGGAACGATCGGCTTTTCCTCGAACTTTGGCAGCTTGCCTTTGGGGGTCTGCAAAATATCGTGCGAGCCGCCGCCGCCACCGCCACCCATCTGCGGCCCCTTGGGGGCAATGGGCATGAATTGCGGCACGTCAATGTTGGTCAGCTGCTGGTTTTTCTTGGAAACCACTTTCTTGACTGCGAGGAAGGACAACAGGATCAACCCAATAATGAGGACGTGCAGACTGACGGAAATAATGGAGGAGGCCTTACCGCGATCCTCCTTCATCGGGTCTTTGACGGGGATGGGTGTCGACGTTAGGACGAGCGGGGGGAGTTTCCTGGGATACAGGAGGTCATAAATATTGCCGGCAATCGTCTTCCACGCCGGCTCATCGATGATTTCGGCGAGCAGCTTAGGCTCTAACGGCTCGCGTTGATCCAGCTCCGGAGGTAACAAAACCTGATTGGCCATAGAACTTATGAGAAAAGAGGCTGGTATGCCTCCCTCTGCCTATCTCCCCATTATGAACGACTCGTGTCTGGCTTGTCTCTCTCCAAGATTACGTAGCCCGGATCTGTTGAGGATCCATTAAAAAGTATTAGACACCTTTTTTGGCCTGGAGGTAAGCAGCGTGTCAACTTTTGCGGCAAAGATACAATAGAGTTTTGGTCATTTTCAACTGGAGAGACAATGCCACCCCCGCCCGATCTCAAGGCGACACTGAATCTACCCCACTCCGACTTCCCCATGAAGGCAAATCTGCCCCAAAGCGAGCCGAAACGGCTTGAGGGCTGGGAGCAGGACAAAATTTACGAGCAAATCCGCGCCGAGCGCCAGAAAGCTCCCAGTTATGTGCTGCACGATGGGCCGCCGTACGCCAACGGGCCGATCCACCTGGGCCATGCCCTCAATAAGTGCCTGAAGGATTTCGTGGTCAAATCGAAGACCATGGCAGGCTTCAACGCCCCCTACGTGCCCGGGTGGGATTGCCATGGGCTGCCCATCGAGATCAAAGTCGACGAAAAATTAGGCCGCAAGAAGCTGGAAATGCCGGCGATCGCGGTCCGCCGCGCCTGCCGCGAGTACGCCCAGAAGTATCTTGACCTGCAGCGGACGCAGTTCCAGCGCCTGGGCATTTTCGGGCGGTGGGGACTTCCCTACTCCACCATGACCCCGGAGTATGAATCCAAGATCATCGAGACGTTTTTTCAGTTCCTCGAAAAGGGATTCGTCTACAAGGGACTTAAGCCTGTTTTGTGGTGCATGCATGACCGCACGGCACTCGCTGAGGCCGAGGTCGAGTACGACATGCACACGAGCCCCAGCGTGTACGTGCGCTACCGGCTCACCAGTCCGCCGGAAGCGATCGATGCCCGGCTGGCCGGGAAACAAGTCTCGACCATCATCTGGACCACCACGCCCTGGACCCTGCCCGCTTCCCTGGCCGTGGCCTTCCACCCTGATTTCGAATACGTAGCCCTGGAACAGGATGGCGAAGTCTACATTGTGGCTGAGGCCCTCGCGGGCGCCACGAAGGCGGCATGCGGGCTGGAGCGGGCTCATGAGATCGCACGCTTTCCCGGCGCGCGGATGGAGCGGGTTACCTTCGCGCACCCGTTTCTGGATCGGAGCATTCTTGGCGTGACGGCTACTTATGTCACCACCGACCAGGGAACCGGGGCAGTCCACACCGCGCCCGCGCATGGCGTCGATGACTTTGCCACCGGCGCACGCTATGGTCTGAGCCAGCTGAACGACGTGGACAATGGCGGACACATACGCAACGGATTGCCCGAATACGATGGGATGTTCGTCTTCAAGGCCAATGCCCCGATCATCGCTCTGCTTGAGCAGCGGGGCGCGCTGATGGCACGTCAGGAGATTCATCATTCCTACCCTCATTGCTGGCGCTGCCATCGTCCCGTGATCTTCCGGGCGACCGAGCAGTGGTTTATCAATATGGAAACGCCCATGAACCCACGCGGACGGCTCCGTGACCACGTTTCGCCGGCGGGCAATGGAAGAGATTGATCGCGTGAAATGGGATCCGGGCTGGGGCAAGGAGCGGATCACCAACATGGTATCGACCCGTCCGGACTGGTGCATCTCGCGCCAGCGGATCTGGGGTGTTCCGATCGCGGTCCTTCTTTGCGTCAAATGCGGCCGGCCGTTGAATGATCCGGCGGTCAATCAACGCATCGTCGATCTCTTTGCGAAGGAGGGGGCCGACGCCTGGTACGTACGCGACGCGGCGGAAATCCTTCCTCCCGGTACTCCCTGCAGCTCCTGCGGTACAGCCGAGTTCAAGAAGGAGATGGACATTCTCGATGTGTGGTTTGAGAGCGGCGCCAGCCAGGCGGCTGTTCTGGGCAGAGAGAAAGATCTTCCCTGGCCCGCTGACCTCTACATCGAAGGCGGGGATCAGCATCGCGGCTGGTTCCAGTCTTCCCTGCTCTGCGCTGTGGGTACTCGGGACGCCGCGCCTTATCGCATGGCGGCGACGTGCGGCTGGACGCTGGACGAGCAGGGGCGCGCGATGTCCAAGAGCCTGGGCAATGGCGTGGATCCGGTCGACATCGCGCAGCGGCTGGGGGCGGAGATTGTTCGCCTCTGGGTGGCTTCGGTCGACTTCCGCGAGGACGTAGCAGCGAGCGAGAACCTGATGCAGCGGGTTTCACAAACTTACGTGAAGCTGCGCAACACGTTTCGCTTCCTCTTGAGCAATCTCAATGGCTTTGAACCGGAGAAGCACGCGGTCGCCTGGGAGCAGATGCTTCCGTTCGACCAGTACATGCTCACGCGGACGCGCGAGCTCACCGAGAAGATCCTGGGGTGGTATGACGACTTTGAGTTCCATCGCATTTATCACGCGCTGAATGAATTTGCGGTCGCCGAGCTGAGCCAGTTGTATATCGATGCGGTCAAGGACAGGATTTATACGTTCGCCCCCGACAATCCGGCGCGGCGGTCAGCGCAGACTGTGCTGTGGATGATTGCCGAGGCGCTAGTGCGCCTGGTCGCGCCGTTGCTCAGCTTTACCGCGGACGAAATCTGGCGATACATGCCCCCCATCGGGAACCGGCTGCCCAGCGTGCATCTGGAGCTCTTCCCCAAGCCAGAGAACCTGGCAGCTACCATCGATGCGGGACTCATGAGCGACTGGAAGAGTTTGCTGGCCATGCGCGACGAGGCTCTCAAGAGCCTGGAGCAAGCACGCATGGAAAAACTGATTGGTAAAGCGCTCGATGCCCGGCTGGTGTTAGAGGCGCCGGAGTCAATGAGTGCACTGCTTGCGCGTTACCAGGGCAGCTTGAAGGAACTGTTGAATGTTTCCCAGGTGGAGGTAGTCCCTGGAACGGGGAACGAGCTCATCGCGACTACACTGAAGGCTGAGGGCACGAAATGCGAACGTTGCTGGAACTACTCCGTGCACGTGGGTGAAGACCGGCGGTGGCCAACGGTTTGTGAGCGGTGTTCGGCGGTGCTGGAGCAGATCGGTTTTCCGCCGCAAGAAAGTACGCCTGAGCAATGACGACGAGAGATTCCAGAGGTTGGCTTCTGTTGGTTTCGCTGCTCGTGGTCGTTGCCGACCGGGTAACGAAATGGTTGGCGGCGTCGCGCATTGAGCTCGGCGATCACGTAGTGGTGATTCCCCACGTGTTTGCGATCAGTCACGTCGAAAATCCGGGTGCCGCTTTCAGCTTGTTTAACGATTCGAGCTCACCGGCTCGCGTGCGCTGGATGTTGCTGCTGTTTTCCCTGTTGGCGGCGGTGGCTGTTCTGGTGGCTTTGTTGAAGATGGGTCGCCGGCTTACGGCTACCACGGTGGCGCTGGCGTTGATCCTTGGGGGTGCGCTGGGAAATGCGTGGGACCGCATGCGGTTTGGGTATGTGATCGATTTCCTGGAAGTGCACATCATCCACTATCACTGGCCGGATTTTAATGTTGCCGACTCGGCTATTGTGGTGGGCGGGATTTTGCTTTTCTTTGATGCTTTGTTTATGGGCAAAGAAGAGGCGCCGGTGAGTGAGCCGGCTACTCGTAACTACCACGGATAGTTATTAACTCAAGCAAGCGAGGCCCCCGAAGGGCGCACCGCAGGTCCCTCGGCTACCCCGGATTTCCTGTCGAGAATTGCGGCTTCGGTCAAGTGCGTGTGGTTCTCTTTGCGGAGAACCACATAAGTGGTCGCTGGTAGAGCTGTGAAGCAGGAAATCCGGGTTCGCTCGGGATGACAGATAGGAGAGGGTCGCTGTAAGGAAAGAGCTGTTGCTGAAGGAAAGAGCTGTTGCTGAAGGAAAGAGCGGTTGCTGAAGGAAAGAGCGGTTGCTGAAGGAAAGAGCGGTTGCTGAAGGAAAGAGCGGTCTGCTGAAGGAAAGAGCGGTTGCTGAAGGAAAGAGCGGTTGCTGAAGGAAAGAGCGGTTGCTGAAGGAAAGAGCGGTTGCTGAAGGAAAGAGCGGTTGCTGAAGGAAAGAGCGGTTGCTGAAGGAAAGAGCGGTTGCTGAAGGAAAGAGCGGTTGCTGAAGGAAAGAGCGGTTGCTGAAGGAAAGAGCGGTTGCTTTTCCTGCCCCACCCTGTCCCTTGGCAACCGCCCTTTCCCTATAGCGACCCTCTCCTATCTGTCATCCCGAGCGTAGCCGAGGGACCTGCGGTGCGCCCTTCGGGGGCCTCGCTTGTTCAGGTCAGAGCGTTTTCAAGTATTCCTTCGCCTTATCCCATTCCGGAAAAAGGCGCTCTTCTAACTGAAACTCGCGCGGGTGCACGCAGCGCCGCCCTCCACGCACCTTCACCGGATGCTTCAAATGCAGCATCTCGTGGTAGAGCAGATACTCCACTGCGTAGAGCGGCGTGTTCTTGCGGTCGAAAACTCTGCTTACCACAATCGTGTTGTGCGCTGGATCGTAGTGACCCAGGCTGCGTTTGGCGACGTGCCCGCTCCAGGTCAGAAGCGGCCGGCCCATCAACCCATGGAAAAAGCGGCGGTTCAGACTCTCGAAAATCTCGTCCAGGTTGTAGTGCTGGCCCTGAGGCCCGAGCATCTTCTTGCGGCCGCGCGATTGACGGATCAACTCGGTTTGCCGGATCACTGCTTCGCTCGAGGCAAACCTGCGATAACGGTTGGTTTGTACGGAGTTCAGCGGCTTGCGGTATAGCTTGGCAAGCAAGATGTGGGCGATGGCACGCAGAACACTTTCGGGCGCACCCTCCAGCAAATCGGACAAGTGCACATACACCCGTCCCTCGCGTAAACGGATGGTGGTGTTCAGGCTGGTAAAACGACGGAAACGAACGTCAAGGATGGGAATGGGAGCGCGCGGCCGAAGGGCCCGGTACTCTTCTGCAAACAGCAAGTGCAATTCGGAACTCACCGCCTTCAAGCCTAGCAGGACTTGGCGCCCTGAACCGTCACCTTTTTTGTTCTTCCTTCTCTCGTTCCTTTTCTTCTTTTTTCTTTTCGGCGATGTATTTTTCTTCGTCAGCCAACATCTTTACGGCCGTCTCATGCGCACTCTGGTTGGAGTCGATGGCCGTCTTGCGCAAAAAATCGTATTGGGCGCTGGGCTTTGGCTCTTCCAGAATCTTCCCCCATTCGTCGGTCTTGGTGATGATCTCTTTCAATACCTTGCGCAGGTCAGCATGCTGCTCGTCGTACTGGTCCATGTTGTCCTGAAGATCGTCGGAGAGGCGCGTGAACTCATCCAGAAGAGTGTGGATGCGCGCTGTCTTGTTCTGCGCGATGGGGTCCGCGTTGACGGTATGGATCTCCTTGGCGCGGTCGTCGACATAGCCCGTGAATAGCTTCACCCGCTCCAGGGGCTGGTCTCCAGCTTCCCGGACCGCTTCCTGTTGCTGCTCCGTCAAGGGGTCTTTTCTGGATTGGGCAAATGCCGGCGCCATGGCCAGCACCATCCAAACGCACGTGATGGCTCCGGCTCGCTTCAAGACTTATTTCTTGAAGACCTGCATCATCAGTTCGGTCTGCACTTGCTCCAGTTGTTTCAAGGTAGCTTGCAAGACCTGGCGATCATCATAAGAAGCGGCACTGAGGATGCCGGCCAGACGAAACGATGTATGCCGCACCAACTCTTCGGCGTTCTTCATCTTCTTGCCATCTGCGGCGACGCCCATGTGGATTTTCTCCGCATACTTCTGCACCAAATGGAGCGTGGCCGATGCATGATCTTCATCACCGGATTTGAATTGCTGCCCCGCCAATTCAGTCATGTCGTGCACCAGTTCGGCGTAGAGGAAGCATTGTTCCCTGGGTTGGGCCTGATCAGCCTTGGCCATGAGCGCCGCCATAGCCTGGGCATCGACGATGCGATCATCGACGGCGAAGGCAGGGGCACACGAAAGGCTGAAGAGTAGAGCAGAGACGGCGATGGTCGAGGCCACGAACCGCATTGAGCACCTCTTTGGGGGCTTACGGAACGCCTTACGTTAATGACTTCCACCAAGAGCAACGAGTCGATGCTTGGCTTGCCATTCCTGGTCGGGGAATTTGCCGTCGGCAGCGGTGAGGAACTTGCGGTAGTAATCCTGCGCTTGTTTCGACAGATGCAGGCTATCGTATGAGGTTGCCCAAAGGAAGTACGTAGCTGGAGTCTCTGAAAGATATTTTGATCGCATGAAAAGAGCGTTCAATGCGACTTGATACTGTTTGTTCTCGGATGCAGTGAAAGCCAGTCCGCTCCATGCGTCGCCGTCGTCGGGCTTGAGCTTGACCGCTCGCTCAAACACCGCCTGGGCCTGTGGATAGAGCCTCTCCCGGAGCAGGTTTTCCCCTTGCGCGGCGAGGATTTCCTCATCGCCGGGGTTACTCGAGACCAGTTTGGCGTAAATCGGGTCTGCCTTGTCGGGATGCCCGGATTGGGAATAGGCGTCGGCCAGCATATGGTCGACGGCGCCATTATTCGGTTCCAGCTGTCTGAGGATCTCCAGCACCGGCAACGCCTCGTCATTTTTTCCCTGGGCCAGCAGGGCCGTGGCCAACTGGGCATTTAGCACCGGATCGCGGGGGTCCCGTCCTAAGGCGCTCTTGAGCAGGGGCTCGGCGTCTGAGTATTTCTTCTCTTTAATCATCAGCTGGGCCAAGCCGCCCGTCGCCGCTGCAGCGTCGCCGGCTGAGGGCGCCGGATGGCCTGAGAGCAGCCGCTGGTACGCCGTCTGCGCCAGTTCCGTGTCGCCATTGGCTTCGGCAATCTGAGCCGTCAGCAGCAGGTCGGCAGGGGTCTCAGGGCTGAGCTTGAGTGCGGCCACCAGGGCATCCCGGGCAGCCGGCGGGTCGGCGGTGCGGTCCAGCCTGGCCAGCGTCCGGAAGGCCTCCGCCTGGGCAATGGGGCTGGGCGGCTCGGGCGTCAGCAAGGTTGCCTGTTGAATCTGTTCCCGGGCTTCGTCGTATTTGCCTTGGTGGGCCAGCAGGAGCCCCAGCGCCAGGCGTGCTTCGAACTGCTTTGGGTTGGCGGCAATTGCCTTGCGATAGCCGGCGGCAGCCGCATCGAGGTGGTTGCCGGCATCCTCGACATACGCGAGATCAAACAGAGCACGCGCGTCGCCAGGATTTTGGCTAAGGTACTTCACCAGCAGGGGACGGGCACCCTCGAAGTCCTTCTGATCGATCTTGTTTTCTGCCTCGTCGCGCTGGGACGGGTGCGGCGGTTGACCTACACTGTCCGGCGCCCGGGTTCCGGGCGGAAGCTGATTCTGAGCCTGTGCCATCCCCGGCAATAACGCCGCGGCCAGAAGGTACGATAGCGGCCTCATTGAGCGGCCCGCGCCTCCTGGGCCGCCAGGGCAAGCGCGAGCCAATGTCCGGTGTGCGAGCCGGGGGTCTGCGCCACCTGCTCCGGTGTGCCCGCCGCGATCACCTGGCCGCCCCCTGCACCCGCCTCCGGACCCAGATCGATCACCCAATCCGCCGACTTGATCACGTCCAGGTTGTGCTCGATCACTATCAATGAGCCGCCGGCGTCAATCAGCCGCTTGAATGCGGTCAGAAGCTTACTCACATCGTCAAAATGCAGTCCGGTGGTCGGCTCATCCAGGATGTAGAGCACCCGGCTGCCCACCTTCGCCGCCCCGTTGGTGGCGGCTCGTCCCATAGCGCTGCGGCCCTGGGAAAGATGCGCAGCCAGCTTGACCCTTTGCGCTTCCCCGCCGGAGAGCGTGGTCGCTGACTGGCCGAGGCGAACGTATCCCAGTCCTACTTCGTCCAGGACAGCCAGCTTTTCCAGGATGCGCGTCTGGCCGGTGAAGAAACGGAGGGCCTCCTTCACCGTCAGGTTGAGCACCTCGTGGATGTTCTTCCCCCGGTACTTGATCTCCAGCACGCTGGCTTTATAGCGGGTTGCATTGCATTCCTCGCAGGGCAGCTCCACGTCGGCCAGGAACTGCATCTCCACGGTAACGGTACCGTCGCCCTCGCATACGTCGCACCGGCCGCCGGGCACGTTGAAAGAAAAGTGGCCTGCCGCGTATCCCCTGCGCTGGGCCTCGGGCTGGGAAGCGAAGAGCTCCCGGATCGCGTCGAAGGCCTTGATGTAGGTAACCGGGTTAGACCGCGGAGTCCGTCCGATGGGCGCCTGGTCGACGAGAACAATGTCGTTCAGCCGCTCCGCTCCCTTGAGTTCGCGATAAAGATGAGAGGGATCGCCACCCTCGTTCTTGCCCAGGGCATGCGACACAGCGGGGTAAAGCACGTCGTGCACCAGGGTGGACTTGCCGGAGCCGGAAACGCCCGTGATGCAGACCAGCATGCCCATGGGAATCTCGACATCGAGCCCGTTCAGGTTGTGAATCCGCGCACCCCGCAATACCAGCTTCTCCCGCATCGGCTCCCGCCGCCGGGTAGGAATGGGAATCGTGAGCTGCCCGCTCAGATAGCGGCCGGTCAACGAGTCGGGATTTTTCTCCACCTCGTCCACCGTGCCCGAAGCCAGAATGCGGCCACCCAACTCCCCAGCGCCGGGCCCGAGATCGACCAGCCAGTCGGCTGCGCGAATCACGTCCGGGTCGTGCTCGACGACCAGGATGGTATTGCCCAGGTCACGCAATTCCTCGAGGATACGGATCAGCTTGGCGGTATCCCGGCTGTGCAATCCGATGGATGGTTCGTCCAGCACGTAGAGCGCTCCCACCAGCCGGGAGCCGAGCGAAGTCGCCAGCTGGATGCGCTGCGCTTCTCCTCCGGAAAGCGTGGAGGCAAGGCGGTCGAGGGTGATGTACTCCAACCCGACCGCATCGAGAAAATGTAACCGCTGTTGTATCTCAACCAGGATGCCGCCGGCGATCTCCTGCTGCTGCGGGGTCAGAGTGATTCCCTCAAACAGCCGGTTTGCCTCACGGATGGTGAGTGCGGAAACCTCGCAGATGTTGAGCCCGTTGATGCGCACCGCCCGGGCTTCGGCCCGCAAACGAGTTCCTTTGCAATCCGGGCACTCGGCGTAACCCCGGTATTTGCTGAGCATCACGCGCACGTGCAGCTTGTATTTCTTGCGCTCCAAAAAGGCGAAGAAGCCGTGGACCCCGAGGAAAGACCCATGCCCATCCAGCACGAATGCCTGCTGCGCCGGCGTCAACTCCCTCCACGGCGTGTCCAGCGGAATGCCATGCTGCATCGCGGCTTTTCTGAGCTCTGATTGGTAGGGGCGGTACTTGGGGCGCGTCCAGGGATCGATTGCTCCCTCGTTCAGCGTCTTGTTCTTATCGGGAATGATCAGGTTGATATCGAAATCGATGGTGTTACCGAACCCCTGGCAACGCTCGCAGGCGCCGTACGGATTGTTGAACGAAAACAGCCGGGGCTCTGGTTCGCGGTAGATGCGATGGCATAGCTTGCACTCAAATGCCTGAGAGAAACGCAGCCGCCGGGGCTCGGTTTCATCACGCGGGACCGTTTCGTAAACAATCTCTCCCGACTCACGAAAACCGATCTCCGCAGCATCGACGATGCGGGCCCGATTCTCCGCGGAAACCACCAGGCGATCGACCAGCGCATAGACCCCCTGGCCGAAGTCCAGGTCGAGGAGCGACTCGGGGGTGGAGAACTCTACAATTTTGCCGCCCTGGTACAAACGATTGAAGCCGCGGGTGCGGAGTTCCGTGAGCCGCTCTTTGAACCCGGCGTTGGGAAGGGCAGGATTGGCAGGGGTCTTTGCCTTCTTTTTCTTTTTGGGCTCCGCCTCGGGCAGCGCCGCGGGCTTTACGGGAAACAGTGCGTAGAGGCGCGTGTCCTCACCCAGGGCGAGGATGGATGCGGCAAGTCTCATCCACTGTGTCGCGCCTGACCACTCCACCGCAAACGATGCAATGTGCAGTGCCGCAGCGGGCGAAGAGCAGCCGCAGATAGTCGTAAATCTCAGTCGCCGTGGCCACCGTGGACCGCGGGTTGCGGGTGGTGTTCTTCTGCTTGATGGCAATGGCCGGCGCCAGCCCGTCGATCAGGTCCACGTCCGGCTTCTCGATTCGCTCCAGGAACTGGCGCGCATACGCGGAGAGAGATTCAACGTACCGGCGCTGCCCTTCTGCGTAAATCGTGTCGAAAGCGAGCGAGGATTTGCCCGAACCTGAAACGCCGGAGACCACGGTAAGCAGACCGTGGGTCAGATCGCAGTCGATGTTTTTCAGGTTGTGGGTTCGTGCGCCACGAATGGTGATCTGATCGTTCAATGTCTCAACCGGCGATCTCGCCGTGGACCTCCTCCGTAGGAGATTCAATCTCTGTTTCAAAACCCGCTTTGATGCGGGCCAGCATTTCGATTGGGTCGCGCTTCTCCGCTTGCTCGAAGGCGGCGGCGATGTGGCGAGCGAGGTCCGCCAGCATCATTCCCCAGGCTTCGGGTTCCTTCCACACGCCCACACGCATACTGATGTGCTGATCCTGGTGCGCGATCCAAACGCGCAGGAGTTCGAAGGATTTGGCGTCGGTTCGGGCTGGTTCGGGAACGCGGAGTTGATCGGATTGGGCCATGCTTCACCTCTTCTTCCATGCGGGCCATGTGGGGCTTACGGGGAAAATGTCTAGTGCCGGGAAGTAGCTTCGATCGGCATCACCTCGGCTGCCCTGGCCGCGGCTGTGCTGTGCCGCCGGGCCCAGAGCATGAGCAAAATACCGGCAACGATCGAGCCCAGGCTGGCGACCTGTGCATTGCTCATGCCCCAATAGATACGGGGATTGATGCGGATGAACTCGACCAGAAAGCGCGCCACACCACTCAGCACCAGGTATTCGCCCGTGAGGTGGCCTGCGGACCACCTACCGGAATTCGTTCCCCGCCGCCACAACCAGGCAGCGATCAGCAAAGCGGCCAGTAACTCGTAGATCGGCGTCGGATGAACCCTCTGGGTGGTCGGTACAAGCCCGTTGGGGAAGCTCATGCCCCAGGGCAAGTTGGTGGGGATACCGTAGTCACCATCCCCGGAGATCAGACACCCCAGCCGCCCGACGCCGTAGCCAACCGCGACTGCCGGGGCCGCCAGGTCGAGCATGGCCAAGCCGCCAATTTTGGCTTGCCGTCCTTGCCACAGAAGCACCGCTATTCCCACCAGCAACCCGCCAAACCAGGCAAATCCTGCGCGGTCAAAAAGAACTTGCAGCGGCTGATGCATGAGCAACGTGGGATCTTCCAGCACGTGCCACAGTTTGGCTCCGACTACGCCGCCGACCGTGGTGTACGCCGCCACCCCGACCGCATCCGCATCGATCCCATTGCGTTGAAAATTCCTATAAAGCGTCCAACAGGCACATACCGACGCCAACCACAGGCAGAGGCCAAAAGTTCCAATGGAGAAGTGTCCGATGTGAATGAAGGGGTACATGCCGGCGTCTGTTCCTACAGTATAGCCGGGATAGCCGGGTGCTTTCTCTGGACGGGAATCCGTGGAAGAATGGCAGAGCCCATGAGAGAGCACGAGCACGACATGTTGTTTCGCCGCGAGGAGATTGCCGTCCGGGTGGCGGAAATCGGCGCACAGATCAGCCACGATTTTGCCGGAGAAGCCATCCTGCTGGTAGGGGTGTTGAAGGGCGCCGCGGTTTTTCTCGCTGACCTGGCACGAAGTATCTCAGTCGAGACCACGTTCGACTTCGTGGCCATCTCCAGCTACAAGGGGGTCAAGACCAGCGGTGCGGTAAGATTGATCAAGGATCTGGACACCCCGATCGGGGGCCGGAACGTGATCCTGGTGGAAGACATTCTGGATACGGGTCTGACCTTAGTCTTCCTGCGCAAGCTGTTGCAACAACACCACCCCAAGACCCTCAAGATTGCCACTTGCCTGGACAAGCCGGCCCGGCGGCTGGAGAAGATCGACGCCGATTATGTCGCATTCACGATACCCAACCATTTCGTGATCGGATATGGGATGGATTACCAGGAACGCTTTCGTAACCTGCCTGACATCCGCATATTTAATCCGGATGAGGCACCAAATTCACATTGATCTTTGCCACGATAAGAGCATAGAGTCCCACCGGAGCCTAACCAGGCAAAGGGAGCCTGTTTCATGACCACCAAACTGCTTCAGACAGAGACCGAGCCCGACTCTGGATATTTCGACGTTGCTGGATTTGCTTCCGCCGCACTGGCGAACGCCTCTGCCCTGGCCGCGGTCTTCGATCACACTTTGCTGAAACCGGAGGCGACGCACGACCAGGTGGTGAAGCTGTGCGAGGAGGCGGCGACCTATCGCTTTGCCTGCGCCATGGTGAACCCTGCCTGGGTTTCGCTGGCATATTCCGTCATGGCGGGCAGCGGCGTTCCGGTCGGCGTAGTCGTTGGTTTCCCGTTGGGCGCCAGTCTGGCGACCACCAAGCGGGAAGAGGCTCTGTCGCTGGTTAAGCTGGGCGCGCGCGAGCTCGACATGGTCATGAATCTCGGCCTGCTCAAGTCCGGGATGAGGGCGCTGGTAGAGCAGGATATTCGCGGGGTGGTGCAGGTAGCCCACGACGCGGGTGCGCTGGTAAAGGTGATTCTGGAGACTTCGTTGCTGAGTGTGGAAGAGAAGCTGCGCGCCTCCGAGCTTGCCCTCGCTGCCGGGGCTGACTTCCTTAAGACCAGCACAGGGTTTTCTACCGGTGGCGCTACTCCGGCCGATGTAGCTATTCTGCGCGGGGTAGCCGGCAATCGGTGCGGGGTCAAAGCTTCTGGAGGCATCCGCACTTTAAGCGATGCACGCGCCATGCTGGAGGCGGGGGCCACCCGAATTGGGGCCAGCGCCAGCGTTGCCATTCTCCGCCAGTACCAGGACGAAGGTTAAATTCGCCACAAACGCCGAGCGGGATGGACTGATCCAGCGTCCGAGGGTCCGCCGGAATTCGACGATAAGTTCTGGATTTGCTCTCCCAACCACTTCCAGAGGCTGTGGACGGGTGCCCCATGTTCGCCAAAGCGTACATGGGCCGAAAATGGATTCTTCCAATGCTTTCACTCCAGGTGCAAGGGTTGTTGACCTTGGCCGCAAGCTTTGCCTATGAAGCAAAGGCGTTCGAAGGGGCTGCGCCCCGTCTTTTTCGGCTCATGTACGCTCTGTCAAATCCGCGCACTTGAATGGGATGCGGAAAGAGACTCCGCGACCAAATGCTCTATGATGACTCGATATTTGTATGACTCCTCCTCGCGACCAAGACGATGTTGAGACCGGTAAAAAGCCGGCGCAAACTCTTGCGACGCAATCGTTTGAGGGCGATTACCGTCCCAGTTCAGAGGCTTTGCCCCTGCCCGGCTCGATCAGGGTGGACCCGTTGCAGACGGAGTTCCTCATGCGGCTGGCGAATGCCCTCAATACCACCCTGGATCTCCAAACCCTGCTGCACCGTACCGCGGACCTGGTGCGCGCGGTCATTGACTACAAAATCTTCGCCATCCTGCTGCTCAACGAGCGGACCAACGACCTGCGCATGCGGTTTCAAATCGGACACACGCCCGAAGTGGAGCGCTTGCGGATCCGCGTGGGTAAAGGCGTCGTCGGCCGCGCCGCCGAACACCGCGAATCGGTTCTGCTGCAGGATGTAAGCCAGGACGACAACTACATCAGCGCCAATCCCGACGTTCGCTCGGAGTTGGCAGTGCCGCTGATCGTCAAGAACCGTGTGATCGGTGTGATCGACCTGCAATCTGAGCAGCTCGGGTATTTTCAACCGGAACACCGGCGTTTGTTGGAGTTGACCGCCTCCCGCGTGGCCCAGGCAATCGAGAATGCCCGCCTCTATACCCGCGTGGCCCGGCAGGCGCAAACCCTCGCGGTGCTGAACGAAATCTCGCGGGAAGTCACTTCGATTCTCGATCTCGATCCCCTGCTGGAACGCATCGGCGAACTCCTGCGGCGGATCATCGATTACCAGATGTTCAGCATCCTGCTGGTGAATGAGCGGGAGCAGGTGCTGGAGATACAGTACGCGGTGCGCTTTGGTCACCAGGTGGCGCTTTCCGAGACCGTCCCGCTGGATCGGGGCCTGGTGGGAACGGCGGTGCGGGAGCGACGGCTGATTTACTCCGGAGACGTGCGTAAGGACGCGCGCTACTACATGGTGAATCCTGAGACTCGCTCGGAGATGGCGGTTCCGTTGCTCTATAAGGGCAAAGTGATCGGGGTGCTTGACCTGGAGCACGTCAAGGTCAACTACTTCAACGAGGATCACCAGCGGACCCTGGTAACCCTCGCCTCGCAGATTGCGGTGGCTATCGAAAACGCGCGGCTGTATAGCCGTGTGGCGCAGCAGGAACAGCGTCTGGAGCACGATCTCGACATGGCGCGGGAGGTACAGTTGCGCCTGCTGCCGCCTACTCCTGCGCGCAAGCCCCACGCCGAGTTCGCCACCAGGTTTCTGCCTGCCCGGACCATCGGCGGAGACCTCTACGACTTTCTGCCCTACGACGACCAACGGATCGGCATCGCCATGGGGGATGTCAGCGGCAAGGCGGCTCCCGCTGCGCTCTATGCGGCGCTGATCAGCGGGATCATGCGCGCCGCCACCAGCCAGGCGCTTTCCCCTGCCGCCATGTTGAAGCAGCTGAACGACTCTCTGCAGGAACGAAAGATGGATGCGCAATACGTAACCATGGTCTTCGCCGTCTGGAACGATGAGAAGCAGACGCTGCAGATTGCCAACGCGGGCGCCGTCCAGCCCTTGTTCAGCCGCGGAGGACAGGTGGAGACGGTGCAGGCCGAGGGATTTCCGCTGGGCATGTTCAAGGACGTCAGCTACGAGGAATTCACCCTTTCGACCCGCCCCGGCGACGCAGTCATCTTCTTCAGCGACGGAATCGTGGATGCGGTGAATGAACGGGAAGAAATGTTTGGCGATGCGCGCCTAACGGCACTGGTCACCAGCCACATCAAAAGCACGGCTCAGGAGATGGTGGACGCGATCTACCAGGAGCTCTCCACCTTCCAGGGTGGGGTCGAGCGCTTCGACGACGAAACGGTCGTGGTGCTGAAGGTCCTGCCCGGCCCGGGTTAGGATAAGCCTTGGAGTCTCCTTTGACTGACACCCTGAAAATCGAAAAGACCACGGAAAGAACCATTCACCCGGTACGCAACCTGCTCGGTACGCTGCGCCTGCCTGGTGACAAGAGCATCTCCCACCGCTACGCCATGCTGTCGGCAATGGCCGAAGGATCCAGCCGCTTTCATAATTTTTCTACCGGCGCGGATTGTGCCAGCAGCCTGCAATGCATGGCGCAGCTGGGCGCCAAGGTCACTCGCTCCGGAGATACGGTGGAGGTGCAGGGCTGCGCAGGCACGTTCACTCCGCCGGGTGCGGTGCTGGATTGCGGGAATTCCGGTTCCACCATGCGCATGTTGACCGGATTGCTGGCCCCACAGACGGGCAGTTTCGCCCTCGAGGGGGACGCTTCTCTCAACCGCAGACCCATGGAGCGGGTGAGGAAGCCGTTGCTTGAGATGGGAGCGTCGATCCATCTGAAAGATGGCCATGCGCCCGTCGAGATTGAAGGCGCGAAGCTGCGCGGGATTGCCTATCGCACGCCAGTACCCAGCGCCCAGGTTAAGACTGCATTGCTTTTTGCCGGATTGCAGGCCGAAGGCACGACCACGGTGACCGAGGCGGTCCGCACCCGGGATCACGGCGAACTGGCGTTGCGGGCGTTTGGGGCAGAGATTCAGCGAACCACGGATACCGTTACCATCGCGGGGGGCCAAACGCTTCACGGAATCGAGGCCACGGTGCCGGGCGACATGTCTTCGGCGGCGTTCTTCCTGTGTGCGGCTGCGCTGTTCCCGGAATCGAGCCTGGTGTTTGATCAGCTGGGGATGAATCCTACCCGGGCGACTTTGCTGGATGTGTTGACGGCGTTAGGCGCGAAGATCCATGTGCTGAACCTGGAGGAGCATCAGGGTGAGTTGATCGGCAGCGTCCAGTTGACCTCCCCGCCCCGGGGCTTGGGCAGTACGGAGATCCGTGGTCGCTGGCTGCGCAATTGATCGATGAGCTGCCGGTACTGGCGGCGATTGCGCCGTACACCAGTGGCGGTATTCGCATCCGCGATGCTCGCGAGCTGAGAGTGAAGGAGAGTGACCGCATTGCCCTGGTGGCGAAGAATCTGCGCGCCATGGGCGCTGTGGTGGAGGAATTCGAGGACGGCCTCGATGTGCCGGGCGGCCAGCGGCTGCACGGCGGAGTGGTCGATTCGGATGGCGATCATCGCATTGCCATGGCGTTTGCCATCGCCGCCCTACGGGCTGACGGCGACACGCTGATTCAGGGTGCGGACGCGGCATCCGTTTCCTTTCCTGAGTTCTATGCTTTGCTGGACCAGGTCACGGAACGTTAGTCATGTTACCGGGGATATTTTTACCAGGGATATCCAGGCGCGCATTTCTGACCCGAACGGGCGTGGTGGCCGCCGGGGTGATGGCGGGCGGCGCCGGCGCTTTGCGGGCGGCCGGAAAACCGATGCGCTTGGGTGGCCCGATTTTTGTGAAATCGGACGACCCTGCCGTGCTGGCCAAAGCGCATCGCGATCTTGGCTATCGGGCGGCGTATGCACCGGGCGATCTTTCGGTAAACGATACGGATCGAATCGCGGGGCTGGTGAAGGAGTTCGCCCGGCAGGACGTGGCGATTGCCGAGGTGGGAGCGTGGAAGAACATGCTCGATCCAGACCCGGTTAAGCGCAAAGATAACGTGACTTACGTCACCGGGAAACTTGCCCTGGCCGAGATGCTCGGCGCACGCAATTGTGTCGACATCGCGGGGTCATATGATCCGAACGTCTGGTTCGGACAGAACCCGGGAAACCTCAGCCAGAGTTTTGTTGACGCAACGGTCGAGAATTGCCGCAAGTTGATTGATGCGGTGAAGCCGCAACGGACATTCTTCAGCATTGAAATGATGCCCTGGAGTTTCCCCACGAATCCGGACGAATACGTGAAACTTGTCAAGGCGGTGGACCGGAAGGCGTTTGGTGTCCATCTGGATGTGTGCAACACCATGAACAGTCCGGTTCGGTTTTATAACAACAGCGCAGTGATCCGTGAATGTTTTCGCAAGCTGGGTCCGTGGATAAAATCCTGTCACGCCAAGGACCTCAAATGGGGGCCGGGATTTCAGGTGAACATCCAGGAGGTCGTTCCTGGAACGGGGCTGATCGACTACAAGACTTATCTGCAGGAGTTGTCACGACTCGGGACGGATGCGCCGCTCATGCTGGAGCATTTGCACACCGAAGAGGAGTACACCCAGGGCCGGCAGTATATCCAGGGTGTGGCCCGGGAGCTCGGACTTTCGTTTGAGGCTTGAATTGAGGAATGCGAGCCCAAGAACACTCGAACTTTCTTCCCTAGAACGCAGGTCGCTCCCTATGCTTCGCCCCAGCGTGACATGGGCCGAGTGGCGGATTCATGTCAAATGACTTTCATTTTACGGGCGACGCAGATCGCTTTTGACCCAGCTCTCCCAGGTAGCGAAAAATGCGTTGGAACGGGACTACGCCCCGTACTGTTATTCTGCCCATGTATCGCCGGGGCGAAGCATCGGAGGCACCCGTCCAGAGCCATTCAGGAAATGTCGACAGATCTGGCAGATTGGAGAAATCTGCGGCCTGTTCTCTATCTGACACCACCAAGGTGCCAGATAGAGATGATAGGAAACCACTACTGTGGCGGTGGTGCCGGCGGAGTGGTCGGGGCAGGCGTGTTCGGCTCCGGCGGCAGGTTTTGCTGCTCTTCTGGTGTCAGCTTGGGTTGCGCCGGCATCACCGGCAACGGCGGCATCTGCTCCGAATGCTGCAGTTGCTGTTGCTGTCCTGGCACATTCGCTTCCGGCGCGGCTTTTGCCGGCTCCAGACCCGGAATGGTCGGTTCTTTGGTCACCGTGCCGTTGACCGCATCGGAGAGCTGGATGCCATACCGATCCAAAGTCTCCGCCAACAACTGTTCCAGCGAGGCACGATCTTTTGCGTACGTCGCCTCAGTCGAAATAACATTGTTCTCCGCTGTGGCGAGATTACGTTCCTGCTGCAATACATTGGCTGTCGTCGACGCGCCCAACCTCAGCTTTTTCACTTCCGACTGGTAGGACTGGTAGTTGTACTCCCGCGCAGCCAGCGCCGCTTGCACGGCAGCCCGATCGTTGGTTAGCGCATATTGCCCATTAATAACCTGAATGCGCACTTGTATGTAGAGCTGTTGCAGCCGCATCTCCGCCTGCCGATATTCGAGCAGCGCGCGCGCCTGCAGCGATTGCGCGGTGCGATTGCGCAGAGGAACATTCAGGCTAATGCCGGCTCCCTTGTCGGGCGCGGAGCTGTTGAACAGATTCGTGAAGACTGTGCCATAACCTACCGTGGGAACGTTGCAGGCGTCCGGTCCGAAAAACGTACTAGAACAAAACGGGCTCTTCGAACCGCCAAGCCCTGCAGCACCATAAAACCCGTATAAGTCGACCGACGGCAAAAGAGCATTCTTGGTTGCACGAAGCGTGATCTCATCGTTCCGCAGATTCAGGATGTTTTGCTCGATCTCCGGACGATTGGCGTAAGCCTTTTGCACCAGCTCCTCCACCGGCGTCCGCTCTTCCGGCATCTCCAGTAGCGAAACTCGATCGGTCGGAATAACCGGAGCACTGGACAAGGCGGGATCGCTCAAATCGCGGCTGATCGCTTGTTTCATGATCAGTTGTTGGTACTCGAGGCTGGTCTGGGAAGTGATGAGCGCCTGGGTATCGGTCGACACCTGGTTGTCCGCATTCAACACGTCCAGCGGTGCCAGGGTGCCGATCTGCAACTGTTTGCGATTGTCCGAAGCGAGGCGCGTGGACTGTTCCAGAGCGCGCTGCCTCGCCTGCACATCTTCGTAATCGCTCACCAGCACCCAGTAAATGTTCTCGATCTGATTGATGGTGTAAAGAATCTGCAAACGAAACGCAGAATCGGTGATGCGCCGGTTGTTCTTCGCTTCGAGAATGAATCGGCCGTTGATACCCGGTCCAAAGCCGTTCAACAGGTGCTGGGTCAGCGTCGCGCGAAAGGTCGAATTCAACTGAGGACTATAGAAGTTAAACGCGCTGTTATTCGTAATCCGAGTATTGTCGAAGGCGACCTGTAGCTGCGTACCGGTGACGAACCCCTGGTTGTAATTGAAATTGTAAGTATCGGTGTTCTGATTCAAGGTCGGGGTACCGCTACCGAAGGGTGTCGCCTGAGGCGAGGTGTTGCGTTCGAGTTGTAAGGTCCCAGTGATCACGGGATCCAGTACCTCCGGCGTAGGCCCCTGGCCGTTGGTCGAGACGTTGATACCTCCCGCCCCCGCTCCGGCTCCCCCGGACGCAGTCGATGTGCCGCCTGGACCGCCGCCCGAAGTGAGTGAGCCTGAAGTATTCCCTGTCCCGCCCAGCGTACCCTGAACCAAGCCGGCGGAAACGCCGAGAAGATTAAAAGTACCGGCCCGCGCACGCAGAATCTCAGTATCGGCGATGTCCAGGTTGTAGCGCTGAATGGCGATATCGAAGTTGTTCTCGAGGCCAAGCACGATGGCGTCCGCCAGGCTCAGATAAATCTTCCCATTGTGCACCAGCGCATCCAGACGCTGGGAATTGCTGGTCACCGGCGCCGCGACCGTGATGGGCTCCCAGGTCTTGAGGAAGTTGGGGAAGACTTGGTGAGACTTGGAGAAGTCCCGGTTGCCCGTGTGCATGGACAGCGGCGGGGTGAAATTCGGCACCGGCGCCGGCGGAAGACCCGGGGCCGGAGGAGCCGATGCGGCGGCCGGTGGCGCTTGTTGCGCCATGGCGGGCAGGGGCACATACGCGCTCAGGATGGAAGCGATGGCCACAGTCGCTTGCAGTTTGCTGAACAACCGGCGTCCATGCTGGCGATACCACCGTGAGAGCAGCTTGGAAAGGCCATAATAATTGCGACGGGATTCTGAATTTTTCATCGTAGGGTCAAAATCTCGGGGGTCGGGCCTCGGGCCCTCGCCGTTCTGTCTAATAATTAGGAGCTAGCATGGCAGATGCGGCATGATCGCCCGATGACTCTAGTTTTCACTCGCTGGGGGCCGGATGAGCCACCGTTTCCTGGCATGAAACCAATTACGCGGCTGGCCGGCGATTCGTTCCATGGAATTGCTGACACTACCTGGCTCTTGGGGAGTATATCGCAGCGCCGGTTGCGAAATGCCCTGCCCGCGAGCACAGGCAGGCGGAAATTTTCCTATGCAGACTGACGCCCGGATGTGGAAGCTGGTGCTGGCTTACGACGGCACCGATTTCCATGGCTGGCAGGTGCAACCCGACCGCCCGACGGTGCAGGGGCTGTTGCGTGATGCTCTCGGCCGCATCACCGGCGAAGAGGTGCTGCCCCAGGGCTCCGGCCGGACCGACGCCGGGGTGCATGCCCTGGGCCAGGTGGCATCGTTTGCGCTCGCAGCGCCCATCCCCGAGGACAATCTGGTCCGCGCACTGAACCGCATTCTGCCCGCCGCCATTCGCGTGCTCAGCGCCGCCCAGGTCGCAAACGATTTCCACGCGCGACACAGCGCACAGGCGAAAACTTACGAATATAAAATCTTTCGGGGAAAGATTTGCCCTCCCTGGCAGGCACGTTATGTATATGCGTTGCCTGCAAGGCTGAATGTCGATGCCATGCAACGCTGCGCCCGGATGATTTTGGGCGAGCACGACTTCACCTCCTTTGCCGCCAGCGATTCCGATGCATGCAGCAACGTGCGCTGCCTCCATGCTTCGGAGTGGACGGAAGAGCCCGATCTGCTTCTCTATCGGGTGCGTGGCAACGGTTTCCTCCATCACATGGTGCGGAACCTGGTGGGAACCTTTCTGGAAGTGGGTCGAGGAAATCGTGCAGAAACAGAAATTCCGGCGATCCTCGCCGCTCGCTCTCGCGATCAAGCAGGCCCCACGGCTCCGGCACGCGGTCTGTACCTGGTCAACGTGGATTACATGAATCATTGACCGCGAGGGAGAATGCTACTCTGAGGGTCTGGTATGTCCGGCGCCCTCACCCACTCAGCTTTTTCCCGCATCGGCCAATTGGCTTCGCTGCCGCGCGTTCATGCAGCGTTCCAGTGGTTCCACTTGCATGATCGCAGGATGATGCAGTGGCAGCAGGACCTGGTGTCGATCGCGGCGCCCCCGTTCGGCGAGGGCAGGCGGGCAGAATGGCTGGCCGAGCGTTTCCGCGAACTCGGGCTCCAGCAGGTAGAGATCGACTCTGTCGGTAATGTACTCGGTTGTTTGCCCGGTTATTGTGGGGGCAAGCGGACGCAAACAGGACAGCGATGCGTCATGCTTTCGGCCCACATCGACACAGTGTTTCCTCTTCAAACTCCGATTGCCCCGTTGCTGGAGCACAATCGCCTGGAAGCGCCCGGAGCCTGCGATAACGGCGCGGGCGTAGCCGGCCTGCTGGCCATGGCCGCCGCACTCCAAAGCTGTGGCATCGAGCTTCCCTGTGACCTGCTCTTTGCCGGCAATGTTGGCGAGGAAGGCGAAGGCGATCTTCGCGGCATGCGCTACCTCTATGGAGCTTCCCCGTGGCGGGACCGGATTGGCGCTAATGTGGTGCTGGATGGCGCGGGGAGCGAGGTCGTGGTCACCCAGGCTCTCGGCAGCCGCCGCTTCCTGGTCACCATGAAGGGACCGGGTGGCCATTCGTGGACGGATGCAGGCATTCCGAATCCGATCGTGGTGCTGAGCCGGGCGATCGCGGCCCTGAGTGGAGTGGCTCTGCCCGCTTCGCCACGCACCACATTGAACATCGGCACGATTGAAGGCGGCAGCTCCGTCAACTCAATTCCTGAATTCGCCGCCGCGCGCTTTGACTTGCGCAGCCTGGAAGCGGAACAGTTAGTCCGGCTGGAAGTGGAGCTGCATCGCGCGGTCGAAGATGCAGTGCTGCTCGCCAATGCATCCGGGCGAACCACCCATAAAGGAACGGGATCCACCGGAGGTCGTGGGTCGAACGCTCCGGCCGGATCGAGTGGAAGCTCTGCCTCAAGTACTGGACCGCTTCAGTTCCTGATCGAACGCATTGGGGATCGCCCAGCCGGGCGCCTGGCTGATAATGCTCCGCTGCTTGAGGCTCTGCATGCCGTAGACCGCCACCTGGGTATTCGGACCGAGCAGCGGGTCGCCTCCACCGACGCGAATATTCCTTTGTCTTTGGGTATCCCGGCTTTCAGCATCGGCGCCGGTGGTGACGGTGGAGGCATCCACACTCGCGGCGAGTGGTATGACGCCAGCGGCCGCGAACTGGCGCTGAAGCGTATCCTTCTTCTCCTCCTGCTGGCTTTGGATCACGTCGCTCTCTCGCTTGAGGCCGCCGGCGAAGCATGATCAACTTCTTTACCCATTGGGGCCGAAGCTTATTATTCGGTTGCCTTTTGGCACCCCGCCTCCTCGCAGCGACGCCCCAGCCGGTGGTCGCGATCTATTACCACGGTAACGTGCTTACCGGTGTGGGTCTGGATGGAGCGCATCCACAGCGGGCCACCGCCATCGCAGTGGGGGCGCATGAAATTGTCGCCGTGGGAAACGATGCGACGATCCTGCGGCAAAAGCAACCGGGGACCAGGCTGTTTGACTTGAAGGGCGCCTTCGTAATGCCGGGTATCAACGACGCCCACGTACACATGGCCTATGCGGGGCAAAACAAACTAGCGGTCGATCTGACCGGCTCCACTTCCCTGGCGGACATGCTGAAACGAGTGGGCGCCGCCGCGGATCACGCCCCACCGGGACAATGGCTCCTGGGCGGAGGTTGGGACCATACCTTGTGGAAGCGTCAGACGTTGCCCACAAGGCAGGATCTCGATACCGTCTCCCACGGTCACCCGCGTTTTTTGTTCGGGTGGATGGGCATATTGCGGTGGCCAATTCAGCGGCGCTCGCAATGTCGGGAGTGACGAAGCAAACCCCAAATCCGCCGGGCAGCCAGTTCGATCATGATGCCCACGGCGAGCTGACGGGGATTGTCCGCGAGGCACGCGCTTTGGATCTTATTCAGCAGCATGTTCCTCCACCCACGCACGAGATGCGCAGACAGGCGATCCTGTTGGCGTTGGAGGATGCGGCGGCGCATGGCGTGACTTCGGTTCAGGACAATTCCAGCTGGGATGATTTCCTGGTCTATCAGGAGCTGGAGCGAGAGGGCAAGTTGAAGGTGCGGATTACGGAGTGGTTGCGGTTCGAGGATCCGGTCACGCTCCTCGAGGCACACCGCGCCGCACATCCAGCTGCCGACCGGATGCTGCACACCGGAATGTTGAAGGGTTTCATGGATGGATCGCTCGGCTCCCGAACCGCGGCTTTGCTGGCGCCGTATGCCGACGATTCCGGCAACAGCGGACTGCCGCGTTACCAGCAGGCTCAGCTCGATGCGATGACCAAAGAGCGTGTCGCCGCCGGATTTCAGATTGGCTTTCACGCTATTGGCGATCGGGCGGTCGAGATGGCTCTCAACGCCTTCGACGCTGCGGCCCGGAATACTGCGGACTTCCCTGCCAAACGCGAACGAATCGAGCATTCCCAGGTGGTCGAGCCACAGGACGTTCCGCGTTACAAAGCTCTGGGCGTGGTGGCATCCATGCAGCCCAGCCACTTGCTTACCGACATGAACTGGGCGCAGGCGCGACTGGGCCCCCAACGGGCACGCGACGCTTATGGATGGAAGGCGTTTTTGGATGCGGGTGTGCCGCTGGCCTTCGGGACGGATTACCCGGTAGAACCCATTGACCCCTTCCGCGGTATTTATGCCGGAGTCACTCGCAGCAACGAGGCCGGCACCCGCAGCTACTTTCCACAGGACAAGCTGACCATCGGTCAGGTCCTGTTCGCGTATACCCAGGGCTCTGCGTATGCAGAATTTTCAGACACATATAAAGGTAGGCTTGCTCCAGGATACGTAGCCGACTTTGTTGTTCTTGATCGCGATCTTACGACCGTGGGCGCCAGAGAGATTCTCAAGGCGCGCGTATTGCAGACGGTGGTCGATGGACAGACTGTTTATCAGTCGCCTCGGAGCCAATGAGTTGATATCGGGGCAAGTTCCGGTCCTCCTTGCCGGGAGGCGGATTCACGATGCGGAGCGACTAGTAATCACCTGAGGTAACGTTACCAAGGTACTGCTCTCTCCATCGAGATCCACAGGACCCGTTTTGGGATTAAGGTCCATTCTGTGACCGCTAGCCGATTTTCCGCGTCTAATATTAAGCATGTTGCTACCAATAATGTTGTTGCGGCACCAATGGCGGTAACACGCGGCCGCATCAACTACCGGGTTTTGGCTATACTGGTGATAGCACACAGTGGTGCCATCCTCCATAGAGCCGCCAGCCCTTGTATGCTTCCCAACCGACGAGGTTAGACCCAGATGAAACCCCTGCTCGAACGGCTTCGCGCAAGCCGTCTCGCTTCAATATTTACGATTCTCGGCACGCTTTCAGCCGGCATTTTGATTGGGTCTGTAGCGGTCCACGGTGTTCGCGGAAACGAAAAGCAGACGGACAGCAGCGACGCCACCCCACTGAAAATTCCCGATCCGATCTCTTTGTCCACCACATTTACCCAGATCGCCAAGAATGTCGGCCCGGCGGTGGTGAACATCAATACCGAAACCATCCCTCAAGAAGATACGCACTCGCGCCGCCGAACTCCTCACGGCGCGCCTGCGGTTCCTCCGGGCGGCGGTGACGACGACGGCGACCAGGGAGGCCAGGCGGCCAAGGCCCCGACCAGAACTTTCAGGATTTCTTCAATCGATTCTTCGGCGGCCAGGGTGGTGGTGGCGGCGGCATGCCCGAACAGGGTGACCAGATGCGCGAGTCCCTCGGCTCCGGCTTCATCGTCGACCCCCGCGGCTATATCATCACCAACAATCACGTGGTCGAGAAGGCCGACAAGATTTTCGTCAAGCTTTCCACCGACCCCGAAGGCTTTCAGGGACGCGTGGGCAAGGTAGTGGGTGTAGATAAGGATACGGATCTGGCGGTGGTGAAGATCACGACCACCGAGCCTCTGCCTACGGTAAAGATGGGTAATTCCGATTCGGGCCAGGTAGGCGACTGGGTCATCGCGATTGGCAGCCCCTTTGCCCTTACCCAAACGGTGACGGCGGGGATTGTCTCGGCCAAGAACCGTACCATCGAAAAAGGCGCTGCCGGCCAGTTCCAGCACTTCATCCAAACCGATGCGGCCATTAACCCGGGCAATTCGGGAGGACCGCTGGTCGATATGGCTGACCAGGTCATTGGGGTTAACACGGCGATCCTGACGCAATCTGCCGGTTATGAGGGGATTGGCTTCGCCATGCCCTCCAACACCGTGATCGGCGTCTACAACGACCTGATTGGACCGGAGCACAAGGTGATCCGGGGTTCGATCGGCGTCCAGTTCCAAGCGAGCCTCAATCCGGCGGTGCAGCGTGTCTACGGGTTCAAGTCCGGAGTGCTGGTGAATCAAGTCACTCCGAAGGGACCTGCGGACCAGGCGGGCCTGAAAGCGGGTGACATTATTACTACCGTGGACGGCAAGCCTATTAAGGATGGCGATGCGCTGGTGACGGATATTGCGGCTCGCAAGCCCGGAAGCGCGGTTCATTTGGGCTACGTTCGCGCCGGGCAGACTTCGACCGCTACCCTCACCATTGCGGACCGGGCCAAGCTGTACGCGGCACAACCCACCTCTCAAAATGGAGAGAATGGGCCGGAAAGTGCGCCGAATGCGTCCGAGGGCAAGCTTGGGGTCACCGTGGAAGCTGTTCCCGGGCCTCTGGCCAACAAGGGGCTTCACGGCGTTGTGGTAACCCAGGTGAAGCCGGGGTCTTTTGCTGACGAGTCCGGGTTGGCTGCAGGCATGGTCATCACGGAAATCAACCGGCAGCCGGTCACCAGCCTGGAGCAATTCCAGTCCCTGGTCTCCGGTTTGAAGGCGGGACAGGATGTGGGCTTCCGGGTGGTTGACTCGCGCAATCCATCGGGCGGCGGAACCTATCTTGGAGGCACACTTCCGTAGAAATTCTCCCCGGATGGGGTTAATTTATCTCACCAAAAAGTAATCGGGTGGGACACGACATGCGGTAAAACTGGACAATTTACATGGTAACCATTACCGGCGGCGGGAAATATCGTGCCGCCGGGACTGGTAGCCATTGCAATCTTGCGGTTCTCCTTATAATGTGACGAGAAGCAAGAAACTCCCCTAGTCGAGGTATGCATGCCCTCTTTTCGAGCAAGCCAGGCTTTTCTGTTGCTGTGCACACTGGCTATTACTCCAGCATTTGGCAGCCGAACCCATCGCGCACCCACCTCGGGTCATTCCAAGGTGACATCCTCTAAAAAGGGCAAGAGGGTGAATCGCATCCACGGTCAGCGTGCCATTGATTCCGGTCGAGCGACTGAGATTCAAACCGCATTGATCCGCCAGAAGTATCTAGCGGGCGCACCCACGGGACAATGGGACTCACAAACACAGGTGGCGATGCGGCAATATCAGTCGGATCACGGCTGGCAGACTAAGTTAACTCCCGACAGTCGAGCCCTGATTAGTTTGGGACTTGGGCCCAACCACCCCCAGGATTCGGCGATTGGCCGCGCGGTATCTGGAAGCGGCTCTTCCGCCCAACAACAGGACTTCATGACGCAGGCCCAGTCTACTGAGCCGGCGGAGAATTCACTGGCCTCGGTTCACTCCCTTTCGCAGTAGATCGATTGCTGCAGATAAAACAACCGGCTCGGGCACATGCCCGGGCCGGTTGCTTTTTGAGGGGCAGAAAACCGCACCTCCACTTCGTCCCCCGAAACCTAGGGCAACGTCGTTTCCGTCGGAATGCCAGACGCGTCTTCGGTAAGAATCGAAGGGTGCCCCAGGTCTCGCTTGAGAACTGGATCCTCCTGAGCAGACGGCTAATCTTGCCCTTGTTATAACGCCAGGTACGCAACCCTCCGTCCCTTGTCATCGGGAGCGAAGCCGAGGGATCTACGGATCTCATGGACGCATTCGGCAACGTCGCCTTAAACATTGGACTATCCCGATGCGTTGATTCGTATTGAGCCAAATCAGATGAACCGTTTTTCCGGCTCGATCAGGTCGCGAATGGTTTCCCGGCGGCGAATCAGCCGGGCTCGCTTGCCCTTGACCAGGACTTCCGCCGGCCGGGGCCGGGAGTTGTAATTGGAGCTCAGAGACATTGCGTAAGCGCCGGCATCCAGAATAGCCACCAGGTCCCCTTCTTTTACCTCCGGGATTTCCCGATCCCGGGCAAAGAAGTCTCCTGTCTCACACACCGGGCCAACGATGTCCACGACGGCGGGCTGCGCCTTCGGATTTTGGATTACCGGAAAAATCTCGTGGTGGGCCTGGTAGAGCGCCGGCCGGATGAGGTCGTTCATCCCGGCGTCGGTGATTACGAAAGTCTTACTTCCATTGCGCTTGACCACCAGCACCCTGGCCAGCAAGGCCCCGGCTTGGGCAATCAGGAACCGGCCAGGCTCGAGCAGCAGCCGAACCTGAAGGCCCTCGAGGGAGCGTTCGACCGCAGCTGCGTACTTGGCCATTTCCGCAGCGGGATCGAAGGCAGGAACTCCACCGCGGTAGTCGATACCCAGGCCTCCGCCGGCGTCCACGAACTTGATCCGGATGCCGTCCCCTTCGAGCTCGCGGATGAGCCCGGCTACTGCCGCGAGCGCGGCTCCAAAAGGCTCAGCGGACTGGATCTGAGATCCGATGTGAACGCTGATCCCCACCGGATCGAGATATCGCGATCGTTTGATTTCCTGGTAGACCGGCCGGGCGGACTTGATGTCGATACCGAACTTGTGCTCCCGCAGGCCGGTAGATATATAAGGATGCGTTTCCGCGAAAACATCCGGGTTGACGCGGAGGGCGACCCGGGCCTGAATACGACGCTTGCTCGCCCGCTCGGCCAACAAGGCCGCCTCGGATTCACTCTCAACATTGAAAATCAAAATACCGGCAGCCAGAGCGAGATCGATCTCCGCGGCGGTCTTGCCCACACCCGAAAAGACCACCCGGCGAGCAGCCTTCTTGTTCACCTCGAGGATGCGCTGCAGTTCCCCGCCGGAGACGATATCGAATCCCGAACCGCGAGCCGCCAGCAGCTTGAGGATAGAGAGATTGGAGTTCGCCTTTACCGAATAGCAAATGAGGTGATCGCGATGAGCAAAGGCATTCGAGAAAAGCTGATAACGGTCGAGTATCTGCCCCGCTGAATAGACATAGAGGGGAGTCCCGTATTTCTCCGCCAGCGAAGACAGGGAAACCTTCTCACCATGCAATGTTGATTTGCCTTTGGGATAGTGGAAGGGACGGCTGGTAAGTCCGGTCTTGTTTTTCAAAAGCCAGAGGCCTCTTGAGGGAACTCAATAAGGATTTCTATTTCGAGATCGGTTACTCTAGGTGGCCCGATCCAAATGCTGAGTGGTGACCGGGAGCGCCAGGGGCTCGTCGGGCATCATGAGCCAGAGCAAGCCATAGGCGATGAGGCCAATGGGAAACACCATGATCGCCAGCACGACGGCGATGACTCGGGTCAAAGTGACATCCCAACCATATTGGTTGGCGAGGCCCTGGCAAACGCCGGCCAGCTTCCTGCCGGCACGCGGCCGGACCGAGAACCGCGACCAGTCAGATGGGGTAGAATCGGCAACTCCCGGCATGGTAACCGGCTTGCCGCAGGACGAGCAAAAGCGTGCTCCCCCGGGGAGCGAGACGCCACAGGCAGAACAATACGAAGCCATTCGACACCTCTCCCGACCATTCTAGTGCACAGTAAAGGGAGATTTCAGGTATTTCCGCGCGGACTCTGCCTGGGCCGAGTCGCTGTCCTGGCGGAGCACCGCCTCGTACTGTTTGAGCGCCATGTCTCGTTCATTTAAAAGGTCATACATTTTGCCCGAGTTGAGGTCGCAGCGGCTTTTGAGGTCTACGCTGATGGTCGGCTGAATCGTCGCCTGGTTGTAAGCCGCGGCCGCCTCCGCGTAGTTCTTCTGCCCCTGCAGGGTATCGGCAAGCCCGAACCAGGCCAATTCCAGACGGGCCGACGGGAAATAACCTGACTTCTTTGCTTGCTCAATCAGCTGCTGATATTGCTTGATGGCGGCCGGTCCCTGGCCGGCGTCTTTGGTCAGGTTGGCCAGCTCCAGCCGGAACAGGAAATCGCGCGGATATTGCTCGGTTAGGGTTCGGGTCACCGCAATTGCCTCGTCATACCTTGCCTCCCGGCGAAGGAA
This sequence comes from uncultured Acidobacteriaceae bacterium, assembly GCA_963850235.1. Classification (GTDB taxonomy): domain Bacteria; phylum Acidobacteriota; class Terriglobia; order Terriglobales; family Acidobacteriaceae; genus PALSA-350. The sequence continues at coordinate 64,533 of CAWKKM010000026.1, read as the reverse complement.
CAGCCCCAGGGCCGTCCGAGCCTCCACCGAGGAGATGACACCGTGCGCCCCGGCATCGCGTAAGTCTTCTATTCCCTTGGATTTAGATCCTGTGATACCGGCAACCCCGGCAAGTATCTTAATCCCGAACGGCAAACTGCCGGCTACATACTGATGAACCCCGACCACCAGTTTGGCGTCGATGTAGCGAGGATCGAGCTTTAAAACCTTCTCGTTGTCGCCGCGCGCCTGCAAAGCTACGTGAAGGGCGGCTATGAAGCTGCGTTGCATAAGACCGATATAAACCGCGCGCAGGCTGCGGGCCCAACCTCGCGCAAAAAGCGCGTCGACGTCCTCCGGCCGCTTATTCAGCTGCTGCTCAGAGAGCGCCGTCGCGTTCGTAAATAAGGAGTTAACCCGTTCCGCGACACCGGGGGCGGCGACCACGGCGTGCTTGCCGGTCAAAAATCCGTCATGGGCGTAAAAGGTGGTGTCGAGCAGATCGAGCCGATAGAGCTCGCGGAAGATGACGGCGTCCAATACATAGTCAACGGCGAGCGGGTTGTCAGGGTTCTTCTCCTGCACTTTTTCAAAACGCGTGAGGGCGCCGTCGTAGTCGAGGATGTAGAAGCGCTCAAAGGCCTGACGCACCAGGGGATCGAGATTGAGAGGGTTGGTATCCACGCCGGACGGTGTGGTAACAGCGCCACGCCCGACGTCCGGAAACAGGAGCAATAGTGTTGCGACCAGGGAGATAATTGCGGACCGCTTCCCCGGAATGTCGCGAAAGTGGCTGGTAGCGCTGTACTTAGCTCGAGAGGGCCGTGCCTGAGCCGGGCGGCCGCCATGAGTGTCCAGCCTTCGGATTTTTCGATTAAATTTCATTAACTAGTAGCAATCAGGTGACTCTTAGCGCTAAATAGGTAACTAAAGGGTGAAGAAATTTGGGGACGGTTGACACCACGCTTACAAGCCTCCTTTAAGGTATCTGGGGCAACGAGAAGACGCTATGACCAGGCAGGAACTTCTTCGCATCGTCATTCGCCAGGCACGCACCAATGGGTTCCCTTTTCGCAGATGGTTTCAGGTCGCTGTCGACCCTTCCTGGAGCAGTTTTGAGGATGCGATCGAGCTGCTTGCCCAGGGCCGGCGCTACTACGCTCTCCTTTTTGCTCACGAATTTGCCCGAAGTTTCTGGAAGCAGGGTTCTCAAATCAGCTTCCTGGTACCCGCGGCCAGTTACACGCGACGGGATAAGGAAGGACGGATCGTAACCGTGACCCGCAAACCCTTTACCCGCCGAACCTTGAAGGCCGACGTATGGAAATATCACCTGCGTGAAATGGCTGCCCATGACGAGCCGCTGCGCTACATCCGGCGTTTTCTCGTCATTGAGGGAGACGTACAACAATCGAAAAGTGTCGCTTCTTAGTTACCTTCCGGTGATTTTTTCTGGGACACTTTTGCAACCAACGAGTGATATACTCCCGCTTCCGGACAGCCTACTCTCGGACATAGAAATCGGTAGAGGAATGGTCGTCCGGCAAGCCAAGTCGCGGTAATCCACCGCAACCCCCGTTTCCGCCCGCCTGTTCCGACACAACCGCATTTCCTTCCTCCCCCAAGTCACGGTATCAGAAGACATGGCTTTCGGTGTCGTCAAGCGAAATGCGATGCGTAGTGTATCCACACCTGCGCCGGGAGGGGTCCATCCATGAAAATAGCTCTCGCAGCCTTGTTCGCCGCAACTGTCGCCACGACCACTGGATCAGCGTTTGCGCAAGATCTAGCGTCCCAACCTGCGGAGCTTGTCCCTGCAGGTGTCCCGTTGCGGGTGGAACTCGACAAGAGCTATCCCCTTCGCGCCGGCACCCGGATCCAGGGCCATCTGACGGAGGCCGTCTACCTGATCGACCACGTAGCGATCCCGGCGGATTCAAAGGTGTATGGTGCCATCATCAACGAGCGCTCCGTCAGCCGCCAGGTGCGTACCGCGGCGATGTTCAACGGCGACTTGACGCCGCTCAAGAATGCAGATGTAACCTTCAGCGACCTGGAAACGCCGGATGGCCGGCACTTCTACATTGATACGGATGCCACCGAGCGCACCTCTAAGGTAGTGCGCATGGCCGCTCCTGAGCAGGCTCCCGCCCACAAGCGCTCACTGGTACAGCGCATCGCCGCAGCCTTCCGTTGGACCAAACGGGAAACCGCCGCCGGGTTCACGGCGCCACACAAGTGGGACGCGGCCCAACAGGCTCTTTTTGCCCAGGTTCCCGTACATCCGCAGAAGCTGTGGGCCGGAACGCAGTATGACGCAGAGCTGAAGCAGCCCCTGGAGTTAACCGGACAGAGCGTACCGGTACCGGCAGAGGCTGCGGATCTCAACGAACTCAAGCTGACGGGCAACATCGAAGCTCGCCTGGTTGACCCCGTGGATTCAAACACCGCCCGGCCCGGGATGCCGGTCGAGGCAGTGCTGACCCAACCTCTCTTCGAAAACGACCCGGCCACCACGGAGCAGGTGGCGGACGCGACAGCCCCGGTTGTGAAGGATGCCCACGGAAAGTTGTTACTGCCCGAGGGCACCCACCTGATCGGCAGCGTGGTCGAGGCCAAGCCTGCTGGAATGTTCGGACATAACGGCAGCCTTCGCTTCACCTTCCGCAAAGCGGAATTGCCCGCGGGTGACGAGCGGGTTGTGCACGGCCGCGTGATCGGCGTCGAGAGCGTCCGGAGCGACCGGGTCCAGATCGACAACGAAGGCCAGATCAAGGCCAACGGCTCGAACCGTTTCCTGGCGCCCATTACCCTCGGTGCACTGGCTGCCGTGTCCGACAGCACTGGAGCCGGCCTGATCAAGGAAGCGATGACCAGCAACGGACTCGACCTTCTGACCCGGGTGATCGGAACGGCATCGGGGAGCGGCGGTCTGATTTCGGGGTTTGCTTATTATGAGGTTGGCAAAGTGGTGTTCGACACCTGGATCGCTCGGGGACACGAGGTTGTGTTCGCGAAGAATACGCGATTGGAAATTGAACTCGCCCAACGATAGCAGGATCCCTCCCCCACACTCATCCGGCCCCAGGAAACCCTGGGGCCGTTCCAGTTTTAGAGAGTTAAATCCCTCCGACAAAATAGAAAAGCTAAATGGCAATACCCGAAAGCCAGGGTTTGCGGACTAACCCGCATTTCTCACGGCGTCCCTGGGTAAGCCAGGGTTGCCGGTAGCGAGATCTCTATTTCTGACGGATGACGGGTGCCCCATATCTGCCCGGTTTTGGCAGATGTGGGATTCCGCGGATGTCCACCGGTCATTCTCTACCAGCAACAGTCTTGATGGTAGGTTCATCTACATCTTGCAGACTCAGGAGCCGAGATTCGTGGCATCCCACATCTGCCAAAACCGGGCAGATATGGGGCACCCGTCATTCGTTACGGTACCGGCCGTGAGAAATGCGGGCTAAATCGTCGAATCGTCGAATCGCCGAATGCCGATGCGATGCCCCGGTGTTCATTCGCTTTGTCCGAAGGGGAAACCGCAGGTCCCTCGCTTCGGAGACAGCGAATGAACATCCCGCATTTCAATTCAATGGTGCGTTTCCGGATTGGCCTGCAAATCGGCGGAGAACCCGATCCATGCAAATGCCAAACGGCAAAACCCATTCCTTAAGCACAATCGCAACCAACCACTTCCGATCAGGCTCCATCACGCGTCAAGACGAAACAGATGGTTCATGGGGCCTTTGCCTTTGCCAATCGGATAGGCCGACCGGAGTGCTTCCGTGACGTATGCCTTTGCGGATGCAACTGCGTCTTTCGGATTCAGACCGGAGATTAACCCGCACAGCATTGCCGTCGAGAATGCGCAGCCGGTACCGTGGGTCGAGTTGGTGGCGATCCTCTCACCCGGTAGCCAAGTCTGTTCTCCAGAAGGGCCAAGCAGGAAGTCATCCGGCTGATCCAAATGACCTCCGGTAACGACCACTCCCAACTCCGGATTGCCTTCTCTAAGTCGAGCCGCCGCTGCCGGGAATTGATCGCGACTCAGCGTTTCCGGACCATCGCCGGCGAGGATTGCCAATTCGTAGATGTTCGGCGTGATCCACCCAACGCAATGGAGTAACTCGTCCTGGATAACGCGCACGCCATTTGCATCGATGAGAGGCGTTCCCGAAGTCGAACGAAGCACCGGATCGAGCACAATCCGCTCCCTCGGAATTTTGCCGGAGTGTGCCCGCAAAAAGGAAGCGACTTCGGCCGCCACCGCAGAGGTGCCCAACATCCCGATCTTCACTCCGGAGAAGGAGACGTCCTCGACCAGGCAGTCGAGTGTCGCCCGCACCAGGCTGGCCGGTAAGAGCTCGACCGCGCGGACGCCCTGGGTCGATTGCACGGTCAGGGCCGTGATGCAAGCTACCCCGTAGATGCCGTGAGCGGCGAAGGTTTTCAGATCGGCGGTTACCCCGGCGCCCGAGCCCGGATCGAAGCCGGCGATCGTAATTGCGACAGAAGTGGTGCAGTTTTCAGGATTCACGCGATTTCTTCTTCCATTTTCCACAGTTTGCGACTCATTTTCGGGCAGAAACCGTTTTGCCAGTGTATGCTCCGCCGATAGGGATTTTCCGGTCGCGAATGACTTTGGTGAGGAAAAATCCCTCTTTCCCACAACACGAGGCGCCCGGATGGCGTCTAATAGACCAAGGAAAAAACGGCCTTACACGGAGGAAAAAAGCCAATAAGTAATTGACAATATTTGACTTAGGCCAGAAGCGCTCCATACAATCAAGACAGGAGAACAATGTCCACTATCGCAACCCAATCTCATTGGCCCATTGGGCCCGCCCTCCTTGCCGGCGCTGTATTATCCGCCATCTGTATCAGTCCCGGTTCCACCCAAGCTCAACCCGGCGTCCCGCAGGCAAATACTCACACCGCCACTGCGACCCCTGCTAACCGAACCTGGCATCAACTGGGAAGAGCATCCTGGTACGGTGGTCAGTTTCAGGGCCAGGCAACCGCGAGCGGCGAACCTTACGATATGAACTCCATGACCTGCGCGCATCGCAGCCTGCCTCTCGGCGCCACCGTCCTGGTCACAAATCTACGCAATCATCGGTCAGTCCTGGTCCGCGTCAACGACCGAGGCCCTGTACCTCAGAACCGGGTGATCGATCTTTCGTACGCGGCGGCGAGAATTTTGGGTTTCCGCGGAGTCGCCCCAGTGCGGCTCGACCTGGTGGATGCCGCATCACTCAGCCCGACTCAAATCTCAGAACTCAGCTGGCCGGCGCAATTTCAGAGATGATTCCGGAGAGGATCAGAGACGGGTTGCATAGGGCCCCGACTGATCTTCTTCCGTCGGATCGACTGATCGTGGCGTTGGATTTCCCGGACTCCAGGGCGGCGCTCGCCCTGGTGGATCGGTTACACGGCGCCACACGCTGGCTCAAAGTTGGCCTCGAGCTTTACATCGCTGAGGGAAATTCCCTGGTCGCGGAACTGAAGCGGCGCGGGTATTCGATCTTCCTTGATCTGAAACTGCACGACATTCCCAACACCGTGGCCTCGGCCGTACGGGCCGCGACCCATCTGGGCGTGGATATGCTGACGGTCCACGCGGCAGGTGGACCGGAGATGATCACCGCAGCGGTGGGTGCGGCGGAGTCACGACTTACGCTGCTCGCAGTTACCGTCCTGACCAGCATGGATGCCGAGCAGCTGGAAGCAACTGGCGTGACCGGAACTCCGGCTGCGCAAGTTGAGCGATTGGCGAACATGGCTCTGGCTTGCGGAGCCCGCGGATTTGTCTGCTCTCCGAACGAGATTTCGAGCCTGCGGAAGCAGTTGGGCAGCGAGCCTTTGCTGGTAATCCCGGGGATCCGCCCGGAAGGTGCGGAGGCCGGCGACCAGCGGAGGGTCGCCACACCGTCGGCTGCGATCGCAGCCGGAGCAAGTTACCTGGTGGTAGGGCGGCCGATTACCCGGGCGGAAAACCCGGAAGCCGCCGCAAGAGCAATCCTTGGGGAAATGCAATCAGGAATCGGAATCGCGTCGGCTCAGAGCTTCTCGTAGAAATCGCAAGCAGAACAGGAAATGTAAACGCCTCCGGGAACTCCGCGCTCCCGATCTTTTACCCGTTTCACAATGCGCGTTGCCTTATTGCATTTGGGACATTCAACACCCTTGGTCGTGTCCATCATTTTGGAACGGTCGGCGGTCTTGGCTATTTTTGCCATGGTCTAACTCTCCTCTCACAGGGTCGCACTTCCGCCTAAACTTCTGGCCAACACGGGGTTTCGTTTGGGGCGAAACAGAAGGCGCTGCTCAGAACTCATTTTATACGATTTATACGATTTGTCGCCCTAGTTCACTGCCCGGGCCTCGGACACATTTAGCAATCGCGACGGAGCGGAACCGGGCGGGGGCGGAATCGGCTTTGGCTTCCCATCATCCGGGAACTGCACCGGCTTCAACTGGTGGTCGTTGTCGACTGCGGTCGGCGCTGCTTCCCCTGGTTGACGCAGGGACGGAGCGGCCGTCGGACCGTGCTCCTGATTTGGCGCGGTCGGGGGCGCGTCGCCCAAACGAACCTGACGGACAAATTGCCCGGCGAAATAGCCGTCCGTTTCATCTTTGTCGCGAATCACAGGCGGCTGTCCCACATCGGCAATCTCCAATCGGATGACTCGATTGCCATTGAAGCGAACAAACTGGACCTCGTGGGGTGGCTGGCCATAGATCCATTCTTCAAACGGAGTTTGCCCATCCATTTCGCGCACTTTTTGGTCGGGCGCACCCACGGCCTTGATCACCATCTCGCGATTCATGCCGACTAGCACTTCGTGGTTCAGAACCGCACCCTTGAGTTTGGGCGGCAAGGTGTCGGCAAAGGCTTCTACCGGCGTCTTGAGTGAAAAGTCGATCATGGGTGCGATCAGCTTGCGCACATCGGAAGCCGTCATCTCGGGGACAAACTTGTTGAAGACCAGCTGCATGCGAGCGCCCACAGGAACGTGGCCGTCATCCTGAGCCAGCGGCGCCATGCCGCCCATGCCACCTACTTCGATATGTTGAAGGATGTGATGATGCTTCTCCGGGCCATCGTTGAACTCAAACACGATCCGGTCCGGCTTGACCTCGAACTTGGTGATGACCACACGGTCACCAGGCTTGGCCGAAACACCATACTTCTCCAATTCCTCGGCATAGCCACTTCCCGAAGGCGTCAGTTGCCCGTTGGCATGGAGCACGATGCCTTTTGTACCCAGGGGAAGAGGCCGGACAGCGAAGGCTTCGTCAGCCTGGAAGGTACGAATGAGCTGCTGCCTGGTCCGTTCGGTCAGCGGCTTGGTATCCAGCGCGACCGTCGTGGGTTGAACGGAAGTGAGACTCGCTTCTTTTGGACCGAGGTGTTCCCGTTGCACGGTGAACACTTGTGCATGGCCTAGAGTGCAACTGCAGATCGCAGTGACTGCCAGGAAAGCAGCGGCGGGGAAGAATTCTTTGGTGGTGAGCCCGACCATGGCAATTCCCTCATCACGCCAATAATGGGCCCTTTTGCAGGTGATTTGCAAGTAACGTTTCGTGCCCAGGCAGAAGGAAGTTTCAGGGTAGCAAATCGGGCGCGGAAACAGCCATTATTCGGGTGGCTCTGGAGGAGGGATTCGAGGCGGAAGCGGTCCGGGAGCAGCTTCGATTTGCACCAACGTTTGCCCCGCCGGCAAGGGTTGGGCAGAGACGGGATGATGCGGAGCCAGGGTGCTGCTCATGGCGTCAAGGTCAACCGGGATGCCGGCGGCCACAATGATCGGTTGGGTATGAAGATAAGCCAGGTTACGGGTGACGCGGTAGACGACGAACATGCCGATCAGCAGAACGATCGCGGTGACCGTGCTGGCTTCGGGGCCGTAGTCGCCGCCGGTCATCCACAGGGGGCCAACCGTATTGCTTTGAATGACAGGGGAAAACTGGGTGATGCCGCTGACCGGCAATCCAAACAGCAGACACATGCTTGCGTTCCAGGCAAAATGCCAGCCCCAGCAGACCCAAAGCGCCCGGGTGCGTAGATACGCTATCGACAACAGCCAGCTGCTGAAAACCGTGACCATGAAGCTGGCGCGACTGGCTGCGGGATTAAACATGTGCAGACCGGCAAAAACAAAAGAGAAAACGACGGTCGCCATGGTGGGTCCCATGGCATTGATCAGGCGCTGGAAGGGATATCCGCGAAAAGCGACTTCCTCTGCCAACGCGGCCACAGCAAGGACCACCAGATCAATGATGAGAATTCCGAACTGGCGAGGAATGGTCCAGAAGGTGATGATCAATCCACCGCTAAGAACCAGGGGGAAAATGCTCACCAGCAACATGCCCCAGCCCAGCGCGGCGCCCAGACCAAACTCACGTTGCCAGCCCGGACGGACGGCCAAACCCATGTCACGGATAGGCTCGCGCTGCCGGTTGAATACGCGGCCCATCGCGGCGAAGCCAATCACCAGGAGAAAGAGCAAAATGCTGCGCTCGACGAGGGGAGCCCAGACACCGCTCGTCAGTCCGTTGGCTGCGTGAACTGAGATGCTCTGGGCGATATAGAAGTAAATTCCGGCGATGATGACGTGGCCGAAGGCACGCACTCGATCGGCGGCTGTGAATTGGGTCAAGCGCATGCCCCTGTCGGCATAGATGTTCAGGCGTTGGTATAGAACCGGGCAATTTCCCGGAACTTCGCCAGGCGGCGGGCGATGCGATCCTCGACCGTCATGGCCTTCAATTCATTGAGATGCCAGGCAAGTTTCTCGTCGAGCATGGTGGCCGCGGCCACCGGATCGTTCTGCGCTCCTCCGGGGGGTTCGTTTACTACATCGTCCACACAACCCAATCGGCTTACATCTTCGGACGTGATTTTCAAGGCAGCCGCGGCCTGAGCGCGTTTGCCGGCATCGCGCCACATGATGGAACCGCAAGCTTCCGGCGCAATGACGGAGTAGACGGCATTTTCCATCATCAGAACGCGATCGGCGACGGCCAGTGCCAGGGCGCCGCCGGAACCGCCCTCGCCGGTAATGGTGGCGATCGTGGGTACGCGCAAGCGAGCCATTTCGCGCAGATTCCGCGCGATGGCCTCTGCCTGACCGCGTTCCTCGGCTGCGATGCCGGGATTGGCGCCGGTGAGATCGATGAAGGTAAAAACAGGCCGATTGAACTTCTCGGCAATCTTCATGGCCCGCAGCGCTTTACGATAGCCTTCCGGATTGGGCATGCCGAAATTGCGGCGTACCTTTTCCTTGGTGCCCCGCCCTTTCAGGTTGCCGATGGCCATGACCTCTTCACCGTGAAAGCGCGCCATACCGCAAGCCATGGCGAGGTCGTCGCCGAAGGCGCGGTCACCGTGGATCTCCGAGAAATCGGTAAAGATGCGTTGGATGAAATCCATGGGGTAGGGCCGTTGGGGGTGACGCGCGAGCTCAGTCTTAATCCATGCTGGATTCGTCGGTTCGGCGACTACCGGTGTTTGCTCAGGATTTGTTGCCTGTTCGCTCATGAGACTTTAGATCGCCTATGCCAGCGCGAAAAGTCTGCCGCTTGGCCATTGAATCTGTCGATTCTTTGGATTATAGCGTTTCCGGATGGCCGCGACGGCCTGCGGGATCGCGGATGGAAAATTGGCAGAGGAAACGCGCGTACCTCAGGGACTAAAGCCTGTGTGAGAACGCGAAAGCAAATCGCAGAATTGAGACAGGCCCGTAGGGCCGGGACCAAACGTCAGCCCAGCCCGGAAGGGCTGGGACATCGATTCCCCAATGCCTCCCGAGCGCCGGAGGCGCGGCACCGGTACTCGCATGGAGTGCCGCGCCTCCGGCGCTCCACAATCTTGAATATCTTGCGTTCCCAGCCCTTCCGGGCTGGGCTGACGTTTGGTCCCGGCCCTACGGGCCTGTCTCAATTCTGCGACTGCTTTCGCGTTTTCACACACGCTCTTTAGCCCTCATCAGGGTGGCCATTTGCGGCATGGCTCAAGCCGTCCCTTGGATCGAGAGTCTATTCCGAGCCGTTCAGGTGCTGTAGAAATTGCCCAACCGAAACCTTGAACAGGTGTGACTGAATTAAGTTAGACGGAAAGGAAACCGCAGGTCCCTCCGCTCCGCTAACGCTCCGGTCGGGATGACAAGGAGAGAGGGTTTTTCACTTCCTGACTATCTCCGCATTCAACGCAAGACCGCTCTCCCTCCTTGTCATCCGCGACCGGAGCGTTAGCGGAGCGGAGGGACCTGCGGTTCCCTTTCACCCTGGCGCGAAAAGCTCGAATATTCCCGCCAGGGATGAGTGAAAACCTCATCCCCTGCGTTCAGACGCCTCACCCGGCGGCGATAGTATAGTTACTTTCCGGAAAGGTTCTGGAGTGGTCAGGATGGGGAAAAGAATTGCGCTTTTTGGGGCTGGCGGGAAGATGGGCTATCGGCTGGCTAGCAACCTCAAGGGTTCAGAGTTCGAGGTACGCCACGTGGAGCGCAGCCCCGCGGGGCAGGAGCATCTAAAAACCGGCCTCGGCCTGCCTTGTGTTTCGGCGCAGGAAGCTCTTAAAGGAGCGGAAGTCGTTATCCTCGCGGTTCCGGATACGGCGATTGGCCAGGTCGCTGCCTCCATCGAGCGCGAACTGACACCAGGGACGATGGTCATGATGCTCGACGCAGCGGCTCCCTTCGCCGGGCACCTGCCGAAACGCGACGACCTGGTGTATTTCGTCACTCACCCCTGCCATCCGCCGCTGTTCAACGATGAAACCGATCTGGAGGCAAAGCGTGACTACTTTGGCGGGATCGCAGCCAAACAACACATCGTGTGCTCGCTGATGCAAGGGCCCGACAGCGCTTATGCCCTGGGGGAGCAGATTGCACGCGTGATTTGGGCGCCTGTGATGCGCTCTCACCGGGTGACGCTGGAACAGATGGCTCTGCTGGAGCCCGGTCTTTCAGAGACGGTTTGCGCAACTCTGCTGGTGGTGATGCGCGAAGCAATGGATGAGGTGGTGAAGCGCGGGGTGCCTGCGGATGCGGCTCGGGATTTCCTGCTGGGACACATCAACGTGCTCGCATCTGTAATCTTCAAAGAGCGCGAAGGCCTTTTTTCGGACGCTTGCAATAAGGCAATCGAGTTTGGCATGCCGGCCCTGATGCGGCCTGACTGGAAGCGGGTGTTTGAGGCGGATGAGATTGCGGCCAGCATCCAGCGTATTACCTAGTTCACGGAGCCCACGACCATGGATGGCATCAACGGCACGGCGCAGGCGGCCAAACGCCGACCCGCTGAAAAGAGTGCAGCGGCGCGCATACAGGCGCGCTACTGGATTGAAACCGCATTCCCACTCGAAGATGCCGCTGAGATCATGGCCGGAGAGCAGTCCACCGGCACGTTTATCCGCGTGCCCGGCGAGACCAGCGAACTACGCGCCCGCTTCGCTGCCAAGGTAGAGCAAATCACTGAGTTGGAAAAGGCCGACCGGCCCTCCTTGCCTGGCTCAGGGACGCCGAAGAACTCGCTTCACAGCGTACGGCGGACTGCGGAAGTTACACTTTCCTGGCCGCTCGAGAATCCTGGCCCATCGCTCCCCAACCTTTTAGCCACGGTGGCCGGCAACCTGTTTGAGCTCAAACCTTTTTCGGGTCTGAAACTGCTTGACGTGAATTTGCCGCCGGCATTCCTCGATCGCTATCAAGGTCCGCAGTTCGGGGTGGCGGGAACGCGCCGGCTTACGGACGTGTACGAACGGCCGCTCATCGGCACCATCATCAAACCGAGCATCGGCATGAACCCTGAGGAGACAGCGGCGCAGGTGCGGACGTTGGCCGAGGCGGGGATCGACTTCGTCAAGGACGACGAACTGCAATCCGACGGGCCCCACTGCCCTTTCGAACAACGCGCCACTGCCGTCCTGCGCGTACTGCGCGACCATGCCGACCGGACCGGCAAGCAGGTGATGTACGCGGTGAATCTTACCGGCGATATCGACGAAATGCTGCGGCGGCACGATCATGTGTTGGCGAACCAAGGCATCTGCATCATGGCCAGCATGAACTCTATCGGGTTGCCGGCGATGAAGGTACTGCGCGCGCACTCGCAGCTGTGTATCCACGGCCATCGTAACGGGTGGGGTATCTACGGCCGTTCCCCGGCCATCGGGATGAGCTTCACCGCTTACCAGAAGTTCTGGCGCCTGGCCGGGATTGACCACACTCACGTGAACGGGTTGAGTAATAAATTCTGCGAGCCGGATGATAGCGTGATCGCTTCGGCGCGCGCCTGTCTCACTCCGATGTTCCCTGCGCCCTATCCGGGCTGTGAGATCGTGCCTGTCTTTTCCTCCGGGCAGTCTGCCCGGCAGGCCGCAGGTACCTACCAGGCGCTTGGCTCCACGGATCTGATATTCGCTGCGGGCGGCGGCATATTGGGACACCCCCAGGGACCGGCGGCCGGTGTGCGCAGCTTGCAACAGGCCTGGGAGGCCGCCATCAAGGGCATCCCGGTGAGCGAATTTGCAGCGACTCATGCCGAGCTGCACGCGGCGCTGGGCGCATTCTCCAGCTGATGCTGTCTCGAATAAATCTCATACCATGCCACTACTCTACTGTTACTACGGCGACGACTTCACCGGATCTACCGATGTGCTGGAGCAGCTGGCGAGCCATGGGATATCGAGCGTGCTTTTCCTCGGTGCTCCCACACCGGAACAGGTGGGGCGCTACTCCGCTTGCCAGGCGATCGGATTCGCCGGCGATGCACGATCGCGGACGCCGGAGTGGATGTCTGACAATCTGCCCGCGATCTTCCGCCGCATGCGCGCCCTGGCGCCTGCGATTGTTCAATACAAGGTTTGTTCCACCTTTGACTCGGCGCCTCATCGCGGAAGCATCGGGCGTGCGCTCGAGATCGGCCGCGAAGTATTTGCAACTAAGACGGTCCCAATTGGAGTGGCTGCGCCGCACCTGGGCCGGTTCCTGGTCTTCGGCAACCTGTTCGCGGCTGCAGGAAAGCAGGTATTTCGCATCGACCGGCATCCGACCATGGCGCATCATCCGGCGACCCCCATGGAGGAAGCGGATCTGCGCGTCCACCTGGCGAAGCAGACGAACCTTGCGATAGGCCTGGTGGATCTTCGCGCCTTTCAAGCGGGCACTGCGCGTGAACAATTCGATCAGCAGTCAGATGAAGGCGCTGCAGGCGTGCTTCTCGACGGCGTCGATGCCGCCATGCTGGAGAACGCGGGCGAACTCATTTGGGGACTGACCAAGGTATCGCAGCCGGTATTCACGATTGGCAGCTCCGGAGTTACTGCGAGCCTCATCGCCCATTGGCGCAGCGCGGGGGTTATCGCTGCTGAACCTCCAACTGTAACTTTTACGAGAGCTGATCAAATCCTCGTGATCAGCGGAAGCTGCTCGGCAGTGACCGCAGGGCAGATCCAGTGGGCCAAACGGCAAGGGTTCACTTGCCTGGAGCTGGACGCAGCAGCACTGGCTCATGGCGGCTCCGCCGCGGTGAACACGGCGATAGGGCTTGCTCTACAGCCCCTGCGGTCGGGGCGCGATACTGTGCTCTATACGGCGCTGGGTATGCCCACGGGGTTAGCCCATGACAACGAACTCGGTGTGGCTCTTGGCCGCTTGCTGCTGGCGCTGGTGCAGCAGACAGGCGTGCGCCGGGTTGTTCTTTGCGGCGGTGATACTTCGTCGCATGCCGTGCAGCAACTTAATATTACCGCCCTGACCTTTGCCGGCACGCTCGCTCCCGGGGCTCCGTTGTGCCGCGCGCATGCTGAGCAGGCGACTGGTCTCGACGGGCTTGAGCTGGTGCTGAAGGGTGGACAGATTGGCCCAGAAGACTTTTTCAGGATCGCGCGTGATGGAAATGGCGAGTAGCTGAAGTTCCTCCGGCACGCTTCTTCCCAAAATGTCTCCTCATCCTCCTGAACGTCGGTCAGGGACAGGCGAGTTCAACGAGTCTGCGTACGGGTGGAAGATGTAGTCCTTCGCCTTCACGGCGGTATGACACGCGTTTCCGCAGTCTGAGAGGCTTTTGGGATCCGCCGTGAACTGGTGCGATGCGGCATCGTAGTTGAACAACGCGTATCCCCACCCGCCGCTTTTCGGAAATCTCTTACTGTCCTTTTCCATGACGAAAGCCTGGGTGAAAACGTCTGGCACATCGACGACGAAAGGGGCCTCCGTGCTCTTCTTCGGCTTCCACTGGAGCTTCACGATCATAGAGCCATCCGGAAAAGGCTTGCCGTCGCCGGGAACGCCGGCCTTGTACGCGGTGATCATGGCAGGATTGGCGACGATTACCTTGAGCACTTCGTCGGTCCGGGCAGAAGAGGCCACGGCCCAATCCTCATACCCCCTGAAGTCGGAGAACGCGATTCCGCCGGGCGATTTCAGCGAGTACTTATCCTGCGCGTAAACGGCCGTGGCGACGAGGACAGCGAGCGCCGCCAAGGCTGTCGCGCCAGTAGTAAGGCCGGCGATACGTCTCTTTTGTACTGGTTGTTCCTGCGTGAATGATTTCTTCACAACTTCAGTCATGGCGTATTCTCCCTCACAAAAATGGTTTCTAAGCCCGATCAACGTGCGTATCGAACGATTACGATTATCAACAGCTACGGGAGGACACCAATTAGACGAAGGTATCGGTCGATACGAAAGTATGGGCAATACCATGGTCTGATTGCGCGGCCGATTTTGTTCTGGCTGAATGTGTGAAAGATTTATACCGCCTGGTAGTTTGTGTCACGAACGACGAGTTCCAATAACTGTGAGGGCCGATGACGAAAACGACGAGCTTTCAAATGGATATCCGCCCGCTCTTTGCGGAGCGAGACATTTAGCTTCTGTCAAATTGGAGGCTCAAGATGGACGATCAACAAAAGAAGGCGCCGTATTCCGGAGTGCGGGATCAAGAGATCCGCTCGGCGCTGGATCAGCATTGGGCCGCGTCCGACGCCAACGATTTTGAAACGGAGCACCGCATCTATCACGAGGACGCGGTGCTCGAATACCCGCAGTCAGGCGAGCGAACCCGCGGTCGCCGCAACATACAGAATCAAAGGGCCAGTCAGCCGAGCAACAAGCGGTTTGCTATCCGGCGAATCATTGGCGGCGGCGATCTTTGGGTCACCGAATTCATCCTGACCTATGATGGCAAGCCCTCATACACCGTGAGCATCATGGAGTTCAGGGACGACAAGGTTGCACGGGAAACACAGTACTTTGCTGATCCGTTCCCGGCTCCCGCGTGGCGCGCTCAATTGGTCGAACGGATGGACACATAGTCCCCGGACGGAGGGGCAAGAGATGGATTGGAAACGGTTAGTCCAGTTTGTGCTGCTGGGTAGCAGTGATTGGGAACCCTACGCCATCCTGCTGGTACGCGTTTCGCTCGGGTTGTTTTTTGCCATCTCCGGGGCAAACAAATTGTTTGTCGCGGGCGGCACGCAAACTATGCATGAGACGCTGGTTGAGGCCAAAGTGCCGTATCCCGACCTGATGACTTATTTCGTGTCGGGCGTTGAGTTGGTTGGCGGGTCCCTGCTTGCAGCGGGGTTTCTGTCGAATTTGGCCTGCCTGACTTTATTGGTCGATATGGTTGTCGCCATCCTGACCAGCAAGCTCTCCACCCTGCCTCAAGGACTTTCGCCCCTCAAGTGGCTCGACAATTTCCTCTACCTTCCGGAAGTCCTGTATGTGCTCTTGTTTTTCTGGCTGATCTGCTCTGGTCCGGGAAAGTTCAGTGTGGATTACTGGCTCGCGGGCAAGTTACGGATGTGATCGACCGACGCGGCTTATTGCTCGGCCCGAACTTGGTGGTCATTACCAAATCCGGGCCGAGAGTTAAGGCACAGTATTCCCAGGGATCAAAGCTGAACTCAGAAGTGAACTTTCAGGGCGAACTCCATGGTGCGCGGATCGGTCGTGGCCGTCACCTGGCCGAAGTTGCTGGCGCGCAGGGTGTTGGATACGGTAAACGCAGACAGGTGGTTGGGTACGTTGAACATTTCCGCGCGGAAGTCGATCCCCACTTGCTCCCAGATCGGAAATGTCTTTGAGACCGACGCGTCCCAGTTGTCGTAGTGAGGTCCCTTGATGCCATAGGCCTGGAGATTGCCGAAGGTTCCCGCAGCAGGTATAGCAAAGGCTGCCGCGTTTAGATATTGCTTGCCTCCGGTGCCGGCAAAGGGATTCCCGACCAGATTTGGGCGTTCCAGCACGGCCGTCACACCATCCCCTGACTGCGAGGTGTTGGCCGGCTGCGTGACGTTGATGGGCAATCCGGATGAGATGCGGGTGATGCCCGATACCGACCATTTTCCCAGCGCCTTCTTGTACCATTCGTTGCCCGTCTGCCAGAAGGGCAGCGGATACACGTAGCTCACAACGAAAATCTGCGGTTGGTTGTAGCGCTGCGGACCGTAATCGCCCCTCAGGTTGAAGCTGTCCTGTGGGTTGTAGTTATAGTCGGGGGCGTCGGTCAGCGACTTGGACCAGGTGTAAGACACATTGACCGTGCCCCCGCTGCGCATGCGCTCCTGGATGCGCGCCTGCAGTGAGTTGTAATTGGAGATGGCGCCGTTGGTGCTTTGGAAGATGTCCTGGTAGCCAAGATAAGGACGAAGCGCCTGCGCGGAAATGCCGGGATTGGCCTGCTGTGTGCCTGCCGCAAGCTGGTTGATGTTCTTGTAGTAACTCAGATTGCCCGAAGAAGTGCCAACATAGGTCAGTTCCGCAATGGCGGTGTCGGTCAGCTTCTGTTGCAGGCCGAAGCTCCAGTTTTTCACCCGCGCCGGTTGCAGGTTGCGGTTGTAGGAGTTAGAGATCGTGCTCGGGTTCGCTGCTGCCGGGGCCGCGCTGGCCAGCGTATCCACATTGCCGTTGGTGATATTGGCCACACTGGTAAAGGGTAGCTGGGCAACCGATCCGTAGTAGTAGTTGCCTTCGAGCCGCTCATAGGAAATACCGAACCCGCCGCGGATAACGGTCGAACCCCTGCCCGTGGCATCGTACGAAAAGCCCAGACGAGGGGCCACCGCCGGCCAGTAGGTATTTACCAGGCCCAGCGGGAGATTGTGAAACAACGCCAGCACCTGCGGATTGTTGATCACCGAGACACGGCCCTTGGCTTGCGATGGGAAACCGGAACCCGGCAGCACGAGGCCGTTATATGGATAGGGGTTGCTGGTAATCACGCCGGTCTTGCTCACCGTGGCCGCATGGTTCGGATCAAAGTATCTAGGATCGAATGACGAGGCGTTGTTCAGCGCACTGTAAGTCGGCTGCATGTACTGCCAGCGAACTCCAAGGTTTAGCGTAAGCTTGTGATTTACCGCCCAGTCGTCCTGCGCGTAAGTCTCAACCTGTGTGAAACGCGCCCACACCTGCTGGATGCTGCTCCCCTCCTGATAAGTAGAGAAGTTGCCCATCAGCATGTTTTGAATCGAGGTGAATCCAAAGGAGCCATTGATAGAGGGTACCGAGGTCTGGTTCTTGCGTCCCCGCCAGGCGTAGGCTCCGATTTTGAGGGTGTGATTGCCGATGATGTGCGAGAAGTCATCCTTCGCCGCGTAGATTCGCTGGTAATTGTTGAAGTTGAGCGCAGCCGAATTGAGAGCCGAAAATCCGGTGGTGGTAATCGCGGGGATATCGGGCGAGTAATTGTAGAGCGTGGGGTAGTTCAGGCCGTAGTCGGAGCGCAGGATACTCTTCACCTGCAGTTGCGAATTCGGCGCAATCCCGTTGGTTTCTGTGATCTTGTTGCCCGAATAAGAGCCGATCAGCGTGTTGAGCGTTTTTGCGTTGATGGTGCGCGTCCACTGGATCGATGAGGTCAACCCTGGAATCTGGCGCTGGAAAGTGATCAACCCGGTCGGTGCTCCAAGCAAGGTGTAATAGTCATGCACGTAATGACCGGAAATCTGGTTGTTACTGTTGAGGTTGTAATCGACCCTGACCAGCCACTCCGCGGTGTTGAGCGGGTTCAGACTCAGGTAGTTGAAACTATTGCCCGTCGAGGTGTTCGATTGGGGAAAGAGGGAGGTGAGGGCGCGTCCCGTTGCCGTCGAGCAGTTAGCCACCACTGCGGTCGTGCACTCTGGCAGGCTGTTTCGCTGGGCCGCGGTCGGCACTGCAAGAGTGGCCACGGTCGAGGTGCGCTGGCGCTTGAAGTCCTGCCCCGCAAAGACGAAGAGCTTGTCCCGGTTCTGGTTGAAATGGCCTGGAATAAACACCGGCCCGCCTACGAACCAGCCGAAATTGTTGTAGCGCAAAGGTGGTTTGACCGGCTTGATCGTTCCCAGGGGCTGAAAGGCATAACCCTGGATGGCATCGTTGCGTAGAAACTCGTAGGCGATTCCATGAAGGCTGCGTGTTCCGCTCTTGATGGCCACGCTGACCGTGGCGCCCGAACTTCCCCCGTAGCTGGCATCGTAGGACGATGAGGCGGTCCGGAACTGATCCAGCGCATCCGGCGAGATGTTGACAAAGTTGTTGCCCCCTCCGCCGTTGTCCTTATTATCGACTCCATCAATGAAGTAATTCGATGTGTCGGTACGGCCTCCATTGATCGACTGCGAATTGCCGTTGACACCATAGCTGCCGAAGAGCGCAAAACCACTGGCCACCGTCTGGGAAACCCCAGGGGCAAGCGCAATCAGCTGAATGTAGTTGCGGCCATTCAACATCAGGCTGGTGGCCTCGGTGCTGGTGACGACCGAGCCCACCTCGGCGCTGGTGGTATTGACCTGTATCGCGTCCGCACGGACCGTCACCGCCTCCGTCTCGGTACCGATCGAGAGCTTGAGATCAACACTTGGTTTGCCGCCCACATCCACATGAATCTGTTCAACGACCGCTTTTTTGAAGCCCGGAACAGTGGTGGAGACGTTATAAATGCCAATGGGGAGATCCAGGGCGACGTAGTTGCCATCGGCATTGGTTTGCGCCACCCGGGTGAAACCTGTGGCAGCATTCGTGACGGTTACGGTTGCGTTCGGAACCACGGCTCCTGTGGAGTCGGTAACGGATCCCGAAATTACCTGGCTGTCTACGGCCTGCCCGCGGCAGATGCCTGGGCACAACGTGAGGCTGAGCGCCACGATCAATGCGATGCGTTTCATTCTGGCTCCCAAAAAACATCTTGCTACTGCGTTCCGCAGAATAGGACGAACCTCATCTATTCTTTGCGCACCAGACAAATGAGCTCTGTCTTGACGAACGCCATACTAGACGCTTCCCTTCTGGAGTGTCAAGGCGCTTTAAACGCCCCGGTAACAACGGAAACGCGTGGCCGCGCGATGTATGTTCAAGTGCCGAACAAAATGTCCGAGAACGGACAGTAGGACTTGTGATACCTATTGCTTGGTGAGATTGCTCTGACCCACCGAATGAGTACCGGAGGATGGATGAGGCGATATTCCCGAAGGTTGTGTGCTTTGGTTTTGCTCCTGACACCCTTATCTATGTTGGCGCAGACCCACGTCCCCAAGCTCGTTGACGTTCACATACATTACGACGGCGAACCCGGGGTCCTCGAAAGGCTCCTCGACAAATTAAATGTGGCTGATGGCGTGGCTTTTCTGCTGACGACCCCAAACGGCTTCCCTCACGCCACCAGTTTCATCCACGAACACCCCGACCGCTTCATAGGTTTTGGCGATATCAAGCTGGATGACCCGAATGTCTTGCAGGAGATAGATCGCTTCCATGCGGCGGGGTTTCGAGGCTTGGGCGAAATCACCTCTACCCTGAGAGCCTATGACGATCGAGCGTACTGGCCCATCTACGATCGAGCCGACAAATATCACATGATTCTTCTCTTTCACACCGGCATCGTGAATCGATTGCACCCTGACCAACCTGCGGACATCAGCTTTGACCGGAGCCGGGTTACGCGCCTGGACTTGATCGCGCGGCATTGGCCAAAGCTGACTATCATCGGCGCCCATCTCGGAAATCCGGATTACGCGGAAGCAGGTGAAATCGGAAGATGGGACCCGAATCTCTATTTCGACGCTTCAGGCACTACGCTCATCAAGAAAAAGGATGACTATGGCTTCTTCCGCTCCATTTTCTGGTGGACAGGAGTGGCGAGCCCTCATACACCAGCCAGCGGCGCCAGTGCCTTTGAAAAACTCGTCTTCGGCTCTGACGTTTTTGGTGGAGACGTGCAGGAATTCGACCTCGCGCTGGCCCGCTACCACGCCATGTTGGATAAATGTGACGTGCCGCAGAGCGCGCAGGAGATGATCTTCTCGGGGACTATGTGGCGGATTTTGCAAGCTCAAGCGCAATCAGCCAAGGATCAGGGTTCCGGAAAACAATGAGCGGCATCGGAACGAACCGGGTTGTAGTTATCACGAAAGGTTCCGTCCGCCGCCAGCTTCCCATGGGGTTATTCCACGAATCCGAAAGGTTTACTAACTCGCTTCTTCCACGGTGGTGATTATGGGGATGACGGTGTCTACGTTGGTGAGCCTGAACAGTTCCAGGACCCGTGGGCCCAGTCCGGCGGCAATAAACCGGACGCCCTTGTCCTGGCACCGGACATAGTGCCTGATGACCATGCCTAGTCCGGTGGAATCCATGTAGGGAACGTCGCTGAGGTCGAAGATGTTAACCGCCGGCGCTTCGCCGGTGGGCAACATCAATTGCAAATCAAACATCTTGCTGACGGCATCCGATGATTGGCATTCAAATACGGCGTGCGCGGTGAAGGGCCCGGAGAAATGGAAAATCACCGTGCCGGGAACTTCACTTTCTTTGCGTTCGAAGGTGAGAGGAGATCGATTCGAGATCGGAGCTTGGGTCATGGCATCAAATCCTCCGCGACGATGACACGATACCCATTCATTAGGCTCCACGCCAATGGGTAAGAGGAACTCCTGCCCAGTTGCGAAAAGCGCGGACTAAGGCATCCGTCAACCTGACCCCGAGATGCTACTCTTGTCGCGGAGCAAAAACAAACATGCACGCTTTTACCCGCTCTCAGCTCTTTGTCTTTGGCCTCATGACCAACCTGTTGCTTTCGCTGCCCGCTCTTTCACAAGGCGTTCAAGCGCCCAGCATCGAGCAGAAAGACGGCCGGTACGCTTTGCTGGTGGAGGGCCGTCCGTTTTTGATTCTCGGCGGGCAGATTCACAACTCGAGCGCTTGGCCCAGCGAACTGCCGCAGGTGTGGGAGTCGATGGAAGCCTTGCATGCTAATACCATCGAGGCGCCAGTGTATTGGGAGCAGTTTGAGCGCCAGCCGGGCGCGTTTGACTACACCAACGTAGATCAGATCGTGTCTGGCGCGCGCGCTCACCATCTGCATGCGGTTCTGGCCTGGTTCGGCACCTGGAAAAACGGCAACATGCACTACGCGCCGGCATGGGTGAAGGGCGACCCCAGCCGCTTTCCGCGTGTCGTGCGCCCCGATGGGGAGCCGATCGACGTACTTTCACCCATTTCGCAAGCGACACTGCAGGCCGATAAGGCCGCCTT
This sequence comes from uncultured Acidobacteriaceae bacterium, assembly GCA_963850235.1. Classification (GTDB taxonomy): domain Bacteria; phylum Acidobacteriota; class Terriglobia; order Terriglobales; family Acidobacteriaceae; genus PALSA-350. The sequence goes on along the minus strand of CAWKKM010000026.1, from coordinate 43,027 downwards.
TGTTGCGCTCATGCGCCATCTCAAAGAGATCGATGGCGAGCAGCACACCGTGCTCATGGTGCAGGTGGAAAACGAAACCGGGAACATCGGCAGCGTTCGCGACAACTCGCCCCAAGCCAACAAACTGTTCAACGGCCCCGTGCCCGCCGACTTACTGGCAATCACTCACAAACAGCCCGGGACCTGGAGCCAGGTGTTCGGCGCAGAAGCCGATGAGACGTTCCAGGTGTACCACCAGGCGAAGTACGTCAACGAAATTACCGCGGCGGGAAAAGCCGAATTCAAAATCCCCATGTACATCAACGTCTGGATTGACTACCCCGCCGCCCAACTGCCGCAGCGGCAAATGGACTCGCCGGGCATCGGCTATCCGAGCGGCGGCCCGGTGCAGAAGTTGGTCGGTGTTTGGCGGGCGCTGGCTCCGGCGATCGACCTGATTGGACCGGATATGTATTCCGATGACTCCGCGTTCTATCTGGAGACGCTGCGCGCCTATCACCGGCCGGACAATCCCCTGTTCATTCCGGAAACGGGCAGGGATGACAGCTTCGCCAAATTCTTCTTCTATGTACTGGGTGACGGCGCAATCGGCTTTTCTCCCTTCGGCGTGGATCGCTCCGGCTGGAATATCCTTGGCGACCAGCCGTTCAAAGTTCACGCCAGCAACTTCGCGCTGGTGGGACCCATGAGCCGCGAGATCGCCCAACTGGAGTTCGATGGCAAGCTGCAAACCGCCGTTGAAGAGCCGGGCGTGACCGCAAAGGAGATCGACTTTGGTGACTGGCAGGCGACCGTGGCCTTCGGCTTTCCGCAGAACGACGGACGCCGCGCCCCGGGCACCAAAGACGCCCACGCATCGGCACTCGTAGCCCGTCTTGGCCCTAACGAGTTCCTCGTGACCGGCGTCGATGCGAGCGTCAGTTTTCATCTGCCGGGCAAGCTTCCCTGGATTCGCAGTGAGTTGGTGACCGCGGAGCAGGGCGTCTATGAAAACGGTGTGTGGAAGCCTCTTCGCCTCTGGAACGGAGACGAGACGGATCGCGGCCTGTGTTTCCACCAGCAACCGGAAGTGTTGCATGTCCGTGTGCAGAAGTTCTGAAGTAATGCAGCAAACTCCATGCGTCCAGTCATTGAAGTAGCCGGAGTTCGCAAGACCTACGGCCGCACGGTGGCTGTCGATGAGGTGTCGTTGGAGGTAAGCGAGGGCGAGATTTTTGGTTTGATCGGCCCCAACGGCGCGGGAAAGACCACCACAATGGAGTGCATCGAAGGGCTGCGCAGGCCCGATCGGGGCACCATCTCGGTTCTGGGTCTTGATCCGCATCGTGAAGTCTACAAGCTGCAGGACCGCATCGGGGTTCAGCTGCAGCAGGCGCAGCTGCAGAAGCGGATCAAAGTGTGGGAGGCAGTTGATCTGTGGGCCTCGCTCTACAAGAAGGACGCGATCGATGCCGAACATTTACTCCAACAGCTCGGCCTCACCGATAAGCGGGACGCCTGGTTTATGAATCTCTCCGGGGGCCAGAAGCAGCGGCTGTTTATTGCCCTTGCGCTGATCAACGATCCGGAGGTGGTGTTTCTCGACGAGCTGACCACGGGGCTGGACCCGCAGTCGCGACGGGCGATCTGGGATCTGGTGCGAGGCATCCGCGACCGCGGCAAAACCGTCTTCCTGACTACCCATCTGATGGAGGAGGCGGAGCGGCTGTGCGACCGGGTAGCGATCATCGAGCACGGACGGATCATCGACATTGACAGTCCGGGTAGCCTTGTCGACCGCCACTGCCCTGAGCGAACCGTTGCTCTCACTACGGAGGACCCGATCGCGGCAGAGCGCTTTCGGGCGATCCCAGGAGTTGACGCCGTGATCTGCAACGACAAACGAATCACCATTCGCGGCCGCGGAAACGACCTGGTGACCGAGGTGATTGATTGTCTTTCAGAGAACCGGATCCGGGTCACCGATTTCCGCACGATTCTCCCCAACCTTGAGGATGTCTTTCTCAAGCTTACCGGTCACTCGATTCGGGAATAGGGGCCATCATGATGCTGCGTGGACTTTGGAAACTGACTTGGATCGAGATCAAAATCTTCCTGCGCGAGCCGCTGGGCGCTTTCGGCACCATCGGGTTCCCGGTTCTGGTTTTCCTCGCGTGGGGTCGAGCCGCCAGCCGCAGACTCGCACCGTCGGCACTGGCTGGCAGCAGCTTTATCCGCGTAGATCTTCCGATTTTCGCGTCGCTCCTGATCGCCATCAGCGCGGTGCTTTCACTCATCACAATTATCTCGATCTACCGCGAGGGCGGCATTCTCAAGCGACTCCGCGCCACACCGCTGCGCCCGGAGACGATCCTGACCGCCCAGGTGCTCGTCAAGCTGACGCTCACTGCGGCTACGCTGGCCTTGATGGCCCTGGCTGGCAAGCGCTACTACCCGGTGGATGTTCATGTTCCATGGTTCTCGTTCACGATTGCTCTGTTGATCAGCACCTGGAGCATCTTATCGATCGGCTTTCTCATCGCAAGTATCGTTCCCACGGCGCGCTTTGCGCAGCCGATCGGCGCAGTTATTCTGTACCCAATGATCGCTTTCTCGGGGCTCTTCGTGCCGGTTGCATCGCTGCCGCCGGTGCTTCACGCAGTGGCGCGTGTGCTTCCGCTCACCTACGCTGTGCCCCTACTCCAGGGAATCTGGAATGGCGACGCGTGGTTGGCCCACGTGGGCGATGTAGCGGCACTGGTCGCGGTCTTTGTCGTTTGCGTGGCGCTCTCGGCGAAGGTGTTTCGTTGGGAGTAGCAATATGTTTACTGCTCCTTGAGGTACTTGATTAAATCGAGCGGATGAATCGGCTTCGCAATCAATTCGAATTGGAAGCCCCGTCTCTGGCCCTCGAGCAGTATATCGGAGATGCCGGCCTGTCCTGAGAAGAGTATTATCCGTGTCGACGGGTACATTTTTGTGACGGCGATCGCCAGTTCGACACCGTTCATCTGGGGCATCGACACATCAGAGAGCACATAGTCCGGCCGGCGATGCGCTATCTTTTCCAGAGCAGTCCATCCGTCATAGACCCCGATCACCTGAAAGCCCGCGCCCTCCAAAATCTCGCCCATCGTCTCTACGATGAGTTCTTCATCATCCACAACCAACACGGTCGGGCGCCTGCGCTGGATCTCAGCGGTATCGGAGGCCTCACGGGATGGCGAAGCCGGTTTCGGTAGAGGATCATCCGCCAAACAGATCAAAGTCAGGGTCATGTATGGCTCCAAAGGAAATCTCTCATTGGGACCCCTGTGCAAGCGGGGAAGCGGGAAAGGCGAACGGCAGAAAGACGGTAACGCTGGTTCCGCTGCTTCCAGCTTCCGTGCTGGTGGAGATAGAAATCTGGCCACCCCGCCGCTCAACAAGCTGCCTGGAAATCCACAATCCGATTCCCGTTCCCAGATTGCCTTTTGTGGTAAAAAACGGCTCAAAGATCTTTTCCAAATTCTCTTGTTTGATTCCGGTCCCAGAATCCCGAATGACGACCTGAATCCCCTCCCCAGACGGGCCGGGAATTTTCCGAGTAAAGATGCCGAGAATTCCTCCATCGCGCATCGCATCGACGGCGTTGGTTATGAGGTTAGAAAACACTTGAAGCATTTCGCCTCGACTCACAGTTATCTTCTGCAAATCGTTGAATTCCTCTTGTGTCGTGATCTTGGCGGCGATAAACCTGGCGCGATATACGGTCAACACATTTTCCAACAGGTCATGGAGATAAACCTCACTGGGGATGCCTGTGTCGCGGTAGTACCCGAGGGTCTGTCTCGCTATGTGACCAACCCGTTCCAGCTCCCGCTCGGCGGTTAGCAGGTGAGCATGGGCTTTCCCGCCGACCGGGGTATCGCGCCTGGCGAGAAAAACCAGGTTGATCAAAGATTCCAGAGGGTTGTTGATTTCATGAGCGATCGATGCGGCCATACGGCCTGTTGCCGCGAGTTTTTCGGATTGGATCACCAGGCGCTCCATCCGCTTCCGATCGGAGATATCGCGGGCAATCTTTGAGGCTCCAATCACGCGGCCAAACGCGTCCCGGATGGGCGAGATGGTCACCGAGACCTCCATTCGCTCGCCGCCTCTTTTTATCCGAACCGTCTCGTAGTGATCGACTCGGTCTCCTGCACGCAGTTTACGCAGGATCTCGTCTTCCTCATAGTAAAGTTCCTCTGGGATAATCCGTAAAATAGGTTGCCCTACCATCTCCTCAGCGGTGTAGCCGAACATGCGGCCTGCGCCCTGGTTCCAGGTCTTGACGATTCCATTGAGATCCTTGCTGACAATCGCGTCGTCAGCGGAATCGACAATGGCCGCTAGCCGGAAGCGGGTTTCATCGTTTTTTGTACGGTCGGAGATGTCTCGCACGACCTTGGAGGCGCCGACCGTCCTGCCGGTCTCGTCTCGGATCGGAGAGATCCTCACGGAGACGGGGATTTTCTGCCCGTTTTTCTTAACCCCGATAGTTTCATAGTGGTCGAGTCGCTCACCGGCTTTCAATTTGCCGAGGATCCTTTGTTCTTCGTGATGCAGCTCCGGCGGCACAATCAAAAGGATGGACTTGCCAATGATTTCTTCAGCTGCATGGCCGAATAGACGAGCCGCCGATACGTTCCAGGTGACGATGATCCCAGTTAGATCTTTACTGATGATGGCGTCGTCCGAGGAATCGACGATGGCTGCCAGATGGGCGCGAGGATCGAAAACAGGCTTGGCGGGTACAGCGTCGGCATCGTGAGAAGGCTGCTGAAAGTCCTGCTTCAAAGTCTGGGCTCCGCCGAGTTCACACCCGGAGTGATACGCCACGACCGTTCCGTGGCCTCGGTAAGTACGATTTCTCAGCACTGGGCAGAGAATGATTCGTCAACGTGTTCATGGAGGTCGTGACACCCATGAACACGTTTTTAACGATACGACAAGGTGTGATGCCCGCTAAACCTCAATTGTTGTTTTCCATACCTTGGTGGGCCATACACGAAGACAACACCCCGGGCCCTTCAGGGAGGTCGACCCTCAGCGAGGCCCGGTTCGGCCAGTGCCTGGACGGGCAGTCGCGATGCGGGGTTCGGACGGACTTTTAAGTCGTATTTACAGCGTGCCCTCAGACACAACCGTGTTTAACGGTTGAGGCTGAGATTTTTGATCGGCGGTGACTCTGTCTGTCCTGCATGTGTTGGACCAAACTTGTTCTGGTCCGAGGCACGAAAGGCGGTAACACCAATGGGCGCGAGGACGTTTTCTCTTTTTTCGAAAGGCAGGACGGGATTTTCCGCCTCGATTCCGTAGCGGCGTTGTGTGATTCAGCGGCGTTGTGCGATTCTCACCGAGATCGCGTTCTGCGGATCAAAGCCAGTTATGGGGTATCCCCCTGTCTACACTGGGGCAGGGGCAATTTCCCGCGCGAGTTCGCTAATTTGCGGACCGGATGGGCGAAGGTGAAAGCGGCATAGCGGACACCACAGCAGGCCGGGCCCGGCGTCCTGAGGCAATTATGGGCTGCTCAAAATATTTCCATGAGAGAGCCGCGTAGGCGCATGCCAGGAGAGATGCAAGCGCCGCCGAGGTATAGCTGCGGTAGCCGAAGTATCTCCAGCAAACCATCAGAATGGCCGGATGAATGAGATAGAGTGAGTAGCTAATTTTCCCTATATATTGCAGGGCCTTAAGCTGCAAGACTCCAACCCGCCATCCGCTCAGGGCCCAAATGAAGAGACCAAGGCAGATATTCAAGGAAAACTCATAGAGTACAAAGTTACTCATCGGAGTATTGGCGGTCCTCTTGACCTGAGCAAAATGGCCGAATAAAACTAAGCCACATAGCCCACTGGCAGACAGGAGGATTCCATACTTCCCATAAGTTTCGATCAGCGTTCTTCGCTTACGCCATACGATCGATACCAGAGCGCCGATGGCGAGCAGGTCCATACGAAATGGCGTTTCAGCATAGATCGGAACGTAGTCAGGGAACCAAGGCGTAAAAAACCAGCGAAGCAGCGGCGCCAGAATGACGAGGAAAATCGCGACCCGCGCGATCCAGCGTTCGCTAAGGCAGAAAACGAATAAAGGCCACACGAGGTAGAACTGCTCTTCGACCGCGAGAGACCACAAGTTTGTCAACGAGTCCGGGAATCTTAACGTGGGTAATGACCATTAGATTCATAAACCCAAGATAGTAGTACCAGGACTTAAGCCACCAGACGCCAAAGAGTACACAGGTGATTGCCAACAGAAGAAAATACGGCGGCAGAATACGGCGGATGCGGCGCGCATAAAACGATCCGAAATAGTCCCCGATGCTGCGATTGCGGCTTCGGATCAAAATATCGGTGATCAGAAATCCGGATAGGATGAAGAACAAATCCACACCCATCCAGGTCAGCCTGGTTTCAAAGGCATGATGGGAAAACACGGTGATGATCGCTATTGCCCGCAGACCATCCAGTTGTGTGATCCTCTCGTTCAATCAAAGCCTCCCCGTGCGGCCGTCATCTCACTCTGGCTCTTCCTCACTTTCTCAGCCGGAGTGAGAACACTCCGTGACGCGGCATACTCGCCTCAGCTGTTCCCAAAACCTGCGAGTGGCCTTATCTTGCCGTTGATGCATGTGTCGAAACATATGAGGGCCGGATAACGCGAGCAAAATACCGATCCAAACTCACGCTTTCTTAACTCGCGTGCGTGGACGTTCTAGCTCAGGGGGACATTAGCTTTATTGCGGTGGGTCGTAAAGTTAGTTGCTGTAAAGTGAAAAGTTAACGTATCGCTAACCTAACCCATGCGTCGTCAGGGATCACAGCAGGTGTAAGAAAGCGTACCTCAGGGGCTAAAGCCGTCATTGGCTCCCCCCGTACGGCCCGACTAAAGTCGTGCCCTGATACAGGGCATTAGAGCGGTGGCTACCGGAAAACGCGGCGCATTTCCGCAGAGCTGGATCTAACCATGGGTTGTCTTGTCCAAATTGGCTGGCCGAAAAAATCTGATTTGGACAGGTCTGGATTCGCCGTGGGGCTGCCATCGACTGGCAAGCGGGCTAACAGGCAGACGAATCCGGGTGGCCAGGATGAAAGAGGATTCCCGAATTAACGTTAAATCTTGTGGGTGACATACTGAACGTCGACGACTTCTTCATTGAGATCGACCATCTCAACGCGGAGCAGGACCTGAAAATGTTCAGGCACAGGCGCCTGTCCTCCGGGAGCGAGCGTTTCGAGAAGCTCGCGCACCTTGTTGTCGCGAAGTAAAAACTGCGCTGCCCCTTCCATTGCCCGACCATGATTAGCCCCGATCAAGGTGACGAATGTCCCGTCCGCCGGGCCAGGCCGCCGGGTTACCAAGGCATAGTCGGACACCCGCTCGAACGAACCACACAGGAAGCGGCTGCATTGGTAGCGAGAAGGGGCGCCGTCTGTGGCTTCGCAATCTTCTATGTAGTGATCGCGCACCAGGAGTTTTTCCCCGCTTTGCAGGTTGCGCGCGAAGTTGTTGGCTCTCGAGCAGCCCACCACGACCAAATTGCTATTTTGAATATCCGCCCACGATGCGGACCGGTGGTTTTTGACCTGCAGAGAGGCTTGCATCTCGTGGAACCCCTGGATCAGCGATACGACAGCTTGCACCTCACCTCCGGAGACGAAATGGAAGGTGGGTACAGCGTCCTTGAGCGAGTCGGGAAGGCTTCGCCCCCTCTTGGCTTTGGCTTCCGAGAGATCGTTCGCGTGGAGACTCCTGAAAAAATTGCCCTCCGCGTCACGGAAGCACAGCAGTTCGGTAAAGAGCAAGAGGTTAGGGTGAGAGCTGGCTAAGTAGGGGCGCCAAAAACGGCGGAGCGCCGCACCATCTTCTCCGGGCTCGCTATTCTGGTCGCTGTTACGCGTCTCAACGAACCGCAGACGGTACTCCCCCTTGGGCACCTCCAGAGACCACCGCTCGTTGCGGCCGCCTTTCTCGAAGTAGGCTTGCAAGCGTTGGCGAATGCTGCCGATACTGACGCGGACGATGGAGTCCACCTTTGGGTCGAACGATGGCGGACGGTCGATGGCGACCACCGCTATTTCGTACTCTGTGATCGAGGCGGCGCCCTCTTGCCCTGCATGTTCAAAGAGAAATCGCAGAATGCGTTGCAAGGATGGAGCTTGAACGAATTGGGGGCTGGCCAGTATGCGGTTTAGTAGCGAAAGCTTTTGGCGCTCGATGTCGAAGGTTTCCAACACAGGCACGGCGAGGATCCCACTATAAAGTCAACCAAGTCAACAGCATCGACTGGCTGTAACCGTATCATACAGGCCTGTGGCCGCGTGCGCGATAGACGACTTTTGATCAGAGCACTGCCTGAATAAAATTTGGCTTTTTCGGGGTTAGCGGCAGGCCCGGAGAAGCGTCGATCACGGGAAAAGGGCAGCCTGAGGGAATTGTTTTGTTCCAGAACGGCGTCGGAGACGTTGGTTGCCGCCGGGGCAGGAAATGTGGGGCGGCGTCCGAAAGCGCACTGCAGGTCCCTCGGCTTCGTTAGGGATGACAAAAGGAGAGGGCGGCGGTGAGAAGACGGCGGTTGCTAAAGGACAGGCCCGTTGGATTGCTCCGTTATGCACGATGCCCGCGGCATGAAATATCGCAGTACTTCCGGGGGATAGGAATCGTGATTCCTATCTGCCTCTTATCTCCCCCGATGGTTCTCCCCTAACTCCCACCGGTGTCAGCTTAACTCCCCCGAACGTCTCGGCCAGCATCCGCTGGTCGGGGATGGAAGGCCAGCGAGCGACAAAAAAGGAAGGGGCCGGACTCTCACCTCCGGCCCCTTCGGTGTTTTAACACCCTATGCTGAACTGGTCTGATGCAACGCTCCCTAATGCGTTGCTTAATCGAAAGTAACCTGTTCCCGTAGGCATCGCAACGGCTTCTAACGACCATCTCACACGGTAATCGCCCTTCACCGCATCTCTATCGTGGGGGGCTTGTTTGCGCAGCGACCTTCCTGGTGTTCGCTCCGGTTCGATGCCCCGAAAACTCTATAATTTCACGTAGGGTATGAGATCACCCGATAGAAGAAGAGGGGGCTGGAATTACGACCCGCCACCTATCCCTCAATCGACTCGTTCAGCGATCCATGACCGGGATGCGCGAAGGTCGCCTTTTGCTCGCAATCTTGCGCTAGGGTTGCTGGGGATATTCATAGCGATGTCGATCATTGCGGCCTGTGTTCTGGCATTCCGTGCGGTTGATTTCAAGGGCATTTCTGTTTCGGCGGCTCTCAAGCGAGTGAGTCGCTCTATTCCGTTCCATGGGTTCGCTCTTTCTTCTGCGATCACACCCCTCCCGGCCATTCATAACTCCGCGGATACTGAATGTGACAATCGGCAGTGTACCGACGAGGAATTTGCGGGTCTGTCCGACAACCTGCGACGGCAATGGGCCATTACCCCTGAAGAGCTTCGATCCAAGTGTGTTGGAAATTCGACGTATCCGTCGCTTGAACACTGTGTTCTCAAGGAAACTGTGTCGTGGTTAGGTAAGCATCCAAATGGAGAGGTCCCGTGGATTAATCCTAAAAATTTCGACGCGGCCATCATGGCCCTTTGCCAGAAGGATCCCAAATCGCTTCCTCTTTGCTCGAAACCATAGAAGGATCTGAGACATGCTCTGCGCGTTTGTCTGCAAATGGCGCGATGCGTTCTCGACAGCGAAGTTACCCGCCGTGGTTACGCGGCTGTTAAACGGGAAATCGCAAAGCTGCATCAAAGGTACTGACGATGAGGCAGCACACGTCCTTCATTTCGGTATCTTTGATCTGCACCGCGTTTGTCTACGGAGGGGCGCAGAGCCGCGCACAAAGTTCATCCAGCTTGCCAGATGAGCCGGGGATGGCCTTCAAGGTGGTTTCACCGGTTCCGAGCTTGCTGGTGGACAGTCCTGGGCAGGGCACGGGCTCGGGTGGGGTCGACACGACTACAGGAGTGCCCCAGCGAGAAGCGACCTGGCACAGCCTGCCGGGAGATTTCGTGCATGACCAGAAGGGGCTCTGGACATTTCCCGTGCGGCTCGCTCACGGCAAATACCTGTTGCCGACAGCGATCGTGGTGGCTGGTACCGCGGGGCTTATCTATGCGGACCCGCATGCGGCGAAATACTTCCGCAATCATGCGAAGCAATGGGACCCTTTCACGGATGTGTTCGACCCCCTCATCACCACGGGAGAGGTGATCGCTCTTCCGGCCGCACTGCTGACAGCAGGTTACATTCGGCACGACACGCGTGAGGTAAATACCTCGATTCTGGCGGCCGAAGCCTATGGCGATAGCGTCGTAATCAACCTGGCCATCAAGGCAGTGACGCGTCGTGAGCGTCCCTCGGACGTTCCGCCGGGCGGCACCTTCGAGGACACGTTTTTCAACGGCGGGAAATCGCCTTTTCATGGCAGTAGTTTTCCATCAGGGCACTCGACTGCTGTGTGGTCCGTGGCCACCGTGGTGGCCGAACGGTATCGGCATCGTGGCAAACCATGGATTCCGGTGTTGTGCTACACGATGGCTACTGCGATCAGCTTCTCGCGTATCGCAGACAGTGCCCACTTCCCTTCCGACGTTTGGCTCGGCTCTTCACTGGGCTTTGCGATCGCGAAGTATCAGACCTTGCGGCCGCGCTAATCTCGGGGCTCCGCCAGTTGAGGCCTTTCAGTACAAAGCGAAATTTTCCGTTCCATTCTTTGGTAGGCATCGTCGCCAATATAGAATTGGCTGAAATCCGAACCTGTGTGTATGGCAGCGCAGACGGAAGGAGCGAAACCGGCGATGAGAAAGTGTTCCCCGCGGCTGGACCTGATATTGATAATTTCTTGCGTTTGTTGTTTCGCTATCTACGCACAAGATGCAAGTTCCGCCGCGGGGATTCCGTCAGATCGCTTGATGCAACCTGGAGAGCTTGCCGGCATGCTGCAAAAAGCCGGGCAAAGCCCGCTGATCTTGCAGGTAGGCTCGCACGTTCTCTTCGCCGAAGCCCATATCCCAGGAGCGGAGTACGCGGGCCCTGGAGGGCAAGAAGGAGGATTGGAAGCTCTGCGAGACCGAGTCAGGAATACGAGCCGCGATCAGTCCATCATCATCTATTGCGGCTGCTGCCCGTGGGGCAAATGTCCAAACATCAAACCAGCCTATCAAGAACTACTGTCTTTAGGCTTTACCGGGGTCAGGGTGCTTTATATCGCAAACAACTTCGGAACAGACTGGGTCGCCAAGGGCTATCCCACTGCGAAGGGACGCTAGGAGGCAGTAGTGTATCGCTCCAAGCCGAAGCATATTTGGCGACCGTCGCCCTGCATCGCTCTGCTATGCATGATCGGGTGTGCTTTACCGTATTCGGCATGCCAGCAAAGGGCGCCCGATTTCTCTCGCTCGGATCTTGAGCACAGACAAGTGAGTCTCTCAGCTTACCAGGGCAAGGTTGTGCTGCTCAACTTCTGGGCGACCTGGTGCGCGTCGTGTCTTGATGAGATACCGCGCTTTCGAGCCTGGCAACTGCAGAATGGGAAACGAGGCCTGCAGATTGTCGGCATTTCGATGGACGATGAGGGGGCGCCCGTACGCACGTTCTATCGGAAATACCGTTTGAACTATCCGGTCCTCATGGGAGACGAGAACCTGGGGGAATTATATGGAGGTGTCCTTGGGCTTCCAGTCACGTTTTTGATCGATAGAAAGGGACGCATCCGTTATCAACACCAGGGTCAAACGGACCTCGGCGTCATGCAACGAGAAATAGAGCACCTGTTGGAGGAACTCTAACATTGTGGTAGGCAATATGGGGGAAAGCATACCTATTGCGGACCCTATGAAAATGGGCATGCTGTCCCCAAATATTTCCGGCGCCGGATCGACCTCACAGGGGCTGCCGAACTTCGTCATGGAGTGCGGCAGCGGCGTCCCCATCACGAATACTGCGACATCAGGCTCAGTCTTGAGCAGCGTGATTCTCGACGAGAGTGCAGGTGCACCGAGACAGGTGGGTGATCACCTTCCCCGAGATGACCGTCCCCGGATTAGCCCCTGACAGTGCTGCCGAATTCCGGCCGGCAAAGGTACATCTTTCAAGGTTCATTCCGAATATCAAGGGTTTGCGTCTTTGCCGCCAATCCCATGGTCGTCGCCACGTTCAACAGCATCGGGGCGAATTTCCGCAGGATCTCTTCCAGCTCCGTATTGCGGCTCCGCAACTCCCTGGTCTCGGCTTCGCGGCGGGCCAAAACATTCTTCAATTCCCGAAGCTCGCGGAAAACGTCCCGGGTTGCTTCCAGCCGGTCCAATATCGTCCGGAACTCGTCTTCGACGAGCGGTTTCGCAATCCCAACCACGGGGCTGGTCTTGGGTTGTTCAAGGGGGGAGGTTTCTTTCCACATAAATCGTCTCCAATATCGTGTGCAGTTGATATAGCGTTGGCTGCGGCCCATCCTGTCTGAGGGCTGGTCTCGAAGTTGTTTGCTCCGCAGGATGAAAGATTTGGGTAATTCGGGGCCGGGGAAATATCTGGGCCTGGAAAATACGGGGACCGGATAGCTATTGCACCAATTTACATGCGAATAGATGTCGTGTCACGCGGTTGCCTCCAGTGGCGGCTCGAAGCGCTGTTCCTGGCCGTGGCAGCTTGCCCAGAGCCGACTTCTCGCCAAGGCCAGTCCCGGATTGCTTTCAATAAAGACGGTTTTGCTGTGCGCGCAGGCGGTTCTTCGTTAATGTGCAGAATGGGCCTGAAACGTATCACGCGAAGTGTGCTGGATTTGCCCGTGACCGATTTTCCCGTCCGCACGAAGCCGGTACTGTCGGGCAGTTAGTGGCGCGACTGTGTGGCACCCTGCAGATGGGACTGCAGTTCGCTGTTTACGCGGCCGGCATACTCGATCGGAACACCAAGCGCAGCCCGCGCGACCTCTATACAGGCTCTCCCTTGCCCTGCTCGCCAAAGGACAACGAGCAGCCCCGAAAGGAGATCGATTGCGGCATGGGGGGATTATAGAGCCTGCGTGTGAGCTCAGATTTTGCGCTGCAAGGGTCACCGCATCCGCATCTCTGCTTCGCTCCGCTTGTCAGCCGTTTGCCTTCTTTTTCTCCCTTTGCATCGTCCAAGGCGGGACGATGCCATTCTGCCGCGCGTAGGCTATGAGTTGGCCCAGGTGTTCGTGGGCGTCGGCAACGAGCATGTAAACGACGTCGCCCTCGTTGGCTTGTGGGCCGAGCTTTGGCAGGAGCTTTGCGAAATCCGCGTTGCTCATGCTACTGATCGTTTTGTTCGCGAAGTCCCAGGACTGATTCAGCTCGTGGACGATACGATCCTTCTCGGTTGTGGATTTTTCGAACTCGCGCGCTTTAAACCCTGCCGGAGGCTTCGCACCCATCATGCTGAGGATTCCGTAACGCTCTCCAGCAACGTGCAGAAATACTTCAGCGAATGACCGGGTGCCGGGTGAAGGGCGCCAGGTGAACTTGTCGCTCGGGAGGGCCTGGGCGAGATCGACACATTTCTTATTTACGGCCTGCAGGTCGAGAAGGGCCTGGGCTTTCATGTCATAGCTGGGTGCAGTGCGGTCAGTGGAGGTGCCGGCAGTTTGCGCGTGCATTGGGACAGCACTCGCACTCAGGGCGGATGCAAGACAAACCAAAGAGAGAATCGGCGTTTTCATTGCTGTCCCCGTTGGAGTTGAAGTACTGGAAATCGCCTCGAGGCTAGAGTAGAGGTTGGGAAGGAGTCAAGCAGTTGGTGACCAACTGCTTGTTTGTAGGGATGAGTCGCTGCCGTGCAGTGGCCCAGCTTCTTCCAGCCCATTCAACGGCTCAGGGCCCGTGCATATGCGGTATTCCCGATCTGTTAGAGCACAAATTTCAAAGAACTTGATCCGGACGGCAACGGAAACCCCGCTGTTTGCGTATCAAGAGGAATGGAGGTGGCTTCCCATGCATTCGATCGCGTGTTTCTTCGGTCTCCTGTTCCTGGTGATTTTTGCTCTGATCGCTATCCCAATCCTGATTCTCGTGGCGAAGCTCTTCGGACTTGCGCTCATTGGAGGAGCGATCGCTTTGATCGTGCTGGGTATTTGGAAGCTCTTCGATCTTGCGGAGCCGCAGTACCGGCCCTATTGATCGGACGTTCCCTCGCTACGCTGGCAGGCAGCGCAGCAGGTCAGCAGGCGGAATAGTATCAGTGTGCCGGAAAGATAACCAGACAGGAGACCAAATCAATGGCGCTCGAATGCATCAATCCTAAGGATCTGCCTACTCCGCAAACGTACAGCCAGGTCGTCGTTGCGACAGGAACCAAAATGGTATTCGTCTCCGGCCAGGAGCCCGAAGACATACATGGCAAGCTTGTTGGCCCTGGTGATCTTGCTACTCAGGCGCGCCAAGTATTTGACAATCTCGGCCGAGCACTTGCTGCTGCCGGTGCGCGGCCTGCGCAGGTCGCCAGGATCACAATCTACGTCGTCAATTACAAACGCGACGAATACTTGCCGATTATCGAAAAGGCCCGCGTAGCGCTGTTCGGAGATCACAAGCCAGCGGATGTGGTGCTCGGCGTAGCCACGCTGTCCCCCGGCTACCTGATCGAAGTTGACGCGATCGCGATCATTGATTGACCAAACCAATAGCTATTGCGGCGTCGTCCGGCGTTACCAGTCGCTCAAGGAGTACAGTGACGCTACGGGTCAGGACAAGCACAGCGTTCTGCTCGACTATGATATTTTTGCCAACGTGCCACAGATCGACAAGTCTCAACCGATCCATCTCTATAACCCTGAGGACTATGACTTCCGTTTGAAGGCTGGATCGGCGGCGATCGATGCGAGCACACTTCTGCCGAATATCAACGACGGTTTCGCCGGTAAAGCTCCGGATCTCGGCGCCTATGAATTCAGTAAACCGTTGCCGCACTATGGTCCGAGAACCTGGCCAATTGGCATCCCGCATGACTCTCCGCGATCTGTTTCCGGCCCTCCTTTGGCGGACAGGTAGGCCAAAGAAGGCTCCTCGCCGCCCTTGTTGCAAATATGCGCCCGTTCCTGATGATTCATTCCCTGAATTGTAGGTTCGAGAAATGGCTCAAATGTGCGCACTATGCGCACTAGGTTTCCTCCTGAAGGAGTTCTTCGGGTTCGGCGGTCTCTTCTTCCGCCGGGCCGGGGTCTTCGTAGTCGGTGGCGGACCGGGGTGTGGTGAAGGGACCGCGGCCGGGAACGTATCGAAAAGTGGCTACCCCGTGCCGGGAAAGGTGGGCTGCCTGGGCTAGCAGGTCTTCCGTTCGCTGTTCTCTATCTGCAAGAGTAGGGAGTCTATGCGAGGTTATGCCCGTCGCCAGGATTTCTATCATGATTCACCACCTTACGGTTGCTCTTCCGCGGGGTAGGTTTCCGTCGAGAAGGAGCGGTTCCGAGGCGCAAACGGAGCCGCCAAGGGTGCTTTGCATGCATGCATCGCGACCTCGCGCCGGGGCGCTCCAGGAAAGATTGACCTCTGAGAGGTCGATCTCCAGGCGCACGGAGCCGATCGGGTCCGGTTGCACGACAGCGCTCTACGCTTGAGGATTTTCTTCAAGCGTGGGCGAACGCACCAGCATAGATGCCGATTCCCAGGGGAAAGTGTTGAACTCGGTAAAAAAGATTGAGAGGGGGCGGGGCGGTAAGCCGATTCGGACAGTTGCCCAGGTATTGGGGCCTTGGGATTGACGACTAAGGGTAAGCGTCCGACGGAGACCATATTGATGGCTGACACCTACGGCCGCGCAGCACAGGCCATTCCCCTTTCGCTCGGTCGGGAAGGGGCAAGCCTGCGAATTACCAGGGAAAAACGGATCAGCTCTCGGGAGTTCATCAGCCTCGCATCCCCTCATCTTTTGTCGTGAGCAGGCTCGCGAGTGCTTCGTTTCCACGAGCCGAGAAGAGGTGAAATAGGTATCATTTCCCCAAGTTACCCGCCCAAGTTATCCGCCAAGTTACCCTGTCCTCCCGCGATCCTTATACCTCCGTCCCTTCAAAGACGCGGTCGAATTAGACCTTGTTAAAGCTGTGCCCGGGGAGTATGGTTCCGGATCAGAGGAAAGTCTCCATGCGTAGTATCCTATGTGCTCTGCTATTAGTAGCTGCTGTTGTCCCTGCGTTCGCTGCGGATAAGTTTGCTGGTACGTGGAAGATGAACGCCCAGAAGTCATCCGGACCCGAAATGGACGCCGACGGAATGTTGGTAGCCGTAGATGAAAGCGGGATGCAATCGATCACCGTAACAGGCAAGGCACCAGACGGCACCTCTTATAAGACCCAATTTTCTGTGCCGATGCACGGCGGACAGGGCAAGATTGTCGAAGCTGGCCCTTACAACGGCGTAAAAGCAAAGGCGTTCACTGCAACCACTTCAGACTTCATGTTCACGACTGACAACAAGCCAGCCATGCACATCCACAGCGTTTTGTCAGACGATGGCAAGGTGATGACGACCACCAGAACGGTCATGAGTGGGCTGGCAAAGCCTGGGACCTACACAGATGTGTGGGAAAAAGAATAGCTGAAGCGTCGAAGCTTAGTACAAGCAGTTGAAGTTGCTGTAATGGATAAGCTGTCACTTTATTACTTTGGCGTTATTACTTTGGCGGGCCTCTAGGCGACATGATCCCCATTCTCCTCGCTTTCGGGCTCGTCACGGTAATAGGTATCGCGTCCGTAACATGACCTGACTCGTCGGCGTACGTCAAGCGACGATCGAGACTCACCTGTCGACTGAGGGCTGAGCCCTGAGGTTGTGGGATTTCGTTAAAGGGTTGGTCCGTAAGTCCCGGTTTAGGTTTGGATAGACGGTTCCACGCACCGCCGTTTGGTGGTTATTTCGGCTGTCGCGCATCTCCCAAAGTGTCAGCCGTCTGTCCGCCGAAATCAGTTCCATGAATCCTCACGAAATCCTGTCCATTCAATCCTGTCCATTCAACGGCTGGTGGCCCCTGCATCTGGCAGGATCATCCGGCGGAGAATATAGTTTTGATCGATGAAACGTTCCGGCATCAGGCTTCACTACCTAAAACTAGAGCCGAGCCACAAAGACGAAAACGATCAACGTGCCTTTTTCGAATGGAGCATTCCATGGCAAATGGAACAACGCCAGGACTTGATGGCCTACAGCACATCGTAGTGGTGATGATGGAGAACCGCTCGTTTGACCACATGCTGGGTTCGCTGAAAGCCGACGACCCGCACATTGACGGAATCGACGGTACGTTCAGTAACCTCGATACCACCGGGGAGCCGGCAAAGCAGCAGCCGCTGGCAGAGTTTCAAAGCCAGCTCGATCCAGACCCGGACCACCATTTTCCCGCGGTCGATCTGCAGATCTTCGGAGGCGACACCAGCCCAGATCGCACGCCGAACATGCAAGGGTTCGTGAAGAGTTACTTCAACCAAAGACGCGACGTGAGTCACTCCCGGAAGATCATGTACAACTTTCCGAAAGCCAAGCTGCCGGTGCTCACGACGCTGGCGCGGGAGTTTGCGGTTTTCAATCGCTGGTTTGCGTCGATTCCGGGGCCAACCATCTGCAACCGTGCGTTTGTGCATTACGGCACATCGTTCGGGCGGGTCGACATGAATCTGTTGTATATCAATGAACCGTTCAAGAGCATCTACAGCCGTTTGATCAATGCGTCGCCGAAGCACACGTCGAAACTGTACTACTACGATGTTGCCAGCTCGACGATGGAGATTGTGAACCTGCTGCAGAACGAACCGCAGTTGTTCGGGACTTTCGAGCAATTTATGGACGATTGCCGGAAGGGTCAGCTTCCGGACTACTCCTTTATCGAGCCCAACTACACCGACCACGACACCGACAGCGGCGAGGAACTGGCGAGCGACCAGCACCCAGACCACAATGTGCAGGCGGGTGAGCTGTTCATTGCCCAGGTGTATATGGCGATCAAGCGGAATCCGGCGCTGTGGGCCAGCACCGCGATCCTCGTCGTCTACGACGAACACGGCGGCATCGCTGACCACGTTCCGCCACCCTCGTGCCCGCCGGATCAGTTCACGGCTTCGGCGAATGATACCGGGACGGGCAGAGAGTTCAAGTTCGACCGGCTCGGTGTGCGGGTACCCGCGGTGCTCATTTCCCCGTGGATTCCACAGCACACAGTGGAGGATCGCATTTTCGATCATGCTTCGATCCCGGGCACGGTAACGAAGTTTTTCCTGGGCGAGTATGACCCGCGCTCGCCGCGCGAGAAGAATGCGGATGTATTTATCGAACCGAAGGCCAGCCCGGTTGATCCCAAAAGGAACCTGCTTTCCCTCACGGAGATGCGAACCGATTGTCCGGAATTCAATGTCTAGCGCAGAGAGGAAGGTCATTCGATGACGATGATTGATGTCCCGCAGCCGGCGAAGAGCTCATTCAATGCGAACC
This sequence comes from uncultured Acidobacteriaceae bacterium, assembly GCA_963850235.1. Lineage (GTDB taxonomy): Bacteria > Acidobacteriota > Terriglobia > Terriglobales > Acidobacteriaceae > PALSA-350. The sequence goes on along the minus strand of CAWKKM010000026.1, from coordinate 24,575 downwards.
GTCCGGTCTCGTCCCTGGTACTGTCGCAGGTGGAGCATATGCATACGGCGGAGAAGCGTCTCCCCCTGCGCTATCGCACAGAAATCTACATCAATGCGATCAAGACCGAGGGGGAGGCAGCCAGGTACATCGCCCAGGTGACGTCAGCCATTCACCGGGCCCACAGCGAGGCAGCCAAACAACGTGCGAAAGGCGTGGCGAAACCGAAGCCCGCGGGCCGATTGACGGCGGCCGGCAAGGGGAAGCCTGCGGCGAAGCGTCGCACCGGCAAAACCACAGCGAAGAAGGTTTCGGGACGGTCCCGAGCCAAAAAGCAGTCGAAATAGTGCGCAGGAAGTGTTCGGGGGGCTCGATATGCGATGGACGATAGCGGCGGTGCTGTGGCTTGCGTCAACGCTGGCATTCGCACAGGAAGGCACGTTGACATCGGACTTCCGGCGGGAACGCGGGCACCTGTCTGAGGCTTGCAAACTCAGTGGGCTCAAGGCTCTTCCGGGTTGCGGCATTGAGGTGTTCACCGACCATCCACTGCATATTGCGGCGGGAAGCATGCCTCCGCAAAACGGCTTCGGGGTGGGACTGGCCTTCGTGGCGGGCAAGAACACGACAAACTGGCGCATAACGTGGGATGTGGACGCCGTGGGTTCGACCAACGCATCGTTTCGGGCAGGCGGTTATATGAAGATGGTCCACACACCGCGGGAGTCCATCACAGCGCTGACGCCGGTATCGCCGGGGGCAGGCACTGCGGGCGCACCACCATCGGCGAGCCGATCGAATTCGCCAAGCTTCGTTCATCCGTACACTTTGTTCAATCTCTATGCGCAGACGATTTCTCTGAATCAACTGTTTTATTTCGGGCTGGGGAACAATTCCCTACCGTCAGGGCAGACGGTGTTTGGTATGACGCAGACCATCACCGGCGTGAACGTCATCAAGCCCGTCTTTGCGTGGAAGGCAATCCGCGCGTTCAACGTTGCACTGCTGGGAGAGATGAATGGCCGATTTGTGAGTGTGCGCGGCAACGAGGGTGCGTCGAAGCCCTCAATCGAGACCCTCTATACGGAAGCGACGGCACCCGGCCTGAGCTCGCAACCGTCGATGGCGCAGTTTGGCGAGGGGGTGCGCATCAAGCCCACGATCCTTCACCGCCTGCAGTTGAACTATCTGGGGAGCTTTCAACAATTTGCCGCGTCTTCGGACTCGCATCACTCTTTCCTGCGCTGGACAGCCGACCTGAACCACACCTTCAACCTGTACGGCACGACGCAATCGGCTGCGGTGACCAACGACAACCACGGGCCGGACGAATGCGCTCCGCTGACCGAGAGGTGCGCGCCTGTGTCGCGGTCGCGAAATCTGAGCGGCTCCGTGGGCTTCCGGCTGCTACTTTCGGAGTCGTTTGCGTCATCGGCTAATACGGTGCCGTTTTATTTTCAGCCTACGCTCGGCGGATCGGATCTCAACGGGGCGACGGCGCTGGCGAGTTATGCGGATTACCGGTTCCGTGGGCCGAATGTTGTGCTTCTACACGAAAGTTTCGAGCACTCGATCTGGGGCCCCTTCGGCGTTGCGTTCGCGGCGGACCAGGGTAAGGTCACTGTCTTACGGAGTGACGTTGCCTTCGATCATCTGAAGCATAGCTTCGGCGCGGGACTTACGTTGCGAGCCGGGGGATTCCCAATGGTGTCGTTACTGTTCGCGTGGGGAGGAAGCGAAGGAAGTCACAACATTTTCGCCATGAATTCGTCGCTTCTTGGGGGATCTGCGCGGCCTTCCCTGTTCTAGAATTGCTTGAACGATTGAATGAGTACAAGAACATTCATAGGTCTCCTGTTCGCGTTCCTGACAGTCACGGCGCCTTCGTGGTCGCAGACCGCAACGACTTCAGGAAAATTTACTGTAGAACTGCCGACGCTTGTGTCTCTGGGGTTCGAATGGAGAATTTCGGGCGACGATAACCGGAATGCGCGGGTCGATCTTACTTACCGTAAGAAGGGCGAGCAGCAGTGGCACAAGGCGCTCCCGCTTCTCCGCATCGACCACGAAAGAATTATCGGACCCAGTGTAACCGGCCCCCGGCCGCTGCCCAGGGACGGAGGAACGCCATACTACAGCATGGGGGATCTGCCGTACTATGAAGCCGGAAATATGTTTGCCGGCAGCGCCTTGAATCTGGAACCGGACACAGAATATGAATGCCGGCTGGTTCTCTCCGATCCGGACGGAGTCAAAGGGCAGACCGTCGAAACAACCACCGTACGCACACGCAAAGAACCTCAGCCGGCGACAGGCGGCCACGTATACCACGTATATCCCTATGGATATGCTGGAACGATGGAACAGCCTGGGTTTATTGGGCTTCTCGCTGCCTACTACAAGGGCGCAGACGAATCAGATCATTGGAATCTATTGCCTGCCCGCGTGCAACCCGGAGACATCATCCTGGTTCATGCCGGTGTTTATAAAGACGACAGCCGCTTTGTCTACAGCGGATTCGATCACTCGATTGCCGCGTACGGAACTCCATTTGACGGAACCTATTATTTGACAGAGAGCGGGACACCGGACAAACCAATCGTCATCAAGTCGGCGGGCGATGGAGAGGTTGTCTTTGACGGTGGCGGCAATCAGGTTCTATTTAACATGCTGGCGGCCAACTACAACTATTTTGAAGGAATCACGATCCGCGATACCAACGTGGCCTTCCTGCTCGGGATGAAGAACATCCTGGGGGCCAGCGGCTTCACTCTGAAACATAGCCTGGCGATGAACGTCGGAAGGGTCGTGCAGGACGATTGGTCCGGTTCTAAAAATTTCTACATAGCTGACAACGTCTTGATTGGCCGTCATGATCCCCTCCGGCTGACAAGCTGGACCCACCCGGAAGTATTCGGCAAATATCCCGGCTTTCCGGCTTTGACCACATCAGAGTATGCGGTGAAGGTATACGGGCAGGGCCACGTTGTCGCCTACAACTATATAGCTAACTGGCACGATGGCGTCGACGTCGCAACCTATGGGGATCCGGACGGAAGCCCGAATGAGCTGCCCGACCGTACTCCTGTTTCCATCGACTTTTATAACAATGACATCTACAACATGGCAGACAACTGCATCGAGACGGATGGTGGAGCGCATAATATCCGCGTCTTTCGGAATCGATGCTTCAATGCCTCGGGCGGAGCACTGAGCGCGCAACCAATCTTCGGAGGCCCCGCGTACTTTTATGAAAATATCGTTTATAACGACATCAGCGGTCCGCTGAAATTAGCGGACGATGGTCCGCTCGGCGTTCTGGTTTACCAGAATACCTTTATTGGCGAAAATCATATGGCTCCCGCCTCGAACGTCCACCTTCGCAACAATCTCATCCTGGGTGACGGATGGTCGAAGGGCGTTGAGGACATGCAAACCCATACCAACTACTCAAGCTCCGATTACAACGGCTACCGTCCCAATCAAGGGGATGACTACTCGTTCGGTTGGGAGTCGCCGCCGTTCGACGAACCAATGGATTACTCGCGCAACAAATTTGTCGTGCGGCGTTACCAGTCGCTCAAGGAGTACAGTGACGCTACGGGTCAGGACAAGCACAGCGTTCTGCTCGACTATGATATTTTTGCCAACGTGCCACAGATCGACAAGTCTCAACCGATCCATCTCTATAACCCTGAGGACTACGACTTTCGCTTGAAGGCCGGATCGGCGGCGATCGATGCGGGCACACTTCTGCCGAATGTCAACGACGATTTCACCGGTAAAGCTCCGGATCTTGGGGCCTATGAATTCGGTAAACCGGTGCCGCACTATGGTCCGAGAACCTGGCCAATTGGCATCCCGCATGACTCTCCGCGATCTGTTTCCGGCCCTCCTTTGGCGGACAGGTAGGCCAAAGAAGGCTCTTCGCCGCCCTTGTTGCAAATATGCTGCCCGTTCCTGATGATTCATGCCCTGAATTGTACGTTGGAGAAATGGCTCAAATGTGCGCACTATGCGCACTAGGTTTCCGCCTAAAGGAATTCTTCGGGCTCGGCGGTCTCTTCTTCCGCCGGGCCGGGGTCTTCGTAGTCGGTGGCGGACCGGGGTGTGGTGAAGGGACCGCGGCCGGGAACGTATCGAAAAGTGGCTACCCCGTGCCGGGAAAGGTGGGCTGCCTTGGCGAGTGTAGTGCGTCAGTAATAGAGGCGATTATGTCAGCTGCCGTATCCGCTCCGATCGGGACTGACGTCCCTCAAGGATGTGTGCCGCCCCTACGGGGCTTGATCATTTTGCTATAGCTACCCAGGATTCCGTGCTGCGCACTCCATCCTGGGCTACTATCGGTCGTCCCTAACGGGACTCGGCGCGATGTAGCTTGAAAAGCACGGCTTACCGGCTAAGAGCCGACACAGGATCATCCGATGAGATAAACGCCCATCTGTGTGACGCACTACACCAGCAGGTCTTCCGTTCGCTGTTCTCTATCTGCAAGAGTAGGGAGTCTGTGCGAGGTTATGGCCGTCGCCAGGATTTCTATCATGATTCACCACACTTACGGTTGCTCTTCCGCGGCGTAGGTTTCCGTCGAGCAGGAGCGGTTCCGAGGCGGAAACGGAGCCGCCAAGGGTGCTTTGCATGCAGTGCATGCATCGCGACCTCGCGCCGGGGCGCGCCAGGAAAGATTGACCTCTGAGAGGTCGATCTCCAGGCGCACGGAGCCGATCGGGTCCGGTTGCACGACAGCGCTCTACGCTTGAGGATTTTCTTCTAGCGTGAGCGAACGCACCAGTATAGATACCGATTCCCAGGGGAAAGTGTTGAACTCGGTAAAAAAGATTGAGAGGGGGCGGGGCGGTAAGCCGATTCGGACAGTTGCCCAGGTATTGGGGCCTTGGGGATTGACGACTAAGGGTAAGCGTCCCCCGAGACCATATCGATGGCTGACATCCACGGCCGCGCAGTACAGGCCATTCCCCTTCGCTCGGCGGGGAAGGGGCAAGCCTGCGAATTACCAAGGAAAAACGGATCAGCTCTCGGGAGTCCATCAGCCTCGCATCCCCTCATCTTTTGTCGTGAGCAGGCTCGCGAGTGCTTCGTTTCCACGAGCCGAGAAGAGGTGAAATAGGTATCATTTCCCCAAGTTACCCTGTCCTCGGGTTCCTCCCGGGTTCCTCGGAGCATCCCTCAAATGGGTGAGATATACCACGCCTCCTTGCTGTTTCTCCGTTTCGCCGGTAGAACTCAACATCGTTGGCGTCAACATCGTTTTTGCCATCAAATACCCGAGGTGGAAGCCGGTTGCCGGCGCGCAGCCCGTCGGGCTTTGTGCGGGGGCGCGTGCTAACACGCGTTCCTCCCGCGATCCTTATACCTCCGTCCCTTCAAAGACGCGGGCCTAATTAAACCTTGTTAAAGCTGTGCCCGGGGAGTATGGTTCCGGACCAGAGGAAAGTCTGCCATGCGTAGTATCCTATGTGCTCTGCTATTAGCAGCTGCTGTTGTCCCTGCGTTCGCTGCGGATAAGTTTGCTGGCACGTGGAAGATGAACGCCGTGAAGTCATCCGGACCCGAAATGGACGCCGACGGAATGTTGGTAGCCGTAGATGAAAGCGGGATGCAATCGATCACTGTAACAGGCAAGGCACCAGACGGCACCTCTTATAAGACCCAATTTTCTGTGCCGATGCACGGCGGACAGGGCAAGATTGTCGAAGCTGGCCCTTACAACGGCGTAAAAGCAAAGGCGTTCACTGCAACCACTTCAGACTTCATGTTCACGACTGACAACAAGCCAGCCATGCACATTCACAGCGTTTTGTCAGCCGATGGCAAGGTGATGACGACCACCAGAACGGTCATGAGTGGGCTGGCAAAGCCTGGGACCTACACAGATGTGTGGGAAAAAGAATAGCTGAAGCGTCGAAGCTTAGTACAAGCAGTTGAAATTGCTGTAATGGATAAGCTGTCACTTTATTACTTTGGCCGGCCTCTAGGCGACATATCCCCATTCTCCTCGTTTTCGGGCTCGTCACAGTAATAGGTATCGCGTCCGTAACATGACCTGACTCGTCGGCGTACATCAAGCGACGATCGAGACTCACCTGTCGACTGAGGGCTGAGCACTGAGTTTGTGGGATTTCGTTAAAGGGTTGGTCCGTAAGTCCCAGTTAGGTTTGGATAGACGGTTCCACGCACCGCGGTTTGGTGGTTATTTCGTCTGTCGCGCATCCCCCTCCCAAAGTGTCAGTTCCGTCCGCGAAATCCTCGGCAGACGCTTAATACCGGCATCAGGTCTACCCGATGTCCTTCCTCACTTCCGCTGCAAGCTTCTCAGCCAGGTCAGCGAACGTCCGGAATTGCTTGGCGCAAGCGGTGGCGTAGTCTTGTAGATAGGTGTGCAATGGAAAAGAAGGACGTTAGACGACAGCGGGGGACGCTCAGCCCTGAGCAGGAAACAATGCTGGAGCGGCTGATGGCGAAATGGGGCCTGGATAGGAGTGCGACGGTGGCCCGGATCATTTCCGAGTCAGCCAGGGAGGCCCAGAGAGCTGCAGGTCTCCCGTAAGCGGGTGTGAGGTGTGAAGCAGCCAAACCTGATTCTGGCCTCCACGGTACGCGATCACGATTTGCATCGATTCATTAACTCATCTGATGGCCCGGAGGTACTAGTCCTCGACGGACTCACCATGCCGACTAAATTGCTCTCTTTGGTGGCACAACGATTGAACAGCCCTAACGGAGAGCCTAACCGCGACTTTCGTGGGAGCTATCATGGGACCGGATTTAACAGAAGACGAGAGAGACGAAGTGACCGTGCTCGCACTGTTGGAACTTCTGCAGCGGTTTGGAGATCCCCTGAAGCGGCCGGCTAAAGTGATTCCTTGGCCAAAGCCTTCGCCGAAGCCATAGTGCCAGACAAAAAGAAGCCCCAATCCGTGGGAAACCTACCCCAGACCATACTTCGCTTTGACCCACTGTCCCATCATAGGGACTCATCCCTCCAGGCCAGACGGACCAGTCACCATTGGTTCGGCGCGGGCTTTTGAAGGGGGTTGTTCCGTACCGCAAATACCCGTCCCGCAAATACCACATTGAGGTAGCCAGATATAGCCGCCAATGTCGACTTTGACTGGTCCTTGACTGCTCTCATCGCTTACCCAGCTGATGCCCTCCCCCGCTTTTCAGGTATTTGTCATCGTGCGACATATTAGCTAATATATGCTTAGCAGGTTGGAGAAGATGAATGGCGGAAGCAACGATGTTCGAGGCGAAGACTCAGCTGTCCGACTTGGTTAAGCGGGCGCAACGGGGAGAGAAAGTCGTCCTAACGAGTGGGCGGAAGAAGACGCCGGTCGCTATGATTGTCGCGCTGAAACCGGCGAAAGAGCGGGTTTTCGATTTGTTTCATCACCCCGATTTCGATATACCTGCCGATTTTGACGAACTCCCGGAAGCCGAACTCAGAGCGTGGAGCGAGTGAGAGTTCTCATCGACACGCATTACGTTCTTTGGGCAGCGATCAACTCCAAACGTATGGAAGCCTGGGCCCGAAAACTGATCGCCAACCTTGACAACGAGATCCTGGTATCGGCCGCGTCCGCTTACGAGATCAGTCTCAAGGTGAGGCACGGCAAGCTGCCCGAGGCGGTTGTGTTCGAGAGTGACCTGATCACAAACATAGAGAGCCGTCTTGGGTATACGCTTCTTCCCTTGGAGCCGGAGTCGATGATGCGCGCAGCCCGTTTCGACGATTCTCATGCCGACCCATTTGATCGCATGATTGCAGCGCAGGCTATCCAAAACAATTTGCCGGTTCTCAGCACAGATCCGAGACTCGATGTCTTTGGCGTTCGGCGGTTAAAGAAACCGCGGCGGTAGCTTAGAGAGTGCAAACTCGAAAGCGCTTGTTCACGTAATCGTCATAAAAGTTTCAGCTCAGGGCAAAGTGATTTTCATGGCTACACCCATCTATCTCCGACACACTCCTCAGGCTGTCCCCCTTTACCCCCTACCCCCATTGTCTGTTAGGATGCCGCTCTAGCTGTAAAACAACTGCAGAAGCGGAGGTACCGGCTTTGCCCTTACACGTTGTCTTAACGGCCTCGCCTGTTAACAGGCGCTCGTTCAACAAGTTCACAGGCAAGCGCTGTTTGGAGTGGACTGCGATGTTTGATGGCTGTGCTGCTTTTGGCACTTCCGGCAGCGGGACAGAAATCGGCGCCTGATCAGTTCACTCCTGTGATTGTTTCACCGCTTACCGGGAACACCCGGCCGTTTCCCGGCACGGATGGCAAGTATCACGTGGTCTACGAACTTGTGGTGACCAATACCAAACCGACCCCAGCGACATTGAAAAAGGTCGAGGTACTGGATGCGCGCAGCCAGGGGGTCCAGGCGACGAGTGTGATTGCCAGCTATGAGGGCGATGCCCTGGTCTCGCGGCTGCGGACGTTGGCCAACACGCCGGCCAACAGCCCGGAGATCGAGTTCAATGGAACGCGGTTGTTCCTGATCGATCTCACCTTCGATTCGCAGGCTCAGGTCCCCGGCCGGTTACAGCATCGCTTCGCGTTGACGGGTGCTTCCGGGCCTGCTCCAACACCAATGACCCCGGCTGCGATGAGTTATACCGTTGCGCCGTTGGACTTGCATGCGCAGCTGCCGGAGATCGGACCCCCGCTGGCCGGCAAGAGGTGGGTGGTGATCAACGGATGCTGCGAAGCCGGGGGAGCACACCGGGCGAGCGGCCTCTCTGCCAATGGGTGGATCTACTATGGCCAGCGTTTCGCCATCGACTGGATGCGCCTCGATGACGCGGGGCGTTTGGTGCATGGCGACCCAGCGGACGTGCACAATTACTCCTGCTACGGCGTCGATGTGCTCGCAGTCGCCGACGGCAGGGTGGTGCAGGTGCTCGATGCACTCGGCGACCAGCCACCAGGCAAGCTGCCGGACCCGACGACCATGACAGTCGAGAATGTGCTTGGCAATCACGTGATCCTCGATCTCGGAGCCGGTGTGTATGCGTTCTATGCGCACATGGAAAAGGGCTCCATTGTGGTAGCCGAGGGTCAACACGTGAAGCGGGGCGAAGTGTTGGGCAAGCTTGGCAACAGCGGGAACACCTCGGCGCCGCATCTGCATTTCCATCTCATGGAGGGCCCGTCGGCGCTCGCGTCCAACGGAATCCCTTACGTCATCGACAGTTTTGCTCTGGCTGGGAGGATTCCGGCGGAGAAGAATCCAGCTGTGGCTGACAGCATAGAGGGGAGTTTAGGCGGCCTGTTCCCCAGCCCAAGCCCGCGTCATGGACAATTTCCGCTGAATCTGGATGTTATCAATTTTCCGGAGGCTCCCGGGAAGCAGTGAAAAATGACGGACCTGTTTAGTCCAATCCACATCGACTGAAAGAATTGCGCAGAGTGCAGTAGTCAGTTCTCGGGACGAACTGAATCTGTTGTGCGAATCGCCTTTGCCGAAGGATGAAGCGATGGCTGCGCCCCGGAGATTGCTTTCATGCGTGTCGCCAGGGTGCCACGGAATTGCGGAGAAATACCACCGGAGCGATACTCCGGCCATTGCTTCGCGGCCATCTGGTCTATGGGACCGGGAAGCGGAAGCACGGTAAGCCCCGACGCGGATACCGCAAAAATGGTATCCCCCGGCGTATTCAAGGCAATCATCGGCGCTACCGCATTTTCCTGAGAGGCAGATAATTGCAACTCTTCTGGTGTCATAATCCGGGTGCGAAGCGTGCCTGTGTTCGCGTCCCATAACTCGATCGAATCCCCCAGCGGCATCACCAGCACCTTGCCGCCGGGGCTATAGGTTGCGCCCAGCACGCCAGAATCGTCCGGTGGACTGTAGTCCGGATAGGCATTCGCATTCACGTATTGAAGGCTGGAATTGAAGAATCCGACCAGGTCGCCTGCGAGACCGCCTGGAGCAAAAACGGCGGCAAACTGTGAACCATCCGGCGACACGGCCAAGTCTGACCAGAACATGTACCCAAAGCCTTCTGACTTTATTGCCAAGGTAGAAGGATCCACGGAGAACAACCGGTGGCGAATAACCTGGTGGCGAATAACCTGGTGGCGATAGAACCTGGCTGCGAAGGCAATGTTCCGCTACCGAAGGAGCTCGAAACTTCAAGGTCGACACTCTGCCCGGGGGTCCCGTTAGGAATCTGAAACGCCTCGCCCTGGAGTACTCCCCGGCCGGGGTTCTGCAGAGAAACCACCTTGGGAGATTGCGCGTTTCCTACGGTCACGGATGGGGGTGTTCCGGACGTGGTCTCCGAAAATCCAAAACCAAAAACGTACGCTCCTGCCTGCCCGGTGGGCGGCAGAAGGTTCGCACTCAAGCCCACGAGATCCGTACCGTAGGAGACGGCTTGCGGAACCACTGCGGTATCCCCCTGCATATCGATACACTCCTGATCCGCGGGACCAGGAGTGGCCGAGGCTGGAACAGTGATCACGGCGCCCTGGTTGGAAACCGTCGCGGGCTGACCGCCCACGTACACGCTGCCGCTGGCCACTTGTAGGGTTTGCTGCACCTGTTGGGTTGCGTTGAGCGGCACGACTGCGTTCAAGGGTGAGCAACTGGGCGCCGGGAAGCCTAATCCAGAAGAAGGATTGGGCATGAGTGGCTGCGACAAGTCGACGAGCCGAACTCCGCCGTTAATGTTAAACCACGCACGTCCTTCCGTATCGACGGAGAGAAGGCCTTCCAGATTGTCACCATCGGGAATGACCGTGGCGGAAAGGTATCCGAGCGGCGTGTAACTGGCGACATCGACTGCCTCCACCGTAAGAGGAAACGCGTATTGCAGGTACACTTTGGATCCGTCGGGACTGAACCGCACCGCAGAACGTGTTAACTGAAAGGCTCCGGGCAGTTGCGCCGTTCCCAGTAGAGCGAAGGATCGATTGAAGAAGGAAAGTTGAGGTCCCGTAACCACGGCAATGACAGAACCGTCGCTGTTCATGGCATATCCGCGCGGGCCGCTGGTGGCGTTCGGGGGAGCCAAGGTATTCACCGAGGTTGTTGTGAAACTGTCTGTGCCGGACGCATAGAGATAAAACTGGTCCGCGGAAAAGACTGCCCACTTGTGATCTGCGCTTCGCGCGAGGTGATCAATTTCCCAAGGCAACAATGGACCCAACAGACTTGGGGTGGGCTGAATCCTGGTAAATGTATCCGTGAGTGAGTCCCACTCAAAAAGAGCCTGGCCGCCCTCCACAATATCGTTGGATTCGATTCCTTGTTCCTGCCCGATCGCAAAGACCTTGCCATTTGCCATGGCCAGTACGTCCGGAAAGAAGAGGCTGTAGACGCTGCTACCGAAAGCGGAAAATGGATGGGCGGTTACCGCATATGTGTTCTCATCTACGGTTACCAATTCCTGCGCCGCGGTGCCGATCACGAGCGTCTTGCCGTCTGCCATCTGATCGATTCCCAGGGGTTGGGGAACGGGAATGCGTGCTTTCAAGGAATAGTCCTTGCCGGAAATGACGTCGAGTTCGTTCAGGCCGATGTTGGTTGCAAAAAGCAACTGACGACCTTCGTCATAGAATCCATGCACCAGCTCTCCGCCGACATAATGGAAAGGATCAGGAACTGCGCGGCCCTGCACCGTGACCTGGATCGAAGCGCTTGCCGAGAGAGTTCCAGATGTGCCCTGGAAGGTAACCACCTGTTGCGCAATTTGCGCTGCACTGGAGGCGGAGAATTTTATGGGAACCGGCGATCCGGGGGAGATTGTCACGGATGATGGTGAAATCTCTACGCCGCCTGGCAACGTTCCAGCGCTTACGCTCACAGGGCCGGTGAAACCACCCTGCGCCGCCAGACCAATCTGCACCGGTTGGCTTTGCCCCGCCTGATTCAGATTGACGCTAGACGGAGAAATCGAAAGCGTGAAGCTCGGGTTCACTGGCTGAGGCGGTGAGCTGCCGCCCCCGCCATCGCTCGTCCCAGTTCCACCTCCGCAGCCTGCTACGGTAAGGCAGAATATCCCCAGAGCCATCGCACGAAGTAGCGCAAAGCCAGATTTCGTTATTGTCTGCATGGCTAGATGGAGCCCAGTCTAGCACCGGCCACCGAGCCGTTACTATTACGAAAGGGCGAGTTACCGTCCCTGTATTCAGAGGATGTGGTTGGCACGTTCGATCAGTAACCACTGTAGCAATCGACAAGATCGCGATGCAAATTGCAAATAAGTGCATTTGCCAACTGCCTGCGCAGATACGTGCTGAATTTTGGTAACTTCGCCGGAACGCTCTGGTAGCACCGCAAGTTACCCTAATCCTGGTGACAAACGATCACCGCATGCAAAAAAGCAACACTCAGATGAATAACATAACGGTTACGTTCCGTCTTCGCCAGGTTGTCCACAAATTCTTTGTCTCGCGCAGAGGATTCTTAAAATGCCAGTCCAAACCTTTGTCCACGAAAACCTTAAGGTCACCAGCCCAACCTGTGGTCCGCGTAGCGCTCACCCATGAGACGGGCCGCCGACGGAAATGGTGCGTGATATGCGTGGTATGCGTGGTAAGTCACGCCGGTTTGGTTGATGTCTGCATCGGTTGGCGACCAAAGAGTGTGGGGACATCCATGCCGGAGTGGCTTTTGCGGCGGATGGCGCCCATAGACATGAGCTGTTGCAAGGCGGCATCCATGCATTGGCTGGATACGCGGTTGCCGCAAGTGTGGGCGAAGGTGGGTCTCCGGGAGTATCTGGGGAGCCGGCTCTTCGTCCGGGATCGTCGACAAAAACGTCCACGGGATTCCGGGAGAGGATATGTGGCAGGGTGCGGCCTGCGGACCGGGTCTGCGGAGGGATAGGGGCGCCTTTCTGGCAGGCAAACGCGGGTCTCGGCTCCGGCGGCGGCTGGGTCGGGTGTGGGATGGTCACGATAACTTAGGTGCCGATTGGGGGTATTTTGTGTCGCGGATTTGGAGATTTTTTTGCGAAGTGTTTCGCCCGGATGGGCTTTTCCCGAGTTCCTTGCTTCCTTGCCTGCTCAGTACGAACATTCGGCTTCACAACCCACCTGGGGATGTGACGCAACCGGCGAGACGCGTCCTACGACACCTGATGGCCTCTGAGGAATTGTTCGTATGCACTCTCGATAAACTTTTTATCGAAACATCCTATCCGCAGTAACAGAGATAGGTATCATGTCCCCAACTCCCCAGGTCCATTGGGCCGGTACGACAGGATTGCTTCGCGCGAAAAGGGGTAGGTATGACGAGAACGATAACCCTATTTTTGATCCTTTCTTTGGCTCTGGCGCCTTGGCTGGCCAGGCAGGCTAGATCAACCGGGGCAGTTGCCCCGAAGTTTGTTAGCGGTCCAATCTACATCACACATGTTACGGTCATCGATACGCGAAGCGGCAGAGAGGACAGCGACCGGACGGTCGTCATCTCGGGCAAGCGGATTCTGGACATAAAAGATGCCAAGCAGATAAAGCCACCCACGGGCGGAAAGATTATCGATGCGACTGGCAAGTATTTGATTCCGGGATTGTGGGACATGCACGTTCACATAAGGGGATCGATCATTGGTTCGACGTCCAATTTGGCCGGAGAAAATGAAGCAATGCTCCCGCTCTACCTCGCGAGCGGCGTTACCGGAATTCGCGAGATGGGCGGGGATCTTGTTGACCTGGTCTTACAGTGGCGCGCTGATGTTGAGAGCGATAAGCGAGTGGCTCCGCGTATCGTCACCTGTGGACCAAAGCTAGATGGGGCAAAGCCCTGGTTTCCAGGATCCATTCCAATTACGACACCTGAGGAAGCGCGAACAGCAGTCAAACGAGTGAAGGCGATGGGAGTGAACTTTGTGAAACTCCTCGACACGAGCCCCATTCCTCACGACGCTTATCTCGCGCTTATGGACGAGGCGAAGCGCCAGCACCTGCCCGTGACCGGCCATATCCCGCTCACGGTGACCGTGGCGGAAGTATCGGACTTAGGGCAGAACATTGAGCACACGACGTATTTGACTGGCTGTATCCGTAACGAGAAGGAGCTGAAGGCGAATAGGTTGGCGAAGCGAATCACAGGAATCGACTATTTTGTTGCCGTTGTTGACGGCTACGATCGCAACGTTGCCGAGGCGCTTTTTGCCCAGTTTGCCGCAAATCACACCTGGGTGACGCCGACTCTCGCCTCCTCCCATATGATGGCCTACGAAGATACGGAACGGTGGGACACGGACCGCCGCCGGAGATACCTTATGCCGGCCATCCTAGCGACTTGGGGTGACCGTGCCAAAAGCTCTCACCTGACACAACAGCAGGCTGTTTTGTTGTCGAGCTATAGCAAGAAACAATTTTCAGAGGCAATAGAATCAGTGCTTTTGATGCACAGAGCGGGAGTCTCCATTATGGCGGGGACGGACACCGGTGCCTCCAACCAAAACATGTTTCCCGGTTTCAGTCTGCATGACGAATTGGGCTATCTGGTTAGAGGGGGGCTGACTCCGCTGGAAGCATTACAGTGCGCAACGCTGAACGCCGCGAAATGGTTGAACCGGATCGATGCACTTGGAACTGTGGAACCTGGAAAACTGGCAGACCTGCTGCTGTTGGATGGCGATCCGCTCAAAGATATTCATAACACGACGAAAATCTCGGAGGTCTTCCTGGGCGGTAGAGAGTTCGATCGAGCCACTCTTGACCGTATGTTGAGAAGCGCCGAAGCCGCCGCGGAGGCTCCTTCTCACAATTGAATGAATGAGCCCTGCCGAAGCTACGACGGAAATGACGCTAGTGGAAGCACAGTACGCCGGTGTCTGGTGATGGACGCGATTTCATTAGGGTCATCTCCGTCTGCCTGGGCTTGACCTGCTACCGTCCCGCAGATCAGGCTGTCTCCCTTTAATCCTTTAATCACGCTGGCAACACCGCGATTCGGACGCCCTGCTTTGCGAGCTCGAGGGTGCGCAGCTTCTCGCTCAGGCGAGCTTAGTTTCATTCTGGTAGGCCGTAAAGTTAGTTAGTGTAAGTGGAAATGTTAGCCCGCCGCTAACGCCACGCCCGTGTTTCTCCAAGGACCCAGGAAGCCGCTGCACTATCCCTGAAATCCCTGGACGGTGGCGTGGCAAGCAACACAGGGAATCGTCTTATCACCGGGTTAGTCGACCTACTTTTGTGCGCGGCCTGATTGACAGAGTCATTCAGGTGGGCTATGTTTTTCGGACGCGCACTTTCCCCCGGTGCGAAATCACTCCCCCCACAACTCTGCAGAAAGAGGTAACTATGCGTCCCTGGCTACACATGCCTGCCTTAAGTCTCTCGTGTGCGTTGCTTGCAGCAGGAGCAGCGAGCGCTCAAACCTACAGTGTCACCGACCTGGGTACTTATCCAGGAGCGAACTACACTACAGCATTAGGCATCAATCAGTCGGGCCAGATAACGGGCTGGTCGGGTTCTTCCACAGCAGAGATTGGCGCCATCCCAGGAAGCGCCTTTCTATACAGTGACGGCAAGCTCGTCAATATCGGTGCAGCCTTTAATAAAGGCAGTATCGGGACCGGCATCGTGGGCAATGACAGAAAGGGTGCGCATCCTGACGATGAGGGGAAACGGAAGGTGCGTGTGGCCGGATATGGAAACGACGCTCAGGGTGTAACCCACGCGTTCCTCTATCAGGATCATTTCCTGCGGATTCTTGGATTCCTGCCGGGTGGCACGACGAGCATGGCCTTCGCTCTTAACGACTCCGGCGAGGTCGCAGGGGCCGCGGACAATGACCAGGGCGCTGTTCAGGCTGTCGTTTTCAAGAACGGAAATGTCATTAGTCTGGGAACGCTCGGAGCTACCGCTGGCGGGGGGGAAGCGTTTGGCATCAACAACCGAGGCGACGTAACGGGCATCGCGAACACGGCTAACGGAGATGCCGACGGCTTTCTGTACCATGACAGGAAAATGATCGACCTAGGCGTGCTGCCAGGCGGCAACTATAGCGCTGGAACGGCCATCAACGACTCCCTCCAGATCACCGGCAACTCAGGCATTCTCGGCTCCGCGGACGTTCACGCGTTCCTGTGGGAGAAAGGCAAAATGATTGATCTGGGCGTGCTGCCCACGGGAAATTCCAGCCAAGGCAGCGGCATTAATGCACGGGGCGATGTAGTGGGTGGTTCGGATATTTTTATCCCCTCCAATCTTAGTTTTGGACCTCCAGGCACTTACGTTAGCCATGGATTTCTGTACAGCAAGGGCCAACTACAAGACCTGAACGACTTGATTCCGTCGAGTTCGGGTTGGGTTCTAGGGGCCGCAAGCGGAATCAACGACCGCGGAGAGATTGTGGGCACAGGTACCATCAGCGGGGAGATCCACGGCTACTTGCTGAAATTAAATTGTAACAATAGCAAGAACATAACTCGCGACGCATGCCGGAATGATCATTGATCATTCCGGTCACAAAGGCTGGGGCGGGCGGGACGTTTGCTTTGATAGAACGATTGTTTGCGGAGGAGTTAACGTCCGGTCCCCAAGTTACCGAGATTCCGTCAGGGGGGACTTCGTACGCTTAGGTTGAATGGAAGTTCCGGGAAGTGCAAATACGCTCTGACGACTAAATTTCGCTATCTCACTGCAAAGATTTCAAAGCCAAACTGAGGGGATAGGGTATCCTTTCCCCTTATCCTTCCCTGCCCCCTTATCCTTCCCCAGGAACAATTCCGCACTCTTCTGTTGAATGGGGCCGGCATCATGAAGGCGTACGAGGATCGGCTGCATACACGGCTGACGGAAGCCGCCGCACTGCGGAGTGGCCGAGTGAGGTTCTTTACCCGTACGAGCGAGCGCGAAAACTGGCAGACCTGCTGCTGTTGGATGGCGATCCGCTCAAAGATATTCACAACACGACGAAAATCTCTCGGAGGTCTTCCTGGGCGGTAGAGAGTTCGATCGATCCACTCTTGACGGTATGTTGAGAAGGGCCGAAGCCGCCGCGGAGGCTCCTTCTCACAATTGAATGAATGAGCCCTGCCGAAGCTACGACGGAAATGACGCTGGTGGAAGCACAGTACGCCGGTGTCTGGTGATGGACGCGATTTCATTAGGGTCATCTCCGTCTGCCTGGTCATGATCTGTCAGCGAGGGATTATTTCGTCTGTCGCGCATCTCCGGCGCGCGGATTTCCTGTCGCGCATCTCCTGTCGCGCATCTCCCGTCTTGTCACGCATCTCCCCGATAACAGCTTTTGCGATTATAAACAATATTGTTTATAATCGTACTTGTGAAGAGCGACGAGCTGAAGCGTTGGCTGGCAGGTCAGGGAGCAACATTCAAGCCGGGCAAAGGGTCCCACCTCAAGGTTACGCTGAACGGCAAGAATTCCGTTCTGCCGATGCACAGCAAGGAACTCGGTACTGGGTTGGTGGCGGCTATCAAAAAACAACTTGGGCTCAAATAGGAGGGCGAGATGCGATATCCAATTGACGTAAAGCCGGATGGAAAATTCTTCCTCGTAACCTTTCCGGATATCCCCGAGGCTATTACTCAGGGGAAGAGTCTGCAGGAGGCCAAGAAGGTGGCAGGCAGCGCCCTCGAAACTGCGCTGGATTTCTATTTCGAGAACTCCCGCGTTGTGCCAAAGCCATCCCGTATAAAGCGCGGTCAGGATTTCGTCGAACTCCCGGCCAGCGTTTCGGCGAAGGTGCTTCTGCTCAATGAAATGATCCGGCAGCGGGTTCGCCCTGCTGAGCTCGCACGCAGAATGCGAGACGACCCTACGAGAGTGAACGGGCTGACGAACATTCCACACTTCATCCGGGGGCGATGTCCTTTGGTTTGGGATGGCCTCGGGATCGTGTCCGGTGGGTGGTGTTTCCGGGATGTAAAAACTGCTTCAACAAGAGGACGCACTGGGCGTACTCGGTTGGGACACGGTGATGGTTGCTCTCCGATGCCAGCGTCGCGGGGGGCTGCTGAAAGACGTGGCCGTCGCTTCGATTTCGCCAGGAATGCTTCATCGGAATCAAGCAGGAATCGCTGATCGCTTCTCCAGGTGATCGGGTCGCGGATGCACAGGTAGCGCCTTGGTGCAAGGCCAAACGGGGCCGTCATGGTAAAGACGGGTCGACGTATGAATTTCCCCTTAAGTAGTACTGTTTTTTGGCCTGTCCAGAGCGAGAAGCAATCTTTCTGGTAACCATGGCGCTGTCTATTCGCTCATTATCGCGCAGGAAACAGGCATGGTCATGGCCACTGCATTTCGAGAGCAAATATTTCCTGAGTGCTGATGTCTCGGGCGACCAACGGAGAGTCATCAGGCGCAAGCCCGAACCATTGGCCGACCGTTCCCGCAGTCCAGCGCCCCACCTTGCTGACATCCGCGACGGTTTCAATCTTGTCATCGCCCGGCCGAAGCCGGGCAATGCTGTAACCCTTGTCCGGCCGCGAGAAGTGCTCAAAGTAAATGTACTTTCCGTCATGCGACCACCTTGGGTATCCAACGAGGCAGTCACACGCTTTTGTCCAACGCTGCGTGGCGGTGTCGAAGAGCACCAACTTTTTGGATTGGATGACCGAGCCCGAAATGTATCTGCCATCCGGAGACCAGTGAGGAGAAAATATTCCCATCGAGCCGGGAAGGGTAGACACTCGCCGGGAACTCAAGTCGAGGATATAAATGGAGCCCGTGAAATCGACAGCCGTGCCGAAGACGAGCGATTTCCCGTCCGGGGACCAGTCGACATCCATCTGCCCACGATCACTCGGCAGCAGATGTTCAGCTGAGCCGCCGGCGCTCGGGATGAGATAGATATTCATGACTCCTCCGGGCAGGACGGCGAAGAAAGCAATTTGCTTCCCATCCGGCGCCCAGCGTGGCAACCCTGCCCTCATGGGAGGAAAGGTAAGCTGTATCTTCTCGCTGCCATCCACTCTGCTCCGCCATAGAACGCCATCCGGGTACGAAACGTAGGCTACCCATTGTCCATCGCGAGAAAATGCCAAACCCTCGGCCGAGATACCCCCCAAATAGGGCACGAATTCGTCTCGTGTCTTGTTGTAGCGCACAACTTCCGCGCGGTAGGCAGTTCCGATAGACAAGATCTGATTCCGATCTTTGGCCGGCAATGCAAACTGAAAATCGAGGGGCCCGGCCGTCAACTGAATCGGCTCATGGTTCTGTCTTTGTCCAGGCAATTTCTTCGTTTCCGGCAACGCCCAGAGATCGGATCGCGGGCCGAACGACCTCGAGAAAACGAAATACCGGCCATCGGGAGTCCATTTGCCGCAACATCCATCGACCAGTTTGTGGAGTCCGGTGGCGTCCGCAGGGCCACTCATGATTACTTCTTCTGTGTAGGGGTCAAATTGTGTTAGTCGCAGAATTCGAGAGTCGGGCGAATAGCGGAAGTCTTTCGAGAGGTGGCCTACCGTGTGGATCTTCCGTAAGCCGGAGCCGTCCCGGTTCACAGAGTAGATGTCATACCCCTGACTGAAGAGGACGTGGGTTTCATCTTCGGTGAACGCCGCAAAATCGAGGCCCGGCCCCCAGGGCCCCCAACTAGTGAGCACAGTTCCAACCCGATGGGGTGATCCCCCGGCAACGGGATGCACCCAGATCGACCGGCCTTGCTGCCCTTCGTCATTGGCCACTAAAAGTTCGGTTCCATCCTTCGAGAGATCCTGGACGAACGGCACATCCAGCGGGATCGACAAGGGAACAACTTCTCCTCCCTTGATGGAGCCTTGAGCAACGATGATGCGCCCGTCCGGCAACCACTCGTTGAAATAGATTCGCACGCCGTCGCTGACCAGGGGGCCGATCTTTCTTTGACCATCGTTCGTTAACCGTATGAACCGCACCACCTTTGGTGTGCCATGGGGCCGGGTAATCCCGATCCAGATGGCACCAAGAAAACCGGCTGCCAGGAGCAGGCCAATGGAGATTGCCAGCCCAGAATAGGGGCGGTGGTTTCTCGGTGTTTCTAATTTGTCGATCGGCGTTTTGATCGGGTCCTGACCGGCCTGCGCGGGAGCTGGCTCGACCGGCGCAATGAATCGATAACCGCGCCGCGGCAGAGTCTCCAGATAACGCGGACTCTCCGCCGAGTCGCCCAACACCTCCCTGATCTTGTTGATCGCGGTATTCAGGTTGCGTTCGACATCCACGAACGTATCCGGCCAGAGACGCTTTTGCAGCTCTTCCCGTGTCACTACGTCGCCAGGGTGCTCCAGCAGGATGACGAGCACCTGGAACGGGTGCCCGCTGAATTTCAGCCGCACGCCATCCTTGCGTAGCTCGCCCGTCCGCAGGTCTGCTTCAAAGGCGCCGAAGCGTACAAGCCGAGAACGCGATTGAGTTTCAACCAATGGGAAAGGTCCCTTTCGGTCCAAGCCGGGACCTTGGTGCTCTACTCAAGCCCCGACACTACCGATTCAAGTTAATGAATCGCCGGCAGTTATGCAGCTCAACATCTCTTCCATATTTCTTTGACACGCATTTTACGCGCAATCCATTGAGGTAGCCAGATATAGCCGCCAAGGTCGACTTCGGCTCGCAGCCCGCGAGCGGAGACCGACATGAAACGCCTATCGCTCTGCGGTGCCCTCTGTGTTCTTCTTTCGACCGCATTTGCCTTCACGTCCATTTCCAGTCAGGCAGAAACGCGTTGTCCGGGTGACATCG
The DNA here is from genome assembly GCA_963850235.1 of uncultured Acidobacteriaceae bacterium. Lineage (GTDB taxonomy): Bacteria > Acidobacteriota > Terriglobia > Terriglobales > Acidobacteriaceae > PALSA-350. The sequence continues at coordinate 3,929 of CAWKKM010000026.1, read as the reverse complement.
GGGTCCTCCGACTACGAGTCGTGGCCGGAGCCCTTGTGGTGATCCCAGTGATGATCAACCACACCGGCCCGTTTGACTTCATGGTCGACACAGGCAGCCAGCTCAATGTGATAGACCCCGCGCTCGCGGCCCAGCTTAACCTGAAATCGCAAGGTACGGTGGGTCTGGTCACCATCGCGGCCTATTCCCAGGCGTCAGTCGGGATATTGGATTCGTTGCAGGCGGGCTCACGGATGGTGTTGAAGCCTCTCGTCGTCGTCCATGATCTCGGCTCAATTCAAGCTGCTGATCCGCGCATTCGGGGTGTGCTCGGTGAAAACTTTATCGCGCATTTCGATCTACTGATCGATTATGGTCGTAGGGTACTGTGCCTCGACGACGCGAAGCTTCTGCAAAAAGGCCTTCGCGGAGAACGGATTCCCCTGGTCCTCCCAAAACACCCGGAAACAGACTTGCCGTTCTCTCAGCGCCTCGTTGTTTCCGTCAACCTCTCCAACACAGGAACCCGGCCGATCCTGCTCCAGTTAGATTCCGGCAGCGACGGCTCCATGCTGTATGCGGGCAACAGAGAACTGCAACAGCCGCTGCTCAAGTACGCTAAGCTGCAGGGACCAGAGGTAAGTGATGCCCGCAGGGCATTCGCTGTCCTGCCACCGCAGGACATGAGGCTTGGTAACCACATGGTTCGGACAATTTCCTTCGTGACCCCGGCCGACGGGTCGCAGAACGTTCCAGATCTTGAGGAGGACGGAATATTGGCTACGGTGCTGTTTCAGCGCGTATTCGTCAGCCACTCTGATCGCTTCGTTATCTTCGATCCAAGGTAAGCCGAGGGCGATTCGTGGTCAGAGGGTACAGGCACTTTGCTGAAGAAAGTGTAAAGCGGTCGCTGATTTTTCCGAAGTACGAGTCTCGTCGCGGTAAGGACGGCCATCGCGGGACGGGAATTTGCGGGACGGACGTCTGCATCAATTACGACCGGCTCCCCACAGAAGAGGAACGGGCGAAATAACCAATGCGACACTGAGTCGATTGCCGGCTGTCGTAACACGGTAGGACCGGTGGCTCCTGCTACTTTGACGACGTGCCCCAACGCGTCGATCGTAACGTGGACTTCCACTTTGCCGCCGGACTGTACTTGTTTCGCTAGACGCGGGTATTGAAGCGGAAAAAAATTCAGGGCGAAGATCGCTCCGCTAGGCAAGACCACTTTGTCTTTTTGCAAGGAAAGTAGCGCCGGCCGGCGGCGCAAACGTTGCTGCATCGACCTCGGACGACAACCAGGTGACAGACAGGCAGTCCACCTAACCCGCTCACATCGGTATAACGTCCCCGGGTTACGCCCGTTGGCACGTGGCAGTAATGCCTTAGGGTCCGGGCGGCATAGTTGAGTTATTGAGGCGGCTTGGCTGTCGCAGAGAAAATGTTACTGACAAATGAATCGGAGTTGGGGGAAATCAGCAGGTCCCTCCCCTCGGCTTCGTAACGGTGTAGTTTGCGGTAAGAAAGCTCCCGAAAGCATCTGATAGTCCGCATCGCCGGGGTCCTTCGACTTCGCGCTATAAAGCCCTTTGTTTGCGATAGATCTGCGAAGCGCTTCGCTCCCACGGCATGCCGGGGCAGGCAGGATGACGGCTTTGTTGTAGATTTTGAAGAGAAATCCCTAAACAATCCTTCATCCTTCAAGGTCCAGGTGCGGGCTTGGTGGTTGAAAAACTCCGAACAGCATCGACAGATCAGCATCGCCGGGGTCCTTCGACTCCGCGCCAATCAAGCGCTCTGTGATACGACAAATCTGTGAGGCGCTCCGCTCAGGATGACGGTTTTGTGGAGGGGTTGAAAAACATTAGGTTGGGTGTTGTTGAAACGCGGAAAGAACGAAAAAGTCAAAGGCTCTCAGGATGACGGTTTTGTGGAGGAGTTCGAAAACTCTCGTTGGGTGGGCTAAACACGGGAGATCGAAAAAGTCACAGGCTCTCAGGATGACGGTTTTGTTGGGGGGGTGAAATACAGTTGGTTGGATATGCAGAAGACACGAAAAGACCGAAAACGTGAAAGGCTCTCGAAAGGACAATCTGCTTGCGTGGTAATGAACTCTCTGCAACAGGCCACTAGCTAGTTTGCGTTGACGCGGAGCTTTGAGAAGAAAGGCGGCGACGTCTGTGAAAGTGAGGAGATAGGTATCCTGCCGACGCAATGCAGCCGTCCCCACTCAGCTACCAGTCTCGCATCTTAACGCAGGTCACGTTCAGCGACTTCTTCCAGCGAGAAAAGGAGCTTTCATCCGAGACATCGTCACCTTCAGCCGCCTCGGCCTCGTCCTTATCCGCACCTGGGTTGTCTGCGAGCAGTTGCTTCATGCCATAGCTGAATCTTTCCAGCTTTTTCCCTTCCCACACCATACGCGGTCCATGCCCTGTCCTGTCGTTGTCCGTGTCGTAGGTCATGCAGGGAAGCCCTTCGCCGTTCCAGAAGAAAGAGACATGCGGAGCCTCTAACCTCGGCAGGAACCAGCATTTAAGGTTTTTGCCGGATTTGCCGCGCTGCCAGCCGTGCTTTGCGAGAAACATCTCCGCCGATTTGTGGTCTTTCGCCTGCACTGGCATCCCAGGATCATAGCCAAGCCCCATCAGGGTGACAAGCAGAAAAGCGCCGCGCCCGCACCGAGAAGCAAGCCATCCGGTCACGGCTTCCCAAGCGGTGGCCAAACACGGATATAGGAAAGGAACAGCCTGGAAACGCCCGAGTTAGAATCCCCTTCTCTCCGCGGCTTTTCGGGGACGGACCGCGTCCGTTCCGAAACTGCCCAGCCGCTGTCGCATTAAACGTCCTTAGGAAAGTCGCGGTTGATCGCTAGCTTGGAAGTCGGACTGCATTTTGAAAGGGGGTTGCGTTACCTGCAAACGTCCCGCAAAGGTTCCCGGAAATGGACCATCTCAGCACTCCGCCAGGTATAACTGTTATACTTTCCGGGTGCGGTTTCACTTTGATCGGCGCAAAAGTGAGCGGTTGCGGAGCAATCTGAAGCGTGGGATTGGGTTTGAGGAAGTTCTGGAGCTCTTCTCCCATCCCTACTACCAGGACAATCGTTCCGATTTGCCGGAACAGCATCGTGCGATCGGCTGGGTGGGTGAGCGGCTTTACAGCGTCATCTTTGAAGTACGCGAGGACGAAGAGGGCGAGTTCTATCACCTCGTGACTCTGTGGAAGGCAACTCTTGAGGAGCGAACACTCTATGAAGAAAATTCGTAGCACGAAGAGAAAACCACCGGCAGCGGAGAGCATTGCGCGCATGGCTGACGAAGGCAGGGATGTGTCTCGTTTTTTCACGAACAACGGACGGATGGTACCGCCAGTGCAACGCGTGAACGTAGACTTCACGGCGCCGATGCTCGAGGAGTTGGACCATCAGGCTCAAGAGCTGAATATCAGCCGGCAGGCGGTGATCAAAACACTCCTGCGTCAGGGGCTTGACCAACATTACGCATCGACGGCCGGCCGCCAACCAGATCGCATTCGCACGGCTCGGCGCGATTGATGACGATTGAGGATCTCAGGGCGAGAAGCAATCTTGTTAAATAGAACGTGACGCGCCTGTAGAAGCCCTTGATGGTCAACGTTTCGTCTGTCCCTGATCGGCCCTGTCCCTGATCGGCCCTGATCCATGGTGACACTTCTTATAGCCCACAACATGGTACTTTCCGCTTATCGGTACGACGATGACCCATATGAAAAGTTCAGTCTGAGCGGCTTTCTAGTCGCGTGGAAGAATCGGGGCACACAATAAGGAGTTCCGTGGAGTTCGGAGTTTTGGGGACGGACGGACCCTTTCCCCCACCCTTTCCCCGAATGCCCTTTTCCCCCCCTTTGCAAATATAAACAATATTGTTTATAACGATACTCGTGAAGAGCAGCGAGTTCAAACGTTG
>CAWKKM010000025.1:0-246865 GCA_963850235.1 uncultured Acidobacteriaceae bacterium | reverse complement strand
TCCGAGACGCTGAGAAACCCTGGCCGGTCCAGCAGAATATGCGACGGCCCCCAAAGCTCTCCACGGTTCACGTCAAACATCTGCGCGGCGATCTTCCCGGCCTGCTCGCTCAAAAGAAGGTAGATCTTCTTCTCCGGGTCGAGAGCTATGGCAGACGTACCATCTGCGACCACCAAACGCCGCTTGGCTTGTCGATGATCGAGAGATTCCATGTAGACACCTCTCTTCTCCGGATCATCCGCCATGACAGTGTAGAGAAACCGATTGCCATCCGGCAGGAAGAAAGGAAACCAGTGGGAAAGCTCTCCGGCAGCCGCGTCTACCTGCGTCACACGAGTGGCCTTCCCGCCCGAAGCGGAGACGTGAAAGACAGGCCCGTAGGCGCTGCCAAAGAGTATGTCCCCACGGCGGCTCCACGCGCCCCCGCGCATATCCACGGCCTCGCAGAGCACCACGGGGCTGCCACCGACCGCCGGCATGCGCTGAGCTTGTCTCCTTCGGCCGCGAACCCGATGTTTTGGCTATCAGGCGACCAGAACGGCGACGAAAAATACTCGCTTCCCTCCAGTCGTATCAACCGGTTTGAATCGAGACGGCGAAGGTAGAGACAGGCGACACCGGCTTTCTTCAGTGGAATGGCAATCGCACTTCCATCTGGCGCCACCGCCACATTACCGATCACCTGCAGCGGGTCAGCATTGGTCGCACCCTCCGGCAGGGGTATAACGACAGTCACCGCCTTGGGAGACGAAGCTCGCCGGTGCGATCAGCCAGCCACGCTCCACCGCCGGCCAGAGCCGCAGCGGCAGCCGACCACACAAACGTCCGGCGGGTCAGACGCCGTGGCACTTCCGGTATCGTGCCATCCAAAGGCGCAGGCTCCGCGGCAACGGAGCGAGCTACAGTCGCCGATGCCGGCGCAACCTGCCGAACCACATCTCCGATAAACCGATAACCCTGCTTCGGCAGAGTATCGATAAACTTCGGATTCGAAGCGTTGTCATTCAAGATAGAACGAATCTGCCGGACGCAGAAGTTCAAGCTCTGGTCCAGATCGACATTCACCCTACTCCCCACACGTAGTCGCTCAGTTCCTCGCGCGTCACCAACCCCGGAGCCCGCAGCAGCAGCAACTCAAGCACTCGCAACGGCTGCGGCTGAATCTTCAGAGGCACACCGCCCCGTGACAGCAGACTGCGCTTCGTGTGGGAGCGACAGTACTTCGCCGAATCCGAAAATGCCATCACTCGATTCGCGATGATTCTCCTCAGGCATGGGAGCACAATTATAGCCCCTCAAGTCGGCTTCACTCTTTCGCAAACCGCTGAGTTTAGGCAGCTTTTCTCCTCATCTCACATAAGGAAAATCTCAGAAAACCTCATGATCGATATCCAGTTGCGAGTGCTAGGTTCCGTTGCGTTGGGCACAAAGGAGACTCCCTTTGAAGACCAAATACAACGCACTCACAGTAGTTCTCACAGCCGCTGCCCTCAGCACAACAGCGGGCGCAACCGATGAGAATGCATCGACCGTTCATTTCAAGTTGCGAGCCGACTCACTCATAGCTTTGCCTGTGATGGTGAACGGAGCCGGCCCGTTTGAGTTCCTGCTGGACACCGGGACTACTGAGACCGTGGTCGATTCCGCGCTCGCTGACCAGCTCGAATTGCCAATAACAAAAGGCCTTGTTGCGGCGACACTCAGGGAAGACTCGATTCTACTAACTACTCATGCGGACAAACTGGAAGTAGCAGATGCGGTGGTGGATCTTGACCTCCTCGTGGTGCCAATAAGCGGGATCCTTCCCCCAATACCCCGGCGTACGAGGGATTCTCGGAGAGAACTTCTTACGGAACTTCGATCTCCTGTTAGACAACCGGCACCAGTTACTGCAACTGCAACAAGGACCTGGGCTCATGGAGGAAACCCTCATAGGTCAACACGTGCCCTTCCACACCAACGGGAGCCACCTGGGCGGGGCAATTGAGAATCGCTTGATCCTAGCCGTAAACGTGCCCCAGCTTCAAGCTAACATTAAGCTTTCAGCTCGATTCCGGCGCCTCTGCTCTTGTCCTATTCAGCAGTGCGTATCGAGGGTCGCCAAGGCCGCCGGGAGTCGGAGCACGGTCGCCACGGTTAGCGCCGGCTCACTGGCATACAAACATCAGCTGACAGCGTTGTCGGTCGGCAACATAAGTCTCGGGAATGTACTGGTGGTGAGCTCTCCTCAGACCACAACGATCGACGTGGATGGACTGTTACCGACCATACTATTTCATAGGATCTACATCAGTCACTCGGGCGGGTTCGCGATATTTAATCCTGTCACACGATTTACCAAGGTGCCCCATTGAACATCGACGGAGTGTACGCGGCAGCTCAATCGCCGCCAAGTCGTTAGGTCAATCCATATGGACGATTAACCGCTACCCGGAAGTTACCCAAAATCGGCGTAATGTCCGGGTTGGCGACGATAACAGCCGGAAGCGATTTACTTTGGAGTTCGAGCGTGCCCAAACCTCTTGGAATCAGGCATCATCCAGTATCATCCTGTGATTGCCTGTCTCTGGGGTGTCGCCGCAATGAAGTCATCCGTTTTGTTTGCATCTGGTACCTGACTCTTGCCGCGAGTGTCGCCCACAGTCAGGCCGATGCCCAAATACAAGCCGTCGATATCTGTACGATTACTGCTAACCCCGCAAATTACGATGGCAAGGAATTCCTCGTTCGCGGACTTTGGCGGATGGTCATCCACGGATCAATTTTGATGGGGAAAGTGTGTCCAATGATCGAGGTTAACTTGACCGAAGTAGCCGGATACAAAGCGAACAAGAAAGCTTCATCCCTCGTGCGGTCTCTGGCCAAAAAGGATCAATTTGGATCCGTAGAGGTGGTTTTCAGAGGCACGTTCAGAGTGGCGCACGATGGGCAGTGCTTTGGGCAAATGTGCGCGGCGTATCAACTCGAAGCGGCGGAACTGCTTTCAGCAGAGGCTCCTACTCTCTGAACGCACGATAGACCCATTGAAATCCGTCCGACATCGCTCGCTCTGAAACTCCGTGGACGAAAAACCGATCATGAGCGAATCAACGCCAAGCCGGAAGTACCTCGGAAACAGGATCATTTCCTGATGGGCCACGAAAGGTTCAGTTCACGTCACTCTGCACCCAGGTGTGGAAGGTGCCAAAGATGACGTCATTTGGATGACGTTGCGCAGTCGCACGCATGGTGATCAATTCCTCAGGGTAATCCGGCCTCTCCATCCTGGAGTCGAGCAGTTTGGTGCCGTCTAATTCCGTTAGGATGCAGTCCAAGTGCGCTGCTACCTGTTTGGCCCGCTCCGCGAAGGCTTCCTCTGAGCTGGCCCAAGCAACTACGTTTACGTATGCTCCCTTGCCATCGTCTCCGAATCTCCTGAAATCCTTGCATCTTGGGTCGGCGACGAGGCCCGCTACTCCAGTCCAAAGCTGCATACTTTGGGTCCCTCGTGGTTCTCACATTCTAGCGACAAATTCCCTCCCGACAGGGCTGCATAATCGCGCTTCTGCTGGTCGCGAGTGAATCACCGCCAATCCGGAAGTAATCCCGAAACGCCTGGAAAGTCTTAGGGCTGTATCTGGAGCGCCCGCGATAAAAGGTGGGCCCGTGGGCTGCTCTTGTGGGCGCTTCAGATACAGCGACTTGAAGGAAGCCTCAATGGCTGCCAATTCTATGGGCTTTAGATGGATCTGAGCCGATGGGGGTGTTTTCCGCACGTGGCTTTAAGCACTGCGTAGGTCGAGCTTGCCGGCAGGGTACTGCCGGCAAGACTGTTTTAAGCAGCCGGGAACCGGCTGCGAGGCGGCCTGCGACCTTCTTTGAGCGATGTGAGACACGGGGTCTTTCTGCGCGTCTCGGGCACGAGGAGGGTTCGAGGGTGAAGCTGTGCGTTCGTCGGCGATCCCATCGAATGGCGGTGAACGGAGCAGGAGTTGAGCTGCTGAGAGCCGCTCGAGGACATGCATGATTGCGCCGCACACGGGACACTTCCAGGGTAAGTGAGGGCGATCTGTTGAAAGCGATACGGATGCAACTGGTTTCTGGCAGCGGCAATTCGGCGGCGAGCGAAACGTCATCGGACAGTCCATCCGATTAGATACCCAACTCTGGCAGATTGTCGGAGTCATGCACAGGTCATGAGGACTCTCCTGTTTGGAGTCCGTCCGCTGGATCCTTTGACCTTCGCCCTGATGGCTCTCGTCCTGGTCGCGGCAGCAGCGCTTGCAAGCTACTTGCCGGCTTCTCGCGTTTCCGCAATTAATCCTGCCGATGTGCTCAAAGCTGAATGATTGCAGCCGACAGCCGATCCCTTTGCTTTGGTGCCTCGATGGAAGCATCCATGCGCTTATTGAGTGATGCAGTCCGCTCTATACCCACAATCAGCAGCGATGATCGCCGCTGATAGAATTGACTAGCTAGGGAATAGTTTTGCCTGTTGTGGCTTTTACCGCCTCGCTCAGCTGGGTAAAGGAATAGCTCCCCCAAGGACCCATGGTGTAGTTCTTCTTCAAGTACTCTTGAGTGTTCTCACGGTTTTTTGTGTTGGGCTTAAAGCCACCGTTCCGCAACCAGCGCAGGTAGCCAATACTGCGGATCTGAGTGTTGAGACAGTCGTTCCAATCCTGGTCGCCATTGATCCCATAGAGAGTTTCGGAGAAGGCATGCTCCTTCATGGTCTGGCAAATCTTGCCGGCAGTTGATTTAAGCGGCTTATTGCTCCACACGTAGTCCTTGGCAATGAAATCATACTCATAATGATTTGTTGTGTTCTCAAGAGCGTTGTGAACTGAAGTCGGAAGTGCTGAAGACCGGCTCAGCGCGGCGCCCCGTGTTTGACCGGTCGCGGATAGCGCACACAATAAAAAGAGCCCGGCGATCATGCCCGGACCAGGTATTGTTTTCAATGGACTGTCCTCCCTCTACTTTGAAATTGAATCGAGCCGCGGAGATGACCTATCTTTGCCAGTCCGCTCCCTATTGGCCCGTTGTCGCTGGTGAAGTCCTCGGGCGGCCTTTACCTTCCTCACCAAAAGGCGCCTGCTCGCTCCCCCCTGCCACAGAAAATGAAACAGTAGCAAGATCTTTTGCAGGGATGATAGTGCATCTTTTGTGTTAGAGAAACGAAAAACCAGTTTGAGGAACTGGAGAAGTTGACTGCGGGAAACCGCGCAAAACTTCCAGCCGGTGCGGTCAAGTTGTTTACCTTCATGCACTTCTGCCATTTCTATTGTTTCCAATTGTGTACCGCCGTTACTTAAACAGGTTCCTGCGTAGTACACACCCTCATGCGACCAGCTTGCGCGCTTTCATTAGCCGGTTTGTTGGGAACTCCAGATCGATATGAAAAAGAGATGTTGTCTGCGGAGAGAGGGCAGCCAAAACCGCGAAGATTACAAATAAAGGCCACAGACACTGCCTCTTTTGGTGCAGGTAGGAGAGCGGCCTCGTCCCCTAGGATCAAAGGAGGGTTGTCAGCATTCTGTCCGGGAGCCACTGTGAGAGCGATTGTCTTGCTGTTTTCAGTTCTGATGGTGGGCGCCGCGCCTGGCGAAGCAAAGGCCGCCTGTAAATTACCGATGTACATTCAAGCACCGCAAGCTCCAGGTGACGCCACTACTACGGATACAGTGAACTTGTTTCTGTACGGCCTCAAATCAGCCGTGACGCAACATCAGGGATGCGTCGTTGACAAGATGACCGACGCCCATCTTGGCCTCTACTTCACAACCGTAAAGCTCGTCAATGCTGAGGGGCGCAGCGACGCTTCCGTGATAGCGGTGGCGTTGGCTGTTCCGCTGAATGGGGTTCCCGTCTATATGGATCACTACGTCCTCATTCTTCGTCAAAGCGACAGCGTCGACGGACAAGTGAAGGGGCTGCTGCAAAGCATCGGCGAGACCCTGGACCGGCACGCCTCACCCGGTCAGTGATCGGCGTTTGATCTGCACCAAAACTCCTCCGGCATGTTTGGAAGGAAAGAAGTCCCGGGCAAAGGCTGGACGGCAAAGGCTGGACAGGCGGGACGTTTTGTTCACGACAATCGCGATCACGGTCTGACGAGTATCTTGATTGGCTGAGGAGAATAAGAGAACAGACCGACCACGCTTGCTAATCCCTGCGTCATAGAGACTTCTGCAGTAGGGCTGCGCGCAGCGCACCCGTCGCGTGACACACGCTCTCTTCACAGTGCCGGTCCGGCAGCGTGTCCATTGATGTCCGGCCCCACACTGGGTCGGCGCACCCATTAGAGCTGTCCAAATTGGCGGAAGAACTTGTTTTTAACGGTGTGACTTGTTGATTGCTTTGAGGGGCGTTCGGCCGAACAGAATCAGGTTGGTTCTTGATTGGTGAATGAGACGGGGAAAGATGGGATTCAGTTCGCCATTAGGTCTAGAAGAGCGTACCTCAGGGGCTAAAGCCCTCATTGGCTCCTGCCTGTACGGCCCGACTAAAAGTCGTGCCCTGATACAGAGCATCAGAGCGGTGGCCATAGGAAAATGCCGCATTTCCGCAGAGTCGGCTCTATCGATAGGGTGTCTTGTCTAAGAAGAGCGTACTTCAGGGGCTAAAGCCCTCATTGGCTCCTGCCTGTACGGCCCGACTAAAAGTCGTGCCCTGATACAGAGCATCAGAGCGGTGGCCATAGGAAAATGCCGCATTTCCGCAGAGTCGGCTCTATCGATAGGGTGTCTTGTCTAAGAAGAGCGTACTTCAGGGGCTAAAGCCCTCATTGGCTCCTGCCTGTACGGCCCGACTAAAAGTCGTGCCCTGATACAGAGCATCAGAGCGGTGGCCATAGGAAAATGCCGCATTTCCGCAGAGTCGGCTCTATCGATAGGGTGTCTTGTCTAAGAAGAGCGTACTTCAGGGGCTAAAGCCCTCATTGGCTCCTGCCTGTACGGCCCGACTAAAAGTCGTGCCCTGATACAGAGCATCAGAGCGGTGGCCATAGGAAAATGCCGCATTTCCGCAGAGTCGGCTCTATCGATAGGGTGTCTTGTCTAAGAAGAGCGTACTTCAGGGGCTAAAGCCCTCATTGGCTCCTGCCTGTACGGCCCGACTAAAAGTCAGGCCCTGATACAAAGCATCAGAGCAGTGGCTATCGGAAAATGCGCGCATCTCCGCAGAGTTGGCTCTATCGATAGGGGGCCTTGTCCAAATTAGCCAACCGAAAATTCTAATTTGGACAGGTCTGGTTCAGCAGGACCGGCTGCCGGACAGAGCCGCGGGCACACGTTTCGTACGACCACAGCGATGCGACCGGCGTCGCCGCACGGAGATCCGTATGTTCGGTGTAGAGCACTCCGGTTTCGGTCACGTCACACATCCGCGATCGACAACGGACGAGGAGTTCTGCCGTCGAGGTCGGTGAAACCGTACTCCCTCGCCAAGGCAGCCGCAACCAGAACCTTGCCCGTGTGACGAAGGACCTCGCGGTCCGCCGCCAAAGCGGCAATCGCACGACCGATGAAGTCGGGAGACTCGGAATTGCTCAAATCGAGGTAGGGCGCCGCTTCCATGACCTTCTCTGTTCTGACGAGACATGGGTACAGCGAAATCACGGCGACATCGTGCGCCTTTAATTCTATCGACATGTCCGACGTCATCATGTCGGTTGCCGCTTTGGAGACGCCATACGCCACGTTTCCGATGTGCTTCTGTGCTGCCCAGAAGGAGATGTTCACGATAAGTCCGCGGCGTTGCGGAACCATGGTGCGCGCGGCGAGCTGGCTGGCGTGGTAATGGGCGCGAACGCCTGCACCGAACATGGCATCCCACCGCCAGAGCGGCTGCTCCCAGAACGGTTTGGGCCAGGTGAAGGCGCCATCCTCTACCATCCCCTCGTAGCCGCCCCACACGCTGTTCACAAGGATGTCAATTCTCGCGGCGTCACGCGCGATGCGCTCGAAGGCGGCGTCCACCTGGCGATCGTCCCGGTGGTCGCAGCAGATCGCCGTGACGGGCTCGTCGAACGGTTCATGATCCGGCACTGATCGACCGGTCACGAACACTTGCACGCCTTGGCGAGCGAGTTCACGGGCGACACCGCGCCCAACGCCCTTGGTCCCCGGTGACCACGGCGATCGTCCCGTCTAGATTCATGTGCCCTAGGGTACGGCACGGGCCCGATTCCGTATTGGAAAAATGGGCAAAGAGGATCGAGCGCGATCATCTGCGACGCTGCCGGAGTCGAGTCTTCGGCGGCGTCATCCCTCGGGAGACTGACATCTGCTCTGACCGCATAGAAACCTTTAAGGGGAAGATCTTTCGCGCGGTGCGCAAGGGTGGCAAAGTCTGGGGTGAGAGAGCCCAGCTCAGGCCATTCCTGGCTGGCCCCCGTGATGTCAAAATACGATTTTGACATCACCCTAGGTTTGGTGTAGCCTGTTTTCGTGGCGAGAGTCCCGTTTACGTTAAGAATCGAGAAGGAAGAACGAATAGCCCTGGAACATCTAAGCAAGGTCGTCGGGCGCCCGATCAATCAGCTGCTGAACGACGCCATTAAGAGCTATCTCCACCAGCAGAGCCCAAAGGAACGCAGTCTGGAAGCAAACCTCGAGCAACTGCGTACCTACAGGAAGCATGACCCCGGGTTTCAGCGTGCGATCGCCCAATTTGTGGAGGCTGAAGTTAGTGCCGGCGATCCTCTCGAGGGTGAGCCATTCGAGGAACAGGTCAATATCCAGGGACCTGTGCAAAGCAGGATTCGCGAGCTTCTAGGTGCCTAATTGGGACGAAGACAGTCCCCAGCTACGTGAAAATCTTGTCAAGATCTTAGCGGAAATCGTTCGCGACGCGGAGCTGCGTGAGCCGCCATCCCGGGAAACGGCGAGGGAGTGGCAGGCTGGCTTCATGAAGGGTCTGGACGTGCCTGACGCGCGTTTTACCGGCGCGTATCGTGGTGAACCAGGTCTGGAACATACAGCGGTAAGAGTAGAGACCAATTATGGCGTGGCCCCGTCCAAAGTATCCGAAGCGCTGAAGCAATTTGAGGCAAAGCTTCAAGCGCTGGTCGCAGAGTTGGATGCGCTATTGCCGATCGGACAAGATCCCACCGCCGATCAATTGGCTGCCATCGTCGATCTCTGCGCCTGGGCGCATGCGGAGTGGATACGGATCCATCCATTTGCAAACGGTAATGGCCGCACGGCACGCCTGTGGGCCAACTGGCTTGCCGTTCGCTATGGACTGCCGCCTTTCATCCGCTTACGTCCGAGACCCGATAGTGGATACGAAAACGCTGGTTCCAAAGCAATGCAAGGTGACTGGAAACCAACCGTGGTTGTTTTTCACCAACTGCTCGATGACTTCCTGGACGGGTACTGACCCGATCTGCACAGCTGCTGTCGCGTTGCACTCTAATCGTGGATTTTGGACCCTACGAGCCAACATGGATCGGAAAACAGAATGAGCTATGCAATCGTAGGATTCGGAAAGATAGGTCAGGCTCTCGCCCAAGCCTTCGCTCGTAAAAACATTAATGTGACCGTCGCGAGCCGTCGGTCACCTGAGGAGTTGGCACCGCAGGCTCGGGCAATTGGGTCCACGGTCGTCGTCAAGTCGCTGCAGGATGCACTCGAGGCTGACACAATCATCCTGGCGGTACCGTTCGGGGAACATCGCGAGATTGCGAAAGCCCTGCCGAGTTGGAAAGGCAAGACGATCATCGATGCGATGAACTCGTTTCCAGCCCCACCGGAAGAGTTGGACGGCCTCCCTTCTTCCGCCTTCGTGGCGAAGTCGTTCGCCGGCGCCAAGTTGGTGAAGGGCTTCAATCACCTGGGTGCGGCCAAGCTGGCTACCGACCCGATCGTAGAGGGCGGGCACCGCGTCGTCTTTCTTTCGAGCGACGACGATGACGCGTTCGCTCCCGTGGTGGATTTGGCGAAGCAACTCGGGTCCGCTCCCGTCAATCTGGGAAAGCTCAATGAGGGTGGCGCGCTAGTGCACGCACGCGGCCAGACCTGGGGGTCCGCTTATTTTTCAGGATTTGTTCAAGAAGGCGCAGTAATCATACTGTCGACGTGAGTTTTGCCCGAGAAGGATCATTCCAAAGGTTCGATTCAATCGGACGCACTTCGTGGGAGGAGAGATTTCGATGATCCATGAAAAGAATGTCCAGGTTGTGAAGAGCTTTCTTGCGGCAATGAGCACCCGCGATAAGCAAAGTTTGCTGGCGTTAGTTGCCGAAGAGATTCAGTGGATCATTCCGGGCGAGAACTGGCCGCTAGCCGGTACGTACCAAGGGCACGCGGGATTGGAGAAGCTACTTCAACAAGCTAACGACACGATGGAAACCTCGTTTCCAGAGCCGCCCGAGTTCATAGCACAGGGAGACCGAGTTTTGGTCGTCGGCATCGCGCAGGGAAGAATCAAAGCTACGAACAAGAAGTGGGAAGACCATTGGGTTTTCGACATCATCGTTCGAGATGGCAAATTAACGAAGGTCCGAGAGTACGTCGACACGCAGGCACTAGCGCGGGCCGCCGAGACGGCAGCGACCACCAAGCTCTAACGCCTCGCGCTGCTTCTTCTCGGCAATCTGAATCGTTAAAGCTAGGTGAGCGGCCAATACCCCATTGCATTCACTGAGGCACTGATCAGTTTCGACAGTCGCATTCTGTTTACTAACGCTGATCCCAGCTGGCGAGAACAGGCTAATGCACTCATACAACCGGGAAAAGGATGCGGATCGCTTCCTGGAAAGTCGGCTAGTGTTTATTAATCCGCTCTTTCACCTGAAATCTCGGAGGCTGATCGCTCGGTGAGTGCATCGGCGATTTTGCACCGATTGAGAACGTGGGTGGAAGAGGAATTCAGCCGTCATGGATTGAACTGAGGGGCCGTCTTCGGAGAGCAAATCATACGAGCGGCCCCGCTAATGGAAGGACCTTTCCCCTCGATGTTAGTTCTCGGCGGTACTTTCTTTCTGTCTCGATTGCGAACGCAGGGAGGGCGACGTTAGAGATCGGAATGCCATGCTATGGCTGAGCCGCAGGTCTCGCGCTGAATATTCCACTGAAGCTATCGCGGTATTGGAGGAATACGAGCACCCATGGCACACACGCCACCAGGCCCGGACCGATACCAGAACCCGACTCCAGCGCCAGGTGGAACGCGAGGATGTTGTAGAGTTCCGCCGCGAGTAGTGTCAGAGCGAGCGGCACGAAAAAACGGGAGAGCAGTAACGGTCCGCCAAGCACCTGCACTGCGAAAAAGAATGCGGCGAAGTGTGATGCACTGATGGCTATAAAGAACTGAATGGCTAACGGATAGTCGGCTCGCGTACCTTCCGGCATTCGCTTGCGACGCTCCTGGTCAAGAAGCGCGAAGGGATAAAGGTGGTGCAGGAACTCATGCGCCACGCCGACAGCCGGACCACTCTGGACATTTACGGCCAGAGCGATGACGAGGACAAGCGGGCAGCTCAGAAGCATGTTTCGGGCTTGTTCGTAGTCGAGCAAGTCAGCTAAAAAGGTACGGAAACTGCAAAAACGCCCACTGGTCATTCCAGTGGGCGTTTGATTTTTTGCGTTGGTCGCGGACTATCGTATTCTTAATTGTGCCCTTTTTGTGCCCCTGTTTTTGGTTTTGCTCTTCAGAGCGGTTGCTGTAGCTCTATGATTCAGCAGATGTTAGGGTGGTGGACCTGACCGGGATCGAACCGGTGACCTCTTCCATGCCATGGAAGCGCGCTCCCAGCTGCGCCACAGGCCCACAAAGGCAACGACATCCTTTATTCTGGCGGAGCATGCCTAATCCGTCAAACACTCCATGTGTGGCAACCGCTGCCGCACCGTTGTCATCGGGAGCAAGAGTGATCCTAACCCCCCGGTCATCCAAGATCGCTGTCTTAACCCTGCTCGTGATGAGCGGTGCCTGCGTGGGCGCCGGCGCTGCCCGCGGCCAGGCCGCACCGGCAGCCCCACCCTCGGGCGCCGGATTTCCGATCGCCAGCCTGCGTCCAGCGCTCGCGAATGTCCAGAACACCATCGCCAACCTCAATGTCGGCCGTTGGAAGGCGCCGGCCGACACTCGCGCCGCGATACAGCAGGACATTGGCTCCATGCAGCGGGACCTCAATGCCACCCTGCCGGGGCTTGTAGCTCAGGCCGAGGCTAATCCCGCGGCACTTTCCCCGGCTTTTGCTGTCTTTCGGAACCTGGACGCCCTCTACGACGTGTTGCTTCGGGTCACGGAAACGGCGGCACTCGCCGGCTCCGGCTCCGACGCCGCCAGCCTGGAAGACGCTCGCGCCGGGCTCGAGGCCGGCCGGGCCAAGCTCGGTACCTGGTTGCTTCAGTCCATCAGTGCACAGGACGCGCAAGTCGTTCACTTGCAGACCGCATTAGCCGCCCACGCGGCACCGGCGCCCGCCGCCGCGCCTAATAAGGTTGTGGTGGAGGATGGCCCTGAAAATCCGAAACCGCGCAAGAAGAAACCGGCTCCCGCCCCGGCACCGCAGTAATCTCCTGCAGGGCTCCTTTGTCCGTCCCGCGGTGTCTAAAGTAAAGAGGATGGGAATCATCACGCGGTGGGGGTGGCCCTGCCGCCGCGCGGGCCCCCGGTCGCGCATTTCGGAGACGGAAGTGGACGCTTCCTGTTATGTTATGGAGAACTTTTGCATGCAGGCAGGCATAGCTTTGGGAAATATCGCCACCGTCCTCAGTGTACCGTCGGAAGAAGCTGGAATTGTCTCTGAACTGAAGGCTGGTTCCGAGGAGGCCTTCAACTGGCTGATCGCTAAGTATCACCAGCCCATTTACAGCCTGATTGCACGCACCATTCCCGACCCGGCGGACGCCGCCGACCTCACCCAGGACGTCTTCATCAAGGTCTACCGCGGGATCCACGGCTTCAACGGCGACTCCAGCCTGCGCACCTGGATCTATCGCATCGCCCTCCGGGAGGCCAGCAACCAACGCCGTTGGTGGGGCCGCCACAAGCGCCAGGAAGTCACCATAGAAACCGAGTTTGGGGAAACCAATGACGGCCAACCCCTGTGCCTCAAAGACACCCTTGTGGACGGGCATGAATCTCCCTTTGACTTGGCCGCCCACGAAGAGGTGCGTGCCAGGGTGGAGGAGGAGTTGCGCCAAATTCCCGAGCCGTTCCATGCGGTCGTGGTGTTGCGCGATATCGAAGGCTTCTCGTATGAAGAGGTGGCGGAGATTCTGGGCGTGAATCTTGGTACCGTCAAGTCGCGTCTAATGCGTGGGCGTGCATTTTTGAAAGCTCGACTGGCGGGCTTTGCAGAAGCGGCGGCAAAACGCCCAAGTTCCGGTTTTCACCCAATGGAGACGCTCGCCATGAGCGTGAAGGGGGCCAAGTGAGCAAGTGCGCGCAACTCCGCGAGCAATTCTCGGCATACCTGGATGGTGCGGTAACAGGCGCCGTCATGCACGACATCGCGGCGCATCTTGAAGTCTGCTCCGGTTGTTCGGCTGAATTTGCCCAATGGCGGAATGCGCAATCGCTCGTTAGTTCCATCGGGCCGGCGAAGGCTCCGGAGAATCTCGCTCTTCGGCTGCGCGTAGCCTTGTCGCAGCAAATGGCCAACACGACAGAGGAGAAATTCGCTCGCGAACGGGTCCGCTGGCAAAACACCATGTTGCCTCTGATGTGGCGGGTGACAGCAGGCTTCGCCAGCACGGTCGCAATGCTCGGCGCGGTTGCTCTGCTCATTGGAATGTTCGCGCCGGAGCCGTTGCTCGCCCGAGACGAGCCTCTCGGCAAGGCATCCAGTCCACGTTTTCTTTACACCGCACTGAAGCCAGCTGAAGGTGTCGCCGACAGTAACAACCCGCTGGTGGTTCAGGCTTTCATCAACGGCGAAGGCCGGGTCTACGACTACAAAATCGTCGCCGGCAACGCCGACAATAAGACCCGTTCCCAGTTGAAAGATACGCTGCTCTTCAGCGTGTTTGCGCCTGCCCGCGTGTTTGATCAGCCGGTACCGGGCACTGTACTGCTTTCCTTTTCCGGCGTCTCGGTTCGCGGGTAGCTCAAGAAACTGTAGCCGCCAAACCCCCTTCCCATCCCCCGGTTTGACCCCCCAACGTGCCAGTGCATAGACTTGGAACAGGTCAATCGCCGCAAATATGCAGTGTCATGGCAAGCCGTTCGATGTTTCATCCTGGGTCGTTACTTCGGCCCGGAAAAAGGCATTTGCCGGCATCTTCACCTTCCTGATCCTCAGCGTCGTTCCCGGCGCGCTCTCTCAGTCCTCTTCTAGTTCGCAAGCCTCACCCGGCACATCGGCGGCACCCAAATCCCCGGCGTTGGTCGACACGACGGGTCCTGACATCAGCCTGCAGAACAGCGAGGCGCTGTTCGACTTCGCTGCAGCGCTCAATGCCTGTGGATATGATCAGGGCCTCGCATCCGCCGATCCCGTCCGCCAGCAGGTGCGGGATCAGATTAATCAGGCGCTCCAGGGCTCAGCGGATGCGCGCGAGGCTCATGAGCAGCTGTGTACGTTCATCAGTCAACATCGCCTTTCCGACGCCGGATCTGATCTGGCGCAATATATTTCGCTGGCCCTCTACGTCACACCGCCGCCGGATTTGACGCCGAGTGCCGAAGGCGCAGACATGCCCCCGGACGCCAGCGGTGTCGAAAACATACTGCCGTTACTGCGCCGGTTTAGCCAACTCGTCGACCTGCACCTCATCTGGGTTCATATTCGCCCCCAATATGACAAGCAGCTGGCAGAGCTCCACGACTCGCTCAGCAAGATGGTCGACGATACGGGCATCTACCTTAAGACGCCCGTTGGCACGAGCGCTGGGCGGCGCTTCCTGGTGGTGATTGAGCCGCTGCTCGATCCCGCACAGACCAATGCCCGAGTCTACGGAGCGGATTATGTGGTGGTCGCCTCGCCTGTCAACGGAACCATCCACATGCGCGAAGTTCGCCATGCGTACCTTCATTACCAGATCGAGCCACTCATCTACGCTCGCGCTACGGTCCTGGATAGGCTTCTCCCCTTTTTGAAGACGGTGAAAGATGCGCCCCTCGACTACACCTACCGCAGCGACATTGTGGCCCTGGTGGTCGAGTGCATGATTCGGGCAGTCGAGGACCGGACCATGGATACCGGCGTCACCATTTACAAAATTGCTGCCGACACCCGGCGCAGCGATCTGGAATCGGCCACACACCAGCACAACGCTTCCGTCGAGGCAGCTGAAGCCGTCCGCCGCCGAGCCGTGGAGCAATCTATGGCAGACGGCTATGTGCTCACGGAATACTTCTATGACGCCTTCGCCGCGTTCGAAAAACAGCCACAGAGCTTTAAGGAAAGCATCGGCGAAATGGTCTACGGCATGGATGTGAGCCAGCAACTGAGCCGGGTGAAGCACATCACGTTTAACCAGCAGGCCTCCTCCGACGTAGTCCACCGTTCGCCGCGAGAGCTCAGGGGACTCGACCTGGCGGAGATGAAATTGATGAAGGGTGACACGGACGGCGCCGCCCTACTGGCGCAACAGTCAGTCACCGACAAGTCCGGCGATCCGGCAAGAGCAAACTTCATCCTGGCGCGGGTGGCCATCATGCATCGCGATGTGCCGGCTGCTCAGCATGACTTCGAAGAAACGATCCGGCTTTCCAAGGATCCCCGAACGCTGGCCTGGTCTCACATCTACCTGGGGCGGATCTACGACATTCAGGAAGAGCGCGATCAGGCGGTCAACGAGTATCGTGCGGCACTTACCGTACGGGACGGCCAGGCGGATACCCGGCTGGCGGCAGAGAAGGGTCTAAAACAACCATATGCGGTACCCCAGCAGGTGCACACCGAGCCGGCGAACGGCGAGGATGCGGCTCCGGACGCTCAATCCCATTAACGCCTTCTGCCCCTATCGTGTTATCGGTCCGCGCTCTCTCACGCTAATGCAATAGAGTAGGAGACAGGGCAACCACCTTCATGTCACAGCCGGCTCTCAACACGCTTCAGGCAGCGCTGGGTCACACCTTCCGCGATCAGCAACTGCTGGTGAAGGCGCTGACCCATAGTTCGCTTGCGTACGAGCAAACGCTCGAAGGCCGCCAGGCCGAAGGCGGCAGTGTCTCGCGCGAAGAGGACAATGAACAACTGGAGTTTCTCGGGGATGCAGTTTTAGGACTGGTGGTCGCGGAGATCCTCTTCCGCCGGTTTCCCGATCTTCATGAAGGCGAGTGGACGCGCCTCCGCGCCAGCATGGTGAGCCGCCGCCACCTCGCGCAGGTAGCGTCGGTACTCGATCTGGGCAGTTATCTGCGGCTGGGCCGGGGAGAGGAACGGGGCGGCGGACGGAAGAAGTCCACCCTGCTCGCCAACTGTGTCGAGGCCATCATCGCAGCTCTGTACCTGGACGGTGGTCTGACCCCGGTTGAAGCTTTTGTCAACGAGCATGTGGTCGCGCCCTACGTGAATGACTTACGCCAGGCCCTGGACCACGGCATCTCACTCGGAGATCACAAAACCGCCCTCCAGGAGCTGCTGCAGGCAAAGAAGACCGGGCCGCCCGATTATGTGCTGAAAGCGGAGAGCGGGCCCGATCACCGCAAGCGCTTCCTGGTGGAGGTAAGGGTGGCGGAGGGAAGCGGCCCTAAGGCAATCGCCCGCGGCGTCGGTACCACCAAAAAACGCGCCGAGCAGGAAGCTGCCCGCAGAGCGTTTGACAAACTTCGGAAGCAGGGCGCTGCAGCAGAGCCCGTGGTGGAAGGTAACGGTTCTTGACCAGGCAACCATCAGCAGAGTTCTTCCGTGTCTCGACGGAGGAACCAGTAGTCGCCGCTGCCCCAGCGCCTGCCATTGCGCGTCCGGTCGCACACCACAGTCATCACCTGGTATTTCCTAACCTGCTGGATACCTTCCGGTCGCTGTTATCGATTATCGTCATCGCCATTTTCGTGCTCACGTTCGTTGTGCAGCCCTTTCGCATCCCCTCCGAATCGATGGAGCGGACTCTGTTGGTAGGCGACTTTTTGTTGGTCAACAAGGCGGTCTATGGGTTGCCGGGACACTGGCGGTGGCTGTTGCCCTATGAGCAGGTGAAGCGTGGTGACGTGATCGTCTTCCATTTCCCGCTCGATCCCTCCGATCACGTGGTCAAGCGCGTCGTGGGTGTTCCTGGTGACCGCGTCCGTCTGCAGAATGGCGTGGTCTGTATCAACGGGCAGAAGCAGAGTGAACCCTTCGCCATCTTTGAGGGCGCGTATCAGGATAACTTCCGCGATCAGTTTCCCGCCAAGCTCTACACCGACCCGGGAGTCGACACACACTGGTGGATGCAAATGCGACACGATGTCCAGAACGGGGACCTGGTAGTGCCCCCGGGCGAATATTTCGTGCTTGGCGACAATCGCAACCACAGCCGCGACAGCCGCTACTGGGGCTTTGTTCCCCGTGCCAATGTTGTGGGCCTGCCTTTCTTCATCTACTTCTCCCTGCACGAACCCTCGGCTACCGATGCCAACACGCTCCCGGATGATAAACTCGGACACGAGAAGAGCCCGCTCGATACCGTGATGGACTTCGCACGTTGGAGCCGGATGTTCAAGGTCATTCACTGAGCAAAGATCGAGAGCAGGACATTGGCCACTAGCATGGAAGCCACGGAAACCGAGATCAAAACCGAACAGGCAAGGGAAGAGACGCCGCTCGAAGCCTTCGCCTCCATCTGCACGGTGCTGGTCATCGGGCTTTTTGCACTGACCTTTATTTTTCAGAACTTTGAAATTCCCTCGTCCTCCATGGAGAAGACCCTCCTGGTCGGCGACCACGTGCTGGTGGATCGAATCACGCTGGCGCCTCGTACCGCTTGGGCCCCTTTTGTCTACTACCGCGATGTCCGTCGCGGCGACATCATCGTCTTCTTCAAGCCGGGCGAACCTGACCTGTACCTGGTAAAGCGGGTGATCGGCATACCCGGCGACCGCATTCACTTGCGCAACGGCAGGGTCTTTCTCAACGGACAACCACAGAATGAGCCGCAGGCGGGCATGCCTGACTACGGCAACTACTTTCCCTACCGTGATGATTTTCCCGCTGTGCCGCCATCGCAGGCGGGTTCAGACGTGACCGCACCCTGGGCCGCCGATCTTCCCAATTACATCCAGGGCGAAGATCTCGTGGTTCCTCCCGGCCGCTACTTCGCCATGGGAGATAACCGCACCGTCAGCCTCGACGGCCGTTACTGGGGCTTTGTGCCTCGAGCCAATATCGTTGGCCGTCCCTTGTTCGTCTACTGGTCTTTTATCGAACCCGACAACCAGTACGAAAAAGAAGGATTGGGAGACAAGCTTTCGTTCTATACCCACGTAGTCCTGCACTTCTTCGACCAGACCCGCTGGCGCCGAACGTTGCACCTGGTCCGTTAGGAATGGGTGGCGAAGAAAAACGTCCTTCGCCCCGGCGATGGATTGTCCTGGCAGTCCTTTTGCTGGCAGTAGTGGCCTTTGTGTTACCGCCTCTGGTCAACATCAGCCGGTACAAACACAGAATTGCCAACGTTATCGGCCGCAGCCTTGGCCGGCCCGTTCATATCTCATCCGTCAAGCTTCGATTGCTGCCCCTGCCCGGCTTTGAATTCTCAGGCTTTTCCGTCGAAGAAGATCCTCACTTCGGCTCCGAGCCCATCCTTCACTCCGCCAGCGTCGTGGCATATCTGCGACTCTTGTCGTTGTGGCGGGGGCGCCTGGAAGTCTCCCGCATTCATTTCGACGATGCCAGTCTGAATCTTGTCCGCGACTCCAATGGAGCGTGGAACCTGGGCTCGATTCTGGTTCAGGCTGCACAAATCCCAAACGCCCCCACCGGCCAGCGTTATGCCGGCCGCACTCCGCGTTTCCCTTACATCGAGGCGGAAAATGCGCGCATCAATTTCAAGCAGGGAAACGAGAAGAAGCCGCTTTCCTTCCTGAATTCCGACCTGTCCATCTCGTTGGCTCCAGGCGATAACTGGGAAGTGCACTTTCGCGCACAACCGGTGCGCACCGATCTCGATCTTGATCTCGCCGATACCGGCATATTGCGCGTCGACGGTACGCTGCATCGCGCGGCCTTGCTGGAACAAATGCCGTTGAACCTCAAGGTGGAATGGAGCGGAGTTCCGCTCGGCCAGTTGAGCCGCCTCACCCTGGGCAGCGACATTGGGTGGCGCGGCGGGCTTGAGGTCGAAGCCCAGGTAAGCGGGACCGCCGAGGTGGCACAGATCAATGCGGGCCTCAAGGTCGCCGGCCTGCATCGCTCTGAGTTCTCTCCGGCGCGTCCGATGGATGTCGCCACTTCCTGCCTGGCCTTGTTCCGGAAAGAATCGAGATCTCTGGAAGATATCTCCTGTACTTCGCCGGTAGGCGATGGAGCGCTGCAACTCACCGGCTCCATACAGGACGGGCGCACCCTACCCGATGCCAACCTCACCCTGGGGATTCATCGCGTGCCCGCTGCCGCGGTGCTAGCCGGCTTGCAGGAAGTGCGCAGCGGCCTGGGCGCCGGGGTCAAGGCCGCCGGTACCCTCAATGGCGATTTCCACTACGCCTCACAAGGCGGCCGTCAGCCTTTGATCTCTGGTGAAGTGGCGCTTGCTTCGCTGGCCTTGACCCCTCCGGATGCGAGCAAGCCATTTCTGGTCGGCCCGGTACGGATGAGGTGCGACATCCCGCAGCCGGGGAACGCCGGGCCTCCCGCCTTGTTGTTGCAGCCGGTGAGGCTGGCGATGGGGGCTCCGGCTCCTTTAACGGTGGACGGCCGATTCACACCAGCGGGATTTGATCTCCATTTCAGCGGAACGGCCGCGCCTTGCCCGGCTGCAGGCCTTCAACAAGTCTTTCGGATTGCTCGGTGTACATAGCACACGGCCTCCTTCTGTGGGCGCGACTACGGTTGCACTCGGCGGCGCGGGCACTGCGGTTCTGGATCTTGACCTCCGCGGCAAGTGGATACTGCCGGTGCCGGACTCCGATAATCCGATCGCGTCCTCGACGGCAGAGGGCAGCATGACCATCAGGAATGCCGAGGTCACGACCTCCTATTTGTCTCATCCTGTCCGGATTGCGTCCGCCCAGGGAATCCTCAGCCCTAGCCAGATTGCCTGGACCAACGCATCGATCAGCTATGGCAAGCTGGAGGCCCAGGGAACGCTGGAGTATCCGACCGTATGTATGGGCAGCAATCCATGTGCCGGGCGCTTCTCGCTGACGACTGCCGCCCTCGACCTGGGTGCCCTGCAGGCCACCTTGTTGGGCAGCAGCGAAGGTGGCGAGCTGTTGCGCCAGATACTTGGATCGTATCGACCGCCACCCCGTGAAGTGGCCCGACTTCTCCGGCACCGTCCAGATCGGCGAACTTTCCATGGGAAAGCTGGTGGTCCATGACGCCATCGGCACCATCGACGTCAGCGGAAACCTGATCAAGATACGGTCGGTGAACGGCCACCTGGCGAATGGAACTATCCATGTTGCCGGCGTGGTGGATGCCTCCGGGGATCAGCCGGATTATCGGCTCGATGCGCAGGTGACCAACGCCGCGCCCAGCGCGCTGGCCGGCATATTCGATGAGCGTTGGGGAAGCGGTGTGGCCAACCTCTCCACCCAGTTTAGGATGACGGGTTTCGATGCGCAGGAACTTGCCCGATCTGCCACCGGCACTTTGCATTGGAACTGGACCAAAGGGGGCCTGGCCGCGGAAGCTCCGTTGCCGGTTAACGCTCAGCCATTCGTGCACTTCGATCAATGGAGCGCCGATGCTGCCATCGCCGACAGCACCATCACCATCACGCACAGCCTGCTGGCTCGCGGCAAGGAAGCGATTCCGCTGTCGGGCACCATCTCCTTCAGTCGGGAAATCGATCTAAAGGGAGGATCCGCAGCCGACGCCGTTGCGATCACCGGCACGCTCGAACACCCCGAAGTTAAGTCCGTGCCCGAGGTGGTGGAAAACTAAGAAATCGCCAGGGTGCCGGTAGCGAGATCTCTATTTCTGACGGATGACGGGTGCCCCATATCTGCCCGGTTTTGGCAGATGTGGGATTCCGCGGATGTCCACCGGTCACTCTCTACTGGCAACAGGTCTTGAGGGTGGGTCATCTACACCTTGCAGACTCAGGAGTCGAGCTCCGTGGAATCCCACATCTGCCAAAACCGGGCAGATATGGGGCACCCGTCATTGGTTACGGTACTGGCCGTGAGAAATGCGGGTTAGCCGCCTGAGGCATCTCTTGTGCTCGCTTAAGCAGCCCTCCGCGGCTCAGCCGATTCATGTTGACTGCTAAAACGTACAGTTCAAAAAGTGAGTTCTCACAAAGCAATGGAGCCATGCCAACGGAGTAACAACTCCGCCGCTTCTACTCCGAAGCCGGCTTCACCGTAAGTGTTTGCTTGTGAACACTAGCCTCAACCTCAGGAACCGTGCCATCGTTGACCGCTACTTCTACAGGCTGCCCCTGGAGTACAAAGCGATGGCTCACCTTTGATTTAGCGGGAACTCTCAGCATCTCAGTCACCGTAGTTGTGCCGGAAGAGACAGACACCGGAACCTGCGCTTCGGCGGTCCCGCTGTTCGCTACATCCACGGCGACAATATAAGAGCCGGGCACGCTGGCCTTGTTGGGGAAGACTCCTGCGATGGAGAGGTCAGGAAGGCCGTGATCGTGATACACCCAGTCGTCGAAGAACCACTTCAAATCTTTACCGCTGGCATGCGCAAGCACCTGCTCAAAGCCGGACCCCGACGTATCTGATCCCGGCTGGTAGGCGCGCAACGCGCGTGCCAGCGCGTTATCCCCAGCCAGGTCCCGCAACATCCAGAAAACATACGTCGCCTTGGTCCGGTAATAGACCGGATCCCGGGCGACCAGCAAAGCCTGGTGGTCCATTCCTGCAGCCCCACCATCCCCTGGTTCTGCCAGCGAAAGCGCTCCGCGGGTGTTGTCCATCTGCTGAATGGCGGCGTCACGGCCGCGATTTTGCTCCATCCACAGCGATCCCATGAACGAAGGCACTCCTTCCTGCAGCCAGGCATAGGACGAACGGAAATAGAGGTGGGACAGAGAATGGATCAGCGCATCGGTCAGCTTGCCTGGCTCCGTGGCCCGCACGTTGGCAAAGAGGACGTCGCCAGCCTCAAACGGAGCGTCCTCCCCTTCGGGCAGATCGACGATATTCAACTCGCCCCGCGGTTCGCTGCCCAGCCAGTGATTGATCAGCGGGGTCACCATCGAGGCTGCGGACAGGTATGCCTGCGCGTTGGCGACATCCTCCGTCCGGGCGAAAACTTTAATCCCATTGCCCTCCCGGGCCGTACGCGTGAGCAAAAACAAACTCGGCGAGGCCAACCCCAGCTTCGCAGGTGGAAGAGTGCAGGTGACGATTCCAGGCACGCCGGCGGCCGCGGGCAGGGAAGTCGGCGTCACTGCCAATACTTCGCCATCCAACACCGCCAGGTTGGGCGCTTCCCCAAAAAACTCCTCGGTCACGCGCATCGTCACTGTCGCCTGGCTTTGCCGTTGCCGCTCGGCCGCCGCTTCGGTGAAAAATTTGGCTCCGTCTCCTAATGCCACCGGAACCGAGGCTAGCGGGTACCAGGCCACGTTGCCGAATCCCCTTAACCCGACAAACTCGTCCGAAACCCGGTCCCAATCTGAAGCCTCCGCCACATCCGCCGGGGCCCCGATCTGCTCCAACCGGTTCGCGGAGAGGGCGGCGGTGCCTTCATAGCTAAGATCGAGGGCAAGGCTCTCCTGCGGACCCAGAGGCCGCGCCAGGGGGATGACCGCTTCCCGCAGCGCTCCAGTGTGGTCAATATCGCTGTTGATCGATTGCTGAGAGAAAGCAACCGGGCCCTCACCCACGTGGACAGCAGTCCACTGCAGGCTGGAAGAGATTTGCAGGGCCAGACGGCTCAGAGGACTTGCCGAGTCGTTGCGCACCAGGACGCGCGCCCGCACTGCCATCGCATGCTCCCTGGGCTGCAAGTGAACGTCCAGATCGTAGCTGAGGAAGGTGATTGCCTGTCTTTCCGCATCGGTCGCGTGAGCCTCTGCTTGTGTGGCGGCCGGCTTAACCTCGGCGGCAGCACCATCCTCCACCGAGCGAGAAAAAATCACTTTGCCGGGATGCTCGGCAGGTACATCGGCTGGCGGAGGAGCCTGCTGCGCCCCAGCGCAGGTAACCAGCCCCACCGCAACGGCGGCAAACCACAAATACCTCATGAACCCAAACCCTTCTGCTTCTTAGCCCGCGCCGGTGAGGCGGCGGAGTTGTGTCCAGTTCCGTTGCGCCGCTGCCGTGCGGCCTCGTAAAGCACCACGGCGCCGGCAGCGCTGACGTTCAGCGACGCCACCCGGCCCGCCATGGGGATCCGCAACAGGTGATCGCAGGTCCGCCGGACCAGATCGTGCAGACCCGCACCTTCCCGGCCTAGCACCAGGACGCAGCCCACCGAGAAATCGAACTGGTCATAGTTCATGCTGCCGCGCTCGTCCAGCCCAATCACCCACAGGTTTCGCTGTTTCAGCTCCTCCAGGGTGCGTACCAGGTTCACCACCCGGGCGATTTTCACGTGCTCCGCCGCTCCTGCCGAAGCTTTGACCGCCACCGGGCTAAGCGGGGCCGACCGCCGTTCTGTGACCACCACCCCGTCTACCCCAGCTCCCTCGGCGGTACGCAGCAGCGCACCCAGGTTCTGCGGGTCTTCCACCCCGTCCAGCGCCAGCAATAAACGGTTTTCCTTGGTGTCGCGGAGCAGGTCATCCACGTCCAGGAACTGCCGTGCCCGGACAATCGCCACCACCCCCTGGTGAGCCTCCGTCCGGGCCAGCTTGGTCAGTTGGTCACGCGTATCCAGGCGCATCTTCACCCCAGCGTCCCGGCAGGCCTGGATCAGCTTCTCGAGGCGGACATCCTGGCGCTCGCGGGCAATGCAAATGTGGTCGAACTTCCGCGTCCCGGAACGCAAAGCCTCCTCGACTGGGTGCAGGCCGAACAAAATCTCCATACTCCCAAGTTTAGACTCTGCTGCATCCCAGTGGTTTGACTGGCCTGTTTCCTATATTCTTAGTGGCACGTACGTCGTCCGGGAGGAGCCCGTGCTTACCCACAAGCTCAAAAATGTAGTTACCCGGGGCGTCTTTGGCGATCCTGCTCCCGTCTGTGGAGATGATATGGCTGCAGCCTCGCTCAGCATCGCGGACCAATCCTGTAACGAAAACACGCTGGTTGCCCAGGGACTGAAGCGCCACGATCCGGAGCTGCTCGATCAGCTGATTATTCAGTATCAGCACCGCCTGCTGCGCTACCTGCTTTACCTCACGGGAAACCGGGAAACAGCCGAAGATATATTCCAGGAAACCTGGATGCGTGTGCTGAAGCGCGGTGACCAATTCAACGGCAAGTCTCGTTTCGATACCTGGCTTTTCACCATCGCTCGCAATCTCGTCATTGACGTGCGCCGCAAGCGCACCATGAGCAGTCTGGAAGCGATGCGCGAAGCCGGCGAAGATGGCCGCTCTTTTGACGTGGCTGCCGACGGGCCTTCTCCCTTCGAGAGGTATCAGACGAATGAGAATGGGGCGCGCGTGGCCGAAGCCTTGCTGACGCTAGAGCCGTTGCATCGTGAAGTGCTCGTCCTCCGCTTCCATGAAGAGCTGTCGCTCGAAGAGATTGCGCAAGTCACTCACTCCCCGCTGTCCACAGTAAAATCGCGGCTCTATCGCGGCCTTTCGGCCCTCAAGCCTCGCATCAGTGCAGCCGAAGCTGCTCACCGCGCGGAGGGACAAACCCGATGAATGAGGGGCAAAAAGGGTTCCCGGATCAAACTTCGGGGAATGATGTGGTGCGCGCTGCTTCCTTGCTGGACGGCGACGCCGCTCGCCGGGTTACGCAAAAAACGCGCTGTGCCGTCCGTGACGCGGTGATTTCTACCCAGGAAAAGCGCATCCGCCAGCGACGGAATCTGGGTCTTGCCATTTTCGGTTTTGTTTCCATGCTGGTGTTGCTTGGGCCCGCCATGTGGAATGGAGTCGAAGAGCTTCTGGGCGAGGAACCTCTCTTTGACGTACCCACGCAAATCACTTTTCTCATGGCCATGATTTTGCTTTCGATGCTGGCAGCGCTCATAGCTGTCTGGAAGGAACAACATCACGTGCAGCACGATAGACGCGGCTTCGAGACCTTTCCTCCCACTGAGAAATGACGAATCAGATACACAACGCGGAAGCAGAGTCCTCCATAACGGAAGAGGTCAAGCTGATCCCGCGGTGGTCGATCGCGGTCGCTTCCCTGGCCTTTGTCTTCATGCAGTATCTGTTATGGGTGATCCTGCCTGCGTACCGGCAGTCCCTCCATATGCGTCCGGTAGCGGCTCCTCTCGGCGTTCGGTTCTACTTTGCCCTTTCCTGGGGCTCGCTGGCCGCTTTATACGTGCTGATGGTTGGTTACGTAAGCCGCGACGCGCCCCGCCGCGGCATGAGCACACGCCTGTGGGTCGTGATCTGTCTGGCGATGCAGGGTGGCATAGGACTGGTGCTTTACTTTCTGCTTCGCCAGCCCGTAGTCGCGCGTTGCCCCTCCTGTGGCACCAGCATCCACACCGAGTTCCATTTCTGCCCCCAGTGTGCCTACCAGGTTTCCGCGGCTTGCGGCAATTGCTACAAGGGTGTCCGCATCACTGACCTCTACTGCGTCTATTGCGGTCACAGCCTGGCTGCGGATAACGTACCCTCCCGCCTCCGTGCTTTCCATTCCTGAGCCGCCCCGCATTGACCGGCCTTTCTTCCGCTCCCTATACTGAAATTTGGCACCAAGAGCTCGAATAGCATGCCCATGACTGCGCTGATCGTCGACGATGAACGGCTTGCGCGCGAAGAGCTCAAATACCTGCTGGACTCCGCGGGAGGGGTTGAGGTCATCGCCCAGGGCCAGAATGGCATCGAGGCGGTCCACCTGATTCGCACGCACCATCCGGACGTGGTGTTTCTGGACGTACAGATGCCCGGCTTGGACGGCTTTGCCGTCCTCAAGAAGCTGCTCGAGCAGGAAGACGCCGATCGCATGCCGCAGATTATCTTTGCTACAGCGTTTGATCAATATGCGGTGCGCGCCTTCGACGTGAACGCCATCGACTATCTGCTCAAGCCGTTTGATCGTGCGCGCGTACTGCAGGCACTGGAACGTGCGCGCCAGCGCTTGCAGGAAGCGCATCAACTGGAGCATGAGCCGTTGCCGGAGAACGGTGCTGCAGCCGACGTCACTCCGGCGGACGCGCGTCTTGATGCGCTGCTCCGCCTGATCGAACAGCAACAGGGCGGTGGGCTGCGTCCGCGCAGCGGCAAAATCGTCCTGCAAGCTCACAGCCGCCTCTTCCTGGTCGACCAGAAGGATATCTGCTTCGCGGCGATTGAGGAGGGCACCATCTCCGTGGTGACCCCTACCCTGGAAGGACACTCCAAGTGCCGGACGATTGAAGAGTTGTTGGAGTTGCTCGACCCTTCCGTTTTTTGGAGAGCCCACCGCTCGTTCGTGGTGAACATCAACCACATCAAGGAAGTCGTGCCCTGGTTCAAGAGCAGTTATCAGCTACGCATGGACGATCGCAAGCAAACCGAGATCCCCGTCAGCCGCGCCCAGACCCGCCGCCTGCGCGAACTCTTCAAGCTCTAGCCCGCATTTCTCACGGCGTGTACCGTAACGAATGACGGGTGCCCCATATCTGCCCGGTTTTGGCAGATGTGGGATTCCACGAACCTCGGCTCCTGAGTCTGCAAGGTGTAGATGACCCACCCTCAAGACCTGTTGAAAGGGGGAGAGTGACCGGCGGACATCCGCGGAATCCCACATCTGGCTTACCAGGGGAGCCGTGAGGCGCGCACCAAGGGAGAGAAATAAACGTGACCATGCCACTCCAGGTTTCGCTCTCGGGATTCAACTTGATCAACTCGCCTCGTCTTAACAAGGGAACAGCGTTCTCTCAGCAGGAACGCGATGTCTTTGACCTGCATGGATTGCTGCCCCCGCATGTAGGCACGCTCGACGAGCAGATCACCCGCCGCATGCTCGCCTTGGATAAGCAGCCGACTGCATTTAGCAAGTATTCCTTTCTACGCGACTTGCAGGATACGAACGAAACCCTCTTTTACGCCCTGGTGGTCCGCAACGTAGAACAGATGCTGCCCCTGGTCTACACCCCAACCGTGGGCGAGGGATGCCAGCGATTCAGTGAGATATGGAGAAAGCCGCGAGGGCTTTTTCTTAGCTATCCGGATCAACACCGGATTCCCCAGATCCTCAATCATGCCCGCTACGATGACGTGAAATGCATCGTGGTCAGCGACGGCGAGCGAATCCTTGGCCTCGGCGACCAGGGCGCAGGAGGTATGGGTATCCCTATCGGGAAAATGGCCCTCTACACCGCGCTCGGCGGCATCCATCCGGAGAGCTGTCTTCCCATACTGCTCGATGTAGGCACCAATAACGAGGAACGCCTCCGCGACCCGATCTATATTGGTTGGCGCAACCAGCGCGTACGAGGACAGGAATACGACGATTTCGTGGAGACCTTCGTTTCCGCGGTGAAAACACGCTGGCCGCACGTTCTGTTGCAATGGGAAGACTTTGCCGGCGCGAACGCAGCCGACTTCTGGCCCGTTACCGCAACCAGCTCTGCACTTTTAACGACGATATTCAAGGCACCGCGGCCGTTGCCACCGCAACTCTCATCTCGGCGATCAACGTAACCGGCGTTCCCTTGGAACAGCAAACGATCGTTGTTTTCGGCTTCGGGAGCGCGGGCCTGGGGATCGCCAAGCTGCTGGCTCAGTTCATGGAGGATCGTGGCCTCTCCGAAGCGGAAGCGCGAGCCCGCTTCTATGCCATCGATCAGTACGGCCTGATCACCGAAGACCGTCAAAACGTGGAGCCGGAGCAACTGCCTTATGCGCGGCCGCCGCACGAAGTCCAGAGTTGGAAGCAGCCTAACGGCGAAATCACGCTCCTGGACATCGTCCGCAATGTGCGGCCGACGGTCCTCATCGGAGTGTCTGGCCAGCCGGGCACCTTCACTGAACAGGTCGTTCGCGAAATGGCGAAGTACACCAATCGGCCGGTCATTTTTCCGCTCTCCAACCCAACCTCATGCAGCGAAGCGATTCCCCAGGACTTGATGAACTGGACCGACGGACGGGCGCTGATCGGTACCGGAAGTCCGTTTCCGCCGGTTGAATTTGCGGGCAAGAAAACGCCGGTCGCGCAAACCAACAACTCGTACATATTTCCCGGACTCGCCCTTGGCATCGTTGCCTCCAGGGCTCGCCTGGTCACCGATTCGATGGTGAAGGCGGCGGCGGAGGAACTGATTCGCCATTTGCCCACGCAGAAGGACCAGCAGGCGCCTCTCCTACCGCCAATCTCGCAGGTGCGGCAACTCAGCCGCTTCATCGGCGAAGCAGTGGGGAAACAAGCAATTCAAGACGGTCTGTCCCAGATCCAGGGCGAGGCGCTCAATCGCGAACTCGACGCCAACATCTGGGAGCCACAATACGTTCCCTATGAACGCAAATCATAGGGAACGTATGGAAGAGGGGGCCAGCACACGGCGGTTCAATCCTGGACGTTAGTTCACTTCGCTGCGGCCGCACGCACCTGGTCGAGTTCCTTCAGCTGGATCGTCCAGCTAAGAGGGACCTTCACTTGCGGGAAACAAACCTTCGACGTGCAGGCCTGATACGCCAGGCTGCCAGTCACATGGAGAGAAGGATCCTTCGCGAAGATGGCTAGAGTCTCTTTGTTGACCGTCGCGGCTACCGAAGTGTCCAGGGTTGTTTTGCTGGTATAGACCGGCTCGGTTTCGTTCGATTCAGGAAAGTGCATCATTTCCGGTTTCGGATACTCCGTGGGTCGAACCGTGTAGAGACGCGAAGGATCGAGGGTCAGCGACGCTACGATGTAGTGGTCCTTTTCCGCGCCACGAGCATAAACGTGCGTGTCTGGATCCGGAGCAATGGTCACCACAAGACGCACCAGCTCACCCGGCGTTACTTCTCGATCAGACTGCATGGTGGTCAGCGTTACATGCGGCGAAGGTAGACTTCTTACAGGCTGCGGAAGAGCGACATCTCCGAAGATATTCTGGTAGACGTTATTCGCCGTCAACCTGTTGATGTATCCGTCCTCAAAAAATCTCTTTTGAATGATTCCCTGTTTGTCGATCAGGTAGTAGCCGGGAACCGGAATGCCTGCCTCTGCTCCAGTAGCTTCCACGTTGCGGATACCGAATGTATCAATGAGCTTTGATCCTGAATCGGAAAGCAGCGGGTAGGTGATAGATTTGCGTCGCGAGAACTCAGCCAGCACGGCCGGCGAGTCATAGCTAACGCCCGCCACGTTGATTCCTTTCGCCGCAAACTCTTTCTGCGCATGCTCCAGATCGACAAGTTGACCTTTGCAGAAAGGGCACCAATCGGCAGAACGAAAGAACAGGAGTAGCAGCCCATTCCGGCCAGCCAGCGTCTGAAATGTTTGCCGTTTGCCGGCCTGATCAGGCAGCGAAATCTCCGGAGCTTTGACCCCGGGCTGCAGGCCAATAATGTGTTGGCCTTGCGCTCCGGCCGACAGGGAGAAGGCGAGTCCGCATACCAAAGTCGCAAGCCATGATGGCGAGGCAAATTTCACTGAATCCTCCAAGAGCGTTTAGCACGTCTGTCGAATAAGATCCTGGGCAAGAGAATAAGTTACAGCCAGAGCTTAAAAATGGATGACGAATCCTCCGGCGGGAACGATATCGTGCTGACCCTGCTGACGCAGAGACGTACCGTAGTTCGCTGCATTCACGGCGTAGTAGTCACGCAGTTCTGCTCGCAACGAAATAGGAAAGAGAAGGCGTAGAGGCGTCCTGATATCTACACCCCCACCGAACTGTGCTGTCCCGGTATACCGGTTGATTTCCGGGTTGGGTGCGCCGTTGTTGAGAAGAGCACTTGTCTCCAGCCAGCCGAAGCCGAAACCTCCGGAAAGCCAGGGAGAAAAGCGCCGGTCAGCGAAGGCTTGCACTCGCAGGGACGGAACGACATATAACGTGGCCAGGCTGGTTGCCGTCCCAGGTTGAGCGGAACTTCCATGGTGGCTCGGCGCCGCGGCAAACGGAATTTCAGCAAGCAACACCGTGTGCTCGCCCCTCAATTTGCGCGCGTAGTCAAAAGAGAAGGCCACACTGCCCCCGAAGCTGAGGGGCACGCCTGCCGTAGTTGTGGATCCGGGAATCTGCTCCGACCCGAGCAGAAACCCTGCCTCGTTCTTCGTCGCTTGAGCCATCGCCGAGGAGGCAACAAGCCCGGCCAATAACAGCGTAGAAACTATATTTCTCACGAACATCCTTCCTCGTGCCGGCTGCTCTTCCGGGAGCAGAACCAGCCCAGTTCCGCGGCATGCGCGAAGTACTCCTGAACCCTCGCCGCTTGCAGCTCCACGTCAAGCTTGCTGCCCTCGAACGCACGCTCGATCGCGGTCGCGATCGAATCACCATCCCGCAGGTCGGCGAGCAGCAGGAACTCTTCGCGATCGACGCGGCGGTAATAAACGCAGTCTTCGAAGCGATGCACCGCCAGGTAGATACCGGACCTGGTTACTTCGGGCAGCGCTATATCCGAAGCCTGCCGGCGCCCGGACACTGCATTGCTGACGATGTCGATCTCAGGAGTCGATTTGCGGACCGCGAGCACCACCTCATCGGCGGCGTATTGCAGGTCTAATAACTGCAGATGCGGCTGCAGTCGCAGCGTGGAGTCTGCTCCCAACCCCGCAAAATCCTCCGCACCCAATGGCGCGAGACTGGCTCCGTCGAACGCCTCTATATACGCCCATTCCAGGCGGGCAACGTCGATCGCCAGGGCGTGCTGAGACCCGGCAAATTCAGGATACGAAGCCAGCCATGCCGGCAGTTTGGCTCCAAGATTGCGCAGCGAAAACGAAGTGGACGGGTTTTCGCGCAGGTAAGCCAACACCAGTGCGTCGAATCTCTCCTGGCCCAGAACCACCTGGAGGGCGGGGAAGTCTTCTGCAACCGCGGCGATTACGCGAAACCAATACTGCCGGTTGTAGATCTCGAGCCGCTCAAATGAGGTAAGCAGGGGACCAGGCTTTATATAGCCTGGCCAGGGTCTCGGCAGACTCCTGCATCGCGAAATCGGCAGTCAGCGGACGCATCACGTCCTGGGACATGCGTCGCTGCAGTTCCAGGAGCTTCATGCCGGCACCTCGTGAAGCCCGGCAGCGTTCGCCTGGGCGAGTTCGATCTGGCCCTTTTTTGCAAGATATCGATTGGCCTTGAGCGCTTCCGCATGTACCTCGGCGAAAGGCGGGATATTGTCATCCCACTCCAACAGCGTGGCCGTCGGGCCTGTGCGCTCGATCGCACGCTCATACAATTTCCAAACCGGGTCGAGCACCGGATGGTCGTGGGTGTCGAGCGTGTACTTCTCAAACCGGGAGTGCCCGGCGATATGTATCTGCGCCACCCGGTCTACATCCACACTGTTCACATATTCCAACGGATCGAATCCATGGTTTTGCGAGGAGACGTAGATGTTGTTTACATCGAGCAGAATGCCGCAGTCGGCGGCCTCGACGACCTCGTTCAGGAACTCCCACTCTGCCATCTCGGAATCGTGAAATTCCGCATAGCTGCTCACGTTTTCGACGGCAACCGGGATCTCGAGAAAATCCTGCACCTCGCGAATTCTTTGCGCGGTGGTGTGCACGGCTTCAAAGGTGTACGGCAACGGAAGCAGATCATGCGTGTAGCGTCCGTCCACACTCCCCCAGCACAGATGATCGGAGAGCCACGGAGTATGGGTGCGCCGGGTGAGTTCTTTGAGGCGCTTCAGGTGCTCGCGGTCGAGCGCTTGCGCCGAGCCGAAATACATCGATACCCCGTGCTGAACGACCCTGTATTGCTCCAGAATCCGATCGAGCATCTGGAGTGGGCGGCCGCCATCGACCATATAGTTCTCCGAAATAATCTCGAACCAGTCGACAACCGGCTTCCTGGAGAGGATGTGATCGTAGTGTGGAACTCGCAGTCCGATACCGACACCGTAATCGGTAAAAGCATTGAATCGGTTAGCTGGCATCATATGCTCCGGTTATGGAAAGATGCGGTTGATGGGAGGCTTGAGCAATCACAAGCCTCCAATCGACCGGGGAATTAGCTGGCCTTCGGAGGTGTCGAGCCGTCGGTGGCGCAGCCGCCCTTGCCTTTGCAATCGTTCTTGCCCGCGTCTTTGCCGCCGCCCTGACCCTTGCAATCGTTCTTGCCTTTGCAGGAATGCTTGCCCGCTTCCGGAGCAGGCTGGTTCTGAGCAACCAGCAATGCGCCGATCTGCGCGGATGCAGTGACAGAGGAGGTGCTCCCCTGGGAAGCGGGTTGTGCGTTCAAGCGTGCAGTCGTACCGCCCAGCAGACCTGCAAACGCAGCGGCGACGGCGAGTGTATTAGCGGAATGGTTCTTCATGGATAGATACCTTTCTGGGTTAGGCCTGCGCACGAATGCGCTTGCCGTTTTTGTCTCGGGCCTTGATGCGCAAGAGCGAAGATGATCTTCACCCTTCGCTCTTGCTGGCTGTTAGAACCAATGGCGCCGGCAAGGTTACAAAGCAATCGCGTTTTCGTCACCGGGCCTTCCCGGACTGGTTGCTGTAACTATTTCCTGGCGATTGCGCTCTAACCCCGCAAATGCATTCGCCAACAATGAATCCACCCCTGCTCAGTCTTGCCAATTCACGTTGACGGCGAAGAAAGAGATTCCATGAAACTCCTGCTCCGTTCGTACTCTTTTGCCGCAGAGAAGGTGTCCTATCTGCGGTCGCCGTTCTTGCTCGCCGTGCGCCTCTACTGGGGCTGGCAATTCGTCCAGACCGGTTGGGGTAAGATGCACCACATCGGAAAGATCACCGCATTCTTTACCAGCCTGAACATCCCATTTCCCGCATTCAATGCCTACTTCGTTTCCGGGTTGGAATTCCTGGGCGGCCTGCTCCTCATCGTGGGCTTTGCTTCCCGCTTTACCGGCTTGTTGCTGGCATTCAATATGCTCGTCGCTTACTGGACGGCGGATCATGCGGCGCTGGTTTCTATCTTTTCCGATCCAGGAAAGTTCTATGTGGCCGATCCTTATACCTTTCTCTTCGCGTCGCTCATGGTGCTCATTCTGGGAGCTGGTTTGTTCTCGGTAGACGCGCTGGTGGCCAGGCGTCTCCAGGTGCAGGTCTAGCATTTATGAAACCGGCGACGGAACCCAGGGACGAAGCGCAGATAATCGCCGCCATCCTTGCTGGAGATACACAGCTCTATCATCAACTGATCCTCCCCTACGAACGCAGCGTATACATGATGGCCCTTTCTTATATGAAGAACGAGGCCGACGCCGAGGAGGTCGCACAGGAAGCGTTTCTAAAGGCCTTTCGCCATCTGGCAACCTTTCGCGGCGAGGCAAAATTCAGCACCTGGCTCATAGGGATAGCGCTGAACGAGGCGCGCAGCCGCCTGCGGCGTGAAGGTGTTTTGCGCATGGAATCGATCGACGACACTCCGTTCGAAGATGGCCATACTTCGCCCGCAATCCTGCCCGACTGGCGTGAAGTTCCTTCCGAAGCACTGGAGCGCAAGGAGGTGCGACTGATGCTGCAGAAGGCCATTACCAACCTCCCCACCATCTATCGGGAAGTCTTTATCCTGCGGGATGTGGAGGAGATGAATAACGTCGAGACAGCCGAGGCCCTCAGCATCACGGTCGGAAATGTGAAAGTGCGATTGCACCGCGCGCGCCTCATGCTGCAAAAACAGTTGGCGCCGTTGCTGAGGAATATGAACCCAGGGAGGAGGTGGGTCCCATGGTTTTAAACTGCAAACATGTGTGGGACTGCATCTCCGGATACCTCGACGACACGCTACCGGAGGAAATGCGAAATCATGTGCAAAGGCATCTCGATCACTGCGAAATCTGTTCCGCCATTCTCGATTCGGCGCGCAACATCCTCATCCTGACGGCAGATGATCTGATCTTCCAGTTGCCGGTTGGTTTCAGCGAGCGTCTGCACGCGCGGCTTGATCAGGAAATGACCAGCTAAAGCGAGTGGTGCAGGCTGTGATGGATGTACTCTTCGACAACAATGAGAGCCAGTGTGGACACGGAGAGAACCAGTTGCGCGAGCTCTGTTCGCTTCTGTTTCGGGCTCAACGGCTTCTGCCGCCATTGCGCGGCCGGTCGATTGCGAAGATGACGAACATGCATAAGAATGGCAAGATTCAGCAGTGAGCCAAGCAGGGCAATCACAATCATGGGAACCCGAATCGCGTCGGTATGGAAACCGACCATCGCTGCTCCGGCTCCCGTGCTCAACGCAAGTGCTCCGATTCCAATCGCAATCCGCAGACCGTTGATAGCCACAATGGCTCCGCAAATACTCTGGAGCAGAGCAAAGAAAAAGCTGGACCACGCGATCACTCCGCGCTTACGCACCAGCTCTTCAGGCAGCATGGGCGCAACTGTCTCAGCGGATTTGATCGGTTCGAGGGGTGTAGACGGCATAGGTGCTCCGGGGTACGGCTTCCGTTACCCGATCAAGTTTATACGATCGCTCTTAACGGCGCCCCAGGGACACGAATCCTTGTAACCTTTTTGCCCGCAGTTAATCTAACCGCGCGACCGACCTCAGGTTGGCAGTACCAGATCCTATTGCTTGATCACCGTGCCATCACGCTTCCGTATTTCGCCCCATCCACCGTTGAGGTTATTTCTTCCTGGAGTGAACGGAGCCTTCGCAGCTGCCTGCTCGTCAATCTCGATACCCCATCCCGGCTTCTCACTCACCCAGATGTATCCATCTTTCAATTCCGGACAACCATGAAAAATCTCCCGGGTGCGTTCGTTGAAGGGTGAATACTCCTGAATGCCGAAGTTATAGCTCACGATATCCAGCGTGGCATTGGCCATATGCCCCACAGGTGAAACGTCACCCGGACCGTGCCAGGCAGTTTTCACTCCATACTGTTCCCCTAGAATCGCGATCTTGCGCGCCGGGGTAAAGCCGCCCGCCTGCGAGACGTGCACCCGGATGTAGTCGATGAGCCGGCCTTCGATCAGCGGCTGCCATTCGTGCGGGCTATTGAAGAGCTCGCCCATCGCAATCGGAGTCGCGCAATTTTGACGGATCTGCTGGAAGTAACCAAGGTCCTCAGGCGAAAGCGGATCTTCCAAAAAGAACATGTGGAACTTTTCCGCTTCCTTGCAAAACTGCACTGCCTGGTTTGGCGTCAGGCGCTCATGCATGTCGTGCAGCAACTCCACTTCCTCCCCCAGTTCCTGTCTGCAGACTTCCAGCAGCTTGAGCGCGCGGCGGAAATCATAAGCCGGCTCGTAGAGCGGTTGGTCGTGCAGAGCCTTGAGTTTGGTGTCGTCGCTGTGCCGCGAGCCATAGCCCGACATTCCCGGAATACCCACCTGCACCCGAATGTTACGGAAGCCTTGAGCCATGAAGCCCTTCGCGCTCTCAACCACGGCCTTGTAGTCGGGGCCATCCGCATGCGTATAGGCATCCACGGCCTCCCGGCATTTGCCGCCGGCCAGTTGGTACACAGGCATGCCCGCCTGCCGGCCCTTGATATCCCACAGCGCCTGATCCACGCCGCTGAGCGCGTTGTTCAGCACCGGTCCGTTTTTCCAATAGGAACTGTCGTAGCAAGACTGCCAGATATCTTCGATCCGGTCGGTGGTCTTGCCCATAAGAAACGGCTTCAGATACTTTTCCACGGCGGGCTTGACCAGGTCAGCGCGCTGGGTAAACGTGGCGCAGCCATATCCGTAGAGCCCGTCCTGATCGGTGGTGATCTTTACCACCGTGAGCCGCGTGCCTGCGGGCTCGCACTCGATCACGCTAATATCCTTGATGCGGGGCGTTGCCATGCCGCGCGTGGCGCGCGCAACCTGCTCCTGCGATCGCAAAAGAGGCGAGGCCGCAGCAAGCACACCCGCACTCCCGATGGACTTCAACAATGTACGACGGTTCATGGACATCCTTTCATCCCCACCACTGTTCGCCTGCAGCCAGATGCGCTTTCACTACGTCCGGGTTCAACTCCGCACCAAGCCCCGGCTTTCCGGTAACGCTGACGTGCCCATCCTTGATATACGGACCATCCAGAAGAAGCAACTGGTCCATCCAACCACCCTGGCCGGTGATCGTTTCGCAAGCAATGTAGTCGCGAATCGATGCGGCCCATTGGCAATTAGCCCAGGTGTGCAACTGGCTGCCGGTGTTGTGCGTGGCCATCGGCAATCCAAAAGTATCAGCCATATCCGCGATGCGCTTGGTTTCCAAAAATCCGCCACTGTTGCGCAGGTCAGGATTCAATATGTCACATCCCTGGTAGATGATGAAGTCCTTGAAGCCCTGCCCGCCGTTCCAGGTTCTCGCCGGTACAGATGGGAACACGAGAACTCGCGCATAACCTCTTCCATGAGTCGGAGTAGTCCACTGGCAGCGGGTCCTCCAGCCACAACGGCTTGATGGGGGCAACCGCCTCCGCCAACTGAATCGAAGTCCGCAGGTCGTACTCCCAGTGACAGTGAACCATAAGATCGTGGTCCCAGCCGATGGCCTCGCGGCAGTTCTCAAACCCCTGGGCGATGTTCATCAATTCTTTGGTGGTGAGAACGCGATTGCCCAGGTCGCGGGCGCTATCTGTCGCCGTGTCTGTATGG
Organism: uncultured Acidobacteriaceae bacterium; assembly: GCA_963850235.1. GTDB lineage: Bacteria > Acidobacteriota > Terriglobia > Terriglobales > Acidobacteriaceae > PALSA-350. The sequence goes on along the minus strand of CAWKKM010000025.1, from coordinate 210,090 downwards.
CGGAAACCGATCTTGTGTGCGGTAAAGCCGCTGGGGTCCGCTTTGATCTTTGCCGCCCACTCGCGGCACGATGCTTTGTCCAGCATGTCGCGAGGCGATGCGTGGTCGTATACCCTGACTTTGTCGCGAAACCTTCCTCCCAGCAGCGTCGTCGCCGGCACTCCCAGGGTCTTTCCCGCCAGGTCCCAGAGCGCCATCTCGATGCCGCTGGCCGCGCGCATGAGGGAGTGGGCTGAGCCATCTGTGCGCGTGCCCGAAAGCTCAGGACCGCCAATCCCCATGAAGGTGTAAATCGCATCGATCTCCAACGGGTTCTTGCCCACCAGGAGCGGCTTGAGCGCCTGGATCTGCTCCTTGACCCCGATGCTCGGCAGGCCGTAGGCCTCAGCGATACCGTAGTGTCCGTTGTCCGCAACGACCTTGACAAGAACATAGGTGCGAGGGCCGGTCAGGGTCATGGTTTGGATATCGGTGATTTTTGTTGCTACTGTTGCCGCGGCGGCGAGCGCAGAAAGCCGGCAGGTCGATGCCGCGCCACTGAAGAGCGCAGCACCGCCGGCGGTCTTCAGAAAGTCACGCCGCGACCAGCCGCTCACCTCGCTCACCATGCACCTCAATCTCCGGCAACCAACTCTTGCTGCTGTGCCAAAAGCTCTTGTGCCACCGGCGCCAGTAAACTCTTTTGCTCTTGAGAAAGTTCCGTAATGAACGGAGGGATAGGCCCGGTGCGGGCAACGCCCGCCAGCTCCAGAGCATGATGCAGAACACGGGCGGGTCCCCATGCATCGCGCAGGTCTTCAAGGTCCAGGAAATGGGAACGGATGCGGTCGGCTTCCGCGTAGTCGCCTGCGCCACAAGCGGAGAAAACCGCCGCGCTCAGCGTAGGAGCCAGGCAACCGGAGCCGGTCGTAAATCCAGGCAAGCCCCATTGGCGCAGATGGATCACCGCGGGGCGCTCGCCGATTCCGCTGATGACCTTGCGCCGGTCCACCCGCTTGATCAGTTCGTCGAGATATGGGTCGTGGGCCGGATCTGTACGGACCACAGCATATTTGATCGCGACGCAAAGGCCCTCATCGACGAGCCTGGCGACCACATCGAGACCTGCCATTCGATCGGCGCCCATGTTGGTTTCGTCTTTGAGGTACAGCATCAGGCGAACATTGGCAGCCTCGGCAAACTCGCGCAGGCCTCTTTCCAGACCGGCCGCATCGCGCGGATCTGCGCAGGGCAGCGTCATGACACAGGGGAAGGCAAAGCTGCGCAACAATTTGGCCTGGTCGATCAACCGTCCATAAGACGGGCCCGCGCTCGGAATGAGCCAGAGCCCATCCCTTTTGATCTCAGTTTGCCACTCCAGCAGTTGCTCATATTCAGCCAGCGTCAAGTGGTAGAGGAAGGCGTTGCCTCCATAGATCAAACGTGTGACTCCGCCGTTTGCGATGGAGCGCACGATCTGCGAATTCTGCTCAAAATCAATGGCTCGGGCGGTCCCCGGCTTCCGCGCGAGCGGCGGCACGGCGAAGACACCCTCCAGTGAATCCGGCGTCATGAGATTTGCTCCTTACCGCATAGTGGGACGGGACTTGGCGGCCCATCTAACTTTCGTCCGGTTACCGGGCAGAATTCTTGCATGGCGATCACCGCTTGGAATAGTATCCGCCTGCAACAAAGAGTCAATGATAGATCAACCTCAAACGGGGGTGTTTGTGAATAGGCTAGGAAAGCAAGGGGTCTTGATTCTGGCGTCCGTTCTGTTAACCGCCGTAAGCGCAACCATTGTGGCCCAGAATCAGGCCGCAAAGCCGAAGCGCATCAACCAGGCCATCGAGCTCCTGGCGGAAGGCCAGCCTATCTACTACACCGGCTCGCATTCCGGAACCACCGGCACCTACGAGCAGGGAATGAAAGACGCTCAAACCTACGCCGACTACATCAGCTACGACATGGAGCACGCTCCCTTCGATGTAAAGGGCCTACAGGAGTACATGCGCGGGTTGGTGGCCGGCGGCCCGGATAGAAGCGGTCATCGCACCCCGGCGGTTATTGTCAACGTGCCCGTAAACGGGTTGGATGCGGCGGCAATCCACGCCAACGCCTGGATGTTCAACCAGGTGCTTGCCACTGGCGTGCACGGCATTATGCTCACCCATGCCGATGACCCCGGCGCCATTCGCGCCTTTGTCGAAGCTGTGCGCTTTCCCATGCACCAACAGGGCGTCGGAGTCGACGGATTGCCCGAGGGACGCCGAGGGGTTCATGGCGTAGCCACCGCGGCCCAGATCTGGGGGGTCTCGCAGGAGGAGTACGAAGAAAAGGCAGATCCGTGGCCGCTCAATCCCAACGGAGAGCTCCTGCTGGGGGTCAAAGAAGAAGACAAGTATGCCCTGGCCAATGTCGACGAGAACCTGAAGGTGCCTGGCATCGGCATGGCGGAATGGGGCCCCGGCGATATGGCGATGTCTCTTGGCGTCCGTGCCCAGGGTGAGGCCGCGGTCCAGGATCCAAAAATGGTCGCCGCACGCAGTAAAGTCCTTGCTGCCTGCAAAGCCAACCATATCTTCTTCCTCAACTCATTCAGTGCGAAAGACGTTGTTGACATGATCAAGGAAGGTGTCATGGTCGGTCCGGCCAGCCCTGAAACCGCTGCGATCGGCCGCAAGTACACCAAGAGACCGCAGCCTTTCTGATGGAAACCAAATGGTGCGCGGCAACGTCAGGATATTTCACCTCTGCTGTTCGAGGCAGGAGACTTTCATGAAAAAGGTACTCGCGGTTGCGGTGGTCGTCTGGACAGTGGTGGGCGCGTCGACTGCCTTCTCCCAGGTAAAGATGACCAGGGATCAGATGATGTTCTACACCTCGGATTGGAAAGGCGACCGCTTTCCCGATGGGCGTCCCAAGGTGCCGGACGATCTGCTCAAGCGCGCCACCGACTGCACCATCGAGGATATTTGGGGCTTTCTCCGACAGAAGGGATACGCCAACCAGTTTGAGGGTGATTGGCAAGCTCTGCATATCGAGAAACCATTTGCGGGCCGAGCGCTCACCGCGCAATACATGCCGACCCGGGCAGACATGGCCAAAGCCATTGCCGCGGAGGGCAAGGCCGAGGGACGCGTCAGTGGCAACAACAGCTGGCCGATCAATGAACTGCAGATCGGCGACGTGTATGTTGCCGATGGCTTCGGCAAAGTCATCGAAGGTACTCTGATTGGCTCCAACCTCGGCAACGGCATTGCTGCCCACACGCATACCGGTTTCGTTTTCTACGGTGGCATCCGGGACCAGGAAGAGAATCGGGAAATTCCAAACTTCAACGGCTTCTACAAAGGCTACGATCCCTCCGCCTGGGCACAAATGGAATTGACCGCGATCAACGCGCCCATTCGTATCGGGCGAGCCGTGGTGTTGCCGGGTGATGTTGTCCTGGCAAAAACGGATGGAGTGATCTTCATTCCGGCAATCCTGGCCGAGGATGCAATCAGCCACGCGGAATTCACCAGCCTTGAAGACGACTACAACTTCGAACTCAACAAACAAGGCAAAAACGGAGCGGAGTTTGAAGGTGGTTGGACCCCGGAGAAATATCAGGGCCTCGCCAAATACATCGATGCCCATCCAGAGAAGCTAAAGATGCCGCGTTCGGAATTCGACGCGCTCATGGCCGAAAGGCTCAAGCGCCGCCAGGCGAATTAGTGCGAAGAGTATGAGAGGAACTATGAGAACGATTGCGAGTTGCTGTTTGCTTCTGGGAATGGTGAGCGCGGCGAGTGGCATTGCGTGCGCGCAGGGTGCACCCAACAAGCTCACTCCGAAGGAGTCTGCCGGCGGCTGGAAGCTGCTCTTCGATGGCAAGACCCTCGATGGATGGCAGCCTTACAGCACGTCGAAGCCGCCCGCGACCGGTGATTGGAGCGTGGCCGACGGCGCGCTCCTTTGTCCAGGCACGAGTCCCGGATGGTTGGCCGCCGATGGCACTTATTCCAATTTCGAACTCAAGCTGCAGTTTCGCGGCGCCGAGAAAGTGAATAGCGGCGTCTTCATTCGCGCTACGAAAGACGGAGCCCCAAACAAGACAGGTTACGAAGTACAAATCTGGGACTACCAGCCCGCTGGCTACAACACCGGCAGTCTGGTCGATTCTCTGAAGGCCGCTCCGGTGAAGATCCTGCCTGACCAGTGGAACAACTACGACATTAAGGCGGATGGCGACCACTACGTGATCACTCTCAATGGAAAGAAACTGCTTGACGATCACGATGGGAAGCACACCGAAGGTTTGGTCGGACTTCAGTGCCAACCAGGAAACAAGATTGAATTCAGAAACGTGAAGTTGCTCCCTCTGCAGAAGTAACTTGTCCTTTTGGTGAAGGACTGCGTTCCGCCTGCCCAACCTTGGCCGGACATTCTCTGAATGATATGGTGTTCGAGGCAGGAGACACCTATGAAGAAACTAATTGCAGCTGCTGTGATGGCCTGGACTGTGTTGGGGGCTTCCGTCGCCTTCTCACAGGTAAAGATGACCAAGGAACAGATGATGTTCTATACATCCGACTGGAAAGGCGACCGCTTTCCGGACGGCCGTCCCAAGGTGCCGGACGATTTGCTCAAGCGTGCTCTGGATGTTTCGATCGAAGATGTTTGGGACTATCTGCGTGGGGAGGGCTACCACAACCAATTCGAAGGTGACTGGCAAGCGCTGCACATCGAGAAACCCTTTGCCGGTCGCGCGCTCACGGCTCAATACATGCCGGTCCGTGCAGACATGGCGAAGGCGATTGCCGCCGAAGGTAAGGCCGAGGGAAGGGTCAGCGGAAACAACAGCTGGCCGATCAATGAACTACAGATCGGCGACGTGTACGTCGCCGACGGCTTTGGCAAAATCATTGACGGCACGCTGATCGGTTCTAATCTCGGCAATGGGATTGCCGCCCATACCCACACGGGTTTCATTTTCTACGGCGGGATAAGAGACCAGGAAGAGAATCGGGAGATCCCGAACTTCAACGGGTTCTATAAAGGATACGATCCTTCCTTCTGGCAGCAGATGACACTGACTGCGATCAATGCGCCTATCAGGATCGGACGGGCCGTGGTGCTGCCCGGGGATCTCGTTTTGGCTAAGACCGATGGCGTCCTCTTCATCCCCGCGATCATGGCGGAGGGAGCAGTGAGTCATGCAGAGTTCACTAACCTGATGGACGATTACAACTTCGAACTCAATCGCCAAGGGAAGAACGGCGCTGAATTCGAAGGCGGTTGGACAGCGGCCAAATTCCAGGGACTGTCGAAATATATCGATGCGCATCCTGACAAGCTGAAGATGCCGCGTTCTGAGTTCGATCAGCTTCTGTCGGATGCGATCAAACGAGGCGCGGACCAGTAGAAAGAGAACAGGGGAAGGGGCTTCGCCCCCTAAGCGCTAACCTATGGGAGGAGGTAGTTCCTCAGAGGACCCCACAAAATCGTCATTGTGAGAGCCTGCGACTTTTTCGATCGTTTCGTGTTTTTCGCACACCCAACCAGATGTTTTCAAACCCTTCCACAAAACCGTCATCCTGAGCGAAGCGCCTCGCTGATCTGTCGCATAAACCAAGGCTTTACGGCGCGAAGTCGAAGGACCTCGGCGATGCTTGTTCGCAGATGCTATTCGGAGCTTTCCGGCGAGATGGTCATAGAAGATGGTTATCGGGCACGAGAAGGTGATTCCGTAACCATCAAGTGTGTACCGCGGGAAAAGATCGAGTTCTCGGGCTGGGTGGTCGAAAAACTCCGGACAGCATCAACAGAATCCGCATAGTCGGGGTCCTTCGACTTCGCGCTATAGAGCCTTGGTTTATGCGATAGATCTGCGAGGCGCTTCGCTCAGGATGACGATTTTGTGGGGATTTCAAAGAAAAACACATCCCAAATTACGTTAGCGCTTATGGGGCTTCGCCCCAGCTTGGGGTGCAGAAGCCTCGGCTTCGACTTGGGATGGGCACCGGATCTGTGGTGTCCTAAAATTCCTTCCACTCCGTGCCCCTTTCCAGCATGATCGATGCCTGGAACATTGCGCGGGCGTAGGCGATGTCATACACCATCCCGGTGTAACCGCCTCCGCCGGGATACTGGTTGTGGATGCCGACTGCCTTGTCGTAATCCAAGGCCCGCTCGTGCTCGGGATAGATCAGGCGGGTGTACTTCACCTTGATCAGCTCTCGCATCACCGCCAGCATGTTGTTTTCACCCATGTCGATGAAGGTCTCGGTGTAGTCGTTGTGCGGCACTCTTACCACCGGATTGCGATAGTGCACGTGATTGATACGATCCCGGGTGCCGAAGTATTTGCAGACCTCGACCGGATCGACCTCCATCTCGCGCGATACACCACATTCGTAGGTAATCCCGTTCGAAGGACTGTTCACCACCGTGATCAACTTCTTCCAGCCTTCCAGTGACGCCATGATCTGGCCCGATCCACGGGTCACCGCAATCGGCGGGTCATTCGGATGCAGCGCCAGGCGTACGTTTGATTGCTCACACGTCGGAATGACGGCCTGCAGAAAGTAGGTGATGTTCTTCCACAACTCTTCGCTGGTATGAACGCCTTCGTCGGGAACCGTGGGCAGGTTCTCTACCTTGTTGATGTTGAATGCGGTGTAGCCCGCTCCCCCTCTACCCTCTTCCAGGTAGTAGCCCTCGATCGCGCGATGCGCGTACCAGTTGTATTCGACGACCGGCAGACCTATCTTGCCCGCAGCGCGAATAGAACTCTTGAAGTCTTCAATTTCCTTGTCGCGCTCTGCTCCCGCTCTTCCATAGATACAGTTATTAAAGCCTGCGATCATCATGTTGCCCACCACCAGGCCGCCCGTCTTGAGCTTGTCGACGACACGCTGCAGGTCCGACTCCTCCCAGGGCATCTTCGGGCCACCCATTAAAACGTTGTTGACTCCAATCTGCTTGACCTGCCGCATGGACTCATCGGTAATCTGGTTGAAATTGAGCGGCGCGCAGATCTTGGGGGTGGTTGGCCCTTCTTGCGGCATGCCGGGGCCGTGTGGACCTTTGTATTCGGTTCCGTCCGCAGCGGCTGCGGGTAGTACCGTGGCAGACGGTAAGGCGGCCGATAACGCGGCGGTCGAACAGATCCCCTTTATCAGGGTTCTTCTGGAAAAGTCAGAGCTCATGGGGATTCTCCTCCTGGGGCCGTTCATCGCAACCCATCCACTTTACATCGTTTCGACGGCCTGAATTGCCACGGCAGCAGCATCCTGTAGAATCATGCGGACGCGGGTAAAGAATCGATTCTGCGGCGGAAACTGCCGTCCCGGTCAGTCTCTTTCAGCTTGAGGTCGACCACCAGATGGGAAAGTGCAGGGCAGGGGCAACAGTAGCTTTAGCATTGGGCCTTTGTAGTCACCGGATCAGGTTCGGCATTCGGCCAGCAGGACTGGCCGGCTTACGGCGGGCACGACGGCACGCATTACTCCAGCCTGGCGCAAATCAATCGCGACAACGTAAAGAATCTGGCCGTGGCGTGGAAGTATGACACCGGCGAAAAGGGCGGCAATTTGAAGCCAGTCCCATCATCGTGGGCAAAGTACTCTACGCCACCACGCCGCGCCGCAGTGTGATCGCGCTCGATGCGGCAACGGGCAAGCTGATATGGAAGTTCGACTTTAACCTTCCCGGCTTCGTGCTCAGCCGCGGTGTCTCTTACTGGACGGATGGCCACCAGGGCCGCATTCTGGCCGGCGCGCGCAACTATCTTTACGCGATCGACGCAACCACCGGTAAGGTGATTTCCAGCTTTGGGGAGAACGGCAGAATCGACTTGCGCAAAGGATTACGCGAGCCGTATCAAGAACAGTCGATCTCGCTGACCACGCCCGGCAGCATATACAAGGATCTGATCATCGTCGGCGGTGGGATGCCTGAAACCTATCCGGCGCCGCCCGGGGACATTCGCGCCTTTGATGTACGCACCGGTGGCCTCCGCTGGACCTTCCACACCATCCCGCGCCCGGGAGAGTTTGGCTACGATACGTGGCCGAAGGATGCATGGAAGCATGCCGGCGCCGCCAATAACTGGACCGGCATGACGATCGATCAAAAGCGTGGCATTGTGTATGTGCCCACTGGCTCCGCCGTCTACGATTTTTACGGTGGCGATCGCGTCGGCAACGATCTCTTTGCCGATTCGCTGATTGCGCTCGATGCCGCAACCGGCAAGCGAATCTGGCATTTCCAAGGAGTGCATCACGACATATGGGACCGCGACTTTCCCGCGCCTCCCGCGATGGTCACTGTTACCCACGATGGCAAGCGCGTGGATGCGATTGCACAGACAACCAAGTCCGGACTTCTCTACGTCTTCGATCGTTCCACTGGGAAATCTCTTTTCCCCATCGATGAGATCCAGGTTCCGAAAAGCAATGTCCCGGGCGAAGTCACCTCGCCCACCCAGCCTTACCCCAGGTTGCCCGAGCCTTACACCCACCAAAGCACGAGTATCAACAGCTTGACCAACCGCACGCCCGAAGCGCACGCGTGGGCGGTGAAGCAGTTCAACTCGATGATCGGCGGCGGCCAGTTTGTTCCTCCCAGTGTGGATAAGCTCACCATCGACATGCCCGGGTTTGCGGGCGGCGGAGAGTGGGGCGGTGTTGCCGCGGATCCGTCCACCGGAGTGCTCTACGTCAATGCGAATGACACATCATGGCTGGTGGGCCTGACGGTTCCGCCGCCCGCAGGGAGCGCGGGCGAGAAGGTTTATCAGAACCAATGCAGCGGATGTCATGGCATCAATCGCGCAGGTTCGCCGCCGGCGATTCCCTCCCTGCTCGGTATTGAGGGCATCCTCACGGACCAGGAGATAGCCGCCACCATTCGTGGAGGAAAAGGCCGCATGCCTCCGTTCACCAGTCTGAGTGATGAGCAGGTGCAGGCGGTGATTCGCTATCTGACCAAGGCTCCGCAACAACAGCAGGAGACGCCGCGGCGTGCTGCCCGTGCCGGCGGTTCCTCCGCGGACCCGGTTGCGGCTGAGGGTGCGGCGGGAAAAACCACCGGCGACGTGCCGTATAAGACGATCGGCTTTCGCCGCTTCACTGACCCGGAAGGTTATCCCGCGACCGCGCCACCATGGGGAACTTTGAGCGCCATCGACCTGAACACCGGCAAGTATCTTTGGAAGATTCCCTTTGGAACTTATCCTGAGCTTGTAGCCAAAGGAATGTCCGACACCGGCTCTGATAACTACGGTGGTCCCGTAGTTACCGACGGAGGTCTGCTCTTCATCGGTGCGAGCGTCTTCGATCAGAAGTTCCATGCTTATGACAAGACCACGGGAAAGCTGCTCTGGGAAACCGAGCTGCCCTTCTCCGGCCTGGCGACGCCGGCTACTTACATGGTGAACGGAAAACAATACGTCGTGATTGCAGCCGGCGGCGGCCAATCGAGCCCAAAGCCCTCCGGCGGTGTGTATATTGCCTTCGCCCTACCCTGAACCGGAGCTTTCCGGCCGATACCCATTCCCCTCCGCTCGTTCCATGGCAATTTGCAAGCTCGCCCTTCTCGACCGGAGGGAAGGGGGATGGCCTGAACAACGCGGCGATAGATGTCAGCCATTCAATACGGCCCCTCTCAAATTTTTTTCACGGAGTTCAACACTTTCCCCTTGGAATCTGTATCTATACTGGTGCGTTCGCTCACTCTGAGCAAACCCAGTGCGCATAGCGCGCACATTTGAGCCATTTCTCCGAACCCATTCGCCCTGTAAGCTCAGGACATCGAGAAGAAAACCAGAGCTATCGTAAGGCGTTTCATTGTTGTGGAGACCTTACTGGATCGAACACATCTTGGCCCGCATTCGGGTACGCTCTCAAGCTGGCGGGCCTAATGCGGCCGGAAGGTCTTCCCCGTCTCCAGCAAAGTTTTCAATCGGGAGAGAATTCGCGGCCATCCATCTGCATTCTGAGCATATGCCGGGTCGTCCTCCGCCCAGTCGTCGTTGGTTACCACCACCTTCACCGCCTCTGTTTCGGGAGTCAGCTCCACTTTCACTCTCGACATCACTGCCCCATCGCCCATGCCGAACTTGTACTCAAAGAGCTTCGGCGGCTCCGCTCGCAGCACCTGACCCGTCACATACCGCATCGGTTTCCCATCTTTGCCCGGCCCTGCCCAGGTCATCGCTCCGCCAGGCTTCAGGTCCACCTCAAAGTCGGCGCCCATGAAAATCTTCTGATTCGCCTCCTTCGAAACGAACCCATCCCAGACCTTCTCCACGGGAGCAGCGATGTAGTACGTGAAAATCAGTGGGGCCTTAGTCATATCAATCCTCCATGCACTGCTCGAACGTCATATAGCACCGGCCTCAAAGGGCGTTTCGTGGACAGCCTGGCAGCGTGTCGAAGATAGATTTTGCAAGTTGCTGACGCTAACGGTGAAAAATCCATCTCCGACACACACTGCCGGACGGGCACTCTCGACGAAGTCGATTACCGTCCCCGTTGTCTATCATTCCACGCCCCTCAAGTTCCGAACAAAGCCATCATAGCGAATCGGCCAACCTCATACTGACCGCCGTTTATCGTTACACGAAGCTGCAGCGTGCAGACAAGTTCCTGATACGGTTTCTTTGCTATGGGACGATTCGCTCGGGGTGGTTGCCGTTGATTTGCCACACCATTTGACCCAGCGTGGAAACGACCGGCTTCATCCTGGAGAAGTTGATCCCCCAGAATCAGGTTGCTTTGTTTAGACGCAACTGTCTGAATGGCAGCGAGTTTTAGAATCTGAGTCAGGCCGCAGGTCCCTCCACGGCACGCCGGACAGGTCCGCTTCGCTTCGCTCCCAATGACGAGGGAGGGGGTGACGATAGCCAATGCCGGACACTTGTCGCCCTATCTCAACGGAAACGAAGTGGAGCTGGCCGGCGCACTGCCGCTGGGAGTGATGAGCGGAGCGACTTATGAGACGACGGAGTTTTGCCTCGCTCCGGGGAGCCGGCTGACCTTCTATTCCGACGGCGTGGTGGAGGCGCAGAATCAGCGAGGCGAACTGTTCGGTTTCGAGCGCCCAGGAGATATCATCGCGGCCGGCAGCGGCTATTGTTGAGGCGGCACAGAAGTTTGGGCAGGAGGACGACATCACCGTGGTGACGATTACTCGCGATGCCGAGGCCGTATCGGCTGCCTGAATGGCTGTCGAATGAGTGACCGGATGGGGCGTAACCTTTGGTGGTCTCCGGCGCGGGTGGATGTTCCGTCTGGCCACTAACTTCGGCCACTAACTTCTCTGGCCACTAATTTCTATAGCGTCGTTTGTGGCGAATGCGGCCGCGGCGAGGTATGACTTCGCGACGTACGAATCGACGAAAAGCGTACCTCGGCGGCTGAAGCCGTCGAACGCGCAGGCAATTACGGCACGGCTGAACCCGTGCCCTTCGTTGGATAGTCTCTTCCCCAGCCTTTCAGGTGCTGTCCAAATTGGCCAACAGAAAAATCTAATTTGGACAAGACTGAAGTTCAGCCGTCCCTGCGGGACTCATTTTTGCAATCCTCCGGTTCGCACACCTGCTATTTGGCGCTGAGGGACGTTGTTGTTTTTCTGAGCCTACGGTCGCTTGGAAGCGTTCCTCGTACGGCACCACTTCTCAATCGTAGCGTTCGAAGATGATCTGCTTTCTTTCCCAACCCAGGGCTTTCAAGGAATCGCGATTGGCTGACACCATCTCATTCAGCCCGCAGATGTACGCGTGAATGTTGAACACGGAGCCCTCCACCGGGCTTGGATCCACCGCGCTATTCCGCGCATGCTCCGCGGCTATCTGGGTCACGTATTCCTGCACGTAACCGCGGGCGCCCGTCCAACTCTCCTGCGCACGGCTCAGGGTCTTTTGATAGAAGAAATTCGGCCGACTGGCCGCGATCCTCTCAAAATAATCTTCGTAATAGAGATCGGTCTCATAGCGCGTTCCGTACACCAGCCAGATCTTCCGCCCCTGGCTTCGATCCTCGCCGTTGTCGGGGAACAGGTACTCGACAAAGCCCCGCATCGGCGCGATCCCCGTTCCCGTGGCGATGAAGATGCTGTCGGTCAACGGCGCGCGCAGCATAAACAAACCATGCGGACCATGGAATTCAAGACTCTGACCCACTTCGAGATCGCACAGTAAATTGGAGAAGAACCCACCTTCTACCCGATTGACGCAAACATCGAACTGGTTGCCTCGGGGCGCGGAGGCGATGGAATAGGCCCGCGTCTGGTGCTTGCCCAGAGGGTCGACCGGCCAGGAAAGACACGAATTGCCCGGGCTGGAAATCGAACTGATCGAGCCCCTCTGCGGTGAATTCAAGATGGAAACAAGCGGCGGGTTCGGAAAGCAGAAGCCTGCGCGTCAGCCGCGCAGTATAGATTGGCCGTGACAATATCCGTCACCTCGGATGGAACACAACATTTGACTTGCTATCAACACCTTATTCGACCGTGACGGATTTTGCCAGATTTCGCGGCTGATCCACGTCGCAACCGCGCCGCACCGCGATGTGGTACGCCAGCAGTTGCAACGGAACCACCTCCAGCAGCGGGGCCAGTAACTCCGGCGCCCGGGGGACGTAAATCACATGCTCGACCAGGTCGTGAAGCTGTCTATTTCCCTCGGTCGCCACCGCGATCACCCGCCCCGAGCGCGCCGTTACCTCCTGGATATTGGAAAGGGTCTTCTCATACCGCAGCACCGACTCCGGACTGTTTTCGTCGCAGGTCGCCAGCACGACCACCGGCAATTTTTCATCGATCAACGCATTGGGTCCGTGTTTCATCTCCCCTGCGGGATAGCCTTCCGCATGAATATAGGAGATCTCTTTCAACTTCAACGCACCCTCGAGCGCAATCGGAAAGTGGATCCCGCGGCCCAAGAACAGGAAGTCTGAAGCCGACGCAAACCCCTTCGCCAACTGCCGGCACTCGCCATCGCGCTGCCGCAGCACCTCTTCGATCTTTCCCGGAATGCGGCTGAGCTCATCGACCAGGGCAGCGCTCTCGGCGGCCCCCACCGTTCCTCGCTTCTGTGCCAGGTGCAGGGCAAAGAGAAACAGCGCCGTCAATTGTGCGGTGAACGCTTTGGTCGAGGCGACGCCAATTTCCGGCCCTGCGTGGGTATAGATGGTCCCATGGGCTTCGCGCGCCACCATCGAGCCCACCACGTTGCAGATGGCGATGGTCATCGACCCCTTGGCGATCATTTCCCGCTGCGCAGCCAGCGTATCCGCCGTTTCGCCGGACTGAGTAATCAGCATGCCCAGCGCCTGGGGATCGGCAATCGGGTCGCGGTACCGGTATTCGCTGGCGTAGTCCACCTCGGTGGGAACGCGCGCCAACCGCTCGATCATGTACTTGCCGGCCAGTGCGGAATGCCAACTGGTACCGCAAGCCGCGATGTTCACCTGCGTGGCCGCGCGGAAGTGATCGTCGGTGATCTTCATCTCGCCCAGGAAGATCTCGCCCGTCTCCAGCGAGATGCGGCCCAGGGTGGTGTCGCGAACCGCGCGCGGCTGCTCAAAAATCTCCTTGAGCATGAAGTGCTTGTAGCCGCCCTTTTCCGCCTGGATGGGATCCCAGAGAATCTTCTCTACCTTGCGCACCACCGGATCGCCCGCGAGATTGGTGAACTTCACCCCGTGCGGGGTCAGGATGGCGACGTCTCCATCGGCGAGAAAATACATCATGCGCGTGTGGTGCAGGATTCCGGGAACATCCGAGGCGACAAACGATTCTCCTTCACCCACGCCCACCACTGCGGGCGGTCCGTTGCGTGCTGTGACGATGGTGTCCGGCGCATCGGCGGAAATCACGCTGATGGCGTAAGCTCCGGTCAACCTCCGCGCCGCGCGGCGCACGGCTTCCTCGATCAACATGGTCTTGCCCGAGCTTTCGGCCGAACGCAATTCCTGTTCGACCAGGTGAGCGATCACTTCCGTATCTGTCTCGGTGACAAAAGTGTGGCCTTCTTCGGCCAGCTCACGTTTTAATTCCAGGTAATTTTCGACGATGCCGTTATGCACCACCACGATGCGGCCGGTGCAGTCCCTATGAGGATGGGCGTTCTCTTCGGTCGGCCTGCCATGCGTGGCCCAACGGGTGTGGCCGATGCCATAGGTGCCTTGCAGCGGATGCTGCCGGATCACCTCTTCCAGGTTGCGCAGCTTGCCCGGAGCGCGGCGCAATTCCAGCCCGTGTCCCGCGGCTCCTACTGCGATACCGGCCGAGTCGTATCCCCGGTACTCCAGCCGTCGCAGGCCTTCCAGGATGACGGAGACGACGTCTTTAGGGCCGACATAACCAACAATTCCGCACATAGTCCTTTATTGTACGGTTGGCATGTGCCGGGTTCGAATGGGCGGCTTACTCTTCCAGGCGGTAGGTATACTCTTCGATCACCGGGTTGGTCAGCACTTCGCGGGCGATGCGTTCCACTTCCGCCTTGGCATCGGCGGTGGCCATTGCGCGCAGCGTCAGTTGGAAGTATTTTCCCTGGCGTACATCTTCAATGCCGGTGTACTGCATTCGTTTGAGTGCGCCATGGATTGTCTGCCCTTGCGGGTCGAGGACAGTGCGCTTCAGCGTGACGTAAACATGCGCCTTCATCGAGGTTGATTATAAACGGGGTCGTGCAGGTGGGTGTTGCTGGCGGAGAGAGGGGGATTCGAACCCCCGGTAGAGGTGTTAGCCCCTACAACGGTTTAGCAAACCGCCGCCTTCAGCCACTCGGCCATCTCTCCGGGGTCACTGGACGGATTATATCTGAGCCGAGCCCTGGATTTCCGTGCAGCGTGGGTCCTGCCCGGGAAATCCAGCAGGATTGGGCCTGCATTTCTCACCAATAGGCGGCCTGCCGTTGGCGCAACAGCCGGGTACAGTGCCGCGCCTACGGCGCTCGCAATGAGCCCTCTGTCCCAGCCCTCCGGGGCTGGGCTGTCTGGTGACGGCCCTTCGGGCATCGACGCGATGTAAGGTCGCACACGCCATCTTCCAAGATGGTCCGCTGCGCTCCGTCGAAAAACATTTCCACGAAAGGTCCGTAGAACCGCAGGTCCCTCCGCTTCGCTTTCGCTCCGGTCGGGATGACAAGGGGAGGGTGGCGTTTCCATCCAAGATTGGTTGTGGAGCGAACTGCAGATCCCCGCGCTCAATCGTCCTGCGGGCTGGTGAAGCTTGACTAACATGAAATGCACACCGCCTAGGTCTTTGCCATCCAGTGTGAAGCCCACCCCTTGACGCTGCGCGGCAACTAGCTCTACTCCTTTGGAGGTCGTGAGAAAACCCGGGTTAGCGGTTTCCGCCCAATTCGTGCGTCTCTTTCTTTTCTTTGAAGCGATTGACGGCTTCGATCACCTTGTCACGGGCAAAGGCCGCATCGTGCCAGCCTTTCACTTCCACCCGCTTGCCCTCAAGATCCTTATAAATGGCGAAGAAATGCGTCATTTCCTTCAGCATGTGGGGATAGATTTCCGAGTAGTTCCACACGTCGGCGTAGCGCGGGTTGTTCTTGCCCACCGCCAACACCTTCTCGTCGGGGACTCCCTGGTCCAACATCTCCAGCAAGCCAATGGGGCGCACCTGCATCACGCAACCCGGAAAACTGGGCTCGTCCACCAGCACCAGCACATCCAGCGGATCCCCATCTTCGCTCAGGGTGGAGGGGACGAATCCGTAATCACCGGGGTAGTGCACCGGAGAATAAAGATTGCGGTCCAGGCGGAAAACATGCAGCGACTTGTCGTACTCGTACTTGTTGATGCCCTCGGCCGGAATCTCAATGACCACGTTAATGACTTCAGGGCACTTCTCTCCGACCGGTAATTCCAAATAATTGACCATGATGGCTCCGCAGGAGCTTTATGATAACCCACTCAGAAAGATGGAGAGATGCTGCAGGTCAGAGAGAAACTTTGGCGAGGTGCAGGCTCAGCTGGACGGGACGGGTCCACAACAGAGAAACGATCTGGTCCTGGCAACCGGTGATGACCTGCCGGCGCCGGGAAGTCGTGCGGGGCCCGATATTGGATTTAGAGGATCTCAAGCAGTTTCTCGATCAGTTGGCGGTAGCCGGTGGAGGCGATGACCGCATCCACACCATTGCGGAATTGCACCACGCCGACGCCGCGGTTGTAGTCCATCGACAGGCTAACGATGCGCTCCAGCGCAGTCGCCCGGGCATCGTCCAGAGTTACCTCGACGTTGGTAGAAATGTACTCGCGGTGGTTCGTGACCGGCAGCTTCAATTGAATCCCTCCCCCGAAGAATCAACAAGCAGTCGTACAGGACCACCGCTTGAGTCGTAGAATAGCCGCTGGCGGATCGCTGGCTACAACTATTGGGTAACAATGGGCGGGATAAAAGTACTCGCAGGGGGTAATGTCTACCTGCTCCTGGTTGCTTGTTTGCTCCCCGATTTCGTATTTAGAATCAGTCAGTTAGAGAGCCTCCTGGCTCGCCGCAGGGTAATTCCGCCAAGGCGAATGCCTGCGAAATGACCTCGCCGCCACACAGCCTGGAGAGAAATGCTTTAGTATCCATTACGGTTTGAAAGACGCGATGCGCGTCGCCCCGCAGCGCGGCAAACAGGAGAGTCTGTTCATGGCCAACCGTTCGATTCAGTCCAAAGCGCAGTACTGTTTCTTTTTGTTTTTAATCCTGATACCGATGGCATCGCGTCTGGAGGCAAAGGTGAGTAAGGCAGAGTTCGGCAGTACGGCTGATGGAACCAAGGTGGAAATTTATACGCTCGAACAAGGTGCACTGAAGGCGCGCATCATGACCTACGGCGCACGCCTGGTGTCTCTCGAGGTGCCCGACCGCAGCGGTAGGCCCGGCGACATCGTGCTTGGCTATGAATCTCTGGCCGGTTACACGGCAGATCCCAAAAGCTATTTTGGGTCTATCGTAGGGCGCTACGGCAATCGGATCGCCCACGCGAGTTTTACGCTCGACGGCAAGGAGTACCATCTGCCTGCCAACGACGGCACCAACACCCTGCATGGCGGAATCAAAGGCTTCGACAAGCTGGTCTGGCACGGGCGTGAGATTCCGAATGGGGTCGAGCTCACCCTGGTAAGCAAAGATGGCGATCAGGGCTTTCCTGGGACGCTCACGGCGAAGGTGCGGTACACGCTGTTGGAGCATGCGCTCAAGATTGAGTACTCCGCTACTACGGATAAGGACACGGTTCTCAATTTGACGAATCATAGCTACTTCAACCTGGCCGGCGAAGGTAACGGAGATATTCTCAACCACCAGGTCATGATTAGCGCCGACCGTTATACTCCGGTGGACTCATCGCTCATCCCTACAGGTGAGTTGGCCCCGGTGGCAGGAACTCCTTTGGATTTTCATACTCCCACGGCTATCGGTGCCCGCATTGATGACAGCTTTGAGCAAATGCGTCTGGCTGGCGGGTACGACCACAATTTCGTTCTCAATGGAAAAATGGGCGTCATGCAGCAGGCTGCGCGCGTGTTCGAGCCCACGAGCGGGCGGATACTGACGGTCGAAACTACTCAGCCTGGGATCCAGTTTTACTCCGGGAATTTTCTGGATGGAACGCTGCATGGTAAGCATGGGCATGTGTATGCCAAACATGCTGGATTCTGTTTGGAGACGCAGCATTTTCCGGATTCGCCCAATCAGCCTAAGTTTCCGACGTCTGAGCTGAAGCCGGGGGAAACTTACCATAGCGTTACTACTTTTGGGTTCTCTACTGCGCCGTGAGGGGTCGTTCGGCATCGTTTGGGAAAACATTCAAGCTGGGTCCTCGGAATCGCGGACCCATGCGGCGAGATGCAGTGGCCTAGAACAGGAGGTCTTGCGCATGCAGTGAAAGCATTGTGCAGAATCCGTGTTCGGCCCAGGTACGCTTGGGCGAACACGGGGCACTTTCCGTCGCAGAACCGACAACCGTGGTTGCGAGTCCACGTATGCGCCTTCATCGAGCCCACGCGACTTTAAGTCTGTGGACAACTCTAGTGCAACGGCACGCCGGGACAGGTTGCCGGACCGATGGCGTTCTCCATTCGCTGAGGTGCGACCGGGAGCACTCTCCCGGCCGGCGGGGCAGGAATGCTAACCTCAAATTGAAGCTCAGTATGGTTGAAAAAATTCTTAGTCCCGAGTTGGCCCCAGGTCCCGGCTTAGCCCAGGGCAGTCGTTTTGTGCGCGCTTGCCTGCGCCAGCCCGTCGACTACACGCCGGTGTGGTTTCTTCGTCAGGCTGGGCGGTATATGCCTGAATATCAGGCGGTTCGCCGCCACCACTCGCTGCTGGAGATTTGCAAGAACCCAGAGCTTGCTGCCGAGGTGACCATCACCGCCGCGGAGAAACTCGACGTGGACGCCGCCATCATCTTTGCCGACCTTCTGCTTCCCCTGGAAGGCATGGGCCTGGATTTCGAATTCCTGGCCGGCGAAGGTCCGGTGATCCACCAACCCGTGCGCACCGCGGCCGATGTCGACAAGCTGCGCATCGATCGCGCACACGAGCTTGGCTATGTAGCCGAAGCTATCCGCAAAGTCGTGGCCCACTTCAACGACCGCATCGGCATCGTGGGCTTCTGCGGAGCCCCCTTCACCCTCGCCAGTTACATGATCGAAGGCGGCGGTTCGCGCAACTACATCTTCACCAAGACGATGATGTACCGCGAGCCCTCCGTCTGGCAGATCCTGCTTGAGAAGCTCGCTACGGTCCTCGAACAGTACGCCGCTCAACAGGTGGAGGCAGGGGCAGACGTAATCCAGATCTTCGATAGCTGGGCCGGCGCCCTCAGCCCAACCGATTATCGAGACTTCGTGCTGCCCGTCACCACTCGCCTGGTGCGCAGGGTCCAGGCGTTGGGCGTACCGGTCATCTATTTCGGAGTCGACACCGCGACCTTGTTGCCTGCCATGCGCGAAACCGGCGCCGACGTGATCGGCCTCGATTGGCGCGTTCCCCTGGACCAGGGCTGGGCCGCTCTCGGCCATGCGGTCGCCGTGCAGGGTAACCTCGACCCCATCACGCTCTTCGCCGAGGAAGGCCTGCTTCGTCAGCGTGTCCGCCAGATTCTTGAGCAGGCCGGAGGGCGCCCCGGCCACATCTTCAATCTTGGCCATGGCATCGTTCCCGGTACTCCAGTTGAAAACGTTCAGCGAGTCGTCCAGTATGTGCGCGAGTTCAACTCGGGAGATCAATCTCGTGCCTGACACTGCACCCCAGCGCCGGGCGGTTTTGTTGCTTGCCCACGGGACACCCCAGTCGCTTGACGAAATTCCTGCGTACCTACGCAATGTCACCAGCGGACGCCCCATGCCTGAATCGGTGGTCGAAGAGATTCGTCACCGTTACAGTCTTATTGGCTCGAGTCCGCTGACTGAGCTCACGCTGGAGCAGGGGCGCCTGCTTTCCCACGCACTCGGCCTGCCGGTGTATGTGGGCATGCGTAACTGGAAGCCCTACATTGCCGATGTAGTGCGCCAGATGCGCGAAGATGGAATCACTTCGGCGGTGGTGATCTGTCTCGCTCCGCAGAATTCGCGCACCAGTGTTGGACTGTATCGCCGCGCGGCCTTTGCTGAAGCGGGCGGCATCGAGATGGACTTCATCGATGGTTGGGCCGATCATCCACTGCTCGCTCAGGCGTTCGCCGAGCGGCTGCAGCCGGTCTGGCAAAGCGTGACTGCGCGGATTGGTAGAGCGGCTCCCGTACTTTTCACCGCGCACAGCGTGCCCTGCAGAACGATCCAGTCCCAGCCTGAACCATCGCTCGAACCGGATCCATACCCAGTAGAAGCCAAGCGGACGGCGGCCAACGTGGCTGCTCGCCTCGCGCCTTTGGGCCTCACCGCCGCTGACTGGTATTTCGCGTTTCAGAGCCAGGGCATGTCGGGCGCCACCTGGATCGGTCCCACGGTGGAGGACACGCTCACCGCGCTGCGCCAGGAAGGCCACTCTGTCGTGGTGATCCAGCCCATCGGCTTCCTCTGCGACCACGTCGAAATTCTTTACGACATCGACATCGGATTCCGTGACTTTGCCGCCGGCATCGGCCTGGAGGTCGTGCGTCCTGCATCGCTCAACGACTCTTCGCTGTTGACCGCGACGCTTGAAGACCTGGCCCGGAAAGGCTTCGCCAGGCTGGCGGCCAAGGTTCCTTCCGAGGCTGTTTCCGCGCCCGCTTTATGATCGCGATCGTGGGTGGCGGCATCGCCGGCCTGGCGGCGGCCTATCAGCTGGCTACCGACGGAGTGGAGTTCACCCTCTTCGAAGCTTCGGAGCGGCTGGGCGGCATCGTAGAAACCGTTCATCGAAACGGCTTCATCATTGAGTGCGGCCCCGACTCCTGGGTCACGGAGAAGCCGTGGGCGCGCGAGCTGGCAGTCGAACTCGGCCTCGAAGACCAGGTCATCCCCTCGAACGATCAATGGCGGCGCACGTACGTCCTGCAGGGCGGCCTGCGCCAAACGCAGTTGGTCCCCATTCCTGACGGAATGCGGATGATGGTTCCAACCAAATGGGGTCCACTGCTGGAGTCCCCACTTTTCAGTTGGCAGGCCCGGCTTGCCTATCTGCGCGAGCCGAAGCGCGCCGAGGAGCTTAAACAGGCCGCGCCCGCTCAGGACGAGTCCGTGGCGGACTTTGTGCGTCGCCACTTTGGCGCAGAAGTTGGTTCCACCATTGCCGGGCCCCTGCTGGCAGCAGTGTTCGGTGGCGATATCGAGCAGCTTAGTGTCCGCTCCGTCATGCCCGCCTTCGTGCGCATGGAAGCCGAAGAGGGAAGCCTGATTCAGGCAATGCAACGCCGCGCGCAGCTGTCGTCTCCGGCCATCTTCACTACACTCGCGAGTGGGCTACAGACCCTCATCGATCGCATGGTTGCCAGGGTGCCGGCTGCATCCGTACGCCTGCGCAATCCAGTGGAACGGATCGAGCAGGATCGCGGAGGCTGGCGCCTCACGGCCGCTGATGGTTCCGAAACGTTTGACGCCGTGGTCCTG
This sequence comes from uncultured Acidobacteriaceae bacterium, assembly GCA_963850235.1. Classification (GTDB taxonomy): domain Bacteria; phylum Acidobacteriota; class Terriglobia; order Terriglobales; family Acidobacteriaceae; genus PALSA-350. The sequence continues at coordinate 189,070 of CAWKKM010000025.1, read as the reverse complement.
GCCACTCCTCCTCATGTCACCGGCCCATTGCTGCGCCAGCTCAACGAGCAGGGCGGCCGAATGGCCGATCTACTGCCCCAGCAAGCGACATCGGCGATCGTTGTTGCGCTGGCCTTTGCTCCCGAACAAGCGGCCCGCCTGCGCGTTCCCCGCGGCTTTGGTTTCGTGGTTCCGCAGGCTCGCGGGCAACGGGACTGGGGAAGAGTACCCGCTCCTGGCCTGTACATTCGTCGACCAGAAGTTTCCCGGACGAGTTCCGCCGGGGGCGGTGTTGCTGAGGGCTTTCTTCGGAGGCCACTCCGGCGAAGCGCTGCTCAAGGAATCGAGACGATCAGATCATCGAACGCGCTCGTTTGCAGCTCGGCCGTGTCTTAGGTCCACTGCCGCAAGCCGCGGAGACAGTCGTACGCCGTTGGCCTCTCTCGCTCCCGCAATATTCCGTGGGTCATCTGGATCGTATGGCAGAGCTTGAGTCGCTGCTGGGCGCGACGCCGACCCTGCGTCTGGTGGGGAGCGCGTACTACGGCGTGGGCTTGCCCGACCTCGTCCGGCAAGGCCGCTCTGCTGCACGATCGCTCTCCACTCATCCGCAACATGTCGCAAAGTGACACAGAATCCATCGCTGGGTAGTTGAAGTTTGGCAGGAGCAAAAAGAAAGCCTCGATTTCCGCATCCGCTGGAATCAGCCGCCCTTGCCCAGTGGCGCGAGAGGGTCACTTGTGAAAAATTCAAGAAGTCGGCTGAGTTGCCACCTCTCGAACGAATGGTTAAGCAAAAGCAAAGAGTCATTATTGTCGGGGCCGGTCCAGGCGGTCTCGCTGCAGCAATTCTGCTTCAACGCTCAGGCGTTGACGTAACGGTCGTCGAGCGCCGGGAAGTGGTTGGAGGCCGTACCTCCACCATGGAACGCAACGGTTTCAAGTTCGACACAGGACCTACATTCTTTCTTTACCCCAGGGTGCTGCGCGAGATCCTTGCTACCGCAGGAAGGAACCTCGAACAGGAGATCCCCATGTACCGGCTGGATCCCCAGTACCGCCTGGTCTTCGGGTCTGGCGGAGAGTTGGTGGCCACGCCGGATCTTGAGCGGATGGAGCGTGCGATCGGTGCGCTCAGCCCTGAAGACGCTCGCGGCTTCCACCGCTTCTTTTGCGACAACCGCAACAAGCTCGAAAAGTTTTTGCCGTTCCTTGAATCGCCCTTCGAAAGCTGGCGAGACCTGGCAAAACTCGACATGCTCAAGATGCTGCCCCTGTTGCGGCCCTGGCGCTCGCTCGATTCTGACCTGCGTACGTATTTCAAGGATGAGCGGATTCGCCTCGGCTTTAGCTTCCAGTCGAAGTACCTGGGCATGTCGCCGTTTACCTGTCCCAGCCTGTTCAGCATCCTGTCGTTTCTCGAGTACGAGCATGGCGTCTTTCATCCGGTGGGTGGTTGCGGCGCTGTCACGAGGGCGATGGCCCGAATCGCTGAAGACCTGGGCGCCAGGGTGCTGCTGAACGAACCGGTCGAAGAGATGGTTTTTGCAGGACGCAAGTGCACTGCAGTGCGCACTGCAAACCGGACCCTCGCCGGCCGATGCCGTGGTGGTCAATGCTGACTTTGCGCAAGCCATGCAACGCATGGTTCCGAATAGCATTCGCCGCCGCTGGACCGACACCAGGATCGAGAAGAAGCGCTTCTCCTGCTCCACCTTCATGCTGTACCTGGGTATTGATGGCCTCTACGACGACGTCTCTCATCACACGATCTATCTGGCTGCGGATTACAAGCAGAACCTCCGCGATATAGAAGAGCTGCATCAGCTCTCGGACGATCCGTCATTCTATGTGCAGAACGCTTGCGTGACCGACCCTTCGCTTGCTCCGAAGAAGATGAGTACGCTGTACGTTCTGCTTCCGGTGACGCATGAGCATAAAAACGTCAACTGGGCCGCCGAACAGGCGCGCTTTCGCTCACTGGCTCTGCGGCAGTTGGAGAAGATCGGAATCGCGGATGTGGAGCGCCGCATACGCTTTGAAAAAATCGTTTCGCCCGCCGACTGGCGCACCGACTACGGACTGCACAAAGGCGCCACCTTCAGCATGGCTCACAATCTGCGGCAAATGCTGCACCTCAGGCCGCACAACCGGTTTGAAGATCTGGACAGCGTCTACCTGGTTGGCGGCGGCACCCATCCCGGTAGCGGCTTGCCGGTGATTTTCGAATCCGCTCGCATTACCGCGCGCCTGCTGCTCGAAGACCTCAAGGTCGAGCCGCAGTGGGAGACTGAGCCGCTGCTGGCGGAAGCTGCCTTGTACGAAGCTGCATCATAGGATGAAGGCAGGGTGCACAATGATGACTATGCCGTTGAGGATGCAGCGCGGGGCGCAGGCCCGGCCGTTTTCCCTGGGACAGGCCCGGGAAGCGCAGCAAATCTGGGCGCGCACGCGCATCAAGGTGCGGCTTGCTCTCCTGCGTCGCATGCGCCATCAAATTGCCGCGACCGCAGAGGAAATCGCGCAAACCATTCCTTGCGAGACAGCCGGGGGCATTACATCGTACGGTTGCAGACACCTTGGTATCCGAGGTGCTTCCATTAGTCGAGGCCTGCCGCTTTCTCGAGCGTGAGGCCGCCTGGATTCTTGCTCCTCAGCGGCTCAGCACCCACACCCGCCCGTTCTGGCTTCGCCGTGTGACGGCCGAGACCAGGCGCGATCCGCTTGGTGTGGTACTCGTCATTGCGCCCGCGAATTATCCCCTGTTTCTTCCTGGCGTGCAGGTTTTGCAGGCGCTTGCGGCCGGCAACGCGGTGCTTTGGAAGCCTGCGCCGGGCGGCACAGCGGCCGCAGAGGCGCTGCGCGATGCTTTGGTGGGGAACGGCCTCGATCCCGGCTTGCTTCAGTTACTGGATGAATCGGCCCAGGCCGCGCGCGACGCGATCGCTGCCGGCGTCGATAAAGTCTTTCTCACCGGATCTGCCGTTACTGGTACTGAGGTTTTGCATCAGCTCGCGGATACGCTGACGCCCTCCGTCATGGAACTTTCCGGATGCGATGCCGTCTTCGTTTTGCCGGGTGCTGATCTTGATCGAACGGTTGCGGCACTGGCCTTTGGCCTGCGGCTCAACGGTTCTGCGACTTGCATGGCGCCGCGGCGTGTTTTCCTGGTCGGCGCTCACCCTGATTTTGTCTCAGCGCTCATCGATCAATTGAAACGCCTTTCTCCAGTCGTCCTGCCTGTGAGCACCCATTCCCAACTTGCTGATCTGTTGCAGGACGCGAGTCGACGCGGAGGCGCTGTTCTCAGGGATGAGTCGGATGCGGGACTGCGCTACGTCCTGATCCTGCGGGCTCATTCCGAAATGGCCATCATGCAGACGGATATGTTTGCCCCTGTGCTGGGCATGTTCGATATGCCTGATACAGAGGCTGCGATCGCGGCGCACGCAGCCTGTCCTTACGCGCTCACCGCGGCCGTGTTCGGGCCCGAGCCCGAAGCGCGCAAATTGGCTTCGCGACTGCCGGTGGGGACTGTTCTTATCAATGACTTGATCGTCGGCACGGCGGATCCTCGTGTCAGCTTCGGCGGCCGCAAATCGAGCGGCTTCGGCGTGACCCGCGGCCGCGAGGGTTTGTTGGAGATGACGGCGCTCAAGACGATCGTCACCCAACGCAGTCGCGATGGCCGGGCCTATCGGCCCACGACGGGCGTACACCAGCCGTTCTTTGCTGGGTACATCCAGGCAGTTCATGGCGGTCGCTGGCTCGCCCGGTGGCATGGCCTTCGCCGTCTTCTGCGAGCGGCTGCACGGCTCGATTAGGGCTGAGGAGAAATCGCATGCGGGTTGCAGTGATCGGTTCAGGGTTAGGAGGACTTTCGGCGGCGTGTACGCTGGCTGCGCGCGGCTACCAGGTCGAAGTCTTCGAAAAGAATCCATGGCTGGGTGGTAAGGCCGCGGTGCTGCAAGAGCAAGGGTTTCGGTTTGATATGGGCCCGACCATTCTGATCCAGCCCTCGGTATTGCGGCGCATCTTCTGCGAAGCCGGCCGCAGCATGAGCGACTACCTGGAAATGGTTCGCCTCGACCCGCAGTGGCGATGCTTCTTCGATGACGGCACGGTTCTGGACCTCAAAGACGATGTCCGCGAGATGGCCGCATCGCTCGAGGGCAGGGAACCGGGGCTGGGCACTCGCTTCTCCGAGTTCATGGCGTTGTCGGAGAGGCTGCACACGCATCTCAGACAAGTTCTTCTTCTGGAAGTCGGTCGGTTCGATGCGCGACACATTCGATATCGGCGGAAGCTTCCAGATCGGGGTCCTCAAAGATGTTCTGAGTATGCGCCTGGGGCAGAGCGTGTCCGGAACGATTCGCGAATTCATCAAGGACCCGCGCGTAGCTCAGATGCTCGATCACTACGTGCAATATGTGGGCTCGTCGCCCGATAACTCCCCGGCGATTCTTTGTTCCATTGGTCACATGCAAGCGGAACAAGGCATCTGGTATCCGAAGGGCGGCACCCGCGCCGTGCCCCAGGCGCTGGTTCGCCTGGGCAGCGAGCTTGGCGTCCGCTATCACACGTCGATCGAGATTGCCCGCCTGCTTACGGATGGCAACGCTGTTTCCGGTCTCGAAACAAGCGACGGCGGGCAGCATCGCTTTGACGCGGTGGTTTCCAATGAAGACGCGGTGCGTACCTATCGCGAATTGCTTGGCGGGGCGGTCGCCGATCGCTTTGACAAACGCAGAGAATACGAGCCGGCGTGTTCCGGTGTGGTTCTTTACCTCGGGCTCAACCGGCGTTACGAGCATCTGGCCCATCATGACTTCGTTTTCTCGCGCGACCCGCACGAGGAATTCCACCACATCTACGATCTGGCCGAGCCCGCACCCGATCCGACTTGTTATCTCGCTTCCACCTCTGCGACGGATGCCACGACCGCGCCCGCAGGAGGGGATGCGCTCTATGTGCTGGTGCACACTCCGTTTCTGCGTCCTAAGCATGATTGGGCGAAGATGTTTCCTGCTTACCGCCAGGTGATTCTCAATAAGCTAAAGCGTACCGCCGGTCTGGCCGATATTGAGGAGCGGATCGTTTTTGAGCGCGCCCTGACGCCGGTCGATATCCATGAGCGATACAAGGTGCTGAATGGAGCGATCTATGGCATTTCGAGCCATGGCCGTTGGAGCGGCGCCTTCAAACCGGCTAACGCCAGTCCTGATGTCGAGGGTCTCTACCTGGCGGGAGGGGCGGCGCATCCCGGCCCCGGAATGCCGATGGTGATGATGAGCGGATGGATCGCCGCCGATGCCCTGGACCAGCGCTACCGCGGGGCGGATGCCGCAATATCTGCGCGGCTTCACGCAGAAGAGCTACTGGCTCATGCATAATGAACCACCCGGACAATTTGGAGTGGCGTTGAGCCCATCAGGAAAAGCAGCGGACGCGAGTGATCTTCGCACGGGGTTGGTCGCTCCGTCGCGGCGCTTGCTTTCGTTTTTTTCCCGCTACCTGCATTGGTATATGGGGCGGCATTTCCACGCGATCCGCGTGGCGAACCCTGGGCCGCTTTCCTGCCACAGCCGGTCCGTTGATCGTCTTCGCCAATCATGCATCGTGGTGGGACCCGCTTGCCTGCATCGTCATCTCGCGCTACTTTCTTCCCGCGGCCTCGCATTATGGCCCGATGGATGCGGCTTGCCCTGAAGCACTATGGATTTCTCCGCAAGCTGGGCCTGTTCCCGGTAGAGAACGGAACCCGGCGCGGAGCGGCTCAATTCCTTCGTGCTTCTCAGCAGATTCTTTCCATCCCGAACTCCGTTCTCTGGGTCACTCCGGAGGGGCGATTTACGGATATGCGTACTCGTCCCGCGAGCTTTCGCCCCGGGCTGGCAGCTTTGGTCGCGCGGCTTGGCGCGTGCACGCTGGTCCCCCTGGCCTTCGAGTACACGTTTTGGGATGAGCGGCTGCCGGAGATCCTGGTTTCCTGCGGGCAGCCGTTGGAGGTGGCTGATGGGAAGCTTAGCAGTGCCGCGGTGTGGAACGAGCGGTTGGAGGCCGCGCTGACGGCAACCCAGGACGAGCTTGCAACTCTGGTCAAACTTCGCGATCCGGCGCGTTTCGAAACTATCCTCTCCGGGCGGGTTGGCATAAGTGGCGTCTATGAGGCCTGGAAGCGGTTTGTTGGCCTGCTGACCGGGCGCGTTTATGAAGGCAGCCATGGGAGCATCCGCCACCTATGAGCGCTGTTATTGTGCTTGCATTCTGTTGTGCAACGGCGCCCGCCTTGCTCTGGGTTTGGAATATGCTGCTCTATCGGGAACCGGAGCCCGATAGCTGTGCCGAAACAGGGAGTTGCGCTCTGCCGGCTGCTGTCTCGGTGCTGATTCCCGCGCGCAATGAAGAGCGTGTGATCGGCGCGTCGCTGGCCAGTTTGCTGGCGTCGCGCGGCGTCGAGATCGAGGTTGTGGTGCTCGACGACGCCTCGACCGATCGAACCGCGGAGATTGTCCGTGGCTTTGCGGAAAAGGATGCACGCGTGCGCTTGCGTACTTCTGCTCCTCTGCCTAGAGGATGGAACGGCAAACAGCACGCTTGTTACTCGCTCGCCGCGGCTGCTCGTTCGGAGATCCTCTGCTTTCTTGATGCGGATGTTCGTCTTGCGCCGGAGGCTCTGGCGAATATGACCGCGTTTCTGCGGCGCTCCGGGTCGGATCTGGTGAGCGGTTTTCCGCGCCAGGAGACGGACTCTCCTTTGGAGTGTTTGTTGTTGCCGCTGATCCATTTTGTGCTGCTTTCGTATCTGCCGCTGGCCGGTATGCGCGCGCTTCCGACGCCGGGGTTCGCGGTAGGCTGCGGTCAGTTCCTCATGGTGCGCCGCGATGCCTATCGTAAGAGCGGCGGCCACTCGGAGATTCGTACCACCATGCATGATGGTCTGCTGCTGCCTCAGCTCTTTCGGCGTCACGGTCTGCGCACGGATATTGCCGACCTGACTCACCTTGCCACTTGCCGCATGTATCACAATGCGTCGGAGGTTTGGTTCGGTTTGGCAAAAAATGCCACCGAGGGTATGGCGGCGCCGGGTCGCATCTTGCCTTTCACTTTGCTGCTGTTTTGTGGACAGGTTTTGCCGTTGCTGCTGGCTATTTCCGTGGTCATCGCGCCGGCGTCGTACAGCCATGGTGCGCGATCGCTCATCGTCGCGGCTCTGGCCGCGTCGTTTGTCCCGCGGTTGGTTTCCGTCTGGAAATATCGGCAGTCTCTTTATAGCGCGCTGGTGCATCCGGTGGGGGTGAGTGTGTTGCTGTTTCTTCAGTGGTACGCGTTGCTGCGCAAAATTGCGGGCCAGCAAGTTACCTGGAAAGAGCGGGCTTATCGGCTGGGGTGATGCAACTGTTTGCTCTGCGACAGCATTTCATTTCTATGGGTAATTGCGGTTACTCCTGGCCATCTTGCTGGCTTCCTCCGCTGTGCTGCAGGGAGGCGACAGCTTTGAGCAGCGCCTGGCAGAAGGTCGTACGCAATATTTCGCCTACCTGCAGGGAAATCGTGCAGCAGCAGATAAAGCTCGTGCCACGTTTACGGACGTTGTCGCAGGACTACCCTGGGAAATGCGGTGGTCGATGCTTACAGCGGCAGCCTGGAGCTTCTGGATGCTGCTCACACCTGGGCCATATGGGACAAGCGCAGACTAGCCAATGAAGGTCTGGCCAGGATGGACCAGGCAGTGAACCGCGCGCCCAACGATCTTGAAGCCCGTTTCATTCGTGGTGCGTCGGTCTGGCATTTGCCCTTTTTCTATAAGCGCAGGGAACAGGCGGCGAGCGATTTTACCTTCATTGCTCCGCGGGCTGAAGCTGCTGTAGTCAAGGGTATTCTGCCTCCGCAGTTGGCAGCGGCAGCGCTCGACTACTACGGCCAGGTCCTGATCGATCGCAGCGACAGTCACGGTGCCAAACAAGCATTTGAAGCGGCCGTGCGTGTCGATGGGTCCAGCCCCGGCGGCCGCGATGCCTTGAAGCGGCTGCGGACGGAATAATCAAAAAACATTTCCAGGAAAGTGCCTCAACACAGAGATCTCTCCACTTCGCTTCGCTTCGGTCGAGATGACAAGGGGTAGGTGGAGCAAGCTTTCGTTTTCCCAAGACAGGGTGGCAAAATTACAACCGGCGGGTTATGCTGTCCCGTGCGACAACGACAGCATTCGCCTCACAACTGAATTGTCATCTCGACCGAAGCGAAGCGAAGTGGAGAGATCTCTGTGTTGAGGCACTTTCCTGGAATGTTTTTTGTCAGACTCGGCGATTTTTGGTCGTGGGAAACCGAATGCGCGCTCCACCTACTCATTGTCATCTCTCTGCGCTTTCCTTTCTCCATGCCTCGCTTAGGTCGACCCAGCTAGGGTTCATCTGCTCGATGAGCCATATCTTCTTGGCGCGTCCCCATCGCTTGATCTGCTTTTCTCGATTAATCGCGTTGTTGATGTACTGATAGCACTCATACCAAAGCAAGCGGTGGCATCGATAATCAGCCGTGAAACCCGGAACGACAGCCTCCCGATGTTCTTCCGTGCGTCTCCACACGCTATTGGTCACACCAACATAGAGGACGTTGGTCCGGCTAGCGACGATGTAGACATAGTAGTGATGTTCTCTCATTGCTTCAGGGGCTTGCGCGCAAAGTAGTAGAGCGAACCTGCCAACAATACAAACATGAGCACCGAAACCCAATCGTGGTGCAGGAAATTGTTTGCTGGGAACAAGAGCACATCCTGCTTTCCGGTTGCGGTTTCGTACAGCTTGAGCGCAACCCCGATCAACCCGACGATTCCCCCGGCCGCAATCAGTCCACTCGCATACAGCGATCCTGGACTCACTTCGCTCTCGCTTTCGGTCTTCTCGACCGCCCTGTCGATCATCCAGCGCACGATGCCACCGGCAAAAATTGCCAGCGTGGTGGCAATCGACAAGTAGGCACCTACCGCAAATGACAGCGAACGAATCCCTAGTATCTCCACGGCGATGACGAGGAAGACGCCAAGCAATACCAATCCCCATGGCAGCTTGCGGCCCAAGATTCCGTTGACCACCGTGGCCATCAGCCGTGCTTGTGGCGCCGCTGCTTTTTCGCTTCCAATCCCCTGAATCCACTGCACCTCAATCTGCTGCGTTTGCGGATTGTAGAGATACTTTCCATCGGCCAACTCAGCAGAATTCAGCGCGTTCAACAAAACGTAACCACCGCCCGGCCGCGTATCGACAAGCTTGCCGGCGTTCATGACCCGGATCTGCGGCTGGTGGAAATGCTGTTCTTCCACCTGGACACCGTTGTGGATAGCGGAGATATCCCAGGGCCTTGCCGTCTGCCGGAATTCCGCCAGCCCCTGGTTCATCAACTGCAAGGTCGCCCCAATGGCCAAGGTAGAGACACACGCGCCGACCACCAACCCGATCTGCTGCTTGCGCGGTGTCGCCCCAATCAGAAAGCCGGTCTTGAGATCCTGCGAGGTATCGCCCGCATTGGCGGCCGCTATGCATACCACGCCTCCGATGGTGATGGCGAGCGCGCCAAACGCAGGCGCCGTCCAACCTTTCACCAGAAAGATTGCCGAGGTCGCCATCAGTGTGGCGATCGTCATCCCGGAAACAGGATTCGACGAGCTGCCGATCAAGCCCACGATCCGCGAGGAGACAGTTACGAAAAGGAATCCGAACAGGGCCACCAGCAGCGACGCCGCCAGGTTCGCCATCCAACTCACCTGCGCCCCCGGGACCGGCTTGAATGTCAGGAAGAAAAACATCATCAGCACCAACACCACCGACCCACCGACCACGACGCTGAAAGGCAAATCATCATCCGTGCGCAGCGGAACGTTCTTCGCTCCACCGCTCTGGCGCAGGTTTCCCATCGCCCCGCGCAACGCGCCAATGATGGTCGGCAGCGTCTTGATCAGCGTGATGAGTCCTGAAGCTGCGACGGCGCCGGCGCCCATCGGGCGAACGTAGGAAGCCCACAGATCGCTGGGAGACATTTGCGCAATCGGCTTGGTGCCGGGATAAATCGCCTGGGGAAAGTGGGAGCCGAAGAAGTAGATGGCCGGCATCAGCACCAGCCAGGAAAAAATGCCGCCGGCAAACAACAGCCCTGCGATCCGGGGTCCGATGATGTAGCCCGACACCCAGGTATTCCGGTGTGACATCGGCCCGGATCGCCGCCCCCTTGAACCACTGCGGTTGATAGTCGGGCGTGCCTGGCCACGCGCCGAACAGGTTTTCATTCTGGAAGAAGGTGTAGAGCCCACCTAAGCCGAGACCAAGAAAGACGCGGCCGGCGAAGGAACCTCCTCGCTCGCCCGCCAGCAGCACATCCGCGCAAGCCGTGCCTTCGGGGTAGGCGAGCCGGCCGTGCTCCTCCACGATCAATTGCCGTCGTAACGGAATCATGAAGAGGACACCGAGGAGTCCGCCCAGCAACGCCAGCAGAAAAATGCGCGTGTACTCGAGGTCGAAGCCGAGAAAAATCAGGGCCGGCAGGGTGAAGATGACCCCCGACGCGATCGACTGGCCCGAGTTCCCGGTGGTCTGCACGATGTTGTTTTCCAGGATCGAGGCTCGCCCAAACGCGCGCAGCAGGCTGATGGAAAGCACGGAGATGGGGATCGATGCTCCCACTGTCAGCCCTGCGCGCAGCCCCACGTAGACGGTGACCGCGCCAAAGAGCAAGCCAAAAATGCAGCCCAGGATCAGGGCCCGGGGTGTCAGTTCGGGGCGGGTCTCGGTGGCTGGAACAAAAGGCTGAAAAGACTGGGGCGTTGTGTGCACTCGGCGTGCCTCCGTTTGGTGGAAACAACTGTATCTCGAAAGTGGCTTCCATCTAATACAGTGACTTATGGCAATACGCAAGCTTCTCGCCTACGCTGCGATTTACGTTCTGTGGGGAGCGTCGTTCCTGGCCATTCGCCAGGTGGTTGCGGTGACCCCGCCTTTCTTTGCCGCGTCTTTCCGGTTTTTGTGCGCTGGGGGCATTCTTTACGTCTTTAGCCTCGCTCAAGGGGTACCGCAGCCGAACCGGCAACAGTGGATCAGCACCGCTGTGCTTGGCCTGATCATGTTTGCCGGCGGCTACGGCTGTCTTTTCTGGGCGGAGAAGGAAGTGCCCTCGGGTCTTGCGGCTGTGATCGCGGCCACCATTCCAGTCTGGGTCTTGCTGGGGGAATGGTTATTTGCCGGTTCGCAACGGCCGACGACGAAGTCCCTGGTTGGCGTCGTCCTCGGCGTTGCCGGTGTCGTCCTGCTGATGCTGCCCGCCGGCATCCATGGCAGCGGTTTCACCCTATCGGCGCTGATCCTGCTCACGGGCTGCTTCCTCTGGGCCGAGCGGAACAGTGGCTACCCGCCATCTGCAACTGCCTAAGCAAGTCAGCATGAGTTCGGGCCTGCAAATGGCCTGGGGAGGCGGCTTTCTTCTCCTGATCTCCGCCGCCACGGGGGAGATGGGCAAATTGCCGGCCCTCTCCCATCGGTGGGACTGGCACATTGGTTTCGCCATGGCGTACCTGATCATCTTCGCCTCCATCATTGCTTTTACGGCCTATGTCTACCTGATCGCGCGCGATCCGACGACCCGTGTTGCCAGCTATGCCTATGTCAATCCCCTGATCGCCTTGCTGCTTGGGTCGCTTCTGGCCGGCGAGCGGCCTACGCCTATCCAATACGCGGGAGCCGCCCTGGTCGTGGCCGGCGTGGCCTCCACCATTGCCGGTAAGCGGGTTGCAAGGCGTGAACCTGCTGCGAAAGTGGCCTGAACCGGGGCTGGCTTTCGGGGTTGACTTACCCGTATACTCTGCACAACGGCGGCAGGGCAGCTCGGGTAGCCTCGCCGGCCGGCTGTGAGGTGCGTCTTTTCTGGTCAGACTGTTAACCTGACTCCCGACGTCCCGCTGTCGCAAACTTCGGTTTGGCGTGCTGTTGTTCGTGTGCTTCGAAGTCCTGCAGACTCGCTCTCCTGTGCTTTGTTCCCCTCCCCTTGCGCCCTTTGCGGCGGATCTGTTCTGCGTCTTACCCGCGTCCCCATCTGCGATTTCTGCTGCTCGAAACTTCCTCCCCAATCCGGCATTCTCTGCGCCTGCTGTGGGGAGGACCTGGGCATCGCGCAGTTTTCTCCCTTGCCGAGTGACGACCCTGAGCCCCTGCTCTGCCAGCCCTGCCGGGTAAGCCCTCCCGCTTTTGTCAAAGCCGTTGCCTACGGCGGCTACCATGGCGAACTGCGCTCCCTGGTCCATCTACTCAAGTACCGCGGCATGCAGCCGGTTGCCCGCCGTTTGGGTATGCTCCTGGCCGATAGCGCTGGAAGCCTTTTTTGGAGTTGCTTCGCAGATGGTGGTGATCCCGGTGCCTATGCACACTGCCAAGCAGCGGCAGCGGGGCTTCAACCATGCCGAGTTGCTGGCGCGCGCGGCCATGGCGGAGATGCGCCGGCGCCACCCCCAATGGGGGCTGCACCTGGAAACGGGTTTGCTCAAACGTGTGCGTATCACGGTGAGTCAGGCGGGCCTGACCACCCATCAGCGCCGGCAGAATCTGCGCGGCGCTTTTTTTGTGTCGCATCCCGAGCGGCTGGCGGGACGCGATGTTTTGTTGCTGGATGACATTTACACCACCGGGGCTACGGCCCGCGCCTGCAGCCGAGTGCTGAAGAATGCCGGCGCTCGATCGGTCCGGGTGGCAACCGTTGCTCGCGCGCAACGGGAAGGGGTCGCTTTCTGGGAAGCAGGTTTCCTGGAAAGCAGGCAGGTGAACTGACTGTAACGGAGGATCAAGATGTCTTTGGGAAAAGCCATGATCCACGCACGCAAACCGAAAGGGAACCCCCAGGGCCGTGCGCTGGCTCACGAACCCTCTGAGCCTCATGAAGGCTGGCCGGGGCAACGGGTTTCTTCTGCCTACACGATGCAGAAGCCGGTGCTGGTGTTGAACGCCTCCTATGAACCGATCAATATCTGCGGCGCGCGGCGGGCGTTGATCCTGGTACTCAAGGGCGTGGCCAAGACCGAGGAAGAGCAAGGCGCCATTCTGCATGCAGCGTTGTTGCGCATTCCCATGCCTTCGGTCATCCGCCTGCTCGAATATCGTCGTATTCCCCATCAGACGCGGGCTCTTTCCCGCAAGAACATCCTTCTTCGTGACCGAAACAGTTGCCAATACTGCGGGGTGGTTTTGCCCGCGGGAGAACTTACGCTCGACCACGTGATTCCTCGATCGCGGGGCGGGCTTTCTACGTGGGAGAACCTGGTGGCGTGTTGCCACTCCTGCAATCGCAGGAAGGGGAATCATCTGCTTAGCGAGATCAGTGAGATCAAGCTGATGCGTGAGCCTCGTCCTTTCTCGCTGCACACCAGCCGCCATATCATGCGCATGATTGGCCACTCGGATCATAAGTGGCGGAAGTATTTGTATTACTGAGCTTCTGGATTTGCCAGGCAATTGAGCTAAAGCTTTCGATGGGCTGCGCCCACCGTTTTCGGCCCACGTACGCTCAGGCGAACGTGGGGCACCCGTCCGATTCCCTCTGAAAGCAAATGCGCGGAGGGTCTGCGGTTTCTACCACCAGACCAAGCGGGTGAGTAGCGGATAATAGAGCGCCAGCCTTAGGGGTTGGTCTTCTCCGTGAACCTTGCGCATGATGGCGGCATAAGCTTCCAGCTGATGCAGATACTTTTCCTTTTCGGCTTCGAGAAAGGCGTCCAGGCCGGATGCGCCGTGGCGGGCGGTTTTGTAATCCACGATCCATAAGTGGGTTTCTTCCGTGGAGCAGGGGGTGGCTCCAGCGCGAAAGATCCGGTCTCCGCGCAGAGTTCGTACGACTTCTGCTCCCGCCGAATCGGACCAGCCGGACCAGGAGGTCTCCGTCTGGGCGCCGGCACGGGCTCCCAGAATCCAGCGTCCTTTTGCATCCTGGAGCACGCCCTGCAGTGCTCGCAGCACTTCGGCCGCTTGCGATTCCGCGTCCGCTCGCGGTAAGCCGGCGGAGCGAAGCATCGCCAGGGCGCGGGGACGCCAGCTGCGCAGCTCGTCGAGGACCGATTGGGAAACTCCTGCTGCCTCGATGCCCGGTAAGCGTGTGAGATCTTCGAGGAGCGCATGCACGGCGGTTCCGAATGCACGCGCGGCCAACGAACCGCGGGGCCGCTCGATGACTTCCAGGTTCTTTTCCTGAGCCTCTCGCGGGGCGGCTGATTCCGGCCGCTCCCAGTCCACGGGCAGGCGATGCAACTGGATCGTGGGAGCCGCGGGCGGGAAGAAAAACTCAGCTTGCAGAGGCGCGGCGTCTCCCTCCGGCGCCTGTTCTGCACGAGCACGCTCAAAGTCTGGTTGCAGAGCCGTCCAGGCGATCCCCAACAGGCTTCCGCTGGAGCCGGGAGTCAACTCCTGTCCGTTCTTTTTCAAGGTTGCGGTTCCCAGCAGATGCAGCTCGTTGCTCGCTCGCGTGGCTGCCACATAGAGCAGCCGCTTCGCCTCATCATCTTCCCGCCGGCCTTGCAGTTCTCCGATCCAGGCATAGATGGCCCCCTGTTTCCCATTGCGGCCGATCGGAGCGACCACGAACTCTCGCTCCTCTTGCTCCGCAGGCCCGACCAGCCGGGTCTGTTCCAGCCAGCGAAGCAGCGGTTGGGTTTCGGCGCGGGTGACCCGTCCCAGACCCGGTACGATGGCGACGTCGAAGCCCAGACCCTTTGCCTTGTGGATCGTCATGAGCTGTACACCGTAGTGTTCATTGGCGGCAGGGTCCGGCTGCGCACACAGTTCGGCGATCTGTTCTTCGAGTCCCACGGCCTCCGGTCCGAGCTGCTCAAGCATGGCAAAAAAAGCCTGCACATTGGCATAGGCCGCACGATCCACGCATGCCCGGCCTCCCAGGGTTATCCAGGTACGTTCCACCCACTGCGCCAGAGAGACCTGACGGTGCTTGCCGCGCAGGGCGTCTTCCAATATCGCAAGCACGCGCGCCGCTCTTCGTTGACCATCCTCACTCAGCAGCGGGATCCTCTCGCGTACCAAGGTAAGGATCGCAGGCGGGTTGTAGTCTCTTATGTCGCTATTGGCAATGACATGCAGGTCTTTGACCGTAAGGCCGCACCAGGGCGCACGCAGCACGCTTAGCCACGCGATGCGATCCATGGGATGCTGGAGTGCCCGGGTGAGCGAGGTAAGGTCCTTGACCTCCTGGCGTTCGCCTAACTGTTCGATCTCGATAGCCCGAAAGGGAATCCCTGCCTTGCGCAGTCTCTGCGCAATCAGTTCCAGGTGGGTGCGGGCCCGAACCAGGACGGCGATGCGAAACACGCCGTCCTTGCGCTCGGCTTCTTCGACCGCGGGCAAATGTTCCCGGATGATGTTGACCACCTGCCTGGCCTCCGCATCTTCGACCGCCCGTTTTTCCGCGGGGGTGGGCTGGGAGGCACAGATAAACGGCCACACTTTGACGCCCAGGCTGCCGCGCAGCGGCGGACGATGCGCGGTAGATGAGGCGAAGGTCACCTGGTATTGCTCCCCCGTTGCGGGTCCGAAGACCTGCGCAAAGATCTCGTTCAGACGATCGACCAGCCCGGCGTGAGAGCGAAAGTTGGTTTGCAACTGCAAAGGTTCTAAATGCACCGCCGCCGATCCTTCTCCGAGCCCGTAGCGCTTGGTGCGCTCAAACAGCTCTACCTCGGCCTGGCGGAACATGTAAATGGATTGCATCGGGTCGCCGACTAGAAAACAGCTACCTCGGCCGGCGGACTCCCATCCGCTGGCAATCAAGGTGAGCAGTTCATATTGGCTGCGCGACGTATCCTGAAACTCGTCCACCAGCAGATGGGGCCAACGGGCAGCGACGTCCGCAGCCAATTCGCTTAGCTGACCCTCATCGTCGCGCAAGACCTGGCGCGCCGCGAGACCGAGTTCGACAAAGTCCACCACCCCGCGCTCGGCAAATACCAGGCGGAGCTCCGCGATGGCGTAACGCAGGATGATCAACATGTCCTGCAGCATCTGCGATTCTTCGTCGGTATATGCCTGGGGCGGCAGTTCACGCAGTTCGCACAGCATCTCCAGAATTTCCGGCTCGGCATCCAGGCCGGCAACGAGCAACGCATAACGTTCCTTTGCCGCTTTGCCCTCTTTGCCGCCAGGAAAGCCGATCTCGCTGGTAATGTTCTTCCGCCACTTGCCTTCTTTGGTCAGCAGGAAGTGGCATAGACCTTTCCAGTGGGCATACTCGGTGAAGTGCCGCATATGGGAGACATGGTTGAGTGCGGTCAAGGGTGAATCCGGATCGACGTTGCAGCAGGCCTGGCTCAGCACGTCGAGCAGTTCTCGCACCAGGCCGGTATGTCCCGCGAACAGCGCTTGAGCCTTTTGGAAGGCTTCTTCGTGGTTCCGGCGCAGCGGCTCTTCGAGGAATGCCCGTACAGCCGGCCAATCCTGGCCCAGAGAAAGCACCGGACCCCACTGGTCCCGCTTATCGAGCATTTCGGCGATCAGTTTCTGGCAATCCGGCAAGCTGGTGCCGCGCAGCTGCAACAAGGCAGTCAGAGCGCTCGATAAAGGCTCTTCGCCTCCCAACCGGGCCAGGGTGCGGCGAGCCGCCAGGGTATAGAGCGGCTGCGGTTTGTCTGTAGGGGAGAGCGAACCACCCAGGCGGGAAAGCAAGGGAGTTTGGTGGGCGATGTCGAGGCAGACCGCGTCGATGGTTCGGATATTCAGGCGCTCCGGCTGTTGCAGAAGGTTCCATCCCCGCCGGGCATCGTGGGCGAGGGCGTTGCGCGCCAGCTGAAATTCCTCACCACTCTCCTGCGTATCCCGAGCTTCCTGGAGCGCTTTCACGACTCTCTCCCGCATTTCGGCGGTAGCTGCGAGGGTAAAGGTGATGGCCAGGATCTGTTCCGGCTCGTCCACTTCCGCCAGCAGTTTGAGCAGCCGCCGAGTCAGAAGTTCGGTCTTGCCGGAACCGGCGGGTGCCTGAACGAGGAATGATTCGTTGGTCTCCAGCGTCCGGGCCCGGGCGTTTTGATCGACCGGCTGGCGATCAGTCGTCACTCTCGTCCTCATCGCCGGTGTTGACGGGATCGCTCTCGGCAATCCGGCAAAGTCCGGGCAGGTCGCAAAACTCGCAGGTCTTGGGATACTGCTTAGGGTCGACCTGCGCTTCGCCCTTCAGAAACTGCTGTCCGAGGTCGAGCAGGACATTCTGCCAATTCCGCAACATGTCCGCACTGTAGGGAGGCTTAATCAATTTAGAGTCCCGCGGCATGACGAGGCGGGCATCTTCCACGCGTCCGATGAATTTGACTTTGTCTTCGCGAACCCTACCCAACAGCACACCTTTCAAATCGTCGATCTGGCCAAACCCTGCGTACAGCGGCAGTTGCGGTTCGTCAGGACGGAGACCGTCCCACGAAACACCAGTCAGCATGCCTGTTTTGTAGTCGATGATCACCCGCCCGCCTTCGACTGCATCAATGCGATCCACCCGTACCTGGAGTTTGAGCTCTCCCACGGTTGCCGCAAGCTTCTCTTCGCCGGCTTCGACGGTAAAATCTGCGCGTTGGGCTTCGTAAGCCAACCACTCTTCGATAAGCGAGACAATGCGCTCCTGCTCTGCGTCGAGGTATGCCTGGCTCCAACTGTGCTGCAGCGTACGTTCCCGAAATTTATCGAGAGCCGCTTTGACGTGTTGCTCGACGATGGCGTGCAGTCGACCGTCTCTGCGCGCCTCAAGGAGAGCGTTGCGGGTTCTTAGCTCCAACCAAAGACTTTCCAGGATCTTGTGCACCACGGAGCCGCGCTCGCGAGGTTCGAGGCCCCAGTCGGTGGCATCCATGGGCCTGGCGCCGAGGCGCCGGGTGGCAAAGGACTGAAAGGGACAAGCTGCCTGACGCCGCAGTATTTCCGCGCCGCCGGCATCCTGCTCTTTGGGCCAGGGGAGAACGGCCGCTGGTTCGTCTTCGACCAGCAGGAAAGAGAGGTCATCCTTTGGGGAAACGGCCTCGCTGGCCCCGATTGATACGCGCAGGGCTTTCGACCCTATCCGGGGTTCCACGGAGCTTACCAGCGTGGATGGGCGGCAGACGCCCTCCGCATTTTGCGTGGAAAAGCTGAATACGCATTTTGCCGCGCTTCTTTCGAGGCGTGCCGTTACTTGCTGAGCAAGCTTCCAGTCCGCAGTGCTTTCCGCGTGGGGCATATTGTGGGTGCGCTGCAGGGAGCGCGTCAGAAAAGGGTGAGGCCGTCCCACCGCGGGCCAGCTGGCGTCATCGGCGCCCAGGAACCAGAGCGCATCGAAGGTTAGGCCCGCTGCTTCCAACGGTCCGAGAATCTGTACGGGTGCATCCCGCGATTCGGGCGCGAAAATGGTCTGATTGGCCTGCTGTTCAAGTACTTCGAGAAACTCCGCGTAGTCGACAATGCGCCCGTCGAACGCCAGCGCGGCCAGGCCATCGAGCAGGCGAGACCACCGCGCCTGCACCTGAAAATCTTCGCTCTCCAGTACGTTTGCTCCAGGCCAGTGGACGGCTTCGAGTATTTGATCCGCCACGTGAACCCACTGGGCAAAAATCAGTTTGCTGTCCAGGTGGAGCAACCGGCGGGCCGCCTGCAGCCGATGGCGAAGCTTTTCCGGCGGGTAAGCCGAATGCAGGAAGCTATCGAGATCCTGTTCCGGTTGGCGCATGGCTCGGCGGCGGACGTTGACGTCGAACTCTGCGATGGCGAGCAGTTCGTCCTGCTGCTCCAAAAGGAAACCCGAGAGCAGCAACCAGCTGACCTGGTCCTGAAGGAGTGGTTTGCTCATCCAACGCAGCAAGAGCAGAGCACTCCGCGCCATGGGAACGTCGGCGAGAGGAACGCCCAGGGAGAACTCGTAGGGGAGCGGCAAGTCGCGTGCCCTAATTGCAACTGCTTCGGGTGCAAGTACCTGGCGAAAGGCGCGTTCGATCTCAGGCCGTTCTCGGGAGACTTTTGGCACTACCACGGCAATGCGGCACGTGTGGTTCTGCGTAGCGGCGGCTTCCAGTTCACGCTGTATCCATAATGCACAGGTGGCGATCTCATCTCGCCTGTCGATTGCTTCGACCAGAAATTTTGTTTGCCCCGGCAAGACTTCAGAAGGCTCCACGAGCGCGATCTCGTGCCCTTGCTCTTTGAAGGCGTCGAACAAGTCCTGCTGCGCCGGGGTTATGCGATCGAAGCCGGTCAGCACCAGGCGGAAGGGTGCCTCCTCCTGGCCGGCCTGCACCGCTTCCGCTAGTTCCAATGGCAGTTTGCTGCGGCTCAGCCAATCCTCTTGCCGGCATTTACGTTCAAAGCTGCGGGCCCACATACGAAAACTTTCTACATCCGGACCGCCGAGCTTTTCTCCGCTCAGGAAATCGAGAGCGCCGTAGGCACACAGCAAGCCATACGCCTCCTGTGCTAATTCGGCGACGCCGGGTACAGAGATCAGCCGCAGTCCCTCGATGCTTGGCTTTACCAGGTCGACCCAGATCTGCTGCTCCTGCAGTGCGGTGAGTAGCAGGCGTGTCTCGCTGCCGGAACGCAGGCGCTTCTGCCACAAGCGATGTAACCAGCTATCCCAATCCAGGATGTCGGGTGATTGCCATGCTTCCCGTCCTTGTGCGCGCTGGGCTTCCCCATGAAGCCGCCGCAGGGCACGGGCGGCGCGGGCGCTGGATGCAATGACCGTATCGCCGGCTTCGACAGCTGCCGCGATGGCCGGGGGGAGTTGCATGCTTGTTTTATACCGCAAAGCCCTGTGACTGCGCCGGGAGCGCAAACGCGTGTACACTCACTGCATGCGGCGGATTGCGGCATTCGCGTTGCTGTGCGTATTTGCGACATTGTTGCCGGCGGCAACAGCGTTGGCACTTACTGCGCCGGAACAATTATTGCCCATCTGCTGCCGCGCTCACGGAGTGCACTCCTGCGTGATGGGGTCCATGGCCAGTGCATCGCCAGAAGCCGGCCCCTTGCTGCGTCAGCCGGCTTGCCCTTTTAATCAGAACCCTCGCGCAGCCGCTACCGGTTCCATCACCGCGGATTTCACCGCGCGCACACGCTTCGGGCTGGTCGTTGTTTCTCTCGACCGCCAGCTCCTGGCGGATGCGATCGCGACGCGCGTGCTCCGCCGCTCCGCTCCCCGCGGACCGCCTTCGTCTTACTCCGCTTAGATCCAGACAATCTGGTTGCACTACCTACGGAGAAAGACATGTCTTGTTTCTACCGATGCTGCTTGCTCATCGCCGCGCTCGTGTATCTGCCATTGGCGCGGGCGGCGGAGTTGACCGCCGTCCGCGGAGTCGTCCACGATCCGCAACATCGCCCCATTGCGGGCGCAACGATTACTTTGCGTGCCGCCCACTCTGATTTTTTGGTCAGTGGAAAAACGGATAGCGGCGGGGAGTTCAGCTTATCCGCGGTGCCGCCGGGCGTATACGTGGTCACCGTAGCTCAGCAGGGTTTCACCACCACTACGCAGAGCATCACGGTCGCTTCTGACGCTACGCCGGTCTTGCACTTCGAACTCCAGGTGGAGTCCGTCCAGCAGTCGGTGGTGGTCAATAGCGACGCCTCCGCCGTGAACACTGAAAGTGTCACGCCGACTACGCTGATCAGCCGCGAGGATATTGCCCGCACCCCGGGGGCCAGCCAAACCAATAGCCTGGCAATGATCACGGACTACGTACCGGGCGCGTACATGACGCACGATATGCTGCACATGCGCGGCGGCCATCAATTGAGCTGGCTGATCGACGGAGTAGCGATCCCCAACACCAACATCGCCAGCAATATTGCTCCCCAGATCGATCCTAAAGATATCGACTATGTCGAGGTGGCGCGGGGCAGCTATCGGGCCGATATGGGCGATCGTACCTACGGGATCTTTGACGTGGTTCCTCGCTCGGGGTTTGAGCGTAACCGCCAGGGTGAACTCGTGCTGACGCTGGGCAACTTCTATCAGACCAACGACCAGCTCAGCCTGGGGAACCATACGCAAAAATTCGCCTGGTACACCAGCCTCAATGGCAATCGCAGCCAGTACGGATTGCAGCCGCCCATCGAGCAGCCTGTTCACGATGCCAGTAACGGCTACGGCGGATTTGTTTCGTTGTTGTACAACCGCGATGCTGCCAACCAATTGCGCCTGGTGACCCAGCTACGTTCGGACTACTACCAGATTCCCTATGACCCCGATGTCGATTCGTGGCAAAACCAGCTCTATAATTCCAGCGGCTTGCGGGATGGGGAGCATGAGAACGACGCCTATGCGGCTTTCACCTGGGTGCACAACTTCAACGCTTCGACGCTGCTGCAGGTCTCGCCGTTCTTTCACTACAACAACGCGAAATATGATCCGAGCTTCGATGATTTGCCGAACGCGACTTCTTCCGATCAGACAGGGAATTATGGCGGTGTCCAGGCCTCCGTCTCGACGGTGATCGCAAAGAATTCGCTGAGTGGCGGAATCTACGGTTACGGACAGCATGAGCACGATGTGTTTGGGGTGGTCTTTAACGACGGCAGCAATCCGAATTTTTCTCAGCCGCAAACCATCAATGGCGGGGTGGAAGAGTTGTTTGTCGAGGACAGCTATAAACCCGCCACTTGGCTAACGCTGGTCGGAGGCTTGCGGCAATCGCATGTGGAAGCGGGCGTGGTGGAGAATGCGGTTTATCCGCGGATTGGCGCCTCTGTGCTGATCCCGAAGCTTGGATGGGTATTGCGCGGGTTTTATGGTCACTTTTATCAACCGCCGCCGCTTACCAGCCTTTCCGGTCCGGTGCTGGAGTTCGCGAACGGCAACAACACCACGTTTGTGCCGCTACACGGGGAGCGAGATGAGGAGCATCAATTCGGGCTGCAAATTCCGTTTCGTGGCTGGCTACTGGACGCTGATACTTTTAAAACCCGAGCCAATAATTTTCTCGATCATAGTAATGTCGGCGAATCGAGTATCTTCATCCCGGTCACGGTGCAGGGGGCGCTGATTCAAGGTTGGGAAGTGACGCTGCATTCGCCGAGATTATGGCGTTATGGGCAGGCTCACCTGGCTTATTCGAATCAGTTAGCACAACAACGAGGGGCGATTACGGGCGGGTTGATTTGCTATCCGCCGGATTCGCCGGATTGCGCGGCAGACGAAGGTTATTCTGCGTTGGACCACGATCAGCGGAACACGCTGAACGTGGGGATGAATGGGAATCTTCCTTATCATGCGTACGCGTCTTTCAATGTCTACTATGGTTCGGGTTTTTCGAATGGGTTCACCGATCCGCCATCGCCGTTTAGTGGAGATTATCTGCCGGGACACGTGTCGGCGGACGTGCAGGTGGGGAAGACGTTTGGGGAGAATTTTTCTGTTTCGGTGGATGCGTCGAATATTTCCAACACGAGGAGATTGCTGGATAACAGCCTTACGTTTGGTGGGTTTCACTACAACGATCCGCGACAGATTTATGGACAGGTTCGGTATCGGTTTCATTTCTAGCGGGTTTTTTGGGGGGGCATCTGACTGCAAAATTTCGCTAAAAGGGGTGGGCGAGATTTTGAGTGAGGATGAGTCCCGCAGGGACGGCTGAACTCAGCCCGCCATTGAGTTCAGAAGAGCGTACCTCAGGGGCTAAAGCCCTCATTGGCTTCCGCCGTACGGCCCGACTAAAGTCGTGCCCTGATACAGAGCATCAGAGCAGTGGCTATCGGAAAATGCGCGCATTTCCGCAGAGTTGGCTCTATAGATAGGGTGTGTTGTCCAAATTTGGCCATGCTGAACAATCTAATTTGTACAGGGCTGAAGTGCAGCCGTTCCTCCGAGACTTGATTCGATCGAAGGCCCAAACCATAGTTGGGGTCTTACGGCACTGCTGAAGCCATGCCCTGGTATAGCGGAGAGATCTGTGGGTTTTCACCTTGGCACGGCAGGCTCTAGGATAAAAAGAGAGAGGGAACATGCAGCCATTTGTTCGTGGGGCAGGGCGCTCCATGATCTTGTTTATTGTCGGCTTGAGCATTCTCGCCGGCTGCCATAGTGATGACCGGGGCGAGGATCAGCACGCTGCGATCCCTGGGGATGCAGCGACTTACCAACTCAAGGGAATCGTGGTCTCCTCAGATGCGGCGAAGGGGATCGTCACCATTGATACTGAGGCGATTCCAGGGTTCATGGGTGCGATGACCATGCCCTATAAGCTTGCCCAACCGGGTGTGGCGACGGAACTTCACCCGGGAGATCACGTCAGCGCACGGTTGCGGATCTCGACCTCCGCCAGTGTGCTGGACCAGATCGACGTCACGGCGCAGGCCAAACCGGATTACAAACCGGAAAAGTTCTATAACGTTCCCGCACCAGGGCAGGCGGTGCCGAATTTCAAATTCGTGAATCAAAGCGGTAAGGCCATTACGATGGAGCAATTTCGCGGCAAAGTGTTGCTGGTCACCTTCATCTATACTCGGTGCCCCCTCCCCGATTACTGCATCCGCATGAGCCGCAATTTCGCCACAGTCCAGAAGCAGCTTGCCGCCAATCCCGCGCTGTACGACAAGACCCATTTGCTGAGCGTCAGCTTCGATCCTGAGCATGACACGCCAAAAGTGCTGCGCAGCTATGGAAGCGCCTACACTGGCGAACATGGCGCCGGAGCTTTTTCTCACTGGGATTTCGCGGCCCCTTCCTCATCGGAATTGGAGCAGGTGGACCAATTTTTTGACGTGGGCGTGAGCCCCGGCGACAACACTACCCTGACCCACTCTCTCTCCACGGTCATTGTTGGCCCGGGGGGCAAAATCTTCCGCTGGTACCCAAGTAATGATTGGGACCCCTCCAACGTGGTGAACGACATAAAGCAGGCAGTTGCCCAGTAGCCATTGCGCTGGCTCGCCGCATGATATTAAAAGAAAGCTATGATTCTTGTGCTCATGGGAGTAACCGGGTCGGGCAAGACCACGATCGGCAAACTGCTGGCTGCGGAGACGGGCTGGCGTTTTGCCGACGCGGACGACTTCCATTCCGAAGCCAATAAGGCGAAGATGCATGCCGGCATCCCGCTGACCGATGAAGATCGCAAGCCCTGGCTGGACACGCTGCACCAGTTGCTGCTGGGTTGGTATGAATCGGGAATCAGCGGCATCCTCGGCTGTTCCGCATTAAAGCAGAGTTACCGGGACCAGCTTACCCCGCAGATTCCGTCGGTCAACATCCGCTTCATCCTCCTCGCAGTCTCCCGTCCCGTGCTCGAGCAGCGGCTCCGGGATCGCAAAAACCACTACATGAGCCCAGAGCTGTTGCAGAGTCAACTCGACACCCTCGAAGTGACTCCCGATCTCACGCGGGTGAATGCAGAGGGGCCTCCAGGCAAGATCGTGCAGGAGATCCTGGACGGTCTTCTGACGGTGGAAGGCAAGATCGAGGTCTGAGGAAGTAGGCCGCAGGTCCCGGCCAGCGGGGTAAAATCAACGGTATGCACACTGTTCTCTCGATTGAAGCAGAGTTGCCGCGCAGTCTGATTCTTAATCCGCCGCTGACCGATGCGGAGTTCGAAGCCCTTTGTGCTGCCAACGACCTGATCTATTTTGAGCGCACGAGAGAAGGGGAAATCCTGATGCAGTCGCCCGCCGGAGGGTTTACCAGCGATGGAAACGCAGAAATCATTTCTCAGCTGCGCTCATGGTGGAAGACTCACCGCCGGGGAAGAGTGTTCGACTCCAGCGGCACCTTCTTTCTGCCCGATACTTCTGTACTAAGTCCGGATGCGTCCTACGCCCTGCCCCATAAGCTCGAGGGCTTGATGAAGGACGACCTGACGGGCTTTCCGCGTCTCTGCCCCGATTTCGTTATCGAGTTGCTCTCGATATCCGATCGCATCCCCAAAGCCCAACAAAAGATGCAGCGTTGGATTGAAAACGGGGCTACTCTGGGCTGGTTGATCGATCCTTACAAGAAGAACGTGTACGTCTACCAACCCGGCCGCGAAGCTGCTGTTGTCTCAGGCAGTGCTGTTCAGGGCACGGGTCCAGTCGAAGGTTTCACCCTCGACCTTGAAGAACTCTGGCGCTGTTATGAAATTTGACCTTTTTGGAGGCGTCCGCCCCTGATGGCGAAAGTCACGGTTCTCTTCGGTGTTCTTCTCATTATTCTAGGTGGGGCAAGCTTCATGCTCACCGGCCACAAATATCCTACTTCCCTCATTCCGGTAGCGTTCGGCATCCTGCTGACTACCTTTGGCAGCATGGCGGAAACTCCGGTGGCCAAGCGCCGTATGTTGTTCATGCATATCGCGGTAACGGTTGGCCTGCTGGGCTTCCTCGCCACAGCGCCCGCCCTTTTTCAGGCGGTGGAACTGTTTAAAGGCAAGCTGTTCCCTTATCCGGCCGCCATCGAAGAAAAAGCAGCGATGTCCCTACTCATGCTCATCTATGTAGTACTCTGTGTGCGCTCGTTTATTACGGCGCGCCGGACGAGAGTCTAGGGGGCCTTTCTCCAGTGAGTTTGCGATCCAGCGCCGGGGCCGGTATGTCGGTGCGCGCCGAGCGATCGACACGCGTGCGCCCCGGTGGAGAAGAGGTCAAGAAGAAACGGCCGCCCCTGCGCAAGGTGCTGCCCGAGATCTGGACGCTGGTCAAGCCACGGCGCTGGCTGCTGGCGTTTGGCTTTCTGTTGATGGTTATCAACCGGGTCTCCGGGCTGGTCCTGCCCGCTTCCACCAAATTCCTCGTGGACAACGTTCTGGTCAAAAAACAAGCAGACAAACTGCCCTTGATCGTCGGCGCGGTTCTGCTGGCAACCACCATTCAGGCCATCACTTCATTTTCCCTGACCCAGTTGCTCTCCAAGGCTGCCCAGCGCCTGATTGCCGACCTGCGTATGCAGGTGCAGCAGCACATCGGCCGCTTGTCCGTCAGCTTTTATGACGCCACCCGCACCGGCGTCCTGGTGTCACGCATCATGACTGACGTGGAAGGGGTACGCAATCTGATCGGCACCGGCCTGGTCGACTTTGTTGGCGGTCTGCTGACGGCGGTGCTCGCCTTTTTCATCCTGATGCGCATTAGCCCCAGCATCACACTCATCTCCTTTGCTTTTGTATTGACCTTTGTGCTGATCCTGCGCAAGGCGTTCGGAGTGATCCGCCCCATTTTTCGCGAACGGGGCAAGATCAACGCCGAGGTCACCGGGCGGCTGACGGAATCGCTTGGTGGTGTGCGTGTGGTCAAGGGCTACCACGCGGAAGACCGGGAAGCCGGTGTCTTTGCTTCCGGAGTAGAACGGCTGTATCAGAACGTGGTGCGTTCGCTGACTGCTACGTCATTGCTTTCGCTGGCCGCCACCGCTGTTCTCGGAGTCGTCGGCGCAACGGTTATGTGGCTCGGCGCTCATCAGGAGATGGCCCACAAGATCACGCTCGGTGATTACTTCACCTACACCATGTTCCTGGCCTTTATGGTGGCTCCTGTTTTTCAGGTGGTGAATGTAGGCACTCAGCTGACCGAGGCCATCGCCGGCCTTGACCGCACCAGCGAGATCCTCGCGGAACGAGAAGAAGATGCCGAGCCTGACCGCACTGTCAGCCTGGGACTTATCCACGGCGATGTGAAGTTTGAGGACGTGCATTTCGCTTATGAGCCAGACAAGCCTGTCCTGCACGGCATTTCGTTTCATGCCCGTCCGGGTACGGTCACGGCTTTGGTGGGCTCTTCCGGGTCGGGTAAATCCACCATCATCAGCTTGATTTGCGCTTTTCATAAGCCGACGTCCGGGCAAGTGCTGGTTGATGGCACGGACCTTTCGACCGTGCGCCTGAACAGCTATCGCAGCCAGCTCGGAGTGGTCCTGCAGGAATCGTTCCTCTTCGATGGCACCATCCGGGAGAACGTCATCTTCTCTCGTCCGGCGGCGACGGAGGAGCAGTTTATCAACGCGTGCACGATCGCGCGCGTCGACGAGTTTGCGCTGCGATTTCCCGAGGGCTACGACACCATTGTGGGCGAGCGCGGGGTGAAGCTATCCGGCGGGCAGCGTCAGCGTCTTTCCATTGCCCGCGCCATCCTTGCCGATCCTCGGATCCTGATTCTCGATGAGGCCACTTCCTCGCTCGACTCTGAATCAGAAGCGATGATTCAGAACGGTCTCAGTTACTTGATGCAGGGCCGCACCACGTTTGTGATCGCCCATCGGCTCTCTACCATTCGCAGGGCCGACCAGATCCTGGTGGTGGAAGGGGGGCTGATCCTGGAGCGTGGTACACACTCCAGTCTCTATGCTCTTGAGGGCCGGTACCATGACCTTTACACCCGCCAGCATGGGGTCGAAGCCAATCGTTTTCTGGCCCCGGGCGAGGGCGAAAAGCTGTTTGAAGAATTGAAGTAACGGGGGATCAGATTCCGGGTTTGCTGGTCCAGCCGCGCATAGACGGCTCAGGACTAATGTCTTGCTCTTAGGTCTAAAGGAGCGTACCTCAGGGGCTAAAGCCCTCATGGCTTCCCCACGTACGGCCCGACTAAAAGTCGTGCCCTGATACAGAGCATCAGAGCGGTGGCTACCGGAAATCTGGCGCATTACCGCAGGATTGGGTCCTCAACCAAAGGCTGTGTTCACACAACTTTCTACAGCACGACTAGTCTTGCGCTGATACCAGGCGCGACGCCAGTCTCTTCGGTGCGAGCTGTACATAGCTGCCAAGAATTAATTCTTTGACCTCAGACCAATTCAGTTTCGGGAGGTCCATGCGGAGGGCGACCCATCCTCTGGGGCCGATGTATGCTGGAAGATAGAACCGGGACGGACTCGATTCGACGAGGAAACGGTTCTCACCAGGCAGGACCTTGCAGCAAACGCTTACGATGTTATCGCCGTGATGATTGTCCAGGTAGTAAGCGAACGTCTTCTTGCCAACCAGAAAGGCGGCGTGTTGTCCCTGGTCTTCACGCCTTGTTTCGGGCAGCGCCAGACAAATCTTTGTCAGTGCGTCGAGACGATCTTGCCGGCTTGGTTTCGGGACCATAACAAATCCTTATTCCCCCGCATTACACGGCAGGAATGGATTGAATAGCAAGAGCCATCCGGTGGGTCAACCGGCGCCGCTCTGTGTAAAGTTGTAAGGGAACAGCATCATCATTCAGGATTCAGGAAGGGAATACCGATGGGGAAAACACTTGGCATTAGTTTGGAAGAAGCCCGCCAGATCATCGCCGCAGCCAGCAAAAAGGCCAACGAGATCAAAGTCATGATGAACATCGCGGTGGTGGATGCGGGCGCCAACCTGGTGGCCTTCGAGCGTATGGATGGAGCGTGGATCGGCAGCATCGACATTGCCCAGAAAAAGGCTTTTACCGCACGCGCTTTCGATCTCGATACCAAGTCGTTGGGTGAGAACTCGCAGTCGGGTCAGCAGTTTTTTGGTATTCACGCTTCGAACAACGGCAAGATCATGATCTTTGCGGGTGGCATTCCGATTAAGCGGGGCGGCGAGGTCGTGGGCGCCATCGGCGTGAGCGGAGGCTCCGGTAAAGACGATCACGCCGTAGCCGAAGCGGGTGTCGCCGCAGCTAAAGCCTGACCGGGGCGAATATCGTATGATTTGGTAATTGGAACCCCGAAACTTGGCTGCCTTACTTCGTACCGGCTGCTGCGCCCTGCTGCTGTTGGCGTCAGTGTTGTTCCCGCCCATCTCGCGTGGGCAGGCGCAGCCGGGCACCATCTCCGGGACCATTGTCGATGCGCGCAACCTGCCGGTTGCCGGAGCGCAGATCGTTGCCAACGGGGGCCAGGTGCTGGGCACCACGGCCGAAGATGGCAGCTTCACTGTACCAGCGGGGTCGGGCAGGGTGCAGATCCTCTCGGACCACTTTGAGCCGACAACGGTTAACCTGGAGGGCCCTTCCCCGGTTCACGTGTTGCTGGAGCATCCTCTGGAAAGCGTCACGGTGACCGCGTACCGGTCGCCGCTGGCATCGGGAGATAGTCCGGCGAGTACACGCATTTTGACTGCCCAGCGTTTGCGCCAGGCGGCCGGCATTTCGCTTGACGACAAGCTGCGGCAGGTCCCCGGCTTTGAACTATTCCGCCGCACCAGCTCGCTGGTAGCAAACCCCACGACCGAGGGGGTTTCCCTGCGGGGACTGGGCTCGACCGCGGCCAGCCGTTCGCTGGTGCTGTTTGACGAAATCCCCATGCTGGACGCGTTTGGCGGCTGGGTCCACTGGGAAGAGCTGCCGCCCCCTGTGATCCATTCCGTCGAGCTGGTGCGCGGCGGCGCCTCGGACCTCTATGGATCGAGCGCCATCGGCGGTGTGATCAGCATTGTCCCGGTGAGGCCTACGGCGAACCGTTTTCAGCTCTCCACCAGCTACGGTTCCGAAGCCACTACGGATAACTCGCTGTTGGGCGCACTGAAATTCGGCAAATGGTCGGGTCTTGTTAGCTCGCAGCTGGTGGCTACCGACGGGTACATTCTGATTGCTCCCAGCGTCCGGGGCCCGATCGATACACAGTACAACGTACATGCGCAGAACGGGGTGACGGAATTCGATCGCGGCCTGAGCCACAACGGGCGGATTTTTCTGCGGGGCAGCGTACTGAACGAGGATCGCCACAACGGCACCCCGATCCAGATCAACAGCACCCGCCTCTGGCGCTACGCGGGAGGAGCGGACTGGAGCAACCTGGTGGTCCGGCTCTATGGCGACACTGAACACTACTCGCAGACCTTTTCCTCCATCAATGGGACGCGCACCGGGGAGACATTAACCCGCATCGGGAAAGACCCGGCGGGCGAGTTGGGGGCCGCGGGGCACTGGCATCAGCCGATTGGGACCCACTTGCTCCTGCTGGCCGGCGCGGATATCCACGATGTGCGTGCGGCCGACTACGAAACCTTGTTCCCCACGTCCAAGGGCTATCTGAACACCACCGCCCGGCAGCGCCAGAGCGGCGTGTATGGCGAGGTGCTTTTTACGCCCAGAGCCTGGACGTTGAGTGCTTCCGGCAGGGTGGATCATTTCTCAAACTTCGACGCCAGCCAGTACAAGACTGCGACCGCGCCGGTAAAATTGCCGCAGATCAACCAGACCGTGTTCGATCCGCGGATCGGTATTACCCGGCGTCTCACGACGGTATTGGCGGTCAGCGCATCGGCCTTTCGCGCCTACCGTGCGCCGACCGAGAATGAGCTTTACCGGACCGGGCAAGTTGGTTCGCAAACCACGCTGCCCAATCCCAACCTGCTTTCTGAGCGCGCCACCGGATGGGAGGCAGGAGTTCATGCCGATTTGCCGTCGATTGGCTCGACTGTCCGGGCCAGCTATTTCTGGACGCAAATCAACCGGCCGATCACTGCTCTGACTCTGAGCACTACCGCGACCAGTTCGCTGCTGATGCGCGAGAACCTGGGCCAGATCGAGAGCCGCGGGGTATCGTTCGATTTTGCCTCCCGGCCTGTGAGTTGGGTGAGTGTCGAGGGTGGCTACCAATATGCCGACGCGACGGTCACCAGCAATGCGCAACAACCGAACCTCGTGGGCAAATGGATTCCCCAGGTGGCGCGCAACATGGCGACTACTCAGGTAGCGTTTTCCCGCCGGCATTTTGGTTTGCTGAGCGTGCAGGGCCGCATGAGTGGTCGCCAGTATGACGATGATGCCAATCGGTTCCTGCTCCACAGCTACTTCCGCCTGGGCGCCTACGCCTCGCACGATTTTGGTCACCACCTGACTGCGTTTGCAGCCGGAGACAATCTTTTCGACCGCACGATTGAGGCTGGGAAGACGCCGTCGCTTACGCTCGCGTCGCCGCGGGTTGCTCGGTTTGGGTTGCGGATTAATTTTGGGGATTAGGTTAGATATTGGGGGATGGGCGGGTGTCTCCACGTTCTTCTCGACAGACACACTTTCCTATAACTGTGCCGGCTCCGATAGTATCTGTCAAGTCAGCAGAGTGCTCGCGAAAGGTAAGATGTGCGTCGCTCGAATGTCATCGCCGGAGGTCCCTTCCGCACTTCAGCGCTGCAGACCTTCGGTTCGTGGATGACAAATAGGAGAGGGTGGTTGCTGGGAGAGGACAGTTGCCGCGGTGCGAGGCCTTTCCACCGATCGACCAGGATGACGTTTTGTGGCGGGAAGTGCGAAAAAGTCACAGCCTCTGCGGATGCGCTGTCATCTGCTTTGCCACTTGAGCAGGGGAAATACGCTGCTGTAGTTGTCTGTCCACAGCCGTGCGCCCGGCTTTAACGGGGTGGAGAAGCCGTTGTTGACGACCTCGGGTTGATCCAAAAAGGCCTGGTTTGCCGTCACCAGGATCCAGTCAGCGTAATACAGGCCGGTCTGTTCGTCCCCGTGTGAGTGCACGGATACGGCACGGAGCCCGCCGTCGCCGGCGATCCCCGCAACCACTGGCTCCAGGTCGATGTACTGGTTGGAAACGTGAAAGGCAATGATCCCATCGGGCCGCAAATGCCGGCGATAAAGAGCCAGCGCTTCCCGGGTCAGTAAATGCACCGGAATCGCATCCCCGGAGAAGGCATCCACCACGATCACATTGAAGTTCTGTGGCGGCTCCGAGGCCAATGACAAACGTGCATCCCCGAGCACCACGTCGATCTTCGCACCGCCGTCATGCAGGAAGGTGAACCAGTGCCTCGCCAGTCTCTCCACGGGCGGATTTATTTCATAAAAGCGAATCACGTCCCCGGTGTTCCCGTAGGCCGCCACCGTGCCGGTACCGAGCCCGATCACGCCCACCCGTTTGGGGCCGGACCCACAACATAGCCGCATCGCCAAACCAAGCCCGGAATTCGGCGCGTAGTAGGTCAAGGGCTGCCCCACAAACTGAGGTGCGAACCACTCTGCGCCATGCTCGATGGTTCCATTCAGGAGCTGGCGGTCGGTGTCCGACTGGGGCGGCAGATGAGTCTCCCGGACACGCAGGGTCCCGTAAAAATTGCGCATCAGGGCGACCGCGTCGTCATCGTACTGCCTGATCTGCGTGCTCAGGACCACGATCGCCGCGGTCACTCCTACCGCCCAAAGCATGCGCAGGCCCCAACCGTCTTGCCAGGTTGCCGCCAGGGCGATCAACGCGACCACGACCAGGGTGCAGGCCAAATCATAATTAGCCCGAAGCACCAGCGGAGCGATCACTCCTACCAACAACGTTCCCGCAGCACCGCCCGCTGCTGCAACCAGGTAAAACCTCGTCATGCCCGCTGTGACCGGCCGGCGCGCATAGAGCTCGCCGTGGAGAAAAAAGCAGACGATAAACAATGCGATGAGAAACAAGGGCACGCTGACCGCGATGGGCAGCTGGGCTCGAATATCCCGCAGCATGTAGGCGACGGAGGCCACGGCTACCAGCACGAAACGGAGCATCGATTGCCGTACCGGAAGCCACGCTCCCTGAAATGCCAGGATGAACGTCAGCAAGTACAGCGCCAGCGGTGGCAGCCACAGCAGAGGGATGGCCGCGATGTTGGCGCTCATGTGGCTGGTGACCGCGGTCAGCATCATGCCGCCGCCCAGGGCCAGCAAAAACCAGAAGGGCTCCGGGTGGCCGGACAAGGCTGCTGGTTCGGGCATGGGCAAGGCAACTCGCCTGCGGCCCTGCCAGGCGATGGCTCCGCAGAGCACGGCGAAGAGCAGAAAACCGGCACTCCACAATCCGGTTTGCTGCCTCATGGTCAGCACCGGCTCAATCAGCAACGGATAACTTCCCAGGGCCAGCAGGGAAGCAAGGTTGGAGAGGGCAAACAGCCGATAGGGTGAATCGCTCCCGAAGCTGCCGGCATACCAAGCGGTCAGCAAGGGAGTGGTGGCAGAGAGCGCCAGGTAGGGGAGACCGATGACCGTCACCAGTACCCGGAAGACCGTGAATGCGGGATGATAGCTGACTGCCGTAGGACCGGGCCTGACGTGAACCCCCAGCGTCAGGAGAGCCGCCGTCAACAACACAATGTGGATGATCGCCTGCCGGACGGGCTGGAAGCTGGTGGAAATCCAGTGGGCATACAGATAGCCGATAAGGAGCATCACGGAAAAGAAGACCAGGCAGGTGGTCCATACCGCGGAGGAGCCACCCAGCGTGGGAAGCAGCTGTTTCGCTGCCATCGGCTCCACGACAAAGAGGAGGAAAGCGCTCAGGAAAATCGTTAATCCGTAGAGGCCGCGGAGAAGAGCCATTCGGGGTACCACAAGGATGTATCACAAATGCCCGGGGCCTGCGGGCAGGAGGGTAATCAACCGCCAGGTCACCGTTGAGTGTAACCAGGGTGACGTAGTCAACCATTGAGGCCGCGGGTATGGTGATCAGCGAGGATCAGTTCTGGGGGAGGGCTGCTCTTCAGCGCGCCCGTGAGCCAACGCTCACGGGCGCTTGCTATTTGCCGTCACTCGCCCTCCATATAGAATCCTCGAATATGCCCGAACCGTTGCTGATTGCCCAGAGCAAAGAGCCGCTCTATCTGCTTCCGGCCATGTCTAACCGGCACGGTTTGATCGCCGGAGCGACCGGCACCGGTAAAACGGTAACCCTGCAGGTGATGGCAGAGTCGTTCAGCCGGATTGGCGTCCCGGTGTTTGCCGCGGATGTGAAGGGCGATCTGTCCGGCATCAGCCAGCCGGGAACGGACAACCCCAAGATCGCCGACCGGGTAAAAAAACTTAACCTGACGGACTTTTCTTTTGCAGGTTGCCCAGTGACCTTCTGGGATGTGTTCGGCGAACAGGGACATCCAGTGCGCGCCACGGTCTCGGACATGGGTCCGCTGCTTTTCAGCCGCCTGCTGAATTTGAATGACACCCAGTCCGGAGTGTTGACGGCCGTCTTCAAGATCGCCGACGACCAGGGATTGTTGCTGCTCGATCTCAAGGACCTGCAGGCGATGCTGCAGTACGTGGCGGCGCATGCCAAGGAATTTCAGACCCAGTACGGCAATATTTCGGCCGCCAGCGTGGGCGCGATGCAACGAGGTCTGCTTACCCTGGAGCAGCAAGGCGGGGACAAGTTTCTGGGCGAACCGGCCCTCAACCTCGACGACCTGATGCAGACAGATGCCCAGGGTCATGGCGTGGTGAATATTCTGGCTGCGGACAAGCTCATCAACTCACCCCAGCTCTATGCCATGTTCCTGTTGTGGATGCTCAGCGAATTGTTCGAGCGGCTGCCCGAGGTGGGCGACCCGGAAAAGCCAAAACTGGTCTTCTTTTTTGATGAAGCCCACCTTCTCTTTTCCGACCTGCCGAAAGTGATCGAAGACAAAGTCCACCAGGTGGTGCGCCTGGTTCGATCCAAGGGCGTGGGCGTCTTTTTTGTTACCCAGAACCCGATTGACGTTCCGGACGGGATACTGGGGCAGCTCGGCAACCGGGTGCAGCACGCGGTGCGGGCTTTCACTCCGAAAGATCAGAAAGCGGTGAAGGCGGCGGCCCAGACGTTCCGCACCAATCCGGAACTGAATGTTGAGCAAGTGATTCTGGAGTTGGGCGTGGGAGAAGGGTTGGTCTCTTTTCTCGATGAGAAAGGAACCCCGGCGATGGTCGAGCGCGCGCTGGTTTGCCCGCCACGCAGCCAGATTGGCCCCATCACCCCAGAGCAGCGGCAACAGATTATGCGTGGTTCCCTGGTGGCTGGGGTTTACGAACAGGTGGCCGATCGGGAGTCGGCTTACGAGCTCCTGAAAAAACGGGCGGAGCAGGGGGGCGCGGCAAGCGGCTCGCAACCTGTCTCTGCTCAGCAACCTGCGCCCAAAGCGACCAGCTGGTACAGCGACCTGTTGGGGTCTGGCTCTTCGGGTGGACGGCGTGGCGACAGCCTGGCCGAGACGATGGCCAAGAGCGCCGCCCGCACGCTGGGCAGCACCGTGGGCCGTCAGATTGTGCGCGGGGTGCTCGGATCATTGCTGGGCGGCAGCCGACGCCGCTGAGCTGACCGCGGGCGTTAAGGGCGCAGACATTACGTACCTCAGGGGCTTTAAAGCCCTCATCGACGCTTTTTTTACGGCACGGCCGAAGCCGTGCCCCTTCGTTGTACCCCCGTGCCCATTGGTCTGAGGCCGTGCCCTTCGTTGTGGAGCATCTTCCTCAAGGCGTTTTTGAGCTCCATTCGGCAGGATTTGGCCCTGTTTGCTGCGAACGTGGGATAGCCACCTACACACTTCGTAGATAGCCTCAGCTCGGTTGGGTTTCCCCCAAGGTTACCTTCGGGTGACCGCCAGCAACATAATCCCGGGCAGCGCGTTAATACAGAGCGGGCCGGTTGATTTTGTCCGGTAACGCTTGATTCGCAGACGCTTTTGGACTGCGGAGAAGCAAGGAGCAAACGCCATGCGTCTCATCACAGCTCTCAGAACTCTCTTCCTTGCATCGCTGGTATCCGTGGTGCCTGCGTCGTCGTTCGCAGGCATCTTTGTTTCCGTGACCATCGCTCCCCCGGTGCTGCCGGTATACGTGCAGCCCGTTTGCCCGGGGGAGGGCTATCTGTGGACGCCTGGCTACTGGGCGTATGGGGATGCCGGCTACTTTTGGGTTCCTGGAACCTGGGTGCTGGCGCCTCGTCCCGGAGTTCTTTGGACACCCGGTTACTGGGGCTGGGGCAACGGTGTTTACCTCTGGCATGCCGGCTATTGGGGACCACACGTTGGCTTCTACGGCGGAGTTAACTACGGCTACGGCTATGGTGGTTCCGGTTTCTACGGCGGCCGCTGGGAGGGTGAACACTTTGCCTACAACACCGCGGTGCTGCACGTCGACAGGACGGTCATTCACAACACCTATATTGACAACACGGTCATCCACAACACGACGGTGATCAACCGCACCAGCTTCAATGGACCCCATGGGATTGATGCCCGGCCGAACGACCGGGAGATGACGGCGATGCGCGAATCGCATGTGCAGCCGACGTCGGAACAGATTTCTCATGAACGCTTCGCCGGCGGCAATCGCGAAAACTTCGCTTCCGTTAACCGGGGAAGGCCTGCCAATGCAGCGGTTAGCCGGCCGATGACGTCAGCTAACTTCGCTAACCATCCGGCGATGAACAACAACGACCGGCCTGCGTATAACGCGAACAACGTGAATCACCAGAACGTTAACGCGAATGCCAATAATCATCCGGCGTTCAACCCGAACGCGAACGATGTGAACAATCGTCAGAATTTCAATGCGAATGCCAATAATCACCCGGCGTTCAACCCGAATGCGAACAACCGGCCGGCATACAACAACACGCCCAATGCGTCCTTCAAGGCGCCTGTCAACAACGAGGCGCATTACACAGCCGCACCTCACAACGTTGAGCAGCCTCATCAGGGTGGCGGGCAACCGCAACAGCGCAATGAATTCCATCCGAATAACGGGGGCGGCGGGGGACATGAACACCGCTAGACTCTCCGGCCTGAATAAGCGCGGCCCGCAGCTTCTGCTGCGGGCCGTTCTTTATTGACTGCGTAGACGCGGTTTTCTTTACTCCACTCCCAGCTCCTGCAGCAGAAATGCGTAGTCGAGGGCGATCTCCTTCAGGTAGTCATAACGTCCTGAGGCGCCGCCGTGGCCTGCGCTCATGTTGGTCTCGAGCAGCAACAACCGGTCGTCCGTCTTGAGCGTGCGCAGCTTGGCGACGTACTTCGCCGGCTCCCAATACATCACCTGGCTGTCGTTCAAGGAGGTCTTCACCAGCATGGCCGGATACTCCTTCCGTTCCAGGTTGTCGTAGGGGGAGTACTGCAGCATGTACTCGAAAGCCTCCGGCTGGTTGGGATCTCCCCACTCCTCGTACTCCGCAATCGTCAGGGGAAGCGTGGGATCGAGCATAGTGTTCATCACGTCGACGAAGGGAACGTGGGAGAGCACAGCGCGGTAAAGGTCGGGCCGAAGGTTGGCCACTGCGCCCATCAGCAGTCCGCCGGCGCTGCCGCCTTCCATGGCAACGCGGCGCGGGTCGCCATAGCCGTGCGCAGTCAAATATTCGGTGATGGCGATGAAATCAGTGAAGGTGTTCATCTTGTTCATCAGACGCCCGGCATCGTGCCAGGGCTTGCCCATGTCCCCGCCTCCGCGAATGTGGGCGTAGGCGAGTACAAATCCACGGTCAAGCAAACTCAGCCGGTTGGAATTGAACCCGACGGGCAGAGCATGTCCATACGAGCCGTAGCCGTAAATGTACAGAGGGTTTGTGCCCTCACCCTTCTTGTCTTTGCGGTAGACCAGCGAAACCGGAATTTTCGCACCGTCAGGCGCCGTAGCGAACAAACGCTCCGATTGATAGAGCGAGCGATCAAACCCGCCGGGTATCTCCAGTTCTTTCAACAGCGTCGATTCGTTGGTGAGCACGTTGTACTCATATACCGACGTGGGCGAAACCAGGGAGGTATACCCGTAGCGAAACGTGTCGGTTACAAATTCGCGGTTTACGTGCGGATGAGCGCTGTAGGTAGGTTCAGGAAATGCAATCTGTGGGGAAGGCCCGGCAAACGCGCCCTGCGCATCGAAGTTCAAAATACGCAGATGTGGCAGTCCGTCGAAGCGTTCCTCCAGCACTGCGAAGGACTGGAACAGCTCCAGATCTTCGAGCATCACGTCGTCACGGTGGGCGATCAACTCACGCCAATGAGCGCGGCCGGGGTTGTCCCACGGCGCCGTGACGATGCGGAAGGTTCTCGCCGTGTCGTTCACCCGAATGTACCAGAGCCCGTCCCGGTGGTCGGCGGAGTACTCGATGTTTTCCTTGCGCGGCTCTATCAGGGCCCATTGGCTTTCCGGCTGGTCAGCGGGTAGAAACTGCGATTCGCTGGTGGTGTGGCTGGCGCTCTCGAGCACCATGTACTTCTTGTCGCGGGTGCGGCCGACGCCGACGTTGAAACGCTCGTCGGACTCTTCGTAGACCAGGACATCCTCGGCCTGCGGCCGTCCTACAACGTGGCGGAACACCTGGAACTGGCGCTTGGTCTCTTCGTCTTCCACGCTATAGAAAAGCGTTCTGTTATCGGCGGTCCACACCACGGAGCCAACGCGCTGCGCCTGGTCGGGCAGGACCTCGCCCGTCCGCAAATCTTTAATGTGCAGTGTGTACTGCCGGAACCCCGTGGTGTCGGTTGTATAGGCGAGCAGGTTGCCATCATCCGACACGGTAAGCGCTCCAAGAGCCATGAAGGACTCGCCAATCGCCAGCTGGTTCATATCCAGCATGATCTCTTCGCTTGCATCGAGCGAGCCATGCTTGCGGCAGTAGATGGGGTATTGCGCGCCCTGTTCCGTCCGCGAGTAATAGAAGTAGGCGCCGGCGCGAAAAGGTACCGAGACGTCGGTCTCCTTGATGTGGCTGAGCATTTCCTTATAGAGCGCGGCTTGCAGCACCTCCGTGGGCTTCATGACCGCCCGGGTGTAGGCATTTTCCTGTTCCAGGAAAGCAGTGACTTCCGGGCTGGTTTTCTCGCGCAGCCACGCGTAATCGTCGGCCAACCGGTGTCCATGGATGGTGTGGATGGTTTCCTGGCGGCGGGCAATCGGTGGCGTCACAACGGTCGAAGTAGGCATATTTATCAAGGATATATCCTTGACGGACCTGGAGTTGTCGATCCCCTCAAAAGCCCCTTGCCGGCCGGTCGCCGTCCCGCATCCTAGCTAGTGAGGAGTAGCGCACATGAATTATCCCCAGAATTACGCTAAGAAGATGGTGGCTGCGGCCGGCGCCGTCCTGCTTTGCGGAAGCATGGCACTCGCACAAGCCGGCCCGCCGAGCGGCGCGGGCAGCCCGAGCCAGAGCCCGAGCCAGACTAATCCTAGTATGGATTCACAGCAACAATTGAATGGTATGAACGGCGCCGCACAAAACACGGCCATGGACAAAATGTTCGTGAAAAAGGCGTTGCAGGGCGGCATGGCCGAGGTCCAGTTAGGCCAGCTCACTTTGCAGAAAAGTAATAACGACCAGGTAAAGCAGTTCGCCCAGCGCATGATCGATGACCATACCAAGCTCGGAGAACAGATGAAACCGGTCGCCCAGCAACTCGGTGTCTCGGCTCCTAACGACATCTCCAAGAAAGACAAATCGACCATAGCCAAGCTGCAGGCACTTTCCGGGCCGGCGTACGATGAGGCCTACATTCGAGACATGGTCAAGGATCACAAGAAGGATCTAAGTGAATTTCAGACGGAAGCCTCCTCCGGTCAGGATCAGACCGTGAAGGATGCCGCGAACCAAGGAAGCAAGGTCATTGCGCAACATTTGCAGATGATCCAGCAGATTGCCAAAGACCACAACGTGAACATAGCCAGCAAATAAAATTGTCTGCTCTTTAACCTTGTGCCCGCTTGCCGGAGTGTCTCCCGGCGGCGGGCACAACTGTGTCTGAGTACAATGGGGCCATGCGGAAATGCCTGCTTGCGTTCTCCATGCTGGTTCTCGCCTTCGGTCAGGTATGGTCTGGCCTGGCCTGGGGCGAGCGCGTGCAAGACCTGCCGGCGCCCACTAATTACGTAAATGACTTTGCCGGTGTGTTGTCCCCGGGGACTCTTGCGTCGCTCAACGCATTGTGCGCGCAAGTGGATCGCCTGGCCCACGCGCAAATTGCGGTGGTGACGGTCAAGTCTCTTGACGGCGAACCGATCGAGAACTTCGCAACCGCACTCGAAGACAAGTGGAAGGTGGGCAAGAAGGGTACCGATCGCGGTTTGCTGCTGATACTGGCGACCAACGATCGCAAATACCGCGTCGAGGTGGGGTATGGCCTCGAGGGTATTCTGCCGGACGGCAGGGTCGGCGATATCGGCAGGGCCATGGTGCCGTACCTGCGGCAAAACGACTATGACGGTGCTGTTACGATGGCTGTCCGGCAGATCGCGGGGGTAATTGCAGCGGATGCCGGGGTAACGCTCAACACCGGGCCTCGGCCAGCCTACGCACCAGCACAACAAGCGCGGCCACTCACCCTGGGTGAAGTGTTGGTGCTGGGCGTCATCCTGCTGTTGGTGATCTTCTTCCTGGCGCGCGTCGGTGGTTCCGGCCTGCTTGGCTTTCTGATTGGCATGTTCATGGGTGGCGGCGGAGGCGGCGGCTGGGGTGGACGCGGCGGCGGTGGAGGCGGGTGGGGCGGCGGCGGGGGCGGTGACGGCGGCGGCTTCGGTGGATTTGGTGGCGGCAGTTCCGGCGGCGGTGGGGCCTCAGGCAGTTGGTAGCCGGATGAAACTCATTAAAACAGAGCAAGACAAGGAGAATTTTGAATGAGACGCGGGCTTTGGATAGGAATCGCGGCGTTGGCGGTGGTGGTTCTGGCATTGCTGCTGGTTTTCGGCAGCTATGTAAGCGCAAAAAATCAAATGGTCACCAAGCGGGAAACGGTCACATCTTCCTGGAGTGAAGTCAACAATCAACTACAACGGCGTGCGGACCTGATCCCCAACCTGGTGGAGACGGTGAAAGGCTATGCCAAGCAGGAGACAACCGTATTCGGAGATATCGCCAATGCGCGGGCCGGCTTGTTGAATGCGCATGGAGATCCGAAGGCCACGATCCAGGCCAACGGCGCACTGGACGGTGCTCTGGGGCGGCTGCTGGCGTTGACCGAAAATTACCCCGATCTCAAGTCGAACACAAACTTCCAGCGCCTTTCCGACGAACTAGCCGGGACCGAAAACCGGATCAGCGTCGCGAGAATGCGCTACAACAACAACATTCAGGACTACAACACTTTTATCGGGCAGTTTCCCAACAGTATCTGGGCAGGGTTCGGCGGATTCCAACGGAACAACGACTACTTCCAGGCGAGTCCTGGTGCGCAAAATGTACCTAAGGTCAGCTTCTGACGCCCAGGTATGTTAGGAGCATAAATTCAGCCGTCCCGGCATAGCCAGGACGGCTGTTATTTTGCTATTTCGCTTAAGCGCGAGCGAAGGAAGCCACTGCACTCGCTTCGTCGTCCTTGACGTCGAAAACGGTGTAGAGCTTGGTGATTTGCAACAGGTCGTGGACCTTCTTGGTGAGATTGAGCAGCTTAAGGTCACCGCCCTGGTTGCGCACGGTAGTAAACGCGCTGACCAATTCGCCAATCCCCGAGCTGTCGATATAAGTCACGTCACCGAGGTTGAGCAGGATCTGCTTGGAGCCTTTGCTGAGGAGATCCCTCACCGCGTCTCGCAGTTGCACACTGCCTTCTCCCAGGGTAATGCGGCCGCTACAGTCCATAATGGTGATCCCGTCCACCTGACGGGACTTGATTTTCATGCTCACGAATACTCCTCCTTAGATAGCGGAACGGGCGGTTCCTAGATGTTTGATGAGGGTAAGTTCAGTGCCGGGCTGCAATTGTCGAAAGTGTACCTCATCCATGAACGAGCGGATCAGAAAGATACCGCGTCCTGAGCCACGCAGCAAGTTCTCCGGCGCCAGCGGGTCCGGCAGCGTCTCCGGATTCAGGCCTTTTCCCTGGTCGGTAATGCGAATTACCAGCGAATCCGCCGTTTGTTCGAACGACGCGGTTATCTGCTTCTCAGGGTCGTAGGAGTTGCCATGGAGGACCGCATTGACCGCAGCCTCGCGAACAGCCATGGCGACGCGGTAAATCTCCTCTTCTTCCAGGCCGGCCTTTCTGGCCATCTCCTCTGCCGTTGCCTCCACGCGATTGACGCTGTCAAGCGAGGACTCAAGTGTGTAGGTAACCCGGCTAGCTTGTGATCCGCCCAATTGCCTGACCTCGTGTGTCGCAAGTTTGCTTGGCCAAGGGCCTCATGTCAAGGCACATTCAGAGCTTAGCAACCCGGCGGCTCTCACTAAATGAGCTCGTACCCGGCAAAAAAGTAACCAATTTCGAAGGCCGCGGTATCTTCCGCGTCCGACCCGTGCATTGCATTCTCCTCAATGGAGGCGGCAAACTGCTTGCGGATGGTGCCTTCTTCGGCGTTCGCCGGGTTGGTGGCGCCCATCAGCTTGCGCAAATCCGCGATCGCGTTCTCTTTTTCGAGCACCATCGCAATGATAGAACCGGACGACATAAAGGTTGTCAGCGAGTCGAAGAACGGCCGCTGGGCATGCACCGCGTAGAAGCCCTGGGCCTGCGACTTGGACAAGAACATTTTTTTGATGGCGACGATTTTGAAGCCGGCCTGGTCGATTTCAGCGAGCATGGCGGCGGAGTAGCCTTTGCGAACTGCGTCGGGCTTGATGATGCTGAAGGTACGTTGCATAGCTGGGGTCGGTATCCTATTTTCCGATTACTTTGGCCAAGGTTTCGCCGATGGCGGCGGGGGACTGCACGACGTGAATACCGGCAGCGGTGAGGGCTTTCATCTTGTCGGCCGCGGTGCCCTGGCCGCCCGAGATGATGGCCCCGGCGTGGCCCATGCGGCGGCCCGGGGGTGCGGTCTGGCCGGCGATGAAGCCGACGACCGGCTTCTTCACGTGTGCCTTCACGTAGGCAGCAGCCGCTTCTTCCGCCGTGCCTCCGATTTCGCCGATCAAAATGATGGACTCAGTCTCCGGATCCTCGTTGAGCAGTTTGAGTGCATCGACGTGGGTGGTGCCGATGATGGGATCGCCGCCGATGCCGATTGCCGTGGACTGCCCGATTCCTCGCTGGGTGAGCTGATAAACCGCCTCATACGTGAGGGTGCCGGAGCGGGAAACGATGCCCACGCTGCCTTGCTTGTGGATCCGGCCAGGCATGATGCCGATCTTCGCCTTCCCGGG
Source organism: uncultured Acidobacteriaceae bacterium (assembly GCA_963850235.1). Classification (GTDB taxonomy): domain Bacteria; phylum Acidobacteriota; class Terriglobia; order Terriglobales; family Acidobacteriaceae; genus PALSA-350. The sequence goes on along the minus strand of CAWKKM010000025.1, from coordinate 146,390 downwards.
GGAGATGACACCCGGGCAGTTGGGTCCGATGAGCCGCGATTTGGATTTGCTGACCACGCTCCACACCTTCACCATGTCGTTGGTGGGGATGCCCTCGGTAATGCAGATGATGAGCGGCAGGCCTGCATCTTCAGCTTCGAGAATGGCGTCGGCCGCAAATGGCGGAGGCACGAAGATCACGGTGGCGTTGGCCCCTGTTTCCTCGACTGCCTTGGCGACGGTATCGAAGACCGGCCAACCTTCATGGGTGGTACCGCCCTTACCCGGGGTGACTCCGCCCACGACTTTGGTTCCGTACTCGGCGCAGCCCTTGGCATGGAAGGTGCCTTCCTTGCCGGTAATACCCTGCACGATGAGCCGCGTTTTTTCGTCCACTAACACCGACATAGATTGCTCCCGTTCACTTGGCCGAGGCCTTCTCTTTGGCTGCTTTGACGGCCTTGTCTGCCGCGTCCTGCATGGTCTCGCCGATGATGAAGTTGAGACCCGAATTCTTCAGGATTTCCCGTCCCTGTTCTACGTTCGTGCCTTCGAGGCGAAGGATGACGGGAACCTTGCACGTTGGTCTTTTTCGCTGCTTCCACCACGCCCTGAGCCAGGGTGTCGACGCGCAGAATGCCGCCGAAGATGTTGATGAAAACGCCCTGCACGTTCTTATCTGAAAGCAGGATCTCGAAGGCGTGCTCAATCTGCTGCTGGTTGGCGCCGCCGCCTACGTCGAGGAAGTTAGCGGGTGAGCCGCCGGCGTACTGGATGATGTCCATGGTGGCCATCGCCAAACCGGCCCCGTTGACCATGCAGGCGATGTTGCCGTCGAGCTTGATGTAGTTCAGGGCGTACTTCGAGGCTTCCACTTCCAACGGATCTTCTTCCGCCGTGTCGCGAAGCTCCTTGAGCTCCTTGTGGCGGAAGATGGCGTTGTCGTCGAAATTGATCTTGCAGTCGAGGGCCAGGAGGCGACCGTCGGTGGTGGTGATGAAGGGGTTGATCTCCAGCAGAGATGCGTCGGTTTCCAGAAAGACTTTGTAGAGGCCGGTCATGAATTTGACCGCGTCGTTGATCTGGGTTGGCTTCAGTCCGAGCGCGAAGGCTAGTTTGCGGGCCTGGTAGGGCTGGAATCCGACAGCGGGGTCGATGTAGGCCTTGTAGATCGCGTCGGGATCCTTGGCGGCGACTTCTTCGATTTCCATGCCGCCTGCCTGGGAGGCCATGAACACCAGCTTGGCAGCGGCGCGGTCGAGCACGATGCCCAGGTACAGCTCGCGTTCGATGGGCGACATTTCCTCAATGAGGACGCGCTGCACCTTCTGGCCCTCGGGGCCAGTCTGATGGGTGATCAGCTGCATGCCGAGGATTTTTTTGGTGTATTCCTCGGCCTCGGCCAGAGTCTTGGCTACTTTGACGCCGCCGCCTTTGCCCCGGCCGCCGGCATGGATCTGGGCCTTCACGACGACGCCCTTCGCGCCTCCCGTAAAGAGCCGCTTGGCCACATCCATGGCTTCTTCCAGCGTATTCGCCACCTCACCCTTGGGAACCGCTACGCCGTACCGCTCCAGGATGTCTTTTGCCTGATACTCGTGAATTTTCATTCGTTTGGGCCTTCGGACAGAACTTCCATACTAAAGCGGATTGCGCTTGAGGGCAAAAGCCGGGGCTTATGGTCATGGGACAGACTAACCAGACCGCGAAAGAGGATTTAGACATGAGCCATAGTGGTTCCGGGTGGCGAGGGCTTTTGGACAGATCGAAAAGCGGCTCTTGATGAAGGGCACGGGTTCAGCCGTGCGGGTTGGTCAAAGCACCCATACAGAGATGGAAAAGCGGCACTTGACGAAGGGCACGGGTTTAGCCGTGCCATCTCAGATTGCTCGGATGAGGGCTTTAGCCCCTGAGGTACGCTTTGCTCGACATGTCCTGAAAAGCGTACCTCAGCGGCTTCTATGAGACGGCTGTGGAATTCAAGGTTATTCTCATGTTTTTGCATTCTTAGGGTTTTTTGCTGTTGCTGTTTCTTTTGTTGTTGCTGACGAGGCTCGTGAAGGAGGATTCATCTCGGACTTCTATACGCACTCGATGAGAGTCGGCTACGGACTCGGTGCTTGATGGTGTCCGATGACGATGAATTGGGGCTGCTATCTAAAGCGCGGCCTTTGAACGGCCAAGCCGCTGCGCGCAGTCACCCGAACTCGAGATGGAATCGTCGGCAACAAAATCTGTTCTGCTTTCCTGACGCTACTGTTTGGGTGAAAGGGCTTAGACGGTCGCCAGCTGGGCCACCGTGTGAGGAAATGGTTCAAACTTCTTACGGTTGCGCCACATGCTGAGCAAGGTCACGGACAGCTTGCGGGCCACGGCGACGACGGCGCGCTTCTTGCCCCGTTTGCCGCCGCTGGCAGCCAGCTTGAGCCCCCAGCGGCGTAGCTCCGAGTCGGAGCCATAGCGGCCAAGGATGTACTGTGCCGACTGCACCAGTAGACTACGCCGGTAGTGTTGCCCATCCTGGCGAGCCTGCAATGCGGGTAGGAAGCCCAGACTTTTGTCCGGCCGAGGACGAGAAGCCCACGGCGCTGGCGGTTGGTTTTCAGCGCCTGCGGGCTATAAAGCGTCACCGTGGCGGCGACAGCGGTGGTCCCACTCCGGAGACAGAATGCGCAGGAAGGTGATCCAGGTACTTGATATCCAGGCGATCGACCTGCTGTCCATTGCGGAAGAGAGCTGGTCACGCGCGATCTGTCACAGCGTCCGTAGTGCGAGCGATTTCAGCGCCGGCGGTAACGCCGCGGCGCTTTCTCCGGAACGCCTCGAAGCTGGACGCAGGGAGCCGTGGAAGACGGACTGGACCAGAACGCGAACGGAATGACGAACTCGCGGGCGCCACATGTCGACAGCGACTAAATCAGATTCAGATCCTGCTGCGATCCGCGCTCGATGCTCGATCCGATGCAGCCAGCTTGGACGGACCGTATGTTGACGGCTCTGCAACACGGAGTCAAAGGAACGTTCTTTGCGGAACAAGGGCTGGTTCTCTCGTTACGCCACCCATGTCTCCGTACGTCAATCCTTATGCAAGGTGACCCACTAACTGGAGAGCCGGATGCGGGAAATCCGCCTGTCCGGTTCGGAGGGAGGGGGAACTCAGGTTCTCCCTACCCCTATCGTCGAGAGCCGTTCTTCTATCGAGAGTCGTTTGATCGAGAATCATGCTTTCGGCGGCGGCGTTCCTTTGTACAGCTGCGCCTATCCGACGGAGACGACCGCCTGCACGATCTGCGATGCTCTAGGATAAAAACACCCATGTCCCAATTGCCCTCACTGCTCAAGCATGTGGTCGAAGATCGCGGCACCCTTACGCAACAACAGGGGTGCTCTGTGCTTCGGGAAATGCTCGAAGGGGACGCAACCGATATCCAGATCGCCGCCATGGTGACCGCCATTGCTACCCGCGGGCCTACCGTCGACGAACTCTCCGGTTTTGTCCAGGCCATGCGGGCGATGAGCATGCCAGTCCCGTTAAGCGAGCAGGAGCGGGATCAACTGGTCGACACCTGCGGCACCGGCAGCGATGGCCAGGGAACCTTCAACATTTCGACCGCCGCCGCCCTGGTAGCGGCTGCGGCTGGGGTTAAGGTGGCGAAACATGGCAATCGGGGGGTCACCTCCAAGTGCGGCTCAGCCGATGTACTGGAAGCCCTCGGCGTCCCGGTCGAACTCTCGCCGGAAATGGCGGCTGAATGCCTGCGGCAGACCGGCTTCATGTTCCTGTACGCTCCCGCACTTCACCCGGCGATGAAACGGGTGCAACCGGTGCGCCGGGCACTGGGTTTCCGCACTATCTTCAATCTGGCTGGCCCACTGGCCAATCCTGCCGGCGCCAAGGCCCAGGTCGTGGGTGTTTTTGCCGGAGTAGACCTGGTGGCGGAGAGCCTGGCTCGGCTAGGCGTCCGCCATGCATTCGTGGTCCACGGGCGAGACGGCCTGGATGAGCTCACCTTGAACGGCTCGAGCGAAGTGGCCGAGGTGCGGGAGCACAGCGTCCGCAACTTCACCATGGAACCAGCCGATGCCGGGTTGCCGCAAGCACCACTCAGCGCCCTTCAGGGGGGTGACGCCGACGGCAACGCTGCTTTGATTGAAGCGATCCTGCGTGGCGAACCAGGGCCCACGCGGGATGTAGTCCTGCTGAATGCGGCTGCGGCTCTGGTGATCGCCGGTCATGCGGTCGATTTTGCGGGTGGTGTTCGCTGCGCCGCCGACGCGATAGACTCAGGTGCTGGTCTGCGGCTGCTGGCCCGCCTGCGTAAATTTGCCGCGTAAAGGAATTTGCACCATGCCCTTCTCATCGAAATGCATCCTCGCTCTTCTCCTGGCAGCAGGAGCGCTCACCGCACATGCGCAGCAAATCGTGGTCAGCAAAGAAAACCGGACCATCGCTGTCACCACCAGCGCCGATGCCAACGCCCCTGCCGACACCGCAACGGTGCAAGTAGGCTTTGTTGCCTATGGCGCCGACCAGGAGTCGGCTTACGCTCAAGGCTCGAAGATCTCTAATCAGATCGCCGCGGCGCTGAAAGCCGGAGGGATCCCGCAGGACGCGATTCAGAGTGAGTCGCAAAGCATCAGCCCGGTCCAGCAGTACACCAATCAGGACTGGACCCCGGCCGAGAAGGCCGAGCGCAAGTTTCAGGTGCAGCAAAGCTGGAGCGTGAAGACCGCGGCTGCCGATGGCGCCAAAGTGCTGGATCTGGCTGTCAAGGCGGGCGCCAACCAGAGCGGACAGATGAGCTGGAGCGTGGCCGACCAGGACGCCCTGCAGGCGAAAGCGGCCAAGCTGGCTCTCGACCGCGCCCGGCAGATCGCCCAGCAGATGGCCGCGGGTCTCAGTGCAACCCTCGGCCCGCTCGTGTACGCCAGCAATGAAGCTCCAGCCAGAGAACCACAGCCGCTCATGAGGGCTCAGGGCATGTTGGCGGCGGCGCCGATGGCGAAAGCGGTTGAGCCGCTCAGCGTGAGTGCGCCCAAAGTTACCGCTTCTGCTACGGTTTATGCAGTCTTCAGCATTCAATAAGGTTGCGTCGTATGCTGGACAAAAGGACCCTCATACATGGCGAAATACCAGTACCGTGATCTAAAGCCGACGGTCGAAGCAGAAGAGCTCTACCGCCGCTGGCTGTGCCATCTGGACGAAGAATTCACCCGCCACAAGGAATCCCGGCTGCGGGGTGAAATCGTCCGCGATGCGCTGCACCAGATTTACCTGGGCCGCCCCCACGGCGGCAAGCTCAATACCTCGCTCATCTCCGAGTTACCCGGCAACGTGCTGCAGCTTTCGCTAGACCCGGCCAATGTCACTCTCGAACCGGAGTACTACGGCGACGTGGACGTAGAGAAATACTGCGAGCGTAAGCCGCTGATCTACTTCTGGCAGATGTTCGACCGGTCCGCGCTGGGATTGAATCACTGGCTCGGTTTTCGCTTCCGCAAGATGCTGGCCAAGCACATCTTCAAGCACGTAGGAAAGAACGTGAAGATCTTCCACGGCGTCGAGTTCAGTTTCGGTTACAACCTCACCGTGGAGGACGACTGCACCATCCACAAATTCGTCATGCTCGACGACCGCGGCGAGCTCATCATCCGCAAGGGCACATCTATTTCCGACTACGCGGCGTTGTATTCTCACTGGCACGACTCTACGGATTCTCACGATATCGAGAACCGCACCACTGAAGTCGGCCCCGCCGCGCGCCTCACCTATCACACTTCGGTGATGGCCGGCGTCAAGGTGGGCGAAGACGCCATGCTGGGCGCGATGGGCGTCGCCACCCATGATGTGCCGCCGCATGCCATCTGGGGCGGCGTTCCCGCTCGCGAGATCAGAGTCAAGAAGTAAGTCACGCCGAGCATTGCAGAGGTAGTTAGCCCTGGCCCGCGTGCTACCATCTGCTCCAATGGGAACTCCTGAAATCGCCCTGGGGATTTGCGAATTTGTGGTGTTGCTGTTCGCGCTGAGTCTCCATGAGTCAGCACACGGATGGATGGCTTCGCGACTGGGTGACCAGACGGCACGCATGCTGGGGCGCATTACCCTCAATCCCATCAAGCATATCGACCCGGTGGGCACCATCATGCTGCCCCTGGTCGCCATGGTGACTCACGTCCCTTTGATCGGCTGGGCCAAGCCGACTCCGGTAAACACCCGCAACTTCAAGAACTATGTGCGCGACGATATCCTCACCACCCTGGCTGGTCCGGTCAGCAATGTGATTGGGGCCGTGGTGTCGTTGGTGGTACTGATCATTATCGCCAAGACGTCGGCCGTCGGATTGGTCTCGGTGCGGATGGTTGCCATGCGCGGCATCAGCGGGCTCGATCCGCAGCTGCTGGCGTTAAGCCCGGTGGCGTATCCGCTGTCGTTGATTTTTTATATCGGCATGCTGCTGAACCTGTTCCTGGCGGCGTTCAATCTGCTTCCCCTGCCGCCGCTGGACGGAAGCCATATCTTCCGCCACATGCTGCCCCAACGCTGGCTGCCGGTTTACGATCGCCTGGGAATCCTGAGCCTCTTCCTCATGTTGTTCTTTGGCGGCGGCGTCACCATGGCGATGGTGAATCCCGTGCTTGGCTTCTTCCGCGTTTTGCTGCTCTCGCTTTAGTAGGCTGTGAAAAAAATCATTGCTGAAGGTGGGGAGGGTAGGTACGGGCTTTAGCCCGTACATGAATCCAGCAGAAATCTTCGGCCTTTAGGCCCTGAGGTATGGTCTTCCTATCTGTCCCGGCAAAAACCGTACCTCAGGGCCTGAAGGCCGCAGGGATGACAACGTTTGTGCCGGGGATAAATCCCCGGCCTACCTCAAACCGAGTTTTTTCTAAGCCTTCTAGAGGATTTCCGTACAATCAAAGCAGTGAATCAAGACCCGAATCGTCAGCAACTGAAGCGCGTGCTGAGTGGCATGCGGCCCACCGGCAAATTGCATCTCGGCAACTACATGGGCGCCCTCTACAACTGGGTACGCCTGCAGCACGACTACAACTGCTACTTTTTCGTAGCCGACTGGCATGCCCTCACCACCGACTACGCCGACACCTCGAACCTGCGGCAAAATACCATCGATGTGACCCTGGATTGGTTGGCCGCGGGATTGGATCCCGAACGCTGCGTCCTGTTTGTACAGTCCCTGGTGCCCCAGCACGCGGAGCTGCACCTGCTGCTCTCGATGATCATGCCGCTGGGCTGGCTGGAGCGGGTCCCGACTTATAAGGAGCAGCAACAACAACTGGAAGAGAAGGACCTGACCACTTACGGGTTCCTGGGATATCCCCTGCTGATGGCAACGGATATTCTGATCTACCAGGCAGACTTTGTCCCCGTAGGCCAGGACCAGGTGGCGCACGTGGAAGTTACCCGGGAAGTGGCCAGGCGGTTCAACCATTTTTATCCTGGGAGAACAACTCCCATTCTTCCTGAGCCACAGGTGTTGTTGACTCCGTCACCCAAACTGCCGGGCACCGATGGACGGAAGATGTCCAAGAGCTACGGCAACACCATCCTGCTGACGGATCCGCCGCCGGTGGTGCGGCAAAAGCTCAAGACCATGGTGACCGATCCGGCGCGCGTTCGGCGGAGCGATCCCGGCAACCCCGATGTATGCCCGGTTGGTGATCTGCACAAGGTCTTTTCGACGCCCGATACTTTGGAGAAGGTGTACGCGGGATGCCGGTCGGCGGGCATCGGGTGCATCGAGTGCAAAGGTTGGGCAGCGGACGCGATCGTTGCCGAACTGGAGCCCATGCAGCAACGGCGAAAGAAATATGAGGAGCAGCCGGCCCTGGTGCATGACATCCTGCATAGTGGTTCCGAGTTGGCCCGAGCCCGGGCGGAGGAAACCATGGAGCAGGTGAGGGATGTCATGCACCTGTTAAAGCCGGAAGAGGGGGAGCGCGCGCAATGAATGACGGAGCGGCTCCGGAAACCGAGAAACAAGCCAAAAAGCGGGAAGCTGCCGAGAGCCTGTCACCCTACAGCATCAGCGTAGGGGCAGTGTACGACGGCCCGCTTGACCTGCTGCTCGACCTGATCCGCAAGCAGGACATCGATATCTACGACATCCCCATCGGCAAAATCACGGCTCAGTTTCTGGCCTATGTCGAGACTCTGAAGCAGACCGAGGTCGATGCGGCCGCTGACTTCATTTACGTGGCTTCGCTGCTCATCCACATCAAGAGCCGCATGCTGCTGCCCCGAACTACTGCCGAGGGAGCCGAAGGCGAGCAGGAGGACCCACGGCGGGAGTTGGTGGAGCGGTTGCTGGAGCATGAGCGCTTCAAGAATGCGGCCCAGATGCTGCTGCAGAAGCAACAGATTGAAGCCGCAACGTGGACCAATCCGGCCATCCGGCAGTTTAGTACGGAAGAGGGAGCCGAGCCCGAGATAGCGGCGGACACGGTCGACCTGGTGCGGGTTTTCCGGGAGATTCTGGATCGCGCACGACAGAGGCCGGTGCTGAATGTCGACGAGGAGGCTGTGACTGTCTCCCAGATGCTCGACTACGTCCGCCGGAGATTGATCATGGAAGATCGGCCAGTGTCTCTGAGCAGCCTGCTCCGGAATACCCGATCCGAACGGGCGCTTATCTGCATGTTTCTGGCTCTGCTTGAACTGGTGCGGTTACAAGCGATTCTGCTCAGGCAAGAACGCAACTTCGGCGAGGTCTACATCAAGAAGCATGCCTCCTTCGAGTCGATCGTCAATCAAGGCCTACAGGCCAAGGACGACTGGCGGTAAGGCCAAAGGGAAAGCCGCCAACGGTCAAATTCGCAGAACTTTAACATTTCCGGGTACCACAATTCATACTCCCCGCCGACGCACTTTGGTACCGTTGCCAACACCTACAAGAGTTGGAGAGTGCGCGCGTGAAAGATGGATCCTCTGCAGTTTTGACACCCCCTATCAAGGGTTCAGTGCACGACAAAATGAACCGGAAACAGGGCAAGATCCCGATGATCATCTTCGGGCTCGTGCTGGTTGGCGGCATCGGATGGGCAGCGTCCCAGTTCCTCGGCGACCTGTTTGCTGTTCCGCACAGCGCCTCGGTGATGGCCTACACCCTGCTCAGTGTCGCGTTGCTGATCGCGTTGGGGTTTGAGTTCGTGAACGGGTTTCACGATACTGCCAATGCGGTGGCTACCGTGATCTACACCCACTCTCTTGAACCCCATATTGCCGTGATGTGGTCCGGCATGTGGAACCTGATCGGGGTATTGCTGTCTTCCGGGGCGGTCGCCTTTGCCGTGGTCTCGCTCCTGCCGGTCGAGTTGATCCTTAAAGTAGGCTCGGGCGCTGGATTCGCCATGGTCTTCGCCCTGCTGGTTTCGGCGATCCTCTGGAACCTGAGTACCTGGTGGTACGGGCTGCCGGCCTCCAGCTCGCATACGCTCATCGGTTCGATCATCGGTGTCGGCGTCGCCAATCAGTTGATGCAGGGCGCCAATGGCACCTCAGGCGTCGATTGGACGCAGGTGGGCAACGTCTTCCGCGCGCTGCTTGTTTCGCCCGTCGTCGGTTTCGTCCTTTCCGCCGTGTTACTGCTTCTGCTCAAGTTCGTCATCAAGGACCCGCGGCTCTTCGAAGCGCCCAAGGGTGACGCGCCGCCGCCGTTCTGGATTCGCGGCCTGCTCGTACTCACCTGCACCGGTGTGAGCTTTTTTCACGGCTCGAACGATGGTCAAAAGGGCATGGGGCTCATCATGCTGATTCTGATCGGGACGGTGCCGACTGCGTATGCGCTCAATCACGCGGTTGGCTACAGCCAGGTTCAGGATTTCGTTGCCGTATCCGAACAGGCCGCCAAGGTGATGAGTGCGCACGTTGACTCCAACGCCGTCATCGACGATCCGCGCGCGGATCTGACCGAATACCTGCAGACCAAGAAACAGACGCCGACCACGATTTTGGCCGAACGCCAGATGATCCTCGAGATCGAACATGAAGTGGCACAGTACAAGACGCTGAAGGCCGTGCCGGCCAAACAGCAGTCGAACTTCCGGAACGACATGTATATCTCGAGTGAGGCTCTGCGCCTTTTCGCCAAGTCAAAGAAGCCGACATTCACCGCGGAGGAAGCGGCGGTGATGGCGAACTACAAGAAGAAGCTCGATCTTTCCACCAAGTTCATCCCCCCATGGGTCAAGGTAGCAGTGGCGATCGCTCTCGGCCTGGGCACCATGATTGGCTGGAAGCGCATCGTCGTCACGGTAGGCGAGAAGATCGGAAAAACCCACCTCACCTACGGCCAGGGTGCTTCGGCCGAAATTGTGGCGATGTTTACGATTTGGGCTGCGGATAACTATGGGTTACCGGTCAGTACCACCCACGTCCTCTCCTCGGGCGTGGCCGGGACCATGATGGCCAACAGGAGCGGGCTGCAGTGGTCGACGATCCGCAACATCGCAGCTGCCTGGGTCTTCACCTTACCGGTGGCGGCTCTCATGGCGGCGGGCCTCTTCTGGATCTTTGTTCAGTTTGCTCCCAAAGGCTAGCTGAGCAAATCAAAGACGAGCCAAAAAACAGGTGCTTCGATACTATGAATCGAGGCGCCTGTTCTTTTTTGGGGCGCGGTTGATCCCCCATGAGTCTGAAGCCCAAATTAGAAGCAGTGGTCTACGCAGCCGAGGAGCCGGTGACCCTGGCCCAGCTCGCTATCATTTTTGCTGATGAAGTTTTGCCGTTATTGGACACAGCGGCGGAACCCGCGCCCGAGCCGGAGGCGGAACAGATCGCCCTGACCGGCCTCGCGGAAGAGAGCGAGGAAGCGGCAGCTCCCGAGCCATCAACCTCAGCGTCGGGGGATGCCCCGGCTTCCGAGGAACCTTCCCTGGTTGCGGAAGCTCAAGAAGGTGACGAGAAGAAGTCAGCACGCCTGCGCGATCGCCGGGTGAGGCTATTCCTGCAGCAGGTGCTCAACGAACTGATCGCCGACTACGCCAACAGCGAACGGGGCATGGAAATCCGCGAGATCGCCGGTGGCTATCGCATGGCGACCAAGCCCGAATACCACGACGCGGTGCGTGGCTTTGTCAAGAGCCTGAAACCGCCCATGAAGCTTTCCTTGCAGGCGCTGGAGACGTTGGCGGTGATTGCCTACAAGCAGCCGGTAACCGCGCCCGAGGTGAGCGAGATCAGGGGAGTGGATTCAGGCGGAGTGCTCGGCGGCCTGGTCAGCCGTAAGCTCATCACCACAGCGGGCAGAAAGCCGGTGATTGGCCGGCCCATCCTCTACAAAACCACCAAGGAGTTTCTCCTCCGGTTCGGGCTGAAAGATGTGAACGACCTGCCCAGCATGGAAGAGTTCGAAAAGATGGCAGGCGAGCTGGCCGAGTCAGAAGCAGAAGGCGAAGCCCAGGATGTAGTCAATCTCTCTTCCGAACTCTCTTCGGAACCAGGAACTTCCGCCGAAGTGGCGCCCCCGGTCGAAGCAGAGCATCAGGCTGAGGAGTCTTCCGAAGAGACCCCACACGATCCCGAAGCCACCACCCCATCGCCTGAAGAAGCCGCAGTAGAGCCGCAGACAGAGCACCAGGCATGACCGCCAGCCAGGAGCAAATGGACGAGCGCAACGAGCAGCGCTTGCAGAAGATTGTTGCCGCCGCCGGCATTACGTCGCGGCGCAAAGCGGAAGAGCTGATTACCTCGGGCCGGGTGCAGGTCAACGGGCAAAAAGTGACGGAGCTGGGCTCGAAAGCAGACCCGGAGCGTGACCACATCCGCGTGGATGGCAAGCTGCTCAAGAAGCCCGAGAAATTCCGCTACTTCATGCTAAACAAGCCAAAGGGCGTGGTCACCACTGTTTCCGATCCCGAAGGACGCCCGACGGTGATGAAGTTTTTCGGCCGTGCCGGCGCCCGGGTGTTTCCGGTTGGGCGGTTGGACTACCAGAGTGAAGGCCTGCTGCTGATGACCAACGACGGCGAACTCGCCAACGTTCTGACCAGTGCCGCATCCAAGGTGGAAAAGACCTACCTGGTGAAAGTGAGCGGCGTACCAACCGAGGCAGAGCTCGAGCAGCTGCGCCGCGGGGTGATGATCGAGCGCGGCCGCCGTGGAGAGCGCGAAGGCCGCGTGATGACCCAGCCGGCGCGCATCAGCCTGGTCCGCGACGCCGACAACCCGTGGTACGAAGTCATCCTGACCGAGGGCAAGAATCGGGAAATCCGCAAGATGTTCGAAGAGGTAGGCCATTTCGTTGAGAAGGTGAGGCGCGTGGGCTTTGGTCCGTTGATCCTTGACGTCAAACCGGGCGAAATGCGCGAGCTCGATGAGGCGGAAGTGACCCAGCTGAGGCGAGCCGCGTACAAGCAATCCGCGTCCGCGCGCAAGCAATCCGCATCTACGGAGCAGCCTCACAAGCCTCCGCGCCGGCCCAAGTCAGGCCCGGCCGCTCTGCCCCGGCCAGCCCGTAAGCGCGCCAGGCGTTCATAGCTGACGGGGGGAATGTTGCCGACAGTCCAGACCCACTATGACGTTCTCATCGTGGGAGCCGGCGCCGCCGGCTTGTTCTGCGCCATGCATGCCGGCCGCGGCGGGCGCAGCGTTCTTCTACTCGAACATGCCCACCGCATCGGCAAAAAGATCCTGATCTCCGGTGGAGGCCGCTGCAACTTCACCAATCTGCACACCACTGCGGAAAATTTCCTTTCCGCGAATCCGCACTTTGCCAAGTCTGCGCTAGCCCGCTACACGCCTGCTGATTTCCTGGAGCTGGTAGAAAAACACAACATCCGCTGGCACGAGAAGACGCTGGGCCAGCTCTTTTGCGACCGGGCGGCCAGCGACATTGTTTCCATGTTGGAGCAGGAGTGCGTGGCGGCCGGTGTCACCATCCAGGTAGCGACTGCGGTTCGAGAGGTCAGCCATCATGAGGGCTTTCACTTAAAGACGGATGGCGGGGTCTTCTCCGGGCGAACTCTCGTCATTGCCACGGGCGGCCTTTCCATCCCCAAGATGGGTGCTACGCCGTTTGGCTACCAGGTCGCGCAGCAGTTTGGCTTGAAGTTGCAACCATGCAGGCCTGCGCTGGTGCCGCTTACTTTTGCTCCGGAGGATCTCAACCGGTTCGCCGCCTTAGCCGGGATTTCGACAGAAGCAATTGCCACCGCAGGGTCCGGCCGCTTTCGTGAAAAGCTGCTCTTCACCCATCGCGGCCTCAGCGGCCCAGCCGTACTGCAGATCTCTTCTTACTGGCACCCTGGTCAGCCGGTATGTTTCGATCTTGCACCTGGTCACGTTTGGACCGATCCGCTGCGCATGCAAACATCGCAGCGCGATCTGTCGACAGCCCGAGCCGCACTGCGCGTCGTTCTTCCGCATCGCCTGGCCGATCGATGGCTGGCGCTACAACCGCCTGCAGCGTGGACCAACCAGGGCCTGGCGGAGGCGGAAAGCGCTCTCCATCGCTGGACCGTTTATCCCGCAGGGACCGAAGGCTATGAAAAGGCTGAGGTCACGGCAGGTGGCGTCGATACAGCAGAATTGAGCGCGCGCACCATGGAAAGCCGCAAAGTTCCCGGGCTGTATTTCATCGGAGAAGTGGTCGACGTCACCGGCCACCTCGGCGGTTTCAATTTCCAGTGGGCCTGGGCTTCGGGCGCGGCAGCGGGGCGTGCGCTGTCGGAACTCTGAGCTTACCGCGTCATCGCTTCGACATTGCATTACGCCCTGGGGCCGGGCTCGGCGAACCAAAGGCTGACCGACCAGAAAATCACGATCAACAAATAAACGAAAATCCGAAAGAACGAGAAGAAGACATAGTCCCGCATCTCACGGCCTGTCGTGAAATATCCGCCGCCCGCCAGCAGGGCAGCGGAATACACACCGAAGCCAAAGCTGATGGCGGCAACATGGCTGCGCCAGGAAAGCCGCATGGGGCGAAGCAGAAAGGCGAGCACGATGGCCCACTCCACCATCAGCACGGATAGTAGGAAGTGCATCAACACCAGGATGGTGCGCAGCGACGAGTGGCCCGATGGCGCCAGGCGCAGGACGATCAGAACCCCGCTCGCAAGCAGCAGCAGGGGCACCGTGAAGCGCCGTATGCTTCCCAAAGGCTCCAGGCTATTCCAGCTGAGCTCGGCCAGCACGGCACACTGCAAAAGAACATCCGTGAGGTCAATGATCATGGATGGAAACTGCGGGGCCGGGTGGCCGGAGAATCGCAATGCGGCGACCAGCCCCACCGAACGCACTACGTAAAAAATGATGAGTAACGTAAACCAGGGGAAGCGAGCAGCACGTTTCCGCTTGAAGAGTACACCGAGAAGTACCAAATGTTCGAAGAGCCCAGCGGCCCAGATCAGGTGGTTTATCATCAATCCTTTTTCAGTTTGAAAATCATGGCTGGGCGATCCTTGTACGTCGCGAGCTGCCATGCCTCAAACCCGCACTTGGTGGCCACTCTGATCGAAGCCCGGTGCTCAGGGTGGATGAGGCAAGCGAAGTCATTCGATCGAAAATGTTGCCGTCCCCAACTCAATGCGGCTTGAGCAGCTTCCGTCGCATATCCTTTCCCGTGTGTCGCCGGAGCCAGGACCCAACCGAGCTCGGGGATAGAAGGCAGTGCCGGTTGCATATCTCGCTTGAAATCACCAAAACCCACTTCGCCCACAAATTCTGCCGTCTCTCTTGTCTCGACTAACCAATATCCAAACCCAAGCAGAGACCAGTGGCCGAAATATCGCAGAAAGCGTGCCCAGCACTCCTCTTCGGAGAGGGGCTTACCGCCCATGAATCGCATTACGGCGGCATCTCCCCAAAGTGCCCTGCTCGGTGCAAAGTCGCGCATAGTGTGGCCCCGCAGCCTGAGCCGTTCCGTCTCAATGACGGGAACATCCAAAGTGCAGGGCAGGGAACAGGTCACCTTTCCAGTCTAAGATGCGATCCTCGCCTTTGCCTCACCCCTGACGGGTTTTCTGGTCATAACTCCCCCAATGAGTCACAATCTAGAATCAATCTTGCCGTGTCGCGTGGGGGAGAGAGCAAATGGATTCTTCTGTGGCCGGATCAGCTATGCAGGTGGGGTCATCCACTCTGCTTCCGGTGGTCTGGTCCCAGTTCAAGGATGTTGATCTTCACGCCAGGCACCATTCCCCATGTCGCGGCGGCGACTTCTTTGACGCCCTCTCAGTCGGCCGGCATGTCTTATTCCTGTTGACCGATATTGCGGGTCTGCAACTGCAAGCCCAGGAAGTTGCGTTGCAAGTGCAATTTGTCTTCCGGCAAAAGGCCCAGGAACTCTTTGCAGGTTCTGACGTAAACGAGTCGGAAGCGCTCGCCGAACTGGCGCACGCATTCAACCTTGCCGTGATCGAAGCCGCGCAAGGCGTGCGTTTCGCGCCAACCTTTCTCGGTTGCTTCAATTTGACCCATAGCATCCTCTCCTATTGCAACGCAGGAAATTTGCTCGCCCTGGTCCGCTCGGAAGGGAATGTGCGCGTGCTGGAGTCGAGCGGGATGCCGTTAGGACTTTTCAGCCACACTACGTTTGAGGCGGAGATTTTGGCGCTGCAGCCACGAGATGCGGTGATGGTGGTGACCAAGGGAGTCACCGGGAGCCGGCGCGGAGGCACTGACTTCGGTGTAGAACGCGTGGAACGGATGCTGAAAGACGCGACCACCGCCTCGGCGTCCGCGATCTGCGAGGCTGTACTCCGCGAAGCTCATGATTTCTCTAATCATCCCTGGTCGCGGTTCCTCAGCCTTTTCCAAAAAACCCAGCCATGCCCCACCGACGATTTGACGGCATTGGCACTGGTGCGGCGCTAGAGCATTTTCGGTACAGTGTAGACCGAAGCCACAGAAGTTTGCGCAGCTTTCCGCCAAAGAAAGCTGCTCCTAACCGCCGTTAGAAAGTTCCTCGTAGTCCGAAAATGCTCTTAGCGCCTCATTGCCAGGCCTGGTGGTAGATCTGCTCGATCTCTTCCGCGGTCGGGATGCGGGGATTGTTCTGCGGAGACCCCGACGCAAGTGCCTGTTCCGCCATGGTGCTTACCAGTGCGGCGTATCGCTCTTCCGCAATGCCGAACTGTTTCGGGGAGGGGACCTGCAGTTCAGCGTTTCGCTGGTACAGCGCGCGCGTCAACCGGTCCACCGCCGCCTGGTCGCTTTCCTGCGCCTGTGCCACGCCCATGGTGCGAGCGCATTCCGCATACCGGTCCAGGGCGGCCCCGGCTGAGAATGCCGTCACTGCCGGCAGCAGCATGGCGTTCGAGAGTCCATGGGGAATATGAAAATGGGCGCCCAGCGGCCGGCTCATTCCATGCACCAAGGCCACGCTGGCATTCGAAAAAGCAATGCCTGCCTGCGTTGCAGCCAGCATCATGGCTTCCCGCGCCTGGATGTTATCAGGCTGGTGGAAGCAGGTTGGCAGCTCTCTCCAGATAGTCTTCATCGCCGCCAGGGCGAATGTATCGGTAAACGGATTCGCCTTGCGGCTGACAAACGCTTCGATCGCATGGGTCAGTGAGTCGGTGCCTGTGTCCGCGGTGAGTCGGGCCGGCATGGTCAGTGTCAATTCGTAGTCCACGACCGCTGCCGACGGTAACAGGGTATCCCCCGCGACCAGTAGCTTCTCTCCCCTTTCCACGTCTGTGATCACCGTAAACCGCGTGACTTCGGATCCGGTGCCGGCGGTCGTGGGGATGGCCAGGTGCGGCGGACCGGCTAACGGAATCTCATGGGGAACGCGATAGTCCCTCACTCTGCCCCCATTGGCGGCGAGCATGCCGATGGCTTTTGCCGTATCGATCGGGCTGCCGCCTCCCAGGCTCACCAGGCCGTCGTGCGCGCCCTCCACGAATCTGCGCACCCCTGCATCCACCACCGTGGTTGTCGGGTCGGGCACCGTCTCATGGAAAATCTCACAGCGAAAGCCTGCCCCTCTTATTTGCGAGGCCAACCGGTCAGCAAGCTGAGTCTTCATCAGAAAAGGGTCGGTCACGATCAAGGGATGTTTCGAGCGGAGGCGGGGAAGCAGGGTGGCTACGGTCGCGAAGGACCCACCCCCAATCTTCAGCATGGGGGGAATCCTGATCTCTGCTATGGTCGGCATCTGGTCCCTCTTGGGGTTTTTTCTTGAGCGATGTACCAAGCCGGGCAGCCCTGAACCCTGCTTTTTGAGCCTAACCAGCGGCAATCACACGGTTGGTGTATTGTTCACGGCCGGCTTGAACGGCCTAATTACGGTAGTACCTTGCCAGCAAACGGCGTAACTCGAGCACATCAGGCATTTTACGCACCCATGCGGGGGCCTCACTTCTTGCGAATTGTCTCATGCAGGGATTGAGCAGGGTTTCCCTCCATGCCGAAGGAGACGATGGCTTTTTCTCTGGCCGAGTTAGACACCCGCCCACTCGGCGCCACGGGTACCACCCCGTGTCCGGTCAACCTGACCAGGCTGAAAGGCCTGGACATAAGCGCGCGCTACCACGCAGACCGTTGCCGAGGCGACTTCTTCGATGGCGTGACGGTCGGTTTCCGCGTGGTGTTTCTGTTGACCGATATTGCCGGCCCGCGATCGGAGACCCACGAAATTGCTGCCGAAGCCCAATATGCTTTCCGCCAACGAGCCCAGGAGCTATTCGAGCCGGCCGACGCCAACGAGTCGGATGCCATTGCCACGCTGGCCCACGATGTGAACCGGTCGTTGATGGAAGCCGCCAACGGGGTGCGTTTTGCTCCGACCTTTCTAGGCTGTTTCAACGCGAATCTGGGTATTTTGACTTATTGCAATGCGGGCCGCGTTCTCGCCGTGTTTCGCGACACGGCGAGCGCGTGTGTTCTTGAGCGCGGTGGAGTCCCCCTGGGACTTTTCACGCACGTCACCTACGAACCCGCGGTCCTGGCCTTTGAACCGCAGGATAAGCTGCTGCTGGTGACCAAGGGAGTCACCGAAAGCCGCCGCGGGGCCACCGAATTTGGTGTCAAGCGGGTCGAGCGGGTGCTCGAACATTCCAACGGAGATTCTGCTTCTCAGATCTGCGACAACGTCCTTAGCCAAGCCTATAACTTCGGCAATCATCCATGGTCGAAGGTATACGACTTCCTCTTTACCCGCCGGCAGCGCAGCACCGAGGATCTGACCGCGGTAGCCCTGGTACGCCGATAGCCGGCCGAGTCACCACTCTCCCCCTTATAAACCGAAGGGTGCCCCAGCCTGCCCCGGCGTGCCGTGGGGTCTCGTGTTTGAGACCTGGGATCCTCCTAGGAGAGGCTCATCCAGTCCCCTGTAATAACCCCAGGTCGAACGAATCAAAGTGCCGATTCTTGCCGCTACTGCGCAAACCGCCGGAAGAAACTATCCGTCTTCCAAGCCGGGCGCCGTTCAGCATCAGCAACACGCAGCGCCAGCTTGGCGAGAATGTTATTGAATTGCGCCGCGGCGGCAAGGTCCACCGGTTGGCTCAGATCGTCCGCGGGGCCATGGTAGCGTTCGGCATACCAGGCTTTGAAGGTTTTTGCTTCCGGAGTACCGGGGAGCCAGCCAAACTTGAACGCAAGCGACGGCACACCCTTCTTAATAAAGCTGTACTGATCGCTGCGAATAAAGCGATTGTGCTCCGGTTCCTTATCGGCTTGTATCTGCACTCCCGCTTCCCTGGCAACCGCGCGCACGTCGTCGCCCAGCGTTGACTCGCCCAGGCCCTGCACTTCAAGATATTTCAATGGAAACAACGGAAGGTACATATCCATATTGATATCGGCGACGATGGGTCCGGACACCGTAGGATGAGCGGCAAAATACTGAGACCCCAACTCGCCCTTCTCCTCCGCCGTGACAGAGAGGAACAATATCGAGCGCTTCGGCTTCAAATCCTTCATCGCACGGGCAACCTCGATGAGCGATGCATCGCCCGAGGCATCGTCCATGGCGCCGTTGTAGATACGGTCGCCCTTGACCGGTTCGCCGATGCCGAGATGGTCGAGATGCGCACTCACCACCACGTATTCCTTTTTCAGCTGCGGATCGCTGCCCGGCAAAACACCCACAATGTTTTCTGACTTCACCTGCGAACGCGTCATGCCTACCTTTGCGCTTACCTGCACGGCCAGAGGAAAGTGTGGCAGCGGTTTATCTTCGTTCAGTGCCGCCAGAATCTCCTGGAACGTGTGCCCGCTCCCCGCGAAAAGCATTTCCGCACGCGTGGGATTGAATTCAATGTTCAGTGGCAAAGGAGGAGGCGCGTCTTGACCGGGGTCGCTCAACTCCATGCGTGGCTGGAAACGTGATTCTGCTATACGCGACCACGGAATTTCTGCGCTCTTGGGGTTGGGGACAACAATCGTGCCAATGACCCCAGCCTTCGCCAGTGCCTTCCGCCGTTCTTCGCTTGACTGGTAGTGCGCTTTCACGGGGCCCGGCATGTCGCTCGGCCCGCCAGTCATGAAGACGACAATTTTGCCCTTCACATTCTGGCCTGCCAGATCGTCGTAGTGCAGTTCCGGAACCGTGAGCCCGTAGCCGACAAACACGGCGGCACCTTTCACGCTCGCCGCCGCATGCGAACTCACCCCCAGGATTGCGTCGTCCCCCAGCTTCACCGGCTCCGTTTTGCCATCGCGCAGCAAATCGAGAGAACAGCGACTCTCGTCAAGCTTTGTCACCTGAAAGCTTATCGGCTGGCGATAACCATCCACTCCGGCGGGCTCTAAACCGGCCGCGTGAAATTGCTCCGCCATGTAGTTTGCGGCCTTTTCGTAACCATCACTGCCGGTCCCTCGGCCTTCGAGACTATCACCGGCAAGAAACTGAACGTGAGACCACCAGCGTTTGCCCATCGCGTTCCAGTCAGGGCTTTGTGCGACTGCGGCGCCACCCGCAAGAGCCAGTACCAGGCAGACTTTCATCCGGTTGGTGAATTTCACCCGCGAACACCTCACTACTCCGAATGTAACTCAAAAAAAAAGACGCCCCACAAGGGAGCGTCCTTTTTACCCGATCCGGTTGTGGCGGGCGGTTTACTGCAGGCCTAAGTCAGGAAGAACCGCGGTTCCTTCTACGCGAACCGCATACAGCTGTGAGGGACTGATGTCGAGTGCCTTGAGAATAGTGGGAGCCACCTGGGCGGTACCCACTTCCGCGCGTACCGTCTTCGAACGGAAAGACGGGTTCGACAGAAGCAACATCACATTGGTGTCGTCATGCGAGAAGCCGCCGTGCTCCGAAAGCTTCCCTGTGCTGCCGGTGTACACGACGCCGACATTTGGCGTTACGATGATGTCCGGCGTGCGCGGGTCCACGGTCGGGTCATTGTAGTTAATCGACAGCGTGGGGCCGGAAAAGATCTGTCCCAGCGCGATTCCGGTTGGGGAAGCGTTCTCTTCGAGGATCTTGACGGCGGTATCGGTATCGGAGGAATTCTTCAGCCAAAGCAGGGAGACGTCGTCTTCCGTCGGCCCGATTCCGGTGGGGTTTTCGGTCGATTCAGACAAGGGAATATAGCCCGCCTTCGAGAGCAGGGTGGCCGGCGTGGTGCCGTCCTTTTTCTGCGGTGTGTAGCGCGAGGGATCGATGGGCGACTGGCCGTGCTTGGCAGTGATCACGATCAGGGTCGAATCGTAGAGACCCTTGTCCTTCAACTCATCGACAAATGCAGCAATGGAAGCGTCGACAAACTTGAATTCGCTCAACAGTGCCGCACCGGGGGTACCGATGGAATCCACATATCCGCCAGTTACCCCGTTGCTCTTCTCAACCAGCTTCTGTCCTACGCTGACCACCTGAAAGTTCATCCCGAAGATGGTGGGCACCTTGGTCGTTTTCCGGCCCAGGTGATCCTTGCCATCGATCTCATTGAGGATCGCGTTGACTTTCAACTGGTCGTAGCACTGGATATTCTGAAAACTGTTGGTCCAGGAGCTTGTATCCGAACCTGGATCGGGCACGGTCGAGCAGGAAACGCCGGTCACTGTCTTGAGTCCCGGAATGGGGACCACATTGGAGTTGATTTCCGGCGAGTAAAAGTCATCCAGCGCGATCGGACCAAGACCGCTGGCAACCGACGAGTAAGCGGGATGCTTGTCGGTCCATGCCGCGTAGCCGCCCGCCCTGTGGATGACGCTGAAGATACTGTTGGCGCGGACGAAGGCCCAGGGAAAAACGGGACTGCAGCCATTGTTCGGGTCGCGGGGAAGCTTTTTGATATCGATGGAGTTGAGGCCGCCGTCGATCAGCGACGCGCCAGGAGCGCCGCCGTTCAACTTGGTCTGGTCGATGTCGATGCCTTCCTCGTACTCGGTCGTGGTGCCCGTCGGGGTCCGCAAACGGGGTGCAAGGGCCAGCCGCTACACCGTTGCCGGTAGTCTTTTCGGGTGCGTCGTAGTTTCGCGCATAGGCCACATCGTAATAGACGCCGGTCAAGGCGGGGCTTCCTCCGGTGACGATAGCGGTCAAGCCGGGGAACGAATCGGATGGCTTTGATGTGCTGGCCGCGACGTAGTTCACGCCGGTTTTTCCCAGGGCAGCAAGCGCCGGGCAGTACGGCTGGCCACTATTGACCGTGCTGATGCCCTTCGCGCAGTTCTCAAAATCAACTGCGTGCATCCCATCCACGCTGATCAGAAGCACTCGCTTGATGGGGCCCTGGCCGAGACCGTCTTGTGCAACCGCGGACGCTGCTGAACACGCCGCCGCGAGGGAAAGTACAGCAATTACTGTTTTCATTACTACCTCCGGGATCAATGGTTACTAGACCCCGCAGGTCGTTTGCATTGCCAGACGATGAAAATCCCGTGAAAACTCTTAGCGCGTTAAGACTGCCTGAAGGGTTTTGCGTCTGTTACCGCGCAGGTTTGCCGAACTCCGACCTAGCGCGATTTAGACCGGGAAGGAAACAGCTTGGCTCGCCGGGCTGTCCACTCTGCCGAGGAGAAGAGATCCGGTCCCACTTCGATCAGGCGCGGAACCATGTTGAAAACGGAAACCTGGCTCCACAGCTTACCCTCGCGGGTGCGAAATCCCTTCTCGTTCAAATCGCTGGCTATGTTCGAGAAAGGGAAGTCCTGGACGATGAGGTCCATCATCTGGGTGAGCACCAGGCGCTCGCGGGGATGGAACTCCAACCGTTGGCAATCGTCCGAGATGCGAAGACCGTAGGGAATATCTTCGCTGAAGGCGCCCTCGCTGGGTGCTTCCTCTCCGGGCAGCTCGCGCCGCCACTCTAACGACACCAATTGCCATCCCGCGGCCGTTCGCTGCTGCATCAGGGACGGGCTGAATGGCCCGGAAATGACATCGCGTATCCGCTCAAAATGCGCCATGGAGTTCCTCGCCTCACATCAGACTATGTACTTGTGCACGGACACAAGCATTTGAAGTGCCAAGACGGTAACGGACGCCGGAAGCCTACTTTCAGTGACTTGTATACGAGCAAGAGTTTATTTCGGGCCGGTCTCTGTGCAAAATCAAAAAACGCTGTTCATCTACGGACACCACACCTCAAGATGAATTCCCAGGTGTGAGGTGACGAGCATTGCAGAGCCGCGTTCCGGTGTGTACCGTTACCCTGCCATGGCTTTTGCCGATCTCGATCTTTCCCGCCGACTTGAGCGTGCCGAAGGGCAGGCGTGCCTGGAATTCGCCGAGTCGCGCCAACGTCTTGATCCCGAGAGTGGGGCGGCCTGGATGCAGTGCGCGGGCGCAAACGTCGTCTTCGATGGAGTCGATTCACCGATTACGCAAACTTTCGGCCTCGGCATCTTTGAGCCGCTGACCCCTGGAGCGCTGGAACAGATCGAACGCTTTTTCCAGGACCGCGGCGCCTCCGTGGTGCACGAGGTGAGCCCCCTTGCGGGCATCGCAGCCCTTGACTTGCTATGCGCGCGTGGCTACCGTCCGATCGAACTCAGTAGCGTCATGTACCGCCCTGTCGAGCGGCCAGGAGCCGGAGAGAATACTGCAGCGCGGGTGGCCGCCCCTGAAGAATGCGCACTGTGGGCGGAACTCAGCGCGCGCGGATGGGCCCATGACAATCCGGACCTGCGCGGTTTCCTCGAACAATTCGGGGCGATCGCATTTGCCCGTAAGCAGAGCGTGCATTTCATCGCCGAACTCAACGGCCAACCCGGTGCGGCAGGCGCGCTGAGTCTCCATGACGGGGTCGCACTTTTTGGCGGCGCAGCCACTGTCCCGGAGATGCGCCGTCATGGTCTACAGGCAGCCCTGCTGGAAGCACGCCTGGCTTATGCGTTCGAACACGGCTACCCACTCGCCATGATGGTGACGGAGGCGGGCAGCCAGTCGCAGCGCAACGCCGAACGCCAGGGCTTTCGCATCGCTTACACCCGCACCAAGTGGCGTCTCACGTAGCTGTCCCTTACTTGAAGGACCGCGTGGCCAGTACCGTTAGCTGCGCGGATCCGCCAAGCGGCCCATAAAAAGGATGCTGGCCGAACGATTGTCGCGAATCATAAAAACAAATGGATGGTCGGCTTGGAAAACGGGCGGTGGCCCTTCTGGCGCACGCATGGCCATGGCCCGCATGGTCACCGCCGTCGCCGCCGCTGCTTCGGTTCCTTCTTCGTTTACATCGACGTAGGCCTTGTGGATGACTTCTGAGATAGAGAAATCGCGATGCCCTGTCATCCCCGAAAAATTCGCGCTTCCACCAAATGCCTGTGGCATGCCCATCGCGCTGAGTGTACCGCCAAGCTCGAACTGCCGGGTCATCTTAAACTTCGGCATCGTCACGATGACTTTGGGTATGGATGCCAATTTACCCAGCCATTGCTGCAAGTTTGAGGCCGTGAGTGCTTGTTCCAGCGCCGGAAGACCGCCGGTATCTTTGGGCAGAAAAACAATCATCGACAATTCCTTGCTCTTGTAGGGGATTTCCAGGACCTGAAAAGTCGCTCCATCGAAATAGTTGAATCGACCTTCGCGGTGCATCAATGGCGCCGTCGCTGCCTGGGCAGGGGATAGATGGAAATCCTCGTTCCTTGTCCGCGCCTTGTCGAATTGCGTCTCCCAGTCACCCTTGAAGTAGATTGCGTTCGTAAGCACCAGCCGTGTGTCTGACCGCAGCGCACCCGGTTGCAACAGATCTTTGATCTTGTCCTGGGTCTTCTGCTCCACCCATTGGTTGATGGTCAATCGCGCAGCTTCCGTCGCCCCCTTGAAATTTACCTGGTTCAATCCCGCGCCATAATCGGTCTTCACCAGGCTGAGAAAATCATCGAGGAAGGTATAGCCCTGCTGGGCCCAGAGAGCATTGGCCACGCTGAGTTGATAACCATCGTGGGTAGCGTTGAGATCCCGCAACAGAGCACCCATTGCCGGGTGCAGCTTATCCGGCGACAGCGTGAAGTGCAGTGTTTTTGCCATTTCGGAGGCTGTGCTGCCGCGCGCCCCTGCATACGTCATCGCCAATGCCGTCGAAATACTCTCTGGGGAGAAGAAGAGATTGCCATTCTGATGCCGCAACCGCTCATAGAGCGCAACGGCGAAAGCATTGTTGCCCTCCGTCACTGCCGTTCGATCAACGGTCGGCAATGGCTTCATCTCCGCTCCTGGCGCACGCGGCGGTAACAGCAGGCAAAGAATGAGTAACGGCCATAGGAGTTTCGCGCTGACCTCAGGATGTGCCACCTTGCGGCCTTTCGCTGATCACGTCCGTCAGTTGATGATAAGCCTTCGTCCCGGAGCACAGATTTCGTATAAGCTGTTCTCGCACGTGGGCAATGCCGGAGGTTCTGATGTCCATCAGGAAACGCCTGTTGGTCGCGATATGCGGGGTCACGTTGTGCGTCGGCGCGGCAAGCGCGCAGGTAGTAGTTCGTATGGGGCCTCCGCCCCCGGTCGTTGTGGAGCGTCCGGGACCGGCATTGCACGCAGGGTGGGTGTGGATTCCCGGATATTACCGCTGGAACGGGCGACGGTATATCTGGGTGCCTGGACGTTGGGCGGCGCCACCCCGGCCGCGCGCAATCTGGGTGCCCGGCCGATGGGTTCCTCGCGGTGGCGGCTGGGTTTGGGTCAGGGGATATTGGCGCTAGACGGGGCGGCGCCAGCGTCAACCTCACTACCCTGCTTTGTTCTTGCCGAAGCCGGAATCACAATCGAGAAGATGGTCCCGCTGCGGCCCGGATTGCTGCAGCTGCGAACACGAATTTGCCAGCGATTTCGCTTAAGGATCTCCGCGGTAACCCAGAGGCCCAGGCCCGTCCCGGTCTCACCTTTGGTGGTGACGAATGGTTCGAATATCGTAGGCAGCATGTCGCGCGGAATGCCCATTCCCGTGTCAGCGATGGTGAGTCGAAGCAGTTGACGGTTTTGGGAGATGCGGATCCTCAAACGACCCCCTGTCCGCATCGCGTCGATGGCATTGCCCACCAGGTTGGCGATCACCTGTCGCAGCTCGCCAGGGGCGGAAAGGACCGTAGCTGACGGCGCACGTTCTTCCCGTTCCACCTGAATGCCGGCGCCTACCAGCCGCTGCCCAAAAAGCATGAGCACGGAATCGATCACGGTGGAGATCTTGGTTGCCGTTGGCTGGCTGGGCTCACGATAGAACCGCAACGTCTGCTTAGTGATCTCAGCCACGCGCGCGAGCTCGTGCTCCGCAAGCGCGAGATATTTGTTTCGCTCCTCGCTCGAGAGTTCCGCCCGCATCAGGAAGAGAAGATTGGTGACCGCTTCCAGAGGGTTATTGATCTCGTGCGCGATGCTCGCGGCTAGCCGGCCGGTTACCGCCAGTTTTTCCGAGCGCAGTAGGGCCTCCTGGGCGAGCGCATACTGCGCGATCTGATCCCGGATCTGATACTGCCTTTCCCGGCCGCGCAGTGCAATCTCGAGCGTGCTCAGCAGAGTCTCCGGGCGAATCGGCCGTTCCAGTAAAAATATATTTCCTAGCGGGCGGCGCATCGTGCGCAAACGCTCGCTCTCGACCGTGACCCGCCCGCTGACAGTGAGTAGGATGAGCGGAAAATCCGACCAGGACGGCTGCTCGTCCAACACATCGAGCAACTCGCCGATGGATTTGACCGAAAAAGCCTCTTCCGAGATGATCGCCGCCCCGGCCCCCTCGCGGATCATGGCGCACGCTTCGCTGATGGAGCTTGCTATGTGGCACGGAATGGCACGGCGCTCGAGCAGCCCTGCAATCAGGCGACCGTCTTTCCCCGTAGGCGCCACGATGATCGTCCGGTGATCGTGCGCGGGAGGCGCAGCCTCAGGAGGCAGCGGAGACCTCCGCGTTGGATTGCAGTTCAACGAGGCTGGGAATTCCTGTAAGCACTCCTTTGAAGTCTCGCAATGGTTCTCCAACGATGATGCCTCCCTTACCGAAGACAACTTCCCGGATCGCTCGCTCGTGTGGGCCGCTTCTCTTCTTGATGACCGAAAGGGCCTGGCGAATTTCTCCCCCGTATTCGAAATAGCGGAAAAGCAAGACGCTGTCTGCCAGATAACTGACGTCGACGGGCGAGCTCATGGTCCCGATGAAGCCGTGTTGTGCCAGGGTGAAGATGGTTGCCACTCCTTGCTGACCGAGGTAGGAGAGCAGCTCGTGCAGTTGCAGGGATAAGAACTGCTCATGCGGCATGGCATTGAGAAATCCGTTCAAGCTGTCCAACACTACAAGCTTCAGTCCTTGTTCATCCACCAGGCGGCGTACACGCGCCACAAACGCGCCTGGAGCCAGTTCCGCCGGATCGATCTGTTGAATTTCCAGGCTGCCATTGGCCAGCAAAGGGGAAACTTCCATGCCAAGACCCTTGGCGCGTTCCAGCAACGTGCCCAGTGCTTCATCAAAGGTGAAGATGACCGCCTTCTCACCGCGTTGTGCAGAGGAGACAGCATAGCGTAAGGCCAGAGTGGACTTGCCGCAGCCGGCGGGACCCATGAACAAGGTGCTGGTGCCGGTATCGACGCCTCCGCCGAACAGAGAATCCAGTGCCGGTATTCCGCTCGGCACCGGTTTGCGGGCGAAGCCAGGCTTATGTTCGGCCGCGATCAGCCGCGGAAAAATAGAAATGCCGCCGGTCTCAATGGTGTAGTCGTGAAAACCCTCGCGAAAGGAGGATCCGCGCAGCTTGCGCACTTCCACCCGGCGCCGCTTAATGCCAAAATCGCGTTCCAGGCTCTGCATCATGACCACACCGTGCGCAATGCTCTGCAATTGGAGGTCATGGCTTCCTTCCGCAGTGCGGTCATCCAGCAGCAACACGGTGCAGTTTCTGCCCGCGAAATGGCGCTTCAACGCCAAAATCTGCCGCCTGTATCGCAGCGGATCTCGCGCCAGCATGCGCAGTTCCGACAGAGAATCGAAAACCACACGCCGCGGCCGAATTTTGTCCACCTGTTCGAGAACCGCCGTCATGGTATCGGCGAGTTCCACCTCCGATGGATGGAAGACCGTGTACTGGGCTTCAGGACCCAGATCGTCTTCCCCGGGGGCCATCTCGTAAATTTGCAGTGACTCGGCACTCCAACCATGGGAGTGAACAACCTGCTCCAGCTCACTCTTCGACTCCGACAGCGTTACATAAATGACACTCTCGCCCTGCTTGATCCCGGCCAAAAGAAATTGTAGTGCCAGTGTGGTCTTGCCGGTTCCCGGGTCACCCTCGACCAGGTATAGGCGCCCTTGCGGCAGCCCGCCGTTGAGAATGTCGTCTAAACCAGAAATGCCGGTCCCGACACGCTGCAGTCCCGGCACGCTCTCAAAATTGTTTGGCTCGCTATTCTCGTTGTGACGCTCGTTATCTTTCATTCAGTCACCATGAAGATATGCGTTTTTAACAAGGTTTAGATCCCAAAGCGTTTGCCGGGGTTGCACCTGTCTGCATCCCGGAGGCCCGTCTCTTCGATGACACTTTCGTCACGCGCGTGTAAACTCCGGTAGCGCGTGATCGCCTCGGAGATTACCGCAACATGGAGGCGTTCCCGATTCAATGAGCGAACCACAACCGGATCATATTTTGCAGGTAGGTACGGGCTTCTGGGCCTCTAAGGCTCTGCTCAGCGCCGTGGAGATGGGGCTATTCACGGAACTGGCCCAACGCCCGGAAGATCTTGAGACTCTGCAAGGGCGCCTCGGGTTGCATCCCCGCTCGGCACGTGATTTCCTCGATGCCCTGGTCGCCCTCAAATTCCTTGAACGAAGCGGCGGCAAGTACGCGAACACTGAAGCGACCGGCTTCTTCCTCGACAAGCGAAAGCCCTCCTACATCGGCGGCATCCTGGAGATGGCCAATCACCGCCTCTATCCCTTTTGGGGCCAGCTCACCACGGCGTTGCGGACTGGTTTGCCGCAAAACGAGGCCAAAGACGGTGGCCCCGATCCATTTGTGGCGCTCTATGCCGATCCCGCGCGCTTGAAGGATTTCCTGCGGGCCATGACCGGTGTGAGCCACGGAGGAAACATCGCCATCGCCCGCAAGTTCCCCTGGAGCCGCTACCGCACGGCCGTGGATGTAGGTACCGCGCAGGGCGACCTGATCACCCAGGTGGCGCTGGCCAATCCGCATCTCAGCGGGACCGGCTTTGATCTCCCGGCCGTCGCTCCGGTGTTTGAAGAATATGTCGAAGCCAACGGCGTCTCGGACCGGGTGAAGTTTTCTCCGGGAAGCTTCTTCGACCAGCCATTGCCCAAGGCAGATGTAGTCATGATGGGCCACATTCTGCACGACTGGGATCTGGACATAAAACGCATGCTGGTCCGCAAAGCCTGGGAGGCGTTGCCGCCGGGTGGCGCCTACATCGTGTACGAAAGCATCATCGACGACGATCGCTCCAGCAATGTTTTTGGTTTGCTGATGAGCCTGAACATGCTGATCGAAACCCCCGGTGGATTTGACTACACCGGAGCCGACTGTGCCGGCTGGATGAAGGAAGCCGGCTTCCGCGAAACCCAGGTAGAGCATCTCGTCGGCCCCGACTCCATGGTCATCGGGTTCAAGTAAGGCTGACTCCGGTCACCCACAAAGCCGTCATCCTGAGAGGCTGTGACTTTTTTGTTCGCGCAAAAAAGGCTGTCGACGTCCCCAACGTCCCAACAACCGTCGTGTCCTTTGGCAGCGGTCCTCTCTCTTTCAACAACCCTCTCCTATTTGTCATCCCGAGCGAAGCCGAGGGATCTGCAGTTCTCTTCACAAGCAACCAATCTCAGCCGGAAGCGCCACCCTCCCCATGGTCATCCCGAGAGTTCGCTGGTGATTTGCACACCCAAACCAAATCTTTTCAACCCCTCTGCAAAGCCGTCATCCTGAGCGAAGCGCCTTGCAGATCTGTCGTATAACGAGGCGTCTAATGGCGCGCAGTCGAAGGACCCCGGCGATGCTTGTTGGCAGATGCCCTCCCAAGCTTTCCGGCCACCCAGCCCGAGAACTTACATCCCTCGCGCAAATTTTTCTTTGAAAACTACTATACGGCGTATACCACTTTCCTATACGCTGTATAGGTGGATCAGGCAACGGAAGAGAGAATCGCAGACACAGCCCTCACTCTCCTCGAAACAGGAGGAGAGGACGGGGTCAGTATGCGCCGGGTAGCGGCTGCCGTGGGCATTACTCCCATGGCGATTTACCACCACTTCGCCGACAGGAGGGCGCTGCTGAACTTCGTCGTGGATCGGGAATTCACCAAATACTCTGAATCCCTGCAGGCGACTCCCCGCCGCGGCACCTACGAATCCCAACTCCTGACCTGCATGGACGCTTACATCGACTATGCCTTCGCTCACCCGCGCATTTTCGATTACGTCTTTGCTGAGCCGCGGCCGGGTGCGCGCCGGTTTCCCGAGGATTTCCGCGCCCGCCGTTCCCCCACCTTGAATCCGGTAGCCGATCTGTTGCAAAAGGCAATGGAAGCCGGCTACCTGAAACAAGATGACGTGTGGGAACTGGCGATGGAGTTCTGGGCCCACACCCACGGCTATATCGCGCTTTATCGGGGCGGCCGGTTCGATCTGCCGGAAAAAGAGTTTCGCGCCTTGGTTCGCCGTTCTATCAGGAGGATGATTCATGGCCTTAAAACCTAGTCTGAATGTTCTGGTCGCTTTGTGCCTTACCGCATCCGCGGCCCTGTTCTTCTTTGGCACCGGGCTGACTCCGGTCTGGATGCTGCTTTGGTTTGCACCCATTCCCGTCTTATGGCTGGCGCCCCGCATCCCCGCCGGGCAGGCTTTTCTCTTCGCCGCTGCGGCGTACGTGCTCGGCGGATTCAACATCTGGTTCTACATGTCGCTCGTGACCCCGGTGTGGGTTACCCTGCTGAATGCGATTGTCCCGGCCTGCTTATTTGCTACTGCCGTTGTGCTGTATCGCCACCGGGCCGTACGCGGCAAGCTGTGGCAGGCGGCATTGATTTTTCCGGCCTTCTGGGTGACCTATGAGTATGTAACCTCGTTGGTATCGATTCATGGCACAATCGGGAATATCAGCTATAGCCAGATGAATTTCGTTCCCATTCTCCAGCTGGCCGCGGTGACCGGGATCTGGGGCATCAGCTTTTCCATCCTTTTTTTCGCGGCTACCGTGGCAGCCTTGCTGAGCCAAGGTTCAGTCCGGCAAAAGCAGGCCCTGGGAGCCATCGCGGCGCTCTTCTTCGTCTGTGTCTTCGGCTACGCATTTTCGCGCCTCGCGCGATCCCCCAAAGACTCGCCCAGGATTAAGGTCGCCCTGCTGGCATCCGACGATTCGCAGATGGTGCTGGCCTTCACGCCCGAGCAGACCCTTTGGATGTACGACCAGTTCGTCAAAAAGATACGCACCCTCCAGGGGCAGGGAATCCAGATGTTCGTGTTGCCGGAACACAGTGGGTCCGTCACAGATGCATCCGTCGCCGTGGTGGACGAGAAACTAGGCGGGCTAGCCAGGGAGACGAACGCCTTTGTTGCCATCGGGGTCGACCGCATCCGGCCGAACATTTCATGGAACGAGGAGAGACTTTACGGACCGGACGGGAAGTTGGTCACGACCTACCACAAGCATCACCTGTTGCCCCACTGGGAGGATCAGTTCGCGCCCTCGACCACCCGCTCCACTGTGCAAGAGGCTTCCGGCAAATGGGGGCTGCAGATATGCAAAGACATGGATTTTCCCCGCTTGAGCAGGCAGTATGCCAATGACGGCGTGGGGCTGATGATTGTCCCGGCCTTTGACTTCACCCTGGATGGTTGGTCGCACGGCCGCATAGCCGTCATGCGCGGGGTGGAAGGCGGATTCAGCATTGCCCGTTCCGCCAAGCACAGCATTATCTACGCGACCGACGATCGCGGACGCATCCTGGGTGAGCAGACCACGATGTTTCTTCCCTTCGCCACCGTGATCACCTCGATTCCAGTTCATCACGACGTGACCCTTTACTCACGCTGGGGTGACTGGTTCGCCTGGCTGAACATTGCACTGCTGGCCGGTCTCCTGATAGCAGCACGATTCCCAGCCGTTCTCCATCGCTAACTGGAAACCGGCCGTCCCCTTGTCATCAGGATCGGAGTGGTCGCAGATGAGGCCCATCCAAGGCGCCGAAGGCCTCGGTCCGGCATAGAACCGCCGCCCCTTTCCTCATCCCGCCTGCCCCGGCATGCCGTGGGAGCGAAGCGGAGGGATCTGCGGTGCGCCTGTAGAGTATGCGTGAGAACCCATCGGCTGCAACATGAGTCCCGCAGGGACGACTGAACTTAGCCCATGTACGCAGTCCTGGGTAGAGATTCGAGAAATGAAAAGTCCCGCGGGGACGACTGGAAATGAGCCGCGACGCAATCCTGGCAATCTTCAGTCGGCACTCAATGATGTTCCATGATGTCCCCAGGACTAGCGTCCTGAGCTATGTTCAGACAGACCTGTCCCAATTAGATTTGTTCAGCCTAGCCAATTTGCACAACACACGCTATCGACAGACCAATTCTGCGGAAATTCGCGCATTTACCGATAGCCACCGCTCTGATGCTCTGTATCAGGGCACGACTTTAGTCGGGCCGTACGGCGCGGAGCCAATGAGGGCTTTAGCCCCTGAGGTACCTCTTCTAGGCCTAATGGCGAACTGAATCCCATCGTTCCGCGTCCTCAAACTCTTCAGCCCTCCCCCGATATGAATGGAATCCCGACTAACTCCACTCCCGAATTTTCTCCTTGACTTGTACTAGTACACTAGTACATTATTTATCTGCATGAAACTTCCGCTTCCAGTCCGGCGCCCCTTTCGCTTCCGCCTCGACATGCAGAGCGGTGTGCCGCTCTACCGTCAACTCATTGACCAGGTCCAGGCTGCCATTGCTGGGGGCCTTCTGGCCCCTGGCGATCAACTTCCCACCGTCCGTCAGGTGGCCGTAGACCTCGAGATCAACCCCAATACCGTCATGCGGGCTTATCGCGAAATGGAAATCCGCGGCATCCTCGACACCCAGCAGGGCACAGGCACGTTTGTGGCTCAGCAAACCATCGATCGTGACGCGCTTGAGCATTCCCGGGGACTGGAGCAGCTGGTGGAAGAGTTTGCTGCCAGAGCCGGCGCCGGCGGCTTCAAACTCGAAGAACTGATGACCGCCCTGGGCGATCGCGTAGCAGAAGGCAAGCAGCCCAGGGCTTTGAAACCAAAAGGAGAGAAACGATGAGCAACACGGGCAGGACCTTAGAGGTAGATATAAGCGGACCGGGAGTCGCAGTCTTTTTAGTTTTTCTGATTGCCGGCATTGCCGCGAGCAAATTGCTTCATTCCCCGGCTCCGCTCATCGTCGCCATCGCTGCCGGCATCTATCTCATGTTCT
This sequence comes from uncultured Acidobacteriaceae bacterium, assembly GCA_963850235.1. Taxonomy (GTDB): domain Bacteria; phylum Acidobacteriota; class Terriglobia; order Terriglobales; family Acidobacteriaceae; genus PALSA-350. The sequence continues at coordinate 113,642 of CAWKKM010000025.1, read as the reverse complement.
CGATCAAGGTCGTGCAGCAGTGGCAACGCGTCGCCATCCTCCGTTTTGGCCGCTACCGCGGCCTGCGTGGCCCCGGCATCTTCCTTATTGTGCCCGTGATGGACACACTCAGCCGTTTCGTCGATCAACGCGTTCGTGTTGCGACCGTAACCGCCGAATCCACACTCACGCGAGACACCGTGCCCGTCAACGTCGACGCGATTATCTTCTGGCTGGTGTGGGACGCCGAAAAGTCCATTCTCGAAGTCGAGAACTTTACTGATGCTGTGAACATGAGCGCACAGACGGCGCTCCGTGAATCCATCGGCCGCCATGAACTCGCGCAGATGATCACGGAACGAGAAAGCATGGGCCAGCAACTACAGCTGATCCTCGATGCAAAGACCAATCCCTGGGGCATCACCATTCAATCGGTTGAGATTCGCGACGTCCGCATCCCCCAGGCCCTGGAAAATGCGATGTCTCAGCAGGCCCAGGCGGAACGCGAGCGCCAGGCTCGCCTGATCCTCGGCGATGCCGAAACCCAGGTCTCCATCAAGTTCGCCGAAGCTGCCAGAATCTACGGTGACAACCCCGGCGCCCTGCACTTACGCGCGATGAACATGCTCTACGAAGCCATGAAAGAAAAAGGAGCGATGGTCATCGTTCCCTCCACCGCTGTCGAAACCATGGGCCTCGGCGGAACGCTTGCCACATCCGTGATTGGCCGCGAGCGCTAGCCGGCACCATGAGAAATGAGAGGATTCACCATGAAAGCTCTTAACCAATGCATCATCGTCGCATCCTTCCTGGCCGGTTCTATCGCCGGCTATGGCCAGACCTCCCTGGTTGGCGAGTGGCACGGTACCGACAACAATCTTCCGATCATCGACCTCAACATCCAACAGGACGACGGCCAAACCACGGGAAGCGCTGTCTTCTACATGATCAAACGGAACTCTGACGGTGGCAAACCCTACGTAGACGGTCAGGCTACCGGCCCCATGGAGAACTTGATTTATTCACCGGAAAAGCTGAGCTTTGACATGCACCGCAGAGATCGCTCGCTGGTCAGCTTCCGCGTGGAACTAGTCGACCCCGGCCACGCGAAGCTATTCCGCACCAGCGAAGATGGCCCGCAAGGCGCAGGGTTCCCGCTCGTCCGCGTAAACCCATAACCTGCTTGCTCCAATGGCTAACTGCTTCGCGCGAGCTTTACCGATCACGATAAGCGCGTTTATGGAGGGAAGTCACTGGATCGCTGCTGCCTGTAGACTTCTACCATCCCTCGGAGCACAGCCGATCCATATGCGCAAACTCAAAATCATCGAACACATCTCCCTCGATGGCGTCCTCCAGACCACCAGCGGTCCGGAGGACGATTTCCCATACGGCGACTGGACCGCGCCGTATCGTTCGCCTGCCGGGTTAGAGATCGTAACCGAGATGTACGGAAAGACCTTCGACTTGCTGTTTGGACGCCGCACCTACGACTTGTTGGCGAATTTCTGGCCGAAAGCGCCGAAGAGTCCGATGGCGGACCGCCTGAATGCGGCGACGAAATACGTCCTGACTCACAGGCCAGAGAGGCTGGAATGGGGCCCGGTCGAGGCCATTGGACCGGACCTCGTGGATAGTGTTCGTCGCATCAAGGCCAGGAACGGCCCGGACCTGGTCCTCCCGGGCAGCTTGACGCTGATCACCGTGCTGCTCGAGCACGGGCTGGCGGACGAGGTGGTTCTGCTCGTCAATCCTATCGTGCTGGGCAAAGGCAAACGCTTTTTCGCGGACGGAACGCTGCCACGCGCCTTTGCGCTGGGCAGCTCGAAGGCTTTGCCCTCGGGCATACTCGTCAACGTCTACAAGCTTATTCCCACGCTGGCCGAGGAGGCCGTGTCGCGCGCCAAGATGGAACGTGAAATGGAGATTGCCCGCGAGGTGCAGGAGCGATTGTTCCCGCAGACGTTTCCCAACGTTGTGGGCGTTGAGATGGCCGCGCACTGCAGACCTGCCCAGGCCGTCGGCGGCGACTACTACGACCTCATCTCCATCCGCGATTGCTCGCTGGCCGAAGCAGGACATTCGCCCGGCGAAAACATCTCTTCCGCCAGCGGGCCCACAGCGCACGGCTGCGATCGCCTGGGTATCGCGATTGGCGACATAAGTGGCAAGGGCGTCTCCGCCGCGCTGCTGATGGCAAGCCTTCACGCCAGCCTGCGCGGTCAAATACTGAGTGGCGCGGGCGATCTGGGGACCAAGATGGCCAATGTCAACAGCCTTCTCTACGGCGCGTCCGGCTCCAACCGATATGCCACGTTCTTCTACGCCGAACTGGACTGCGACTCGCGCACGTTGCACTACGTGAATGGCGGACACAATCCTCCTGCGGTGCTGCGCAAAGAAGACGGCGTTTGGCAAGTGTTTCGCCTGGAAGATGGTGGTCCCGTCGTCGGGCTTTTTGCCGGCGCGGCCTACAAGCAGCAGATGCTTCACCTACTCCCCGGCGATATTCTGCTGGCCTTTACTGACGGCATCAGCGAAGCCATGAACGCCGCTGAAGAAGAGTGGGGGGAAGACCGGATGATCGCCGAGGCGCAAGCGCACCCGAACCTGAACGCCGCGGAGCTGTTGGAACGGTTGTTTCGTGCGGCCGACACCTTTGCAGATGGCGCGCCGCAGCACGATGACATGACGCTCGTCGTGCTGCGGATCTCAGTTTGAGATTCATCCCGTTGATCCTCGGGATCAGGTAATGCGTGGATCAGGCAATGAGTGCGAATGCGTCGCGGTGGCGATGGCGGCCACGACATCCGGGAGCGGCAAAATCTCCCCTCCATCCCTCGATCACATTGCTTGTTCCAATAGCGCTAACACCACGCAGCTCCACCAGGTGAAGCTGCGATTGTAACGCCATTGTTACAGAGGCCGGGTATAGTTTGCCCGGTTGGCGCAGACCCGCTGCCGCCAACGCTGGGGGATTATCGATGGAAGCACCGTCTCAAACACTTGCTCGTACTTTGCTCGCGACATTCGCAGCGCTATCGCCTGTGCTAGCCGCCGCACAGAATACACCCGCAAATGTGACAAATAGACTCTATCCGAACAACCTCGTCGTAAGTCGCAGCGTCTACGACAACAACCCTGCGAATGTAACGGTGGGGGAGATTCTTCCCCCGAATTGCCCTCCGGCAAGCGGAAGCTGCTCCGCTCCGACAGGCGCCCCGTACGACGGCGCGTACCCTACCGTTTTCAACAACGATCTCTACGACGCCAGTTTCGGAATCACCTCAAAAATTTACCTTGACCAACTGACTCTGACCGGCCAGAAGATCAATTCGATCGAAGTGCCCAACAGCGATCAAGGCATTCCCGCTTCAGCAAATCACCTGGTCACGAGCTTCAGCTCCAAATCAGAACTAGCGCTCAATCTTTCGACCGACGGCAAGTCTCTCACCTTCATGGGCTACGTTGCTCCGGTCAATTCCCTCGACGTTTCTAATAGCAACACGCCGCTGGTGATCGATCCTACGAATCCGGACGGTCAGACCCCCACCTACCGTGCGGTTGCGAAACTAGGTCAGGATGGGCATTTTAGTTACACCGAGACAAACGCATACAGTGGAAACAACGGTCGGGCTGCCATTCTGAACGCCGATGCAGATGTGTTCTACACCGCCGGCAATGCGGGCAACGGCAGCAATCCCCAGCCGGATGGCATCATTTTGGGAGCAGGCGCCCAGTTCATCCAGGCTGAGCACGAAAAGGAGCAGAAAGCAGGATCCGGGGCTTCCCACGCCGGTCGGCAGCTTCTCCGTCACCTTGCTGGGAGACAAGGCGGATAAGATCGGCAAAGACGATAACTTCCGCGGTATGACCGTCTTCAACAACGTCCTCTATTACACCAAGGGCAGTGGCGGGAATGGTGTGAATACGGTTTACTTCGTCGATACAACCGGCGCCGCCTGCCCGAAGGGTGTTGGTCTTCCAGCTCCCGGCGCGCAGCTGCCTACCGCTCCTCTCTCCTACGACCCAGCGACTCTACAGACCAAGGGCCTGCCGAGCAACATGTGCATCCTCGCCGGTTTCCCAACCCTGCTCGCGAAGTCTGCGACCGGTGTGAGCAATCCCTTCGGGCTCTGGTTTGCAGACGCAAACACCTTATATCTTGCGGATGAAGGAGATGGCTACGCCGGTGGCGCCGACCTCTACACCCATGCTGCTGCGCAGACCACCGCAGGCCTGCAGAAATGGGTTTTCAACGCAAGCACGAAGACCTGGCAGATGGCCTATGTGCTCAAGAACGGCCTTGGTATCGGCACGCCTTACACCGTGGCCAACTATCCGACGGGCAACAACCCGGCGACCAAACTGCCATGGGCGCCCGCAACCGACGGTCTGCGCAACATCACTGGATTGGTGGGCCCCGGTGGGTTGGTCGCGATCTATGGAATCACCTCCACGGTGAGCGGAAACGGTGACCAGGGTGCTGACCCTAATCGCCTGTTCGTCGTCGTAGACTACGCCCCGAATACGGATCCCTCCCTGGCTGCGAAACTTCCCTTTTTTGAAGTGCGCGACGCTCAGTTCGGTGAAGTCCTTCGCGGGGTTTCGCTCACTCCGGGAACCGACTTCTCAAGCTTTCGCAACCATCGCTGAGCACAACAGCGCCGGTTCTGACCTCAGGCCGGCGCTCTGCCTCTTATCCGATCGGGAGCCGCAGCAATTCCCAAAGGCGGCTCTTACCTTCTAACGTAACCCGGACTGCTCGGCTACCCCGAATCGGTACCACCCACCTGAGCTCCACGAGACGCTTGTACATCGAGCAACCAAGAGGGCCGGCGAGGTGGTGCCGGCGCTCGGTCCAGTCGAGACAGCGGCGAGCAAATCTGTTGGGGGCGCCGATGTCATCCGGGAGTTCCATGCCCAGTGACTGAAACCAGGTTCTTCCCGGCGCAGTTACGGTGTAGTGCTTGGGGCCGGAAACCCTCAGCAACCCACGATGTTCCAGTTCCTTCGCGATCTGTACTCCGAGCCAGCCGGCAAGGTGTGCGTAGCAGGTGCGCGCGTGGGCAAGGCTGCCTGCCGTCACCGTGTGTGTTGCCCCGGTCCTCTCGCGGGGGCGTGCCGCCAGTACCAGAAGAGCCTCAATCGCGTCCGCAACCTCTGGAGTCGACAGGCGATAGTACCTATGCCGTCCTTGTCGCTCCACGCTGAGCAAGCCTCCGTCGATCAGCCTTGCCAGGTGCCCGCTCGCCGTTTGCGGTGCGACGTTTGCGATCGAGGCGAGCTCTCCCGCAGGCAAGGCCAACCCGTCCATCAGGCTAAGCACAATCGCGGCCCTTCCCGGGTCGCCCAGCAGATTCGCGGTCAGCGACAGGTCTTGATTCATACCGCCATTCTTTCACTAAACAAAGGCGCAATACTTCGGCCCGCACCGAAATGTTTCGCAGGTGTGGGGAGCTAGCCTTGGTCGTGGAGGTAGTTCATGATCACGCTTCATCTTCGGTACACCATCGATCCCAACAAGCTGTCTGACGTCAGAGCCTATGTCGAAGGGGAAATGCAACCCATCAGCGAATCCGGAGGCAACATTGTCGGATATTACCTGCCCACCGACTTCGCCGGGGCTACCAACGAAGCCTTCGGCGTCATCGATTTCCCGTCGCTTGCAGAATACGAGATCTACCGGGCCAAGCTGGCCGCGCATCCGCTCCACATACAGTATGTCCAAGCCCTCGAACGCAGCGGTGCTTTGCTGTCGATTCAACGGTCTCTGATCCAGCGGGTAGAACCGAAAGACAAATCGCCATCGTGACCGGCGCCGGTTGGTGAGACAGCGCAAAATTGCTCGATTTCGAAGCATGGCGATGCCGTAGGATGTTTGTGCCGGAGAGATGCAAATGAAACCTCGCTCGCACGGACTTCCCAGCCCGGCTGTCTGCGCCTGGATTGTCATCGCCATGCTGGCCATGATCGCTCTTCCTGCGGCCATCACGCTCTACACCGTCCACCAGCCGGCACCGCTCGTTCCCGTCAATCAGAACTCCACCCCGCACGGGTACACCTTCAGCCTGCTGCTCTTCATCATTCCCAGCGCGTTGATCGCCGGATGGTTCCTGCCCAGCGAGGGACTACACATTCCTCAACGCGCTTTTTATTGGACCCTGACCGTCCTGGTGCCCTTGGGGTGCTTACTCGATTTTGTTTTTGCGCAGTGGTTCTTCGACTATCCAAACCGCGGCGCGACCCTGGGTATCTCTGCGCCCGCGCTTGGCAGGGCAGTGCCCTTGGAAGAGTATGTTTTCTACTTCACCGGCTTCCTCACCGTTCTTCTTCTCTATGTTTGGCTGGGGGAATTCTGGCTGGCGGCCTACAACGTTATTGACTACAAAAGCGAAGCAAAAAAGGTCCGCCGGTTGCTACAGTTTCATCTTACGTCGTTATTGCTCGCGGTCGTCCTGATTGGCGCCGCGTGGTTTTACAAGAAGCAGGTGGCGCTTCCGGGCGACCGGCCCGGCTTTCCTGGCTACTTCACCTTTCTCGTCGCCGGGGCCTTGTTGCCGGCGATGAGTTTCTTCCCCGTAGCGCGGCGCTTCATCAATTGGCGTGCTCTCAGCCTGACACTCTTCTTTATGCTGCTGGTCAGCCTGCTTTGGGAGGTAACGTTAGCCGTCCCCTATAACTGGTGGAACTTCCAGCATAACCAGATGATGGGCGTCTTCGTAGGCGCCTGGTCCTATCTCCCCATCGAGGAAGTTTTTGTCTGGATCGCTGTTACGTATGCCACGGCCATTGTCTTTGAAGTGTTCAAGGTGGGGTTCGCCTCAGAACGCTCCGCACGCGCTGCCATGCTGGGCGTGAAATCGGATATACTCGCAGCACCGGAAGGCCGCAGATGAGCCAGCACCAAACTCAGCCCAGTTGGAAATTCGTTGCGGTGGTTGGCATCATCCTCTGCCTGGTGCTGCTTCTGGTTCCGCATCCCTACGCACCAGATGCCGCGGCCTCTTTCCTGCTGATTCCGATTCTCTTTTTCGGGCTCCCAGTATCTCATCGACTGCTGTCGCGGATGGCCTACCTGCGACTCGGCGATGTGCCGGATGCTCCTGCCCTGCCTTCCTCCTTCCAGCGTCCCCCGCCTCACTTCCTCACTTAATTCTCCTTCGTTAACGTAACCACAGCAGCTCCATTGGGGCTGTTGGACGCCCTTCCTCACACGCCAGGTCGCTCTCGCGATCCCCGAGGATCCGTATGAACCTTGTCGCGTTCTTTGTCGCCACTCCCTCTGTGGCGGTGGTTGTTTTGCTTGGCGCCTTCTACTTCAGGCGCGCCCGGTGGAAGCGAAGAAGTCGGAACGAAGCCGGAATACCCCGGTTTTGTCCCTCCACCTCATCGCTCGGCAATGCACTTCACAGCCTCCAAATCTTCACCCGTCCTACAATCGCCTATGTCCTCGAGGAGAAATACGACGAGGATATGGAAGACGACGGGGATGGCGGACCCGACGATCCGGCCCGGCAACTAAATCGTCAGCTAAAGCGAATCCGCAGAGGAGAAAGAGTCGATACCCTGACTGTTCAAATCAGACAGCGTTGATCTTCAAGGTGAGCAGCGTCATATCGTCCTGCTGCGGCGCACCCTTGGTGAATCGATCGGCCGCTTCGAAGAGACCGGAGAGCACCTCCTCCGCCGGCTTGGAACGAACGGATTCTACCGCAGCCAACATCCGCTCTTCGCCCCACTCTTCATCGTCGCTGGTCATGGCTTCGCTGAAGCCGTCGGTGTACAGAACCAGTAGATCTCCCGGGTTCAAGGTCAGCGATTCCTCTTCATACGCGGTATGCGGCAACAGACCGATCACGGCGCCACCAGCCTTCAGCCGCTCGCACGTGGCTGAGCCAGCCGCACCATTTCGTAAGAGAAATGGAGGGTTGTGCCCCGCGTTTACATAAACCAGCTTGTGCACGGACGGGTCGTAGACAGCGAAGAAAAAAGTAGCGTAACGGTGCGCAGCAGAAGACTCATAGACCAGCTGATTGAGCCTCTCCATCAGCTGCGCCAGGTCCGCTTCGCCGAACGTTGTCATGGTGCGCAAGCAAGCGCGGAGACTCGCCATGAGAAGAGCTGCAGGAACTCCTTTTCCTGATACGTCGCCAATAGCCAGCCCGACCTTGCTCTCCAGCATCTCGAATATGTCGTAATAGTCGCCGCCGACGCCGAGCGCCGGCCGGCAAGATCCGGCGAGACTCACGCCGGCGAGCGCGGGATAGACTGTGGAAACAACCGCTCCTGTACCTCGCGTGCGATTTCGATTTCGCGATGGATCAGGGCGCGTTGGGTAGACTCCTCCGCCAGGCTCCTGGCCAGCTCGGCGATCTCCAGTCCCAGGCCAGTCTGCAACCCGAGGGAGCCTAACAGCCTTAGATCCGAAGGCGAGTACGCCTCCTCGGATTGCTTTGCGCCCATGGTCAGCAGACCCAGCAGCCGGTCGCGGCCGGGCAGAGGCAAGAGCAACTCTGCCCTTGTTTCTGCCAGCAAATGCTTTTCCTGCTCATCGGCCTCCTCCAGCCATCGATCCGGACTCTTATGGTCGACGACAGCCGGGCTCGCTGTGTGTGTCAGATGCTGGATGGTCGAGCCCGCCGTGGATAGCGCCAGCGTCCCATTCACATCAAGCCCCAAAGACTGCTGCAGCCGGAACGATCCCCCTTGCGAAAGCAGAACGGCGATTTGCGGCACATGTAAAACCTCTGAAATGCGCTGTGCTACGGTCTCGATCAGCGAGTGGGAATCGGTAAAGGTGCGCGCTTGCCCCGCCAGCTCGTTCAAAATGCGTTCTGCATTATAGGCTTCGCGAAAGAACTTACGGTCCAGCCAGTTCTGGAACCGGCTGCCCAGAAAACCGCGAGCAAAAAACATCGCTAACAGGCCGGCGATGGCGAGCAGAGCGAGAACCAGACCAAGCGAATCGCGACGGTGCCCGGTCATCACCGGGATCACAAAAACGCTGAAGATCACTGCGGCAACAGCGAGCTGAACAATCGCCATCGTTGTTCGAGCAAGCGCATATTTCGTGCCCATGCGCAGCAGGATACGCACGTCCATTGCTCTTTGCACGATCACGACGTAGCTGAGAGTGAGCGGAAACGTGAGCATGAGGACCGCTGCGGTATAGCCGAGCCAGGGAATGCCCGCGGGGTTGGCTATGCCGAACCAGGGCAGTAATCCAAAGATGACCAGCATGCTTCCCAGGCCGACCACGGAGGCCAGGCAAAGAAGACGCATACGTCGTCGCGCATCCGAAGAGGATGCCGTCCGCAAATTGGCAAAGATGGCGACCCAGTAGAGGGTGATACAGAAGAGGGTCGTCCAATTGGCGACATGGTCGTTGATACGGTCGATCTTGTCCCAGATGTTGAGATTCGATACGAGTGATAGGTTGTACCACTGGCCATAGTCAATCGTCAGCTCGGTAACCAGGGCGCATAACAAAATTGTGAGTGCCAGCCATTTCAGCCATGGCCAACGAGTATCGATGCGCGACCTCTCAGGGAACAGCAACCCCAACCATAACAATGCCGCTGAGGCGAGGAGAATGAGAACGAGATGCCACACCAGCCGGAGCGCAAGCCACACACCCGGCCAACAGTTGAAGGTAGAGATGGCAATGAACGCTCCCGGAAAGGTGAGCAGGATCAGGATCAACCACGCATTCAAATCGAGCGGGCGTGCCAACACAACCCAATATCCCAGACCCAGACACAAGATGGGCAGGAGGATGTTCAGGAGCACGACAAAGATAGACTCATACACGGTTGGGCTGGAGGGATAACCTGCTAGGGGAACAGCGACCGTACCGCGCGTGCCGTCAACATGGCGTAAGCCCAATTGCATCGTGTCGCCGGGTCGCGCATACCAGCGCACTTTTTGCAAAAGCGCCCGGCCCCAATAGGGCTCACCATTCAGAGATTCGATGGTATCGCCAACCTTCAGGCCCGCCTTCTGGACCGCCGCGGTAGCACTGGTAATCGCGGGAGGATCATAGCCCACTTCAAACGGCTGGTTCACCTGGTGCCTGAGGTCGAAGAAACCGACCACAAGCGAGACCGCCGCGACGATCTGATAAGTGCCGCTGATCAGGATGTAGAGCAACAGCAGCAGATGAACCGGCAACGAGCGGCCCGGTTTCATTGTGCCTCTCCACCCACCAGGTGGATCGTTCCCAGCAGTCCTGAAGACACCGGCTTCACCTCGTCCAGGTCCTGCATTTGAAAGCGGTCTCCGTACTTTGCGATCAGCGGCTTGTAATCGTGGGGTGGCAAGGATGCCCAAGCATTGATCGCCGTGTTGTACACCTTGATCACGACCTGGTTCTGCCCCTGCTTCAGGAAACCACCCACGGCCAACCGGTACGGCGGATGCCACAGCGACCCCACACGATGACCGTTGATGAAAACGATGGCCGCTTCCCGCACCGGAGGATCGTACCACGCCCTCATGCCGGGCCCCTTCATAACATCCGGCTTGGTGACGGGCAGGCCGCCTTCCGCCTCAAGAAAAACAGCGCCTCCGGGAACCTTGCTGACCGTGAACTCTCGCTCATACACCGCCTCGCCCGAGTAGAACCTGGTAGAAGGATCACTCGCCCAATCGGCGGGAACATCCGCGGAGATCGTTTTACGCATGCCCGTAAACGTAACTTTCCATCCGGCGCTTAGATCGGCAATCCGCGCGCCCGGCTGCGGTAACGCAATTGCGTGCGAAGGCTCATCGCTAAATACAAAAATCGCGGACTCATAAGGAGCGAGGCTGAAAGCGATCGCGGACCCCGATATGGAAACCGCGGTGCCCGTATCGGCATCCCATCGCTGGCCGAATTTGTGCGTGGTCGCGAACGTCGCTTGCATGCTGGCCGGATGGTTCGCTGTATTGGCAACGAAGTAGATGTCCGCATCGGGTAGCTTGCGGCGAATGAAGCCCACGTCGTCGTTGGCGCGGTCGAGCTTAAAGTCAGGAGGAACCGCTTTGTGCAGTGCACCCGCGAGCGCCGACGGATCTGCAACAAAGGCCGATTTGGACTGGTCAAAAATCTGCCGCGAGAGCGCACTTAAGTCCGGCGTGCTCTCTCCATTTTCGTTCAGCGATGGAGCCCGCCCCACCGCGATGGCCTTTCCACCACCAGCAACGTAGCGCTGGACGGCAAGCAACGTTGTGACCGGGATGCGGTCGGTCGGAGGCACAACCAGCACCGGGTAGTGGATGCCATATTTTTCGATGGCATCCGCATCAATGTAATCGACGTTGTAGCCTGCCGAAAGAATCGACGACATGAGCGCGGGTGTGATCAGCTCCTCCATCTCCGCGGTGACGCTGACCTTGCCCGGGGAGAACCGTGCCCACGCGTCATCCGTGGGCAGCAGCACCGCTACCTGGTTGGCAGGTTGACCCTGGCGGAGAAGAAAGCTGGTGCGCTCGATGTAGCGGGTGACGTCGGGCATGACCGGATGCCAGGGATTATGGTCGTTGAACACTGCGGCGGCATACAGCGACCACCCCGGTTCGCCCACTTGCGGAGCGGAATACGGCCACCCATGGCCGATCACCTGGTTGACCCCAATCAAGAAATGTAAATCCACCTCTGCCTTCATATCCAAGGGCGTAGCGCGGAAGGCCGGGGAGTGGAGCCAGGTAAACGTCTCCGCAGAGGTGACGTTCCCGCCAAATAGATGGTTCGCGGAGGTTGCCCAACGCAGAGTGGAGAACGCACGCCAGTGAGGACCCTCGCCTTCCGCCAGACCCACTAGGCGCTGGCTCGACAAATCAACCGCCGGCTCTCCGTACGTTTGCGAGCGGAATTTGGTGTGGTGTGCCTCCGCCCATGCATTGATCTGGCTAAGGTAATTTTCATCGACCAACTCGGTCAGCGTTTTTCCCCAATCATGCCGAACCTTTTCCGCTTCCGCACTACCCCCGGCGACCAGCTCCGGCAGGTGAGGCAGCAGATCGTAACCGCGGCGGCGTCTAAATTCAGCAGGCAGATCGGGCGTCCAATCCGCGCCATAGGCCTCGAGCGAATCGGAGAAGATGGCATACGGAGGCGCGGCGCCAAACGCCTTCACCAGCGGCTCACCGACGGCATGCAAATGGGTCGCGACCGCCTGGTGGCTGAAAGGATCCAGAACCCACCCCTCCGCCCCCACGGCTGCGCGCTTCACCCGCTGCCCAGTGTGGCTGGCAATAAACACTAATGCGGTCCGAGGCGCAGTGCTCGGCGGAAAGTCCTTGGTTTGTACCAGCAATTGTTCCGTCGACGCCTTCCAACGCTGGGGCTCTCCCTCCACCAGGGAAATGGAAACCAACGATTCGCCTTCCTTCAAGGGGACGGCCGGCACGCTCGTCGCCCCCGGCGCGACCGCCACCTCGGCCACGCGCAGGCATCCCGCGGCTTCTGCCAGTGTGGTAGCCGGGCCGCCATAGGGCCATCCGCTGCCCAGGGTCACATCCACGCGGAGCCCCAGCCGGCGGCCTTCGCTGGCGGCGTAGGCCACGTTGTCCAGCATCGGCCCACTCAGGAACGGCCCATTGACAAGCTTTTTGGCCGGGTCATCGACCACCTGCGGATAAACGAAGGCCAGTTCCACCCCGCCGATGCCGTCTACCTTCATTTGTTCCAGTTCCCGGCGGATCTCGGGCTTCTCGACCGCCAGCCCGAACCACCACCACCGCATCATCGGCTTCGCGCCCGCGGGCGGATGGGCAAACTCCGCCTGCAGTTTCTCGAGCGCCGTCTGTGCATTCACCGGGCGCAACAAAACCCCAAGAATACTCGCCGTGAACAGAATTCTTTTAAGAGCCATGCATATCAGTCCGGTACGAGGATACGCCGAAGCCACTACAATGGGATCCATGAGCACTCCCATTCAAAAAATTCCCGTACGCCGCATCACCGGCGAAGACACCAACCTGGGGGAGTACAGCGGCAAGGTTCTCCTCGTCGTGAACGTTGCTTCCAAGTGTGGACTCACCAAGCAATACGAAGCCCTGGAAAAGCTCTATCGGGACTACCGCGATCGCGGCCTGGTCGTCGTCGGTTTTCCTGCGAATGATTTCAAGGCCCAGGAACCCGGCACCAACGAGGAAATCGCCAACTTTTGCACCAGCAACTTCGGCGTCGACTTCCCTTTATTTGAAAAGATCACCGTCGTAGGGGAAGGGAAGCATCCTCTGTATAAGGAGCTGATCGCCGCGCAGCCGAAATCCACCAGCACCTCCGCCGAGCATTTCAGCGAGAACCTGAAGCGCTACGGAATTGAAACCAACAAGGAGCCGGAGCTGCTCTGGAACTTCGAGAAGTTTGTGGTCGACCGCAGCGGCAACGTCACCGCCCGGTTCGCCCCCAACACCACCCCCGACGACCCGGCCCTGGTAAAAGCCCTGGAAAGCGAACTGGCCAAACCCAACTAACACCCCTCTCCCCCGAAAAAGAGGGTGAAAGCGACATCGGGCTTGCGCAAATTGATGCGCGGTAAGGGCGGTATGCGCGGTAATTCGGTCACAGTCGCCCAAAAGCCCATTGGCCCCCTGGATATTAGTTACGGATTCGAGCCGTTAGTCGCTTTTGATATGTAAGAAATCCCGAAATTGTTTTCGTCACAAGGAGAACGGGTCCCGGTTCCCGGCAAAGGGTGGGATACTAAGGACCCGAATCCCCCATTTATCCCGCAAATCCCCCTACCCGAAAACACCAAACCCCGCATTTGACGCCCCCGCTATAATAAAAAAGGCGAGCTATGACCGCTCAACGGCATGGACCTGCTAAGCCGCCCGGGGAAAAATGACCACAAATCCTCAACACCCACTACAAAAAATCTTAGAAACCCGAATCGCCATCATCGACGGAGCGATGGGCACCACCATCCGCACCTACGGCATGAAAGAATCCGACATCCGTGGCGACCGTTTCAAAGACTCGAAAAAAGACCTGCTGAACAACGGAGACCTCTTCTCCCTGACCCAGCCGGACATGATCTGCGACATCCACCGCCGCTTCCTCGAAGCCGGAGCAGACATCATCGAGACCAACACCTTTGGAGCCACCAGCATCACCCAAAGCGAATTTTTCGTAGAAGATCCCCGCGAGCACGGAGGCCGCAAAGACCCCGACTTCTACCAAAAAGTCATCGACGACCCGTTCCTCAACGGCCTGGCCTGGGAGATCAACGAAAAATCCGCCCGGCAATGCCGTCTATGGGCCGACCGTGTATCCAACGAAACCAACCGCCAGCGTTTCGTAGCCGGAGCCATAGGACCCCTGACCGTCTCCCTCTCCAACTCGCCCGATGCCGACGACGCCGGCTTCCGCGTAGTCACCTTCGACCAGGTCAAATCCGCCTACAAGCACGAAGTCCGTGCCCTCATTGCCGGGGGAGCCGACCTCCTACTTGTAGAAACCATCTTCGACTCGTTAAACGCCAAAGCCGCCCTGGTAGCCATCCAGGAAGTCTTCGACGAAGACCACATCAAATTCCCAGTCATGATCTCCGCCGCCGTAGGCCGGGGAGGCGAGACCTTAATCTCCGCCCAAACCACGGAAGCCTTCTGGAACGCCGTCGAGCACGTTAAACCTCTTTCGGTGGGCCTCAACTGCTCCCTGGGTCCCGACCTGATGTATCCGTTCCTGGAAGAGCTGTCAGAAAAAGCCGGAGTAGCCATCTCCTGCTACCCCAACGCGGGCCTGCCCAACCCGCTCTCCGAGACTGGCTTCGACCTGGGACCCAAAGACATGGCCCGCTACCTCGGCGACTTCGCCAAGGGAGGACTCATCAACATCGCCGGCGGCTGCTGCGGCAACACGCCCGAGCACATCGCCGCCATCGCTATGGCCCTGGAAGGCCAGCCTCCGCGCAAGTGGGGAGCGCACGCGCACCACAACGGGAGCCGCGCGTGACCCTGCAATCCACCGTAGTAGAGCCCGAGGCCTCCGAAGCCGTAGCCGATCCCAAGCCGCTCCGCTTGTCGGGCTCGCAGCCCTTCACCCAGGCGCCCAACGTCTACATCATGATCGGCGAGCGGACCAACGTAGCCGGCTCGCCCAAATTCTCCAAGCTGGTCAAGGAAGGCAAATACGAAGAGGCCGTCTCCGTAGCCCGCCAGCAGGTGGAGAACGGGGCCAACGTCCTCGACATCTGCATGGACGAGGGCATGATCGACGGCGTCGCCGCCATGACCCGCTATCTCCAGCTCCTGGCCAGCGAGCCGGAGGTGGCCAAGGTCCCCTTCATGGTCGATTCCTCCAAGTGGGAAGTGATCGAGGCCGGCCTGAAGTGCCTGCAAGGCAAGGGCATCGTCAACTCCATCTCGCTCAAGGAAGGCGAAGAAAAATTCCGCAAGAACGCCGCCACGGTCCTCAAGTACGGAGCAGCCGTGGTCGTGATGGCCTTCGACGAGAAGGGCCAGGCCGCCACCTACGATGAGAAGATCCGCATCTGCGAGCGCGCCTATCGCATTCTCGTCAACGAGGTGGGCTTCCCGCCCGAAGACATTATTTTCGACCCCAACATCCTCACCGTGGCCACCGGAATGGAGGAGCACAACAACTACGCCGTCGACTTCATCAACGCCACACGCTGGATCAAGGCCAACCTGCCCCACGCCAAGGTAAGCGGCGGAGTCTCCAACATCTCCTTCAGCTTCCGCGGCAACAACAAAGTGCGCGAGGCCATGCACTCCGCGTTTCTGTATCACGCCATCGCCGCCGGCATGGATATGGGCATCGTGAACGCCGGCATGCTCGAGGTCTACGAAGAAATCGAGCCCGAGCTGAAAGAGCTGGTAGAGGATGTGCTGCTCAACCGCCGTCCCGACGCCACCGAGCGCCTGGTCGACTTCGGCGAAAAGCTCAAGGGCGAAGGCACCGTCGGTCACCGAAAAGAAAGCCGAAGAATGGCGAAACGGAACAGTAGAAGAGCGTCTTTCCCATGCGCTGGTGAAGGGAATTGACACCTATATAGATACAGACACCGAGGAAGCTCGAGCCAAGCTCGGGCCGACCCCTGCTCGTGATCGAAGGCCCGCTCATGGACGGCATGAGCGTCGTGGGTGACCTGTTCGGAGCGGGCAAGATGTTCCTGCCCCAGGTCGTCAAGTCCGCCCGCGTCATGAAGAAAGCGGTCGCCTACCTGACGCCGTTTATGGAAGCGGAGAAGGAAGCGATGGCCGCGGCCGGCCAGGAAGTCCGCGCCCAGGGAAAAATCGTGCTCGCCACCGTCAAGGGAGACGTGCACGACATCGGCAAAAACATCGTCGGCGTCGTGCTCGCCTGCAACAACTACGAGGTCATCGACCTGGGGGTCATGGTCTCCAGCGAAAAAATTCTGGAGCGAGCCAAGGCCGAGAACGCAGATCTCATCGGGTTAAGCGGCCTCATCACCCCTTCCTTGGATGAAATGGTGCACGTAGCCCGCGAGATGGAGCGTCAGGGATTCAAGCTGCCCCTGCTCATTGGCGGAGCCACCACCAGCCGCGCCCACACGGCGATCAAGATCGCGCCCCACTACAGCGAGCCGGTGGTCCACGTGCTCGACGCCAGCCGCGCGGTGCCGGTGACGACCAGCCTGCTGAGTGAAGATGGCAAAGACGCCTTCGTGGTCGCGCATCGCGACGAATACGAGAAGCTGCGCAAGTCCCACGCCCAGCCCAAACAAAAGCTAGTAGGCATAGAGACCGCGCGCAAACGCAGGACGCCGATTGAGTGGAAAGCGGAAGACATCCCCACGCCCTCGTTCACCGGCGTGCGCGCACTGGACAACTTCCCCCTGGCGACCCTGCGCGACTTCATTGACTGGTCGCCCTTCTTCCACACCTGGGGACTCAAAGGCATTTACCCCCGCATCTTCGACCACCCGGAGTGGGGAGCACAGGCAAAGCAGATCTACACCGAAGCCAATGTTCTGTTAGACAAGATCATCCAGGAAAAGCTGATCACGGCCCGCGGCGTCTACGGCTTTTTCCCCGCGAATGCAGTAGGCGACGACGTAGAGCTCTACACCGACAACACCCGGACCAAGGTGCTGGGGCAGTTCCACTTCCTCCGCCAGCAAGCGAACAGAGAAGGCAGTGAACCCTGCCGCTCGTTAGTCGACTTCATCGCCCCAAAGGAAACCGGCCTGCAGGACCACATCGGAGCCTTCGCGGTCACCAGCGGCATCTGTCTCAAGGAACTGTGCGACGACTTTCGCAAAAAGAACGACGACTACAACGCAATCATGGCCGAAGCCATAGCCGATCGCCTGGCCGAAGCCTTCGCCGAATGCCTGCACAAGAAGGTGCGCGAAGAATGGGGCTACGGTCGCCAGGAAGGCCTGAGCAACGCGGATCTCATCGAAGAAAAGTATCGCGGCATAAGGCCGGCTGCCGGCTACCCAGCCTGTCCGGATCACACCGAAAAGGGCCCCCTCTGGAACCTGCTCGATGTGCAGAAGAACACCGGGATGCTGATTACGGAGTCCTTCGCAATGTGGCCCGGCTCCAGCGTAAGCGGCCTTTACTTCGCCCACCCGGAATCCCGTTATTTCAGCCTTGGCAAGATCGACCGCGATCAAGTAGAAGATTACGCCGAACGCAAGGGAATGAGCGTGAAAGAGGTCGAGCGCTGGCTCGGTCCCAATTTGAACTATGATCCTGCGACGTAAGTATCCTGTTGGGGTGAAGCCTTCAACCGGACACCACTGCATCTAAAGCTCCACTCACTGAGATAATCCGTCCGCCTTCGTATCCCTTTAGGGAGAGCAACGTTCGATCCCCGGTAACAACGAAGTTGGCCTTGGCAGCAAGTGCCGTGCCGATGACAACATCGTCATCCGGATCCGAAGCGAGGCGTGGTATAGGGATTGGCCGTACCACAGCAACTATTTCAGCATAAAGATCAACAAGCTGGTCAATAGAGAGCAGCGAGGCGGCGATCTTCCTCTCAAACTTGGGTCGGGAAAGAATGTCTGTTAATTCTGCGAGCAGCGGAGCACTGGTAAAAAGCATAACGCCGGCGCCCTGTCCAATGCGAAGGAGCCGCCTGGGGGGACCGTCCCACAAGAGTGCTGATGCAACAACATTGGTATCCAGCACCAAGCGCATTAGTTGTTACTGCTGGCGCGTCTTTCCGAACGCATGGCGGCGATCTCCTCCGCAACTTCCTCCGGAGACATGATGGCCGGCGTGTCCACGGCGCCCATCCGTTCCATTGCAGAAAACAGCTGGTTGACGCGTTGCGCTCGAAGCTGATCGCGCAGCCATTTCTCGAGCAGTTCGGGTGATAACAGCCCGGCTTGCTGCGCTTCCTGCGCCAGCTGATCGGGCAATGTGATCTGGATGGTTGTCATTCATTTCCCCCTGGAGGGCTGGCATTCGCATTTCGGGCTTAACCTTATCGTACATCCTACCCCGTACCCAGGTTTGACGTGGGGGCATTACCGCGAAGTTAACTGATCGCGTTGGGCCCGGACCCAGCGAGCCCAGGTGAATAGGTATCGTGTCGCCGCATCTCGCGCCCCCACAAGACAGCTAACCCGGTGACAGCAATACCTATTACAGCAGCCAATTCAACTCATCGCCTTTGGCCTAATCGAGCAAGCGCAGGTGAACAAGGACCACGTCGCAGTATCCACCCCTGACCGGGGAGCACCAGCGTAGGACCAGTCCATGGGTGCTGGCACGATACGAGTGCGGCCCGTCATAATGATTCTGCGCAATAGGAACGGAAATGTGCGCGGGAGGCCGATGGACGATGAAAGTTAAAGTAAATCGTAGTGGCACGTTAGGAGGCTATCAGGTGACTGGCTGGCGGTACCGTGAAGATGCCAGTTGGCACGTGAAGGTCTGGCTTGCTGCCCGTCCAGCTGACTGGATGGGCTACACCGTGACCGATGGTGAATTCGAGTTGAAGACTGGGGCCGAAGCGCACAAAGAAACCGTCTTGAAGCTGATTGCCGAATGGGAGGCGGAAATGGCAGTCCTCCTTGACCTCCCATAACATCGGTGGTCGGCCCATCTCGAACTTTAAAATGATTACAGTGGAGGTCGGACGTTGGCAGTCCCAGGCCTCCTCCTGGAGCAGGATGTCGGGATTTAACGGTAGGCCGCTCCCTATACTTCAGCCGAATAGAGGTCGATCATCATTTGTTCCCCTGGCTTTAGCTTGACCGCTTCTTGAATCTGTTCTTCAGAAGCGCGCATTGCGTAGCGCAGTTGAGACATAGAGAATCGCGCCTTTCAACCAGAAGAATTCCTATCCTACCGCCGATAATACGACCGGTCCCTATAGGCCTCTCGGTGTTCGCGCTTCTTTACCCCATGATGCTTTCTGATTTTGTCAGCGACCACACCCGCACCGGCACCGTTGACCAAAACCCGTTGACAAAACCCGTTGACAGACGGGACGTACCCCACCTGTGAGTTTTAGCGACGTTGCCCGGTTTCCACGTCCTCCCGGGGGTCCTAGGCCGGGAATGCCTTTTAGATGGGCTTGACGTTACAACTGTTCGCTGGTGGCGCCGCGATTGCATCCATCACCACAAGGTAGGGCACAAGCAACCGATATGTGTCGTAATAATCATGAAAATGGATTGCGGCGGGATTGTCGTCGGGACTGTGCAACACGTGAGCCGTTTGGGGCGTGACACTGTGAACGGTGATGGTGCACACCTTCTCTCGGATGAACGACTCCTCGTCCGATTCACCGAAGCCGTTCACATTCATTCCTGTGATGGGCACTTTAAGGAAGCGAGCCACAGCGACAAGTTTATTTACGAGCAACGGGTCTGATTGGCTGACCCACACCTCCGTGGGACCAAGACCGAGAGTATCGAGATTGATCATCGCTTGTATCTTTGATAGCTGATCCTTCGGAAGCTGCTTGACGTAAAAAGCAGATCCGCGAAGCCCTTCTTCTTCGCCCGTGAAGGCAACGAAGACAAAGGTATGCGTTCGCGGGTAGTTGACGAGGGACTGGTAGAGGCTAGGAAGGAGCGAAGCACCGCTCCAGTTGTCAACGATTCCTTCTCCCCGGGAAACGTGATCGAAATGCGCTCCGACGACAATGACTTCAGGCGCGCTGCCAGGGAGCACGCAGATAATGTTCGGTCGCTTGCTGTGCGGTACGGGCTGCTCAGAGAGGTTCGCGGTTTGACATCCAGCCTCGGTGAACAGTTTCAACAACGCAGCCTCCCGAGTGGAGTCGTTTCCTTTATAGAGATCAAGCCGGCGCTGAATCGTTTGCTCCCCCAACAGGGTATAACGAGTTTGCGCGCCTAGCGAGAGGGCGCACACGATGGGGATGACCATCATTAAGCGAGGCCCGTACGATCGAGTCATATTTTGACAATGGTATATGAAACCGGGTCCGGGACAGGAAAGTTTCGGGCTGGCAAATCCAGGACACGCAAATCCAGGACACGCAATCCAGGACGAATAACCCCATCCCTCGACCCGGCAAGGTAGGCGACTACCTGACGACTGGGGAAACAGAGACCTGGTGACAGGCAGGACGATATCCATTACAAATCAACGACAGCTACAAAATTCGAGCTTCGCGCTTACCGTAATCCGTTGTCATTCCGTTCGAGAATAAAGTGGTTACGGTTGAGGGCTTTTGCTGGACTTCCGGGGGACAGACGAAACGTACCCCGTCAAGACAGCAGTCATGGAACGCGATGTGTTTCATTCATAGGGTACCTTTCGTCTGTCCCCCATCGGTTGAGGATCAGGCCGTATTCACTGTGCTTGGTCGGTTGGTGGGATTACAGTTTGCGCATCTAAAGAAACAATGGTACTCACTGCGGGCCCCGCGTTAGCGGTGACCGAAGGTGCGCCGGCGAATTCCGAAAATGTTGAAGAAAAGGTCGACAAAGAAAAGGTCAAGAAAAGGTCGACAAGAAAAGGTCGACAACGGAAGAAAAGGTCGACAGACGGAACGTTCACCCCAATCCGCTACAGCAGATAAGGACACGCCACCGATCCCCCGCGTGTCATCCTATCGCTGCACGCTCTCATCGAGTACTTCTACGTCAGCTAATCACTATTTAAGCACGCCCATCCGCCTGAGAATAACGACTTCCTCAGCGCCCACTGGATGATCGGCCTTTTCCATCTCCTCGAAAACAAGACCGGAAGGTGAACGATGCTGACGTCGAACTTTCACGCGTTGGGGAGAAATATCTCGGATAATCTTCCCGTGAGCGTCTGTTTCGAACACATGGTCAGCCTGTCCTCGAACGTAACTATTTGGCGGACCTTTCAGGCTCCGCACGAACTGGCCGGCAGAGCCTCCAGTCAACACAACTTCCGGCTTAAAATCCTTGGGCATACATTCCTCCGAACTCTTCCTCTCGCCTAGTTTATTCCGGTGACGGGGGAAAACCTGGGAACCGGGAAAACCTAAAAGGGGTCACAGACGGAGAATGATCCCCACTAAAGAAAGCTACTCCGTTTATCCCGAAACGCTCATCGGTCCGTTCCCCTATCGTCTCGTCGAAGCCCAGTCGCTCTCTAGTTTCCTCTAAGTTGTCCACACGCTCTGGTTTTTTTTTGCGAAGCCTGCAGGAATTCGAACGCATTTGTCGTTTCTACTACACACATGGCGAAGGATACTCACGCCGGTCCACCCCGAAAGCACAAAGCAAGAACAAGATCTACAACTATTGTTCCAGGCAACGCCTTACCCCCACATCGTTATAATCTGTCACATTGACGGCTTCTATAACCCTAAGCCGATTGGTGACCGCTCAATGAACCGCCTTTTACGTCTTGCTGCCTTTCCACTCTGTCTCGTCCTGTCCGTTGGCTCTTCTGAGGCTTCTACTCTGACCTACCAGCCCATCGTCAACATGTCCACGGGCACAATCACTCCCCATTACTTTGCCGTTGGAGACTTCGATGCTGACGGAAAGCCTGACCTTGCTGTGTCCGATTTCACGGGCACAACCGTCTCAATTTACTTGAACAAAGGAGGGGCGAGTTTTGGCTCACCCGTCGTCACCACGCTTTCCATCACCAACACAGTCGGTGCAATGGTCTCTGGTGATTTCAACGAGGATGGGAAAGCCGATCTGGCGGTAGCTACGTTCTCTGGCAACCAGTTGGTCATCGTTCTGCTGAGTAACGGAGATGGCACCTTCGCCGTGCAGCCACCTCTCTCGGGATCGTTTGGCTTTATCAGCGGCAAGGTCGCTGACTTCAATGGCGATGGGCACGCTGACCTCTTTCTAGGCGGTAATGGCTCACCCTATCTGTTCCTGGGTAAGGGCGACGGCAGCTTCACGCAGGGATCCATCGGCAAGGGTTCCAATCCCGGAACGTATACAGGCGTCTCCGCCGGCGACTTCAACGGCGATAAGAAGCTGGATGGTATCGCGGCCAATCTTGGTCCAAGCCTGGCCGGTTCATTGGACTTTTTCCCTGGCGACGGAAGTTCTCTCGCAGATGCCACCTTGTTTCAAATACCTCTTTTTCAGCACCCTGCATCCATCGACGCTGCGGACTTGAACAACGATGGAAAGCTTGATTTGCTGCTGGCAGGCGATGGAGGCGCTGGAGGTGTCCTCGGTAACGGTGACGGCACCTTTCAGATTGCCACCAATCAGCTGATCCCCATTTACGCCGAGGACGCTGGACCGCCGAATGCGCCTGCAGACGACGTCTTTGTGCTGGCAGCAGACTTGAATCAGGATGGTCATCCAGACGCCGTCGTCCTGGACGGTACCATCGGTCTGCTCTGGTTGGCTCTCAACGATGGCACCGGAGCATTTCCGCCGACCCTGGATACGCCCTACACCTACCAGTTTGCCGCCGGATCCTACACGATGGCTGTCGCGGACTTGAACGGTGATGGCTTACCGGATATCGTTGTCTCGAACGCAAATGCCAAAACGGTGTCGTTCCTGCTCTCGGTTAAGAGCCTCACCAAACCAACCGTAGCTCTCACCACTTCCGCCGGTAGCGCAATCGTGGGATCAGCGCTGACTTTCAAGGCGGCGATCACGGGTGGGACGGCAACCCCAACTGGCACGGTTTCGTTGCTCGACGGGGGCACGCAAATTGCACAGCAGATGGTCAATGGTTCTGCCGGTACTGATTTCAATCTATCCAATCTGAGTGCAGGCGTACATACGCTCAGCCTGGCCTACTCGGGTGACACAAACTATGCTGCGGGAGCGTCAGCTCCTCTCAACCAGTCGATTACGGACTTTCAGCTCGCCATCGGGACCACATCCCAAACCATTTCAGCAGGCTCGGTCGCCAGTTACCCGCTCACACTGACCGGCGTGGCCGGCTTTACCGGGAACGTAACCTTCAGCTGTTCCGGCCTGCCCGCGCTCGCGACCTGCAACGCACCAACATTGACGGTCGGCGCATCAACCGCTACAGAAACGGTTACGGTAAACACGACAGCAGCCACCACCGCACAGAAAGTCAACCCCGAAGGCATCGCCTACGCCTGCCTCCTGCTCGGCTGCGTCTCGCTCTACGGCCTGCGGCGGAGAAGACATCTCTGGATCGTCCTTCCCCTGTTCCTCCTGACTCTGACCTGGGGCCCGATCGCGTGCGGGGGCAGTTCAAAACACTCCGTGCCCGGCACCCCACCCGGGACCTCGACGATTACTATCACCGCGGACACGACCCAAAACGGTGTCACCGTCACGCATTCGTCGACCGCAACGCTCATCGTTCAATAAGCATTCACCGGGAGTGACCTTGCGAAAAGGTCGACAGACGGAACGTTCAGCCCTATCCGTTACGTGTCAGTGGCGATTTCGTGCCGTCCGATCCCCGGGTCTCCCACACGGAACCAAGCTGTTCGTGTATGCACCTGCAATCGACCTCGTTCGCCCACTGAAAGTTAAAGTAAATCGTAGTGGTACGTTAGGAGGCTATCAGATGACTGGATGGGCTACACCGTGA
The DNA here is from genome assembly GCA_963850235.1 of uncultured Acidobacteriaceae bacterium. Taxonomy (GTDB): domain Bacteria; phylum Acidobacteriota; class Terriglobia; order Terriglobales; family Acidobacteriaceae; genus PALSA-350. The sequence goes on along the minus strand of CAWKKM010000025.1, from coordinate 89,714 downwards.
CCGATGGTGAATTCGAGTTGAAGACTGGGGCCGAAGCTCACAAAGAAACCGTCTTGAAGCTGATTGCCGAATGGGAGGCGGAAATGGCAGTCCCGGGCCTCCTCCTGGAGCAGGATTCCGGGATTGAACGGTAGGCCGCTCCCTATACTCCAGCCGAATAGAGGTCGATCATCATTTGCTCCCCTGGCTTTAGCTTGATCGCTTCTTGAATCTGTTCTTCAGAAGCGCGCATTGCGTAGCGCAGTTGAGACATGGAGACCTTGAGATCCCGAATCTGCCAACGCGGGATGGATTCAGCTAGTCGCGTTATTTGCACTCGATCTACCAATGTCTCGTTCCCCCTGGCTCGCCTGATCTAATAGTACGCGCATTCTCCATCGGACCATTGAGGCCTTGTTGCCTCACAGAGAATCTTGGTGGGAACAGACGGAAATGACCCTAATGAAACCCTATCTGCTACTAAGACTGGCGGAGGCACTTCTGTTAGTGACAAAAGCGTTGACAGAAGCGTTGACAAACAGGACGTTCCCCACGTTTTCGGACTCTTCAAGTGTGCCGTGCCAAACCAAGCGCAGGCTAATCCGGTGACAGCACGCCTATTACAGCGCCTCCCGCAAGCTCACGCGACAAATACGGCGACAGCAACCTACTCACCAGAGTGAGTCCCGATCGCCGGACTAACGGGCTCCCCGCCTTTTGGCATCGTTCGCGAGCAAAACCTCGATAAGCTCCGGCGAGATATGAAAGTTCGTTGCTTGTAAATCGGCGAGTGCCTGCGGCAAGTCCAGGAGATTGCGCCGAGCTGCTTCCGTGAGAAGGCCGAGAGTTCCAATCACCGTGAGGCCGCGATGGACAGCTTCGCGTCTGCCCTCTAGGTCATCGATTATCAGCCGCTCAGCCTTGAACGATTCCGCCAGCAAAATTGCGTCCTGCTCGCCACGGTCCAGTCTATCCATGAGGGGGTCTCGCCGAAAGATGAGCGTAGAGACCTGCAGCCACGCCGGGGGAGCCGAAAACCACGCGCGAACCTCCGCCGGCGCATCGTTATCCTGAAGTTCATCAAGGACGGTTTGCGGTACGACTACCTCTGCGTATATTTTCGCCAGGATTTCGATATGACCGAGTAGCACCAGATAGTTGAGGGGCGACGTGTCTGCGACGACGATCATGCGGCCAAGCCGTTGCCCTATTCTGTGAGCTTCTCTTCGAACTGCTTGAGCGAAGCAAGATCACTCTCAAGTTCACCGATCGGGTAATGCAGATAGACGTTGTGAGCCTTCAGGAAGGCATGCACCTGCATCCTGGTCTTGAAGCCCAGTAAGCGTCGCACCTGACCTTCAGACAGGCGTTCGCTACGGTATCCTTCCAGCGCCAGCGCTTCAAGGGCTGCGCGCGATAGGTCTGGCTGTTGGCCCTGGATCACGAGGGCGACATCGTCCGGAATTTGCAGTCGCACGTCCATATACTGATTATCTCATTTGGTTAATTCGGATCGCGGTAAGGACGCATATCGCTACGGATAGCTTAACCCCATCCGGGATGCAGGTCCATTCCAAGCCATCCCGCCTTTTACCTGTCCCTTTATCGCCCAAGGTTTTAGATAAATATCTAGTACTGCCACGGGTCGAGGATCTTAACCCCGGTGGGTTCGAAGTCCTCTACGTTTCGCGTGACGACAGTCAGCCCATGAATCAGGGCGGTCGCGGCGATCAGTGCATCTCGATCAGAGTGTGGATTTGGTACATGACTGAAGCGGGACAGGACCAGAGTATCCCCTAGCCACAAAATAGGGCACACGCCGTTGTGGCTGAAAGACTCGATGAAATATGAGTCCGCCGCGTCGAAGCGAACCTCTGGGCTGCGAAGGCTGGTGACCTACGCCATCTGTCTCTGCGCGTCCTACCGCCGATAATAAGACCGGTCCCTATAGGCCTCTCGGTGTTCGCGCTTCTTTACCCCATGATGCTTTCTGATTTTGTCAGCGACAACACCCGCACCGGCGCCGGCAGCGCCACCGATCAGCGCCCCTTTACCGCCGCCGGCGAGGGCGCCGACCAAGGCTCCGCCGGCCGCTGTGCCGCCTACTGTCTTGGCGGTATTGTGATGACGCCTGTCGTGGGCATCCTGCGCTGCTTTCGCACGCTCGTGTTCACTCTCGGTTACTTGCTGCGCCCACGCCCGGCCCCAACCGTTGGGCAGCGGCGCCGTCTGCAACATAGGCGCCAAGAGAATGATCGCAGCAACCTTTTTCAATCCAGAAACGTGATGCATATCGGTCCTCCTAGGCGAACTTTACAACCAGGTAGGTAGATGGCGTCTCTGAGCGCAAGGGTGTCCGAATGATCCAAGGTTTACGAATCATGGCGCTAGAGTGGTGCAGCAAGACCTTACGACAATTGAGCGGTGGGCCTAATCTGTCTCCTATCCAACCTCTGCGGAGCAAAGCGCCTCCCATCAGTAGGAGCAAATCTATGGTGCTCATCCTTTGCATACTCGCCGGAGTCGTGATCCTGGCAGTGGGGCTCATGTTCTATCTGGCGAATGGGGCGCGAAGTCGCGAAGGTGGTAGAAATCCTTTCGGGATCCAAAATGTAAAAACTCATCCCGAGCAAAGAGGTACAGGGATTAATTAGGCTGGGCCTTCTGCCTTCGGTCCTCACCTGGATCGGCAAAGAGCATCGGCCAAGGCCGTATCTCGAGCCACCTGTCGAGCCGATCATCTAGTGTATTGACACTAGATCGGGAGCAAGCCATGCCGTAGTTTGTTGGCGATCTGCGTCAACCCTGTCTGAGCACTTGGCGTTCCGGTGACAGCTTCGCTCCTGAGGTATTTTCCTGCTATTGCAAAGCGGGAAACCCGGTGGTAATTGCACCCTTTCATTGTCTGCACAGCCGGTGGCTTTAAGGGATAGCCATGAGCGCAGCACCTTTACAGTAACAAATCAGGCTCTTTCGGCCGGTGGATAACAATGAGAAACTGGCGTACATGGAACATTTCATCGTCATAGCCTTCTACAGCATTCTGGCCTTTGTCGTGGGTCTGTTCAGCTCGGCTTTTCTGCCAAGCAATATGCGAGAGAAAGGCAAGGACCTTGCCACGAAGGATGATCTAAAGGAACTGGCCAGGCAGACTGGAATACTCACCCAAACGGCCAAAGAGATCGAAGCAAGAATTTCAGTCAGCGTATGGTCAAAACAAGAACGGTGGGATATTCAAAAGACGGCGCTTTTGGATAGCCTGAAAGAACTCGCAACCGCCGAAATATTTCTGGTCCGATTGGTACAGACGTTCGTTGATACCAAAGACCGGCCGCAGGGATGGGAGACACGGCGCAGAGAAGCGAACGAAAAATATGCGGAGAGAATCAACAATTTTTGGCGAACGCAATTAGCAATCGAAATTGTATGTGGCAAAGAGATCGGCAGTCATTTTCAGGAAATTGATACCATTTTCGATCGCGTGCGTAAGGGCCTCAAACAAGGTCAGTTCGATGACATCTGGAATACGCAGTATCCAGAGCTTCTGATTGCAAAAAAGCAATTGGGAGAGACGGTTCGTAGAAGGTTAGGACTGGATGTGGAGACGGGCGAGGAACTTGTTCCGGACTCAAGTGCCGCCCTTCAACCCAGCGAATCCTCGGCAGCCCCAAGCCACGATTTGCAAGGCCGCGCAGTGGGTACGCGATAAGCGGCTTGCGAAGCGGCGCTCCGGGGGAGGAATTTATGGGCGGAGGGGACAGGATAGCTCAACCCATGAGCCCGCTTTCAGCCTTGGGGCCCACACGCGACGCGTGAGTTGGGCCATATTGCTGATACGTACCTGATAAAGCTACAAATAAAACGCCAACCTAAAACCTCCCCCGGCTTTCCCGGCCCGCTTCCTCCTCGGCGTGTGATACGCTGAAGCCATTTCAAGGAAGCACCGGCTTGGGAGGGGTGATGGAAAAGGTGAATGTCGTGAACGAGGTGACGACCAAACCAGGATTACCGGCCAGTCCATTCGGTCAAACCGGATCTCCTCAGATCGCAGTGCCGGCTGGGCGGCATCTGGTCGTTGAAACGTTGAGCGTTCAGCTTGATGTGACTCCGCCGGGAAGCAAGCTCGAGGCATTGGTGACCTACGTCAGCGGGGGTGCCAATGTCATCCTGTTTGTGCCCCTGACGTATGCATACACCGATACCTCTACCGGCTTCGATTTTTATGTCGGTATGCAGGCAGTCCGTTTGTATGTGGATCCCGGCACGGCTCTCACTGTAAGCGGTGCAGGTCCAGGTAGTACGGGGACGCTGTTCCTGACGGTCTCCGGCTACTTAGTCTGAAGCACCTCCATCCCGCCGCCAAGGCGCACTGCCAAACCTGAGTAACTTTTGGCCATGTACTCCTGTGCCGAAAATAATCAACAGGCCACTTACATCTAACTCAGAAAGGCACTATCTCTTAGACCAGACGATATCGGCAAGCGACGGCTCCTCACGCAACCGCGCCTGACCGGCAGTTGCTGGTAGTTTCGGCCTTATGCGTGAGCGAAGGATGGCTTCAACGCTGTCCGGTGCCTCACCCTATCCCTGTCTAAAAATCACCAACCACCAGCCAAGTGGCCTAACCCCGGCTCTCGACCCGTTGTGTCGCTAAGAGGGCGCAAGCAAATCCCCTGCAAACTCCACCAAACCACCTAACCAAAGGACGAGACTCACTATGCCCAAAAATGCTGCCTGCCCCGGCGTGCCGCGGGTCAGCGACCCCATCACCGATCAGGAAATAGCCTTTGCTCGCCTGATCCTTTTCGGAGCCATGACCGACCGTCGTGCCGCGGAAGCCGTCGGTCTCAACCCCGACACCGCCGCTTATACGAAAGCCAAGCCTCGCGTTCGCGCCTACATGATCGAGCACCGTGCTGCGGTCCGGGAAAAACTGGTCGACCAGGAAGCCGACCTGTCCCGCCTGCCCCGGCCCGCCGTGGGGCGTGCCGTGGAGGGGCTACAAAAGCTGAATATTGGTCGCGACCAGATTATGAAGCGGCTCTGGGAACTGGCCGCTCTCAGCTCCGAAGCGACCAGAGGCAGCATCGCCGGCCAGATCAAAGCCATTGCGATGATCGTAGCGATCGAAGGTCTGATCCCATCCGGCACTATAAATAGCCGGCGCGTTCCCCTGTCCGGAACGCAATCCGCTCCCCCGCCCGTCAACGGACAAATCCACAACTCTGAGTTGTTCCACGAACCGCAGCACCAGCCTGTAGGTGTGGTACCCCAGGTCACCAAGCCGGATCCGGCGCCCGAGCCCGCCGCAAAACAGGTTAACCACACGTCGTCTCCGAACCTGGAACCAAACCCACCCAGCCCCGTCAATCCCTTCGATACCGAAAGCCTGATCCGTCTTCTCGACGCGACTGATCGCGTCTACGATGTCGTTCTGGACACCCCAAACTCCCTCAAGCTGTCCTTTTCTCCAGATAGACGCTTCGCGGCGTCGCGCCGCTAAAAGCGATTAAAAGGTCAAATTTTATCGAATTTTACAAAAAAACATACCCGCTGACTGAACGCGGAGCTGGGTGACCATGCCAAACAAGCAATCATTCGTCGGACCAGACCCGGCGACCAGAAGGGCCGCAACCCAAGTCAAACCAACGTGAACATAGTGCTCTAAACCGCGGTGCGCTGGTGGTTTTTCGAACCGCTGGTGTAGGACCAACTCGGCGCTTCCCTTGCCGTCGTTGGATTCAACTGAGCCGCAACAGCTGTAGATGTGCCCGCCTGTCCGCCTTTCCCTTGTCATGCCGTGCGAGCAGCTAAGTGCCTGTGGCAAGTGCAGAAAGAATGGACAGTGCAAAATCGTCATGGATGTGAGCCCAGTCCGGAAGGACTGGGGAAATCCATTGGCCTGTAACAGCTGATTCAGGAGTAAGACCAAAGCTGTGAAAATGCGCGGCCCTTCTATGGCGTCACAGCTCTCATTGCTTTGTATCAGGGCCTGACTTTAGTCGGGCCGTAAAGGGCTGAAAAAAAATTGGGCTTTAGCCCCTGTGGCGCTACCGATTCAGCTGTTACAGTCCACTAGTGGCGTTTAGCCAGCGGCGGGAGATCCAAAGGCATCTGCAACTCCCCGGAGCGGCCGCTGTGCACATCCCACACCGCGAGGGCGAGATATTGGTCGGCCCTGGTGAGATTGAGCTGCTGATCCACCACAAGCGGCGCGCTCGACCCATGCGGAAAGTTGGCTTCGTCGAAGGACAAGGTCACGTGCTCAAGCTGGCGTTTCAACACGTCTCCGTCTCGATCGATAGTAACCGCCGCCAACCCGATGGCGAAGGTTTGCTTTCCGTTGATGGTTTGCCCCGCGAGCTGATCAATGGGGACCGAATAGCGCACCGAGTACCGCCTCGCTCCCCCTTTCGGTGGTGGAACAGTCAGACCCTCAGAATCGGCCCTCAGTGATGCGAGAACCGGATCCGCCGTGGGCAACATGGCTGCTTGAAAGATGATCGGGGCGGCGGGCCCCGTCTTGATTTGCACCGTGTCCCCACTAGTCGAAAGCATGGTCCTGGGTGTCGCGGGTTTCTGAGCAATGCCATTGCTGCCGTCCGCGAAGTAGCCCGTGCGATAGCTAAGATGATAGCCACCGTTCAGTTTGATACGGACATTGTGCCATTTGTTATCAACGCGAAAATTGGAAGGCGAGTAGGTTAGCGTGTAAAAACTGCCGGACGTATCCAGGACGTGGGCAGCAGCCTGCGAGACGCCGTTGTTGTTATAGAAAGCGTGGCCTCCCGTTGCCCGCGCCACATCTTCCATGGCTCCATGCTGCCCCATCATCGCGAGCCTGCTCATAAAGTCACTGTCGCCCGTGAGCCCACGGGCATCGATTGGGTAAACAGCAATGCGCTCCTCCTCCAACGAATCGTAAATCGCGCGCATCGCAGCCTGGTCCTGGAAGGCCGTCCCGTTGGGCAACAGATACGCCGTGGAGCCGCCGGAAAACCAAAGGACGTTCTTTCGGCCAGGCAGCGAACGGAGAGTGTAAGCAACCTCGCTAAGGATTTGCTCGTCGCTGAGGTATTCGGGCCCTAAAGGCGGGATTCGAGGAATGGCGCGATGCAGGGCAGTCAATAAAAGCCCGCGATCCGTGGTGAAATTCTGCATCAGAAAACAGCCCGACCCGGCACGTAGGTAAATCGCCACCGGTTGGCTCGAGGGCAGGTTACTCAAAAATCCTGTGAGCTGATAGTTGAGCCACATCTGGTCTGCGATGTGGATATTGGCAATATCGAGCACGATGATGTTGAGAACCGAAGGCAGGTGCAGGAGATAGTCATTGCTGAAAACCCCGTACGGCGAAGCAGGCAAGGCACCTGCCGATGTTCCAGCGTTCTCCTCAAAGGATTCGATCCTCTCCTTTTTCTTGTTATCCAACACCTGGAACGCAGAAACAGGGAGACCGCGAACCGGGTTGCCGGCTTCATCGGTAACCGTTACGTCGGTAAGGACTACGCGCGTCCCGGTCTGTATGGTGTAGCCAGGCTGCGGCGCCGTCGAGCCGATGCCGGATTGCGTTTGGGCGTGGGAGAAATGAACGAGGGCAAGGCTGAAACAAACCACCAAAGTCGCAGGTCTAAGCGAGAGCATTGGCTCACCTTGAGCGTCGAGTACAGCGCTCACCATATGATGACGGCACAGCACCGCCAATAGTTGCTCGGAATAGCTCGACTGCTTCACAACCGGGCAGCCCGATCCTTGCCGGCCAACCAGGCTGGCTATCTGGTCACATGATACCTGGAAGTGCTATCCGGTGACATGAACCTAATCCCCAGCATCAGCGGACGGCAGGGTAGATCGGTATCACGTCACCGGATTTGGTGAAGGTGGGGGTTAGAGGTTTGTGACGGCCGTTGCCAGTTGTTTTTTTATCTCATCACGCTCGGTGTCCAATTTGACACGCTTTGCATCTATTTCGCCCAGGATGTCCAGCAACTGAGAAACCTTGGCTTGCGACGATGTCAGTTTTGACCTTTTAGATTTGCCTTGTGCGGCCCGCTCTGGCCATTCGGATAATTCTGTTATTTCGGCGGATACTTCGGGAACAACTTCTGTGACGTTACCTCCGTGCGGTTCTAGTTCCATGATCTCCTCTCCCTCCGGTTCGTACTGCGTTGAGGTCTCCGGAGAGGATGACAGACCGTCCCAGATTTGGCCTTTCCACTTTCGGGTGACTAGGGGCATCCTCAATCAGATCTGCGATGCAAATTTCCCAGTATGTACCCAAAGCTGCGACGCTTGTTCCCGGCGCTTACCACTGCACCAATTCAACGCGGCGATTCTTGGCTCGGCCCTCTTCTGCCTCATTGGAATCGACCGGGGCATAGAGGCCGCAGCCGAATGCATCGAGACGGTTTGCGGCGATGCCATACTTGGCTGTAAGCGCTGCAACTACGCTGGCAGCGCGCCGCCGGCTCAAGTCAAGGTTATAGTCCGGCTTTCCCTGGTTATCGGTGTGTCCCACCACGTGCAGGCGAAGCGCAGGGTCACTGTTCAGCAGTTTTGCGATTTCGGCGAGGGTGGGCTGCGACTCAGCCTTTACCGTGTCCTTGTCCGTGTCGAAATACAGCCCGTAAACCGCCACTTTGCCTGAATCGTGGATTGCCTGTTTCATGTCGGCGGCATTTACGAATGCCATTTTCTTTTCCATTACGTCCGCCGTTACCACCACGAGTTGCGCGAGTGCCTGTCCTTTCGCGATCCTCCCCTGCAAACGTTCTGGAATGATGCCATCCTTATACGCAGTTACAAACACCACGTAGTAGTTGGGCTTCGCATCTCTGCTCTTACCCACCAGAAGCCGTTCGTCGGCTTCGTCATAGGCAAGAATTTGAGCGATATCGAGTTCCTCTGCGATCTTGTCAAACCCCGGCCCAAACCAGCCGTGTTGTCCGGCAGCCTTTTCGTACTGCACCTCGATGCCCAGGCGCTGAAACTCCTGTTTGTAGTTGCGAAACAGTTCCGCCGGTGACCGTCCGGCTGGGGCGAGGTAGGTGTAGTAACCTATCTGGCCGTCGACCTGTTTGCTCTTTTCGTATGCGGGCGCAGTTACCTCGGTGGGCGGCCCAAGGGGCAAGAGATACTCATCAAACTTGGGCGCGCGATAGCCGATGAGTTCACTTCCTTCGTAACGCTTCATCCCCGCGGGATCATTGGAGTTTGGCAGGTCCTGGGCTGCGCCGGTCAGTCCTGAAAGAGACAGGAAAACGCAAGCGGCAAGTATTGGCTTGATAGCATAGTTCAAAAGGCCTCCCCTTCTTCGATCTTCCCGGCTGGGTGGACGACCGGTGAAAGCGGTCGACGGTTTGCGCAGTGTCCCGCAGAGTAGTTTCATTTTGCTTGCCCATATCGTTGCGCGAGGGCCGGACCGGCCTCAGCGTCTTCGATCATAGGATGGATGTGCATCTCCAGGATAAATTTCATGGTTGCCTCCTGATGGACTTTTGGTCTGGAAAACCGGCAATGCGGGGCGGGTCCTTCTATGCGGTTTTAAGACTGGGGAGGAGTATACATCCAGCGTATTCCCATTCGGGTCTCGGAGCAGAAGATTCGGCTACAGCATACCGGCTCCCCTGCCTATAACATTCAATCAACGTCTACACCCTCTCCGGAGATGCGCCATGAATCGTCGTTTCTTCCTCCAGGGCTCTGCTGCCTTTGCGGGATGCAGTGCCGTTGGCCTGACGGGATGCGTGAAAAAGCCCGCCGCGGCTTCGCTCCCTGGTGCGCCTTCGCTGCCGTTCTACGACGCGGTTGGACCGATTATTCCCATTCGCGCCGACGTGGATCGCATCTTTCGCATCACCGTTTGCCTGCGGCCTTTTCGCGCTGCGGGGCCAAGGCTCGACGTCGAGCGCCTGGCCGACAAACTGGTCGTGCACAACTACGGCCACGGCGGCAGCGGTTGGTCACTTTCCTGGGGCTCGGCGGATGTGGTTGTGCGTAAGGCGATCGCTGGGGCCAACGGCAAAAAAGAGCTTGCGGTGATCGGTTGTGGTGCGCTCGGCTTAACGGCGGCGATCACCGCCCAGCGCGCCGGCTTCAAAGTAACGATTTATGCCAGGGAGCGTCCACCCTTTGTGCGTTCTGCGCGAGCCACAGGCTCCTGGACGCCTGACTCGCGCATTGCGTTAACCTCGGCGGCGTCACCCAACTTCGCGGCGGAGTGGGAGTCGATGGCGCGCACTTCCTTCGCCATGTATCAGAGCTATTTGGGTATGCCGGGGACGCCCATCGAGTGGACGGACCGCTATGATCTCTCCGATCGGGCTCCGGGCGAACACAGCTCGACCGTGCGGCCGCCCGATGCGCATGACTTCGCACATTACTACGACCGAATCGCTGACCTGACGCCTGAGTCGCAGGATATTCCGGCAGGTGCGCATCCGTTTCCCACCAGGTACGTTCAACGCGAGACCTCGCTGACATTCAACGTAGCCGGTTACTCTCGTCAGTTGATGAACGATTTCATGATCGCGGGCGGCACGATCGAGACCCGGGAATTTCAAACACCGAAGGATCTGGCTTTGCTGGCGCAGCCGGTGATCATCAACTGCACGGGATACGGAGCCCGTCAGCTGTGGTCCGACGAGAGTATCGTTCCCGTCCGCGGTCAGATCGCCTGGCTCATCCCTCAAGAGGGCGTTCACTACGGGCTCTCTTACAAGGGCGTCAACGTCCTTGCCCGCCGTGATGGAATCGTGGTGCAGCCGTTTCGTAGCGAAGAAGAGGGCTGGAACGACGCCAACGAGCAGCCGGACAAAGCCGCAGCGGTGGCGGGTGTCGAAGTTATCCAGGAACTTTACAGCCGCATGGAGAAGATGCGCCACCCGCTATGACGAAACCGGCAGAGGAATTGTCCCCGGAACTCGAAGTGATCTCCGCTACAGCCGAACAACAGCCGACGTTGGCTAACCTGCTGGAGCTGTATGCACACGACTTCAGCGAATTCCACCGTCTGGAGATCGGTGCGAGTGGAAGGTTCGGCTACCCCTCCCTACCACTTTATTGGAGTGAACCGGGCCGGTATCCTTTGCTCGTAAAAATGGGTGGCAACCTGGCAGGGTTTGTTTTAGTGAAGCAAGGGTCTGAAGTCTCCGGCAATCTGACCGTCTGGGATATGGCTGAGTTCTTCGTTCTGCGCGGGTATAGGAGACGTGGAATCGGAACGCACGTAGCACACGAGGTGTGGAGACGGTTTCCGGGCCCATGGGAGGTTCGAGTGATGCAGTCAAATCTTTCGGCGCACCATTTTTGGGAGTGTGCGATCGCGGCATTTACGGGTGAGGCGATCCATCCCGTTACCCTGGAGAAGCGTGGCAAGCATTGGAAACTCTATTCATTTAACTCCAAGCGCGTTGTATAGCCGAACAGACCTGTCCAAGTTACATATTCCAGGTCCGAGACTGTCGAACGAAGGGCACGGGTTCAGCCGTGCCGTCAAAGGTCCCGTGTTTGACGGCTTTAGCCGCTGAGGTACGGTTTTTGCGGCCGTTTCCGAACGACTGAAAGTGAGGAATAATAACGCGTACGTCAGTGGCCGAAGCCCTCATCCATAGGTTCATCAACAAAAAATCGAGAAGCCCGATTAGCGTTGTGTACTTTCACTCTCTAAACGCTTGTAGACTTCTTCGGCATGATCGTAGGCTGCCCGCGCGGCCGATTGCTCCGCTGCTGAAATCCGGGCTGCCTTCTGCGTCCAGCACTGATGAACGGCATTGAGGTCCCATTCGGCGCTTGCCCGGGAGGCGCGAATCGGCTTGCCACCGACGGCGATAAAAATAGGATTCGTATGTGCCGACGGCAAAATACGCATGGCCACCCAACTGCTCTGCTCAATGGGTATGTCAAACGCGAGGTCGTGACTCTTGCCGTCGGCGAGAAGGTTCTTTGTCGCAACAGCTTTGCCGTTCACCACCAGCTCGACGGGGACTTCCTGCGAACTCCGAATGCGGGCTCGCTCGATGGTCCAATAAGGCTTCTCACTATAGGACACGCTCTTTATATGTAGGTCAGGAACCGCATCCAGAAAGGCTGCGGCGCGAACGGTAGCATGCACCACACCGGGCGAGGGAAGTGTTACCTCGCTCGCATGCGTTCCCACCTCGACGCCATTGATCGCATAGTCCATCAGATGCGCGCGCCCGTCGGAAACATAACTGCGTCCCGCCTTCAATCCTTCCAGCCACGCCGAGTAGGTGAGAGGACCATCGAGCTTTACGTAACTGCGGGCCTGACCAACGCGTTCGTCGTAGATGCATGGAAAGTCTGTTTCCCCAACGATCCTGGTGCGGAAGCCGACGTTCAACGTGTGATACCAGATACTGAGCTCCCATACAAACGGAGTGTCACCGGCCGAAATAAAATCGACAGCATTCGGCTCGGTGACGTCGACAATGTATTCATTGGCGCCGATACCGTCAAAACCGGGCATTTGGAAACTGGGGAGCTGGTCGTCGGCGACCTCTAACCCCCACCCCGAGTGCGCGAAACCCACCACCGCGCCCTGGCTTCTGGCCCATTGCAGGATCGGTAGATCCCAAGTCGGCCAATCCTCAATCTTTTTAGTGTTCGGGTAGTCCTGATCCTTGAGCCCCAATAGAACCAGGTGGCCGGCGTGGCTGGAAGGAAAGCCGGACACCTCGAGATCGTAGTGCATACGAAACTTACTCTGTGACAAAGGATCGTCGTGTCCGGAAAAGAACTGCTTCTGGTAATAGTAGTCAGGTCCCCAGGTAAGCACAGCTCCGATGTTGAGCCGTTCGCCCTTGAGTTGCCGCATCATGTCTTTCGGCATCACACCTTCCGCGGGATTCTGATAGTGGGAGCACCCGGCTGCATGAACATGGCTGTCTCCGGAATACCATCCGAACTCTGAAGGATCTACCCACCGCTCCAATGCGATCGTCAACTCCTGCGGATCTTTGTCGCCGACAGAAACCGTTTGTGTTTGCGCGCGGTACTCTGGACCACCGGTGCTCGTGATCGTATATTCACCGGGAGGGAGCGAGATCGATTCCCCGTCTGACCGGTAAATTTGCGGTTGAAAGAAAAAATCGGGCGCAAGACGCTTCGAAGGGTTTGGATACACGCGGTTGGAACGGTCGCGTATGGTCAGCGATGCGACCGCGGGTTGGCCGCTCTCGTCGGCGACGTGGAGTTTAATTTCATGTACCGGCGCGGCGTGAAACAGAACAAGAATATTGTTACGGAAGCCGATATCCTGCGAACCTTGCCCCACATTGAAGCTGATATCAGCCGTTCGTTGCCCTGCATCGCGGCTGTAGATCTCCAGTAGCTGGTACTCCACGGGGAGCCCGGAAAGCCGTTTTTCCATGGGAGGAGTTGTGGAAACAGCGATGTTGGCCCAGCGATCGCGAACGTCACTCTCCGTCAGCAACATCTTAGGCGCTGGGTTGCCGGTCGATCGGATATACACGTCCCCACTGTTGGGGCTGGCCGCGACCAGGGGCGAGGTCACCCCAGCCCGATTGATCACCTTGACCAGGAAGAAACGTGAGCCGCCCTGAATCAGCGCCGCCTCGGCCGGACCGCGCTCCACCCTGACGCGGCTTTCTGCGTTGATGTCGACAATTGCCAATACAAAAGCATCCAGAATCCGCTGCAATGAATTCGCTGCAGCCTGCGCGTCAGGATCCGAGACGGCCCTGTTGATCGCGTCCTGAGTGCCCTGGGAGAGCGGCTGGCCCAGGAAATCGAGGGCTGACTCGAGTCGCCGGACCTGCTGAGCCAGCGGTTGGATGGCTACAGGTGGCAGGTCCGATCCCAACAGTCCCGCTGCCGCTTTCGATTGTGGTTGATTCTTCACGGCCGCAGCGTCGACGCCCTGTCCGGTCGCTCGAATCGGGGACAAGCCGGCCAAAGCGAAGCAGACCAATACGATCGTGCGAATGCCAAACCAGGCTGTCTTGGATGCTACGGTCACGAGAGCCTTTCACAACGGCATCCAGTCTATGCCCATCTCGTCAGCCCGCAGCACCAGATTTTTTGTCAGTCCACTATTTCTGCTTAAGCACCTTTCCACTGTTGGCATCAACGTACGCAACATAACCGGACTTCTTATCCCCCCACATCAGATACCAGACCGGCGCCTGAAACCTGAAGGTGTTCCCAAGTGCAAGGGATGAGAGTGGCTTGTCTGGATTTTTCTTCAACCAGGCAGCCCCATCCGCTGCTGCGGCTTGGTACGCCGCATCCGAATCGACATTGAAGCTGGTAAGCTCGACCGGCATCCCGTCGCGCGTTACGCCGTTCCAGGGCACCCGGAGGCCGGCACTCACGCCCTTGAAAATATCCGGCGGTTTGGAGGTGATTGCATAAGAGTAGACCCGGTACTGATGCAGGCTGGCCGAAGCAAACATCGCCTCCCACATGGCCGCTTTGCCGCCTTCATTCTTGAAGCCTGGCACTTCTTTTGGGGTAAGCCTGAGTATCACGATATCGGTACTCCAGTGCCGGGCGGGCGTGTACATCAGCCAAAAAGCCGTCTTGCCCGTCACGAGTTCCGGAGGGCCAGCCGGCGCCCTTGCCGTTTTAGACTCATCGGTGACGGGGGTCTTGGTTTTTTCCAGGCAGCCCGCAAGAAGCAGCATCGCAACGAACGCACTTACCGCGCATTGTTTGAGCACAGCGCCCATCGGAATCCTCCACATACTCGAGTGGCTGAGGAGCGGGCTGGGAGTCTGCCGAATGGTTTCGTAGGCGTGCACGAGCGGCCCGGCATCCGCCACGGCCTAACATAGTATGCCAACATCTGCCGATGTGCCAGACTGCCTGGTGCGGTGCCCATTTCTGCCAATGTTTGCAACTCGACGGCTAAATGCTCGACGTCGGGAGGTAGAGAGACGTGATACCTTTTCCGGAATTTTTCAAACTGCGCTAGTGTAGTGCGTCACACAGATGGGCCTTTATCTCATCGGATGATCCTGTGTCGGCTCTTAGCCAGTAAGCCGTGCTTTTCAAGCTACATCGCGCCGAGTCCCGCTAGGGACGACCGATCGTAGCCCAGGATGGAGTGCGCAGCACGGAATCCTGGGTAGCTATAGCAAAATGATCTAGCCCCGTAGGGGCGGCACACATCCTTGAGGGACGTCAGTCCCGATCGGAGCGGATACGGCAGCTGACATAATCGCCTTTATTACTGACGCAATAAGCTAGTACTCTCGGCCTTTCACGACTTTAAGGGCCGCGAGGAAGAGAATTACGGCCAAACCGATGGAGAAGCCTATCGTATGCCATGGCACAGTGTGCGTGATGAGCGGCGATCCTCTTCCCATGGCTTGAAAGATGTCGGCAAAGGCGGGGACCGGAATGCGAGTGGAAAGCCACCATAACGCGAGGGAGGCCATCATAGTGCCCCAAACACGCCATTGGTCATCGAGGAAAGTCGCGAGCAACACCGATAGGAAATAGATCGTGGAAGCAAATGCGACAAGCGTAGCCGCGTATTTGAACATGTCAGCCGGGGTCACCATCCCTCTGAGTGCTGGGGACAGAAACCAGAATGCGCAGCAAAACACTCCAATCACTCCAACCCCTTCCAACCATCCGATACCGGCCCGCACTCCCAGCAACCGGAGCCGGCTCACAGGCAGGGAAAGGGTGAACAACGTGGAGCCGTGGATTCCTTTCGTCGCCGTGAATGAGGGTTGTGTGGTGACTCCCGCTCCTGCAAGCATCGAGCTGATCATCACCACAAAGACCGGGACTGAGAACTGGACGATTGCGACAATGGCTTGCGGCGTAGTTCGGCCCGAATATTGGAAAGTTAGAATAAGACCCGTGAGGGCGACGGTGAACAACAGCCTAAACCGGGTCTCAAGCCATCCTTTGTGCCAAAGCATGTTAGTTGCTCCTCACGTGTTCCAGGAAAATCTCTTTAAGCGTGACCGGAAAGCGCTCGACCGCAGTTCCCGGCAAGGATTGCGCCTGCTCGATAATGGCCTCGACATTGTGGCTGGCAAGGATCGAAACAACGCGCCCCTCCTGCCGCACAGACTCGACGCCGTCCACCCAGTGCTTCGGTAGTTCCACCGAATTCGAGAACACCACGTGGAGCCGTTGGTAGCGAACTTTCATATCGTCCGAGACTGCCCGCCACGATCATCCTGCCTTGGTCGATGATCCCGATATGGTCGGCTATCAGTTCGACCTCGGCCAGTTGGTGAGAGGAAAAGAAAATGGTCGTTCCCGACGAAGCGGCGATTGCCACCAGCTCACGCAACACGTCCTCGGTGGCGGCGGGGTCGAGGCCATCCGTCGGCTCATCCAGGATCAGCAACTCGGCTCCGCGCGAGATCGCCAGCAGCAACATCAGCTTCGATCGCATGCCCTTGGAAAGGTCCGGAATCTTGCGTCTGGGTGGAAGCTCGAACATATCCAGGTAACGACGCTCCAGATCGTCGCGCCATTTGGGGAAGAAGGGGCGTGTGAAGCGAATAAGCTCCTGCACGGTCATGTAAGGGTACAACTCCTTGTCCTCAGTGACGAAGCCGATCCGCCGGCGAATCTCGACCGAGCAGTCGGCATCGATGATCGGAGTTCCAAACACGTGTGCGCTGCCACTATCGGATTGCAGCAAGCCCATCAGAGTCTTGATCGTCGTGGTCTTGCCCGCGCCATTCCGTCCGAGGAAACCGAAGATGCTTCCAACGGGCACTCGCAGATCCAAGCCGCGCAGTGCCGGGCGGTTCTCGAACGACTTACAGAGTTGGCTGGTTTCGATGATGAGATTCGTCATGGCTTCCTTTCCGTTGCTCTTTCCACTCGCTGCTGCCCACGGGTCTGTGAGAGTTCGTTTTCAAACACCCGGCGAAGCTCTTCTTCTGTCAGCCCCAACGACACAAGCCGCCCGATGGTCGATTGCATCACGGCTTGCGCCTTGTGGATCAGACGAGCCCGTCCTGCGGCCGGCTCCTTGATGAACGCTCCGGAGCCGTGCCTCACTTCAAGGACGCCTTCATGTTCCAACTCGCGGTATGCGCGGACCACCGTATTGGGGTTCATGACCAGGTCCTCGGCGAGTTTGCGGATCGTCGGCAATTGATCGCCCTCGCGAAGTGCGCCCGTTTCCACTGCGTGCTTCACCTGCTCCATGAGTTGGAGGTAGAGCGGGATACCCGAGGATGAGTTGAGGCGAAAGATCACGACGATGTGTACTAGTCTAATGATACACTAGACACATGGCAAGGTCAGTCAAGAGATTTGTATGAGCGATTCAAGACGACGCCGGCAAACCGAAACTGACATGTCTCTTCGATGAGAGATGTCCAGGTGGGTACAAGAAGGTCATAGTAGGTAGTAGCAACGTTAACAAAGCGGTTGGGATAACTCACTGACGGCACCGAGGCTCCAAAGATAAAGCCAAAAGTTAAGCGGGTTCACTCCCGCTTTTCTAACCGCCGTAACCACATGCTGCTTGTGGAGTCGCAAACTGAACCTATGTCTCCATCCCAATCCCCTGGCGGCCTCTGCCGCGCAGGGGTTTTAAGCGTTTCTGCGACCATTTTCGGCTTTGACGATGTTTTGCGGGAACATCTGTCAGGCCGGTTGCGTAACAACCTGCATGAGGACTCTTTCTGCCGTCGCTGGCGCGGCCGTGCTGGTCTGGAACCTGGCCGGCTTGGCGCGCGCGGAAACTCCTTGTGCGCAAACGCTGGATGCTCCGCTGCGGCCGAGGGCCGTGCTGAGGGTCCATTCACGACCCGCGGGTCTCGAGATTGTGGGCACCGATCAGGCGGCGATTCATGTTTCGTGCACGTCGGGCAGCGAGGGCGATGCCGAGCGTATTCGCATTCGGCTCCAGGGAAATCAGGACGATGAAACCCTGACCATCGTGGGCGATCTGCGCGAAGGAAACAATGTCAGGGTCCGCATTGAAGTGCCGCGAAAGACGAGCCTGCGGGTCGAGATGGCCGCAGGGGAGGTGAAGGTGGAGGAGATTGCAGGCGATAAGGATATCGACTTGTATGCGGGCCGGATTGCCATTTCCTCGACTCGCTCGTGGGACTACCGGAGCGTCGATGTGTCGGTGAGCGTCGGATCAGTGAAAGCCCCGGTTTACGGCGCTGAGAAAGGCGGCTTCTTCCGCAGCATTACGAAGGAAACCGCAGCCGGCGAGTATTCGCTCCATGCCCACGTGATCGCAGGAGAGATCGCTCTGCTGGGCAAATCCACCCACGCCACCACCGATTAGCGGGGCAGCCGTTCAGAACCAGAAGACCTAGTGGAAGGGGCAAATCCGCCACACTCTCAGGGTGCGGGCGGGCGATGGGGCGGCGGCTGGTAGATTTTGCCTCTTGCCTGGCGTTCCCTCTCCAGCGCTTCCTTAGCCTTCGTCATGGCTGTACGGCGGAGAGCGTAAAGTTCTTTTCGTTCCTCCCACCGCATCTGGCATCGGCGAAAGAGGGGCTTGCCCGCCTCGGTCTGGCGGTCCGCAGCCAGGGCGAGTTTCTCCTGTTCTGCTTCCTGGCGGCGCACCGAGCTCAGCTCGGCGAGCAGCTCACGGTGCAATTGCTTTTTGCGGGCATATTCTTCCGCCAACTGGTCGGTCAGCTCGCGTTGATAGCCCACGACATTAAACATGACGCCAGTCGTCCAGGCAAAGGTGAAGAGGCCGCAGATGGCCATCATCGGACCAAGTTCGCGCCATCCAAAACCGAGCGGCATGCCTCCGTAACCCAAGGTGGTGTAACTGTTCGCGGTGAAGTAGAGGCTGTCCCGCGCATCGGGAATCAGGCCTAGCCGGGTAAGCGTGGTGGCCCAGATACTCATGTCGACGATGTGCAGCACCAGCATCAGAAGCACGGCGCGGCCAAATTGCAACGATGCCCAAAAGGGATGGTCTGCGTGTTCAAGAAGACGCTTCGCTCCACGATGATAGTCGCGAACGATGAGTCCGAGGACCGAGCCGTGAACCAGCGTGACGCCGACCAGCACGGCTGCGCCGACGGCAAAGACCTCCAGCAGCGGGGGGTCCTGTCGGACGGAAAAGGTGGGCAACCACGGACCTAGCATGCACAGGAATTCTAACCGTTCGCGGGAGATGTGGTGTGCACCTGAAGTGCTGACCTGCTTCGAGAAGCAACCGCGTGGATACCCGCATAGTGATTCGGTTACAGGTTCGATCGAAGATCAATTTGCACGTGTCCGCGACGAGGCGAGTGTCAGGAGTTTGTGGGGTGGCGTCGATGAAATCTGGGGAGTCCTTACGGCCATCCTGGAAAGCGAAAACGTAATCTTCACGAATCGGATAGACCCTGCGGAAGTAGATGACCGAAGCTTGTGCTCGCTCAACCTGGTTACCGGGGAGTACTGGCGGCTTCGCCGCGATCGCATCCCTCGCTGACCTGTCCAATCTGTCCATGAATTCCCCGAGAGCCCTACGGCCCCTCCCCGGTTCCGCACCGGCTGTCCTGGTAACCACAACGTTACACAAGTGGCACAGAGGACTGCCCGTTCTGGGTACAAGCGATGCCTGCCTTAGCCGCCAACGCTTCTTTTCCACATCCGCCGATGCGAACATCGCCACCTTGGTACCGGAAAGGGTAATGGTGTGGGCCGCCGGTACTTGGTCAAATACAACCAGCCTCAGGGGACACCAATGCCAGGACTGGAGGTCGGAAGTTGCCCACTCCGCGTTTCCGGGCTGCCTTGCAAGATGGAGAAGTAAAGTGAGCGCACTGGTTGCAGCGTCGCCCGAACTCAAGAGACTGTGGATCCGCGTTCTTAAGCGAGTTCATCCTGACCTGGCGGTGGATGAGCAGGATAGGCGCCGATGTGAACGGCTCACGCAACAGGCGAATGATGCCTTCGCGAGACGTGATGAAGTTGCATTGAGAGCGGTACTCGAACCGAAGGGCCCGCCCCGGTCCGCGCCGCCTGACGCCTGGGAAGCAGGCGCACAGGCTCAACAGTCAGCCCCGCCGCAGCCAACCTATCAGCCACCGGTGGCGCCGCAACGGCGACCCACCGTGATCGGGCGCGAGGTATTCGGCCATAATTTGGGCAGCCTGCGCGGTTCTTTGCCTTCTTCTTTACGGAATCTTTGCCGCGCTCAGTGAAAAGGTGGGACGCGGCACGTCCCTATTCTTCCTGGTCCTGCTAACCGCGATTGTAGTCTGGACGATCACCAGGAAATCGAATTGGCCGTACGAACACAAAGCAAGATGGGTGGCTGCGGTCGCAAGCGGAATGATGCTGGTAGGGATATGCCTGTTAAACAGTCATCCCAGGGCAAATCCACTGATTCCATCGGCTCGCGCGGCGACGGCGGATGCTGCCGAATGGAAACGCAGCGACAATCGGGCGCTGTCTCCATCGTATTCGAATGTAATCAAAACCCGTGTGGCACAGAGTTGGAACCCGTCCGCCGTCGTCAATGCCCCCGCAGGCGCTACCGCGGACATTGCGTTCACGATCGCGCATGACGGTTCACCCCATGACGTCCGGCTAAGCAAGCCAAGCGGCTCTCCCTCGCTCGATTCGTCTTGCGTTCTAGCGGTGCAGCAGGTGAAAACCTTTGGTGTACCTGAGGGTGGCAACAATGGCAGCTTGAACACGCACTTTCTCCTGTTCCTATCATGAACTCGCTTCGATGAATGCTCATCTGCTCGCAGGGAGACGCCCTGCAAAACAAGACGCTCCTAATCCAACCAGGCTCCGAACGGGTAAAGCGTCCCGGTTCGCAACTTGACGGGTACATAGCAGGAGCGAAGAACAAGGTCGCACAGAAATGGAACTCGTCAGAAGTTGCCGACGGTACCCCGGTGGGCGCAACGGTCTACATTCAATTCGCGATACGGCGGCGTGGCAATCATGAGGTCCCGACTATGGAAACATCCAGCGGGTACTCCTCCCTGGATGCTTCCTGCTTGCGGGCAGTGGAGCGAGTACGGACTTTCGACCATCTTCCCAGGAGCTACAACGGAGACAGACTAACCGTGCTCTATCACTGCTCCTATCCAGGTTCGTCCACGACCAGGTTCGCCCAGGATTCTATCCTGCCGCCGGCGCAACAACCGCCCAACGATGGCCCGGTAAATGGTGCGCAGGGTGTTCAGCCGTAGGCACCCGGTTACTTTCTGGGCTTCGATCGCTTCTCTGAAAGAGGAGATCTCTTCGCTTTCGGCACGAGCGCGCTCAGCCTGTGTCCTTTCTCTGAATCGTCAATCAGCGTTGCCAACCGTCTTTGACGAGTTGTTTCCTGTTGAGCGCTCACGATCCAAAAGCTGCATGTCCGCTGGTACCAGGGTGCCTGGGCCTTGAAAAATTCCCACGCCGCGGGGTTGGCCTTGAATTGTCTTTCGTAGGCGAGGGGCAATTTCTTCGGCCGCGATTCGAACGAGTATTTACCGGAGTCGGTCCCGCGTCTTTCAAACGCCTTCACCCCCGAAGGTGCCATTCGGCCAAGCATTGCCAACTCACTTGCCCGCCTGATGTTGACTTCACTCCAGTAACTCTTCGGCCTTCGCGGAGTGAACCGCTGTTTATAGCTGGTCTCGTCGATACTTTTGCGCACGCCGTCAATCCAGCCAAAAGCACAAAGCCTCGTCCAGGGCTTCGCGGTAAGTGAGACATTTCTTATCGGTCCGTTTGTTGTAAAAACCCAGCCACAGTTCGGCCACTTGGTCGTGGTTGTTCTCGAGCCATTCCCGGAACTCGGCAGACGTGTTAAAGATTTTTATTTGCATGCCCGCTTGCCGCCACAGTCAATCAGGATACTTGATTTTTTGGCGGAGCCGCTCAACGGACATGATGACGAAAACACAGTCACATCCGGCCCCTGGCTGGATCCCATCGCGTTTCCAGAGAAGCTGCGCGCCTCTGCAGTGTCCCTAGACCTTGCGAAGCAACTCGGAGTGTCGATCAAGGTAGCGACGGGTCCACATGAGCGTCTGGCCGGATTGCATGATGATTCGGTATTCGCCGTGAGTCCATTTCTGCAATTCGCGGATGAAATCAATGCGAATCAATGAGGAACGATTGATCCTCAGGAACTTTGCTGAATCAAGTCTCTTTTCTATCCCTTCGATTGTTCCGCGCACCGTATAGGTGAGACTCCCTATATGCAGCTTAAGGTAGTTACGATCCGCTTCGGCCCAGTCGATCTGATGCAAAGCGATCAATATCCCACGGCCGTTCTCCTCGACGAGCAATCGCGGGTTGCGTAATGATTGGACCTCCTCCACCAACTGCCGCAGGTTGTGCTGTAATAATCCGCTTTGCCGCCCCTTCTCCGTCTGCCGTCTGGCGTCGGCCAGGACTTTAGAAAAGCGCACCCGATCGAAGGGCTTCAACAGATAGTCGAAGGCATGAATCTCAAGCGCTCGAAGCGCGTATTCGTCGTGCGCGGTGACGAAAATGATTCTCGGAGCAGTGTCTCCCAGGGCATCTACCACACTAAAGCCGTCCATTCCTGGCATCTGAACATCCAGAAACAAAAGGTCTGGCTGGGTGTCCCGTATCCCCGCAATAGTGTCCGGACCGTTGCTTGTTTCCCCGGCGATCACCACCCCTGGCTCCTCGGAAAGAAAGCGCAGCAGCTTTCGCCGGGCCGGCGCCTCATCATCGGTCACAAATACCCGCAGCGCAGGGGCAGAAATCATGTCACCGCCTCAGTATGCAAGGGAAGACGGATCGTTACCCGAAGCCCGTCCGCATTTTCAAGAAGCATTTGCTGGCGAGCTCCATACAAACTGCGCAACCGCTGTTCGGTATTCGAGAGTCCAATCCCCTTGACCAAATGGTCGCTTGCAGGAACGGGCATGCCCGGCCCATTGTCTTGCACCCGAAGCAGAAGGTCACTATTTTCCTGGGTTGCGGCGATACATAACACCAGCTTCGGTGTCTGCGGATTGCGCGCGTGGCGCATCGAATTTTCTACCAGCGGCTGGAGAATCAATTGTGGAACCAGGGCGCATACAACGTGAGGATCCACGGAGAATTCAACCTGCAGCTCGTCTCCAAATCGCTCTTCCATGATTGCGATATAACTCTTTACCAAAGCAAGTTCCTCCTGCAGAGGAACTTCCTGCGAATGTCCTGTTTGCAATGTGCGCCGGAGCAAGTCGCTGAGTTGCGCGAGCATGGTGTCGGCACGGCGAACATCGTCGTACATCACAGAAGAAATGGTATTCAATGCATTGAACAGGAAATGCGGCTGTAGCTGCAGCTGCAGATTTTGCAACTGCGCCTCAGCAAGACGGGCTTCGAGATCGGCCGATGCCAGTTGGCGATCGCGCGCCTCCCGGTAAGAGTCGAAGGTGTAGATAGCTCCCACGGCAAACCAGAACAAGAGAACGTGCAGCGCGAACTCCATTGGATAGCGATACAGCATGTTTCCGTAGTCGTATTGTCCCAGACCGAACAGCGGAGCCAGCAATCTTCGCACCACGCTCATGCCGGTGGTGTCGGCCACGGAAAAAATACACATGGCCAGAATGTTGAGGGGCACCGTGACCCACCAGTTGTTGCGGCGGATGCGCGCGCGTCGTATCGCCCAAACCACCAATGGGAACAGCAACAGGCCGACATAGGCTCCGGTCATCTCCTCAAACAGCCGCATCCCGAATGTGTGATGCACCCCCCGAGCCAGGTTGTCCAGGTAGCGATACTCGAAATTGAGAAACCCGAAGGTGGTGAAACCGAGAAACGTGAGCAGCCATGAGCGGCTGCCAAGGGCGGCGTGTTGGTGATTCGAGCGCACGGATAAGTACACGTTACCGCAATCCTACAGGCGAATGCCCACTTCAAACTGCGAAGTCGAGCGCGTGAATCCGGCCGTCCACTTTGTCCCTGCTATGGGCCCGTTCGTCCCAGTTTCGTTGCTGAGCCTTGCTCTTTGGCCTGATAACTCTCTTATGACATGGCAATCGTGGCTGCGCCTTCCTTACACCGTAGTCGTCCTGGCTCTGATCAACGCCGGGTTATGCGCGCACGGCCAAGTCCAATCAGAATCGGACTGGCCGAATTACGGCAACGATCCGGGAGGTATGCGCCATTCCGCTCTTTCTCAAATCAACCGGGAAAATGTGGCCAAACTTAAGGTAGCGTGGATCTACCATACTGGCGACATCTCCGTCGGTCATGACGGAAGAAGGCGGAGTGGCTTTGAGACCACTCCGATTCTGATCGACGGAAGGCTTTATCTCACGACACCCTTTAACCGTGTCATTGCTCTCGATCCCACGACAGGAAGGGAACTATGGTCCTACGATCCCAGGATCGACCAGAGCCTCGACTACGGAGACGGGCTGATCAATCGCGGTTCCGCCACCTGGCTTGACCCAGTGCCCGCCGCCGGTAGAGTATGCCAACGCCGCATCTTCGAAGCGACACTCGATGCCCGGTTGATTGCGCTCGACGCTGCGACAGGACTGCCGTGCAGGGACTTTGGCTCATCGGGACAGGTGGATTTGCGCAATGTTCCCGGCTATCGACAAGCCAATATTGGTGAGCATATGCGAGGCTGGTATCACATGACCTCACCTCCGGTAACCATCGACGATCTGGTCATCGTCGGCTCGGCCATTGACGACAACAATCGAATCGACATGCCTTCCGGGGTGGTACGGGCTTTCGATGCGCGTACCGGATCCCCGCGATGGAGTTGGGATCCCATTCCGCATGACGTTCCGAATACGACTTTGTCCTGGATGACCGGGGCGGCAAACGCCTGGTCGATTATGACCGTGGATGTTGCACGTGATTTGGTTTTCGTTCCCACCGGCGCCGCCAGTCCGGACTATTACGGTGGCCTCCGTCCGGGAGATGACAAGTGGGCAAACTCCGTGGTCGCTCTCCACGCAAGATCCGGAAAACTTGCATGGGGCTTTCAGTTGGTTCATCACGATTTATGGGACTACGACACTGCGGCGCCTCCTTTGTTGGCCACATTGCCGCACGAAGGAAAGAACGTTCCAGTTGTCATCCAGGGAAATAAGACAGGGTTTTTGTATGTGCTTGATCGTGACACAGGCAAACCTGTTTTTCCGGTCGAAGAGCGAGCCGTACCCCAAAGCGACGTGCCCGGAGAGAAGGCCTCTCCGACTCAACCCTTCCCGCTATTTCCACCTCCACTCGCGCCCCAGCACTTTTCCATTGCAGACGCGTGGGGGCCAACGCCCGCCGACCGTGAAGCCTGCAGAGAGGCTATAGAAAAGCTTCGCAACGAAGGCGTCTTTACCCCTCCCAGCGTGCAGGGCACTCTAGCTGTCCCGGGCAACATTGGCGGTATGAACTGGAGTGGCTATGCTTTTGACCCCATTCGCAATCTTCTGATCGTGAACACAAATAATTTGATTGGCCGCGTACGCTTGATTCCCCGCGACAAGGTCAGCTCCGATAAAGAAGATGGGGAGTATGCGGCACAGCGTGGAACCCCTTACGGGATGCTTCGCCGCTTCCTGCAATCACCATCCGATCTGCCCTGTGGAGCACCTCCCTGGGGCACACTGACCGCCGTCGACATGGCAAAGGGAACGATCCGTTGGCAAACTCCTTTGGGCTCGATGTCGGACTTCGGTGACGCACACGGTTCCGTCCCGCCGGGATCTATCAGCTTGGGAGGTCCAATCGCCACCGAGAGCGGCCTGGTATTCATAGCAGGCACCACCGACTCGCGGATCCGGGCTTTCGATATCGACACCGGGAAAGTTATTTGGGATGCGATATTGCCGGCCGCCGGAAATGCTACCCCGATGACCTACGAAATAAATGGCAAACAATACCTGGTGATCGCGGCGGGCGGGAGTCGCGTAATCAGTGAGGAGCCGCTTGGAGATTCCGTTGTGGCTTTTGCCTTGCCGTAGCGATGGCAGGCACGACCTGGCACAGGCAACACATCACGGTGGTATTCGCCGATAGTTCAGGACGTTACCATTATTCCTGGGATAGACTTAGCTCCTTTCATCCCATGCCGGTTAAACTCGGCGAAAAGGTCGGATCGTCCGAATGATCATGTTGCACAAGGCTGCTATCTTTACCGCGTCTGTGGCTTTTACTGGATGGTTGGTCGCTTCGGGGCGCGTGCAGACCAACGCACAGCCCACTCACCCGCCCCGGCAGTCACGGACAAAAAGATTTTCAGACACGAGCAAGGCTGCTCTCTCACTCCAGTTAAGCGGCGCAGTCAGTCGCGGCGACACGCCGGGCGTCGTCGCCCTTGTAGTTGGGCGCGACGGCGTGCTTTACCAAGGCGCAGCCGGAAAGCTCAACGTTGCGCACGATATAACGATGCCCGTGAATGCCATCTTTGCGATTGCGTCCATGACTAAGCCGGTGACTTCGGTGGCCATCATGATCCTCTCCGAAGAGGGGAAGCTCAAGCTCGACGATCCGGTGTCGAAATACCTGGCCGGGTTTGACAACCTGCGGGTTATTACAAGGTTCAACGAGAAGGACGCGACCTACGGAACGCGGCCGGCGAAACGGCCCATGACGATCCGCCATTTGCTGACGCATACCTCGGGCATCGGCTACGACTTTTCGAATGCGATCGAGCACCGGCTCATGGAGAAAAGCAAAAAGGACGAGTGGGAGCTGCCGTTGCTGAACGATCCTGGAGACAAATGGAACTACAGCGCGAGCACCGCGGTGCTCGGCATGATCGTGGAAAAAATCTCCGGCGAGCCGCTCGAAGTTTATTTCCAGAAGCACATCTTCGTACCGCTAGGCATGGTGGATACGTCGTACGCCGTGCCACTGGCTAAACAGTTACGCGTGGCGACGAGGTATAGCCGCACCGACGGCCAGTGGAAAGAACAGGTGCGGACCAGGCCCATCCCCACGACGCCAACGGGCCATTATCGAGGCGACGGCGGCCTGTACTCGACCGCCCAGGATTACGGCAAGCTCATGCAAATGATGCTCAACGGAGGGCATCTGGGGCCGGCGAAGATACTGAGCCAGAATTCGGTACAAATGATGGGCGAGAACAACATCGGGCCCATCTTCGTCGAGCTACAGGTTGCCGCGGATCCATCGTTAACGAAACCGTTTCCGCTCGGGGCAGGTCACGATAAATTCGGTCTCGGTTTTCAGATCGCGTCCAGCGACCCGAAGTACGCAATGTTTCGCAGCCCAGGGAGCATGAGCTGGGCCGGCGTTTACAACACGGAGTTCTGGATTGATCCGGTGCAGCACATCGGCGGCGTCATGATGATGCAAGTGCTCCCGTTCTATGACGACAGCGCGATCCGAACGCTGCGCGACTTCGAAAAGTTGGTCTACAAGGACCTCCGCTAACGGATGAGCGGGGAATCGCCAACAAGGTCTTCGCGAGCTCATGGGGACGAAGGCACTTTGTCATCAGCACTACGTCCGCATTGCCGGTCATGCAAGCAACCATGAGGAACAGGGAGTAAACCTATGCGGGTAGCGGTCGTATCTGATATTCATGGAAACCTCACAGCATTTGAGGCAGTCCTGGCGGATCTCCGGCAATGCTCGCCGGACTTGGTCCTTCATGGAGGTGACTTAGCCGACCCCGGGTCCAGTCCAGTAGCGATCGTCGACCACATCCGTAGTCTTGGCTGGCCAGGCGTGATGGGTAACACGGACGAAATGCTTGTCCGACCTGATTCGCTGGAGGAGTTCGCGCGCCAGTCTTCGGCTCCCCCCAGTCTCTGGAACGCGATCCGCCAGATCGCCTCGGCGACTCGTTCCTCGCTCGGCGAAGAAAGGCTGGCGTGGTTAAGCCAACTGCCGCTTACAAAAACTCAAGAGGAGTTCGCGCTGGTCCACGCTACTCCCCAGAGTTGTTGGCGAACGCCTCCGACAGAAGCGACTGATGCAGAGCTGGAAAAACTCTATGGGCCGCTCGGCCGGCCGACCGTTATCTTTGGGCATACTCATCGGCCTTTCATTCGCGCCGTTGCTGGGGAACCGCGACTCCTGATCAACACCGGAAGCGTCGGACTCTCCTACGATGGTGATCCCCGCGCATCCTATTTGCTTCTTGACGAGAGTATCCCCTCAATACGGAGGGTCGACTATAACCTGGAGAAGGAATTGAAGACGCTTTCTTCCTGCGGTCTGCCTGGCGCCGAATGGACCGCCGCAATGCTGCGCAAAAGTTCTCTCGTCATGCCGTAAACAGGCACGCTTCCGCGACGATGTACAAATCGAAATTGAGGCAGAGGCTGTAATTCCTTGAGGCTCAGGTTACGTGCCTCGGCGATGGCAGTTTCGTTCCCTTATCCAAACGCCGGCACGCGCGTCTCGCGCAAATGGTTTGCATCCAGAGGGGGAATTCGTCTCCTGGAAAAGAGAACCGGGGCGCCCAGAGAATATCCCTGAAACAACCGGAACCCTTCCGCCACCGCGGTGTCAAATTCTTCCGGAGTCTCGATTTTCTCGGCGACGGGGATGGTGGCCAGGCCCCTCACGCGGCGCACAATCGCTCTGCGCTGGTCGCTGTCGGTGAGGCGGAAATCGACTTTGACATAGTCTGCAAGCGCGAGCAAGACGTCCATCCTTTTGGAAAGCTGGAAGTCATCAAGCGCGATCTGGTAGCCCAGCGCTTTCATTTTGCGGCACGCGGACACCACTTCCGGGCTGGGCTCGACGGTTTCCAGCAGTTCCAGCACGGTGCGCGTGGGAAGCAGGGTAAACGATCCTCCGGTAAGCGCCTCGAAGGTGCAATTGACAAAGGTGCGCGAGCCGCCGGTGAGCTCGTCGAGTCCATGGAGTAACCAGTCGTCGATCATGGTCCGGGTGGCCGTATCCGGGTCGCCGGTGAACCGGTTTTCCCACTTGCTCCGCGAAAGGGCTTCGTAGCCGAAGACCTTTTTCCTACGATCGAAGATTGGCTGAAGCGCAACGAAGCGGTGGTTACCGGCCTCGGACGCAGCCGGCGCCCAGCGGGCCTCCATCCACTCCCCATGGGCATCGCCGAGTCGCCAGGTCCTGCGTCGCCGCCGCAAAGATCGGAAGAGTTTCATCAAAACAGGGTCTCCTTATAAGCAGAACGTTCGAGGGAAATGATCAGGAATCCGGCCTCATAGCGGCTCATTCAGGAGATTCGGCGGGTCCCAGCCCGGAAGCGCAACCAGCATCTCCATCAGCGCGGCCTCCAGCAGTTCCGTCTCGTTCGGCATCGGCATCCTTGAGGCGGGCGTCCGCGATGCTCGCGCCTCAACGGACTCCCAGGGAATCCACTTGGCGTCGACCGAGAGGATGTTCGCTTCCGAGAGCGCGGCGAACCGCTCCATGGTGCTTTGCAGTTCGCGCAAGTTGCCGGGCCAAGGATAAGACTGGATCAGATTCATGGCCCTGTCGGTGAGGACTGGCCGCTTGGTCTTTGGCCGTAGCCGGCGGCGGGCAAGAAAGTAGTCGGCCAGAAAATGGCGAGCCAGCGCCGGTATATCTTCCTTTCGCTCACGCAAGGGACGAAGGGTAACGGCAAATTCATTGAGCCGGAAAAACAGGCCGCGGAGAAAGGTTCCCGCGTCGGTGGCAGCCTGCAAATCGCGACGTGTGGTCGCGATCAGCCGCGGGGAGCGATTTCGGTCGGTGTATGTAGACTCCAGGTCCCGCAGAACGCGCAGAAGGCCGGCTTGCGCCTCGGTCGCCAGATTGTCGACACCTTCTAAAAAGATCGTCCCCCCTTCGGCCAGGGGCAGGCAGTCGAGACGTGGTTGCGCCTGGGGGGACCGTCTGCCTTTCCGCTGACCGAATGGCTCGGAAGCAATGAGTTGAGGCTGGATCGCCGCGCAGTTGACGCGGACAAACGCCCGGGGGGAACGATGGGACAACCGATGAACGGCGCAACCGACCAGCTCCTTGCCCGTTCCCCTCTCGCCGGTGATCAGGATGGTGAGATTGGACCTGGCCGCATTGCGCAGGTAAGCCAGCTCCCCCTGCAGCACCTGTGAAGATGCGAAGAACTCCTCGAACATCCGAGAGCTGCCGGTGTCGCAGGCGAGTTGCTCGTTGGTCTGCATGCACTCCTCTACCTCCGATAACAACAAGGAATCCGCACGCTCGGAATGTTCGTAACAGCGTGTTTGCCACGCTCGTGTTGAGACCGTTTGTTTCCATGCACTTATGCGCGCGCCGGGGAGACCGTTTGTTGGCATCGGAGCCACGTTTGCTGTGTTAGAGTCACTCACACAAGGGTTTGCGGTATGCCGGCGACCTATCCAGTCTCGAATCCGGAGGAGTTTAGTCCGGAACGGCTCGGTTTGGTGCGCGATCACCTTAAGGATGTGTTCGCGAGCAAGGCGTTTGCCGGCAGCAAACGAGCTCAGGACTTTCTCGAGTTGATCGTGGAGCACGCGCTGGCGGGGCGGCTGGATAGCCTGCGTGAGCGCATGATCGGCGCCGAGATGTTCGGCCGCAAGATCGACTACGACACTGCCAACGATGCAGTGGTCCGGGTCAAGGCCACGGAAGTCCGGAGAAAACTGGCCCAGTACTACCAGGAATCGGCCAAGCCCTCGTTGGTCCGCATCGAGCTCCCGTCCGGGTCGTACGTTCCCAAATTTCACTGGGAGTCTTTGCCCGATCCACACCCCGTAGAAGACCCGCCGGCTCTTGTCGAACCGTCCGCCGTGGCCGTCCCCGGGCGGACATTTCACCAGGGACGCGTGGTGGCCGGCACGCTGGCTGCGCTGGCCCTCATTGCGGCGATCGGTTACATCGGCTTCAAAGTCTGGCCCCGGAGATCCGCGGCGGAGCCGGAACATCACGCCATCGCGGTCCTGCCGCTGCAGAATCTTTCCGGCGATCCACACCAGGATTACTTTGCGGACAGCATGACAGAAGAACTCATTACCGACCTGGGCCAGGTTTCGGCCTCGCGCGTTATCTCTCGGACCTCGACCATGACTTACAAGGGCACGACGAAGACGCTCCCCCAAATCGCCCGCGAGCTGGGGGTGGATACCGTGGTCGAAGGTTCGGTGCTGCGCCAGGGAGATCAGGTGCGCATCACGGCCCAGTTGATCGACGCCAGGACCGATCATCACCTCTGGGCGAGCAGCTACCTCCGCGATCTGAACGATGTTCTCACCTTGCAGGCCGAGGTGGCGCGGACGATCGCCGACCAGATCAGGATTGCGGTGACGCCTGAGGAGCGGGCGCGTCTTGCCCGTCCCCGCACCCTCGATCCGGCTGCGCAGGAGCTCTATTTGCAGGGCAGGCAAGCTTTGGATACTGGGAACCCGGGGAACGCAATCGGCTATTTCCAAAAAGCAATCGACAAAGATCCCAACTACGCGCAGGCGCACGCTGCGCTGGCCGATAGTTATGGATGGATGGGGGAAGCGGGCTGGATGCCTTACTCGGAGGCGTTTCCCAAAGAGAAAGCGGCGGCCATCAAGGCCATCGCGCTTGATGAGGCTCTTCCCGAGGGTCACGTCCAGCTGGCGCATGCCGCGATGAATCTCGACTGGGACTGGGCGACGGAGGGAAAGGAGTTTAAGCGGGCCCTCGAGCTCAATCCAAACTCAGCTCCGGTGCGTTGGGCCTACTCCAATTATCTGGAACGGACGGGCCGTCTCCCCGAGGCAATCTCCGAGTTGCAGCTGGCGTTGCAACTCGACCCTATTTCCAGCCGCGCCTTCATAACCTCTGCGTTTGGTTACTACTATGCCCGCCAATACGACCAGGCGCTGTTACAAATGCAACATGCCTCGGCATTGCATCATGAACCCGCTGAACTCATCTTTCCCCTGGCCGTCATCTACGTGGAAAAAGGTATGTACGAGCAGGCCATTCAGCAATTTCAGAAGCTGGGAGATCAACCTCACGCCCTGGGCCATATCGGCAACACTTACGCTCGCATGCGGCGTGCAGCGGAAGCCCGCGAGATGATTTCCGAACTGCAGAAACACGTGCAAAACACAGGCGTTGGAAGATACGAAATCGCGTTGGTCTATGCCGGGCTGGGGGAAAAGGAGGAAGCTTTCGCATGGCTGGAGAAATCCTTCCTCGCACGCGACAAGGGACTCACTTATCTCAAAATAGATCCCTGTCTTGACCCGCTGCGCTCGGACTCACGCTTCCAGGATCTGCTCAGGCGGGTAGGCCTTCCAACGTAATTAGAGACAAAGCGGTGATCTTGCTGGGCGGAGGCAGCCGGTACAGGCGCGTGTCCGGCCAGGCTTTATGCAGAACTGCGGAAACCAAGCGACCGGCGACAAAGGAGAAGCATAAGCCGGTTGACAAACCGGCCATTGCTGGACTTCACGCTCTCTGGTTAAGGCTTATTCTTCGCGTTGGTCGTGTACTTCTGCAGGATGAACTCCTGGACCAAAGCATTGGCGATTCTTCCGCCGGTGTCGATGAGAGCGCCGGATAGAACTAATCCCGGTCCGCGATTGCTGGGCGGATAATAGGTGTTCGAGAGCGAGGCCGCGATCAGATCGCCGCCGATGCTGGAATAGTTGAATTGCCGCCGGCCGTTATCTCCCCTACAGATAAATGGGCTTGATATCGCATGCAGAGCGCGAGACTTGCTCGTGCCCTTGCCCTGGTAAAAGTACCTTGGGTCCTGATGCAGAAGCGAAGGCAATACAGCGCCGCCAATCATGACATCAGAGAAGCTGGTCGCATACGCAGATCCGAAGCGCTGCGCATAACCCTTGGCGCCTTGCTGATAGTCAGGAGCATCCGCCGCCTGGTTGACTCCGGCGAGAAAGAAGTCACCAGCAATGCTGACTACATCGGTGGCGGCTCGAAAAGCGAGTTCGTATTTCAGCTTGGTCGTGAGCGGCACCGCATCCTTCTCATAGACGACAAAGAAGTTGGGAATCACCCCAAAGACACGTTGTTTCTCTGCCGCCGTAACCTGTTCGCGGGCGAGTTGCTCGACCGTCATCGCGACCACGGTTGTCTCTACCACCGATATTGTGAGCTTGATATCAGCCATTTCGAAGGCTTGACCCGGCTTGAGGACGATCGGAGGCGATGTCCAGTCGGCAAATCCTTTGGCACTGACGGTGATCTCATACGGAACAGCCGCAGCGAGATCTCTCAGTGCAAAAGAACCTGTTTCGTCGCTCGTGACCATGTGATCCCCGCTAGAAGCGGGTCCAAGAAGTTTGACGACAGCCCCGGGAACTGCAGCGTCTTCCGCATCCGTCACAGTGCCGGTGATGCTTCCGGTCTGCGGCTCGGGGGCGTCGACCTGGCCCAATACAGTAATCGGGGCAAAACAAACAAGAAATATCCATAAAAAATCAAGAGTGCGCATATTTCCAGCAATGTCCTGTCCTGCAGATGCTTCAGCCGCGGCGAAAGCTTCCGATATGCGTGATTCTTAACCAAACATTTGCAACAAACGGCTTCCCCATTGGCGATGGCGACAGAAAACTTGCCTGTAACGCCGCTTCGCTTACGCCGTTGCTTTATCAGGTCCTCGCCCGCGGATTTAAAATCCGGAAAGTGACAAGGGGACTCGGAAGTCAGCCTCACTCATTGCGCAGCGCCTGCAATGGCTCAATACGTGAGGCTCGTCGCGCCGGGACGTACGCGGCGACCAGCGCGACCGCGCATAGCAGCAAACTCACGCCCGAGAAGACTGCCGGGTTCGTCGGCGTTGTGCCAAATAGAAGGGACTCGATCCACTTACTGAACGCGAAAGAACCGAGCGTCCCCAGCGCCACCCCGGTGACAGCGAGGAGCAGCGTCCTGGTGAGAACTGCTCGCCGCACCCGCGAGGAGC
Source organism: uncultured Acidobacteriaceae bacterium (assembly GCA_963850235.1). GTDB lineage: Bacteria > Acidobacteriota > Terriglobia > Terriglobales > Acidobacteriaceae > PALSA-350. Next base: position 55,993 of record CAWKKM010000025.1, on the reverse strand, counting down.
TCGCTCCCAACGCCATACGTATACCAATTTCCTTGGTGCGCTGATTCACCGAATAAGAAATCAGCGCGTAAATCCCGAGCGACGCCAGCAACAGTGCAAAGCCCGCAAATCCCGACAGCAGTATCACCAGAAAGCGCCGCGGCGACACTACTTTGTCGACCAATCCCTGTAGCGATTGAAACTCTGTGACGGGGAGATTTGGATCCAGGGGCCGTAGCGCCGTTCGGATACCTGCCGCCAGGCTATCGGGCGGGAGTGACGTGCGCACGATAAGCTTCATCGCCGGGTAGTCCCCGGTTTGACGCATCGGCAGATACAATTCAGACCCGCCCAAATTCTCCGGTCCCCCGTGATGGACATCGGCAACCACACCGACGACTCTCCGTCCTCCGTCCTGCGTCATCATCTGTCCGACCGCGTCCTGCCCGGGCCACAGAGTGCGCGCCAACGTCTCATTCACCATCGCCACGGGTTCACTTGAGGCCCGATCGCTCTCCGTGAACGCCCTTCCCGATTTCAAGGCGATTCCCAGGGCGTCGAAATATCCGTCGCTCACCACGCGAATAAAGGCCTCAGGATGATGGTCCTTATCGTAAACCTGTCCTTTACCCGATACTTGCCAACCTCTGTCCCCGTCGAGCGGCAGAACATCGCTGATCCCCGCCGCCGTAACGCCGGGGATTGACCGGGCGCGATGCAGAACATCGTCGATAAATGAATCCTGCTGCGCGAGGCTCGAGATCCGAACACCGGGGTCGATCCTTAACGCGGCTGCGTGCACCGGTTGAAACCCTAGATTCACATCCAGCACGCGCACAAAACTTTGCATGAGCAGCGCCGCGCCCACCAACAGCACGCAGGCGAGGGCGAACTGTGAGACCACTAGTCCGTCGCGAAACCAGCCATGCCGGCTGCTGCCGCTCGACTCGCGGCCCGCGTCTTGCAGACCTTCACGAAGCTTGTAAACCGGGACTTGCAGCGCGGGCGCCAAGCCAAAGAGCACGCCGGAAGCGACCGCCGCCAACAGGGTGAAGGCCAACGTTCTTCCGTCGACCCGAACGCTTTCCAGAAGAGGAAGGTTGAATGCATGCAGATGCGAAAGCCCACGTGTGCCGGCTACGGCGAGAAGGAGGCCCAGCGCGGCGCCGCAACAGGAGAGGATCACGCTCTCGGTGAGCACTTGGCGTAGTAGCCGAAATCGCCCAGCACCCAGCGCCGCCCGGATCGCCATTTCTTTTTGTCGCGTCCCCATGCGCGCTATTTGCAGGTGCGAAAGATTGGCGCAGACAATCAACATGACTACACCCACGGCGCACGCCAGCACCATCAGAGCCGGACGCACTTGCCCGCTCACGTGCTGTTCCAGCGGAAGCAGCCTGGGGAAGATCGGATTCCGGTCGGGGTGTTGGCTCACGAGTTGTTTCGCCAGGACGGTGAACTCAGCCTGGGCACTCTCCACGGTAGCGCCGGGCTTTAACCTGCCGACGACGGACATCGTGTTTCCGGTGGGCTTCGTGGCGTCCATGAGCGGCCAGGGAATGAAAACATCGATGGGAGTGCCCGGGGCAAAGACACTCGCGAAGTCGAACGACGCGGGCAGGACACCGGCAACCATCACTGGATGATTGTTCAACGTCAGCGTCTGTCCCACCACCTTCGGGTCCGAAGCAAATCGCCTGCGCCAAAAACTGTCGCTCAACAGCATGGCGGGCGGAGCGGAATACTTGCCTTGGCACTCCTCCCTGGTAAACAAACGTCCGATTGCGGGCTGCACTCCAAGCAAGGCGAAGAAGTTCCCAGTAACTGGAACACTCGTCAGACGCTCCGGCTCGCCGGTCCCCGTCAATTCCTGGTCGCCCGCGTTGTAGACCCCGGCCCAGCCGGCCAGATCGGAGAATGACTGATTATGATCGCGGAGGTCTGAGAAATGTTCAGCTTGGGTGCTATAGTTTTCCGCATTGGAAATCCATACCAACTGTCCCGGGTCGCGGAAGGGAAGCGGACGTAACAGCAGCGCATTGACCACACTGAAGACTGTCGAGGCGCCGCCGATACCGAGCCCGACAATGAGAATCGCAAGCACAGTGGAACCCGCATTGCGACACATGCCGCGGAATGCGTACTTTAGATCGCCGGCGAGGGATTCGAGCCAACTCCAGGACCAGGTTGCATGAGTCTGCTCGCGAATCAACGTGGGATTGCCAAAAGCGCGTAGAGCCGCATACCGCGCCTCTTCCGATGACAGTCCACGTTCCCGCTGTTCTTCTTCTTCCAATGCGAGATCAGATTGCAGCTCTCGTTCCAGATCCGCATTTCTTTTCGTGATCGGCCACCATCGCATTTCAGCTCTCCTCCGCGGCGGGCCACATCACGCGCGCCACCGCTTCCGCCATCTGCTTCCATTCCGACTCTTCGACCAGAAGCTGTTTTCTACCTTTCTCGGTTAGCCGGTAGTACTTGAACTCCCGGTTGCGGTCGGGCGCCATCTCCCACTTGGAGATAACCCACCCTCTACGCTCCAGCCGATGCAATGCCGGATAAAGCGATCCGTGTTGCATTTGGAGAAAGTCGTTTGTGGTTCGCTGAATATGCTTGCCGATTTGATGACCGTGAGCCTGCCCGTACAGCAGCGTGCGCAAGATGAGCATGTCCAGCGTGCCCTGCAGCAGATTCGCTCGTTGTGGTTGCTTTGCCATGGAAGACGTTCGACCCTCGATCCAGGATGATGGTAGACATTCGACTATGGATTGTCAAAGGTGCAGCTGGATGACGAAATCTTAGGCCTTTGGAGGAACTTAGTCTGCGACGGTGGCCATTGGGCGCAATGCGTCCAGTTGCGTCTCCATCAGTCTCGCAATCTGCTGGACCGAATGGCTTTCCATGATGTGGTCATGATGTCCCTCCACCCAGAGAACGGTGGGCTCAACTCCAGCCCATGGGCGCCATCCAAAGTCCTTCTTGTCGTAGCGGATGTAGCCCAGGTGGTCTACGTGATGAAGCAGGTCGAGCTCGCGGAATAAATGGAGCTTCACCGGAACGATAGGCCGAGGGTCGTATGCGAATCCGACCTGCACATGTGCCTGTTCGAGTGGGGTCTTCCACAATCGCGCGTCAGGAACTGCTCCCTGTGCGAGCAATAGCCGTGCGGCGCGGCGAAAGGGAGCGCTCAGTTTCTCGTCCGATTTAGCCCTTCCATTCCTGAATACTCTCCACGCGCGTGACGGTCCCCATCGCAGCAGATGCAGAAGACGATCTGCACGCGATGTACGGGTGATCGGGGGTGCCGTGCCAATAAGACCCACGTAGGGTGGCGGCATGCCCGCAAGCGTGAGTTGCCTCGCTGCTTCAAACGCTAGCAATCCACCCCAGGAGTAACCGACCATTGCGGGGGACTCGATCAGGCCAAACCGCCGCAGCGCGGCCAAACCATCCGCAACCATCTCCTCCACAGACCGGGCTAAATCGGCATCATGAGTGACCGATGGCGAGATCACCCCGAAAATCGGGCGATCGCCCAGCTGGTTCGTAAAATTCTGATAGGTCTCCAGGTCTCCTGAAAGCGAGTGCCAGCATACCAGTGGAATACCACTACCGCGGCGCAACTGCACCACGGTGCTGGATCCCGGGTTGCGGGTCAGCCGCATCAGCCCGCTGAGGGTCGGGTCAGCCAGAAAGTGTGCGATGGGAACTCGTACCTTGGTCAACGCCTCGATCTCGAGCAGGAGGTTGATGGCCGCAAGCGAGTCACCGCCGAGGTTCCAGAAGGTCTCTTCGCCCGAAGCGCCTTGTGCCTCGGGAAGCAGGCGCCTCCAAATTTCTGGAACCGTATGGAGCTCGTCCGCAGGGCTGCTTTGATCGGGAATGTTCCTGAGTTCGGTCAGAGCACGGCGATCGACTTTACCGCCCGCCGTTCGCGGAAGGCGCTCGCAGAACTCAATCGTTTTCGGCCGGATACCCTGTGGAAGACGTTCGGCCAGCATGGCATGCAGCGCACCTTCCATGTCTACGGTCGGGCTCACCTCTTTTGCGAGAACCACGCACACCACGAGACCGGTCACTTCCTGCTCCTGATAGCTGGGTAAGCAAACCGCCTCCTCAACGCGGTGATCGCTTTTAAGCAGGGCTTCAATCTCTTCCGGTTCCACTCTTTGGCCAAGTACCTGAAGTTGAAAATCGAGGCGACCATGGAATTCGAACTCGCCTGCCTCATTCACTCTGGTCCGATCTCCTGTGCGATAGGTGCGAAGGCGGGTGTTGGACGGATCCACAGCAAACTTTTCGGCAGTCAGCGCCGGTTGCCCACGGTATCCACGGGCGATCTGTTTTCCCCCAAGAATGAGTTCGCCCATTTGGCCAGGTGCAACAGGCCGACCGTTTTCGTCGGTAACCGACACCGTAACACCCTGGATCGGCCGGCCTATGGCCGGGCGGCCAGGGCCTGGCTCCACAACACTCCAAAGGCTATCCACGGTGTTTTCCGTGGGTCCATACGTGTTGATCAAGCGAAATGGCAACCCGGCAGGTGGCCGTGTGTGAAGCACATCACCACCGGTCAACAGGTTACGCAATGCGATGTCGCGAGGCCATTGCATCCTGAGCAGCCGTTCTGCAATTGGAGTTGTGACGAAAGCGCAGGTGCTCGCCGTTCTCACCAGCCAGTCCATCAGTTCCTGGAGGTGCAGAAGAATCCGCGGCGGAGGGACCATCAACCTGCCTCCCGCCGCGAGAATCGGCCAGATGTCGGCTACGGATGCATCAAAGACCGGATTCGCAAGCATGGTCATCCGGTCGGATCTCCGCATGGGCAGCGCAGTCAGGTAATGTTCGATCAGATTCGCAAGCGCGCCATGTGTAATCTCAACCGCCTTCGGTTTGCCGGTGGATCCCGAAGTGAAAATGCGATAGGCACAGTCGTCAGGGAAAACCTGCGGCAGAAGAACAGCTGCATATTCCGGCCAGGTGATTTCGTCGATCAGCGAAAACGGGATGCCAAGACTATTCAGGTGACCTTTATGCCGGTTGTCGGTGACGATATGCTTGATGCCTGCTTCGGCCACCTCAACACTAAGCCGCATCGCAGGGGAACCCGGGGCGAGTGGAACATAGGCTGCGCCAGCACGCATCGCGGCCAAAGCGCCAATCACGAAATGCACGCCTGCCGGCAACAAAACACCCACCCCATCTTCTTTTCGCAATCCAACGGCCACCAGGTGCCTCGCCAATCGATCAGCACGATGTCGCAGATCGCCCCGCGTTGTAGTTTTTCCATCCTCCTCTATGGCAGGCGAGCCTGGATCGGTGTACGCCTGTTCCGCAACCATGGTGAGCACCGTCTTGCCGGGGAGGGAAGGGGTCACCGCGGCATCCTTTTTGCTCCCCATGGCACCCACGACCGCTTGGGCAAGAGCATGCGCACCGCAAAAGTGAACTCGACCATCCACGCCCAAAGCAATTGTCCCGGGCGGCAGTGGATCCATCGGGCCATGACGATAGACACGGACGCGAACTGCGGACAACCAGTCTGCCGTCTTGTTCAATTGCGGACGTCGATGGGCAATGTCCCTTAGCAGTGCAGGCATACAGGGAAGCAGGTCTTCCCGAGCCGCTTCCCCGGTTTTTACCGGAATCCACCTCTGCATGAGCCCATAGGCAGCCTCTTTGCATTCGACGGCAATCAGAGTCTCGGCTCCCAGTACCTCTTTCACGGCCAGCAGGAACTCCTTCCAGTTGCTGTTGCATGCGATGGACTCCTGCGGTGCTTTCGTTGGCGATGAGGGTGCGGGCATTGCCTGTTGATGAAGCAGCGTGGCAATCCATCGGGACTCGCTCAAAATGGCGCGACGATGGATCGCACCCGCCTCCGCAAGCTGGGTTTCATCCAGCAACGGGAGCACCACGCCAACGCTCAGTCCGTCTGCGCTGGAGAGAGTAAGTCGTAGAGCGCCGTCGCCGCATGCCACAGTCGCGGTATCTCCCTCACATCCCATGACCGTCCCCGGAGACGAAGCCGCACCCGTCACCGGAGCCGCCGCCCAGACAAATCTCGCTGGCCCTTCCGCGACCGCGAAGGCAGCGCTGCCGAAATCGTTGACCGCGTTGCCCCAGTCGCAGGCGCGAACCATTCTCAGGATGCGCTGCCTGGGCCAGCGCCAGTCGATAAGCCCACCCCCAGGCAGCGTGTCACTCCTTTTGAAGTAACTGCGGCCGGTTAGATTCTGGAGTCGTCCGTCGAGACGGCCCTCTTCGATACAGCCAAGGATCTCCTCGAAACTTTCCAAAGCTGCGATGGTACAGCGAAGGTTCAAGCTGGCTGTGGTCTCTTCCCGCTCCAAAGGAAAGCAACGCTGAGCGAGAACCAGGCCGGTATCGATTTGCGGATCGATGTGGTGCCACGTGATCCCGTGCGAGCTCTCACCGTTAAACACGGCCCAGGCTGTGGCGCGCAAGCCCGCATATGCGGGCAATGGGCCATTGTGATAGTTGATCGATGCGATCCGAGCCAGAGCAAGGGTCTCCGCGCGAAGCACGTACCCGTTGTAGATACTAAGCAACACATCGAACGCAAGACCCGCGAGAAATCCGGCAGGATCGACCGGTTTCACACAAACCGGAACGCCCGTCCGCACCATCGCCTCCCCTTCGGCTTCCGAGCAGGCGACAATGCCCACGATCACGTGGCCGTTTCGGCGAAGCCGTTCGATCGCGGCGGCGAGCGCAAGACCTTCCCCGAGAACAACAAACCGCAGCTTGCCTGCTTTGCCTACGAGAGCTTGATCGCTATGGCGAGTCTGGGTCTGAGGCGATGTTGCGGAGCTACGAGAGGATGGTGAGACCATGGTTGTTCGATCGATGATGACCGGGTCGTCGCGGGATGTTACCACCAGATTCGACCATACCTGAGAGCAAATAAATACCTCAAACGTTGTGCCTCGCGGAATAGTTCCCGGACAGATGTAGTAACCCCCAGCCGGACTAACCGCCGAAGCCTGAGGGGACGGAACCAAAATACCCTAAGAAGACGAGAGCTAGTCAAGAGGTGTGATTTGGCGCAGCCTACCGGCGGGCCGTGAAGTAAGCCCGTAGCCTGGCCAACGCTGGTGGAGTTTCGAAGATTCATTGCGCAAACCTCCCGGATGTGGAGGTATTCTGGTCCGTCAGTCGGTTGGAGCACTGCGACGAGGTGAAGCTTTGAGAACTGGGAGAGCAATTCTGCCGGGTTTCCTCCTTTGCCTTTTGGCTTTCATTCATGTGCACACCGCTGATGGTCAAGTTGAAACCTCGCAAGTTCAAGTGCCGGCCATCGTATCGTCTGAGCCAGTCATCGTGCCGGCGAACGCGCCGCCAGAGGGCCTTATCCATCTCGATGTGACAGCGGCCGACCGCGAGGGCAAGCCATTTTCGGGGCTCGCTGCGAAGGATTTCACGCTGATGGACAACGGCGTGCCTCGGAAGATCGTTTCCTTCGCAGCATCGACCCAAGCGTCCGATGATAATGAGCGGCTTACCGAAGTGGTGTTGGTTCTCGATGAAGTCAATCTTTCGCCGGTGCAGTGGGAACTGGTGAAGAACCAATCAATAAGGTTTCTGCGGCAGAATGGCGGACATCTCGGTCAACCCGTATCTGTCTACCGGTTCACAACCTCCGGGCTCTTCGCGTCGAAGCCCACGACCGATGGCAACGCTTTAGCTGAGGATGTTGCTCACCCCGGATCACCCCGCACGGCCTGGGCGATTCCGCGAAGTCGTAGTCTGTTCATGACAGCGGAAGAAGAGAGGTTCGCACGGTGGGAACGAAGCCTGCGAGCAATTTACTCCATCGCCGTCGAACGAAGAAGCGACCCTGGCCGAAAGCTTCTGGTGTGGATGGGCTTCGGGTGGCCGGCAATTCGCGCGCGAGAGGAACAAAAGGCCACTGCGTTTTCCTGGCTGGTGGAGCTTTCCACGCGCATACGTGAAGCGCGAATGGTCATCTCCGAGGTCACAGCCCGGACTGAACCGCAGGCTTTCAGCTTCAATGACACGTACAAGGATTATCTGGCGGGGGTTCGCAAGCCGTCGGAACTGGGGGAACCCGGCGTCTCGTACTTACATTTTGCGCTGCCAGTATTGGCAATTCAGAGCGGTGGCGTTGTTCTCGATGACTTGTCTGACATCTCGCACTCTATCGAGCATTGCGTTGAAGACGCAGGCGTATTTTATACGATGTCCTTTGACCCGCCGCCGGCAGCTCAGCCGGACGAGTATCACGACCTGAAGGTACAAATCGGATTGCCTGGATTATCTGCGACGGACGAACACCGGCTATTACGATCAGCCGGTTTTCTACGATCAGCCTCGCGTCGCTGCCAGACGAGTCACTGTTCACGAACTGGAGCAGATCCTGGACACAGCCAACGACGAACACGACGGCGAGTTGGCAAAGCAACTGGCTGGTCTGGAGCTGTGCGAACGTCTCAACAGCAGCCAGCTCTCTCACTGGAAGGATCGTCTGCGCGGCAAAAAGTCGATCGCGGCACTGGTCGCTCTGGCCGATGAGTCCGCTTTCCTGGACCCTCCCGCAGCGGAGATTCTCCCCGACCCGGCACCCGATCTTGACGCGCAGCGCCAGATGATTTCGCGAACAGTGAAGTATCTGAAGGAAGTAACTCCTAAACTACCGGATTTTTTCGCAATACGCACCACGACTGAGTATGAGCAACCCTCGCCCCAAAAGGCAGATACCTGGAAGACCGCCCTAGCCGATCAGTCGTTGCACGAGGCGGTGACCGAGAAAGCGACTCTCCGCTATCGTAACGGCCATGAGGAGCAGGATGCGGAGAAGAAGAACGGCAGCCCGAGCGTCAGGAAAAAGGACCTCAATTTCATCGGTGTTTTCGGCCCGATTCTTGGCTCCGTGCTGGTAGATGCCACTCGCGGCAATAGCAAACTGATCTGGAGCCGTTGGGTACAGGGCGAAGCAGGAAGGGAGGCAGTCTTTCGCTACGTCGTGCGCGCCGAGAACCCTCATTACAACGTTACGTATTGCTGCCTCGTGGGCGGGAAGACCTTTCTTACATCACCCAGATACCTCGGCGAATTGGCGATTGATCCCGGAACAGGAGCGATTCTTCGACTGACGATGGAGTCCGAACCGGGATGGATACGTGAACCGAACCTGACTCCGGTGCTGCCGGTAAAGGGCGCGGCCATGATGGTTGAATATGGGCCCGTCGAGATCGGAGGGAAGAGATATATCTGCCCGCAGCGCAGCGTCGTCGTTATGCGCGTCCGGACCGTGAGTACTCTGAAAATTTGGGATCAGACGTTTGATATCTATGCGCCCTACGAGATGCTGTTGAACGACATCGCGTATAAGGACTACCACAAGTTCGGATCGGAGGCTCGCCTTCTTCCGGGATTTGATGTTGTGCCGGACACAACCCCTGCTCGCCTAGTCAATGGTAAGGATTCGACGAAGCCGCCGCCAAACCGCTGAACATTCTTGTGGCTTCCTCATCATAGCTCCAGCCTCGTGACTTAGACCGGGCTTGATAAGCTTACCGGCGGCGCCTCTTAGACCTCCGGTTACACCTTAAGTGGAGCAATTTCAGAAATGACAAAACTCTGACGTTTTGCTGACATCTGCGTCGATCGACGGGTTCAGGCTTCTTGGGCAGGAGGCTTCCCCTATGAAAGACATATGGAGCAGCATGAAGAACACTGTCAATCGCCGTTCGTTTGTTAAGAACGGACTAACAGCAGCAGGCGTCGGACTTCTTACCCAGAGCCCATCGATCCAGGCGCAAGAGAGAGGTGACGAGAGCGGCGGTCATATCACTCGGGGAGATGCAGCTCTGCTCCGGTTTGCGGCGGCAGCCGAGATCATTGAGACGGACTTCTGGGTTCAGTACAACGAACTCGGAGGTATTCCAGATAATGAAATCCCCGGCGGAAGTGGAAACCCGGCTTATACAGCGGCCCTTGCAATGCTGGACTCGGATATGGCCCAGTATGTCCACGACAATACCGATGACGAAAATACCCATCAGAACTTTCTCAACGCGTACCTGGCTTCCAAAGGGGCAGAGACCGTGAGTCTGGAGCCATTTCGCACCCTGCAGGGCAGCACAGCGACGGGTTCCAGCGGAAAGTTACGAATAACAAATTTGACGGAACTCACTCTGGATACCAGTTGGTTTACCCGGTATCGCAGCGCTAATAATCCTGATCTCGACCCGACGTTCACTTTTCCCCAGGCTATCCCAACTCTGGCTACGGGGAAGCACACCGCAATTCCCAGGACCGACGCCGACACCAGCGACCCCAATTTCCTTCAGGCGATTGCCAACACTGCGGGGTTCCACTTCCCGACTATCGAGCAAGGTGGCAACAGCCTGTATCCGGCGATGGCGCAGAGAGCAAGCAGCGTTGAAGTCTTGAGGATTTTGATCAGCATTGGGCCCACGGAAACCATGCACTTTCAAACCTGGGCGGATAAAGCGGGCAATGCGCCTCCCCTGACTGCCGTGGATCCTGTGACAAAAGTATCTGTTACGTTTCCTGATCTGAATTCCCCACCGTTTGGCGGGCCGGAATTCCAAACCAACCTGATTATGCCTGAGCCGTGTGCGTTCCTGAGCCGCAAGCTCCCACGATGCTCTGTCATTCGCCCCACGGAAACCAAGGGGATTGCCATGGGTGTGGTGAAATTCCTGACCGACATGGGCCTCTTTATCGGTCAGTCGCCGGCTTTCTTTGCATTGTTGCGCGACCTGGCGCGGGACGCAGATCAAGCCAGGAGAGAACGAGAACGATAGGTTGCTTCGCTCTTATGGGCGCCGGCGGGGAGGGAAATCACGGCTGCTCTCAACTTTCCCGCTGGCCCATTATGCCTGTTGCACAATCAGATCCTCGCTGTTGAGGGGATAGGCCAGATGCATCTATCGAACTGTCGCGAGCACCTTCCTCCGCGCCTGCGGAATCAATCAGTTCCTCGCCGGTATCCGATCGGATACCAACCAAATAGAAACCTCGAGTGCCCATCGAAAATCCGAGATGCAGTTCCCCCTTTATCCCATTGGAAATAAAGAAGCTGGTGGGCGAGCTGGAATCGCCGGCCATGGAACGTAGTTTTTGGCACGGCGCTTGCAATACTGCCGGTGTAACCGCCAGCTCCGAAACGATCTGATCTGCGGCTTGCTGGTTCCAGGCTTTCACTGTCATTCCGTGGGGAGAGCGAACATGAATGTCCAGAGCGAACGCATAGCAAGCCACCAGCCCCTTTCCAGGGACAGACGTCGGGCGCACACTTCCAGAGCATTTTCTGCGACACCCATGCCCGTAGCCGCCCCTAAGACATCCATATGGTCTTTCCTCAAGGGCTTGTACGCGCTACTGGAAAAGCTATCTCTACCTGTCGGGATGGTGGCAGCTATTCTTGGCTTGGGTACCTGGTTAGCCTTCGGTTTTTTTCTCGGTAAGGTTTCTCAGAAATACATGGTGACCGTTCAACCGTTTGAGATCTCCCCGGCGATCGCCAACCACGTTTCAATATCGGGCAAAAACGCGGCCGACATCGTCGTGGACACTTTAAATGACGCGGCCACCCATGCCTCTCAATTCCACGGAACCGCATACTACAGATATGACCGAACCGGCTCCCAGCCTGTAGCCTTGCACCAAGCCATAAAAATTCCAGTTCAGACCTCCTATGACATCGAGTTGAAAGGTATATCGCTCGACAGCCTCATACGTCTCTACAACGGGAGAAGATATCAACAGTGGACCATTAGCGGAGACGTGCTTTCTGCTCCCCATGGCCTGATCGGCAGGATACGGCTCAATCGAGGCGACGCCGCTAACTTCTGGGAGACCGCTCCATCCGCGGATGCTACCCCCGCCGAGCTTATCCGGCAGGCTACGTGCATGATGCTCACCAGCGTAAATCCCGAGCTACTGGGGCAATCCTACCTGCAGCAGAGCAGATATGAAGAAGCCGCCAGGGTCTTCCGTCAATGGGAGATCGACGATCCTCGGAACTCGAAGCCCAGCTCTTATCTCAGTCTCGCGTACGGGTATCAAGACAAAGACCAGGAAGCGAGCAGCCTTGCCAAGTGGTCCAAAAATATCGCGGATCATGAAAAGAAGAGAGGCTTTGGAAACCCCCTCGAGGCTCTCCGTTCAGGGAATGTACTCACTTCCGGATTTGCCGGGGCGGCGAAGGTGGTCCTGACGGCCAGCGACGTTTCCGGCTCTCCTAACTTATCGTCCACTGAGAAGAGGGAGAAGTTAGATAGCCTGCAGCAGGCAGAAGCCAAACTAAGGCGTCTCTCCGAAAGCGACCCTTCCAATGTCGACAACCTGATCAAGCGAGCCAGAATCCTGGATAACGAGGCACTGATCGAGTCGGATTTGATTCCAAGTTCTCCACTGCCTTGCCAATGGACGCAACAAGCAATCGATAGTCTCGATGAAGCCATTCGAAGAGTGCCGGAGAATGGCGGACTGCACGAGCAGCGCGCTATCTTTTTGATGCACCTCGCGGACATGATGAAGAAGCACGGCGTGAAAGCACCATTGATCTCCGCAAAGGAGACAGAGGAAGTGGCGGAGTACACCAGGGCCCTCGAAATGCGACCCACCGAACCTTCGCCCTTATGGGGAGCTATCTATGCGCAGCTCGATCTGGGCAAAGGCGAAGATGCCGTCGATTTGGCTAGAGTGATCACCCTCTTACAACCTGAATCCAAGGCTGCGGCCACCGCCTACATCGTTGCGCTTGAGGGAGCCATGAGCGTCTCAGGGAAACAACCGGAAAGAGAAAAGGAAGTGGAAGTCGATTTGAAGCAGCTTCTTCAATCAAAGATTGAGCAAACTCAACTCCAAGCCCTTTGGTCTGCCTTTGAGAAAAATAACTACCAGGAAGGTCTCGACCTGGTAGGAGCCGAAGGGAAACGGCGCTTTCCCGCGGATTCTACTTTTCAGCAGGGACACGGCGACGGGAGCCATGTCCGGATCTGAACTATTCGCTGCGCAGAGCGCGCATTGGATCGATCGATGCAGCCTGGTGAGCGGGCACAAGCGTTGCCAATAGGCCGACACCTGCGAGGATCACGACCGCGAAACCCAGCGCCCAAATATCCATGCGCCCGGTTCCATACAACATCTTGCGTGCGAAATAGCTGGTACCAACCGCGAGCGCGGCGCCGGGAATCAATCCGGCAACCATGATTTGCAGAGTCTGGCCGAGAAACAGCGCCCGCACCTGCGAGCGCGTAGCCCCCAACGCCATGCGAACACCGATCTCAGACGTTCTTCTTGCCACGCGAAAAGAGAACAACCCATAGAATCCAAGGGCTGCCAGTGCCAGGGTCAGTGCGCCAAAAATGCTGGTCAGCCGGGCGAGCAGCGCCTCCGTGGAAAGACCATCGTCAAACTCCAAATCCAGCGGCACAATCTCCGTCACCGGCAGAGCCGGGGCGAGCCTATACAGGCTCTCGCGAATTTCGGCGGGCAGGCTCGACAACGGCCCGCGCACCCGCACCTCGACCGACGAAACCGGCGCCGGCCGTTGATCGATAGGAAAATAGGCGACCGGAGGCGCCTCCGCACGCAAACCATCTACGCGCGCGTCGGCAACCACGCCTATTACGAGAAATCGGTGATCTCCCGGCGGCGCGCTGTAGCCAATCCAACGGCCGAGCGGGCTCTCATCGCCGAAGAGCTTCCGCGCATAAGAGAGGCTGAGGATCGCGACTTGCTGTGATCGGTCATTATCCTCTTTGCTGAAATCCCGGCCTTGCAGAAGCGGAATGCCAAGGGTGCGGAAATAGCCCACCCCTACGCGATCCTCCTCTCCATGCAACTGTGATTCCGGGATCTCAGGCCTTCCAAATACGTGCACCGCCGTGTTCCAGCCGCAGTGGGGAATCGTGCACATATGCACCGCGACATCGCGAACCATGGGTAATGCTTGCAGCTGCTGGATCACCGTGTCGTAAAACGACGGCAAATTATTCTGATGTTCGGCAAAGCCGGTGTTCCGCATATCCAAATGGACAGTGAGCACGTGGTCGCGGTCCATGCCCGCATCCACGCGGCTGAGATTGCGCAGCGTCTGCACAAAGAGCACTGCGGCGGAAAGCAACAGCAACGAAAAACTCACCTGGCTGGCCAGCAGCAGATTCGACCATCGACGCCCCGCTTTGCTTTGACCCGCAAGCTGCCCGACCTTCGCCTTCGACGCGGTGGAGAAGCTCTTGCGTGTCATCTGCCATGCGGGCAACAAGCCAAAACCCACCAAGGAGCCCAGCAGCAGGGCTGCACCCAGCAGAAGCTGCAGCGGCTCCGATCTGGGGATCGATCGGGATGCTTTGCCCCCGGCCGGATGCCCAGTGCAAAAGCAGCGAACTCGCCGCCCGCCCGGTGGCGAACGCAAGCAGCCCACCCATGAAAGCAAGCACCACAGTTTCAATTGCCACCTGGCGAAGGACTCTCGTCCGGCTGGCTCCCAGTGCAATCCGCGTGGCGATCTCTATCTCGCGTTGCTGCAACCGCGCCATCTGCAGGTTAGCCAGGTTCAGGCATCCCACCAGAAGAATGACTACGGCCATTGCCATCAGGATGATCAGGGGCCGGGAATATCTTTTGGCCAGCGAACCCTCACCATTCTCGGCCGATACCAACGTTACCTGCGCGTTGCGGATGCGGGTGCGATCCCGCGGGTCTTTGGACGCGCCGGCAAGCAGTGACAGGTCGGGCGCAAGAGCCGATGTCCAGTGCGCCGGCGCAACAGGCTTCACGCCATCGGGAATCCGGCTCAGTACCCACAACCAAAAGAAGCTCGCCTGGTTTAGATGCGACCGTTCCAGGTCGACATACCCGGGGCCCAGCGAGTCGAACCAGGTACCGAAACGGTTTGTCGCATCTGCGGCGAGTGGAAGCCAAAGGTCAGGGGCCTCTCCACGAACCACTCCGCTGAAGTCTTTTGGCGCAACTCCGACGATCACGATGGGAACTCCATTGAAGGTCGAACGCTTACCAAGCACCGGCTGATTTGCTGCAAAATGTTGCTTGAAGTAGCCGTAGCGCAAGATCACCGGCCACTCCGACTGTTCTCGCTGGTCATCTCCATCGAGGAAGAACCGGCCGGCAGATGGCGACAGCCCCAGCACGCTGAAAAAATTGTCGGAAACAAGCTGGAATTCGACGCGGCTTGTCGCCCCGGCTGCTTCCTGCAGAACTCCAACGCCAAACCCCGAGCGCGCAAATACCGGGGCTTTCCCGAGCGTAGCTTGCCGGAGACGCCGGTAAGCGGGAAAAGAAAAAAACCACTGCTCGTCAAACGGCGATTGCACTGCGTGCAATGAGTAGAGTTCCGCTGGCTGCTTAACTGGCAAATGCGCAAACAGCACTCCATACAGCAGCTGGAAAATTGCGAGATTGGCCCCGATGCCGATGGCCAGGGTCAGTATCGTGGTGGCCGCGAATCCGGGCGACTTGCGCAATTGCCGAAATGCATATCGCGTGTCGTCCCAGACGCTGCCAAGAACCACAGCCGCATCGGCGAACACGACATCTTCTTTGGTCACGGTCGGATTGCCGAAACGCGCCAGGGCATCGCGCCGTGCATGCTCGGGAGACATCCCTTGGGCAAGATTGTCCTCAACCCGCAACTCGATGTGCGACTGTAGTTCACGTTCGATCTCCCGATCTAAGCGGGTCCGGGAGAACAAGTTCGATATCCGGCCAAAAATCGACATCAGTTTGTTCATGCGTAGCGGAGGATTGCGCGAACACCTTTTACGAGGTGCTCAAAATTCTTCTCAGCTTCCTGTAATTGCTTCCTGCCCGCGGCGGTGAGCTTGTAGTACTTGGCCTTCCGGTTCGTTTCCGTTGTAGACCACTCGGATGCGACCCATCGGTTCTGCTCCATGCGGTGCAGAGCCGGGTATAAAGAGCCTTCCTCGACGCGCAGCAATTCATCGGAAGCTCTTTGAATGTGCAAAACGATCCCGTAGCCGTGCATTCTCCCTGTTTGAGCAAGAGTTTTGAGAACCAGAAGATCCAGGGCCCCTTGCAAATCGTTTTTCGCCATCTCCGGTAAACCCCTAAACAACTTAGCATGGATGACTCTATACCGGACACGCTGATCTTTCAAGACAACTGTCTTCCGTTGTGACCTTTCAGGTGGTTCGGAGGATGGAGCGTTTACTGAATCTCGCAGGGGGCTTCGAGATGGAGGCAACAGCATTTCCTGTTCCTGTTTGTTTCTGGGATAATTCGGGGTTATACGGTCGGCGGATCGGGATGGGCCGGTATGCGAATGCGGCGCATGGTGGCGGTTACGGCAAGCATTTGGGGGTTACTGAGTACTTGCAGCCTGGCTGCGCAGACGTCGCAGAATGCTAATTCGCTAACGTTACACGTTTATACAAATCTGGTGCAGATCCCGACCCTTGTTCTTGGGGATGATCGCAAGCCGATTACCCGGATTGACGAGCAAAGTTTTTTTGTCAGTCTTGACGGAGGACGGAAGACTCGGGTGACGCATGCGAGGCTGGAGGGTGACGATCAGATATCGCTGGCGATTCTGATGGACCTGAGCCAATCTAAGCCGGGGATTATGTTGTCGGCGGACCAAGCTATTGCAAGTCTTGCACCTCTTTCTCTGCATGCAAAGGATGAGGTATCGATCTACGCGTTGGACTGTCAGCTCATTCACCCCACAGATCGAGGGGCGACGGATGCCGCAACTCTGAAGCGGCAGGTTGATCTGGTGTTGCAGCACTCGCAATCCCGGGACCAGGGTGATACGAAGCGGAGTTGCCAAAACCCCATGTATCTTTGGGACTCGCTTGCAAGTATTGTTCAGACCCTGTCCAGTCGGCCCGGTAGACGGGTGATTCTAGCTGTGACCGACGGTATAGATCGAGGGAGCCGGAATTCCTGGAATGCATTGAGGTTCTTTGCTCAGATGGCGAGCGTTGCTATCTTCGGCTTGGTTCAGCCTGCGGACTTGAGGAACAGGCAAGATGAAATTCCCTTCGATGACGTGTGTCAGCTGAGTGGGGGGATTTTGTTGCCTACCTCCGCGAAAGATCTCGGGAAACACCTTGCATGGGCAATGACGTTGATAAGAGCGCGCTATATTGTGGAGTTTCCGCCTCCACAGGTTACGGTCAGCGGACACTACGGTCTGGATATCACAATCTCGTCGAGACCCAAGGCTTTCATCCGGCCTACGGGACTTGAGTTTCCGGGTGACGACCCTGCAATCTTGACCGACCCGACCACAGTTCCGTCGGACCCATCGCGTAGGCCGGAATTGGGCAACCGAAAGATCCTTACGCCATATTGAGTGAGCCGTCCCCACGGGACTCGAGGTAGTCTTTAACCCTGAGGTCGGTCTTTCAAGCGTCTTCGGCGAAACCCTGCCACGGAAGAGGCTTCTCCGCTAATTTTGCTCGGGAATGGCTCCGGCGCAGGAAGGTTCCTTTTGATCGGCAGCCTGTCGCAGTGGGCGAGGGGGGTATTGATGGACATTGACATGACGGAAAGAGAATGGAACCAAGTGCTGCGGATGCTCGGGCAAATCGCGGGACAAATACGATGAAATTGGAGAGAAAAAACTGGCCCAGCAATGCGATGACGCGATTGCTCTGGTGCAGAGCATCGCTCTAGATCCAAGGATATGACCGGAAACAAATTAGGACACTACCGTTTCCCGGCAGATGTGAGCAGCGGTGAGAAGTCGGCCGTGGATGTGGCTCACGAACAAGCACCGCAAGGGACGGCCGAGAACTATCGTGTCCCCTTATGTTCCCCTTGCCGCCATCATAAAGCGGCAAGGAGAACTTACCGAAAACACGACTCGCAGGAATATCCCCACTTGCCGTCTTTGGGAGGAACCCAATGAGCGTATGCTGAAGTGCTGGAGCGGGGTCAGAGCGTGAGATCGATGGGCGTGACCTTAATAACAGGACTGCGCAAAGTAGCGCTTGGCTTGTTCAGCATCCTGCTAGTCGTTCTCCTGGCAGGTGCAAGCTACCAGTTCTTCTCGAACCGTCGCGATATGCGGCTTCATCCACCTCCCGGGCAGATGATCGATATCGGCGGCTATCGTCTGCACCTTTACTGCACCGGACAGGGATTGCCGACTGTCGTCTTCGATTCCGGCCTATCGGACGACTCCATCACCTGGTACAAAGTTCAGCCAGAGGTAGCCAGGGTCACCCGTTCCTGCAGCTACGACCGCGCGGGTCTCGGATGGAGCGATCCCAGCCCCTTGCCACGAACCAGCAGGGTGGTTGCTGACGAACTGCACAGGTTGCTGAAGAGTGCGAAGATCGAAGGCCCCTTCATCCTGGTGGGTCATTCGCTGGGGGGCTTGAACATTCGAATGTATGCCGCTCTTTACCCCAGGGACACGGCAGGCGTCGTGTTGGTTGACTCAGCATATCCTGATCAGTACAAGCGTTTGCCAGTTGAGGTCCAATCGTATAACGAAAAATTTCTGCGCAGACTCGGATACTTTGAAGACACAATGCTGTTTGGCTGGCCGCGTCTCAGCGGCTGGTGCGATCAGTGGCCAGCCGAAATACGTGCTGTGCGCCGTGCCACCGAGTGTCGTTTGCAACCATGGTTGACTCACCTAGCGGAATACCGAGCGTTCGACGAAAGCTCAGCACAGATTTCGGCAACAAAGTCACTCGGAGACATCCCCTTGGTCGTTCTATCTCACGACACGAGTGAGCCGGGGCCAATGGCTACTGCCTGGTCACAAATGCAGAAGGATTTGACATCGCTTTCCTCGCGGTCCTCATACGTGGTGGTTCCAGGAAGCACGCATACAATCCAGGCAGACCATCCGCAGGCTGTGATCGACGCGATCCACGAGGAGATTACTGAACTACGGTGATCCAATCGCGCGAGTGTTTCTTAACTGCGCCAGACAGGGCTCGTAGTTCCTTGAAACGGGATTTGCGGTAGCTTGCGGTGGGTCACCACCCCAGCGTGGGGATTTTACCGAAGAGCCCTAAGACTATTCTGCGTCGGTGTTGCGCATGTGTTCGACCCGGACCGGTTCATCAGGCGTTCCGGCACCCGTAATGGAGGCGAGATGCTGACTGACTTCAACCGTCTCGGCTTCCAGATCGCTGGAATCCTCTTTGCAACATTTGCAGGCTACCTCCTCTATGTACTGGCGAGGGGCATCCGCGCAAAGTGAAAAGAAAGCCCACATCGTCGACGCTGAAGTAGCAGAGAACGTTCATGCTGCTACCCGAGCCCAACAAACCTCCTTCGCAACGGGAATTTCAGTAACTCGCAGCCGTCACCACAGCCCGGGCAAATTACCGAAGCCCGACTTTGCGGCCTTTACAATTGCAAGAGTCAGATGCCACACCCGCTACAATCCCATTTCGACCGCGTTTCCGCCCTGCTTAGAGAGTTGAGAACGGCGCTTAAGGATCACTTGGTATTTCAGAGCCGTCGAGTGTGGTTCGATGAATACCTAGATGCGAATGAACTGGAGCTGGCGCTTCATACGGCTTGCGACGCTCTCCTGGAGACCCCATCCGATAGGCCTTCAGCGGAAGTCCTAGGAAGGATCAAGGACTTGCATCAAGCGATGGAATTGCGAGACGACTGCGTCGAACGACTTCGCGCATTTTGATTAGAACTGTCGATCTTCGCTCCGGGCCCGCCAGAGAGGGAATTTACCGGAAATGCGACTTTCATGCAGTACTCTGTGGTGACGCAGCGACAGTCTGCCCCTCGAAGTGTTTACTCATGCCCTTCTGGTAAAACTATGGCCATGCCAGCTATTCACCTACACGGCGAGAACCCTTGGAAGCTCGGGCTGGGATTCTTAGTGTTGGCGTTGTTTTTCGGCCTGGGGCTTGCGCATGTCTTTTGCCCTGGTTACTTCTATAGGCGTTCTGGTATTCGCAAAGGAGGCGAAATGCTGACCGAATTCAACCTCATCGGAGTTCAGATGGTAGGGCTTGTGGCGGCATTGTTTGCGCTTGGAGTCATGTACGACATGATGCAAGGGCTGCTCCGACCGTGAATCACCTTCATTTGAAGGATTACGATCAAGCAACATCTGAAAATCCGACTTTGCGGGTGATTCGGTCATAGGCATCAGAGGTGGCGCAAAGGCCTTGTGCTGGGTCCGAGGATTGAGTACGTTCTTGTCATGTCTCTGCCGCACCTCGTCCTTGCCGCTTTCCTTGCAATCGGGGCTTTATTTATAGCTTGGAACTCCCACAGGCTCCGGCGCGATCTAGGAAACTCTCCCACCCGCGACGAGATTCGTAAACGCCACCCACGCGCCGTCGTCTTCACACTGAGACGCCCAAAAGACAAGGGTCCCCACTAGCGCATTTCAAACTGACCCACTACTGGCAGCCACGTCAAGTTCCCGAAACCGGTGCGATTATAGGTAAGTTCCCCAGAATTGTGCAGGGGGCACGCTCATTCGGAGATCCCACGGGTCGCGATGCTGCCGTGATGTCCTCGAAGACTTCCAGGCCGCGCGTTCGCGGACAGGTCTACTGCTCAGTTCATCCGTGGCGCACGATCAGGACCCTAGTTATTTGGGTTCCGGAGCTACTTTCAGAGGAAGCTGGAGGGTGCCGAGACGTCCGCTAGTCATGTCCCAGACGGCCAGATAGAGGTATTTCTGTCCCTTTTGAAGGTCGATCTGCTGGTCGGCCGGAATGAGCGCCTTGGGATGGAGACGCAAGTTGTCTTCGTTTATGGCGAACGTGAGCTTGTCTGCGAGGCGTGTTTCGGCGGATCCTTCCTCATTGAAGGCGAACACCGCGACTCCGATTTCAACCTCTCGTATGCCGTGAACGGTCTTGATCGTGAAGTCGGCTGCGGGCAGCGAGTAGTGGATGGAATAGGGAGTGGTTCCCTTTTTGGGAGCTTTCAAGTTTGACGTTGCCGCGACACCCGCAAAAGACGCCGGCTCCTGAGATCCCGGCGCAACGTGCACTTGAAAAATAATAGGGATGCTTTGCTGGTCTGGTGCGGTGAAGGTATCGCCGTTTGAGCGCAGGAGGGTTCTCGGTTTCTGCTCCTTTTGCCGCGCGGCAGTCGTAGCATCTGCAAAATACCCGCGTCGATAGCTGAGGGTATAGCCGCTAAACTCGGCAGACAGCTTTACCTTCACCGTATGCCACTTATTGTCGAAACCAAAATCTTTCGGTGAGTAGGTGAGGGTGTAGAAGCTGCCCGCGTTGTCGAGCCAGTGAGCTGCGATTTTATCGAGTGCATTGTTGTTATAGAAAGCGGTGCCACCCGTAGCCTCGGCTATGTCGCGCATCAGCCCCTGCTGTGCGGCAAGTACGAAGGCTGCTTGGCTGGGATAAGGCCCGATGCCGGCCGATTGGAGGCCGCGGGCGTCGACAGGATAGATGGCTATGCGGTTGGCTTCGAGTTCGTCATAGATGTCGCGTAGCAAGGCTGGGTCAGGGTAGATCTTTGGCGGAACCAGTTGGGGATCCAGTGGATCGGAGTGCAGAAAGAGCGAGGATCCCCCGGAAAACCAGAGAATGTTTTTCCGGCCTGGATATTGCGCTCTATCCAGATCGCTCTCAATCGTTTGTAAGGTGATATAGCCGCTGTCGGCGTAGGCAGAACCGCGATCGGGCGGTGGGAAACGCGGGATGGCCTTGCGCACGGCCGCCAACAGCAGATTGCGGTCGGTCGTGAAGCTCTGGAGTAAGAGATTCGATACCCCGGATTGCCAATATATGGCCAGCGGCTGGCCAGCCGGCAGGTTCTTGATGAACTGGTTGAGCTCGTAAAAGAGGTACATCTGGTCGGGGAGATTGAGGTTAGTGATGTCGATGACGATGATGTTGAGCGCCGGGGGCAGGTGCTGCAGAAACTCGTTACTGTATACCCCCGGAGAAGTGGACGCCTGCTCTATTGGCGCGACGGGCGTCGTGGTCTGCTCTTCGAATGAGGCGAGCACCTGTGGCTTATTGTTGTCGAAGATCTGCAAGTCGGAAGCCTTAAGGCCGTGAACGGGATTGCCGTTGCGATCGGTGACCGAGACGTCGGTGAGGACGATGCGGTTTCCGACGTGAAAGGTCTGTTCGGGCTGCTGGGCAGAGGGAGATTGCGCGTGAACGAGAGCGGCCACCGTGATCAGAGAGAGAGCAACGGCAAAGGAAAATAGATGGAGCACGTGCCTTTCTCTGTTGCTTCGCGGTGTGCTTAACGTCGTCAGCTGCTCTATATTCGGACGAGCGGCGGCGCAAGTTGCGGATGCGAATCTATGAGCAAACCGCTTTTCGGAAATCATGGTCCCATCAACGCAGGCCGACTCGTCAGGGTTATTTTCTGAAGAAATTCTCTTCAGGGGGCACTGTGTGATTGTACTCGGCACAGTATGATCTGTCTTCACACTCGTGCCGCGCTATTGGAGACGCAGTTTGGCTTGCTTTTGAGATCCTTCCGCAATGCCTTAACCAACGATTAAAATGCGTCAAGTTTCGGCAACGTCTCCTCCAATTGTTTGCGCCAGCGCTCGTCTGGGTCTCTTTCTAACACCAGATCTGCACTATCAATCAGAAACCGAAACGTCTGAAGGTCGTTGGCATTCTCGTTGGTTACAGACCCAGCGAGTGTGACTAAGGTCGATCCATCGGCACTCGAGTCGCCAACCCATAGTGGCCAGAATTAGTCCTGGCACGCTCTTCTCGTCACTCGGTCGGCTATCCGGACAGGTGGCCGTTCGGCACTGACGCCGAGTTCGCGTGAAACGGGATTATAGGTAAATTGCCTGGACGGCCTCTCCAGCAGGCCAGCCTATTCGGTCGTTCAAGCCAGCGCCAGCAGCAAATGCACATGATTTGCTGGTTCCCGATTCCGCAAAATCAAAAAAACAGCTTTCCGTCTGCGTCGCTCCAGCCGCTTTGGTGACGACGAGGATCTTGCTAGAATCCGGGACAGTGATTTTGCAACGCCCTTAGTCGGAGTATGAGCCATGGCGAAGCTTCCCCTGATCTTCACTTACTACATCGCCGCCCCGATCGAGAAGGTTTGGGACGGATTCGTGTCTAAGCAAGCGAATCAGACAATTTTCATGGGCGCGGACTTCGAAGTGGACTTGAACCCCGGTGGCGCCATGACATGGTCAGGACCGGGCAGGGACGGCATGCTTACGCGTTACGTAACAGGGCGGGTTGTAAAGGTGGACGCGCCCAAACTCCTGGAATACGAGTTCGGTATGGGCATGGGCGAATCGATGTCTCACGTCAAGGTTGAACTGACGCCCGAATCCGAAGCGGTCAAGGTTGTTGTGACAAACGATGGCTGGACAGAGGACGATCCGGTCTACGCACAGAATGCAGACGGATGGCCTCGCATTCTTTCCCGGTTGAAGACTCTTTTGGAAACGGGAAAGACCTTTCGCCCCCATTAGTATCGAGCGCTTCTCGTTACTTGGCGCGTGGTCGACTCTCCGGACAGGCGGCCATTCGGCGGTGACAGCAAGTTCGCGTGAAACGGGGCGGTAACTTGCCCTGCCAGTAGCCCGGGCCACGGCGATTTACCGATAATGAGATTTGCAGGCATTTGTCCGGAGCCCGTTTATCGGGCAAGTGGATCGGCACTCCTCAAAGGTAATGAAGTAGTCTAAATTCAATGAACCTGCTTCTGAAGTACGGCGGCCCGAAAGCGAATTTCGCATTCGGCCTACTGTTTGTATTTGCCTCCATAGCGGGCGTGGCCGGGCTCATTCAACACTTCACGTGGCGCGGGGCCATCGCAGTGGTGATGCTAATCGTCTTTGCAGCATGTTGTCTGGCGGTGAGCCGCGAAGGTATGAGGCGAGACTGACCACAGTCTGAGCCAGCGTTAACTTCCTTCGGTCTGATCCTCTGGCTGGGCGAGTTACTGAAAACCCTACACTTCGGGCAAGCGGTTGGCTGCTTCGCCCCGACGTCGGAATAGAAGTATTCCTATGGCTGCCGGAATGGCGGCCACAATCAATGCCCAGGTCAAGCCCCCAGCCTCTCCCCAGAAGTCCCCAGCCGGGTTGCTTGAATGAATTTGTTGATACACAAGTCCAAATGCTGTAATCGCGGAGAGGAACATGAGCCAAAGGGCTGCATATCTCATAAACCAAATCGCGCAGATACACGACGGGAGAATCGTGAGCCCGTTTAGGAGAATTGCCAAGACTTCAGGCATAGAGTCGTTTGCTCCGAGCGTGAACGAGCTGAACAGCATGCCGCCAAAGAAAAAAAGGCCCCAGATCGAGCCGAAACCGATAATCACCTTTGTGCTGTCCCGCATGCACCCATGGTTTTACAGACCATGGTGAAATCTAACGTTCGTACTGTGCTCGTAAAACGGTATTCCCGGTAACTTGCCAGTGCTCTTGGAGATTCGTGACCGGAGATTCGTGACCAGACGGAACTGACCCATTCGACGGACAAGCCTTTGCATGACACACTTCACAAAAAAATCTCCACATCCGCGACACAAAATACACCTAATCGGCACCTAATTATCGTGACCATCCTCAAGCCGACCTACGCGCCGCCGGAGTCGAGAACCCGCGGCTGCCTGCCAGAAAGGCATCCCTATACCTCCGCGGCCCGGGGCGCAGGCCGCACCCTGCCTCGTATCCTCTCCCAGAACCCCGTGGAGGATTTTGGCGAGAATGGGACGAAGAGCCGGCTCCCCAGCTATTCCCAGAACCCCACCTTGGCCCACACTGGCCGCCACCGCATATCCAGCCAACGCATGGATGCCGCCTTGCAACAGCTCATGTCCATGGGCGCAGTCACCCGCAGACCCCTCCGGCGAGAACCGTCCCCACCGTCTTTGGTCGCCAACCGATGCAGACATCCACCGACCGCGTGACTTACCACGCATACCACGCATATCACGCACCATTTCCGTCGGCCGGAAGTCACGGGTTTCGTGGACACGGGGACAACAAGGTGACAGAGACCGCCGAATCTTTATCCAACTGCTTCTGAAACCGGTCGTCGGTAACTTCATCTGTTTGCCAGGACATCATCGGGCAGTTACCAGGAACCCTAAGACTTCGCAGGAAACGCCGGAGTATTGACGTACATTCGCTCGGGATCCAGAGCTTGGAGTCCGACTCGGGGGGTCCTAATCTGCGCACATGGTCGCTCGCCGTGGCGAAAGTCAATAAAGTTTTGACTCCCGGCCCGGCAGAGCCGGAGATTCGTGACCAGGAGATTCGTGACCGAGATTCGTGACCGAGATTCGTGACCAGACGGAACTGACCCATTCGCCGGACAGGCCTTTGCGTGACAGACTTCACCAAAAAAAACTTCAACATCCGCGACACTTAATACACCTAACCGGCACCTAATTATCGTGACCATCCTAAACCCGACCTACACGCCGCCGGAGTCGAGAACCGGCGTCTCCCTGCCAGAAAGGCCTCCCTATACCTCCGCAGGCCCGGCGCGCAGGCCGCACCGTGCCACATATCCTCTCCCAGAATCCCGTGGAGGATTTTGTCGACAATTGGACGAAGAGCCGGATCCCCCAGCTACTCCCAGAACCCCACCTTGGCTCACACTGGCTGCCACCGCATATCCAGCCAACGCATGGATGCCCCCCTGCAACAGCTCATGTCGATGGGCGCCGTCGGCCGCAAAAACCTCTTCGGCAAGGACCGTTCACGCTCTTTGGTCGCAAACCGATGCAGACATCAACCAACCCGCGCGACTTACCACGCATACCACGCATATCACGCACCATTTCCGTCGGTCGGAAGTTACGGGTTTCGTGGACACGGGGAAAACAAGGTGACGGAGACCGCCGAATCTTTATCTAACTGCTTCTGAAACGGGATTATAGGTAAGTTTGTCCTGAAGCCTAGGTCGGTAGACGGTAGATCGCCCGGCTTGAAGGGGACGGGCAACAAGTACCCCAATGATTCAAATCCGAAGTGATCTTTGGCCTTGTACTCCTAGGCCCAAAAAACTCACCCCGCCCCAATAGAAGAATCTCTGGGCGACGCCGGTGAGGTCATAAAAGGGTCGAATTTTATCGAATTTTATGAAATCTCTGGTGGCGAACTCACACGTGGAGGAGGCTTCTCCGCTAATTTTGCTCGGGAATGGCTCCGGCGCAGGAAGGTTCCTTTTGATCGGCAGCCTGCCTGGTCAAGCGCTTGGCGATTTGTTCGAAGTGCCGCCTGAGGTAAGTGTGCAACGTTTCCTCGGTCTTGATCGCGGCCATTTCAGTTACCTCAGATTTTCAGGAATTGTGGAAGTCGGGTGTGCCCAAGTTGCCTGGCAGATACTTACAGCGATTCTCCTGGTGGCAATTCATCGAATCTATCCCCCGAAAGAATCGATGAATGTGTTCCTGGAGAATCGCCGCTTGTTCATGAGCATACGGGTTCCAGCGCATTCCGCCATACGCCTTTGCGTGGATCGTGATGTTGCGCAGTTGTACCCCGCGATGGCCATTCGAAGTGAAGCCACTCACCTTTGTGGGATGGGAGCCATCTGTCCACCATCATGGTCGCTTATCCACCACTACCTGGCCGTCCTTCATCACCCAGCGCACGTTGTCCATGACCACCTTGATGTCGCTGAGCGGGTCCCCCTCGACCGCCACCAGATCGGCGAAATATCCAGGAGCGATGGCTCCCAGCTGGCCGGACATTCCGAGCAGGGCTGCCCCATTCGTGGTAGCCGTTTGCAATGCCTCGGCTGGAGTCATGCCTGCCTTTATAAACCACCCCAGCTCGCGCGTGTTCTGCCCGAACATACTGAACACCGCATCGGAGCCCATCGCGAACTTTACCCCGGCATTATGCGCGCGTCTGGCTGTCTCAAGATTTTTCTCGATGTACGCGTTCAGCCCCGCGACTATCTTGTCGTCGTACTTGAATTCGTCGCGCGCACTCACGTAATAGCGGTTGTGATCAATGGTAGGAACGTAAAAAGTACCGTGCTTCACCATTTCGGCCAACACATCATCCGGGATATCGATGGCATGCTCCAGCGAATCGGTTCCGGCAGAAACCGCGTCACGAGCGCCATCCGGGCCATAGGAGTGGATGGCAACCCGCCTGCCGAACTTGTGCGCCGCCTCCACGGCAGCCCTCATTTCGTCGCTGCTGAAGGTCTGGTATCCGCTCACATCCTTGTCACTTCCGGTGGAACCGTACACCTTGATGACATCCACTCCAGCAGCGACCTGTTCGCGAACCGCCTTTAGGACTTCAGGCACACCGTCGGCCTGGCCGCATTGAGGCTGCATCTCCGGCTTGAACGGTTCGCTGGTCACCGTGAGCCCGCAGCCCGCGACGAACATGCGAGGTCCAACCATGGCTCCGCGGTTGATCAAATCACGCATCACTATGTCGTCGTAGTGGTCGGAGCCAAGGTCCCGCACGGTGGTGACGCCTGCTTCCAGCGTTTTGCGTGCGTTCTCCTGCGCCATGAAAACCAGGAAAGCGGAACGCTGCTTCGCGTATTGCTCAAACGGAGGCGTTCCCGCCTTGGGATCCGACCAGTACGTCATGTGAGTATGGACGTCGATCAAGCCGGGCACGCCCGTGTACTGATGAAGATCAATGACCGTGGCATCGGCAGGGATTGCGGCGTCGGATGTGAGCACTTTCTCAACCCTGCCATTCCGCACCAGCACGACGGCATTCGTCCAGGTCCTGCCGTGGCCATCGATCAGCCGCCCAAAGCGAACCGCGCTCGCAGTATCCAGTGCAGAAAGATCACAGCAACAGAAAGCGAAGAGCAGAGAGATCGCAAGACTTATCCGCATGGAACCTCGTTACGTCGGGAAACTGCCGTCAATATAGCAGTTCGTGGCTATCGACCGGGGCAGCAACCAGGATCGGTTCCAGTGGTTCATCGGCCGCACATGGAACATTCGATCCCGCCATACAACCGTTTAGGCGGCGAACAGATCTAAAAGCATCTACTACCGATTAGGTTTTGGTCTGCGCAAGAGACTTTACAAAGGGCTATGAATCGACCGCGCATTCTGATTTTGAACGACGATCGCCGCCTCCTGGAGACGCGCAAGTTGCTCTTTAGAGGATTGCGGCGCGGAGGTGTTTACGGCGAGAGGCTCCGAGGAGTCGGTGCGGGCGACCTTGAATGATCCCGTCGACCTGGTGCTTATAGACGCCACGAACGTTGGCCTGGAACACGGCGAGAAACTCTGTAGCGTGGTCAAAAGCCTTCGACCGTCTGAGTGCATTGCGTTGCTCATCAAGCCCGAATTTGGCATACCAACAGAAACAATGGCTGATCGGGTGATTCACAGGACGGGGCCTCGTAGAATGCTGGTCGAAATCAACGAACTGTTAAATGGGCGTCTGGATGTAGAACTCTGGGAGGAGAGGGCCGATGACGAGGATGAGGATCGTTCAATGGGAGAACCAACCTGAACGTGGCCTGTCAGCCGGAAACGTATTGCAGCAATTGGGTTGCGAACACATCGTCGTGGGTTCGGTAGAGGCTTTTCTCAGTGCTCTCGAGACCGGTCCAGTTGCTTTGGTACTAGCCTCCGAGTCGGTTCTCGCTGAAGCTGTCGAACAACTTTCGGCCCTGGAGAACGCGGATCACCCCGCCATCCCCCTGATTGCGTTTGTCTCCTCAGAAGACAAACCAAGACTACTCGCGACATCCGGCTCCAGAGTGTTTGATGTTGTCGATGTTTCTGAGCTGGACCGGCTGGCTTTCTCGGTCAAGCGAGCCGTGACCGCGAACAGCGCGTATGAAGCTCTGAAGCTGGAACACGATGCCGCAAAAGAACTGCTCCTTTCGGGCCAAAAAAGCATCGCAATCGGACGTCTGTTGGCCTCGATTGCTCACGAAATCAATAATCCGCTCGAAGCGATATCCAACCTTCTATATCTTGGTCAACGAAACCTGTCCAACCGGGATGAAGTGGCGCGATGCCTGCGTCTGGCAGAGGAGGAACTGCAGCGGGTGGGAGACATAACCAAGCAGATACTTCATTTCCATCGTGATACAAAGTCCTTGCAAGAGGTCCGCCTGGACGATGTTCTCGAGAGCATTGTTTCTTTGTATCGAAACCGTCTGGAGATGCGCCAGATCGAGGTTGTGCGGCAATATCGATCGCGGACGAGCATCCTGGCCCACCCCGGAGAGTTGCGCCAGGCCTTCTCGAACCTGGTCGCAAATGCAATCGATGCCATGCCTCGCGGCGGTAGACTCACCCTGAGAGTGCGCGATACGCTCCACTGTAAACCTGCGGTAACCATCGCTGATCAGGGGGAGGGAATTGGGCCTGGAGCGTTGCCGCACCTCGGCGAACTCTTGTTTACCACCAAGGGGGAAGGCGGAACCGGCTTTGGGCTATGGGTCACGTACCAGATTCTTAAGAAGTACGGAGCCTCGGTGCGTGTTCACAGCTCCACCCGGATGGGCCGCTCCGGCACCACCTTTATGCTCTGCTTTGCTGGGGCGCATTCCATAGAGGCGGGCCGGGAAACAGAGAGCCCAACCCAGATTAATTCTCGAAGCCGTTCTGCGCGCCGTGGTCGTGACGAGCGCGACCCATTGCTCGAAGAGCACCACGCAAAGACAGCGTGACACCCCGGCAGGACCGAATGTGTGGGACTATTGGTTTGCGCTTGAATCGCACGGTTGTGGCAGGAGGCCCCGTCTATGAAACTGTCCCGGCTGCTCGCCTCGTTTCTCTTCCTTTTTGCTCCGTTGTGCCTACACGCTCAACTTGGGCTGTACGGGGCTTTCACCGCGCAGAACCTGGGCGGACCGATAACAATGGTTACGACCTCTACGGGGGTACATTTGGCGGCTATCTTGCAAGCGGTCGCCTGGCAATATTGAGCGTGGGCATCGACCTTCGCGGCTCATTTGCCAGGAGCAACGGTGTCTCGTTCGACACCGGCTCGATCGGGCCTCGTATAGGCTTGAACACGCACATCCTCCCCATCCACCCGTATATCGAGGGGACGATTGGAGTGGGGCACTTAGACTCTACCGGGGGCTCGCCCGTTAGCGCGACCAAGTTCGAGTACCAGGTATTAGGTGGCCTGGACTTCACCATCCTGCCCCGCATCGATTGGCGCGTGGCGGAATACAGTTATGGAGCCTTGTCTACCACCAACAACTACAACTATCGTCCGAAGTCCCTCAGCACCGGGCTTGTGCTTAGGCTGCCGCGAATCCTCCCGTTGCCGTGACGCTGCCTTACTGGGACGCTTTGCAGGAAAAACTCGAGGCATTGTCGATACTGCCACTGCCGTTGTAATGAGCGGCCTGGGGATAAGCGGCAAACAGGGCGCGTGCGATCAACCTTACCTGCCGTGGAATGTGCCGCGATGATCTGCGCCGGGGCTTTGCCCTGCTCGACCCATTCTTCAATGAGGCTAATGTCATCGAAGCTGTCGGGGCCTTCCCCACCTGAGCAGTGCCCCATCCCTGGAAACATGAAGAGCCGGGCCCAGTCCGAACCGGATGCTGCATCGGCGCTGTCTTTGATCGCGGCTTTGTAGAATTCAATGCTCGAACCGGGGGCGACTTGTTGATCGGCCCAACCGTGATAGAGCAGCAGCTTGCCACCGTGCTTCGCAAAAGGTCCGAGATGGGGGTCCAGCTCGTCGACGTCTTTGTCGACAGCGTGTGCCTTCGCCGCGTCGCGCTCCAGGTCGAAGGTTCGCCAATCCCAATCGGGCTTTTGATAAACAACGTAACGGAACTCGTCCAGAAAGAGTTCAGCGGGTTGCGGGCCACCCGCGAGGCGAGCCCATCTGAGTTCCGTACCCGGCTCAAGCCGTGGAAAAAGCACGTTGCCTTTCGCGTCCGTCGCGGGACTCATGATCGTTTGCGCGGTCTGCACCTGGCGTGGCGTCAGGCAGTCCGGACCGTCGGATGCCTTGCACACCAGGGTTTTCAAATCGACATGGCAGCTCTCAGGGTCCCCGATCAGGCCATCTTTCAGCCCGTCATCGGCGTCACATGCGTCCAAAACAGCGCGGTGAATCAGCGGATATTTTTCGGGCGGGATATACGTGGCCGGATCTTTAAATGTTTGTGTCGCGAGCCACAGCGCCCAGGCATTGCGCCGGATGTTCGCGGGGTCCCCGGCAATGATGCCGTCGAACTCGTCGGGATATCGAAAAGCCTGCAGAAGGCCCTCGCGTCCACCTCCGGAGCAACCCTCCCAATAGGAATAGCGTGCATCGCGCCCATAGAACACCTTGATCAGGGTCTTGGCTTCGACAGTCATCTCATGCTCTGCGCGGTAGGCAAAATCGACGAACTTCTGCGGATGACCCATGATGAAGCTGGCGCTCCTGCCGGTGTGCCCGTCATCCGTAGCACTCGTGGCATAACCCCTGCGCAGCGCGGCAGCCATCTCCTCGTAGGCAATCGAGCCTCCCCATCCGCCACTGCCTACGGCGAGAAACTTGCCGTTCCATGTCTTCGTGGGGAGCCAGACTTCGGTGTGAATGTCTGAATCCGAAGTAGGTTTGAGTGTCGCAGTGATCCGGCAAAAGGCGGGTAGGTTCACCACGGCACTGGTGCTTGCGCCTGGCGTAAAGGTCCCGGCTTCGATCTCATTAGCGAGGGTAATGGAGACGGTGGAAGACCCATGCTTCAAGAGCGTGTTGCACGGCTGCTGCGCTTGGAGCGCAGACGTGGCGAAAGCAGATGTCACAACGATCAAGAGAAGTACTCGTCGATCCATCGTCGTCATCCTTCAGCATGAACACTGGTTCTAGTAGATTCGAAAATTAACGCTGACCTGTATTTCCACGGGAACCGGCTTGCCTTGAAACTGGCCTGGCTGGAAGCGGTACTGTCTTACGGTCTCCAGTGCTTTTTGGTCGAGGCCCATTGCGGCGTGCTTATACTTTTGCTTTACGTCTTCCGCCATGGAGCGGGTCACGCGAACATCCTGTGGGTTTCCTGAGATATCGACGGTTAAGGAAAGCACTGTAACTCCTTGTACCCGCTTACGGCGTGCTTCGTCGGTGAATTCCGGATCCGGTGTGAATAAGAGCTTAGGAGCAGACACACCATCGCCCGGATGATATTTGCCGGTTGCGTCGGGGTTAGGTCCGGAGGGCGCTGCCTGGGCATCAAGTGCATTTTCCATGTCACCCACCGCGTTCGCGCGAGATGGCTGCGAAGCCACCAGAATAAGCATGAGGATGAGGATCTTGGAATAGCGCACTGGCTCCTCCTAACTGCGTCTGCTTTCATCTATCGACGCTGGTGGCTGGATTTAGTCATCCGTTATGGATGCAGCGGCTCTCCCTTAAGGAACGCGGCAATATTTTCGTTGAGAAACTTATCGTCTGCCGGGCTTGCTCCTGCCCCTGCCGGGTGCCCCCAGAGTGAAGGGATGGGCAGAAGGGTACAGTGCGGAATGAATGGCGCTTCATAGCGAGCATCGGTGACAGGGAAATACAGGTCCGTCGCCGACGGCATATAAAGCACCTGCGCCTTGATCGACCCCAGCGCTTTCTGCAGATCTCCGCCGAACCCGGGAGTGCCTCCCACATCATGTTGTTCCCAGGTGCGCATCTGCAGAATGAGATTGTTCGCGTCGGCGCCGGGAATGAAATTCGTTTTGTAATGATCCACCACCTGCGCGAAGGTAGTTCCCGCAGGCTCCTCGGTTTTCCATAGTTCCTGACGCCACCACTCCTGAGAAAAGAGCCACGCGGTCCACACCAGGGAAAATGCCTGGATGCCCTTCACGGGTTCTTCCTTGTAGTCGCCGCCTTTGAAGGCCTCGTCCGTGGTGAGCGCCGTGATTTCACTCTCCAGGCGCACGATGCCATGGCCGTAAGTCTTAGCCGTGCCCGAGGTGGCCACAATGCGGTCCATGTAGTCGGGATAAGAAACCGCCCATTGAAACGCCTGTTGCGCGCCCATCGAAAACCCGATCACGGCTTCCAGGTGCCGCACCCCCAGTTCCTGGGTCAGCAACTGATGCACCGCTTCCACATTGTCGCGGATGGTCGTCACTGGGAAGCGCGGACCGTGGAAGGGTTCCGGCGTATTGCTGGGCGACGATGAACGCCCGTTGCCAAACAGCTCAGAGGTGATGAGAAACTGCCGCGAGGGGTCGAGCGCCTTGCCGGGTCCGACGAGAAACGCATACCCACGCATATCCGCCATGTAGTGCGAAGGCAGAAGAACCGCGTTGTCCCCGGCCGCGTTCAGGTGTCCGTAAGTGCCGTAGACAATCTTCGCCTCGGGCAGCGTGACCCCACTCTCCGTGCGAAAGTTATGGATCACGAACGTGTGCTCCGCCGGCTCAAGCTTCGCAGGCGTCGTCTGCGAGTACGCAGCGAGCGAGCAGGACACTACAAAAATCCAGGCAAAAGATTTCACGGCTGGTCGTCTCCAGGTGGTTACGCCGTTTAAGGCAACGCAGGAAAAAGTGGTGGATCCTTGCGCTGCCGGGTGGTCTGCTCAAAATCATAAGCGTAGCGGATGAGCGTCGACTCGCTGAACGCCGGCCCGAGAAACGTTAGTCCCGCCGGCAGCAGGCCGTGGGTGAAGCCCATGGGAACAGTGATCGCGGGAAACCCGGTCTGGGGTGAGAGCACCTGGCTGTTATCGCCCGCGGGACTGGTGACGTCTCCCACCTTACGCGGTGGATTGCTCCAGGTGGGATACACGATGGCATCGAGATGATCCGTGGCCATAGCCTTGAGCACCGCGTTGCGAAACACAATCTTTGGCGGGTCGTGGTAAACGTCGGGGCAGGGTGTTCGCCGGTCATCGGCCTTCGGCGGAGCGACAGCGCCGCGGATCTCGTCTTCGATGTACGGAAGGTACAAACCTGATTCCACGATCGAAGCCAGATCGTGATAGGGTGCGTTGGGATGCTTCGCCAGGTAGGCATTCAGGTCGGCCTGGAAGTCGCCGCAGTCCAGCTTCTTTTCCATCGCGTCGTAGTCCGGAATGGAAAACGGATCGACCAGCACCGCGCCTTCCTGCTGCAATGCGTGCAGCGCTGTCTCTGTGACTGCTTTCACTTCGGGGTCGGTTTTCGCATCGTTGAAATATTGGCGGAAGACGCCGATCCGTGCGCCGCGCAGACCATGCCGGTCGAGAAAACGGGAGTAGTCAACCGGGGGACGACCGGCATCGAGTTGGGTCACTGGATCGGCGGGATCCGGTCCGGCGACCACGGTCAGCAGGGCAGCGGCATCGGCGACGGTGCGGGCCATCGGGCCGCCAACATCATTGTGCGCGAACAGGGGAATGATGCCTGCTCGGCTGGTCAACCCGATGGTCGGGCGAATACCCACCAGGTCATTGTGGGAGGATGGGCCGCGAATGGAGTTGCCCGTGTCGGTGCCCAGGCCGGACTCTCCCAGGCTGGCCGCAACCCCCGCTGCCGTGCCGCCGCTGGATCCTGCGGGAACGCGGGTCAGATCATAAGGATTGCGCGTGATGCCGGCGACGGAGCTTGCCGTCAGGTAGGGACTAAAGGCCCACTCCGCCATGTTGGTTTTTGCCAGCACGATGGCGCCGGCAGCCCGCAGGCGCGCCACCATGGTGGCGTCCTGGGCGGGCGCGAAGCCGCGCATGGCAAGCGATCCACCGGTAGTTTGCAGGCCTCGGGTGTCGTAGTTGTCCTTGATCAGCACGGCGATGCCGCCCAGCGGAGGCAGCTTGTGGGTGGCGGCAAAGTGGCGATCGCAGGCATCCGCCTCGGCCAAAGCGTCAGGGTTCATGACCACGATGGCATTGAGCCGCAAACCGTCGATCGGCGTCTGATCGTAAGCGCGGATACGCGCCAGGTAGCCGGCCACCACCGCGTGGCAGCTGGTGCGCCCCTCCCGAATAGCCTTTTGGGTGTCCTCAATGGTCGTACCGGCAACATTGAAGCTGTTGTTGGCCGCGGTCTGGCCGCAGGTCAGCCCGCAATGGGCGAGCGGCAGTAGGCACAGGGCTCGCAGTATTCGCTTCATGATGGTCTTAGGTAGAGATAGCACAACCACGACCCGGTCCGGCTGGCGCCTGCGAGCGTTCTCCCCTCGAGCCGGTGCTTTGTTCAGGCCGCTCGCCTGAACAAAGTGCGACCAAGTACACTTGATCACATCTCTTTGTGTGTGTGATTAACCGACTGCGAGCAAACATTCCCAGGGTTCTCTTCTACCCAGGGCTGGGGCCACTTCTCTAGTGGGCGCATCCTTGCCATTTCTCGCGCGCATCTTCAGAGCCTTTCGCTACCGCGACTTCCGCCTTATGTGGTTTGGGGCCTGCGCCTCCACCATCGGTACATTCGTACAACAATTTGCCCAAAGCTGGCTGGTCTATGATATGACCAAAGACCCCTTCTACCTGGGCCTCGATCTCTTTCTGGGCCAGCTGCCCATCATCATGTTTTCTCTGTTCGGCGGGGTTTTTGCGGACCGCCTGGACAGACGGAAAATGCTGCTGACCTCCCAGTACATCCAGATGGCATGCGCCTTTTTGTTGGCGCTTTTGTTTTTTACGCATGTCGTCCAGATTTGGCACATCCTGACTCTCTCGTTCATCGTCGGAGTCGGCCAATCTTTTGGTGGCCCGGCATATTCAGCACTGCTGCCGACCCTGGTTGGCCCCGAAGATCTGGCTAACGCGATTGCCATGAACTCGATCCAGTTCAACCTGGCGCGCATTCTGGGCCCGACCATCGGCGGGGCTACTTACGCCCTGCTCGGCGCCACCTGGTGTTTCACCCTGAACGGCGTTTCTTACCTGGCGGTGATCGCCTCTCTGTTCATGATTCACGTTAAATTTGTGCCGGCGAAATCGCGTGAGCCGGTGCTGCACAGCATGGCCGAGGGCATTCGGTTTATACGATGTCGCGACGGAATGACTCCGCTGGTTGTGTTAGCGTTTTGCACCACATTATTTGGTTTTTCGCTTACCGGGTTCCTGCCGGTCTTCGTACAGACCATTTTTCACAAGGGTCCTGAGACATACACCCTGCTGCTGGTCTTCTCCGGAGCGGGATCGATTTGTGGCGCGCTGATTGTTGCGGCCATGGAAAAGTTCAAGGGGCAGCAGCGGCTGACGGTGCTGATTCTGGCCTTTTTGGGATTCGCCATCGCTGCCTTTGCCATGTCCAAATGGCTTCCCCTATCCTGCCTGCTGATCTTCTTTACAGGTGTTGCCGTCATGGCCTCAGCGTCGCTCATGTTGTCGCTGGTACAGCTCATTACCACCGATGCCATGCGAGGGCGAGTGATGAGTGTGTACAACCTGGCGTTTCGCGCCGGAATACCCTTGGGTAGCCTGGCGCTGGGAAAGCTCATCCCAATCTTCGGGGTGTCCAAAGCCTTGGCTGGCGCAGGCTTCATGCTGGTCGCCGTGTCTCTCTATTTCCTGCTCGCCAAGGGCGAAGTGAATACCAACGACCCGCTTAATATTCCGGCCTAGGAGCCAGCCAAAATAGGCGCGGTCAGCAGCGTGACGGGTTGTTGTCCGACCGCCAGCCGTGTGAGCGTCAGCACGGTGACGTCATCCTCCTGCCCGAACGCGACCGCTTCTTCTGAGGCCTGGTATGCACTCGGTCTGGTCCCGAAGAGGACCTCCAGCCGTTCAAATCCGTACAGTTCGCCGGACTGGTTGCGCGCTTCCAGTAACCCGTCTGTATAAAGTGAAAAATGATCCCCTTCGCGCAACTGGAGTGGGACCTGCTGATAAGTGGTGCCCAAATCGAGGCCGAGAGGAAGAGCCCCAGGTAGATCCAACTCGCGTTGGTTCAAAAATGGAGCCGGATGGCCGGCGCTCGCAAGGATGCAGCTTCCATCCGGGTTCAACAGCGCCACGATGCAGGTAGCGAATCCACCCTGCAATCGCCCATGCAGGCGCTGATTGATCTCGGCCAGCATCTGGGCGGGCTGGGGTGCGAATTTGGCCAAGGTCCGGACGGCGCCGACGATGAGCGATACAGTCATGGCCGCTTGCAGTCCTTTGCCGCTCACATCTCCCAGCACGATGAGGGTTGAGCCCTGCAGTTCACCCTCCAGGGGGATGATCTGGAAGAAGTCGCCGCCGACTTCCTGCGCCGGACGGTAAGCGCTGGTGAGCGTGAAGCCGGGGATGGCGGGGAGGGTTTCCGGAACCAGGATCTGCTGCAGTTCGCGAGCATTTTGGAATTCCCGCTCCAGGTTGTTCTGCCGTTGCTGATTG
The DNA here is from genome assembly GCA_963850235.1 of uncultured Acidobacteriaceae bacterium. Taxonomy (GTDB): domain Bacteria; phylum Acidobacteriota; class Terriglobia; order Terriglobales; family Acidobacteriaceae; genus PALSA-350. The sequence continues at coordinate 18,821 of CAWKKM010000025.1, read as the reverse complement.
GCAATCGAATAGCGAATCACGGCGTAGACAATGGAGAGAAAAAGAAGGACTCTCAGCAGAATCTGGACGCTCAAACTGTTTCCGAACAAGGTGAACAGCGGCGCCTTCATCGTTGTTCCGAGTGTCCAATGGGTGAACCGAATCCCCTGGTCGACAATGTTCCCGAAGGAGTACCAGGTGCCGTTCAACAAGGCGGCGGCCGCGACCAGCCAGCGCGCTGAATCGAGCTGCTGACGTTGGCGGATGGCATAGATCACCAACAGAATCGGGACCAACTCCAGAGGAAGGATGATCGCGGTAAGGATGGCATCTGCAATCTGGATTGGGACGGCAGGGGCGTTGAAATGAAACGCGAACGCCAGGGCGCCGTCGAGAGCTCCGACCAGCACGCCGACGCACGCAGCGGTCCGCACCGCACGCATGAGTTTTGTGTGCCCGTCGAGTTGAAGGAGGTAAATCAGGAGGAACCACTGGCAAAGTTCTCTCACGGCGATCGCGGTCTGGATAGCAAAGGTCAGCCATATACCAGACACGCGAAGGTGGAGACCACTGAGTACCAACTCCAGAACCGGCATGAATGTGAAGGCCGCCATCCAGAACAGCAACCGCTGCTTGCGGTCTCGCAGCCAGGCAATGAAGCTAAGAATGGATGCCAATCCGTAGAGCGACGTAAGGCCAAAGAGGAACTGCCGCCCGCGCAGCCAACGGAAATTGAGGGCCTCTTGCTTCGTCCCGATTGCCTCCGGGCTGCCGGCCACAGGCATTCGTTCGAAGCCGCCCGCGCTCCCGTCATCGACAGACATGGATGGAAGTTTGTACACTCGCACCGCTAGCACTCCGTTGCGGGCTGGGCCGAGCCCATAGATCTGCGCCGGTATGGCAAACTGCAGGTCCAGCCGGGGAGGAAAGCTGCCCAGTTTGCCAACCGGGGCGCCGTTCCAGAAGAGCTCATAGACGTCATCGATAGCTGGAATCAGCAGGGTCACATCCGGCGATGCTCCGGGTGCCGGCGAAACGTTCAGTTGCGCGGCGATACCAGGCGTAGCCGGTGTAGCCGGGATGGCCTTGCGTTCCCCACGGAGCGTCGGCAGTCAGCTGCTCCCAGCCGTTGTGGCCGGTCGCGTCGTCAATCCCGGGCCGGGCCCAGGCGGGGTCATCGCCCAGATGGAATTGCCACGGTCCATCGAGAGGCGCAACGCCTTTGCCCAGACCTTCGATGGTGAGCACTGCCGGAGGTGTGCCGGGAGCGGAAGATGCCAGGGCAGCTGCGCGAATTTGTGTGTGGGGGGAGACGATGGCCGCAACCGCGACCACAGCAAGCGCTCTCAGGCGGGAGAGCATCGTTCGTCTCGTACGCATGGTCTGCAGTCTACCCTGCCGCGATCCTTACTCAATAGAGCAAAATTCGGCGGGTCTTCAAGGTTTTGCTTCGGGCGGGAAGGTTTCTTCGAAGATGACGCTCTCCAACGACGCTCGCCGTTCCCATCCAACACGCTCGAGCTCGGGCTCGTTACCGAAGTTATCTACGTACCCCAGGCAGAGGTAGGCCACCGGTTCAATGTGGGCGGGGATGCCGAGCACGGACCGAAGTTCGTCAGGCTCCAGGATGCTGACCCATCCGACACCAACTCCCTCCGCTCGTGCAGCAAGCCACAGATTTTGTATCGCGCAGACGGTCGAGTAAACCGCGGTTTGAGGCATCGTCTGCCGCCCAAGGCCGTGGCCCTGTGCGCTCCCCGCGTCGCACAAGACGCAGAGGTTTTGCGGCGCCTCAAGGATGCCTTCGAGTTTCAAATCCGCATATTGATCGTGGCGCGCGCCTTCATACTTTTTCAGCGCCTGCTGGTTGGCCTGTTGAAAGGCGGCATGGATGCGTCGCCGGACTTCGAGCGAGCGAATCACCACGAAGCGTGAGGGCTGCATTAGTCCAACCGACGGCGCATCATGCGCTGCCCGTAGGAGCCGGGTCAGCAGCGCATCGGGCAGGGGCTCCGGCAGAAACCCGCGGCGCACGTCGCGGCGCGCGCGGATCACCCGGTAAATTGCGTTTCGTTCCGCTTCGTCGAAAGCCGGCGCGACGGCCGGCAATTGGGGCTTCGGGCTCATTCGCGGGGTCGCAACCTGGTCGATCTGTTCATCGTATCTATTTTGCGCTTCCTTGGCGAAGATGCGCGACCATCTCGTATTCAAAGAGCGCCGGATCATGTTCATAGGGTCCGGTTATTCCGGTGAAGGTGAAACCGCACCGCTCATAAAAACGAATCGCCGCCACGTTGTTGCTGGTGACCATCAGGTAAAGTTCGGCGACGCTGAGAGTGTGCGCCCACGATTTCACGGCATCCATGAGCATGGTTCCGAGCCCGCTCCTGCGATGCGTTGGAGCAACCCACATCGAAGCGACCCAAAGCCTCGGTGGGTCGTTCTTGTCGGAATAACCGGCAATGATCCCGCATGGGGCGCCTGCGTCCATGCCGAGATAGCAAACGCCGCCCGGCCCATTCCAGATGTCGACTCGCCGGAGCCAGTCGCTGTCGGAGAACGCTGACTCCTTAGCATAAGTGCTTCCAAAAGCCGTGGGAGTATCTTTGAGGGCTCGCAGCCGGACGGTTTTGTATTCCTGCACCAGTCGCGGCGAGAGCGGTTCGAGAGTAGGCATGATCTGAATATTCTACGGTTGATCTGCCTAAGCCCGGATCGGCCACATGGGCGTCACTCGCTGTTTGCTTGTTCGACGAATTTAATTTCCTCAGGCGTCATCAAGTGTTGGAAGGTGTCGGGTGGAAGAATCTTCGCGTTGTATTTCGCCGCAATCGCGGGAAGCTTCTTTTTCAACTCGGCTAGTTTCTCCGGATCTGGCGGGGGAGGGGGCGTCGTGCGGGTCGCCACGCGCGGTCCCATCTCCAGGAACTGCCGCTCCAGGCCTGCCGGCGAAACGATGCAGAAAAGCCGGGCCGGCGCCTTACTGAGGTTTAGAAAACAATGCGGCGCCCAACCCGGAACATTCACCGCCGCGCCAGCCGTGGCGAGTGTGCGTTCATCCTGGCAAAATACGGCTACCTCGCCCTCCACAACATAGAAGGTTTCCTCGCACGCGTGGGCGTGCGGCATCGGACCGCCGCCGGGCGGAATGTGCATGTCGATGAACGAGAGCTTCTCGTCCGTGTCGGCGCCCGAAACAACAATCGAGTATGTGTCGGCGCCGATGCAGACATTCGTCACGTTCCGTGGGTAGAGAAACTGCCAGCTTGCGCGTGGTCGTAGGTGTAGACGCGGCCATTAAAACTCCCTTCTCTCGTCGACTCGTTAGCCTAGCTCATGCAACCGTCTTAGATACAGTCACCGGTTCAAATTCCGTCTCCGTGTTTTTCCAGGCTCGCGCGGTCTCGTTGGCGAAGTCGGCATATCTGCGCGGCGTGTGCCCCAGCAATTTGGTCAGGATCTCGATGTCGCCATCTTCCGCACCAAAGCCACGCTCTATGTAACCCTGAAACATCATCCGAAGGTCGAACGCGGACCAGGCCGGGCCTCGCTCCCGCATTTGTTCCTCGAATGCATCCATGTCATGACCGGCATACTTGATCTCTTTGCCCAGCGCCCGGCTCCATATAGAGGCAGCAGCAGGACCGCTGATGACATCAGGGCCATTCAGGTTGTACGTCTTCCCCATGTGCCCTTCGGTCGTCAGGGCAATCGCAGCGGCTTCGGCGATGTCTCGCACGTCGACCGGCGAAACGCCTACGGGGCCAAGCGGCATGGGATAAATTCCAGCTTTCGTCAATGGATCTTTAAGCCCCAGGTCATTCTGAGCGAAATAGTTGGGACGAATGATCGTGAACGGCAGGTTAAATTCGCGCAGTGCGTCTTCCAATGCGAACTTCGATGCGAAATGGGGAACGTCCTTAAACCGGTCAACGCGAAAAACCGAGTGATACACGATGTGCTTTAGCTTCAGCTTCTTCGCCAGGTTGTAGGCAATCAGCCCCTGGGTGAGTTCATCGGGTGTGACTGCATTGAGCAGATAAAGTTTGTCTGCTCCCTGGAGCGCTTTTTTTACCGAAACCGGATCGAGCAAATCGCCGGTCACGGCCTTGGCCCCTGCAGGGATCCTGGCATCCTCTTTACGAACCAGTACGTCTACCTGAACCTGTCGCTTCAACAGTTCTTTTACTACCTCTGAACCAACGTTCCCCGAACCGCCAATCGCCAAAACCTTCATACATCGTTCCCCTCTCAGATTTGTGCCGTCCCGAAAATGAGGCAGCTATCCCATGAGATGCTTGACCATGCGGCGATTGATACGGTCGTTCATGCAAAACGGTGTTGCACGAATGCAACGCAAGTGGATGGGGAGAGACGACTATGAATACCCAGCTTGACCTGAACGACATTCGAACTTTTGTGGCAGTGACGCAGGCGGGCACGCTCAGTGGGGCAGCAAGAGATCTGGGTTTGCCGACCTCAACCGTTAGCCGCGCGATCACTCGCCTGGAAGCGGCCCTGGGGCTGCTCCTCCTGCAACGCAGCCCCAAGGGGTTTCTGGTTACCGATGCCGGCAAGCAGTATCTCCACTCCTGCAAGCGCGCACTCCGTGCGCTGCGCGATGGAGGCGAACTGATGGAGAAGCACCGCGGTAATCCCGGGGGACTGATTCGCGTCGCCTGCCCGATCACGATGGCTCGTGATTTACTGGCGCCCGTTCTGAAGGACTTCGTCGATGCCTATCCACACCTGAGGATTGAGATCGAACCCTATTCCTCAGCGTGGAACCAGGAACCGCGAGAAGAGATCGATGTGTTCTTCAAAGTGAGGACGCCCAAGGACTCCTCCTGGCGAGTGCGTAACTATCCGGGCACCAAGCGAGGTATATTCGCCAGCCGATCTTATTTAGCTCGCGCCGGCACACCCGCCGAGCCGTCCCAACTGTCCACGCACCGCTGTATCGGAGCCGGCGTTTGGAGGCTGACCAGGGGCGCGAAGACAGTGGTCCCCGAGATTTCTTTTCAGGTCGTCGGCAGCGATCCCGGCGTCCATCTCGAACTCGCCATGAAAGGGGTTGGTATCGCAGTGTTACCTTTGTGGATGGCAAGAAGGCCGGAGATGCAGCAAGTACTCTCGCCTGTTCTTCCTTCGTGGGTTCCGGACCCGATCACGCTCTGTGCCCTCTACACGGGAACCGCCTGGTTCACTCCGAAAGTGAAAGTCTTTCTGGACTTCATCGACAACTATATCGGTACAACACGGGATCCCCGGCTTAGCACCAACAGACCCAAGGATCTGTTTACCGGCGCGCATCTAACAGCAGCTTCTGGCCGTGCCGTAAAACCGTCATAGCGAAAAGCCGTACTGGTAAGATGACTGTCTCACACCTCACACGCGTCGCAGGGTGAATGCATGCAGGATGTGCTGCCGAAGGAAGCGAAACATCTCGCCGTTAACCTGCCTGAAAAGATCGCGCTTGGTGCGGTTCTCGGTATAGCGACCGGTGTCGTTTTTGGCGAACGTGCTTCTGTTCTGCGGCCGATCGGCGATGCCTATGGGGCCATGCTGCAGATTGCCGTCTTTCCCTATCTTCTCTCCTCCCTTATGCATAGCCTGGGCAGATTGAGCCCGGTAATGTCGCGGCAGTTGTTACGCGCCGGTTGGGCCACCTTTGTTGCTCTTTGGGTGCTGACGTTCGCTGCCATCTGGGTGTTGGCGTATGGCATTCCTTCAGCGCCCCCGCCCTTTTCGTTGACGCCTTCCGCAGCGCGCGATCAAACGAACTTGATGCAGTTGCTGATCCCTTCGAATCCATTCGCGGCCTTGCGTGAAAATTATGTGCCCGCGGTGGTTGTCTTCGCGATCATTTATGGCATCGCGTTCCAGGGGATGGCGAAGAATCAGACGTTGCTCGACATCCTGGAGGCCATCAAGCTGGCCAGCGTCAAAATCTGGAGCTGGGTGGTTAAGTTGGCGCCCATCGGCGTATTCGCCTTGCTTGCGGACACGGCCGGTACCGTGCGCCTCGACCAGTTGGCAGGCCTCGCTTTCTACGTCGTAACCTATCTCGTTGGGGCGGCGATCCTCGGCTTAATTGTGGTTCCAGCTCTGCTCTCTGCACTTGCACCACAGAGCTACCGTGAGATCCTGCGTCAAATCCGCCCGGCGCTGGTGCTTGCCGTTGCCACCACCCTGTCGGTTGCGGCGCTGCCTTTCGTTCAGCGGGCGGCAGAAAACATTCTCGATGGCGCCGGATGTGCTGACTCGGAAGAGCGGGCGAACGTCTTGCAAACCAGCTTGTCGCTAAGCTATGTCTTCGCGCAGCTGGGTAATTACTTTGTGTATTTGCTCATCCTCTACGCTAGCTATGTCGCGGCGGCGCCACTAAAACTGGCGGAAAAGGTTGCGCTCCCGCTCATGACGCTTCTGTCGTGTCTTGGCTCTCCCAGCGCGACGTATGACTCTGTCGTTTTTCTGAGCAAGTGGCTGCATCTTCCCGCTTCGGTCTTCGACCTGTATGTAGAAACTTCGGCTGTCACGCGCTTTGCCCAGGTTCTTGTTTCGGTATCGGGTTTCTACTTCATTACCCTCGTCGTGCCACTGCGTTATTTCAAGAAGATTCAATTCCAGCCGGCTCGCCTGGCCGTGGGGATTGGTGGCGCTGCCGCTTTGTACGCCGGCATGGCTTTCGGTGGTGTAGCTTTGCGTCCGAAGCTCTTCCCCGAGGCGGCCAGTCCGTATGCCGCGTTAAAACTGGATCCGCGGCTTACGGGCAGCGTGAAGCAAAGCACAAATGGTTCCGCGCACAGTTTAGAGGACGACGCGGCTGTTCCCTCGATCAACAATATTCGCAAGCGGGGCGTATTGCGGGTTGGCGTCAACCCACATGTCATTCCATTTAGCTATGTGAATGCAGCCGGGGAGATGGTCGGCTTCGACATTTCCTACGCCTACCGGTTGGCTCACGATCTGGGTGTCGCCATCCAGTTCATTCCCTTTGCGTCACCCACCCTGGCACGGGATCTTTCCCAGCATCGTTTCGACATCGCCATGTCTGGGATTTATGAGAACGACGAACGATTGCAATCGCTCACCATGTCACCTGCCTACTACGAAAGCCCGGTTGCCCTTGTCGTGCCTTCTCGAGATGCGGCAAAGTTTCTCGATGGCAACGCTACGGTTGCCCGCACCGGGTTGAAGCTGGCGGTATATGACGATCCGGTTCTTGTGCCGCTGAGCCGGACTTTATTTCCCAAGGCCGAGCTGGTCGTCATCCCTAACTACGCGGGCTTGCCGGGGATGACCCAGGTAGATGGAGCGATATGGACGCTGGAGCAGGGGACAGCCTGGGCGGCCGAGCACTCCGGCTTTACCGCCGTCGCACCGGACAACCTGTCGGGCTCGATCCCGACGGCCTATGCCATGGCCCCGGATGCATCTGAGCTGGGAGCCTATGTGAGCCAGTGGCTGCAACTGCGAACCGCCGATGGGTTTCGCGCCGAGCAAATCGCCTATTGGATGCAGCTCAATCATCGCCGGGCCCGTGAACCGCGGTGGAATCTCCTCGACGTCCTGCTTCAACGCCCGAGGCAGTAAAGGGGCCTGGTGCGCAGTCGCCGTTCGTATTCACTTCCGTCCTGTCACCTCCAACTGAACCGGGCGAGCCGTCGCGTTCTGTGCCGGATCGTAATACTCGTAAATCCTGGACTGGAAGCTACGGGCGCGAATCGGATACTTCGCACGCAATCGGACGTTGAATGTGATCGACTGTTTCGCCGAAAGCCCGTCGAAGTAGAGGATTGCCTGCGTAGCGGTCAAACTGAACTTCTCCAGGCGTCCGGACGCAGTTGCCGGCGGCTTCTCCTGCAACCCCTGCAGGTCTTCGCTGAGCAAGTCGAATCCCGGCGGAATGCCAAGATCGACCATGATCATGTTGGCAGTCTTCTTGAGGTTGTTGCGGACGGTAACCTTTTCGGTAGCAATATCATTCTGCGCCAGCCGCGTTCGGTCGTAGCTCACCTCAATCGACAAAGGCTCGGTCGTCGGCTTCTCATCCCAGGGAGTAAAGTAGCGGCCGACGACCTGGTACGCGAGGCCGCCAGTACCCTCGAACTTGAGTTGTACGGAATTTGCTTGTTGTGCGGCTATCCCTTTGAAAACGAATTGATGGAGCAAGTCATTGTTCTCTGGCGACAGCTTAAGCGTTTCGACTGGCTTGCCGTTGAGCATGACCGCAACCGATCCGCGGACATCGGAGGCACTGTATTGTGAGGCAAGCAAGAGCGCACGCAATGCCATGATCGTCGCCTGCGTCGTGCCCCAGGTACCGGAAGCGTCTTTCCTGGACGAGATGAAGTTGAGGGACTTGCGAACCACCTCGGAAGCTTCTCCCCACTTCAGCAGCGCCTGCGTGGCGAGACCAGTGGTCTCGATCGTTGCGCTTTGCCCGGTGGAGTACACGCCCGTTTCCTCAACCGTCCAGAAAACCTGATCGTCTTTCTGCGTACGAGCGTCCACCAGTGCCTGCATGGCGCGCCGGGTGAAGTCGCGGTCTTTCCCGTAGTTCTGGGCGAAGTTCGCCACCACAGCGAGTGTGTAGTTATCCAGCTTCGAAGTGGAATGCGACTGTATATAGGCCTTGGCTTTCTCGATCGCTGGACCCTGGTAGCCAGTGTTGGCGAGCGACCAGGCGATATACGCGGTGATGCGCAGAACATCAGAATTGTAGCGATTGGTCGCACCCTCGTTGATGAAGTTGGTGTCCGGCTTCCAACTTCCATCTGCCTGTTGCTCTCTTGCAAGCCAATCCCGTGTGCGCTCAATCAATCTTGGGTCCACCTCTGAAACCTTTGACATATCGTTGAACTCCATCAAGCCGTAGGCAGTAAGAATCTTGTTGGCGGGGGCCTGGCCGAACCACGAGAAACCACCGCCCGGAACTTCGAATGTCAACAACCGCTGGTAGCCGTTGGCAATGTATCCTTCTGCCTTCGCGTGGACTTCGGGTGTCAGCTTCTTAGTACGCTTCATGTAGTCGAGGGCAAGCACGTTCGGATAGGTGCTCGAAGATGTCTGCTCAAAGCAGCCGCCGGGCATACTGAGGATGCTGTCCATGCCCTCGATGACTTGGCTGAGCGGCCCCGGATAGAGTCGAACGAACAGCGTGGTGGCGTCTGGGATCGCGTTCGCCGGAAACTGGAGGTCATGGTGAGCGCTGGTTTCGAGGCGGCCATTGAAGACGAGATTCTGCTCCCGGCCATTGGGGACCACTTCAATTTCGCGCACCACAATGTCGTTTCTGGTGTCACCACCCTTACCATCCATGCGCGCGGTCAGGGTGAGCTTGAATTTGCCGATGCGATTCGCCTGAATGGTGAACTGCGAAGAGCCGACGCGGCTTGACTCGACATCGACAGTCTTGTCGGCAGTGTCGTTATCCAGCGCGTACCAATCTTCAGGCTGGAGCTTGAGGCACACGTTGCCGGATTTGCCAGAGTAGTTGTAGACGGCGATAGGGATTGATACACGATCACCTTGGGTCAAAGTGACCGGTAGATCGAGATCGACAAAGAAATCCGCAAATACTTTCAGGCTCGATGTAGCAGTACCGAGGACACCGGAGCGGGTAGAGGCAAGCATGGCCATGCGCCATGTGGTGATGGAATCGGCTACCGGGATAGAGATGTCGGCGTTGCCGTTGGCATCGGTGATGATCTCTGGATTGTTGTAGAGGGCTTCGGGAAAGTAGGAGCGAATATGCGGGGCTTCTGCTGCGCCGTCGCCAACCTTGATCGATTGAGTGGCGTTGCTGCCATTCACACCACCAAGAACACCACCGATGACGCCCGTGGAGGCGGGTGCTGCGCTGCGCGCCGCGCCGGAGACCATGAGTCTCAAGGGAACCCTGTCACCGGCGAAGGTCTCAAGCTTGTCCATTGCCATAAGAGGAACCTGGGCACTCACGGTCACCGCCTCAGTGACATTACCGACGGCGAGTACAGCGGAGATGGTTGCGCGATCACGGGGTTGCAGGGCGAAGGCGCGAAAGACAGCCACGAATCCCGGAGAAGAAACCTGGGCTTCATAGAGTCCCGCTGGAAGGCCGGCAAGGCTGAAACCACCGCCGCCATCGGAGTGGGCACTACGAATTTCATTGGTGGAGATCAGCCGGAGAGAGATGCTGGCCCCGGGAATATTGGCCCCGGAGGAATCGGCGACGGTTCCAGTGACCTCGGCCAGCCCATGAAACGGGCCTCGATCATGTTCCATCTTGAGATTGAACGAGCCATTCTGACCGCGCTGGCCCCTCTGTCGGGTAGCAACGTTCCCAGAGCGATCTTCGAGATAAATGGAGAGGTCATCCGCGCTGTCGAACTTTCGATCTGGGCCTGCGCTGCGCACCAGGTAGAAATGGTCATTGCCACGGTTCCAATCGGCGGGTTCGAGCCGTAGTGGTTGGTTCCAGGAATCGAGCAGCAAGGAGTCGCGCGTTGTCCCCAGCTTTTCGATCTGGGTGGAGATCGATGGCTGCGACGTATGGTTACCAACTCCCTGATTTAAACGATCGGCAATGCGGTTCACCTGTTGAACAAAGGCCATGTAGTAACGATGTTGGTATTCCTCGTACTTGTCCTGGGGCAGGCTGCGGCCGAACTGCGTGTCGAGCCTTGCCGGATTGCTCATCTCAGTGGCGGAGAAGAGTGCGCGCGCCGCCAAATTGTGCTGCTCCTCCTGATCGTGGCTCGTCTCAGCCGGTTCTTCGACAACATCCGGCATCGAGATCGAGTGGATTTCATAGCGCGGCTTCATCACCTCCTGCTCCAGGTAGAAGAAGGCCTTGGCGAAGCCCGGTTGTTTCTCCGCGAGCGCGAATACGGCCTCGTCGACGACCTGCACGCCGAGGGCGGCGCTGACGCCTTCGCCCTTACAGTTTGTAACGTGGAAATGGACCCGAGCGTCAGAACCGGGCTTGTAGACCGTTGCATCGGCAGTCGTCTCAATCTTCAACCCGTCAGCGGGCTGGATAAAAAGAAGGCGATGGTCGGCAACCGGTTGCGCGTCACGGCCAAACAGGTAGGCATCGATGTCGAGGGTCCCCGCCATCTGGGGCGTCGCGTTCAGTGTGAGTTGCGCCTGGCCACCCTGGAGATCGACATCGCGCGTGAGAATGGTTTGGCCGTTCTTGACGATATCGATATACGCAGAGCCGCGAGCACGGGTAGAAAGCAGCTTGAGTTGAATGGGCTCGCCGGCCTTGATGACCGCACGGTCGGTGCGCAACAAAATCTGGTCAATACCCGCGCGCGACTCGAGAGGAATACTGCTGGAGACACGGTTACCGCGGTGGTCGTTGGCGTCGACGCTCAGGGCATCCAGGCCGGAGCCGGGATTGAGATGGATGAGCGCGACGCCGCCGTTGTCCGTGGAGGCCCGCTGCTCGTGGCCCCCGGGCAGGTGGACGGTGAGCGAAGTCTTTGCCGGGGTACCGTCGGGATAGGAGCTGAGCAGGAATACCTGGTTATCCAGGTGCGGTATCAGTGTTCCGCCCTCAGGAACAGCGGTGATGAGCAACGGCGACTGGCTAATGGTGATCGGTTCGCCGCGTGTTTCGCTATGGGCGGCTGAGTCCTTCACTGTCGCCTCAATAAGGGCCCGAGCCATACCCTGACTCAGCGGCCGTCCGGCAAAGTAGCCGGCCAATTTCAAATCGAACTTATAAGCCCCTTCGCCGTCCGTCTTGCCTGCAGCGGAGCCCGCGTCGAAGACGGCGACGTCCATGCTCGAGGCCTTCATTGTGATCAGCGCATGATCGACCGGCTTGCCGAAGAAGTAGTTGGCGCGCACCGTCCCGGTGACGTGTTCGCCCGGACGGTAGTCGCGTCTGGGCTTGCCGTCCTTCTCTGTAAACTCAATCGCAACCTTGAACTTCGGCAGCACATAGCGTTCGATGTTCAGCGTGACCTCAGCAGTGTCGGATGGCGCGGAGCTATCGCCCATCAGGGCGCGGAGATGATAGGCGCCCAGGTTCACTTCATCGGCGAGCGAAAACTCGGCTGAGGCCACGCCAAAGCCATCCGTTGCAGTTACTTTCTTGAACACCTTATTGCCGCGCGAGTCTTCCAGTTCGAAGGTCAGCTTGCGCTCGGAGTCAGCCTTGGAGTCGGCCCGGTTAAGGGCAAGCGCGCGGACATGGATTGTCTGGCCGGGCTGATAGATCGGCTTCTCTGTGGTTAAGAGGATGGAAGCTTTGCTCTTGAGCTCGACGGGCTGGGTGTATTCCGTAGAACCGATGGGAGTGTCGGCGATGAAGCGTAATTGGTAGCTACCCGCAAGGCCGGCAGGGAAGTGAAACTGAGCTTCGAGGGTACCGCGTTTATTGATTTTGCCGGAGAAGAGAAGCCGCGGAGTCTTGTCAGGTATGAGCAGCTCGATGCGAATCGTCCCTGGCTCGACGGCGTCCTGGTTATTTGCGTCCGAGACGATGATCCGAATTGCGGCATGGCTTCCGGCGAGGTATTCAGTCTGCCCGAGGATGTGCACCACCGGCCGCCGGAGTATTTGCGAGATCGATTCGACACCCTCGATCGGAGGTGCCTGGTTGTCGGCATACTCGAAGCGGTAGCGGAGCCGCTGCCACACGATGTCCTCAAATCGGAGGGGCTTCTCCGGCTTAATCACTTGCTGCCAGGTGCTGTCGCCAGTGCCGATATCGGCAGTACGTTCGACCCGGCCAAGAACATGGTCCTCAGGATCAACAATTTCAGCGACCAATCTGCCGCTGCCGGAGCGAGTGGAATGATAGGGAATCGTGACCGAGAGATTACCGCGTGTGTAGACAGCGGCAAGCTGCTCAGAGCGCCCGCGCGCAATCGAGAGGAATACGCCGGAGGCAAGCAGGAGCACAAGAGGACCACTCAGCAGAAAGGAAAGCGAACGACAGGAACGGGTCATGCACATTCTCCTGGCAAGCCGCCCTGCGGAGGGGATTGCGGCTCGTCTGACCGGAGAACGTGCAGTCTTAAGGAACTTGCAGGAAAAACCAAAAATTATTTTGCAAGTGCCAGCAACGGGCCATCCACAAGAGAGCTCTGTGGGCTGAATTTCCCACCAAGGCCTTAGGTCCTGGACGGGTGCCCCATGTTCGCCGTGGCGTACATGGGCCGAAGATGTATTCTTCCAATGCTTTCACTCCAGTCCACCAGGATTCTTGCTGCCAACACAGTCTCCTGCTCATGTGGCAGAAGCGCTGGAAGGGCTGCGCCCATCTTATTCGGCCCATGTACGCCGGCGCGAACATGGGGCACCCGTCCAGGGAGGAGGGATTCGTTCTGTACTCCAGAGTTAGCTACTTGTCATTCGTCTTTGCGCTGCCAGGTCCGGCCATCCATGCTGATCCAGTGCTCGCCCGTATCCGTCGTTATTTCAAATCCCGGACTCCGCGACCCTGTCGCGCGCGGGGCTGCGAACCCCTCTTTGACCACCGGCGCCGTAATCGAGACCTGGGCCGGGCCCTGGACCTCGACGGTCTGGGCCGCGGAGCCCACTGCAAGGGTCACATCCTTCTGCGCTTGCTGAGTGGGCTTCAGTGCGAGTCCGGAGATCTGCTGTGGAGTAAATCCCGGGGCTTCGGCTTGCACAGTATAGGTACCGGGGTCGAGCTGGTCGACCGTGTAACGGCCGGCAGGATCTGTCGTCGTTCTGCGGACCGCCTGGGTCAACGAATTGGTGACCGCCACGGATGCATTCGGAATAGATGCGCCGGCAGGATCGGTGATTGCCCCACTGACGGTGGCCTTCGATACCTCCACAGATCGCGAGCTCCCACCCCGCCGAGGATGCCACCGACAGTTCCAGTGGCTGCGGCATTGAGTTTTCTGGTTGGGGTCGAGGCGCGCGCCAACTCAACCTTGACCGCTCGGCCCTGCCAGGGTTGTGGAATGACGGTCCAGTGTGCGCCGGCATCGTTGCTGAAGAAGAGTGTATGTTGGGTGTCGATAGCGACGGCCTCCCGGGCGCTGGTGACGGTGGAGAGAGCGCCAAGTCCACTGGGCAAGCCATGCCTTCCGGCAGTTGCTGGTGCCGGAGCTGCTCTGGCCGCAACCTTGGCAGCGCCAGATCCTGGCATTCGGTTCAGGTTTTCATGGAGCGTGATTCCAAGGTCGCCAGGGACAGGCATCAGCCTGTCCACTGCCTGCGGAGCGGTTTCGGGAACTGGCGCCGTTTCCGGAGCGGCCCTTCTCCGTGCCTGCAGCTTGACCGTTGGCGCGGGCTCCTCTTTGAGCGGTGCCGGTGGAACAGACCGCGCCGTTTGCGTGGCTGGTACGTGCTTCTCGACGACGAAGCCATTCCGAATATAGATCCCAGCCAGCAAAAGTGCGGCAAGAGCGGCGCCCGCAGGCCACACCATCATCCAGCCGGACAGCCACGGTCGCCGGGCTGTTTCCTGCGCCAATGGATCGGCCGCGGGCATCGAGAGCGCGACGATGCTGCGGCAGTGAGGGCAAATCGCCAGATGGGCGAGGGTCTCCTCCTGCTCGTGCGCCGGCAATGCCCGTTCGATGAAGGCGCTGAGCTGATCCGCGTCTGGATGCTGCCCGGATTGGAGAAGTTCGCTCATATCTTGTCCGATGCCGTCTTACCGGAGAACGGCGGTCTTTGCGAAGTTTGCAGCAATGCCCGCAGATTTAATTCAATATCACGCGGATCGATGCCCAGCGCTTCTTCGGCGGCTCGTTTGCTAAGGCCTCCCGATTGAAGATGGTGAATGAGCTGCTTGCGCAGATCGGCCACCAGCCGTTTAAGCCGGCGGCTGACGGTCGCCTCATGAACACGAATTAGGCGGGAGATTTCGAGCAGGCTCTGACGATCGAGAAAGTAAGCAGAGAGCATGAAGCGATCCTCCGCCGGCAGGGACCGCAGGCTAACGCTTACCGCTTCCTTGAGTCGGTTAACCTCGGCGGACGCCGGCAAACTGGAAGCTTCTGCGGCGGGGGGATCGACGTCGTCGAGAGGAGCCTCGCGCCGCGTACGCCGGTGGTAATCGACGTGCCGCTGGGCCAGTGTCGTGCGCAGCCAACCGAGAAGCGAACCACGGCCCGAGTAGGAAGCCAGTGGAGAACGCCGCTGACCATCGCGTTCCCGCAGTCCATACAACTCGGCGTAAAGAGAATCGGCGAGTTCATGCCCGGCGGTCGCGGATCCGGTGATGGCAATGGCGGCCTGCGTGAGCGGCGAACGATATCTGTCGAGGAACCGCTGCCACGCTGCATCGCGGCCCAGTCCACAGGAGTGAGCCAGAGCCAGTTCAGAAAGGTGGAGAGACCGAAGGAAAGTAGCTCTCTGCCCTGCATCAGGGTTGTTGCCGGCTGCCAGGCCATAGTTGACCTTTTCCCCGACCGAAGTAAGGATGCTGCCGAACTCCTCGCAGGTTAGCCCGCACACTGCCCCCTCGGCAGCCAGCCAAAGCTCTTGCAGGAGACTTGGCGCAAGCGCGGAAATGACAGTGGATGGCTCCGCCGCCTGGACGGGCAGCACAAGGTCGCCGGGTTGTGAGGACGCGGTATCCACGCTCATTGACGATACTGCATTACCAGGGGCATCGGCTTCTTCTTAAACGCGGTGGAGGATTCTACAATGGCGAATGCCGCAATCGCTCAAGCCGGATTCCGTGGAAGACCCAAGGCAGGCGCCAGCTCCGGAAAGCACCGGCAGGCGCGCCACGGTTGTCGACGTGTTGCGCGGCCTTGTCATGGTTCTGATGCCGCTCGACCACACACGTGAGTTCTTCACCAGCTACTCCGCTAACCCTCTCGACCCGCAACATACCACCTTCCTCTTATATCTGACGCGCTGGATTACCCATCTGTGCGCACCGGTCTTCGTCTTCCTCGCCGGTACCTCCATCTTCCTGCAGCAGCAGCGCAAAATCAGAAGTCACCTTACGCAACACCTGCTAACGCGAGGCTTATGGCTCATCCTCGTGGAACTCACCTTGGTACACCTTGTCTTCAACTTCCACTGGCAATGGAATATTCAAATCCTGGAGGTCATCTGGGCAATCGGGGCATCCATGATGGTCATGGCAGTACTTATTCATCTCAGACCGCGCTGGGTCTTGTTGATCGGCGCCTGCCTCGTGGGTGGACACAACCTGTTGGACGGTATGACCCCATCAAGCTTCGGCCGGTTCGGTTGGCTCTGGCAACTGCTGCACGTCCCGGGTCTCATCTCCGGTCAGTCCATGACCCCGCCTATCATCCTGGTCGCATACCCCTTGTTGCCCTGGGTGGGCGTGATGGCCCTTGGTTATGCCTTCGGCAATGTACTCGTGCAACCGAGGGAGAAACGGCGGCGGTGGAATCTGCGCGTGGGCCTCGTCCTGCTCGTTGTGTTCGGTCTGCTGCGATGGACCAATCTTTATGGTGATCCGGTTCGCTGGTCGTCACAGGCAACGTGGTGGAGAACCTGGCTGTCTTTTATGAACGTTCAGAAGTATCCGCCCTCGCTTTTATTTCTTCTGGTTACATTGGGCATAGCCGCGCTGATTGCCGCCGGCATCGAATCTGCCGAACGAACGCAATGCGTGGGGGTGGCTCAGAAGCACGTTGCAGGTGTATGGCCGGGTGCCGTTCTTTTATTTCCTCTTGCATATTGCTCTCATTCATTTGTTGGCCCTCGTCATCTCTGCTGCCCGGGGCGAAAACTGGCGTTGGTGGGTCACGGAATTCCCGAGCGGGGGTGTACTGACGGGTCATCCGCCGGGATACGGCTACGGACTCGCAATTGTCTGGTGTATATGGATCTTCGTAGTCATCGTCTGCTATCCCGCCTGCAAATGGTATGCAGGCGTAAAGAAGCGGAGCCGGAATCCACTACTCTCCTATCTGTAACGCAAAGGCCCACTGTGGACGGCTGCCCGCGTGATTGCCTGGAAACAAACCTTGAGGGTGACGAATATCAATGACATTCTTCGAAAGCCTGATCTTGCTTATGCTTGCCGCAATCGCTCTGCTGCAGGTAGCTCGGCGTTTATCGCTTCCGTACCCTGCGATGCTCGCCGGAGCAGGCGCCATCGTCGCGCTCATCCCCGGTGCGCCGATCATCTCCATTCAGCCGTCGACCTATCTCGCGCTCTTTATCGTGCCCGCCCTCGTGGACGCTGCCTACGACTTTCCACCGGAAGCCCCGCGGCGGTTTCTGGCCCCACTGATCGCGTTCGCGGTCTTTGCCGTGATCCTGACCGCCTGCGTTGTGGCTGGGATCGCGTCGGCGTTGCTAGGCCTGCCTCTGGCCGCTGCCGTCGTCCTGGGCGCGATTGTGGCCCCGCCGGATGCAGCGGCCGCGACTGCTGTGCTGAGAAACTTCTCCATACCTCGGAGCACGGACGCCGTCCTCAAAGGCGAAAGTCTGTTCAACGATGCGACCGCACTCCTGCTCTTCGGCGGCGCACTCACTTTCCTGCACAGCGGAGGATTTCGCCTGGGTATCGGACTACGCCTCGCATTGGCTGTTCCCGGCGGCGTGATCCTGGGCATGGTCTGCGCTTATGGCGCGCGGTACGTAAACCGGATGGTGAAGGATACGCTGGGAGGCGATCTGCTCCAGTTCGTGCTGGCGTATCTTTTGTGGATCGTCGCCGATCATCTCCATCTTTCCGCCGTGTTGTGCGTAATCGCCTTTGCCATGACACTCGCACGCATCACCGACTCCACCACATTTGACGCTCGCATGCGTGTACAGTCCTACGCGGTCTGGAGCTCAGTCGTCTTCACCTTGAACGTGTTCGCATTCCTGCTCATGGGTATGCAGGCGAGATCCATCCTTGCTCGCCTGCAACCGTCTCATCTCCGCGAAGCTCTGGGTTTCGCGTTGTTGGTTGTTGTGGCGGTAATCTGCACGCGCCTGGTCGTTGTCATCGGCTTCAATCGTATCGAGGCCTGGTGGGCATCTTCCAGAAACAAGCCGGCGCCCGCCAAAATTCAGCGAGGCTCTATTCGTAGGCTGGTGCGGTATGCGCGGATTCGTAACGATTGCCACCGCGTTCGCTTTGCCTGACAACTTTCCCCAGCGCGACACCGTGTTACTGACCGCCTTCAGCGTGGTTCTCGCCACACTGGTCCTTCAGGGCCTCACTCTCGCGCCACTCATCAAGCTGCTTAAGCTTGACCGCAGTGGTTACGCAGCCCTCGAGCTATCGTTTGCCCGTGCCGCCCTGGCTGAAGCCGGCCTCGCAAGCCTTGAGGGGCAAGACGGACCAGAAGCTGAGAACCTGCGATTTCGTCTTTCCCTGATACGACGCACCTGCCGCCGGGAAACGGGTATCGAGTCCCTGGATCGCTATCGCAAACTCGGTCTGCAGGCCATCGAGGCGGAACGAGAACAACTGGAAACGCTTCGCACGAAAGACCGGATTGGCCCCGATGACTACCTCGGCTTGCAGGAGCACCTCGACTGGAGTGAACTCACGTTGCTCCGTGACGTCGATCGCAGAATCGAAGAGATTTAGTATTTGCGGTGTTTCATCGAGTTCCCTGGGGCAGGACTACCAGCTGGCTTTCTGACTCCGTGGGTTGAGTTGCCGTCGCGCCGGTGACCCGCGAAAGTACGCTTTCCAATAGGGGCGTCGCTAGTGCGAGCTGTTTCGCCCGAATCAACAAATCCCAGACGGTTTCGAACTTCTTCCAGCCAGAAGCATAAAAGAAGTGCTTGGCCTGATGCTTCAAGGTGCCGTGATGCAGTGCGGCGCGTGTGATCGACGCCCAGCGATAGAACTCACGATAGGCCCAATCGTATCCCGCCTTCAACGCCTCGGGGTTGAGTTGCGCCGGACGATAAACCACGTG
>CAWKKM010000024.1:0-376829 GCA_963850235.1 uncultured Acidobacteriaceae bacterium | reverse complement strand
GTAAACCGGTCGGCCTCTGAAGTAAGGAGAACTACGTGGCAAGATACACCGGACCTGTCTGCCGCCTTTGCCGTCGCGAAGGCACCAAGCTTTTCCTGAAGGGCACCAAGTGCTTTTCCGAAAAGTGCCCCATTGAGAAGCGCAACTTCGCTCCCGGCCAGCACGGCCGCGACCGCAAGCCCAAGATCGTCGGCTACGGTCTGCAGCTGCGCGAGAAGCAAAAGGCGAAGCGCATCTATTTCACCCTGGAAAGCCAGTTCCGCGCCTATTACGAGAAGGCCTCGCGGGCGCAGGGCGTCACCGGTGAATTGCTCTTGCAGCAACTCGAGCGCCGCCTCGACAACGTAGCATTCCGTCTCGGCTTCGCCACCTCTCGCCGCCAGGCGCGCCAGATCGTGCGCCACGGCCACGTGGAAGTGAATGGCCGCAAGGTGAACATTCCTTCCTACCAGGTGAGCGTAGGCGACGACATCAAGATCCGCGAAGGCAGCAAGAAACTCACAGTACTCGAAACCTCGACAGAATTTGCCGGTCATCAGCAACCGCCACGGTGGCTGCAAGTAGACCACGCCAATCTGTCCGGCAAGGTACTGGCGCTGCCTAAGCGGGAAGACGTCAACCTGCCCGTCAACGAGCAGTTGATCGTCGAACTTTACAGTAAGTAAGTAGTCGCAGAGTACAGATTCAATCAACGAGGAGAAACACGCGCGACCGTAGCAGAATGCTTCGCGACGGCGTGCATGGAGAGGAACACAGATATGCTTTGGAGAGGATTCCAAAAACCGAAACGTCTTGCAGTCGACACCGACACGCTCACCGAAAAGTACGGCAAGTTCAGCGCCCAGCCTTTTGAGCGCGGCTTCGGCACCACCATCGGCAACGCGCTGCGCCGCACGCTGCTCTCGTCCATTGAGGGTGCGGCTGTCACCGCCGTCAAGATCGAAGGCGTACTGCACGAGTTCCAGTCGATCACCGGGGTTGTCGAAGACGCCACCGACATCATCCTGAATCTCAAGCAGATTCCCTTCAAGCTCAACGGCGAAGGCCCGAAGGCTCTTTACCTCCGTGCGGACCAGCCGGGAGTCGTCACCTCCGGCATGATCGACGCCGACGGAGACGTCGAGATCCTGGACAAGGACGTCTACATCGCGACCGTGAGCGAAGGTGGCAAGCTGGACATGGAAATGCGCTTAAAGCGCGGCCGTGGTTACGTTTCCGCTGACAAGAATTTCGACTCCGACCTGGGCATCGGCTTTATTCCCGTGGACTCTGTCCACTCGCCCGTACGCAAGGTCAACTACACCGTAGACGCCGCCCGTCTGGGTCAGATCACCGACTACGACAAGCTGACCATCGAAGTCTGGACCAATCGCTCAGTATTGCCCGCTGACTCGCTCGGCCTCGCGGCGAAGCTGCTCAAGGACCACATGAGCATCTTCATCAACTTCGAGGAAGAGATCGAAGCCGAGAGCGCGCACGACGAAGGCCGCATGCAGTTGCGCAACGAGAACCTCAACCGCTCCGTCGAGGAGCTGGAACTGAGCGTGCGCAGCTACAACTGCCTCAAGAACGCGAACATTCAGACCATCGGCGAGCTGGTACAGAAGACCGAGCCTGAGATGCTCAAGACCAAGAACTTCGGCCGCAAATCCTTGAACGAGATCAAGGAAATCCTGGCGCAGATGGGCTTGTCTCTGGGCATGAAGATCGACGAGCACGGCAACGCAGTGCCTGGCCCGACCAGCGTACTGCCGGCCGCGACGTTGGCCGCAAGCTACAACCGTTACGACGACGAAGAGGATGACGACGACGAAGATCTGGATGGTGTGGACATTCCCCTCCAGTCGGAGCCGGAGAACTTCTAGTCATTCGCGGTGACCGGTGAGGGAGCTCACCGGTCACTGCAACATTTTGTGCAAGAGAGAGAAACCCATGCGCCATCGCAATGCAGGATACAAACTAGGACGCAACACCAGTCATCGCCGAGCCTTGTTACGGAACCTGGTCACGTCCATTCTTCTCGAGGACCGGGTGGAGACGACGATCACCAAGGCCAAGGCTGCGCGTCCTCACGTCGAAAAGCTGATCACCTTGGGCAAGAGGGGCGACCTGCATTCCCGCCGCCTGGCCCTTTCCTATCTGCAGACCCGGGAAGCCGTCTCCCGTCTGTTTGACACCGTAGCCCCGCGTTACGGAGACCGCGCCGGCGGCTATCTCCGCATCGTCCGCACCGGCTTCCAAAAAGGCGACGGAGCCGAGAAGAAAGGCCTTCATCGAACTCCTGGGCTCCGAGCACGAGCTGGACGAGAAGCGCCAGAAGCGCGCCGAAGCCAGGGCCAAGCGTCGCGAAGAAATCGACAAGGCCATGGCCGAGCAACAACCACCCGACGGCAGCGGCAGCGACACCAACGCCTAGTCCGTCGGTAATTCCTCAAAGCCCGCGCCTACGGTGCGGGCTTTGCTATGTGCGAAGGTTTCTATTGCTTTTTCTCAGGCGCGCCTGCTCGCGCGTTGAGCGCTTTGTATCCTGGCCCGACGCGAGTCACTGCCCTAATGTTTTGTATCCTGGCCGATGTGAGTCACCGCACTAATGTTTTGTATCAGGGCACGACTTTAGTCGGGCCGTTAACGCATGCAGCAGATGAGGGCTTTAGCCCCTGCGCCTTTTTCTTCGCCAGGTAACTGTAACAATAGGGCCAGTGTTCAGCACGATCGACAAGTCCTGATTGGACAGGGTTCTGAACGATATACGCGCGGTGATGAATGAAACTTTGTCCATCAACGATCCGCACCTCAGAAAACCCGCGTTGCCACACCTCACCCTGAAATCCGAACTCCTTCTTCAGACGATACGAAAATCCGCCCTTAATAAACTGCATGGCCTTTTCGACGCTGACGTCGCTAGGAAGAGTCATCAGCAAATGCAGATGATCTGGCATAACCGCGAAATCATGCATCTGAAACTTACCTGCAGCAACATTCGAACGCAGCACGTCGATGAGAAGCATTGCATTCCGTTCCGACTGCAATAAGCGTCGGGCCATGCTGGTTTTCGTCGTGGCGAAGAACACCCGTGCGTTGCTCAAGATTTTCTCCGGGCAAGCCTTTCGTGCAGGATGTGCCATAGCAGGGGCTGAAGCCCAATTATCTTTCTCACCTTGTGCGGCCCGACTAAAAGTCGTGCCCTGATACAAAACTCCACAAGAGCTTCTCCCTTGTAGGCCGCACATAATCCTTTTGCAAATGAATTCGGCTTTATCTTTAGGCCACTCCGCCCAGCTGATCAAACGTTGTGGGACCGGCCGCCCAGCACTTGGATATTTTTTTGCAAGATACGATTTAGCGTTTCGTGTTGACCGCTTCGCGTTTTGTGTGGGAGCGGGCATGTCGGTACAGAAAGTACCGGGCATGTAGGTAACACTTTTCGTTGATAGACGATGGGCGCGGCCCAACAACCGCTCTCATTCAATGATCAACAACCGCAATCGTTACGAATCATTCAAGCAGTCGCCAGCCGCGTCAACGTGACCACAGTGATATCGTCATCCTGGCCGAACGCGACGGCGGCCTCGGAAGCCTGTGCCGCGTCAGCATCTGAAGCAAAAAGCGTCTGCAGCCGTTCGAAGCTGAAGATCTCACCGGAAGGCGTGCGTGCCTCGAGCAATCCGTCCGTATAAAGAGCGCAGCGGTCGCCAGGCTGGAACTGAACCATAGTCTCCTCGTAGGCAGTCGCAGGATCGATGCCCAGCGGCAAAGCGCCGGGCAAATCGATCTCTTTGCCGTTGAAGTAGGGCGCAGGGTGGCCCGCGCTGGCCAGGGTACAAGTGCCGTGGGGATCGAGGTGCAGGACAACGCAAGTCGAGAAGCCGCCTTCAAGACGGCCGTGCAGGCGACGGCTGAGGCCGGCGAGAATTTCAGCCGGCCGGCATGTATTTTCCGCTAGTGTGCGCACAGCACCCACAATAAGCGACACAGCCATCGCGGCACGAAGCCCCTTTCCGCTTACGTCGCCGAGGATGACGAGCGTCGATCCGGCGGCCGGCCCCTCCAGCGGAATGATCTGAAAAAAGTCGCCACCCACCTCGAGCGCGGGTCGATACGCGCTGGAGACGCTGAACCCCGGAAGGGTCGGCAGCTTTTCGGGGATCAGTACCTGCTGCAACTCACGGGCGCTGTGCAGTTCCTGCTCAAGTATCGCCTTGCGATTCTGTTGGTCGCGAATGTAGCGATATACCGCGTAGATGACCGAACAAAACACGAGAAGATCGAGCAGGGTGTCGGCATTGAAATAGACAGGGCCTAAATGGAACAGTGGCGAAGACAGTTGTTCAGCGAGCCTCCAGTGGGTGAACCGCTGGCCCTGCCGCACGGTGACGACAATGACTGCCAGGAGTTGAGAAAGAGATGCGCTGAGAGCAAGCACCCAGCGCGCCGAATCAAGTTTCTGGCGGAAACCGCTCGCCACCAGTACCAGCAGATAAAGCTGGCACGGTTCAATGATCACGGTGAGGATCCCATCAATCCAGGCGCTGGCGTGTGGAGAGATCCAATTCGCGGGGGCATAAGTAAGGCAGCCGTCAAGGAATGCACCAGTCAGGCTGAGAACCGCAAGAATCTTTGCCCAACGAACCAGCCCGCGGTGGTTGCGGAGGTGAAGCATCTCGATGAGAAGAAACCAAAGCGCGACATTACGCAGGGCCCATAGCGGCTGCAGCAAAAACTGGCTGAACTGGCTGGAGACAGGAAGGCGCATGGTGTAGAGCGACGTCCAGATAGCCGGGCAGATAGCGAAAATGGAAAACCAAAAGAGTAGAGTTTCACTTCTGCGACGGAGCCATAGGACGAAGGCCGCTAAAGCGACGATGAAGTAGAGAACGTTGCGCGCGTTGAAGTAAAGGGTGCCGCGCAGAAAACCGTAGTTCCAATTGCCGATGTAATCGGCAATCGATTTGGCATCCCCCATCAGGGGCGTCTGAGAGATTCCGCCGCCAGTCCCGGATGCACTGGAGCCAAGCGGTCCATTCCAAACCCGGATAGCCAGCGTACCCGACCGGCTATCAGGCAGGGTGAAAGCTGCCGGCGCATTGACAGCCGGCGACCACGGGCGTGGAGGCAATTTTCCGTACCGGCCCACCAGCCTCCCATTCCAGTAAACTTCGCAAATGTCTTCCAGCTGAGGCAACAGCAGCTGAAACTCGGTTTTGACATCAGGTGCGGGGGTAACGCGAAGCCTCAGCCGATACCAGGCAAAACCCGTGTAGGCATAGTGCCCCTGAGCACCCCACGGACGATCCGGAAGGATGCTCTCCCAACCGTTTTCACCCGGAGTGTCGTTGAGGCCAGGGTCGGCCCAATGCATGTCGTCGCCGATATGGAAACGCCAGGGCCCGGAGAGATCGACCGTGCCCTTGCCGAGCCCGTCGATGGTAACCACGGCGGGAGCTGCCAGGGCTTGCGCGTACGCAAAGGAAAGCTGAAGCCCAAACAGTGAGTGCGCGAGCAGCAAAATTGAGAACGACAAACGAATGCGCATCTGGAATGCATTGTACGTCTCTCGCTCAAAGGCGTTGTCGTCGTCACCGTGGTGGGAGCAATGAACGGAGCCTCCATCCTTGGACGGGTGCCCCATGTTCGCCGAAGCGTACATGGGCCGAAAAAGACGGGGCGCAGCCCCATAAGCGCTAACCTATCAGGGAGCGTATTTCTTCAGAACGCCCACAACGCCGTTATCCTGAGAGGCTGTGACTTTTTGTCGATGGAAAATGCCTCTCCGCCCCCCAACCGTTCTGTCCTTTCTGTCCCTTGACAACGGCCCGCCCCTTGGCAACGGCCCTCTCCCTTTCAACCACCCTTTCCTATCTGTCATCCCGAGCGTACCGGATTTCCTACTCACAGCTCTGCCAGCGACCGCTTATGGTTCTCCTTAAAGCCACATGCAGTGATCGAAGCCGCAACTCTGACAGGAAATCTGGGAAGCCGAGGGACCTGCAGTTCTCTTCACAAGCAACCAATCCCAGCCGGAAGCGCTACCCTTCCCATTGTCATCGCCGAGGTTCCTTCGGCTTCGGGGTTTGAAGAAAAACATCCCAAATTAGGTAGCGCTTATAGGGCGCAGCCTGTCCAACGCTTTTTTGCTATGTGGCGAGATGCCGTGACCTGGAACAAGAGCTCTTGCGCCATGGAATGAAAGCATTGGAAGAATCCGTTTTGGGCCCATGGTCCCGGATTTCCTGCACGGGCGCCACCAACAGATGCGTAAAACGCCGCCTCATCCGAAGCCAGAAACGCCACAGCATTCGCGATCTCACTCGGCTGTCCGAACCGTCCGGCGGGAGTCTGCTTGAGGAGATAAGGGGACCACCCCCCGACCCAGATTGAGGGGACGAAAAGTCATCCAATGAGAACGAGAGATGTCCGCATCCAGTGGAGAACCCGGGAATAGGCGAGAATGAATGACGCATCTGGAAAGGCCCGCCAACCTTTGCAAAGACGAAAACTTATCCAATCGGCCAAATCCCCGCCGACTATTCCTCCGCCGCCTTGATCTTCTCACTTAGCGCCGGATCCCCGAAGTTTGTCTTGAGGAATTCTGCCGATGTAGGTAACTCCACCCGGAGATCATGTGCCGTGCACGTCTGCACTTTCCCTTCGCGAACTCGATAGTCCAGTGCGTGTCCTCCAGCTTGTTTATCTTGCCGTAAAAAGTGCAGATGAAACCCTGCCACCCCGATACCTTGCGCATACGTTGGAGTGCGAAATCCAGCTAACGTCCCTTCCACGTTGGTGAAGACTTTCTCTATTTGATGCTTCGCTACTTCTGTGAGCGGAGGAAATGGCTTGGCCTGACGTTGCACGGTTCGTGTACGCACTTCATCGAAAATGCCGACTACTCTCACGGCGCTGAAGAGGTTGGCGTCCGTTGCCTTCTCGATCGTCGCGACAAGGTCGTTCTTCGTCATCGGCTGTAGCAAATCCAACTCCTGTTCCGGCTGGAAAAAGGTGACCACCGCAAAAGGCGTCTTCTGCTCGTCCGTGACGGGACGAGCGGACCCATCCGATCGAAGCTGATAGAACCTCCCGTCAAAGCCGATCATCTCGCCATCGAGATCATTGAAAGTGCCAAGGCCGAAGTCGCCGTACTTTCGAATCTGTCCGTACGTTGCCTCACCTTGGTAAATCCCAGCCATCAATGCAGACATCAGGGAAGTTTGATACAACTCTCCCGCTTGATGGTCGTTGTTGCCTGACAGGTGGTGCCACACCGGCTGGACCATTGCGAGTGAGCCGGTTGCAAGTGAATGACTCATGCACATCCTCTCCATCCAAGGCTTCTGGAATCAGGTCTTGGCTAGTTTCCCCTAGGTAAACCTTGTGACGACAAGTCAATCACAGGTCAACACTTCGCCTGGTCAGTAGTTTTCCCTTAGGAAGAATTACCCGCCCGGGAAGAATTACTCGGTCTACTGAGAGAATTCCCTCCAACGCCGTTTTGCAATCACACCTCACGCACACCGTCGAAGGCTAATCAATTCATAACTCAACCCCTTAGCAAAATTTACAAAGAGGGACGCTGGTTTGGCACGACGGTTGCGCGCGTATTGGAATCCTCGCGATCGCGCCCTGGACTGCGGATGCGGAAGCGTAGGGAACCCACGGAGGATTTTTCATGAAAACGTGCACCTCGCTCGTGTCAGGCATCTTCGCCCTGGCAAGCTTCCCGCTTTGGGCGCAGCAACCACCCCCGGCCACCCAACCGGACACCCCCGCTGCGCAGCAAAGCCCTTCAAGCACGGAGACGGCGCCTCCGAACAGTTCATCCGCGAGCCCGGGAGCACCCGCCGCACAGATGAGCCCAATCAATGGCGAACTTGTGAGCAAGCTGGACTCAAAGACCGCCAGGAATGGAGATAGCGTGGTCGTCCAGACAAAGACGCCGGTGAAGACTCCGGACGGAACCGAGATTCCCAAGGGATCGAAACTGGTGGGCCATGTGCTCGCCGCGCAGCCAAGCCAACCTGGCCAGAATGCGCAACTGGCGCTGCAGTTTGATCGCGTTGAGTTGAAGGGCGGCAAAACCATGCCTGTCCATTCGCAGATCCAATCGATCTCTCCACCGGACGGAGCAGCATCGGCCGGCGGGATCTCCGCCACAGGTGGTGGGGCGACGAACGGGCCACAAACGGGGGGATCTGCCAATCCGAGTACGAGTCGTGCTGCCAACGACGGGAGCAACGCGAGCAGCGCAGCTCCAGGTGCGGGCAGTGCCGCAAACGGTAGCCCTGCGCCAGGGACTGTCGTAGCCAAAACCGGACAGATAGCGATAAGCACCACGTCGATCCCCGGAGTCCTCGTAGCGAACAACGCACCAGGGCAACAAGATCCCAGGATGGCGGATGCTTCCAGCATCCTGCTGGGGGCCAGGAAAGATATTCAATTGGATGGCGGCACGCTGCTCGTGGTTGGGGTCGCTCCCTCTGGGGCGGCGGCGCAGTAATCGCCATGGGCAGCAGTGGCCTTTGCAGTTACCTCGGGGCTGAGTGCGGGTTTTGTCCCCGCGCTTAGCCTTCGTGCGTCCCAACGAAACCCACTCTCAGCCTAGCTGGGAGATTCGCGGGCGGCCTTCGTCCGTGAACAGGAAGATCGCGGCAGAGGCGCACAGAAGCGGTCCCGCGATGCTGAACAGAGCCCGGCCAATTGTGCCAGGGGCGCCTCCATAATAGGCATCGAGGGCAAAAGCCGTAGCACTGGCCACGGCAGTGGCAACCCGCCAGGTTCGCGGAAGCCGGCTCAACCGCAACAGCGATAGTGGCAAAAGCCAAAAGAATATGTACCAAAGATTGCGGTCCTGGAACGATGAGAGAAAGTGCTCCAGATACGCGGAATTCCCGTGAAGATCCAATCCGAAACGCAGGGGGGAGCGAAACACGCGGGTAATCCACCATTGCAGTGCAGTCAGAGAGCCCAGTCCCGCAATCCACGAGGTGACCATCCAGATCGCCGCAGTGGATGGCCTGCGAAGCCCCCGTCGCGAGCAGAGCCACCACGAAAGGCTGAACACCATCAGAAACGGCACGAAAGACTCCTTCGCGGTTGCACCGATGACTGCCCATAGTGGCAACATCCAGTAGTCCTCCCGGAAAAGACTCCAGACCAACGCCATAAGAAAAAAGGCTTCTCCTGCATCGATCGTTCCGGCGAGTCGCAGGTTTGGAACAGCGAAGTTGAGCAGGTAGATCAACGCAGAACCGAGCGCCACCGGGTAGCTTCCGAGTTGTCGATGAACCACGATGAGGAGAAGGGTTACGGTAAGAGCCACGAAAAGGGAATTCACCACCAGCAAACCGAACATGATCGGATCCCATGTCCCGATATGATTTCTTGCCATGCGGTAGATCGGCCTTGCAAGATAAGGAACGAGCACCCGGAACTGCATATGCTCGTTCAAATCAGGGGTAGGGCGCGTCGTGACCAGGCCCGCATAAGTGACCACGTCATTCAGCCCTCCAGGCGCTTGCCGCCAATCGACACGGTTCAGCACGGGGTATCCGAGACCGCAACAAATAAAGAAAAAGATCAGGAACAAGAGCAACAGTCGGGAGCGCGGGACGCTCGCTGGTGGATGGATCGCACCCGGGACAACGTTTTGCACGACGCTATCTTGCACTGTCACCTCAACTCAAAGCGTTCCACCGGCCCAATCATTTTCTGACGGCCTCTCAAAACCCATCCCACCAGCTTCGAGAGTCTTTTCACGCGGCCACTATCCCGAGCCTAGCCTACAATAGGCAAGACGTTGCGAGGGCCATGATTTCCCTTGAGCAGTGCACGCAAATCTCTGCACCGATCCGGCGTTGCTTTGACTTGTCACGCAGCATAGAGGTGCATCTTCTCGGGACGGAAAAGTCAGGCGAACAAGCGGTCGCGGGAGTCGTAACAGGTCTTATCGGTCCAAACGAGTTCGTCCGTTGGCGCGCGCGACACCTCGGGATTCGCCAGCACCTTACCAGCAAAATCACTGCATTTGATCCGCCCAACTATTTCCAGGACACGATGACGGAGGGTGCGTTCAAATTTATGCAGCACGATCACTTCTTCCGGGCGCTGTCTGAAACCGGCACTGAAATGAAAGACCGCTTGACCTTTGCAGCACCTCTCCCGGTGCTCGGACCGATCGCCGAACGACTATTTTTGAAGCGTTATATGGACCGCTTCCTCGGAGTCCGGAATGAAGTCCTGAAGCAGGTTGCTGAATCAGACAGGTGGCGGGATTTCCTCCCCAGGGAATGAACTGGTTGCCGCCCAGCCTGCAACTCCATCGCTTAGGCGAGGTTCCGCTTATAAAGTGCGGTTAGTTCCGCCCACGCTTTCTCAGCTCCTGCCTCGTTGTAGACCTGGCTGCCGCGCACCGTCCAACCGTGGTTACAGCCCTCGTAGACCTCAACCGTCGCCTTCAGATGCGCCGCGGCGAAGGCCTCTTTCAGCTTGTCCTTGGCCGCTGGGTCGCGCTTGTCATCATTGTCTGCCACGGCACATAGAACCTCGGCCTTCATCTTCGGGATCAGCAGGTGCGGGCTGTCTGGCTTGTCAGTCACCAGGCCGCCTCCGTGAAACGTAGCAGCCGCGCCCACACGATCGGGTGCCGTGGCTGCCGTGCGAAAGGTCAGCGGTCCGCCCATGCAATATCCCTGGACACCCATCTTTTTCTTCTTGTTGGTTTGCGGCTGCGCGTCGAGAAAGGCGACGTACGACTTCGCGTCGCTGATGTTGGCATCGGCAGTCAACGCCGCGGCCATCGGCATCACCTTGGCGCGGTCTTCCGGCTTGCTGAAATCAAACGAACCATCGACCACCGGCGCCTTTGCATTACGGTAGAAAGGATTCGGCACCAGGACCACGTAGCCCTGGGCGGCGAGCCTCTGACCCATCTCGCGAAATACCGGCCTCAGCCCAAGAATGTCGGTCCACACCAGGACAGCCGGCCAGGTTCCCTTACCCTCGGGATAAAAGAGTGCCGAGTCGGAAACACCACTCGCCATGGGCACATCTACGTCCTTCTGAACCACCTTTCCCTGCGCCGCGGCGACCGAAGAACTCAGCACAACCGTCGCCGCCGCTCCCAGCCCAAAGGCCCTCCGCGAAATAGTGGGATCATGGATCAGACCCTGGTGAATCAAGTCATCGCACATAAATAAGCTCTCCTGTTCTTGCAGAGGAAGTATGGCCGAAGTGTCGCCTTGTTGTCGATCTGGGGATGAGGGGATCTGCATAGCCGAGTGTCCGTGGACCCGGCCGGCCGTGCGCCCGAAGTTGCTGGCGACGATGGCCCGGCGACTCAATCCTTCTGGCAGGCCGCACAGTTTCGTGTGACAATTCGGGAGATTGGGTGTGGCACGACAGAGATGAAGAATGAAGTTAGCAGATGGTTCCGCACATGGATGCTGGCCATCCTGGCCGGCGCCTTTGCCGGCAGTGTGCCGATGTATGCTCAGGGAGCTAAGGTCAGCTCGCCCGCCGAACTTGCCCGTCTCGCCGACGCTCTGCAACCCGGCGAATGGGTTTGGGCTTCCTCCGTCGCGCCCTCCGGGCCGATCCTTATCTACGTCGATCTCTCGCGCCAGCGCGCCACTGTGTACCGCAACGGAGTGCGCATCGCTGTCAGCACCATCTCCTCGGGAAAGCCCGGCCATGAAACCCCAATCGGCGTCTTCACCATCCTGCAGAAGGACGCCAGCCATCGATCGAAAAAGTACAACAACGCGCCCATGCCCTTCCAGGAGCGCCTCACCTGGGATGGGGTTGCTCTCCACGCTGGTGGCCTGCCCGGCTATCCCGAGAGCCATGGATGCGTTCACCTTCCCTATACCTTTTCGCAGCAACTTTTCACCATCACCACTCTCGGCGCTACCGTCGTGGTGGAAGGCGATGCCGCCAATCACATCACCACCACAGACGCCAGCCTGCTGGCTCCCTTGGACGCCAAGGGACAGCAAGTAACGCAACAGCACCTCAATTCTCAGGAGTTTCGCTGGGAGCCTGAGAAGTCGCCCACCGGGCCAATGACCATCATTGTTTCCAAGCATGACCAGCGCATCGTGGTCCTCCGCAACGGTGTCGAGATCGGCCGCAGCGTGGCCGAGATCAACGACGACGATCCCGGATCTCACGTCATCAACCTGACCCGTGGCGCCGACGGCAAAATCCACTGGATCTACGTGGGTCTCCCCGGCCACGACGACGACAAGGGCCGCGAACTCGACGAGGCCACCCTCAACCGCGTCCACATGCCGCGCGGATTCTTTGCGGCTGTCAGCTCCGCTCTGCAACCTGGCACCACCATCCTGGTCACACAATCAAGCGTAGGCGCACTCACCACCGGGGAACACATAACGATTCTCGACAGTGTCGTGCCTAAGATTCAGGATTGAGATATCCTGGCAGGTCTCCGAACGCAGACCATCGCCTCGCTCACGCTCGATACAGCCACCGCGTAAGGTCAAGGTTGTGCTTGAAGTAAGACTTGGGCGGCGCTTCCGAGGAGTTGAAAACAATCAGTGGAATATCCAGTTCGTACCTCGATCCGTGGCTGCGATAGTTGTCGGGCAAGGCGGTCATCGCTTCCTCCATCTCTCCGAAGACGGTGTCCTTGTCACCGAACACGCATAAATCTCCGACGCGAGCACCGTACAGATTGAATTTGGCTACGGCCTCCTCTCGGGTAAGTACGGATTCAACCCCGGTAAGCGCCTGGACGGAATTCATAACCTTCTTCCGATCCTCCGCATGTTTGAGATAGATCCAGGCCGCACCACCCAGACCACGGTGATGTTGGATATACCGGTCTCGCTCCGCGGAAATCGAAATCCGAATCGGAGTTCCCGACCGCGCGAGCATCTTGTCGAGATCGTACGCGCGGGTCTTATGGTTCATGCCGTGGTCCGCGGTCAGCAGAAATTGAGCGTCCGGTGCAGCCGCGTACGCTTCTCCCAGCAGAGTATCGATCGTTTTCAGATGCTCCCTGGATTCCGCCGCATCGGGAGCCCATGTATGCATCGGATAGTCCGTGGTATGCACGTACAGACACTGTATCTCTGGCTGATGTTTCAGGATGTAGATCGCGGCGCGAACAATCCAGTAGTTGATCTCACGGCTATAAATCGGCGGAGCCGGCCCCAGCCGGGCCACCCACTCTGCAGACGGTTCTTCTGCGGTGAGCACGCTCGTCGTACCCCGGCGCAAGAGGGAAATGGTCTTCTTCTTGCTCGACAGCAGAGCCGACGATACACCGAACTTCGCTGCACGTTCGAATAGCGTAGGCGCAAGGAGCAGATCGGCGGCTTCCATGTACTCTTCATGACCCGCGGCCCCATCGAAATACGAGTTGCCGGTAATTCCGTGTTCGCGGGGAAAGCATCCGCAGCAAATAGATGCATTGTTCGCATTGGTAACCGATGGCATGACCCCTTGTACCTGCCGATACAAGCCATCACGCTGCCATCTGCGCAGTGTTGGCATGTCGCTCTGCTCAAGATAATCCAGGCCAAACCCATCGAACATGATAACGACGGTTCGTTGCCGCCCTTTCGACCGCTTTTCCGATTCGGCAGACAGACCATAAGCGGCGCACGCAATGGCAAGTTTCAGGAACCTTCTTCTTGACGATGGCAATGCTGTAAGTCACCCCAACGCCAGTTTAGCCGCTCCTGACGACACCCCCGTCTGTTCAGTCTGCAGCCACTGAATCCAAAGAAACGTGCGGCGCCAGCGCGCGCCCTCCTTCTCCAACCCAGCTCGTCCAGCCTTTCGAAACTGCTCGGAGCATGACAAGAATGGCGGCAGCCAACATCGCGTACACAACGAAGCCTGCCGGAACGACTGATGTTCGAGGTCCGGTGGCTCCTGGGCCCAAAATATCATGACGCAGAGCGGGAGCAGCATCATGGCCGCGGCGAAGCCATACACATGCTGCCATCCATAGTGCGTTGCCAGCCGCGGTGCAAACAGGGCTGCCACGGCCGTGCCGCTGTTGCCCGCACCGGCAATGCCCATGGCCAGCATTCGGGTCGGCACCTACGGCGGTGACATGCTGGCCACCGTTCCGGCAGGCCCGGGCCGATTCGACTTCCTGTTTTGGGGAGCCCTGCAGA
The DNA here is from genome assembly GCA_963850235.1 of uncultured Acidobacteriaceae bacterium. Lineage (GTDB taxonomy): Bacteria > Acidobacteriota > Terriglobia > Terriglobales > Acidobacteriaceae > PALSA-350. Next base: position 362,685 of record CAWKKM010000024.1, on the reverse strand, counting down.
ACGGAAGCTGGGGGGCATTGAACCACCGCGCGAACGCGGCGGCACTCGAGGGCGGATATCAGTTGAACAAAGGAGCCGCCTACCCGTGGTTTCGGGCAGGCTGGTTTCGTAGCAGCGGAGATAACAATCCCACGGACAACAAGCACAGCACCTTTTTCCAGATACTGCCCACTCCACGAGTCTACGCGCGGTTCCCCTTCTACAACCTGATGAACAGTACGGACGAGTTCGTGCAGGTGATGGAGAAGCCGGTCAGCAAGGTTGCTCTGCGCGCCGACCTGCACTGGCTGCAACTGACCTCGGGCAAGGATCTGTGGTACTTGGGTGGGGGCGCCTATGACAACAAGGTCTTCGGATTTACGGGCCGGCCAGGGAACGGGCATTCCTCCTTCGCATCGCTTGCCGATATCAGCGCGGACTGGCAGGCTACGAAGACGGTTGCGCTTAACTTCTACTACGCTCACGGCTGGGGTAAAAGCGTGATTGGAACCATCTACCCACAGGATCGCAACGCCCAGTACGGCTACGTCGAACTTGTCTATCGCTGGGGTCTGGCACAAAAAGGACTCGCGAAATAGGGCGGCGAAATCGGCCAACCTTTCTGCCCAAACGTCGATTTGGCCTGAATAAGCTGCTTTCCCTCGCCACGTCTTTTTCCGGGACAAAATCTATCGTAATGCGATAATGAATGCATGTCGAAGAGTTTGCCGCTTGAAGACCGGCTGAGACTACAAAACCTGGCGGAGTTCCGGTATGAGCTACGTCAATTCCTCCAATTTAGCGAAAGTTGCTCCACGGAGGCGGGTCTCCACCCGCAGCAACACCAATTGCTGTTGCAACTCGCCGGAGCGCCCGAGGAAGTAGAGACAACCGTATCCTATGCCGCGGAGCGCCTGGGCCTTCGACATCATACCGTCGTCGAATTGAGCAAGCGCTGCGAAGAAGCGGGATTAATCCATCGCAATCAGGACCTGAACGATCGCCGGCGCATCCAGTTGCAAGTGACTGCCAAGGGCCACCGGGTACTTCGCGTTCTTTCCGAAGACCACGAGCGGGAACTCAACGAACTCGGCCCGCGGCTCATTCGGGCATTGTCGCGCATCTGCAGAATTGACAAGCGCGCCACCATCGATCGCGAGAGCTCTGCGATCGTTCACGGAGATTAGGAAAATGAAGTCGGAACCGTCTGTCTTACGCGATTTCACCGTTGATCGCAGAGTCTGGCTCCTTTCAGGCGTGTCCATGGGTATCGGCGTTTGTGCAACCGCTCTGGCATTCCTGCTCTTGCGGTGCATCGCACTTTCCACCAACCTGTTTTACTACCATCGCTTCAGCTTTGTGTCCGTCTCTCCGGCGGGCAGCCCGCTGGGTTATTGGATGGTGATCGTGCCCGTACTCGGCGGTCTTCTGGTCGGGCTGATGGCCCGTTTCGGTTCGGACAAGATTCGCGGCCACGGAATTCCCGAGGCCATCGAAGCAATTTTGCTTCACCGTGCCCGGGTCGATCCCAAAGTGGCTGTTTTGAAACCTGTATCAGCGGCGATTGCAATCGGATCGGGCGGCCCCTTTGGCGCGGAAGGGCCGATCATCATGTCGGGAGGCGCCGTCGGATCGCTGATCGCGCAATGGATGCATGTCACCGACGCAGAACGAACAACCCTGCTGGTTGCCGGCGCGGCTGCGGGTATGTCCGCCACATTTGCCACCCCGGTTGCGGCAATTCTCCTCGCGGTCGAACTGTTACTGTTCGAATGGAGGCCCAGGAGCCTGGTCCCGGTCGCGATTGCCAGCACAACGGCAGGCATTCTGCGCGTCTACTGGCTCGGTGCCGGACCCTTGTTCAAAATGCCGGCCATTGATGCGACCCCTCGCCTCAGCTTTGCCATCGGCTCGCTCTTTCTGGGTGCATTGGTGGGGCTGGTATCCGCCGGCATGAGCCGCATGATGTACGCCTTTGAAGACCTCTTCGAGCACCTTCACCTTCATTGGATGTGGTGGCCCGCATTGGGCGGTATCGGCGTGGGCATTGGAGGACTCTTCTTCCCCCGAGGACTCGGTGTGGGTTACGACAACATCGCAGAGCTGCTTCGCGGCAATGCCACAGTCGCTTTGATTGTTGGCATCATCTGTGGCGAAGTCACTGATGTGGGCATCGTCGCTGGGGTCGGGAACTTCAGGCGGTGTGTTAGCCCCGTTGTTGATGATCGGCGGCGCAGTGGGCGCAACCGTAGGACACGTCACGGACGCACCCGCAGAGGGTCAGGCCTTCTGGGCGCTCATCGGCATGGGATCCATGCTGGCAGGGGCGCTTGGTGTTCCCCTCACCGCGATCCTCTTCAGTCTGGAGGTCACGCATTGCCTACCGGCTCTCCTGCCGCTCACCATTGCTTGTATCGCGGCCTACCTGACTACATCGCTGCTGATGCCACGGTCCATTCTCACTGAAAAACTGAGCCGTCGCGGTTACCATTTAAGCCGCGAATACGGCGTCGATCCGCTGGAACTGGTGATCGTGCGTGAGCTTATGTCGCCCGTGCCAGATCCGTCCGTACTGGATCCTGGACCGAAGCAAACGCTACCCGCATCCTTCGTGTATTCGGATGGTACAGCGCGGGGAGCCGCCGAAGTGATGGCGACAGAAGGATTGGCGACGTTGCCGGTAGTCGATCGCAGTAGCCAGCAGGTCTGCGGCACAATTTCTTTGAATGAGCTTATACGTGGCCGTACCCGATCCGTCGAACGCGAGAGTGAACGTTTGCGCCTCTTCGACTACGTGCCGCCGGAAGAAGGCGGCCATAACTGATCATCCAGATCGAGCTGAGCAAACACCAGGCTGATGGAGTGGGGGTGGCCTCTTGATTGCCGGCACGAAGCGCTATCGAGGGCAGCTATCCATGAACCGGCGCAACATCCGTTTCTAACCTAGTGCAGCCCAACACTTCATGCCATGGATTCCCAATGAATGTTGATCCGATGATCCTGCTGCGAGAAGAATAAGGCGAAGACCGACATGACAGCAAGAATGAGCCCTCTCTACCGGCGAACCCGAATGGCGTCCACCCCTCGTCTGAAATAAACCAAATACATCGACGGTGTGAGCGAGCGGAGTTTACGAATCTTTCGCAGGAAGAGCACGATCACGCCTCCGCGCAACATCCAGGCTCGTCTCCGTTGCTGTTCGATACTTTGTCGTTGTTCCAGCCAAGGCGCTTTGCGTGGGTTCTTCAATAAGATCGGTGTCGTGACAAAGGTTAAGATGTATGCGTAACGATCGACATTGGATTGGTTATCGGTAGAGCAATGGAGCGTTCTCTGCCCGTGAACCACGCAGTCTCCCGCGTGCAAGGGGACAGCGACAGCCTGATCCTGATCAAAGCTGACTGCACACTCAAAAGCGTGCGTGTGAGGATCACCATGCAGGCTTCGATGCGCGAGTAGCCCCATCTGCGGGGTGCCTGGCATGTAGATCATGCAGCCGTCGTTGGGGCCAACGTCCTGTAACGGCATCCAAAAGGTGAGGGTTTCCCGATCATATCGGACATCGAAGTAAGCTTCATCCTGATGCCACGGCGTGCCCGAGCCGACCTTCGCGGGCTTGAGAAGAACGAAATCGCAACGCAGAAAGCTGTTGGGTAGTAACTGGTGAGCGATTCGGGTTGCGTTGCGTACGTAATCGGTTTCCAGAAGCCAGGCGTTATAGATGCTGGGATTGGTTAACTGGATCGACTTCGGCACATCTGGGCTGGTTGAGCTCACCATGGTATCGAACAGGGAGCCTTCTTTTTCGCCGACACGCCTGGCGATAAGATCCGCAAGTATCCCACGTATCGCTGATAGCTCCGCGGGCGGCGAGATGCTGGTCATTGCGACGAAGCCATTGGTCGAAAAGGATTTAAGCTCTCCCTCTGAAAGGAACCCAACGGTATTCCTGGAAGAATTTGCCCTAGCCGAAGTCTCAACGATCATCGATATCGCCACCGTTCATGCTTACTATGGACCGTTCCTCGAACTCCGCCTGCCGGTACAACATGGACAAAACTGCCAGGCCGCCAACGGGGGAGGAGTTGGTCGCAAGCTTCTTATAGGAAGCAGCTGGTGGATCGAAGAAGCTGAGCCGGGTTCCGAGCGAGAGGAGATAATCCCGACGATTTCTTAAACAGAGTTAATACTGGAAGTGCGGAGCCTGTAGATCGAAGTCGAGCCCAAGTAAATTGCTCTCTCTTATAGCAGGCCTACCGGCGTTATCAAACGATTTTTTAGTACCGTGCCAGCGTTAATTAGCTTGCTAATGGCTTATCGCATAGGTTGCCCTGGATGTGGTCCTTGAAGCGCATGCCGGAGCGAAGCTGGCAATGAGAAGAGTTGTGACGAAACGCGGAGTATAACCCCAATCCAACTCGCAGCTGAATAACCCATAACGCGGTTAGAATCGTCAAAGCAGAGCCGAGGTCAGGATGCCACCAGCCACCGGAGACAATCTCCTAGCCGCGGTCCTCGATTCCTGGGACCGCAACAATCGTATCCTTGTCAACTTGCTGCGCGCCTTGCCTCCAGGAGGCCTCGACGCGCGCGTCATGCCAACCGGTCCCTCGGTCAGCGAAATGTTCATGCACATGGTGTATGTGCGCCTGGTTTTCGTCTCAGAGGACGCGCCGGATCACGCCGCTCCGCTGCCGCCGCGCGAATGGCTCCGCGAGTCCGATCCCGGGCGAATCGCCGCCGGCCTCGACAGCAGTGCCGGTATCGTGAGCGCCGCGGTCGAGGATTGCCTTCGCTCCGGCCGGCCCATGCAACAACACTATGATCATCCGCTGCTGTTCCTGCAGCACATGATCTGGCATGAAGGCTATCACCACGGCCAGATCAAGCTGGCGCTCAAGATCGCAGGCCAAGCCTTCGATGATGAGGAGATCGGCCCCCTCACCTGGGATGTGTGGATGAACAAGACCGGCAGCAACTGAAACGGTTTATTTGGCGCCGTTTGCCCAGCCCTCTGTCAGCAGCAGATGAAGCGGGGTGAGCGGGCTTAGTTCGATGTACTCGAATTCCACAGCTTCGGCACGCCGCGGACCGCCATCACACCAAGTGCTCTCAAGCGATGGGAAGCACCGTCGTCATTCCCGTGAGCCGGAACAGCTCCCGCACCCGGGCGTTCACTCCCGTAATGCTGAGGCGAATCCCTTTGCTCTGACACCGGACATAGTGGCTGACCAACATCCCCAGCCCCGTAGAATCCATATACGGAACCTCGGTCAGGTCGAACACGTGTGCGAGCGCCTGCGCACCGCCCGGCGCCGATTCGAAGATATTGCGAAACGCATCAGGCGACAGCGAGTTGTACATATCCCGGCCAGTAAACGGTCCGGACAAGCGAAACACTGTGCCGTGGGTCTCGCTTTCGCCCCGTTCGATCGTGAGCCTCGCGCTCTTCCATATCTGCGTTTCACTTGATGCCATCGTCTTTCCTTCCTTGCCCGGACTCGCTGCTGAATCCTCAACGAGCATACCGAATCCCTTCCTCCGCGAGAAGGTGGCCGGGTTGACAACGCGCCCCCGCGCCCCTATCGTTTGGATCGATCCCCATCTATGAGTCCAAACGCAATCCGTCAAACCACAGTGCTGGTGGTCGGAGCGGGCCCAACCGGCCTGCTCCTCGCCTCCGAGCTCAACCGCCGAGGGGTCCCATGCGAGTTGATCGATGCCCAGCCCGCGCCGCTCCACTGGGATAGAGCGACCGTCGTTCACCCCCGTTCCCTGCAGATATTCGAGTCCATGGGGCTGGTCGAAAAATTTCTCGCTGCCGGATGCAGACAACGGGTGATCAAGCTTCATTCCGACGGCGAACTCCTCGGGGCGATAGACCTGGCTGGTTGTGGCAGCATTTACGGCTTCAATGTCGGCATCTCCGAGGAGACCACAGAGTCCATCCTCACCGGCTCTCTCCATCAACACGGTGGCCAGGTCAATCGATCCTCCCGCCTGGTCGGGCTAACCATCACTCCTGACGACCGCGTCTTGGCGGACATCGACCGCGACGGCGATCGATACCAGGTAGAGGCCCGATGGATAGTGGGTTGCGACGGTCTTCACAGTGCAACCCGCAAGTTGGGCGGCATTGGTTTTGAAGGCCATGACATGTTGAAGCCCTGGGCCGTCTTCGATGCCGCCGTGCAGCCATGGGCTGACACCTTCGAAGCTACGATGGTCTATCTCGAGCCTCTTCCGATCATCCTGACTGCGATTCCAGGCCATCGCTGGCGCGTCTACCTTCGACCCGGTTCGGAGGACTCTGATCTCGTTGCCGATGCTCTGTCTACCTTGCGTACCTACATACCATCCGCGGTTTTCGTCGATGTCGAGAATCCAGCGCGGTTCCGTTGTCACACCATGATCGCGACCAGCTATCGATCCGGGCCGGTCTTCCTGGCCGGCGACGCTGCTCATCTCTGTTCCCCCGGCGAAGGACATGGCATGAACTGCGGTCTGCAGGACGCCTTCAACCTGGCCTGGAAACTCGCTCTCGTCCATCAAGGGGTCGCCCACGAAACCCTGCTCGATAGCTACGAAATCGAACGCAGGCCGGCTGCGCAGCTGATAATGAAATCAGGCGACAATATGGAAGATACTCTGACCATGACGGACGCAGCAGAACGCAAGGCCCGCGACCAGGCCATCAAGGCCTCGCTCGCCGATCAAGAGATCCTGCATCACGACATGGTGGCTGAGACAGAACTGAATATTGACTACGCGCACTCCCCGATTGTCTTCGGTGACGCAAATAGTGGGTTCGCGGCCGGCTTTCGCCTGCCCGACAACATTCCGGTGCATATGCCCCAGGCAGCTGCTTCCAACCTTCACGCGCTCGGCCATCATGCAGGCAGCACACTGATGCTTTTAGGCGGACCCACTGCAGACCCATCGGCCTTGCTTAGTCTCCACGCTGCCCTGCAGAAACACGTAAAAGACTCGTCTCTGTTTGAGACCGCGGTGGCCCTCACCGCCGGTGCGAACGGTCCAGACTCCATCGGGCGCCTCGAACCCGCTACGGCAGCCCAACTGGGGATTGAAGGAAACACGCTCCTCGCCATCCGGCCCGACGGCTACGTAGGCCTGCGAGCCGATCGCGACCACCTGGCTGCCCTGGGGCGCTACGCCGCCTTCCTTCAAACCGGCCATAGTTGAGGCTACTGAATGATTCTCAAGCAGTACTATCTCGGCTGTCTGGCCCACGCTTCCTACCTGCTGGGAGACGAGGCCACCGCAACAGCGATCGTCGTCGACCCACAGCGCGATATCCAGCAGTACGTAGCGGACGCAGAGAGATTAGGCCTCCACATCCGCCACGTCTTTTTAACCCACTTCCACGCCGACTTCATCGCCGGCCATCTGGAACTGCGCGACCGCTGCGGAGCCACCATTTATTTGGGTAGCCGCGCCAAGGCTGAATACCCCTTTGTGCCCATGGCCGATGGAGACACCCTCGACTTTCCCACCCTACGCCTGCAGGTACTGGAAACTCCGGGCCATACCATCGAGTCCATCTCCATCCTGGTCTTTGATCTTCAGAAAGACCCAACCAACCCGCACGCCGTGCTCACCGGAGACACCTTGTTCATTGGGGACGTAGGCCGGCCAGACCTGCGAGCCTCGCTGGGGTGGACCGCAAACGATCTCGGCGCGCACCTGTACGACTCGCTGCGCAACAAGCTTTTGCCCCTGCCCGATGAAACCCTGGTATACCCCGCGCACGGCGCAGGCTCACTCTGCGGTAAGCAGCTGTCCTCCGACACCGTCTCCTCGCTCGGTGATCAGCGGCGCCTGAATTACGCCCTGCAACCAATGACGAAGGAAGAGTTCATCCGCCTGGTCACAGCCGACCAGCCCGACGCTCCACAGTACTTCACCTATGACGCCATACTGAACACCCGCGAGCGGGTAACTCTTGACACCAACCTGGAGAGGGTCCTGCACCCCGTTGCGCTCGATGAAGTGCTTCGCCTGGGAGACGCAGGTGCGCAATTGCTGGACGTTCGGGAAGCTGTAGAATTTGCCAAGGGGCATCTGGCAGGCAGCATCAACATCGGCCTTGGCGGTCAATACGCCACCTGGGCAGGCACGTTATTGGATCGCGCCAAGCCAATCGTGATCATTGCCGAGCCGGGGAGGGAACAGGAAGCCGCCCTACGCCTGGGCCGCATTGGCTTCGATCAAGTGAGTGGTTATCTCGACGGGGGGATGGTTGCCCTCACTGCAAGGCCCGACCTGGTCTGGCCAACGGAGCGGGTCACCCCGGCGATGGTCGCTGAAGAACTGGCGGGCGCAGAACCACCAATGGTCCTGGACATCCGCAATCCCGGCGAGTGGAAAGCCAAACACATCCCGCAGAGCCTGAACATCCCGCTCAATCACTTGCAGGAGCGCCTCGCGGAAATTCCCCGCGGCCGCCGCATCGCCGTCCACTGCGCAGGCGGTTACCGTTCTTCGATCGCCGCCAGCATTCTCCACCAGCACGGCATGACCAATCTCATCGAGATGGCAGGCGGGCTCGCCGCCTGGGACGCCGCCAAACTTCCAGTAGTTTCGGAGCCGTAGTCGATCAACTGCACATAGACCCGAAGACATGCTCCTGATCACCGCCTCCGGTGTCGAAAATCTGTTCGCCAGTACGTCGCACAGCGGGATCTTTCCGCCAGCAATTTGCGTATTGCCTGTTAACCATCCGGCTCCAGAAGCGTTTTACATGGTGAAGCTTGAAAACGGAGGCATGCATATGGGCGGGGACACTATACCGGTAATCGCAGTCTTTTCAACCATCAGCTGGGTGGCGTGGGTGCTCTTTTCTTCCATTCGACGCTACAAAGTAGCCCAGCTCCAGGCAGATGTCCAAAGAGGCCTGCTGCAGCGATTCGATTCTCCCAATGCTCTCCTGGGTTATGCCCAGAGCGAGGCGGGCAGCCAATTTATTAAGAGCATGGAGATCGATCGAACCACACCCTACAACCAGATTCTCAAGGGAGTCCAGGCAGGAATTGTGTTCATGTTCTTTGGCGCCGGCATGTTGCGGCTCCACGCCTGGAATATCGGCGACGAAGGGCCGCTCGTCTTCGGCACGCTTGCCCTTGCTCTCGGCCTCGGCTTCGGCGTGGCTGCTGGAGTCTCCTACTTCCTCTCGCGCTCCTTTGGTCTCTTGAGCCGCTAGAGTGGGCGTCGCTCGGGTTGACGAGACGGTTGTCCTCGCGCGCGAGGAGGAGTCGTCACGGATGGAAGAGCAAGCATTCCATGCGCTGTACGCAGCTACCGCGAAACCCCTGTGGGCCTACATCGCGCGCGTGTCCGGCCGCCCGGACGTGGCCAACGATCTTCTGCAGGAGACCTACTGCCGCTTCCTGAGCTCCCAATTAGCGAATCGGGAGCTCGCGGAGACCAAGCCTTACCTGTACCGCATCGCGGCCAATCTACTGCACGACCGATGGCGCAACGGCGAGGATACAAAATGGTCCGAACCCGCGGAAATCGCCTTCGAACGAGATGTCGATACCGAGATCGACGTTCGCGATCTGATGCAGCAGCTCAAACCCAGGGAACGGCAGTTGCTGTGGTTAGCTTATGTCGAGGGAATGACCCATAGCGAAATCGCGAAGTCCATCGGGATACAACGAATGAGTGTTCGCATCTTGTTGTTTCGCGCGCGCCGCAGGGCGGCAGAGTTGCTGGGACGAAAGGAGAGAGCCGTTCATGAAGTGTGAGACAGAGCAGCAGGTCATTGAAGCAACGCGCAACGGATTGTGGACCTCTTCGCTGCGCGCCCATTTGCGCGACTGCGCGCTATGCACCCAAACGGAGTTGATTGCCGCGTCGCTGCAAGACGGTGCTGCAACGCTGGAAGGTCAGCTCGATCTTCCGCCGGCTGCCCTGATCTGGCGCCGCGCACAAACCAGGCGGCGTGCGGACGCGCTGCAGCGAGCGACCCGCCGGCCGTTCCTCATCGTTGGCATGCTGAGCGGACTGTACGCAGTCGTTCTGCTGCTATGGGGGCTCTTTCATCTGCCTCAGTCCGTCTCCCGGCTGTTGGTCACGCCGCACGGACTGAACGGAGATGTGGCGCTCGCGGGCGCAGCCCTGTCAGGAATACTCGTTATCGTGGGGTCGTGTGTATTGGCACTTGAGGCCCGGCGTTAATCTCACAACCCTCGAAGCCTAGGGTTCGCGCGTAACCACAATATTCGTCGCGTCGAAGCTCCCCGGGTCCCCAAACCCTTTCCACAATCTGATCTCGCCAAACTGCAGCGATAGGAAATGGAACGGTGGAGGCATCGTATACTGCTGGTCGCCCGAGGCCCCGCCTCCCGAAACCACCACGTGCGCGGTCGATTGCGTCGCGGAAATATTCAGAGTCACCTGCAAGAGGAAGACCTGGTCGCGCACAAACGAGCCGAACTCGACAGTGTCGTCGATGCGCACCGTGTTGTTTGGCATGAAATCAATGTGCATGAATTCCTGGGCGAGGGTGGTCTCGAAACTGATGGATGCCACAGCCGAGCCGGTGGGCACGAAGATCGCAGCGGAGAAGTTATAAACCCCCTCCCCGTCGACCTCGGTAAGCACTCCCACGAAACTAGGTAGTTGCTCGCTGGTGAGTGGCAGTGCCGTGATCTTCACCCACTTGTCGCTGTGCGGAAATGGAGGATCAACTACGATCACGCTCCTCGGCGGCCCCTCGACCCTTGCGGTTCCCACGGCCTGCACGGTGGACGGCGGCGCGCCATCGGGTGTGGGATTGAAATTCGAACTGAACAATGTCTTCGGGGTAGTCAGGAACACGATCTTCCCCAGAAGCGTCACGTTGTAGCCAATTCGTAAAATCCAGGCGTCCGTGTCTCTCACGGCCACATCCACATTGATCCCCGTAAAAAGATTGTTGACCGGCGCGTGCGTGAAGGCATTTGTCCCAGTGGCGAAATGGTTGGGCCGCCAAGCGTTTACCGCGAATCCGGCGTTGATCGACTGATCCTGGTCGAAGATCGAGCTGAGAGAAACGAATGGGGCCCATTCTTCCAGCGAGAACCCAATGCTGAAGTTCTGGCCCGGCGGCTTCGGAATGCCAAATCGGCCAATCGCAAAATTTAACGGCCCCGAATTCTGCGGCCCCGCCATGTCGGGAAGGAAGGACAGTGTTTCATTGAGCCACTGTGAAGTACTGTTGCCTTCCAGGTTCGCAATCGCCACGCCCGAGAGAACCAGTAGAAAACTCTGATCATGGATGCTCGCCGGCGGAGCTTCGCCTCGAGCGAGAGCCGCCGGCGTAATGAGCCAATTCTGGCCCGCAAACTCGGTAAGTAATTTCATCTGAGGTTCTCCGTCGCCTTGCACCTGGTTAGTGACAAAACCCCGAAGAGCGTTTCAGAATCCCAGCAACTTTGACAGGATCGCGACATAACTGTGACAACTCCAGCGACTCGGCGGAATAGCATTCCCTTCGGAGTCCGATCCTGAAAAATTCTCCCCTGTCTTTGGGTGTGGATATGTACCTCAGTGAAACCGCTCACCGATCAGGAACAGCAAGCCCCACTCGAACGGGCAACGCAAGTGACTTCTGCCTCGACGGGCAGAACAACAGCTTCTCGCGGGGAAGGGAAGCTCTCAACAAAGTTGCGGACACAAAAAGGAGAATCAAATGAAATTTCCCGTCCACTCATCGAGGTCAGCTCTGGTGTACGCCTGCGCACTGTCACTGTTTCCTACTCTTGCATGGGCGCAGCACTATCAACAGACAAACCTGGTGTCCAATGTGCCGGTGACGCCGGCAGCTTCAGTTACGGATCCCAACTTGCAGAACGCCTGGGGACTGGTCCACGGCCCTACGACTCCCTGGTGGATTTCAAACAACGCCGGCGGCACCTCTACGCTCTACGACACATCCGGCCTGAACCCCGCGAACCCTGCGGGGCAGATTCCGCCTCCCGTACTGAAGCCAGTGACGATCGTTGCACTCAACGGGGCTGCGGGCACGCCGGAGAATGGTGTCAAGATCCCCAATGCTCCCGGTCAGCAGTCTGCCGGATCGCCCACCGCAACCATGTTCAACGGGAGCCCAACGAATTTCCTTCTCGCTCCCGGCGCGCAGGCCGTCTTTCTGTTCGTGACCGAAGACGGCACGATCCAGGGCTGGAACCGGGCTGTAGATCCAAAGACTGCTGTTATTAAGTTTCCGGATACCCAGGCTCAGAAGAAAACCAGCGAAGCCGTGTACAAGGGAGCAACCATCTTCGGCATGAATGGGAAGGAATACATCCTGGCGGCCAACTTTCACAGTGGCCGGATCGATGTGTTTGATTCCAACTTCAAACAAATAAGCATTCCCGAAAGAATATTGGACGATGATGACATCCCGCCGGGCTTTGCGCCGTTCAACGTGCAGGGGATCGGAAAGAACATCTACGTGACCTATGCCCAGCAGGATGCAGCAAAGCACGATCCCATCGGGGGCGCGGGCTTGGGTTTTGTCGCGGTCTTCAATAACCATGGCAGAAAGATTGCGCACCTCGAACACGGAGACTGGTTCAACGCGCCATGGGGAGTCGTGCTCGCCCCCGCAAACTTCGGCGTCTTCAGCCATGCCATCCTGGTGGGCAATTTTCTGGGCGGAAACATTGCGGCATTCAATCCGCTGACCGGCCGCTACCTGGGAAGTGTTCTGAATGCCGATGGCTCGGCAGTGAACATCGATGGGCTATGGGCACTCGCCTTCGGCAATGGCGGCGCTTCGGGCCCGGGCAATACGTTGTTCTTTACCGCGGGCCCTGATCATGAAACGAATGGTCTATTTGGAACTCTGACGCCAGTGCCCGCCGAGCTGCAAGCCGACGACGTGCAATAGTCCCGAGGTCCTCGGAGTATCAGCCGGCGTACTCGGATGACGCCGGCTGATACCAAGCCCGGTCAGCTACGCGTGTATTTGTTGAACCAGTCGATCGTGCGCTGCCACGCAAGATCGGCTGCGGCTTTGTTATAGCGTTCCGGGGTTGCATCACAATTAAACCCATGCACGGCGCCAGGGTAGATGTAACCTTCGTGCGGGACGTTTGCCGCCGTCAATGCCTTATCGTATGGCGGCCATGTGGCTGCCAGGCGGGTGTCGAGTTCCCCGTGATGAACCAGTACCGCTGACTTAATCTTCGCTACCTCTTCTGTCGTAGGGGGACCGCCATAGAACGGCACTGCCGCTCCCAAATCAGCCCCCAACCGGACCGCCAGCATGTTGGAGACGCCTCCGCCGTAACAGAAACCGGTGACGCCGATCTTGCCCGTGCAGTCGGGCCGCGCTTTCAGCCACAGGGCCGCAGCCACCATGTCTTCGCCCATTTTCTTACCATCGATCTTCGAGAACATCTGGCCTCCTTTGTAGTCGTCGCCGGGAAAGCCACCCAGAGAGGTGAGTCCATCCGGTGCGAACGCCATAAAGTTGGCCAGCGCCATGCGCCGCGCGATGTCCTCTATATGTGGGTTAAGACCCCTGTTTTCGTGGACGACGATAATTCCCGGCAATTTCGTAACCGTCGCAGATCGGGTGTCCGCGCTTACTGGCCGTACCAGGTATCCTTTAATGCTTCCGTTGCCCTGCGGCGACGGGACCGTCTCGTAGGTGGCCTTGATCCTGTCATCGGTGCGGGATACCTGCTGGCCCAAAGCATAATTCGGCATCAAAGCCTCAACAATGGCCGACGCCGCCAGACCGCCCACGGCGAGTCGCTGCACCCCGTCTAAAAAGTCACGGCGGCTCATCTCACCATGAATAAAGCGGTTGTACAGTTGTACGGCTTCGATCGGCAATTTGCGCTTCGTAGGCTCCATCGCATCACCTCCTGCGGAGAATATCACCGGCCGCCCTCGCGAGGGCAGCTCATTCCATTACTGTTTTCCCCTCGAGCAGGGAATCAGCTCTACCCTTGCACTTCGGCGAGCATACCGCGATAGAACTCGAGCACCCGCTGGTGTCTCTCTTCCGCCAGCTTCTGCCCGGTCCGCGTCTTGAAAGTCCCCTTTAGCGTTAACAGCTTCCTGGGAAAGTGATCCAACGCGTTTCGCGCATCATCAAGCGTGCGGCTCTTTCCCTCGGGATCGGCCAAATCATACAGGCGGGACCCCATACGGCCCGCGGTGTAGAAACATCGCGCAATGCCGCCAAACCCGATAGCGTCCAGGCGATCGGCGTCTTGCAGAATGCAGCCCTCGATACTGGTTGGCGCTACCCCGGCTGAGAAGCTGTGGCTCTCGATGGCGCACGCAACAGTATCGATGCGCGATGGCTCCCACCCAAGTGCTGCGAGGCGAACACGCGCCTCCTTCGCCGCGAGCATGGATGCCTTGCTCCGCAAAGGAGAATCCTTCGCGACCGGAACACAGTCATGCAGCAGCACCGCCGCTGCCAGCACTTCTGGGTCACCGCCCTCATCCCGGTGAATCAACTGAACGTTGCGCCAGACCCGCACGATATGAGACAAGTCGTGCGCTCCGTCTTCATCGTTGGAAGTGTCGAGGAGGTTCGCCGCGAGCTGATCGAAAGGATGGAATATCGCTGAGGTCATACCTCCAGAATAATCAGTGCTCTGCGCCGGGCTTTCGATGAGGGTTTGCTTGACAATAATAGAACACTTATATAAGGTATCACTTATGAACTATGCAGAGAATCTCGACTCCGCTTTCTCTGCCCTGGCCGACCCGACGCGGCGAGCCATTCTCGCGCGCCTCGCCAAAGGGGAGGCCACCGTCAACGAGCTGGCGGAGCCGTTTGAGATCTCGCAACCAGCCGTCTCTCAACACCTCAAGGTGCTCGAAGATGCGGGGCTCATCGTTCGCCGTGTCGACGGAACGAGGCGTCCCCGGCGCCTGGTGAAGCCGCGCATTGACGCCATGGACCGATGGCTGGCGATGCTCCGAAAAGCCCTCGAGCAAAACTACGACCGGCTGGACCAGGTTCTGGCCGCGTTGCCAACACAACAAAAAGGGGAATCGCGATGAGCAAAATGGAACTTAAGACAGAAGGGGATACACACGTGATCGTCCGGAGACACTTTGCCGCGCCGCCGGAACTTGTCTACCGCGCCTACACAGATCCGGCAATCATCCAGAAATGGTTACTGGGTCCCGATGGTTGGACGATGCCCGTCTGCATCAGTGAGGCGAGGCCAGGCGGCAAGATCCGTTACGAGTGGAGCAATGGCAAAGGTGCCGGATTCTACCTCACCGGAGAATACCTCGAGCTCGAACCCTACAGCAGGATCGTCCACGTAGAGCGGATGCACATGCCGGATGCTACGCCCGACAGTCACGCGGAAACACGATTCGATCCGGACGGCGCAGGTACGTTGATGACGATGCGTATTACCGTGCCCGATGCTCAGACACGGGCCGCAATGCTGGCGACTGGAATGGAGCACGGGATGGAAGCGAGCTACGCGCGTTTGGACGCGACCTTCTAGCTCGTCTCTACTCCATGCGCAGCGCTCTCATAGGGTCGACACCTGCGGCGCGGGCGGCGGGCACTACGCTTGCCGCCAACGCGACCAAGGCGACGCCCACCACCGCCAGGAGATAGCTCACCGCATCCAATGGCTGCACTCGATAGAGAGACGACGTCAACGCGTGACCGACCAGCATCGCTGCGGGTACACCGATCACCACCCCTGCCGCAGTAAGCAGCAGGCTGCCTTTCAGGATCATCCACACCACCTGCCCACGCCGTGCACCCACAGCCATGCGCACACCAATCTCCGCCGTCCGCATGTTTACCCGGTATGCCAGCGTTCCGTAAAGTCCGGCCGCCACCAGAACCACCGCCAGAAATCCGAAGAAACCGGCCAGCCGGGCAAACAACAGTTGCCCGGAAATCGTCAGGTCATATTGCGCGCGTTGCGTCATCGGCCGTATCAGCGGCAGGTTCGGATTCAGCTCCTGCAGCGCCTTGCGCGCTGAAGGCAGAATGGCCAGTGGATCACCGTGAACGCGCATCTCCACGTCCATGGCCCCGGTCATCGGAATCTGCGCATACATATACCAGGCCATGGGAATAGGATCCTCATCGATGCTGCGATACTTGTGATCCTTCACCACCCCGACCACGGTCATCTGGTAGCGCCCATCTTCGGTCCCAATGGTGTGCCCCAGCGGATTCTGATGGGGAAAGAAGCGGTGCGCAAACTGTTCGTTAATGATGCCGGCGTGGGGTGAAGTCGCGTTATCGGAATCGGCAAAGTCGCGGCCTGCCAGCACCGGTACACCGAGCGTGCGAAAGAAGTCCGGTCCCACTACGTTGCTGCGCACCATACGCGATGATCCGTTGCCCTCATCCGGCAACTTTCCATCCACCTTCATAGAGCCGTTGTCCGACCAACCGGAACCAAGGCGTTCCTCCATGACGGTTACCGACTCCACGCCAGGCAGCGCCCGCAGCCGGTTCATCAGGTTCACATAGAAGGCGGTACCCTCGGGAATGGATTGGATGTTGGGTTTCACTCCGAAAACTACAAGGCCTTCGACCCGCATTCCCAGAGGAGTATTTTGCAAATTACGCAAGGTGCGAATCAGGAGTCCTGCGCCCACCAGCAGAACCAAGCACAGCGCCATCTGCAGCGCCACAATCACTCTGCCCGCGCGCGATTTGCCGGTGTCAGTATTCGCCGTCGCCGCCGCCGTCTTCAGTGCCAGGTGGGCCTTGCCTGCGAGCGCCACACGTAACGGCGCCAGTGCCAAAAGCAACGCGGCCATGACCAGTACACCCATCGTGAAAACCATCACTGTTTTGTCCGGGGCCAGGCTCGAATCAATCTGTGCCCACCTCCCTAGCAGCCGCGTCGCCATCTCCGCAAAGCCCCAGGCCAACGCTCCGCCCACTGTCACCAGGATCAGACTCTCCGCCAGCAACTGCCGCAGCAATTCGCCGCGCCCTGCACCCAGTGCCTGCCGCACAGAAAACTCGCGCTGCCGCGCCCCATTCCGTGCCACCAGCAGCATCACGACATTGGTCAACGCAATTAACAACACGAGCCCTACCATGGCCATCAACATGCGCAGCGGGTTGCCGAATTGTTCGCTATATCCTGGAAAGTTCTTGGCATCCGCTACGCTCAGAACTGGCGGCTTCTCTCCCACTGGTGGCGTGCCCAGGCCGGTGTAGGCCGCGCGTTGAAAGATTGGCTGCAATTGCGCCACGACCTGCGCTCTGTCTCTGCCAGGAGCGAGACGTCCAATGAGCCTCAGGCACCACCATGTCTGGTTGGCAATGTAGTTCTTACCGTCCTCGAGCGGATTGCCCCACGCATTCAATTCCGGCCGGCTCTGCAATGGAATCCAGAAATCAGTGGATTTGCCGCCCTCTAGCCCTTCAAAGCCCTCTGCTGCGACGCCCACGATCGTGATGGGCACTCCGTTCACGTATAACGCAGTGCCGAGTACATCCGGGTTCCGCGCAAACCGTCGCGTCCAGTAGTTGTAGCTGATGACGGCAATCGCCGCATGGTTCATCTCGTCCCGCTCGCTGAAGCCGAGGCCGCGCGCCAGCTTCACGCCCAGGCCCGAAAAGAACGTGCCGCTCACCATGTCGCCTTCTGCTTCTTCCGGGTTGGCTCCGTAGCGGACGGCAACCTTGCTGCCCGACAGTGGCACATAGGCCATCAGAGGTGAGAGTGCAGTGCCTTGCCGGCGTAGCGCATCGTAAACCGCGTAGGAAAACGTTTCGTGGGAATCAATCGTGCCGATGCCTTGGGGTGTGTTTGTTGTTCTCAGGTAGACCAGGCGATCCGGATCGCTCACCGGCAGTAGACCGCAGCAACACTGCGTTCATCAGGCTGAATACCGCCGTGTTCGCACCCACTCCCAGCGCCAACGTCACAATTGCTGTTGCAGTAAATCCAGGGCTTTGCCGCAGCGAACGGAACCCGAATCGTAGATCGCGCAACAGCTTGTCCAGGCCCACCCACCGGCCCTTCAGGTTGAACCGCTCCTGCGCCGCGCGCACGTTCCCGAACTCACGCCGCGCACGCCGCCGCGCCTCGTCCTCGCTCAAGCCGCTGCTCTGCAGTTCGTCGGCTTCCAGTTCAAGATGCGTCTTGATTTCTTCTGCAAAATCTTCAGCACTGCGCTTGCGCTTGAACATATCTATGCCTCCTCGCCCTGCGGCCCGCTCCCCGAATCCAGAATCAATCCCATGGCTCGCGTCAGGCGCCGCCACTCGCCGGTCTTTTCCGCAAGCTGCTCGCGGCCTTTTGCGGTGATCGAATAAAAACGTGCTCTGCGGTTGTTCTCGCTCACGCCCCACTTGGCGCGGATCCACTTTTTGTCTTCGAGCCTCTGCAGAGCGACGTAGAGCGAGCCGTGATCGACCAGAAATACTTCTTCCGACTGGCGTTGAATCAACCTCGCTACGCCCTGCCCATGGCACGGCCCCAGCACGAGTGTCTTCAGAATCAGCAGGTCCAGTGTCCCCTGCAACAAGGCAATGCGATCGTCTTCATTTTCTCGGGTAGCCATTCGACCCAAGTATTCTCCGCTTTGGGTCGAATGTCAACCCAAGAACAAAATCAGTGCCCTGATACAGAGCATCAGAGCGGTGGCTATCGAAAACGCGGCGCCCATCAAGCATCGCCGAGGTCCTTCGACTTCGCGCTATAAACCATTCGTTATGCGACAGATATGTGAGGCGCTTCGCTCAGGATGACGGTTTTGTGGGGGGGGTGAAAACATCTGGTTGGGTGTGCGAAAAACACGAAACGATCGAAAAAGTCACAGGCTCTCAGGCTGACGGTTTTGCTGAGGGTTCGAAGCACATCTGGTGAGAGGTGCGGAAAACACAAAAGAGGTTGCGTAGTTAAAGTACTGGCTGAAGCCCTACCCTTCAAGGTGAGACTGGATGCCGGGTTTCCTCTAGAAAGCCTTGCCGGTCTCAACCAGCACGGGGCTGTCCCCAACCTCCAACGTGGATCCAACCAACGGCTTCACCGTTCCGGAGAGATCGCGGACCTCGGTATATTGCTCCGGCACTCGATAGCTGACCGTCTTTTTTGAGTTCCAGAGGACAAGTGCCTGGTACCCGCCGCCCCGGTTCAGCGTGCAGCTCCAGGTTCCACTTGCATCAGGCGCGCACCCCAAGGTCATCGAGGCGCCAACCATCCAGTGTTGAACGATTCCGTAGGCTGTTACGTCTGGATCATCATCATCGCCCGGACTTGATAGGCCGCCCCAGCTGCCCCCGTCGTAGGCGTACCAGACGAACCGGCTTACGCCTTCAGACCATTGCAGGAAGTAGTACTTGGCCAAAAATGCTGCCCGGTTTCCGCTTCCATAAAGTTCGTCATCAGGGTCCCCCGCCCAGTCACCTTCCGTGTCCCATAGAGGCTTACTGTTCTGACCGTGCTTCCTCATTACCTCCCGGTAACGCGACACCACAGAGGCAATGGACTCAGCCTCGGCATTGCAGTAGCCATGGAAGGAGATAATGTCCGCGTAGTCCCCTCCGCCCGCGGCGAGATAATTGTCGAGCCATGCGGGACCCTCGGACGCGCTCACCGTGGGAGTGATGACCTGCGCCGCGGGGTTGATGGATTTGATGATGCGGTAAGCATGCTGCGCCATCGTGAGCAGCGTCTTTATGTCGCCGCAGTAGTACTCGGGATCCTGTGGCTCATTCCACAGTTCCCAATAAGTGATGCGGGAACCGGCATGAGAAACGATGGCCGTTACATAATTATCCCAGTTCCTTAGATCGGCCGGCGGGGCACACTCCCCGGACCCGTAGGGACCGGGAGTGCCCGGTTGCGATGACGCCCACTGGGGCGTTCTTCCAAACGTGTAAACCACATCGGCGCCGCGCGCCTGGTTCAATTGGAGGTAGGCATCCAGCCGTTCAAAATGGTAGACCCCGGCGGAGGAGTTGATGTCTGCCCAGTCCAGCATGGGAAACGAGTCCCATGTTCTTGTCGTTCCATAGTCAAGTGGGGGGTTCACATGCTCGGAATCGAGCACCGTCATACCAAAGAACGCGCGCGGAATAACACCGTTATCTCGAGAAACAAAAGTGGTACTGCAGGCAGTGAATAAGCTTGATAGCAGCCCAACCAGAAGCAAGACCGACAGTAGTTTGACCACGCGGGGAAGATTCAAAAAGAGCTCCCATTGCGTGCAAAGGCTAAATCACGCGCGGTCGCGAAAGAATCCCACAAGGGTGGATTAACAGGGGCGTTCAGGGCACGGCAGATAACCGAATCGTCCCAAAATCAGGCGTCAGACAGCATCTTTCCTCCCCGGCATCGCAACCAGTCTCAACTGGCCCGGACCATTCCTGTCTCGAACGCTTCCTATCCTCAAAAATGGGGAGACCGCGGGCAAGCATGCTGCATCAGATACGAACCTGATGTCGATCGAGACGACAGCGAAACAGTGGAAGAGTCGTGGACAAAATTCAAAGGAGCATTCATGTCTGATTTGACCGATAAAGTGGCACTCATCACCGGTGGTTCACGAGGCATTGGCGCCGGCATCGCAAAGCGTCTCGCCGCTGACGGAGCCGCCGTGGCCATCACTTACGCGAGAGACGCCGAGGCAGGTTCGGCCGTGGTCAAAGCAATTGAACAGGATGGCGGAAAAGCTATCGCCATCAAGGCCGATGCTGCGGACGTTGAAGCGCTCCGCGCTGCGGTCGAAAAAACCGTCGCCACGTTCGGGCGGCTGGATGTCTTGGTGAACAACGCCGGCACGGCCATTCCCAAAACATTCGAGGAAACCACACTGGAGGAAATCGATCGCCTCATCGACGTCAACATTCGAGGGACGATGATTCTGACCCAGGCAGCGCTGAAACACATGAAAGACGGCGGCCGCATCATCACCATCGGATCGTGTGTAGGCGAGCGTGTTTTGACCCCCGGGTTGGTGGCTTATTCGGCCACCAAGGGCGCCGTCAAGATGTTTACTCAGGGCCTGTCGAGAGAGGTTGGTAAGCGCGGGATCACCGTCAACAACGTCCAACCGGGACCGATTGACACCGATCTGAACCCGGCCTCAGGCGATTGGGCTGTGCCGCAAAAGGCCGTCACCGCGCTCGATCGCTATGGGCTCGTTCCCGAGGTCGCCGCCTTGGTGGCGTTTGTCGCCGGTCCGGAGTCATCCTATATTACGGGCGCAAATCTGACCGTTGACGGAGGTACGAACGCCTGAACCCTCGCGCGATCGGGTCCTGATACCTGGAGGTAGAAGCGCCTTCATGACATTTTGACAGCAACTTCCGTATCCTTATTCCGCAATAAATTCAGGAGGTTGCCGATGGACACGCAAAAGGAACTGATAGCCGAGTACGACCGGGAACTCGCATCCACGCGAAAAATGCTGGATGCGATTCCCGCAGACGCCGATCTGAGCTGGAAGGCCAACCCGAAATGCATGACCCTCGGCCGTCTTGCCGGTCATGTCGCAGAAACAGCGGGAGCCTGGGGAATCGACACCCTCTCCAAAGACGGCCTCAACTTCGACATGGCCAGTTATAAGCCCTGGAATCCCGCAAGCAAAGCGGAAATCCTGCAAAAGTTCGACGCCGACACATCGCAGGCAAAGCAAATCCTCGCGCGTCTTGATACATCCAAATGGGACGACAACTGGAAAATGACCGCGGGTGACCAGACCTGGATCAACGACTCGCGCTACTCAGTCTTCCGCACCTGGGTGCTGAATCACCTGATCCATCACCGCGCGCAACTGGGCCGCGACCTGAGGACGCTAGGCGCTCCGATCCCAGGTATGTACGGTCCCTCCGCCGACGAGGGCTGAGCTGCCTCAAGCTGGACATGCGAAGGGTGCCCGGGTCTCGATGTTGAGACCCTACGGCACGCCGGGGCAGGCTGGGATCCTCCTGGTAGAGGCCGGTCTGCTCCCTTGTTATGTCTCCAGGGAAACCAACAAGCTCGGCGTCCCACAAAACCGCTTATTTCCATGCATCCATTCCCCCGTCCGAGGGATCGAATACACGCCGATAAAAGATCGAATCAAAAAGGATGTCGCATGGCCAACTACACAAAAGATCCTGACGCTATCTCTCGCCTCTCCAAGGAACAATTTCGAGTCACGCAGCAGAGCGCTACCGAACGCCCGTTTGAGAACGCATATTGGGACCACGATGCGGCAGGCCTATACGTGGACATCGTTTCCGGCGAGCCGCTCTTCTCCTCCCTCGACAAATTCGACAGCGAGTGTGGCTGGCCCAGTTTTACCAAACCGGTGGATCCCGAAAACGTCGAGGAACGGTCCGACAACACATATGGAATGAGCCGGACTGAGGTGCGGTCGAGCCACGCTGACAGCCACCTGGGTCATGTATTTGACGATGGCCCGAAGGCTGCCGGGGGCTTGCGTTACTGCATCAATTCGGCCTCCCTGCGCTTTATCCCCGTCGATGAGCTGGAAAGCGAAGGCTACGGGGAATATGTCAAACTATTTGAGTCAAAGAAGGAGAAATAATGTCACCATCCTATGAAACCGCAATTCTGGCCGGTGGCTGTTTTTGGGGCATGCAGGACCTCTTGCGCAGCTACCCGGGCGTCATCTCGACTCGAGTCGGATATTCCGGCGGGGATGTGCCCTAACGCCACCTATCGCAATCACGGCACCCATGCCGAGGCGATCGAGATCGTTTTTGACCCGCAGAAGTTGACCTATCGCAAGCTGCTCGAGTTCTTCTTTCAGATTCATGATCCCACCACCTTGAATCGCCAGGGAAACGATCGTGGAACCAGCTATCGCTCCGCGATCTTCTATACGACGGAAGAGCAGAAGACGGACCGCGGAAGACACCATCGCTGACGTCAACGCCTCAGGAATCTGGCCCGGAAAAGTCGTGACCGAAGTAGCGCAGGCCGGTCCTTTCTGGCAAGCCGAGCCCGAGCATCAGGATTATTTGGAAAAATACCCAAACGGCTACACCTGCCACTACATCCGGCCCGATTGGACCTTGCCCCATCGCGCAGCCTGACTGATACAAACTGCCAGGAGCGCGCGTGATAGCAAAGCTCGAGATCCTGCCGCTGGACGTTCGCTATGCCCTGCGTATGCTACGCAGGGCTCCCGGCTTCACTGCCGTAGCGATACTCACCCTGATGCTGGGCATCGGCGCCAACGTGGTCGTCTTCGGAGTGCTGAATGCTGTCCTCCTGCGCCCGTTGGCTGTGAGCGACCCGGGGCGCCTCTATCAACTGCGGCATCAGCAATGGATGAGTTTCCGTCTCCTGACTCACTCCTACCCCGCCTTTGAAGATCTTCGGCAGCGCAACACCACCTTCAGCGAAATGGCCGCGGTGAATGCCTACGCTCGAGCGGAGCTCAGCTATCGCGGTAAGCCGGTCCGGGGAAATCGGCGGTGACTGGGTCACCGGCAACTATTTCGATCTGCTGGGTGTGCAGCCGCAACTCGGGCGCTTCTTCCACCAGGCAGACGAGCACGGGGCGAATTCCGCGCCGTACATAGTGTTGAGCAATGCCTTGTGGCGGACCGCGTTCCATGCCGATCCGGGTGTCGTCGGTACCACCGTCGAGCTCGACCAGCAGTCCCTTTACCGTGGTAGGCGTGGCGCCGGAGCACTTCCACGGCGCCGAGCGGTTTGTTTGGCCCGACTACTGGATACCTATCACCAATGAAGGCTCGGGAGGGTGGGCTTCCGACGACCTGCATAACCGGACTCAGGTAAGTGTAACCGTGATTGGCCGGATAAAACCGGGGGTTTCCCCACGGCAGGCAACCGAAAATCTGAACGCCATCGCAGCCGAGCTGGGCAAGGAGTATCCGCGGACCGACGACGGACAGCCGCTACGGCTGGTTCATCCCGGGCTCTTCGGTGACGAAGGCGAAGTGATTCGCAAATGTCTTTGGAGCGTGACCGTCCTGGCCTTGCTGGTGCTGGCGGCAGCGTGCGCAAACCTTGCCAGCCTGTTTGCGGCGCGCACCGCGGATCGCAGCCACGAACTCGCGCTTCGCGTGGCCCTGGGATCGAGCGGGCAGCGCCTGGTGCGCCAACTGCTTACCGAGGCGGTCCTGCTCTCCGTGATGGGCGGGGTAGCCGGCCTCGCCGTAGCCTACCTGCTGCTGGGTGTGCTCGACCGGTGGCAGTCGCCCTATGGTCACGTGGAAATTAGTGTGGATGTGCGGGTCTACCTGGTGGCCCTGGCATTCACCCTGGGCAGCGCGTTCTTCTTTGGCCTGGCCCCCGCGCGGCAAGCATGGCGTAGCAGTCCGTTGCAGGCCATCAAGAGCGGCCCGATGGAGTCTCTGCCGCTCCGCCGCTTTGCCTTGCGTGATCTTTTGCTGGGTGCGCAGATTGCCATCTGCACCCTGTTGGTCACGGCCTCACTGGTGGCGGTGCGCGGCATGGTCGCCGAGCTGCGCGCTCCGCTGGGCATCAAGCCCCAGGGCGCCATGCTGGTCCACCTCGACTTGTCTCGGGACGTGGCGCCGGGCGACGCTGCGATCCAGAAACAGCGAGCGATCCTCGACGCGGTGCGGAGCATCCCCGGTGTGACCGCGGCGGGTATCGTGAGCCGCACGCCGATACAGGGAGGGATGCGTGGCGTTCCGATCTTCTTACCCGGCACTACTGACTTCACCATAAAAAATTCCGTGCTCGCGCCCTACGTGTTTTCCCTGTCGCCTGGATACCTCGAGGCCGCCGGCACGCGGCTGCTGACCGGCCGCGACGTCAGCTGGCAAGATACGGCAAGCACTCCGTATGTAGCGATCGTGAATCAAATCTTCGCCCGCAAGATGTGGGACCAAACACCGGCGGTGGGACAGCACTTTATTCTCAATGGCCACCTGACCGAAGTGGTGGGGGTAGCGGAAGACGGCAAATACCACGACCTGCAGGAGGCCCCCCAGCCTGTGGTGTATCCACCGTACGCGCAAAGCGGGCCCAACGAGTGGGTCTTCGTGGTGCGCTCGCCGCGGCCCCCGAACGAGATGGCAGCAGTCCTCGAACGCACCCTGAGCAGCATTGAGCCGGATTTGCCCATCAGCGTGCAGAGCTGGCCGGATGCATTGGCCGATGAGTTTTTCTCCGCACGGGCGGCGACCGTAGGCCTGGGCATCATGGGTCTGCTGGCGTCAATGCTGGCGGTCACCGGCATCTTCGGCATGGCGGCCTACAGCGTGAGCCGCCGGATGAAGGAACTGGGCATCCGCATGGCCCTCGGCGCGGGCAAAATCCAGGTGCTGGGCGCGGCGGTAGAACGGCCCATGATAGTGCTCGGAGTGGGTTCGGTCGTGGGACTGCTCTCGGGTCTGTTCGCCAGCCGCTTGTTGGGCCAGATTGTGTATCAGGCGAATCCACGGGATCCCGTGGTGGTGGGCGGTACGGTGTTGATGATGGTGTTGCTGGGGATTGCGGCCTCTGCGATTCCAGCACGGCGCGCGCTGGGTGCCGATCCATCCAGACTTATGCGCGAAGAGTGAAGCAGGAACACCAAACTTTATGATCCGTCTTTCCATGTGCGCCCCATAAATCGGCCGTCGTGGCCGGAAAGAACGTGCAGGGCCCGGGCCTGATTACGGATGCGGGCGTCTGCGGATACCAGTCTCGATAGGTAACGAAGTACTTCTTTCTTACGGCTTGGGATGAGCGCATTCCAATTCTTCTTTGCCTGCGCATTGCCATTCAATGCTTGCCCGAACCATTTCGGCATGGTGTCTTGGGGGCCATTCCGATAGGCGCCGTCGAACTCTATCTCCACACGCACCCGATCGCCGACTTTCGTCCCAGATGCCTTTCGCATATTGCCGTGCAGGTAGAGATAGAAGTTCCCGTTCCCGTCCGGCATCATATTGGTCCTCCAGGCAATCGTGGAATCGCCGTTGATGCGCACCAGAACGGGAAGGGGTTTGCGCCAGCCCGGCTTGAGGGCGTCCGCTTGCTGCGAACCAACACCGACAAACGGATTGACGCCTCGAATCTCTATGACCGTCTCGAAGCAAATCGACATGGAATCTTGAAATCAGGGTATATGTCTCGGGCGGCACAGCAAAGGCCGTCCCTGGCTCTAGCCCGGAGGGTTCCTGTTACATTTGGTGTCAGATGGTGAGACGTCCCGGTGACCTAAGTTTTCGAGCAACCACGTTTCACTACAGTCCGGGGCCGCCCCGTCCCCCATTCGACGTCCATCCGCTGGAATCTTCTGGACTCACAGTCAACATCATGTTTCTCATATATCAGGGAGTGGGGAAGGCAAACATCCAGCTTGCCGCGGGGCGAGCTGCGACCTGTCCTGCCTGCCCCGGCTTGCCGCGGGGCGTGCCGTGGACCGATATCCTATGAAAACATTGCTCTGCTGCTCTCTAAGGCTCGCGGCCCTCATACTCTTGCTGCCCCTCTGCGTGCCGAGGCTACAGGCTCAGACCGTACCTCTCCCTCAGCTACAATCCGCCGACCCCCTCATGGCTGACCTATTCCACCGGAGCCGCTCCACTGGCATGGTCGTCGTGGTTGTCCGCGACAATGAGACGTGGATGCAAAGTTATGGCCAGACCGCTCCTGGCTCTCACCAGAAGCCCAACGCTGACTCGCTCATCCGCCTTTGCTCGCTGTCCAAGATTATGACCACGGACTTGCTGGTGAAGCTGGTCGCCGATGGACGCGTATCGCTCTCCGACCCCTTGCAGAAGTTTGCCCCCCATCATGTCACCGTGCCTGTCCTCACGGTCCGAGGCCAAAGCGGCCGCCCCATCACACTGCGCGATCTAGCCACCCACACCGCGGGTCTCCCCCGCGAAATTGCCTATCCAGCAGGCGATTCCGGCCACTTTACCTTTCCCGACTATAACTTTCGCTGGCAATGGCTCCCTGGCTATCGCCTGCGCTTTCTTCCCGGCACCGCCGCACACTATTCCAACATCGGGTATGACCTGCTTGCGGACGCTTTGGCCGTCGCTGCTGCAAAACCCTACCCGCGGCTCTTCGCCGACCGAATCGCCAAACCTCTCGGGTTGCGGGATACGACGGTAAGCCCCACTCCCGGCCAGTGTGCTCGACTTCTTATCGGCGCCAGGAATGAGGGCCGGTGTACCGACACGACGGCCGCTGAAGGATCGGGAGGTATTTACTCGACCGCGAACGACATGACGCGATGGCTCAAATACCTTCTCGGTCTGCCCGGAGTCCCCGTGCACCAGGACCCTGCCGCGACGGCGACGTACATCCCTGCTTCGGAACTCCGCTGGACGCAAGGCGTCGGCCGAGCCGGTGTTCCCAACGGCATCGGCCTCGGGTGGATGCATCTTAATCAACCAGATGATCCAACCATGATCATTGAGAAGACTGGCGGCGGCGCTGGTTACACCACCTATATCGCGCTCAACCCTTCCCATCACATCGGCATTTTTGTTGCTGCCACCCAGAACCTGCATGCCGGACCTGAGGTCTTCCGCGAGAGCAACGACCTGCTGCTCCATCTCGCCGGGCTCACATCCGTGCCGGGTAATTCTCTGGAACTTGCAGGAGAAGATAACCACTCAGATGTCCACGTGAGCGACGCAACCCTGCATCCGCATAGCAAGAATGCCCCACGCCCGCGTCTCACCAGGCAGATTGCTCGTACAAGTGTTGCGGCCGCAGTGCGGTAAATACCGGGGAGCGGATTTGATTTCCCACGTTTGTGCCGAACGCAGCTGCGGCGAGGGATGACTTTGCCCCACATACCTCGAAAAGCGTACCGCAGCGGCTAAAGCCGTCAAACGGGCAGCGAATTACGGCACGGCTGAACCCGTGCCCTTCGTTCGACAGTCTCTTCCTCAGCCTCGCAGGTGCTGTCCAAATTTGGCCAACCGGAAAATCTCCACTCCGAAGGGACGGCCGAGAACTTCTCAGGATGCAATCCTGGACTCGCTTTGGTTCCTAAGCTGGGAGTCTCAGCTTCTTGAGCAGATCTGAAAAACGGGCATCGGCGCGCAAGCTCTTAAGCATTGGATCGAGTTTCAGTTGGTTGAGCCCGGGATCGCGCTGCAGGTACGAACGCTGGAGCCACTCAAACGCCTGATCGACTTCACCGCGATACGCATAGATCTCAGCGAGCTGGTAGGGCGAGTCTTCCGCATGGGTCGCAATCAACTTCGAGAGCGCGGCGTCCGACTCCTGACTGCGGCCAAGTGCGTGATAAACGAGCGCCTGGCCAGTCAATCTCTCCCACTCACCCGGCTCGGCGTTCGTTTCCGCCAGTGCTGCTTGTGCATTCCCCTGCGCCAGGAGGATAGCGCCCAGCTTGGCGCGAGCTCCCTCGAGCTTTTGGTTCACGGAAAGTGCCTTTTCCACCGAGGCTCTCGCTTCATCGTAACGGCCGGCCGTCAACAGCAATGATCCGAGATAAGCGTTGGTGCGCAAAGGGTCGAGAATATTCGCTTCCTGAGTGAGAGCGATTGCCTCATCCAGGCGGCCCAGGCATTCGTATAAATAAGCACGGTAGCTGAGGACTACGGCACTTCCAGGCTGAAGGTCGGCTGCTTTTTTCAGAGCAGCGTCCGCGCCGTCCCAGTCCCACTCATAACCTAGTTTGACCCACCCCAACGCCAGGTAGCCTGCCGCCGACTTCGGGTCCAGCGCAATCGCCTTCTCCGCGTTGTCGCGCGCCTCGAGAAAACTTTTTTCGTGATTTCTCAACCCTATCGTCGCGGTGGTGTTGATCACCATCGATCGCAAAGCCCAGCTGGGAGCGAAACCCGGGTCAAGTTGGATTGCCTGGTCGACGTAGCTCAGGGCCTTTTCAAGATCGTCCTTATCTTCGCCTCTGGCTAGGAAATACTGGGCTTGCAGATAGGGCTCGTAAGCTGCCGGGTTGCGGCGGAAGTGGGAAGAATCAGCCCCGGGACTGGGGGCCAGCATCCTCACCTGCAGAGCGACGCTTACGGCGCGGGCGATCTCGGCCTGCACCGCGAAGAGATCATCGATTTCACGGTCGTAGGTCTCCGACCAGAGCTGAAATCCATCATCCACCTTGGTAAGTGCGGCGGTGATCCGCACCCGTTTTGCGTCTTTGCGCACACTTCCTTCCAGGATGTTCGCAACTCCCAGCTTCCGTCCTACGGTTCGCAGATCCTCGTTCTTTCCCTTGAATTGAAACGCCGAAGAACGTGCAATGACCTTAAGGCCGCGGATCTTCTGCAGGTCATTCGTCAGCTCGTCTGCCAATCCATCGGAGAAATATTCCTGGTCCTTGCCTTGGCTCAAATCGGCGAAGGGCAGCACGGCGATCGAAGCATCGACGGTCGAAGATAGTTTGCGGGCGTGGTGTTGGCGCCATAAATAGCTCCCGATTCCGCCCAGCAGCAACAGAACCATCGCGGCCGCGATTCCCCATTTGCGGCCGTTCGGTCGAAGCGGCATGGTGGAATGAGGCGCTTCCTCAAACTTGCCGGGGGTAGATTCGGCCTTCCCGTCCACTGCTCCCTCAGCCGTACGGCCAGTTTCCCGTACCTCCGCCACGAATCGATATCCACGGCCCGAGACGGTCACGATGTATCGGCCGTCCTGGGGGTTTTCCCCCAGCAGCTTCCGCAACGTGGAGATGTTCACGGCAAGGTTGACCTCTTCCACAAATGTGCCCGGCCAAATCTCTTGCAGAAGTTCGTCCTTGGTCAGAACCCGCCCTTGATTGCGCACCAGGAAGAGAAGCGTGTCGAAGACCTTAGGCGTGGCCGCCAAAGGCTTTCCGTCGCGCCACAGGATGCGTTCCCGGGGGTCCAAAGCAAATGGGCCAAACTCGTATAACTCTCTCTGATTCAATGACATGTGTTGCTTTATAACTCTTTCAAGAAATCCCAAACAAAACCCAAAGACTCCGCTACCGCCGCCGGGCTATTTCCTTACAAGATGCAAACCAAAGGAGAAAAAAGATGAACACATTAGAACAGCAACTTGAGCCGGAAGTGAACGCAGCGGCGCAGCCTTCCCCCAACCGGTTTTTCGAGACCATGCTTGCCTACCAACGCACAGCCG
Source organism: uncultured Acidobacteriaceae bacterium (assembly GCA_963850235.1). Classification (GTDB taxonomy): domain Bacteria; phylum Acidobacteriota; class Terriglobia; order Terriglobales; family Acidobacteriaceae; genus PALSA-350. The sequence goes on along the minus strand of CAWKKM010000024.1, from coordinate 332,677 downwards.
CGCTGAAGGCTGCAATCGAGCTGGACTTATTTACTGCGATCGGTCAAACCTCAGGAACGATCCCGGAACTGATGGCCCGGCTCCGCGTTCCAGCGCGCGGCCTGCGAGCTCTATGCGACTTCCTGGTCATCATGGGATTCCTGGGCAAATATCTGGATGAGGCGGAATCATGCTACAGCCTCACTCCGGATTCAGCCATGTTCCTGGACAAGACGTCTCCACGTTACATTGGCTCGGCCACGATCTTCATTGGGTCTACGTTTCTGACCGATGCCTTCCGCAATCTGACGGCTGTTATTCGTGCCGGTGGACCCCTACCGGCCGAGACCTATATCGACCAGGAACTGCCCATCTGGGTCGATTTCGCGCGAGGCATGGCGCCGATGATGTATCCCGTTGCCGAGGAAGCAGCGAAACTCCTGCGCCTGAAACCCGGGGCCAGTTCCGGGGCAAGGATACTCGATATCGCCGCCGGCCACGGACTCTTCGGAATCTCCGCGGCGAAGCAGAATTCCGGTGCGAAGATTGTGGCCCTGGATTTTCCTTCAGTGCTGGCTGTCGCCGCTGAGAATGCCGAACGCTCCGGGGTAGCAGACCGCTACACGCTGCTCGCAGGCAATGCGCTCGAGATTTCGTTTGGAACCGGCTTCGCCGCTGTGCTGGTGATGAATCTGCTGCATCACTGGGACCGTGAGACCATCCATGTACTCCTCAAGAAGGCTCATGCGGCGCTGTCGCCCGGCGGTCAGATTGTGGTGGTGGAGTTCGCTCCCAATGACGATCGGATTTCCCCTCCGATACCAGCTTCCTTCGTCATGAACATGCTGGTGAACACTCCCGGGGGCAACGCGTACACAGTCACTGAAAACCTGGAGATGCTCCGCAAAGCGGGCTTCGTAGCCTGCGAGGCCCACCCTCTACCTCCCACACCACAAACAGCGATTCTGGGGTGGAAGAAGTAGTCCTGCTCGCCACGGCTTCCCGGTGCCACCCTCTCCTGATGTTCTGCAACAGGGGACGGGTGGCGTCCGGGCGGCCGTCACAATTTCGCAGCAACCACCAAACCAGACTGGACGCTCTCTCATGACACCTCGATTCATTGCCCGGCAACTCTCTTATCCCACGGGCCTTCCAGGCGCCATCATCGGACATCTTATGAATCGCAGAAACGCAAAGATGAATCACTTCGCCCTTGAACAACTGAAGGTCAAGGCAACGGATCGAGTTCTGGAAATCGGTTTCGGGCGCGGCGTCATCCTTTCCCCTCTGGTCGAGAACGCGGGTTTTGTCGTTGGACTCGATCGATCCCCGGACGTGATTCGCCGGGCCGGGAGGAAATTCGCCCGGGCACGCGCCGGCAGCAGGGCAGCCTTCCATGAAGGTGAAGTCGAAGCACTTCCGTTCGATGCTTCTAGGTTTGAAAAAATTAATTACGGTGAATATAGTCTACTTCTGGAAATCGCTCGATCAGGGTTTTCGGCAATGCTATCGCGTACTTGCCTCAACGGGCCTTCTGGTCGTCGGATTTCTCCCCAAGGACCGGATGGACCGTATGGGTATGCCGCTGGACATCTTTACCAGCCGCACGCCCGGGCAGATGGTCGCCGCGATCGGGGCGGCAGGTTTCGCTGATGTTCGGGTTGAAAAACCACAGAGAAACACACCCTGGATGGTGATTGTCGCGGCCAGGGTATGAGATCCGGTGGTGGTCGGAGACTTACGCTTCCCGGCGCAGCGGCAGCAATTCCCGCAGGCGCTGATCCCGGAACCAAAGACCACCCCACAAAATAGCACCAAAGAATATGGGGAAGACGATGTTGAAAAGCGGCGCGCCAACACGGACGTTTGTCGCCACAGCTCCGCCCAGGTAGCCCGTCAACAGTACCGCTCCCAAAAGGGCGGTTCGGGGAATCAGGTACAGCAAAGTGCTGGCCGTCAGCACAATGCCCAAGCCAACAATCACGGATTCTGGATAACCCAGTTGCACGGTCGCTTTTACCACAAAAGCGGGTTTGAAGAGCTTCATGCCGCCGTCGAATAGCATGAACGCGGCGGCCAGTCCGGTGAGGATTCGTCCAGTCCAAAGTTCCTTGTTCGAAATCGAGGTGTGAGCCGGCATGGCTATGGTCTCCGTCGTTTGTTCGATTGAAATTGTGTGAGCAGACATCAGATTTTCTCCTTCGAACCTGCGCAAACGCCGGGGAACCGCATGCCTCGGTCGCGACCAGCCGCGAGCCCCGGCACCCTGATCCCATTCCTAACATCCAGGTCCGAACAGCCTCCGGACCCTGGAGCCAAAGTTCGTAGGGCGGCATGCAGAAAGTAGCATCCTTCTGCAGCAGCGAGACCAATTCGTCTACGTCGTAGCGCTCGAACGCCGCGACATACCGATCCAGCAATCCTTGTTGCGATGCGGACAGCTCCGCTTCATTTTCATTGCAGCTCGTGAGCGAACCGCGAGCTCGCTGCAAAGCGCTATTCACCGCAGCCACCGACGTTTGCAGGGTCTCTGCAACTTCTGCGGCGGACCACTCCAGTACTTCCATCAATACCAAAACGGCACGTTGTTTCGGCGCGAGGTGTTGCAGCGCGGCGACGAATGCAAGCCGAATACTCTGCCGCATGATCGCGCGTTCGGAGGGATCGGCATCCGTGGCAATGGCGTAATCGTCGGCAATAGGTTCGATCCAATGCGTGCGTGGCCGTTGGACAAGCTGGCCGGGCGAGGGCGAACCGGAGACGGCGGGCGGACCTTCTTCCATCGGCCGCGACCTGCGCCCGCGTTTAGCAATTTCGTCCAGGCACACATTCGTGGCGATGCGGTACAACCAGGTCCGGAGGGATGAGCGGCCATCAAATTGATGGAAACTCTTCCAGGCGCGAATCATCGTTTCCTGCACCGCATCATCCGCATCCATCGCCGAGCCCAGCATGCGATAACAATGCCCCGTCAACGGCTTGCGCTGGGCCTCAATTTGCTCGAGATTCATTGCATCGCCACTCTAGCATTTTCCATCCAGCCGGGCGATCGAGGCCCAGAAACAATGCGTCAAGCCGCATTGCGGTTAGGTAATGGGTTACCAAAAAAGACGAGGTCACTCAGGCAAATTAGCGGTATCCTCGCTAGCAACAGTGAAGGTGCTGATTATGTTTGCATTTGGTTCATTGCGGGCTGGGTCCGTTGGCTACCCTCGCAATGGAAGCGAGGCCACTTGAGAGGATGAAGCGATGAAGGGTTGGTTGGCTTTTGGCATAGTCTGCGCCCTGGTGCTTTTCCTGGCGTGGTTTGGCTGGGATAGCTACAACCGGCACACCATCTCGCAGACGACTGCTCCCGAGGCCGCAGATGCAGCCGTGAATGGTGGTCTCCGAGGTAGTATCGTCGCGACTCCCACCCCCCTGACCGCCCAGGCCGGGAATATCCCGGCTACCCCCATCTACGCCACAACCGCGGCGAATCACTACTACCAGGTCTGCATGGAGTTAAATGTGACCCAGGCGGCAACCGCAAGTTCTACCGTCCCCCAGCCGCAGCTGGATTACACGAGCGCCATCGATGGCGCAGTCAAAGTGGCCAACATCGGATTCAGTACTGGTCTGACTGGGAACGCTACCTACTTATCCAACGTGGGTTGCGCTGAAGTGTATGCGAAGGCATCCACAAACATTCAGTGGGCGACGGTCAATTATGTTTCAGTCGGCGCGAGGCCTTTGCAGTACTCACTTTCCGGGAGTGTGAAGCTGGTACAGTGAAAATCAATCAAACCCGGTGCAGTTGGAAAAACCATCGGCCGGATCTACACAAGACACAAACACACGTACAAACCCAACCTACTCCACATGATAATTAGGCGCCTCGCGAGTAATGATCACATCGTGGACATGGCTCTCTCGCAACCCGGCACTCGAGATCCGAATAAAACTTGACTTCTCCTGCAGCTCCTTGATCGAGCTACAACCCACATAACCCATCCCGGACCGCAACCCACCCACCAGCTGATACACCATGGCCTCGAGCGGCCCGCGATGGGGCACCCGTCCCTCAATCCCTTCCGGGACAAACTTAGCCAGCCGGTTCTCCCCATTCCGTTCCCGGGCGACAACCCCTTCGGTTGAAGGTTTCTCGTCAACATCGCCCTTCCCCTGAAAATACCGCTCTCCCGACCCCTGAGACATAGCAGAAAGCGACCCCATGCCCCGGTAAGTCTTGAAGCTGCGTCCCTGGTAAAGGATCGTTTCCCCCGGGCTCTCATCCACCCCGGCAAACAGCGAACCAATCATGACCACGTTCGCGCCCGCCGCAATCGCCTTGGTCACGTCGCCGGAGTACTTGATACCCCCATCGGCGATTAATGGAATATTGTGCTCGCGTGCCGCCCGGTAACACTCGCTGATCGCTGTAATCTGCGGCATGCCCGCGCCCGTCACCATGCGCGTGGTGCAAATCGATCCCGGACCAATCCCCACCTTGACCGTATCCGTGCCGGCCTCGATCAATGCCTTGGCTCCTTCATAAGTGGCCACATTCCCGGCCATCAAGGGGACACCAGGAAAACGCTTCTTGACCGCGCGAACCGCATCCAGCACACGCGACGAATGCCCGTGCGCCGAATCAATCGACAGCACATCCACCCGAAAACGAATCAACTCGGCGGCGCGTTCCAAAAAGTCACCAGTCGCCCCAATCGCCGCGCCTACCCGCAAACGGCCCTGGTCATCCTTCGCAGCATTGGGGTACTTCAGCTTCTTCTGGATGTCCTTCACCGTAATCAGACCCTTGAGCTCATAACCGCCATTCACCACGAGCAGCTTCTCCACGCGGTGCTGGTGCAGGATCTTTTCCGCCTCTTCGAGCGTGGTTCCCACAGGAACCGTAATTAGGTTCTCCTTGGTCATCACATCGCCGATCGGAATATCGGTGCGCGTCTCAAATCGCAGGTCGCGGTTGGTCAGAATGCCCACCAGCTTCTTTCCCTGGGTTACCGGAACACCCGAGATCTTGTACCTGCGCATCACCTCCAGCGCATCGGAGATCAGCTGCTGCGGCTCAATCGTGACCGGGTCGACGATCATACCGCTCTCCGACCGCTTTACCTTGTCCACCTCGCTCGACTGCTGTTCGATGGTTAAATTGCGGTGAATCACCCCTAACCCGCCTTGCTGGGCCATGGCGATCGCCAGGCGCGACTCGGTCACCGTGTCCATCGCGGCAGAAAGCAGGGGGGTATTCAGGGAGATCGAGCGCGTGAGCAGGGTCTGGGTACTTACTTGGGCAGGAACCACGTCGCTGTATGCGGGGACGAGCAGAACGTCGTCGAAGGTAAGAGCTTCCGGTACTGGTATCTGAATCATAAATTGGCGTTATGGTTAATCCTATAACCAACGGCGGCCCACGCCGAATCATTGAATTTGATCGGAAATCGGCGTATTCTTACGAAGCAGACGAATTTGTCCCCTGGCTTCGCCATCAGCACTGCGGAGAAACACGGAGAAATGAGTGGGCGAAAGCCCACTTTTCTTTTGGGTGCGTGCCACGCGTCAATGACCAATGGCAACGCATGCAGCTTCCCGTAAAGAAAGCCGCACGAAGTTCGTCGACGCTAACAATCTTGACAGGAAGTCCAGGGGCCCGGCCCGGTGGCGGCATCTTGAATTGAAGCGGCAACTATGGCATTGAGTATCGAAGAAATCCGTCGAACGGCGGATCGGGTGGCGGCATCGCACGGGCTGGACGTGGTGGAAATCGATTACCTGGGGGGCAGCAAGCATCGCGTTTTGCGGGTATTTATCGAGCAGAACGCAGAACAACGCGCCCGCCGGGCCCAGGAGGCGAGCGACCAGAATCTGTTGGGGAACCTGGGAGTGGAAGGTATCGCGCTTGACCAGTTGGCCTGGGTGACGCACGAGGACTGCGAACGCTTCAGCCGCGATTTTGGCACGGTGATCGATGTCGAAGGGCTGGTTCCGGTCGAGGATTACACCCTGGAAGTTTCCTCTCCGGGGTTGGATCGCAAGTTGGCAACACGGGCCGATTACGAGCGTTTCCAGGCCAGTCCGGTCAAGGTGCAGACCTTTACTCCGGTTGCAGGCAACCGTCACTGGCTGGGAAAGCTCACAGAGGTGAGGCCGGAGGGGATTGTGCTCGACCTGACGGCAAAGAAGCAAAAAGCGGGCAAGAAGGGGCCGGCAACAGTGCAGAGCGTCGAAATTGCATTTTCCAATATCGAAAAAGCTAACCTGGCCCCCGAAATTTAGAGTGAATAGGTAAAAGAGAAAACCATGGCGAGTGTTCTTTATCAAAGCATCGAAGCGTTGAGCCGGGACAAGGGAATTGATCCGCAGATCGTGGTTTCCGCGGTGGAAGATGCCATCGCGCTGGCCACTCGCAAGTACTACAAGACACAGGAGAACATGCGGGCCGAACTAGACCGGGAATCGGGTGAAATCCGGGCCTACGTTTATAAGACCGTCGTGGAAGCGCCCGAGCAACTGGAAGATCCGGTCAACCAGATCACCCTCGACGACGCCCGCGCGCTGGCTCCCGAAGTCGAGACCGGCGGGGAAATCCGCTACTACAAGCCGACCGACGTCCTGGGCCGCATCGCCGCGCAGATGGCCAAGCAGGTCATTTTCCAGAAGGTCCGCGAAGCCGAGCGGGACACGGTCTATAAGGAATACGCTCATCGCCTGGGCGAGGTGCTCAACGCTACTGTGAAGCGCCTCGAACTCCAGGACGTGATCTTCGACCTGGGAAAAGCCGAAGCCAGGATGCCTAAGCGGGAACAGTCGCGGCTGGAACAGTTCGCCATCGGCGAGCGCGTGAGGGTGGTGCTGCAGCGGGTAGACCGCGCCGCCAAGGGCCCCCAGGTCATCGTTTCCCGTGCCGTGCCGGAGCTGGTGCAAAGCCTCTTCCAGAGCGAAGTGCCGGAGATCTACGACAATACCGTCGTCATCCGGGCCATCGCCCGCGAAGCGGGTGAGCGTACCAAGATCGCCGTCCTCTCCCGGGATAAGGATGTCGACCCGGTGGGCGCCTGCGTGGGCATGAAGGGCATGCGCGTCCAGTCCATCATTCGCGAACTGCGGGGCGAGAAGATTGACATCATCGAGTTCAGCGAGGAAATCACCACTTTTGCGGAAAAAGCCTTGCAGCCCGCCAAAGTGAGCCGGGTTAGCATCACGGATCTCGGAGAGAAGCAGATCGAGGTCATCGTCGATGACTCGCAGCTATCGCTCGCCATCGGCAAAAAAGGCCAGAACGTGCGTCTGGCGGCCAAACTGCTGGGCTGGAAGATCGACATTAAGAGCGAGGAAGAGAAGCGCCAGGAAGTCGAACAGCAAATGCAAGCTATGAGCGGCGGGCCTTCAACGCCGATAGAGCAGGTAACAGAACTGGGTGAGCAGATCATTCAGAAGCTGGTGGTAGCCGGCATTACGACGGTGGAAGCTCTGGCCGATATGACGCCGGAGCAACTGGAAGAAATTCCAGGCATTGGAGAAAAGACGCTGGAGAAGATCAGCCTGGCCGTCCGCCATTATTTCGGCGAATACGAGCCCGGCGAAGAGCGCCCGGCCGCGGAGGGAGCATTGGCCAAGTCAGACGAGGAACTGGTGGCCAAAGCCCGGGCCATCGAAGACGCACAGGTGGCGGAGGAGATCGACGCCCTTACCCTCGACCAGGAGGGCGAGCGGGAAGCTCCCGATAGAGCGGACGGATCGGGCCGGCTAAGCGATGACGTCACCCGCATGCGTCTGGAAGAACTAACCGAGTCGGGTCCCGATCTCGATGAAATCGGCGGTATCTCGGAAGCCCCGGGGCAGGAAGATGTCAGCAAAACGCTGGCCAGTCACGTCCCCAACTATGAGATAGCCCGGTCGGAGACCCTGGGTGAGGGGAACGTGGAAGAACCCAGTCAGGAAACACTGCAGGATCGGAAGGTAGACGAAGGTGGAGTTTAAATACGCCACCGCGTGGTTGAGTAACGCAATTCCACGTTTTCAGAGGATAATAAATAGACTTGTCAATCCCTCGGCCGGTGAGGTTGCAATGAAAGTCTGATTGGCTGGGGTACGACACAAAGGGACGGATGAGCAAAGTTCGGATTAACGATTTAGCACGCGAATTGGAAGTGAAGAGCAGGGCGATCCTGGACGCCCTGACGCACGTCGGCGTGACCGAGAAGAAAACGCACTCCAGCTCGCTGGAAGAAGATGAAGCTGAGCGCGTGCGCCAGCACTTTCAGAGAAGTGGGAAGAACGGCGCTGGCCCGGCCAAGGTCGTCGACAGCGAGCCCAAGCAGAAGATCGACTGGTCTCGCGTCTCGAAGCCCGGCGACGTGCTCAAGGCGATCCAGCAGCGTAAAGATGAAGCTGCGGCCATAGCTCAGAGGCCACCAGTTCCCCCGGCTTCTCAGCCCCAGGCGGTCAAGCCCGCAGTTCCAACTCGCCCCGTAGTCGCCGGGGGCCCAGCGCCCAGCGCCGGACCCAGCCCCGCCGCAGGAGCTTCCCAGCCGCCGGTATCTGTGGTGCGCCCGGCTCCGAGCCACGCCCCCAGCCCAGGCAGCCTCGGCTGCACCCAGCCAGCCAGCGACCCCAGTCCAAACTGCGCCTAGCCAAGGTCTACCCGGGCAGTCACGTCTTAATCTTGGTGGCCAGGGCCAGCGTCCTCCCGCGCCGCCTCCGCCCGCGCCGCGAAGAATCGTTCCCCAACCGCGGCAGGAGCCGCGCATCGTGGTGGCCCCGCCGCCCACGCCGGCCATCGCTGCCAAGCCGCCGGCTGGCCCGGTGGTTGCGAGACCGCCGCTCTCGGGCACCGAAGTCAAACCGCCGGTAGCCACGCCAGGCATGGCGAGATCCGCAGTCCCTGGTTCTGGTCCGGTCGTGGGTTCTGAAGTGCGTCCGTCGGCCGCCGCCACAGGTGTGGTAGCCGCGCCCGCACAGACCAGGCCTCAAGCGCCTCCACCACCCCCAGCCGCGAGTGCTCCCGAGCCCGTGGTCGCAGCCGCCAGCGCGCCGGCTCCCGTGGCTGCGGAGCCCGCAACCCCTGCAGCTGCGGCACCGCCTGCCCCGGCGCCCCGGCGTGTCATCATGCCCCAGACCGGGCCACGCCCGGTATACACCGCCCCGCCGCCGCCACCGGTCACGCAGCAGGCAGCAACGCCTTCGAATGTTTCTCAGCCACCAGGAGGGGTCATCCAAAGAGGACGGCCCATCTTTGACCGTGGCCGGCCCGGCGGTGGTCCAGGGGGCCCCGGCGGCGGATCGGGATACTCACCGCGTCCTCAAGATGGACCGGGCGGTGCGCGCCGGCCCATGCACCCCACTCGTACCCAACCCGGGGGAGCTCCCGGCCCCGGCGGTCGGCCTGGTTTCGGCGCCCCGCGGCCCGGTTTTGGTGCTCGCCCCGGCTTTGGCGCACCCCGGCCTGGCGCTGGTGGCGCCGGCGGCTTGACGCCGCCTCCAGGAGAAGCTCCACGGCCGCAGAGAGCCGCTCCGCAACAACGGCGCGGACGGCAGCAATATCCGAAGACCAAGGAAGGCCCAATGAAGGGCTTTTCGCCCCCGCCTCGTTTTGGCGGAGCGCAGGTTCCCCAGGAGCCGGTGCCGATCACTCGAACCATTACGGTGACAGAGGGCATCAGCGTAAAAGATCTGGCAGAGAAGCTGGGTGTGCGCGGCAAAGACCTGATCGCCTCGCTCTTGATGCGCGGCGTATTTGTCACCGTCAACCAGTCGCTCGATGCTGAGCTGGTAAAGGACGTGGCTTCGCAATTCGGAGCCGACACCCAGGTCATCACCTTCGAAGACGAGATGGCGAACGAAGCCCTCGAAAACCTGATGAAGGATGAGGACGTCAGCGAGATCGAAGTCACCCGTCCACCAGTCGTGACGGTGATGGGTCACGTCGATCATGGCAAGACCTCATTGCTGGACGCGATTCGTGAAACCGACGTAGCTTCGGGTGAAGCCGGCGGCATCACGCAGCACATCGGTGCATATAAGGTTCGCATTTCAAAACCGGACTCGCCCGCCTTTGGGCGCGAGATCGTCTTCCTCGATACCCCAGGTCACGAAGCCTTTACCCGCATGCGTGCCCGCGGAGCCAAGGTCACGGATATCGTAGTCATCGTGGTTGCGGCGGACGACGGAGTGATGCCGCAGACGTTAGAAGCGGTAGACCATGCCAAGGCTGCCAACGTGCCGATCATTGTTGCCGTTAACAAGATCGACAAGCCGGACGCGCAGCCGGATCGCGTGAAACAGCAACTCGGCGATCGTGGACTGGTGCCGGAAGCGTGGGGAGGCTCCACTGTATTCGTCGATGTCTCGGCGAAGAAGAAGCAGAACCTCGACTTGCTGCTGGAAATGATTTGCCTGGTCGCCGACCTTGGCAACTTGAAGGCCAGCCCGGATCGCCCGGCGGTAGGCACTGTGATCGAAGCGAAACTCGACCGCGGACGCGGCGCCGTAGCCACCGTGCTGGTACAGAACGGAACCCTGCGCTCGGGCGACAGCTTCATCATGGGCAACACCTTCGGTAAGGTGCGCGCTATGTTCGACGATCGCGGCCGCGCCACCCAGGAAGCCGTGCCCTCGACCCCGGTAGAAATCCTGGGCCTGGAAGGCATGCCGGACGCAGGCGACACCGTGTTGGTGGTTGCCGATCGCGACAAGGCCAAGGGCATTGCGCAATATCGCAAGATGAAGGAGCGCGAGTCCCAACTGGCGAAATCTTCGAGGGTTTCGCTTGAAGGCCTCGCCGAGCAGATCAAGCAGGCTGGCGTTAAGGAACTGCCACTGATCCTCAAGGGAGACGTGACCGGATCGGTCGAAGTACTGGCCGACTCCTTGCAGAAGATGTCGACCGAGAAGGTGCGCATCAAGGTGTTGCACACCGGCGTCGGCGCCATCACCGAAAGCGATATTCTGCTGGCTTCTGCTTCGAACGCCATTGTCATTGGCTTCAACGTGCGCCCCGAGCGCAAGGCCGCCGACCTGGCAGAGCAGGATGGGGTCGAGATTCGCTTGCACTCGATCATTTATGAGCTGCAGGACGAGATCAGGAAAGCCATGCTGGGCCTGCTCGAGCCGACCATCAGGGAAAACTATGTTGGCCGTGCCCAGGTGCTCAACATCTTCCGTATCCCGAAAGTCGGGCACCATTGCCGGTTGCCGCGTAGTCGACGGCTCCATCAAGCGCGATGCGGAAATTCGCCTCATGCGTGACGGAGAACAGGTCTTCAAGGGCAAGCTCTCGTCCCTCAAGCGCTTCAAGGACGATGCCCGCGAAGTGACCAACGGCATGGAGTGCGGCATGGGCATTGCCAACTTCAACGACATCCAGATAGGCGACACGGTCGAGGCATTTGTAACCGAGCGTGTTGCTGCTGAGCTGACTGCTCAATAGTCAGCGATGAATCTGGAACAGATCCAGTCCGCTCTTCGCGAGCAGCAGGTAGACGGCTGGCTCTTCTACGACCATCACCACCGGGATCCGATTGCCTATCGGATCCTGGGGTTGAGTGACTCCTTACATGTGTCGCGGCGCTGGTACTACTTCATCCCAGCCGAGGGCCAGCCGCGCAAGCTGACTCATCGCATTGAGAGCGGCAAGCTGGCGTCCCTGCCCGGCACTGGGCACGTCTACTCGTCCTGGCAGGAGCTGGAAGACGGCCTGCGCACCATGCTCGAGCCGTACAAGAAGCTGGCCATGCAGTACTCACCCCGCAACGCCATCATGTACGTTTCGCTGGTCGATGCAGGAACGATCGAAGTGCTGCGGGATATGGGCAAGACCATCGTCAGCTCCGCCGACCTGGTCAGCCGCTTTGAGGCCGTCCTGACGCCGGAGCAGATCGCCAGCCACTACGAGGCCCAGAGGCACATCGACGAAATCGTCACTTCTGCCTGGAAGCACATCGCTACGCGCCTGCGTTCCGGCAGTGCTGCTCCGTTGAACGAATATGAAGTGATGGTGTGGCTGCAGGAGGCGATGCGCCGCGCGGGAATAGCCGAAGGCTACGGACCCAATGTCTCCGTAAATGCCAACAGCTCCGACTCCCATTACGAACCAACGTCCGCATCCTCGAAACCCATCAGCGAAGGCGATTTCCTGCTCATCGACATCTGGGGACGGATGGATCGCCCCGGAACCTGCTTCTACGACATCACCTGGACCGGGGTGGTCGGACGCGAGCCCAACGAACGCGAGCGCCAGGTCTTCTCCGCAGTGGCCCAGAGCGAGGGATGCAGCCATCAAGACCGTGCAGGATGCGTTTGCTGCCGGCAAGCCGCTAGCGGGGTGGCAGGCCGACGATGCAGCCCGCGCTGTGATCCGCAACGCCGGCTTCGGAGAGTACTTCACCCATCGGACGGGGCACAGCATCTCCACCGAGACTCACGGCAACGGAGCCAATCTTGACAACCTCGAAACCCACGACGAGCGCCTGATCCTGCCCTACACCTGCTTCTCCGTCGAACCCGGCATCTACCTCCCGGAATTTGGAGTGCGCAGCGAGATAAATATGCTGACTGAGCCCGGCCGTGCTGTAGTCACTGGACCGATACAAACCGAACTGGTCCGCATCTAGCCTCGAAAAGAGTACTTGAGTCGCCTAGGTCGACATTGAATGCAGTTGCGTCGCGGACTGCTTAGCCGATCAGGTAAGCTCGTCCCAGGTCTGCTAGACAGGCGTCGCTCGACCTTCGGGCTAGCCCTAATGCCGGATGAAGTACATGAGCCAGCTGGCCGCGATCACAGCACGCCAAAAACAGCACAAAGCAATATGCTCCATACCGAACCATCGCCTTCGGCGTACTCCGCTGCGTAATGCCGAAGATGATCGAAGCAAACGTAGCGAACAGAATGACCGTGGCGAAATGAGACGGCACAAGGGTCATGGCTTTCTCCCTACCGCGATACTGTGAGCGTCAACCGCCGAGATCAGGTTCAACAAGCCTGCGACCACTACAAATTTGGCCCCATAATCCGCTGTTACCACCTGTACCGGCGCTTGTCCGAATCCCAGACCGTGGCCGATCAGATAGAGCAGGCCTGAACCCAGATCGCCCAGAAAACCAAGCATGTCCAACAAGTCGGCGGTGTTCGGAGCGTAGAGCCTGGCGCCCATCATCATGCCCAGCACAAACATGCAGGTGATCGAAGCCAGCACCAGGGCCCCACGGCCCCATCGTTTGAGCATGAGGTGTCCGGCTCCCGGAACCAGCCAACCAGCAATGAGTGCCATATATCCCAACCGGTTAGCCTTGGAGGCTGCCGATTTGTCCGCGTCTGCTCTTTGCGCCATCCCTCAAGAATACACCGGCCGCGGCTAGGTTCGGGCCCGTGTGCGGCGTTCCCAAACCATGGCGTCGAAGGTCTGGCGGGTGATGAATCCGCTGCGGTGATAAAGAGCCACCGCTTCGGAATTCTCCCGCGTCACGGTGAGCGTGAGAGCCCGAAAGCCGTGGCTGCGCAGCGACCGTGAGCAGTCGGCCAACAGCCAGGCTCCCAGGCCGCGGCGGCGATACTGCCGGCTCACGCAAATCTGGGTCACGTGGCCCACATCTTCGCGTACCCGCGAACATAAGAGCAGGGCTGCGATCTCATCGCGGCCACGGTAAGCGAGCACGCGCGAGGCTGCAGGGTCGAACAGCCCACAACCGGGGAAACGGACGATGTTGTGCAAAAACCGCAGCGAGCCGGCGACTGAGCGGTACTGATCGTTGATGAGAGCGTCCAGGTGCCCTTCATAGGCATGCGCAATGAGGTGGCCGGCCGCGGTAAAGTCGCTATCTTTCCAGGCCCGCAACTCCATTCCATCCAACCGGTCATTGGGCGGCCCTTCGAAGACGTTTGTGGAGCCTAGTTCAAGCTCCATGAACAGTCTTTCGTAAATCTGGAATCCGGCTTTGCGCAGGGTCTCGGCATGGGTGCCATGCGGCCGGAGCAGCAGTTGCGATTCAATGCGGTCTATGCCGGGAGAATGTTGCAACAGCTCGATCATATGTTCGAGCAACCGGCGCTCCACGTCCGAGGTCAACTGCGGATTGCCGGGGGAAGGGATGGCAAAAACATCCCCAACCAGCGCCTTTTCACTCTCGTACACGCAAAACACGTAACCGCAGATCCGGCCGTTTTCGATGGCTACATAGCCCGGCAGGAGTCGGGAATCGAGGTACTGCAACAGCAGGTTGGCGGAAGCCTGAAAATCCCAGCGCAATCGTTGGTTCCAGACAAGGCTCTCCGCTTCCAGCACGGGTTTGAGATTGCTGGCAGAAAAATGTCGCAGATCAAGAATTTCGAGATGCAGGGCCGGAGTCATCCACGTTAGAACAGGAGTGTACGGCACAAAGCCATGCCAAGGAAACCCAGGTCATGGCCGGCCGAGCACGAGCCGCGCCAAACAGGCTGGGGAAACCCTAAACGATCGAGACTACGACGGGCTTTCCACTTCGCAACATCGGACAGGATTTACGGCTTCGCGAACACTTGATACACGGCAAGACTTTGGGCGGGATAGGAAAACAAAGGCTGGTAGGATCGGCCGGCCAGCAAGCTGTGCAACTGGCTGGCATACATTTCGCGGGTTATCAGGATGTGCTCCCCCGGGGGAATTCCATCCTGTTCATAATTATCGACTCGGTGGTTGCGGTAAAACGAAAGACCGTATTCCACGTCACGCCGTACCCGATAGACGGAGACCACCTCGTTGGGCTTGGCAATCTGGCTGATGATGGCGGCCAGCGGACGGGCAGAGTAGGCAGCGTCCAGCAGGCGGATGTTCTTCTTGGTGGCGGAAATAGCGGGAAGACCAAAAAACGGACCGACGCCGAAGATAAAGAACAGCATGACGACCAGCGGAACCATGGTGGCCACCCGCAGACGCTTGACCCCAAAGCGGCCCACGACCACCAGGATGAGAAGTGCCGCCGCCACCCCGCTGGAAACTGCCGGCAGCAAAATGCTGGCCGGCGGCCAGGCCCCTGGATGAACAATATGCCACGGCAGCAGCAGGACCAACATGATGGTGACCGCGGACAGCAAGGCATGCAGCACAAGCAGCCATACATCCAATCCCTTAAGGCGAATGCGGTTGATGTAGTCGCCGGTGAGAATGGTCAGCGGAGCAATCGAGGGCAGGATGTAGCCCGGTAGTTTCGATCGGGAAAGGGAAAAGATGACGATGGGGAAAAGCGTCCATAACACCAGGAACTCAGGAAACGCATCACCCCAGCGGGTATGGCCGATGTAGTGATGCTTGGCGAGCCGTGCCCGCCACTCCGCGATCGATTGCCGCATCGCCCCCACCAGCGCGCGCAAGGCGATGACCGACCAGGGCATGAGCGCGAGCAACAGGATCGGCAGGTAGTACCAGAAAGGCTGCTCGTGCATGTAGCGGTTGGTGGCGAAGCGTTCCAGGTTGTGTTCGAGAAAGAAGATGCGCAGGAAGTCGGGATTACGCCGCTGGACCGCGATATACCATGGCAGCACCATGGCGAAGTAGAGAAGCACCCCGGGAATCCAGACGGTGCGGCGTAGCAGGGACCACTCTCTGCGCAGTGCCGCGAAGCTGAAGATGATGCACGCCGCCATCACCGGCGCCACGGGACCCTTGGCCAGCGTGGCCACGCCAACAAAGAAATAGAGGTCGAAGAGCCAGAATTTCTTGTCCGTCTCGTACCACGCGTACCAGCCAAGCATGCCGATACAAAAGGGCGCTGCCAGTTGCATGTCGGTGGAGGCTCCGCGGGCGAAACCGACAATGCCGGCGCAGGACGCAGTGATCAACGCCGCATCCAACTGGCTTCCCGGCCTGAATCGCCGCAAGTGCAGATAGATCAAGGCAACCAGGATGAAGGCGAAGCTGGCTGATGGCAGACGCGCCGACCAATCGTGCACGCCAAACTCAAGGAAGGCAAACATGGCCCGCCAGTAGTAGAGGGCAGGCTTCTCCAGCCAGGGGTGGCCCCACAGAACCGGGGTCACATAGTCATGACGGAAAAGCATCTCGCGGGCAATCTGCGCGTACCGGGGCTCGTCGGCGCCTACTAGTCCGAGCCCGTCTCCGCCGAAAACCGGCACCAAGCCATAGAACAGGAAAAAAGGGGTAAAGACGAAAAGGCTGATCGCTTCCAGGGTGTCGTGCAGGGCAGGGAAACGAGCTTTCAACGCGCTCAGCCCCGTGCTCGGTCGAGCCAGGACTCGAGGCGTACCCAGCATTGCGTTTTTCTCAGCCATCGATTTGCCAGGTATCTACGCGCACAAGGCTATCAGATTCACCGGCCAGCCGAGAGGATGGCGCGCTGGCCGATGAAGCTGCACGAAAACGCCGGTCTCAGGCAACGCCGTTGACCGCAGCGGCGGCCTCCATTTCGCTGCGGAGATACTGCAGGATGCGCTCGGTCGCGACCGGGAGCGGGCCGTCAAGGGTGCAACCGCTGGCACTTTCATGACCGCCCCCGCCAAACCGCTCGGCGATGGTAGCCACGTTCACCCGTCCCTTGCTGCGCAGGCTCAGGCGAACGTCGTGATTGCGCAGCTCTCGCAGGAAAACAGCAACCTCGATGCCTGCGATCGCGATGGCGTAGTTGACGATCCCTTCACAGTCCTCTTCGGCTGCGTGGGTACGGTCCATATCGTTCTCAGATACCCATAACCAGGCCAGATTCCCATCGTGGTGCAGATTCGCCAAAGCAGCGCCCAGAAGATGCATCTTGGCTGCCGGATTCGAGAAGTAAACGTCCCGGGCTATTTGCACCGGATCCGCTCCCTGGCGAACCAGGTTGCGCGCAAGCTCAAAGGTGTGGGCGTCGGTACCCTCGTAGGAGAAGGATCCGGTGTCGGAGAGTATGGCGGTATAAAGGCAGGTGGCCATCTCGCGCGTAACATCGATGCCGGCTGCTCCGATGAGCTGGTAGACCAGCTCGGCGACGGCACAGGCGCTGCTGTCGATCCAGTTCACGTTGGCAAACGTGCGGCCGCTGGTGTGGTGATCGATATTGATCAGGAAGCGGTTTTCCAGGCCATCGAGGCCACTGCGCGGGATGCCATCACACTCCAGCAGGATCACGGCGTCGTAGTCGCCTTCTATCCGGCTCCAGTGCCGGACCAGGGCCGCGCAGGGCAGGGAACGGTAGATGCGCGGCACCCGGTCGTGCAGCGCCATGTCAGCGCTCTTGCCCATCCGCTGCAGCATCATCCAGCAGGCGATCAGTGAGCCCACTGCGTCGCCATCGGGCCGGGCATGCGCGGTGACCAGCAGGCGATCGGCCCTGGCGATGGCGCCGAGTATCGCGTCGAGGGCAGGAGTGATTTGCGGAGTGGGTGGCATGGTAAGACGGCGGGGGCGGCGATTACTCCTTGGATTGAGCGGTGGTCACGGGCTTTGGGAGCCCGGTCTTCGGGTCCGCTTTTAGTGTTTTTTTGGTGCGCCCGAGCAACTCGTCGATACGCAATTTCAGGTGCTTGGATTTATCGATCTGGAACGACAGTTCGGGCACGTGCCGCACACCCATGCGCTCCAACAATTCGTGCCGAATGTAGCCGCGGGCAGCGGTGAGTGCCTCGCGCGTCTTCTCCTCCTCGACTTCACCCCCATCCACGGCGATGTACACCCGGGCGGATTTACCGCCTGGGTTGAGAACCACTTCGCTGACATAGGCAAAACTGATCCGGGGGTCAGCGAGTTCGCCTACGATCATGGCGCTGATCTCTTCACGCAGCGTTTCCGCCACGCGATCCCGATGGTACTTTCGTGCCCGTGGTTCCACCATGAAAAAAGTCCTTAGCTAAACCCCTAAGATTATCAGAAAGCGCCTTCGAGACCTATTCCTCGGCTTCCTCTTCGAGGAAGCTGCACCAGGAGTCAGCCACCTGGGCCCCGAGGTCGTTGGCAATCCGCACCGCCGCATCCTCGACCTGCCTCATAAGGCCGGAAAGATAGTCACGCGAGCGGGAGATGGCGGTCACGCCGATCGTCGCCGATTGCCAGGTAACGGCCTCATCCATTTCGGCTATGGAAATGTTGAATCCACGACGGAGCTTCTCTTTGAGGCTGCGGACCACCTGGCGGCGGTCCTTCAGCGATTGGGCTTGCTCGATATGCAGTTCGAGCGTGAGTGAAACAATGGCCATGGCTATGCCAACGCCGCTTCCGCGGCTGCGATGAATTCCGCCGGCGTCATGGCCGCCAGAGAACTGCATTGGATCAAGCCCCTGCGGCAGGCCTCGTTGCCTCTTAACTGCAGGCAGGGGGAACACGCCGGCTGATGGAAGAGGCTGGCGCTACCCGGGCCGGTTGGCCGGAAGCGATGAGGATGGGCTGGACCGAAATAACCAATGGCGGGCACGTCGTAGAGGGATGCCAGGTGCAGGGCGAAGCTATCGGGAGCGATCACCAGGTCGGCCGCGGAGATCTTTGCGAACAACTCTGCAACGGACCTTTGGCCATAAGCAACGACCCGCTGATCGAGCGCGAATTCCTGCACCGCTCCAGCCGCGCCGTGGACCACGATCATGTGCTCGGGAAAGGCTTGCCGAAGGCCGCGGATGATCCCGGTCCATTGTTCGTCAGTAAGCTGCCGGGCGCGCCAGCCCGCTTCTGCCGCGCAATAGATATAAGGAGCATCAGGCGGCGGGCTCGGCGGCGATGCGAAGCTGCCGCGATAGCTTGCGAGCCGTTGAAATTGTCCTTTCAGGTCCATCCCGTCAAGGAGCTCGAGCTCGACTTCGCCATCGTGCTTGTCTTCCGGACGGCGAACCCTGCCCGGATGGTAGACAGCCTTAACCGCCGCGGACAGCCAGGGACGGACACTTGGCCATTCGAAAAAGCCGCTTTCCCCGTAGAGAAGGCTGATACCCTGCACCCATCCTGTTTTTCGTTTGCCGCGCACCACCAGAGAGAGCACAAGCGTAGTGCGGCTGTCATCCAGGGCGAAAACCAGGTCGGCCGGCGGCATAGCCAGTAGCTGGCGGAGCATCGGCAGCTTCGCGTCACCATGGTCAACGACCACCAACCTTCAGGCGCGAGTCGACCAGCGGGTACACCTGCCCGCCCTTGCGGTTGGTAATCATGGTGACCTCGGCATTGGGATACAACCGGCCGAGTTCGAAAAGAAAAGGGGCCTTCAATACGTAATCGCCAAACGTGCGAAAACTCAGCAGGGTAATGCGCCTGATGGCACTGTCGGACATGAATGTTAGCCTTGTTCATTATAGTGCGCTACATATTTCTGGATCGAGATGGAGTCCTGAACCGCAAGATGCCGGAGGGCGTCTACGTAGGTGACTGGGCGCAATTCGAATGGCTGCCCGGAGCGGTCGAAGCGGTCGCCCGCATGAAACGCGCCGGGTTGACTGTGATCGTGGTCAGCAATCAACGAGGCATCGCATTGGGCCGGATTACGACCATCCAGCTGGAACGTCTGCACGACAATATGCAGGATCACCTGGCACGAAATGACGCTCGGTTAGATGCAATCTACTACTGCCCCCATGATCACGGTGAGTGCCACTGCCGAAAGCCGGAGACGGGTCTCTTCGAACAGGCAAGCAAAAGATTTCCCCAGGCCAATGCGGGAAACAGCGTAGTCATCGGCGATTCGCTTTCTGACATTCAGGCTGGCCGGCGGCTGGGTATGAAAACCATCTTCATCCAGGGGGAGCCGGATCGCCAGAAGGCGGGTGCCGACGCAGCCGCTACTCTTGCCGATGCCGTTGCCGGCTCCTTGTTGCAAGCTGTAGAGCTACATCTTGGGCTCTCGTAATCGACGCTTTTGAGAAGAACTGAAGCTGCCCGTTTTTTAGGCGAGCGATGGAGTCTCTAACGAATCGAGAGCGGACGCCGGCACCTTGGAGCACCGAGCTCCAAGTATTGCAACCAAATAGAGACCGAACAGGATCAGCAGTTCAATATTCTGTTGCCGCAGCAGCAGGATAAAGAGGAATTTGTGCTGCATGATCGTCTGCCATTCTCCGCGCTGGATAACGAAATACTGTAAACGGTATTGAACAGAAACCACGGCGAGAACGGTGACAACAAGGATAAGAGAGCCTAGGACGCGGCGTTTCTGGAAAACGGCAATGACGCCCGGTACCGTCAACAGAAGCAGCCGAGTGTCATAAAAACGGTGATAAATAGGCAGCAACGAAAGAACCGACAAAGATGCCAATGCAAGGTAATGCATCTCCGGGGAAATATTGGACCGCGCGACGGCCATGATCCACACCGAAAGCAGAACCAGAAAGATCGCATAGGCGGCGAAATTAAATGTCCGCGAGTTCGCGAAGAAGATGCTGGTAAGAGACTGCAGATTCGTATCGCCGATGGCTACCTGATTGGCTGGCCTCGGGTCTGCGCTGCCCCCGCTATTCAACGTTGAAGACAGGTTTCCGCGGAGAGTGGAAAGCCAAAGCGCGCTGTCCGGATGCACCTGAAGAATCAATACCGCGGAGAGAAGAAGGACGAGACTGCCTGCCAGAGCTGCAAAGGCGTAGCGCCAGTAGATTCTCTGGGCAAGAAAGTACAGCACGATCAGGCCGCCAATCTGGGGTTTGACGGCGAGGCTGATCATCAGGAGCAATGCGCAAAGAGGCAGGAAACGGACGCGCAGCAAGAGGTAACTACCGATGATTAACAACGAAATGGACAGGGTGGCAGGCTGCCCAACCACGAGCAGGATGCCACTGGTGCCAAGAATGAACGACCCCAGGATGGACGCGAGCCACCGATACGACGTCGGGCAGACTGATATGACCAGGGCGGCGCTGGTGATGAACAGGCTGCCGTTAAGCAGGAACCAGAGCAGACGGGCCAACGGATACGGAATGAGAGCAAGTGGAGAAAGTGCCAGGAATGTTGAAGGCGGATACACGGGCATGTCGATCTCCCATGAAGGCAAATCAACTGCACGACCGCCTCGGCGGAAAAGCTGCTGTTCCAGCTGGATCGTGTTATAGGGATTGCAACCACTCAACAGGCAACCCGCCCCGGTGTAAACGGGAACGAGGTCATGCGAGAACCGGAATGCTCTCCCTGCTCCAACTGCCAGAAAAATGAAGGCGGAGACAACAAAGACCAGAAAGTGCGGGTTCCGGATGAGAAACTTCATGGTTGGACAGCGACGTTGAGCCCTATGGTATATCTGAAATACTCAGTCTTCAAAGGTTCAATCTATTCGTAATCCGTTGCAACAGCTTCGTGAGCGCTTCCATCCGCTCTACCATGCGCGCAAATCAGCTACGGGGCGGTTTTTGATCGGGCTTGCCGACCTGCCGGTATGGTTCTCGGTTCGGGATGTAGGTTTCAAGGTTCGCGGCCGCCTGATCACTCACGGGCTTGTCTTTGCCGCGGTTGGGTCTCAGGAGCCGGAATCCAAAGCGCTTGCGCTCGCGTGTATGGACCGTCTCAAGTTGGAATCATTCTGGGATGTTGGCGCCAACATCGGGTATTACACCTGGCTTCTCAAGTCCTTTCGTCCGGAACTGCGCGCGGTATTGTTTGAAGCGTCCCCCTCCAACGCCGAGTTCGTCCGCGCTACGCTCAAACAGAATCACTTACCTGGAGTTGAGTTGATCGTGGCTGGTGCTAGTGACAGGCAGGGCGAAGGCTATTTGCGAGTAGATTCTCTGGCCGGAACCACATCGACTCTCGACGCGTCAACAGAACAGACATTTGAGGAGCAGCACTGGGGCATACCTTCGAGAAAAGCCCTGATCCCTCTCGTCACCGTCGATGATGAGCGCTCGCACCGCCTAAAAGTCGACTTTCTGAAAATTGATGTAGAAGGGCACGAAGCAGCCGTATTGCGGGGTGCCCAACGGACAATTTCTTCCGATCAGCCCGTGCTGTTCGTCGAATGCTTTCATCCGGAGCATGCTTGCTTGGCGGATCTGGAGCGGGAAGGGTATCGATTCGTCGACGGAGACCGGCTTCGGCCGCAGATCGATTCTGAAACCACGAATTATTTCGGCTTCCCCTCGAAGTTTCATTCTGATATCGACCTGTTGCTGGATGAAGCTCGCGCGCGGCTCAAGGCTTGAATCGCAAACCTATCGCGCACTGTCTTCGACAGCCTCTCGGAGATACTTTGCGACCTGGCGCCCGTACAACATCCAGGTGTAGTTCTCCGTTACTGTTTTCATCGCATTTCTACCTAGTGATTGGCGCAGGCATTCGTCCGACGAAAGGCGTGCAATGGCTTCGGCGAGAGGGCTACATTCGTTCACCGGTACGTAGAACACGCTCTTTCCATGCTGTAGGGGCAAGCCACAATTTTCTGTCGTAATGATGGGCAAACCGGCAGCAGCGGCCTCCATGCCGGACCGCGATGAGCCCTCGGCGAAGGTGGGGAAGACAAACAGGTCCGTCGCGGCAAATGCCTTCACGACTTCCGTGAACGAAGCAAATGGAGTGTGACTGAAGAATACGTTATCGCCTGGTTCCAGACATGATCGCCCGTTTCCTAAATTCCCCATCAATTCCAGACGAACATCAAGCCCGTGTCGGCGGCACTGCCGAATCGCATCCAACAAAAGGCGCACGCCCTTGCGGATATCGAAATTCCCTGTAAATAAGATGCGCACCGGCCCGTCGATCCGATAGTCGCGCTTTAAGTCGAAATACTCCTCTCGAACTCCCAGGTAGGCGACCCGGATTTTCCCCACCGGGTATCCCTGTTCGACAAAGGTCTTCTTCACAAAATCGGAATTAACCAGAAGCAGATCAGCATCCGCGCAGTCGCGTAATACCAGCTTCCACAGGTCGGCCCGTGAGTCGTACCCTGCGGCCAAACCGAAGCGCGCGAACTCTTCCCGTAGAACCTCATGCATGAACGCCGGATGGGCGATCGAATGATCAGTAACGATGGCCATGCCGTTCTTGCGAGCCCTCCGGATCGCACCGGATTGGCCGGCGCCGCTGCGCACCAGCAGAACATCAGCATCCTTGAGATATTTCCGGCTGCCCCAGGCGGCAATGCGGAACTCCATTCCATATGCCAGATCGAGAGGAATGACCCGCGTGCGTTGGATTAAATGAATGAGGGTTCCAGCGAACTCTACCCAGGCTACAGGGGTGACCGTAGCGCCGGGAATCCGAATCTGCCGTGCCGCCATACGAACTGCGAGGTGTTTCTCGCCAAGGAACCTCCCGAGTAGGTCCACCAACGCAGTCTGATTGGCTTTGGGCACCCAGCCAGTGAGGAAGTTTACTTCGACTCCGGCAGCGGCTAAGGCGCGGGCTGTTTCGTGGAAGTGGAGCTTGCCAAATCCCGTGGCGACGATAGCTTTCAAACCCTACTCTTCGACATCCACGCGCGATTGATAGTAGTCGTTATAAGCGCGGCCGTAGTACTCGGCATAATCGGAGGATTGCAGATCTACGGCATTCAAGACTACGCCCAGCAGGTGGGCTCCGGAACGCAAGAGGATTTCGCTGGCCCGCGCGACCACATTCCGCGAGGCTTGTCCATATCGCAACACCAACACCACACCATCACTGATGGACACCAACACGGCGGCGTCGGTCACGGTGAGAACCGGCGGGGTGTCGATCAGGATGAAGTCGTAATTTGCCCGCAAACCCTCGACCAATCTTTGCATTTGCAGTGAGCCGAGCAATTCGGCGGGCATCGGGGCAATCGGACCAGCGGGTAGGATGTGCAGGGAGGGTACACCCGGTACCGAGGCGACCGCGTCCTGTACCGAGGTCTTGCCCGTCAGTACCGAGGTAAGTCCAACCTTATTCGCGATTCTGAAACGGAGATGAACGGATGGCCTTCTCAAGTCAGAATCGATCAGGAGCACACGGGCGCCGTTGAGCGCAAATACGATCGACTCCAGGGTAGTGACCGAAGTCTTGCCCTCGGACGGCTTGGCGCTGCTGATCAGGATGACCTGGGGCGGCGTGCCCGCGCGGGATAGAAGGATGGTGGTGCGCAGCGCCCGGTACGCTTCGGCCAGCCGCGACCAGGCGCCGGGAATCGGTGAAGTAGCGTCTCTGACAAAAGTTTCCGGTGAGAGCAGCTTGGAGTCGACCTGGGGAACGACCCCCAGCATAGGCAGCCCAAGCCGTTCCTCAATGTCATAAATGGTCTTGATATTTGTATCCAGGGCTTCGACCAGGAAGGCCAGCACCAAGCCAATACCAAGGCCGCACATGAGGCCAAGCGTCAGGTTGACCGACTTGCGCGGGGAACTGGGGAAGTCGGGCGCATCGGCAGGGTCGATTCGCCGGATATTCGTTGAGTGCAGGCCGGCGATGATGCCCGCCTCCTGAAGCCGCTGCTGCAACCCGTCGTACAACGTTCGATTGGCTTCGTATTCCCGGCGGGCAAGTGAGTACTCGACTGCCTTCGAGTTACCCATGTAGGCGCTGTTTTTTTCCTGGTCTAATCTACGTTGCAGGGAATTCTGATTCTCCCTGGCGGCGTTTACTTCCTGCTCCGCCCGGGCCAGAACCGTTCCTTGCTCTACCTTCATGCTTCGCTCAACTTCGGTGAGCTCCGAGCGGACCTCCAACAGCCGGGGATTCTTGGCTCCGTATTTAGCGCTCAGGTTGGCTTCTTCCGCCTGCAGCGCGGTCACTCTTTCTTTGAGGCTCAGCAGGATCGGGTCTCCGCTCAGCGTCGCGATTACGTCGGGCGGAGAACTTTGCAGCGTGATCAGCTTGGCTTGTGCGACCAAGCGTTGCGATTCAGCCGTGGTCACATCATGGCTGATGTCCACCAACCGCGAAAGCACAATGCTCTGCGTCTGATCGATGCCCACCAGTCCAATATCTTTCTGCACGGTGAGCATGTGTTCCTGGCTCGCCTCCAGACGACTCTTCAGATCACCTAATTGCTGCTGCAGCAAATTGGAGACCTCCTTGGTCGCAGCATAGTTTTCACTGAAGTTGTGCTGCACATAATTGTCGATGAGGGTGTTGCAGATGACCGCGGCCAGCTCCGGATTGCGTGCAGTAAAGCTGAGGTCAAGAATATTCGTGTGTCCAAAACGCTCGGCCGCCAGCCCAGCTTCAAACATCCCGATCAGCGCGTGCCGATCCTGGATCTTGTCCAGATCCCATACACCATTCGATCCCGGCGGTAGAAAATCTTTATTCTGATTGAGGTGCAGCGATTTGATGGTCTGAAGCGCCAGGGTGGAGCTCTTCAGGATCGCGATCTCCGTGTCCAGCTTGGTGACGTCGATGTATCCGCTGTCGTCCTCCTCCGGTGTCCACGCGGAACTGATCGGCGGTGTCCTGGGTAATCTCGATGTTCGCCGTGGAGCGGTATTCCTTAGGAGAGGTAGCGTTCTCGATGTAGCCGGCGCCCGTGCCCAGCATGGCGCAGACCAGCACCAGCCAGATATATTTCTTGCCAATCAGAAGGAAGTGCTGCAGGGTCTGACCGTCGTTCAATCCGAGGCTGAGAAAGGAGCGCTCGCGTTCGCTTGGTTCGCGATACTCCGGGAGTACGACCGGTTCCGATGGTGGGGGATAGATACTCATGTGTTTGGAAGTTCACCGAACCAGTAGACTGGAGGTGCCTCTGTAGTGGACGCCCCCTGGACCTCAACCTCCACCTGCCCGAAAGTGGTCGGATTCTTTCCCTTTAGAGTCCAAATTATAGAGTGCTGGAAGCCCGTTCACCAATCTTTCTCACCCAGGGAACCAGTGTACTCAGTGGTTTCGCGATCAATCTTTACGGCTCTCTTACTAGCTTCTGCGCACCCGCGCCCGGATTGCGGACTCGACGGCGCCGGGATGGGTCAAAATGCGTTCCAACCGAACCAGGTAGGCGCGTAACGTGTCCATCGCCGTCCATCGACGTCCGCGAGAGAGCGAAAACATGCGGTCCGCGTCTGCTTTCATCATTTCACTGTGGCGCCGCGAGCCAGTGATGGACTGGGAGTGGATACGAAAGAGCGCCAGGTCCTGATTGACATACTTCACCTTGGCGCCGAGCCGGACCATATCCACCACCAGTTCACCATCCCAGCAGGAACGATTATTCACGTTGAATCCGCCGACCTTCTCAAACGCCGTGCGCCGGAAAAACGTCGCCTGCTGCAGCCAGGTGGCTCCTCCATAGAAATACCGGTCCAGCGTAAAACCAGCCGCCCGGATGCGCCGTATGCGCTTGCCCATGGCGTCGACGATAAAGCCGTTGCCCATCACGATGTCGCAATCGGGGTTCTGCTCGAAGGCCCGGCTGACGGTCTTCATGGCCCCCGGGAGCAGCACGTCGTCGGAGTTCAAGAAGCCGAAAATGTCGCCCGAGGCTCGCTGAAACCCTTTGTTCAAACCATCGGCGGCACCCTGATCGGCTTCAAAAACTATGCTCGCCAAGCGACCGCGGAGGCTTTCGATCAGTTCCCGGCTGCCGTCCGTCGAACCGGGATCCACCACGATGTATTCGATCGCAGGGTAGTCCTGCGCCAGCACCGAGGTGAGAGCTTCCTCCAGGTACTGCCGCTGATTGAAAGACACGGTAACCACACTGAACTTCATCGGCACGTCGCTACCCTGAGCTCTTTTCGGAAGGGATTTTTACAGATCATTTAGCGCGTGAAGAAAAACGCCTGCGTGGCGAAACCGACGGCGGCCGTCAAAGCAGTTTTGCCGGTCGCCTTGAGTGTGCTGGGCGGAATAAAGAGAATGTCATCGGGCTGCATGGTGATGTCCACCGTTCGTCCTCGTAATACGTCTTCGAGTTTGACCTTTTGCACCACCCTGGTGCCACTTCCTGAGCTTCTGAGCAGGATCGTGCGATTCGTATAAGTGTTCGGTTTCGTTCCTTGGGCCAGCGCGATGACCTCGGAGAGAGTCGTGTGGTTGGATTCACACAATGGGTATGCGCCAGGCCGGCCTACGTTCCCGCCCACGTATACCACTCCGCACCGGCTCACCAGGATGGTTTCTCCCGTCTTGATTTCCAGTTCGGCATTGTCGTTCTCGCGCAGAGTGGGATCCCATAAGATCGTCTGCGGATTTTTCATCGAGCCGGAGGGAAAGATTTCGATCACGTGCCCCGCCCGATCGCTTATTCCCCCGGCTTCGGTAAGCATATCGACCAGCCGCTTCCTCCCTGCCAAGGCGTAGATACCAGGACTTTTCACCTCGCCCATCACCGTCACGCTGTAACCAAACTGTTGCGTGGTGACAATCACGCGGGGATCGCGGAGGATCTGTTCTTGCACAAAAAGCCGCTCGATTGCCTTAGCTGCTTCAATCGAGGTCATCCCTTCGATGTGAAACAGACCGGCGTACGGAATTGCGATTTGCCCCGCGGAGGAGACAGGCATTCTCACGGAATATTCCGGGGCATCGAAGATTTGTATTTCCACGATGTCTCCGGCGCGTATGGGGCCATAGCCTAGTCCTGCTCCTAACGAGGGTCCTATCGGCACCGCGGCCCTGGAGCGGGCTGCACCGGACACCGCGGGCGCGTTCGACTGGGTCGACTGGGGAAAAATAGGCTCGAGCGGAGTATTCGCTGTAGGGTTACTGGGTGCGGGCGTGATTGTGACCGGCGCCGAACTCTGCGAAGACAGGCCACCGTTATCGTTTTGTCCTTCGGCTTGGGGAGTCCGCACCACGCCTATAAAAATCAGGGCTGCAATCGTCACCCCAAGAAACGGGTGCCAGGCACCCGCCTTCACACGGTAAGGGGTAGGCAAGACAGGTTGCATTGTTAAGCGCACTTCTCCTATCGGTCTATTCACACACTAACAGGTGAAATGGACGAATTCATTCCTGCCGATCGGTGTGGAGTCCAACTCATTACGTGGCCCCACTACGTGGCAGCACTGCTTTGTTCCCGTCCCACTCGCTGCTTCACGCGCTGTGCGGGAACGCCGGCGTATACGGTCCAAGGCTCCAGATCCCGCGTGGCCACCGATCCCAGGCCCAGTACCGCTCCCTCGCCGACGTTCACTCCTGGAGAGACAGAAGCGCGCGCACACACCCATGAGTAGGCGCCGAGACTCATGGGAAAGGAAATGAGCGGGAACGCCGGATCGTTATAGTCGTGCGTGGCTCCGCAAATGTAAGCCTGTTGGGAAACGATGGCGTGCGATCCCATGGTGACGAGGGAAGGGTTATAAATTTCCGCCTCGTCACCCAACGTTACCCCGTCAGCGCACTCCAGGTTCCATGGCGCCCACACGCGAGACCGGGGGTAGAAATGACAGTTCGGTCCCAGCCTGGCGCCGAAGCCGCGCAACAGAAATGCACGCCAGGAGTGAAACGGCCGGGGCGACGGGCGAAACAAAAGCGTCCAAACGATGGACCATACCAGCCTGCCCGTGCGGTTCGACACGGAGAACGACGGCCTTAGGTAGGGGTCGTCGGGTTGGGCGGCTGGGAACATCTTTACTTCACGATGACATTACGGGGGAGAGAATATCCAGGTCCCCACGAAGAGGGGTATCCCAAATCTCACTCCTTTTGGCAAAGGGGGATGTGGACTACCTCTGGTCTAACGAGAACAGAACGGAAGAGGGGCTTTCGCTCACCGAACCCGGATGAGAACGCCGAAGCTGAGAGTGTATGGTCTAAGTCTGGTATCGATGTAAACACCGGGTTGCCCAGGTAGAAACCCCGGTGGATAGTAGTGGTTTCCCAAATCCCAAAACTGGTACTGAAAGTCGACCATACGGAAATTCAGCCATCGATTTTTATGGTAATCAACGCCGCCGCCAAGTTCGTAAACGATGCTGTTATCGGTCTGACCGGTTCTATACGTAATATTCCCAGGGCCGATCATGAAGTCCCCATAAGGGCGGAACCTCTTGTAGATGTAGTGCAGTTCTGGCCCGAACACCAGGGTGCGTTGTTTCCCCACCGGGGTGCCGGCGCTATAGGTAAAACGCGCGCCCAGCGCCGGTTGACCAAACACAAACCGACCGAGGCGGAAGTCAGCCCCGGCAGAAAATCCTTGGTTCCAGCCATTCGCGTTCTCGAAGCTCGGGGGCGGTGGATTTGATGGAGGATAGTCGAGAGCAGAATTGAAGTCGGTTTTGACCAGGGTATAGGTCCCATAGACATTGATTTGACTTCCGCCACCCTTGATCGCGGGTACCACCTGGGCATCCGCCGCATTTGGCAGCGTGGCTCCCGCCACGAGTACCGCCAAAGCTAGTGTTCTAGAGAGAAGTCGCATGTTAGCCGCCCGTGAAATCAAATGTTGATACCTTCGGTGTCTGGAGATCTCGGAAAACCGGGGAAATATGGCTGTTTGCTCCCTGGTTAAGGTTTCCATTTCATCACGCATAGTACGGACATAATTAGAGCATGCGCTGCATCCAATCGTTTCTACCAAGTAACCTCGCTGGTTACAAATCCAACAATAGTTGCAGCGCTAGTACACAGTATGATGCCCAAAGGGCGGCTCGCGCTGTGATTCCCAATCCGGAACTCTAATAGAGAAACCACTCGCGAAGCTGGAAAGAACGAAAACCTTGCGGCAGATGGTTTCATCTGACAGCGCGAAGATCGTTTCTTTTTAGCAACGGATCCCCCGATGCACGTTCAGGGTAATCAAAACGTACTCGTCTGTCTAGAAGAGAAACAGTGCTGTACCAAGACAGAACAGTTGTCACAATTAGCGCGCAAGGTACTGCATCAAATAGACGCAACCGGAACGGCGAGCCATCATGGTAGGCTTTAAGCGGCAAGAGTGCGTGCTGCAGTGGCAGATCATTCGGGCTCTGGCGAAAACTCAGCCGGAACCTTTCACGGTAATAGCACGAAGAGCACGCAAGACCTCACGAATTTTCACCGGGACGCACCGACCTTGATTTGCGCGGCTCACTCCAGCGTGAATGCAGCGTTTCATAAGGCATCGATCCCGTTACCGTGTTATTGATGGGGAAGGCAACCCTTTCGTAAAGTTGTGCTTCGTTCTTCACAGGTGTTCCATCGCCAGCCGTCGGAGTCTTCATGCCAAAAACCGCTCTACTCATCGGTGCCGGGCCCGCGGGGCTCACGGCCGCCCTGGAGTTCCTTCGCCGTTCGGACGTGCATCCCATTGTGCTCGAGGCCAGTCATGAAATAGGCGGCATCTCACGCACCATCCGGCATAACGGCAATCGAATCGATATTGGCGGGCATCGATTTTTCTCCAAATCGGACCGGGTCATGAACTGGTGGATGGATTTGATGCCGCCCGAGGCCAGTGCGGATACGCAACATGCGCTGCAGCATCAAAATAAAAGGCGCAACCTCAAAACCAGCGCTACGGGACTCACACCTGAGACTACGGACCTGGTGATGCTGGTACGCCCGCGCAAAAGCCGCATCTACTTTCTGCGCCGCTTCTTCGACTATCCCATCAAACTCACCGGGGACACACTCAGCAAGCTTGGCTTGGTGCGCACGATGAAGATCGGCGTCAGCTACCTGTTGGCCCGGCTCTTTCCACGCAAGATCGAAAACTCCCTCGAAGACTTCCTCGTAAACCGCTTTGGCCGGCAGCTCTACCTCACTTTTTTCAAGTCCTACACCGAGAAGGTGTGGGGCGTGCCCTGCGAGAAAATCAGCGCCGAATGGGGGGCGCAGCGGATCAAAGGGTTGTCGCTGACGACAGCCGTGCTTCATTTTCTGAAGAAGACGTTTTCATCCAGGAAAGACCAGGAAATCCAGCAAAAGGGCACCGAAACGTCCCTCATTGAGAAGTTCCTGTATCCGAAATACGGCCCGGGTCAGTTGTGGGAACACGCGGCCGACCAGATCCGCGAGCAGGGAGGAGAGATCCTTCTCGGGTGGCGCGCCACCAGGTTGTTTGTCGAAGGGGATACGATCACTGCTGTCGAAGCGGTCAGCGATAACGGACAACGGCGCCGGTTTGACGCAGACTACGTTTTCTCCACCATGCCGGTACGCGAATTGATTGATGCCCTTGACACCCCCATACCCAGCGAGGTCCGGGAGGTGAGCGATGGCTTGCAATATCGCGACTTTATTACGGTCGGGCTGTTGGTCGACCACCTGACGGTGCGCGAAGCCGATGGAGGTCCGCTTAAGGACAACTGGATCTATATCCAGGAGCCCGATGTCCTTGTCGGGCGGCTGCAGATCTTCAACAACTGGAGCCCGTACATGGTGGCCGACCCCAGCAAGACCTGGATCGGCCTGGAGTATTTTTGCTACCAGACGGACGCCCTTTGGAAGATGGCAGACGAGGAGTTGAAGAAGTTTGCCATTGCTGAGGTCGAGAAGATCGGTATTTTACGGGCCTGCGACGTAACGGACGCCCATGTGGTGCGCGTGCCTAAGACCTATCCGGCCTATTTTGGTACATACGACCGCTTCCACGTCATCCGCGAGTTCCTCGATCGCTACCATAATCTCTACCTTGTCGGCCGAAATGGGATGCACAAGTACAACAATCAGGACCACTCCATGCTGACTGCCATGACTGCGGTCGATAACATCCTCGCCGGGGTCCGCGACAAGGACAACGTCTGGTCCATCAACACCGAGATGGAATACCATGAAGAGGAAACAAAGGATCAAGCACGGGCCTCAGGCTCCCCTTCAAAAAACACGGACAGCGTAGAGGCCACAGTTTAGGTCCCGGATTTCACCGTAAAGCTTTGCGGATCAGCGATATTCGTGTCTCTTTCGCGAAAGCCGCGGGCGCGATCGCTTAGGATGCCGGTCAATCAATAGCTCGGGCAATATTTCAGGAATTTTTCACGTTCTGAACGGTTGTTCCTGCTAGTGATAGCAAATGGGGTAGCGGTGGCTGATTCCGCTGCGTCTCGACC
This sequence comes from uncultured Acidobacteriaceae bacterium, assembly GCA_963850235.1. Lineage (GTDB taxonomy): Bacteria > Acidobacteriota > Terriglobia > Terriglobales > Acidobacteriaceae > PALSA-350. Next base: position 300,918 of record CAWKKM010000024.1, on the reverse strand, counting down.
GCTGGTTCGAATCGATCTTGCACCATTTGAGTATGGCTTTCCCCAAAAATTAGTAGTTACATCACATTATTTGATGCCAGGCGGAGTCCGGAAAACAAGATGAGCGAATCTATCGCAATCACCGTAGTCGGATCGGGATATGTCGGTTTGGTGGCGGCCGCATGCTTTGCTGAGATCGGCCACCGCGTGTTGTGCGTTGACAACGACGAAGACAAGGTAAACAAGCTCAATCAGGGCCTGGTTCCGATTCACGAGGAGTTTCTTCCCGAGTTGCTGGGAAGGCACCGGAGCAGCGGCGCGGTGCAGTTCACCACTGATCTCGGCCATGCCACGCAGGCATCACAAGTGATTTTCATCGCCGTAGGGACGCCGCAAAGCGAGACCGGCAACGCTGATCTGTCTTATGTCGACGCTGTGGCCAGCGAAATTGCCCGCTCCATCCACTCCTACAAGGTTATCGTCGAGAAGAGCACGGTGCCGGTGTACACCAACGACTGGATTCGACGCACGATCGAACGGAATGGTGTTTCCAGATCGCTCTTCGACGTGACGTCGAACCCTGAGTTCCTGCGCGAAGGCACCGCAGTCAAGGATTTTCTCCATCCTGACCGGATCGTTCTTGGCGCCGACAGTGAAGCAGCCGCAACCCTCCTGGCCGCCATTTACGAGCCGCTTACTTCGGGCAGCTACTACGAGCGCTCCGACGCCGTTCCCGGCCATCGGTCGACCGCCGATCTGCCGCCCATTTTGCAGACTTCGACCAAGGCGGCAGAGATCATCAAGCATGCCTCGAACGCATTCCTGGCCATGAAGATCTCGTTTATCAACGTGGTCGCCAACCTCTGCGAAGCGGTGGATGCCGACGTGGAGCACGTTTCGCGCGGCATGGGCATGGATAATCGGATCGGCAAACGATTCCTCAGCGCCGGCATCGGTTACGGCGGCTCTTGTTTCCCCAAGGATGTGGCCGCATTCCGTTACGTAGCTCAACAGCTGGGCATTGACTTTAGCCTGCTTGAGGAAGTGGAAAAGATTAACGAACTGCAGAAGGAGCGGTTCTTTCAAAAAATTCGCTCCGCATTATGGACCTTGCGCAAGAAGCGTCTTGGGGTTCTCGGCCTGGCCTTCAAGGGAGGAACGGACGATATTCGCGAGTCTCCAGCGCTCGAAATCATCCGCATGCTGCTGGATGCGGGCAGCTCCATCTGCGCGCATGATCCGGCTGCTATCGAACGGGCGAAGCTCGAAATGCCGCCCCACGCCAACCTGCAATACACCGACGATCCTTACGCCGCCGCGGACAACGCCGACGCCCTGCTGATCCTCACTGACTGGGCGGAATTCAGCCGCCTGGACCTCAAACGGCTGCGCTACACTCTGCGCTATCCCATCATCATTGATGGCCGCAACCTCTTCGACCCCTGGGTCATGCAGGATCTCGGCTTCACCTACCTGAGTGTAGGCCGGCCGTCCCAGCACACTTCGGTCGAATCGGCGTCCACCAAGCGCTGGCCGTAAATCTATAATTTAGTTCTCTAAGGGCGATCCTCTGGATCGACCCCAAGACGGGGGAAACCGTATTTTGACGACTCATCGTGTCCTGGTCACCGGCGCTGCCGGCTTCCTCGGCTCTCATCTCTGTGACGCCCTTTTGGCCCAGGGGCACCAGGTGGTGGGTGTGGACAATCTTGCCACTGGGCGTCCTGCCAACCTGGCGCACCTGAAGAATGAATCGCGATTCACCCTGGTGGAGCAGGACATCTGCCAGCCCTTTGACCTGGGGAAGATAGACTATCTCTTCAACTTCGCCTCGCCCGCCAGCCCTGCCGACTATGCCCGGCTCGGTCCCGAGACCCTGAATGTCGGCTCCCAGGGAACCAGGAATGCTCTGGACCTGGCACGCAAATACCAGGCCGGTTTTCTACACGCCTCTACCTCCGAGTGCTACGGGGATCCCGATGTACATCCCCAGACGGAGACCTATTGGGGCCGCGTAAACCCTATCGGGCCCCGCTCGGTCTACGATGAGGCCAAGCGATTCTCCGAAGCCCTTATCATGGCGTATCACCGCTACTACGGCGTCGATACCCACATGGTGCGCATCTTCAACACCTACGGACCGCGCTTGCAGCCGACCGATGGACGCGTCATCTCCAACCTGATGATCCAGGCCCTGCTCGATGAAGACCTAACCATCTACGGCGATGGCATGCAGACCAGAAGCTTCTGCTATGTCTCCGATTTGATCGCCGGCATTGTTTTGCTTTCCCGTTCGAGCGAGCATCTTCCCGTGAATATAGGCAATCCTGTGGAATGGACCATCAAGGATTGTGCCCGCGAAGTATTAGCAGTCACCGGTTCGCACAGCAAGATTCGCTACGAGCCACTTCCGGTTGACGATCCGATGCAACGCTGCCCCGATATCACCAAGGCGAAAACTCTGCTTGGTTGGGAGCCAAAGATCGGTCTCCGTCAGGGTCTCGAGCTGTCCCTTGATTATTTTCGTGCTAGCCTGCCCACGCGTACTTAGCTGGAGATAAAGCGATGCTCAACGATTTATCCCCGATTATTGTTACGGGCGGAGCTGGGTTCATTGGATCGAACTTCGTGCTGGACTGGCTCGCATCGGTGGGCACTCCAGTCGTGAACCTGGACAAGCTTACCTACGCCGGCAACTTGCAAAACCTGACCTCGATCGAGCAGCATTCCGGCTACCATTTTGAGCAGGGCGACATCTGCGATGCGGCGTTGCTCGAGCGTTTGTTCGACCGCTACCAACCCCGCGCCGTTTTGCATTTCGCGGCGGAGAGCCACGTGGACCGGTCGCTCTCGGGGCCGGAGGCGTTCGTCCGCACCAACGTCGAGGGCACTTTCCGTCTGCTCGAGGCCACGCGTAGTTATCTGGGGAAATGCTCGCTGGAAGACCGCGAGAAATTTCGTTTTCTGCATGTCTCCACCGATGAGGTCTACGGCACGCTTCAGCCCCAGGATCCGGCATTCGAAGAAACCACTGCCTATGCACCCAACAGTCCCTATGCCGCCTCCAAGGCAGCCTCAGACCACCTGGTGCGTGCTTATGTGCATAGCTACGGACTTCCTGCGGTCACCACCAATTGCTCGAACAACTACGGTCCGTACCAGTTCCCGGAGAAGCTTCTCCCTCTGATGATCACCAACGCGGTCGCCGGTAAGCGGCTACCGGTGTACGGCGACGGCCGCCAGGTGCGCGATTGGCTATATGTCGGCGATCATTGCTCCGCCATTCGAGTGGTGCTGGAACGGGGCAAGATCGGTGAGACGTACAACGTGGGCGGCCGCAATGAACAGGCCAACCTGGATACGGTGCACTTGCTCTGTAGCCTGCTCGATGAGATGCTGCCCAATTCTCCCCACATGCCTCACCGCGACCTGATTCACTTTGTGACCGACCGGCCTGGCCATGATCGGCGTTACGCTATCAACGCGGCCAAGATCGAGCGGGAACTCGGTTGGCGCCCCACTGAAACGTTCGCCACCGGTCTGCGGCGCACTTTGCAGTGGTATCTCGCCCACCAGGACTGGGTCGAGCAGGTGACCAGCGGGGCCTACCGCCACTGGATCGATCTTAACTACGCCCATCGAGGGAGCGCCGCGCGATGAAGGGCATCATCCTCGCCGGCGGTTCCGGGACTCGCCTCTATCCCGTCACCCATGTGGTTTCCAAGCAGTTGCTCCCGGTGTACGACAAGCCGATGATTTACTACCCACTGTCGGTACTGATGTTGGCCGGAATTCGCGACGTGCTGATCATCTCCACACCGGCGGATACGGCGCTCTTTGAGCGGCTACTGGGCAGCGGCGAGCAGTGGGGCATGTCCTTTCAATACGCCGTGCAACCGTCCCCGGACGGCTTGGCGCAGGCGCTGATTATTGGTGAGCAGTTCATCGGCGGCGCGCCCAGTTCGCTCATTTTGGGCGACAATATCTTCTACGGTCACGATTTTGCCCACGGTCTGCAGCAAGCGGCTCAGATCGAGGATGGGGCGGTCGTCTTTGCTTATCCGGTCTCTGATCCGGAACGCTACGGGGTGGTTGAGTTCGACGCCTCTGGCCGCGCGTTGTCGATTGAAGAAAAGCCGGAGAAACCAAAATCGAGATACGCGGTCACCGGACTTTATTTTTTTGACGGTGAGGCCTCCCGGATCGCGCGTCAGATCGCTCCTTCCGCTCGTGGAGAACTGGAAATCACCGACGTGAATCGCTGGTACCTGGAGAGAGGGAAACTGCGTACGCAGGTCTTGGGACGGGGCTTTGCCTGGCTTGACACCGGAACCCACGACTCGCTGATCGAAGCCGCCACCTTCATTGAAACCATCGAGAAACGGCAAGGGCTCAAGATTGCTTGTCCGGAAGAGATCGCCTACCGATTGGGATGGATCGATGCAGTTCGCTTGGAAAAGCTGATCACCAGGGTAGCGAAGAGCGGGTATGGACGTTATCTTCGTTCGGTGCTGGACGAGAAGGTGTTTTAAGCGAGTAGCCTGTAACCGCTGATTCGGCTTTCATGCGTATCAGTGCAGGACTTTAAATGCTCCGGAAAAATCGACTTCACGGTAGGCCGGGGATTTATCCCCGGCACGAACGTCGTCATCCTTGTGGCCTTTAGGCCCTGAGGTACGGTTTTTCAAAGAAGAAAATAGGAAGAGCATACCTCAGGGCCTAAAGGCCGGATAATTCAGCCGCATCATGTACGGGCTGAAGCCCGTACCTACCCCCCGTGCTTTCAATAGCCTCTGCGGCTCTACCGATTCAACGGTTACAGCGGCTACGGTCGAGGACGCAATGCCGCCAGAAAATCCCCAACCGGCCTGGTATTCAGCACATCCGCTTTCGTCAGCCAGGCGCGTCGCAATTGGCGAACCCCATAGTGCATCGCGTCCAAATGGCTGACTTGGTGTGAGTCAGTATTGATCACTACGTTGCAACCCAGCTCGCGCGCGCGGCGCAAATCAATGTCGCAAAGGTCAAGACGATCCGGGTAGGCATTATGCTCCACGGCGACACCGACGCTCGCCGCCTGCTTAAGCACGGCCGTCAAATCCATTTCATAGCTATCCCTGCGCAGCAATAAGCGCCCCGTCAGATGGCCGAGAATTCTGATGTAGGGATTCTCCAACGCCTTAAGCAAACGTTCCGTCATCTGCTCTTTGGGTTGCTGGAAAAGAGAGTGAACGCTGGCGATGACCACGTCCATCTGTGCCAGCACTTCCTGCGACAGGTCGATCTCTCCATCGCCCAGGATATCCACTTCGATCCCGGTCAGCACGCGGATGCGGCCTTCCATACGGGCATCCACTTCGCGAATTTGCTTCATGTGCTCGAGCGCGCGCTGATCGTCGAGCCCATTCACCATGGCCAGATTTTTGGAGTGGTCGGTAATCGCGATGTATTCGTATCCGCGCGCGAGGCCCGCCTCGGCCATTTCGAGGATGGTGTTTTTCCCATCAGTAGCGACCGTGTGCATATGCACATCGCCGCGCAGGTCACTGGTTTCGATCAGCCCAGGCAGGCGGTGTTCCGCTGCAGCTTCGATTTCGCCCTGATTTTCACGCAGCTCAGGAGGAATCCAGTCGAGGTCCAGCGCCTGGTAGATCTCTTCCTCGGATGCGGCAGCTACGATAGCGCCGTCATCCAGGCGCGCCAGCGCATACTCGCTCAAAGTGTAACCGCGTTTGAGTGCTCGCTGGCGCAGCCAAACGTTATGCATTTTGGAACCGGTGAAGTATTGCAGGGCCGCGCCATATGATGCCATCGGGAGCAAACGCACATCGACCTGCAAGCCGCTGCGCAAACGGAAGCTGACTTTGTTCTGGCCTTTCGCCAATAGCTCGGCAATTGGGGGGTAGGCCGCCGTGTACTCGACGGCTGCGGCCACCTTTTCCTCGGCGCACGCCGGCCCCGTCACCAGCAGGTCTAGGTCGCCTACGGTCTCCCGTCCACGCCGCAGCGATCCGGCCGGCATCACTCGTTCTATCCCCGGGAACTGTTCCAGGTAAAGGGTCACTCGTTCGGCCGCAGCTTCGGCGTCGTCGAGCAGAAAGCGGCCGCTGTTTTTCTGATACTCAGCGATCCCCCGAGACAACTTTTCAATCAGCTTTTGTCCGAAGCGGGGCAGAGTGGCCAGCTTGCCGGCATCGATTGCAGCCTGCAACTGTTCTATATCGCCTACCTGCAATGCCTCCCAGAGAAGCGACACTGTCTTCGGTCCCATGCCCGGTAACTTTAACAGTTCCAACATGGTTGGCCGATATCTGGTCAGCAATTCGTCGCGTAGCTTCAGGCTGCCCCGGGTCTCGATCTCCTGGATGTTGGCCGCCATGCCCTTGCCGATTCCCTGAATGGCAAGCAGCCGCTCCGGTTCGTTCACGAACGCGCTGAGTTGTTCGGTAGTGTTCTCGACTGCCTCGGCAGCCCGCCGGTAAGAGCGGATACGAAAAGGATCGCCCGCCGCAATCTCCAGCAGGTCAGCAGTTTCTCCCAATAGCTGCGCGATGGATTTGTTGTCCATTCAAGGACACTAAATCATTTTATGGGGCACAAGAAAGCCGATGCTGAGAGGTCAGCGCAGTCGTGTCCCCACACCTTGCCCAGCAATGCGGACCAGATGCAGGGACGCGCGTTTCTTCGACACATCCGCGGTGTGAGGCGCTTAGGCTACTTCTCGAACTCGAGTTACGGAGTCAGCTTGAGGTCCCTTCTGCCCCTGGACGATGTCGAATTCCACTTCGTCACCTTCCTTTAAGCTCTTGTATCCATCGAGTTGAATCGCGCTGTAGTGAACAAACACGTCTGGGCCGTCATCCCGACCAATAAAGCCGTAACCCTTCGCGTTGTTGAACCACTTGACCTTGCCTTTATATTGAGCCACTAGCCGTCGACCTTCCTTGATGCGGATCGAGCATGAGGAGTACAAACTGCTCTCCTTTACAGACGCATCAACGGCTCGTTTGGTTTTCCCCAAAATGTTGGGCGGGTTGCCTGCGCCTCCTGACCGGTGGCAAATCAAGTGCCCTATTTTCTGTTCTTTTTCTTTTCAGCCTCCCTCATGCGCACATAAAGCATGACTGAAATCAGTGTCTTACCGTCGTAAATCTTCCCCTCATCGATCATCTTGAGCAGCCTCGAGAGTGGCATCATCTCTATTTCAATTTGTTCGTCGTATTCCGGCTGCGCGTCCCCCAAGGTCAGACCCTCGGCGACAAACACTTGCATAAACTCACCCAGGAAACCGGGACTAGCGAAGTAGCGGATCATTTTTCGCCATCGCTTCGCCTTGAACCCGGTTTCCTCCAACAATTCACGCTTGGCCGCGGCCAGCGCATCTTCTCCCTCTTCCATTTTTCCCGCGGGGACCTCCAGCAGAAATTCCCTGGCGGCATGGCGATACTGGCGCTCCATCACGATCATTGGATCTCGCTTGCTTTTCGCATCATCCACAGCCAGGATGACCACCGATCCATTGTGGCGGATCACGTCACGCGTCAACTCCCGCCCCTTCTCCAGGATTTTGTCGGTATATACGCGAAACAGAGGGCCTTCGTAGCTCAAGGTTGATGAGACCACTTCCACGTCTGAGTTCTTGCCGGATGCTTTCTTCGCCATGCCACTCCTTGTCTGTGCCGCAAGATTTTAAAGTACCATCCGGTATGGATCGCAGCGTCTCGATCATCGGGCTCGGCAACTGGGGCAGTTCTCTCGCACATGCGCTCGATGCAGCGGGCGTGAGTCTGCAGGAAGTCATCGTCTCCAGCGAACCGTCTCGAGTTCGCCGGCCGGCCCTGCCCCGTACTGTCTCGTCCCGTACTCTGCCGTTGACCACGCTCGATCGCGCTCAGCTCAAAGCCGATGTCCTCTGGCTCTGTGTGCCCGACGCCGCCATCGAGCGAGTCGCTGGCCGCATGGTGAAGCGGGTTGGGAAGCGCGGGTTTAAGGGACAGATCGTCGTCCATTCCAGCGGCGCGCTCAGCGCACGCGTGCTCCAGGCGACCGCCCGTGTGGGGGCTTCCGTGGCCTCGGTTCATCCGGTGATGAGCTTTGCCACCCGCGTCCCGGTTTCGTTACAAGGAGTGCCCTTTGGCGTGGAAGCAGAGGCCGCCAGCCCGCCGTATTCTGAACGCGATCGTGCGCCGGGCCGGTGGTCGCCCATTTGCCGTTGAAGCGGGCAGCAAAGCGCTCTACCACGCGGTCGGCGTGTTGTCATCGCCGCTGCTGGTCAGCCATCTGGCCGCGGCCCACGAGGCGGCGGCCCTGGCCGGATTCACTCCTCAACAGGCGAAGCGGTTGATTGAGCCCATTGTCCGCGCTACCCTGGACAACTTCTTTCTCCGCGGCCCTGGCAAGAGCTTCAGCGGGCCGATCGCCCGCGGTGACGTCCAGACAATTCATCTGCATCTTCAGGCCCTTAAGCCCCATCCTATCTTGGCGGGCGTCTATCGCTCGCTGGCTCTGTATGCTCTGGAAACGTTACCCGCTGCCGGCAAGAAAAAGCTGCGCAGTTCGCTGCGGCGAAGTAGTTCGCTGCGGCGAAAATGATGAGAAACTACAGCAGGACGGCGTAAGGAGCGATTGCGCGATGGTGGAAGGGGCGGCCATGAAGACCGAGTGTTATCCCATCTCCCTGCTGCCGGGCCTCAGCCGCCTGTTTCTCGACTTCGCGGAGCGGCGAGATGCGTTGACTCCGTTCTACCCGGAGAGTGCCTACTCCACCGAATGGATGACCATCCGCCCGGTTCTTCCCCCCGCTGGCCGTGAGAGTCTTTGTAACCTGCTGGAACAGCAAAACCGCAGCTTCGGCGCTGCCGATGCCGTTTTTGAGAACATCGCCCGGCTGCGGAGCGGCGCCAGTGCGGTGGTCACCGGTCAGCAGGTGACGTTGTTCGGTGGCCCGCTCTTCACCATCCTCAAAGCAGCGACTACGATCCGCAAAGCAAAAGACGCTTCGATCGCCGGCAGTCCGCACATTCCGATTTTTTGGCTGGCGACCGAAGACCATGATCTGGCGGAAGCGGACCACGTAACCTTCCCCGGCCGGCACGAGTTGAAGACGTTGCGGCTGGCCTCGGAGTCTGCCAACGGCTCGGCCGTCGGTAAGGTCACCCTGGGGAAGAGCGTGGAGGATCTGCTGGCCCAGGCGGCAGAGATTCTCGGCCCGGGCCCCCTACTTGATCAGCTCTCTGCTTGTTATCGTGAAGGCCAGAGCTTAGGCCAGGCCTTCGCGCAATTCATTTCCAGCACCTTTGCCGCCCAGGGGTTGGTGGTGATGGATGCCTCTTCGCGCGGCTTCCACGCCTTGGGCAGCGATGTCCTGCGCCAGGCAATCGTGCGCGCGGACGAATTGCGCGTGGCCCTTAACGATCGCGACCAGCAGTTGGCTGCCGCCGGTTATCATTCCCAGGTTCTGGTTCCACCGTTGTCCAGCCTGCTGTTTCTGTTCGACAGCGCCACTGGCGGAAGGGTTCCCCTGCGGCGCACCGCTGAAGGTGGATGGCAGGCAGCCAGACAAAGTTATTCGACGGCTGAGCTGCTGGCCATTCTCGACGCGGAACCGGAACGCCTCAGCCCCAACGCTCTCTTGCGTCCTGTTTTTCAGGATTCCATTCTTCCCACCTCTGCTTATGTGGGCGGTCCCTCCGAAGTTGCTTATTTCGCTCAGTCACAGGTGCTTTATCAGCGCATCCTTGGCCGCACCACGTATGTCCTTCCCCGTCTTTCGGCGACGCTCATCGAGCCGGCGATAGCGAACCTGCTGGCCCGTTACGACGTGTCGCTGCCCGACGTGATCCAGAGCGTGTCAAAGGATCCGCTGTGAGCTTGCTCAGCGGTTGGGTGCTCGGTCGATTTCCGCGATCGGCAAGCGCAAGCTCGCCGCTGCCGGAAATGCTCTCGATACAGAACTCTCGGCACTGGCCACGTACATGCATTCCCTCGACCCCGGTCTGGGCCGGGCTGCGGATGTGAGCAGCTCAAAGATGCGTTACCAGATGAATCGCATGCGCAGGTTGATGGCAAACTACGAGCTGCGGCAGGACGAAACCCTCGGCCGCAATGCCGGGCTGATCGCGCTCAACCTGTTCCCCAATCGCCACCCGCAGGAGCGAGTTCTGGGCGCGGCATGGTTCCTTTCCCGCTACGGGGAAGCTCTTCCCGAATTGCTCGTGGAGCAGGCTGGACAACAATGTCCCGGACACAAGGCCATCTGGTTATAGCCAAAGGGGCAGGACCGGGCGGTCGACCCGGGTGATCCTTAAATGTTTTAGAATGTTGGCAGCATGAAGGCTACACCGGCAAAGCCATTCGACGTCACCTGTCCTGATTGCGGGGCGATTCTGAAGGTAGATCCCGAGACCAGGGCCATCCTCTCTCACACCTCCGCACCACGTAAGCGTACTTTTGAGGACTTTGAAGCCGCGGCCAAGGCCATGCGCGAACAGGATGAACGCAAAGAGGACATTTTCCGGCAGTCTGTCGAAGCTGAAAAGAATAAACAGCAATTGTTCGACAAGCGATTCGAGGAAGCGTTGCGCAAGGCGAAGGAATCTCCCAACGAGGGACGCCCTCTGCGTGAATTCGATCTCGACTAAGCATTTCTCCGCATCTATAACAGAGTTGCACGTGAAAGAGAGAGAGCGATGGGGATCACACACATTCCGCAGCAGGTAGCATCTACCGTCCAGGACGCCGCCGAGGGCCTGAAGTACCAGGGAAACCGCCTGCTTGACCAGGGTTGGGACAAGAACTGGGTACGCACAGTTGCCGCCGGGACGCTGGTGACCGGAGCCGTGCTCCTGGCTAGTGGAAAGCGGAAAGCCGGATTAGCCGTCGCGGCGGCCGGAACCATCTTCGCCCTGGTGGAAGATCCCGACGGAGTCAAAAAGGTCTGGAACAACATCCCCGACTATCTCGACAGTGGTCACGGCATGTTGACCCGTTTCGAGAAATTTGTGGGAGAACTCACCAGCCAGGGCGAGAAACTCCGCACCGTCGTGGAAAAAATGGTCCGCCAATGAGGCGCAGTAGGAAGTGCACGCTGCACCGTCCAACAAACTTCTCGTGAGGTGCCCGCCTCTTGGAAAGAGGGCACTTGACGAAGGGCACGGGTTCACCCGTGCCGTAAATCAGAGGCTCTCTTTCCAAGGGGCTTTAATGGTCCGCACCCTCGCTCGAGACTCTTTCCTCGACCTTCTTACCCGATCCCCAGCTGTTCCCGGGCTTTTTGGCTGATGCGGTCCGGAGTCCAGGGTGGTTCCCAGACCAGGTTGACCTGAGTGTGGCTAATCTCCGGGATCCCTGCCAGCCGGTTACGCACCTGTTCCATGATGGTTACGTGGGAAGGGCAGCCAGGCGAGGTCATCGTTATCTCGACTTCCACGCGCTGCCTGGGAAACGCCCTTTTGGAGTTTGCATCCGGGCTCAACGTCACCCGGTAAATCAATCCCAAATCCACGATATTGACCGGGATTTCCGGGTCGTAGCAATCCCGCAAAGCCTGCATCACGTCTTCTTCGCTGAGCGTCATCCTAGTTCTTCCGCTCCACCAGGTAACGGGCCACAGCCTTCAGCCGGTCCGCTCGCTCGCCATAGCTGGTTAGCTGGGCAAAGGCCTCCTCGATAAGCCGCTCCGCGTCCTTCACACTCTGGGGGACCCCATAAACTGCAGGCCAGGTCGCCTTCTCGCTAGCTACATCTTTGCCCGCTGTTTTTCCCAGCTGAGACGAATTCTGGGTTACATCCAGCACATCGTCCATGATCTGAAACGCCAGCCCGGCTTTGCGTCCAAATTCCCGCAGCCGCTCAATGTCATCCGCGTCTCCACCAGCATAGACGCCCCCGGTGATCAAGCTGACACGAATCAAGGCGCCCGTCTTGGCACGATGGATGGCTTCCACCAGCTCCGCAGTTGGCTTATGCTCCTCCGCTTCCAAATCCATGACCTGCCCACCGATCATGCCCTCGACCGTACCCGTGGCCTGCGCGATGGAGCGCACAATCTCCACTGTCTGCGGTGCCGGACATTGCAGGCCGGCGAGCACCTCGTAAGCCTGTGTTTGCAGCGCATCCCCAGCCAGGATGGCGATTGCTTCGCCAAAGACGACATGACAGGTCGGTTGGCCCCGGCGCAGATCGTCGTTGTCCAGTGCGGGCAAATCGTCATGGATTAGCGAGTAAGTATGCAGCATCTCGATGGCTGCACCCAGCTCTTCGACGCCAGGCGGAAGCTCGCCGGAGCCACAGATCATTCTTGCCGCTTCGATACACAGTACCGGCCGGAGCCGCTTGCCTCCGGCAAAAACACTGTGCCGCATCGCCCGGTGAATGGAGACAGGCGCTTGATTAGGACCGGGCAAAAGACGATCCAGAGCACCATCGATAAGCTCCGCGCTGCTGCTCAGAATCTCCCGCACACTTTGCTGCATTTTGGTAATCATACCCGACGCACCCGTGGCTCCAGCATGATCACAATGGCCAGCGCCAGCAATGCGATGACAGAAATTGTGCGTCCAACGATGACGTCCCAAGTCGCGGCCCATTGCACGTCCATCACGTGTTTCCCCGCGACGATCGGAATCGCCATCAGACCATCATCCCGCATCGGCCGCTCCAACACCGGTTTGTCATCGACGGTCACCCGCCAGGAGGGATAATCCATCAATCGAAGCACTGCGTAACCCGTCTCCGCGGCTACCACGCTTACAGTCCAGTGCTCAACATTCCATTGCTTTACATTTGCCGTTGCGGCGATGCTTCCCGAGCTTCCAGCACGCCAATCCGGGTTATCCCCTTTGCTGCTGTCGGCGGTGTCATCCTGTGCGTCACTGAGCACGCGCACCAGGGGCAGGTTCTGTTGTACGGCGGAGTTGTCAGCTCCCTTGGGCGTGTACTCGTCTGTCCCCTGTGTCCCTTGCCCCTCGCGAAAGCCGCTGACTTGTGCCGCTACCGCATCCTCGTCGTCGCAGGGCTGAAAGAAAAGCAGGCCGCCGCCGGCGGCCATCGCGACAATCAAAATCGCCCCCACCATTGCTATCCGCCGGCCAGGTTTCCTGAAAGCCATCGCCACGAGCAGGCAGGTCACTACGCTAAGTGCCAGGGTCCAACGCCATGGGAATTGCAGAAACTTCAGATGCGGTGTGTGCTGCCAAATCACATAGCTGGCAGGCAATTCGAGCAGCAGCATGATGGGGATGAGCGCCGTCAGCACCATTCTTACCCGCCCGCCGCCTCGCTCTCTCCATGCCAGGTAGGCGGCGATGGACGCCACGACTAGTTCGACAACAAAGATCCATGATGCGGTCCTCAATACCTGGTCATGAAAGGGATTCCTGGTGTGCGCGAAGAGGAAGCTATCTTCGACCCGCATGCCGGGAATAATGGCGCGCTCGATTTGTACCCACCGCTGTTCGAACGCCGCCGGCACAATGTAGAACGCGGCCAGTCCCAGCCCAAGTGCCATACCACCTAAGGCCCGAAGGGCCGGCCATGGCCGGCCTTCCACGATCCACATGCTCGACGCGAGGACTGCCAGCAGGTAGCTACCCATCACCGCGGCCGGCGAATTGGTGAGCCACAGGGCAGCCACCGAAAGGCCAAGCGGCGCAATGGAAGAGCGGGTTCTCAAAGCAAACAAGACCATCAAGGGAAACCATGCGGCCGCCAGCAACTCCCCCAATGCTGAGCGTTCGTAGACCACGAACATGGCGTAGGGATTGGCAATATACAGACAGGCAGCGAAGGTCGCCGAGTTGGGCGACGCCCATTCGCGCGCCAGCAAGTACATGCTGATCCCGGCGCCCAGCAATGCCAGCAGCACGAACAACACCGGGGCGGCGTGCCAGCCGGTGATGGCTCCGAGCAAGCCCCCCAAAAGCCAGGAGGCTGGGGGATAGAACATCAATCGCGGCTCACCCGCGCCGAAGTTTGCATCCTGCACCCAGTGTGGATAGACGATGCCGCTATGCCAGGCACGCGCCACCTCCATCCAGGAAAGCAGGTGGAAGTCGAAATCGTGCCCGCACGAATTGCCGCGAAGGACCAGCGTCCCGGCGGCCAGCAAGGCGGTACAGCCGATCAGAAGGGCTGCTAAATAGTTCGGCCTGCCCCGGAAGTTTGGCCAGCTTTGGATTGCTGCTGGTGTCACGGCACCAATCGTAGAGTATGCCGGGTGGAGGCGGACACGGCCCCCTCCGTGAAGGGCATGGCAAACGTCTTGCCGCTGTACCAGGAGGGAAACTGATCCAGATAATGAGCGCTGAGTGGATCGCCCGACTCCCCCATCACTATGTTTTCTGTCGATCCATCTACGTGGCTCCAATCCACCGTGAGGCGCTGGCTGGCGCCTAACAAACCCCGAACGTGGTCGACGGTTGTCTCGTCGCCGGCAAGCTCATGCGGCCGGGTACTGGTCCATTTGAAAAATGGAAGCATTCCGTACAAAGGGTGCTGCACGTCGAGAACGTGACGGCTACCGTAAGTCCAGTCGCGAAGCGAGGCGGGAGCATGGTCGTCAACCATCCCCTTTTTGACTGCGGACGCGATCAGGTCATCCCAGCTCTTGTATTGCGCGGGAAGCCACTCTGGCGGGGCCTTTTCCACCATTTCCTCCTGCACAAAGTTCTTACTTTGCCAATCGTAGAGCTGCCAGTCGGCGCCTAGTTTAGGCTCGAGGATCAGCGGCCAAAGCGATCGCCTGGTGGCATCCACGATTTCCGCCGCAACCGAATCCGTGGTGATCACGCCGTTCCAGCTGCGCAACAGGTCCGCGGCCTGCCGCAATTTCGCATCCGCAACGGTTGAGCGGTCAATGGCATAAGCAAAGCGCTGCGCCAGGTCGTGGTCTACGGCGGAAAAAGTGTCCATCTGCAGCGTGAGCATATCCGCCGGCGTGAGCTTGGCGTGGCTGGAAAGCCACTTCCAGATGCGCTCATTGCGATAGGGCGCGTCCCAGTTGAGAGCCAGCGGGTAGGAATAATCATCGGGGGTGATGCGGGCATTGGCGGTTGCGACAATGCCACTATCCGGGTCCAGCACCGTGGGTAGCAGTGCGAACGGAACGTATCCTTGCCATTCGTGCTCGCCGTCTGCCGGGGTTCCGGTCTCGACCACCGGCACCGCGCTCAGGCCGCCGGGTCGAATGGGAAACAACCCCACCGCCTGGTAACCGATATGACCCTGGTCATCGGCGTAGGCCACGTTTTGGGTCGGCCCCCACCATTCGCTTGTCGCCTGGCGAAACTCTGTCCAATTGCTGGCTGCATCCATCCCCTGCAACGGCAGGCCGTGCAGGTCAGAGGCGTAGAGCACCCACTTGAGCGCCAACATGCGTGTCTCATGTGGCAAAAGCGGAGTAATCACCGGCCCGTGCTCGGTGCGCTCTGCATCGACGACCACATCGTTTCCAAAGCGCACGTGGATATGCTCGCGATCGTGCTCCGGCTGACGCCATCCGTTCGCCGTCCAGTACTCGCCCTGGCCGTTGGTTTTTTCCACGTAAACGTCCTGAACATCTCCATTGAGCGTGGTAAAGCCCCAGGAAATATGTTCGTTATGCCCCTCGATAATGAAGGGAATACCC
The DNA here is from genome assembly GCA_963850235.1 of uncultured Acidobacteriaceae bacterium. Lineage (GTDB taxonomy): Bacteria > Acidobacteriota > Terriglobia > Terriglobales > Acidobacteriaceae > PALSA-350. The sequence goes on along the minus strand of CAWKKM010000024.1, from coordinate 285,314 downwards.
GGGGTGGTGACTCCCGCCACGTGGAAGCTTCCGGCCTGCAAATCCTCTTCATGCCAGATGTCAGGGATGGAGTGCTCCAGATGCATGTCATTCGAGAGCATGGGTTGTCCGCTGGCTGTACGGGCGCCGCTCACTGCCCACTCATTGGATCCGGGCTTGCAGCTGTCGCACGGGTCCGATCCCAGCTTCAGGATCTTCTTGAGCCGTAGCAGGTCATCCAGGCTCGATTGCGACTCGTCCTGGGGAGCTTCTGGAACACTCTGCTGGGGAGCCGTCAGGTCGGGAATGGACTGCGTTGGCGGATGGTCGCGCCAGGTACTGGTGGGGTACAACTCCGCCACCAGGTTAGGGGGAAGCTTGGCTTGCACTTTCTCTCGTTCGAGCTTCCAGGGGTAAAGAGTGTCCAATCGGGACACCATGTTGAGCGCGACCAGCCAGGAGTCGACCGGCTGCCACGGCCGGGGCTTATAGCCCAGCAGCCGGAATTCGGCCGGCAGATGGTCTTGATGGCTGGCAATGAAAGCGTTGACGCCCCGGGAGAAGGCTTCAAAGAGGCGTTTCTGGTCTTCGGGCATGGTTGCCGTCAGGTGCTCGGCGGCAGGGCGGATCTGCAGGATCCGCTGCACTTTATCGTGCTCCACCACGCTGGGCCCCAGCAGTTCAGCCAGTTCGCCGGCGGAAAAGCGACGTGCCATATCCATCTGCCACAGCCGGTCCTGGGCCACGACAAAGCCCTGCGCCTCCAGCAGGTCCGTCATCGTCGCCGCCTGGATATGGGGGACGCCACGGTCGTCGCGCCGCACAACCACCGGCGCGGACAGCCCAGGCAACTGCAGTTGTCCGTCGAGCACCGGCAACTGCTCGCGCATCGCGTCTTTCAGCCACGCCACGCTGCCTGCGATGCCTATTGCCACAGCAATTAACAGGCTGATTACCAGGCCGGCTGCAATCCGTACCCACAACGGCAATTTTCGCCGCTGCGCGGCACTCACTCCGATCCTCGCCATCATTCCTTCTCGTCTTCCAGCGCCCATTGTCTCATCGCTGCCCGAATTTCTGTGGCCGTTCGCTTGACACGCAGGCCCCTCCCGGCAATCCTAGTCATTCGTCTTTGGAGAGGAACTTAACTGTTTGAAGGTCTGCGTTTTCTATCACGACCGGTGCTTTGACGGAGCCTGCTCAGCTTCGCTCTTCACGCGCTTCCACCGCGAATGCATCCGCCATGATGCGCAATACGGCTATCACGGACTGGTGCATCGAGCCGGAGCCCTCTTTGACGAGTCTGATTTTATCGGTGACGAGAATGCGATCGTCGACTTCAAGTACAGCGCCTCGCCCCGCATTACCTGGTGGTTCGATCATCATCTGAGCGCCTTTCTCACGCCTGCGGATCAACAGCACTTTCTCAACAGTCAGCAAGACGGCAGCGCCGCCAATCGCCACTTCTACGACCCAAAGTACACCTCGTGCACCAGTTTCATCGCGCACATCGCGCAGACCCGTTTCGGTTTTGACCCGGCGCCGGTAGCGGACTTGGTTCGCTGGGCGGACATTGTCGACGGCGCACTTTACGAGAGCCCCAAAGCCGCTGTCGAAATGGCCGAACCCGCCATGAAGCTTACCCTGGTGATTGAGTCGAGCCAGGATCCGGAATTTATTCCGAAACTGATTCCGCTCCTTACGAACATGAGTCTGGCTGAAGTATTGAAACAGCCGTTCGTGGCCACACTTCTTCCGCCGCTGTTGGACCGCCATCACAAGTCGTTGGAGTTGATTGGCGACCGCACCGAGTTGGTGGATGGCACGCTGTACTTCGACATCACCGACCAGCCAGTCGAGGGATACAACAAGTTTGTTCCTTATTTCCTTCATCCTGATGCGACGTACAGCGTGGGCTTGAGTAAATCCAGTTTTCGCACCAAGGTTGCCGTTGGGTCCAACCCGTGGACCAAGGCGCGGCCGGAGGAGATGGTCAACCTGGCCCAGATTTGTGAACGCTACGGCGGTGGAGGGCACGCTCGTGTGGGCGCCATTTCCTTTCCGCCGGATCAAGGCGATCGAGCCCGCGTTGCGGCCGCCGAAATCGTCAGTGAGCTGCGCGCCCACAATCCGTTTCCATGAAGGATGAAAAACAGACCGGAGGAAAGATCTGACGCAGGGCAACCTTCACAGGCTGAAAAAACTGACCTCTTTGACGGGGTACGGGCTCCAGAAGGTATGTAAGAGTTCAGTCCCGTAGGGACGGTTGAACTTAGCCCAGGACGTTAGTCCTGGGTTAGGTTTGAAAGAAGAACCTAGTCCCGTAGGGACGGCTGGAAGTAGGGTGCGATGCCATCCTGGAGAACCGACAGCCGTCCCTTCGGGACTTGATCCGGTTTCATGATGTACCCAGGGCTGCGCCCTGGGCTAAGTTCAGCCGTCCCTGCGGGACTCGCTTTGTGCAATTCGCCCGATCCTTCACGACTCCACCAGAAAGGTAAACGAATGAAACTCTATCGCACCGCCAGCGGCTACATCGTCGAGCACCAGGATCGATTTTATGCAGGCGCGGACCCATCCTGGGATCAACTGATCACCCGCGGAGACCTCGAAGCCTATCTAACAAAAACTCTGCCGCTGCTGAAGCCAATAGACGCCGGCTCCTTCGCCGCCATCGAGAAGCAAATACTGGCGCCCATCGGCAGCCAGGAAGTGTGGGCCTCCGGGGTCACTTACTATCGCAGCCGCAACGCCCGCATGGAAGAGGCGAAGAGCGCCGGCGGCGGGGATTTCTACGACCGCGTGTACGCCGCGGAACGTCCCGAACTTTTCATGAAGGCCACCCCAAATCGTGTAGTCGGCCATCGCGGCAAGGTAGCCATAAGAAAGGACGCAACCTGGTCCGTACCCGAGCCTGAGCTGACTCTATTAGCCGATCCAAAGGGGAAGATCGTGGGCTACACCATCGGCAACGATATGAGCTCGCGAGACATTGAAGGCGAGAACCCTCTGTACCTGCCCCAGGCTAAAGTCTATGACCGAAGCTGCGGCTTAGGCCCGGGGATACTCATCACAAGCGAACCAATCCCCACGTCGACCGAAATTCGGTTGGAAATTCTGCGTGCCGGTAAGACCGTCTTCTCCGGCGCCACGGCGCTCACTGAATTGAAGCGCGCCTTCAGCACCCTGCTCGAATATCTCTACCGCGACAATTCATTTCCCAACGGCTGCTTCCTGCTTACTGGGACAGGCATTGTTCCCCCCGATGAGTTCACCCTGCAGCAGGAGGATGAAATTCACATCACCATCCAGGGCATTGGGACGCTGATCAATTCGGTGGGATAACTACGATTTGGGTGCGGTGAGCTTGTACGTCACCTTGTCCGATTCGAACCGTCCGCTGGGTGCGGCGACGCCGGCTTCCTTCAACTTCTGCTCGTCTTCCGGGGTCGCACTCGGCCCGTCGTAGACCACGTGGAACTCGTAGGTTCCGTGTGCGTTTGCGTCGACACCCATGGCGAGCGGACGTCTAGCCTCAAAGTCCTGGCCGGGCTTCAACGTGATCCACTTCTTGGCCCGTTCGCGAATGTCGGGCAGCCCGCTCCCATCTACCTGTAGTCCGCAATCGATGGCCGGCTGTGGTTGCCCCGAGTTCTCGGCGACAAACTTTACCTCCAGCGAGAAGGCACCGGGGGCGCTTTTGCAAAGCAGGGGTGGGTCGGGGATGTGCAAGACATGGCCCGACTGGTTCAACATATGGATGACCAGGATGGGCTGCTGCTCCGGGGCCGCCATGTCGAGGGAAGCCGTCAACTTCAGGTCGGGCTTGTTGGTCTGCTTGGCGCGCGCGCCTGACGCCAACAACATCACGGCTAGTCCAACCGCCCCCAGAATTCGCATCGGAACTCCTCAGCCATGATCCTAGTACATTTCATTCCCCCGTTATAGATCACTTTGGTCGTTCCAGTTCAAAACGGTCAGTCGTGCGCACGTATGTCGAACCGGCCATGCGGCCGACTGCCCGCAACTTGTCCGGATCGATGCGGAAGTGGTCGATGTGATCCTCCCGGACATGAAAGCGCAGCACTTCGCCCAGAACCAGGCTGCCTCCACCTGGCTGATCGCTCACCTGCACGATCTGGCGCAGCCGGCATTCCATGTGTACGTGGCTCTCCGCCACCCGGGCCGGTTTGATCAAATCGCTGGCCACGGGAGTCAAGCCGGAAAGTTCGAATTCGTCTACCTCAGGACCCACCGTGGCTGCTGTGGCGTTCATCCGCTCGACGAATTCCTCCGACACGATGTTGACCACAAACTCCCGTGTCGCCGTGATATTGCGCAGCGTGTCTTTCGCCAGGGGAGGAACAGGACGCAGGATGGGACAAAACACCACCACCGGCGGGTTCGAGCTACATGCGGTGAAATAGCTGAATGGTGCGAGGTTGCGGATGCCGGCTTCGTCGATTGAGGAGACCAGTGCGATCGGCCGAGGCACGATCGCACCAACCATCAGTTTGTAGATATCGCCGTGGGCATGTTCGGCGGGATCAAAGGCCAGCATGCTCAAAGATTGCCGCGCTCAGCCTGCTCGCGCTCGATGGCCTCGAAGAGCGCTTTGAAATTGCCTTTTCCAAAGCTGCGGCTGCCTTTGCGCTGGATAATCTCGAAGAAGAGTGTCGGCCGGTCTTCTACCGGGCGAGTGAAGATTTGCAGCATGTACCCTTCATCGTCGCGGTCGACCAGGATGCCGAGCTTCTCCAATTCGTGCACCGGTTCATCAATGGGGCCAATGCGCGCCTGCAATTGGGTGTAGTAGGAATGCGGCACGCGGAGAAACTCGATGCCCTGTTCCTGCATCCGGCTTACCGTATGCACGATGTCGTTCGTAGCCAGCGCAATATGCTGCACGCCTGGACCGTGATGGAATTCCAGATACTCTTCGATCTGCGACTTTCGCCGCCCCTCCGCCGGCTCATTCAGCGGAAATTTCACCCGCCCGTTGCCGTTCGCCATCACCTTCGACATCAGGGCGGAGTACTCGGTCGAGATGTCTTTATCGTCGAAGTGCTGATACAGAGAGAAACCCATGACGTTGGCGTAGAAGTCTACCCAACGGTTCATCTCATTCCAGCCCACGTTGCCGACCACGTGGTCGATGTGCAACAGCCCGGTGGGACGGGCCAGGTGGTCATGCCCTTTGCCCACGTAGCCGGGCAGGAAGGCTCCGTGATAATCCTTGCGCTCGACAAAGGTGTGAATCGTGTCTCCGTAAATTGCGATGGAAGCCATCTTTGTGCTTCCGTGTTCGTCCGAAGACACAAATGGCTCCTGCACGCTGCGGGCGCCTCGTTTGGTGGTCTCCCTCCAGGCCTTCTTGGCGTCGTCCACCCACAGCGCGACATCCCGCACTCCATCGCCGTGCAAACGAATGTGCTCAGCGATTTCATTGTCTGGTCGTAATGGCGTGGTGAGTACGAAGCGAATCTTGCCTTGCTGCAAGACGTAAGAGGCTCGGTCCCGTTGGCCCGTCTCGGGGCCGGCGTAGGCTACCAGGCTAAAGCCCATCGCCACTCGATAAAAGTAGGAAGCCTGGCGTGCGTTCCCAACGTAGAACTCAACGTAGTCAGTGCCGTTCAGTTGAAGAAGCTCTTCGGTCGTCTGTTGCTCCTGGTGCGTCAGTGTTGTCATAAATCCTGGGTTACTCCTTGGGTCGCCCTACTTTCTCAGAGGTTTCACGATCCACTCCAATCGCCGGACCTCTTCAGGGCCGGAAGAAAGATATACCCTCAGTGCGGCATTTGGATAGGTCCCGGAAAGTAGAATTAACTGTGTGTGTACGTCCTTCCGGGGAACCAGCGCCATTTTCGGACGCTGCATATGATTTAGATGCTCAGCCGAGTGGAAATGGGCGAGCACGCGTCTGATATATGTGGGTGCAGGAAGGGAGAGATCATGGCTATCGGTTCAGCAACGCTCGGGGCAGCTGAGCCCTTCTTAATCCAGCAGGATTGGACGGCCTATACCCCGGAGCAGCATGCGACCTGGGCAGAGTTGGTAGGTCGCCGGATGCCCCAGATTGAGGCATATGCTTGCGAGGAATATCTGCAAGGCTTTGAGCAGATTGGCTTAAAAACCGATCTCATTCCCAACCTGGCCGATGTGAATCAGCGGCTTAGGCCGCGGAGCGGATGGCGGGCTACCCCCGTGAGCGGCTTCCTGCCTCCGGACGCGTTCTTTGCCATGCTGGCTGCCCGGCAGTTTCCTACCACCACCTGGCTGAGGAGCCGCGAATCCCTCGCTTACATTCCCGAACCGGATATCTTCCATGATGTCTTCGGCCACGTGCCCATGCACGCCCATCCCGTCTTTGCCGATTTTCTGCAGCATTACGGGGCCGTCTGTGCGGCGTTGACCGACAAGGTTGCCCTGGAGAAGATGGGCCGCCTGTTCTGGTTTACGGTCGAATTTGGCGTGATCCGCCAAAAAGGAGGCTACCGCCTCTACGGAAGCGGTCTGATTTCCTCCCAGGGTGAATCCACCTATGTGATCGAGGGCCGTCCGGAAATCAAAGACTTTGATGTAGACCAGGTTCTCAATCAGGAGTTCTCCACCTCGGAAATGCAGCCGGTGCTGTACGCGGTAGACTCCTTCGACCAGATCTACGAGGCCACGCGCCAAGCTGAAAAGCGGCTTTGCCGCTAGGCCACGGCCCCAAAACTCCTCGTATTTTCTTCAAACTGTCACGATCCATGGTGCACAATTTTTGTTCAGGAGGTTTTCTTGCCGCGCATCCATTTTCAGCAGCAGCTCGCAGCACTCAAAGACAAATTGCTGGCCATGGCTGCGCTCTCCCAGCAAGCAGTGAGTTCCTCGGTGGATGCCTATCTGCAGCGGGATGCCGGGCTATGCCAGTATGTGCGGGAGAACGAGACCGCCATTAACGCGGCACAGCGCGAAGTGGACGAGATGGCCTATGAATTACTGGCTCAGGAACAGCCGATGGCCATCGATTTGCGCTTTATTCTGGCCGTGATCAAGATTAACGGCGATCTGGAACGGGTTGGGGATCAATCCATGAGCATCGCCATCCGAACCAAGGAGTTGCTGGCATATCCGGCGGTCGATCTGCCGGTGGATATTGCGTCGATGGGCGAATACGCGTCGCGCATGATTCGTTCCGCCATCCAGGCGCTGCTCGATGCCGACGCCCAGTTCGCGGAAGCCGTCGTGGTCATGGATGATGAGATCGATCGAATGAATCACGCTGCCCGGAACGAGCTGATGAAGGTGATGCAAGGGCAGCCGGAGATCAGCGTCCAGGCCCTGAACGCGATCATCATCGCCCGGGCGCTGGAGCGGATTGCCGATCACGCCACCAATATCTCCCGGGATGTCATCTTCTGGATCCGTGGCGCCGACATACGGCACCAGGTGAGCGCCGCCATCGATTAAGGGGCAAATGGACACCGCAAACATCGGCCGCTACTTCATCAGCTGAACAGGCTACGAGAAAACTCTTTGTACGAAGGGCACGGGTTCAGCCGTGCCGTAAATCATTCGGATATTGACGGCTTTAGCCACTGAAGTACGGTTTTTGTTGCCGTTTCCAAGCGACTGAGCGTGAGGAATGATAAAAGCGTACCTCAGGGGCTTAAAGCCCTCGTCCATCCGATTCTTATACGGCACGGCTGAACCCGTGCCCTTCGTTCAAGGCATTTTTCCGCAGCCTCAAGGGGGCTCTGCCACCTGTGACGTATTGACTTGAAATCAGTGCGGGGGTACGGTGGTGATATGTCTCTGTACAGCCGCCGCAGCGCTTGTTGTCGCTTGACCCCATCAGGCCGTACGGGTGCGTCCTAAGAACTAAACGAATCACCATCTTCGGAACCCGGGTGTCGGCAATCAACGACGCGCCGGGTTTTTTCATTTCAGGGAGTGTATCGATGGCCGAGGTTAAGGAAACAAAAGCCCAGCGAATGGAACGCCTTAAGCGGGAAAAGAACCCGTGGGAGGCACTGGATGAAGTCCGCGCCTTCGCCGCCGCCGGCCGGGAATCGGTGCTCCCGGAATGGGCGTCTGCCTACTTCAAATGGTGGGGCATCTATACCCAGGGAGACGGAGCCGGAGCGCTCGGCGGTAAAGGTGGTGAAGGCAAGGCCACTGAATATTTCATGATGCGCATTGCGCTCCCCAACGGCATCGCGACTTCCGAGCAGATCGAGCTGATCGCCGATATCGCCGCCAAGCATGGCAAGGACCTGGTCGACATCACCGTGCGCCAGGCCATCCAGCTGCACTGGCTCACCATTGAAGCTCTCCCCGGGATCATCGATCGGCTCCAGGGCGCCGGACTCTCCCCAAAAGGAGCCTGCGGCGATGTCGTGCGCAATGTGACCGGCTGCCCGCTGGCGGGTTTGGACGCGGACGAGGTTCTGGACGCCTCACCCTTTGCCCTGGCCGCAGCTCGCGATCTGAACGGCAACCCGGATCTTTACAACCTGCCCCGGAAATTCAAGATCTCGATCACCGGCTGTTCGGTGTGGTGTTCCTACCCCGAGATCAATGACATTGGATTAACCCCCGCCGTCCGCACGAGCGGCAGCAATCGCGAAGTGGGATTCTCCGTGCGAGTTGGCGGTGGGCTTTCCGCCGATCCACATTTGGGCGTGCGTCTGAATGCATTCGTGCAGCAGCACCAGGCAGCCGCGGTTGTGCGCAAGATTACAGAGCTCTTCCGCGATCAGCAGGGCTTACGCGAGAGCCGCGACCGCGCGCGCATGAAGCATCTGTTTCTCCGCGAAGGATGGACAGCCGAGACCTTTCTGGCTGACCTGAACCGGAGGCTTGGCTACCAACTCGATCCCGCGGTAGAGGAAACGGTGCCCGACGATATTTATCGTGACCACGTTGGCATCCACCGGCAAAAACAGGAAGGGCTCTGCTACGTGGGTCTATCTGTACTGCGCGGGCGCATGACTGCGGCTCAGTTGAACGCAGTGGCCGGCCTGGCGAAGCGTTATGGTAACGGCCAGCTGCGCACCACGGTGATGCAGAATCTCGTGGTTGTGAATGTGCCTTCCCACAAAGCCCAGGAACTGGCGCGGGAACTTGAGGCCCTCGGCTTACCGGTAGAAGGTTCCTCCTTCTGGAGAGGCGCGATTGCCTGCACTGGAAGCGAGTTCTGCAAGCTGGCGATTACCGAGACCAAGGGTTTCACCCGCTGGATTGTCGATGAACTCGAAGAGCGGCTGCCCGGATTCGATCAACAGCTTAAGCTGCACGTGACCGGATGCCCCAACAGCTGCGGCCAGCATTGGATCGCCGATATCGGTATGGAAGGCAAGAAGATCAAGCACCAGGGCAAGCTTGAAGACGCGTACTACTTCTGCGTGGGTGGTTCCGTGGGTCTGCATCAACAAACCGCCAGACCGGTTGGCTATCGTTGCCTGGCCACCGAAGTACCGGATGCGCTGGAACGTCTCCTGGGTGGCTATTTGCAGGTTCGCAAGCCGGGAGAAAACCTGCGCGCCTATTTCGCCCGCACCAGTGACGAGGAGTTGCGGGAGCAACTAGCCGGCGCAGTGCTTGAGGCCGTGCCCAGGGATCCCGCTCCGGTCGGGGGTAAACACCTTGAGTGAGAATGCTGCACTTTTTCCTTTATTTCTAAAGCTCGAAGGGAAGAGATGCCTGGTGGTCGGCGCGGGCCCGATTGGTCTTGAGAAAGTCGAGAGCCTGCTGCGCTGCGGAGCGTTGATCCGCGTGGTCGCACCTCACGCAGTCGCGCGGGTCCAGGAGCTGAGTGCGCAGGGGCAGATCAGCTGGCTGGCTCGCGATTACCAACCTGCGGACGTATTCGGGTGTGATCTCGTGATCGCCGCGACCGATGATCGAGAGGTCAATCAGGCCGTCTTTGAAGAGGCCAGAAATCAACGCATCCTGTGCAACACCGCGGACGATCCGCCCTTGTGTGACTTCTTTTTTGCCTCGATCGTGCAGCGTGGCGATTTGCAGATCGCTATCTCGACTGCCGGTCAGAGTCCGGCGCTCGCCCAGCGCCTGCGCAGGGAAATCGACGCTCAGCTGCCGCCTGACATGGGGCCCTGGCTCGCCGAATTGGGCGAGTTGCGGCGCGAGGTCCTGCAGGCGATGCCGGCCGGTGCGGCACGGAAAGCACTCTTGCATGAACTGGCGCATCGCGAAGTCTGCAGTCTGCCTGCATGTCCGGCGCGAAGCTTTGCCAACGCAGAAATCAACCACGAGGTTCCGCAATGAGCACTGCCGAACCGGGCAAGGTCTATCTGGTGGGTGCGGGTCCTGGCGACCCGGAATTGCTCACACTCAAAGCTGCCCGTCTGCTGGGGGAGGCCGGTGTTGTGCTCCACGATGACCTGGTGCCGCAATCCATCCTCGACCTGGCCGGCAAGCAGGCCCTCATCATCAGTGTGGGGAAGCGTTGTGGCCGGAAGAAGATCACCCAGGCCGCCATTCATGACTTGATGATCGTTTCGGCGCGCAGGGGACTGGCGGTGATTCGGCTGAAATCCGGAGACCCGATGATTTTCGGCCGAGCCGGCGAAGAAATCGACGCCTTGCGCGAAGCTGGAGTGCCCTTTGAAGTGGTGCCGGGAGTGACTGCGGCATCCTCCGCAGCCGCTTATCTGGAGGCTTCGCTCACCGATCGCAGAGTCTCTTCACGGGTCATTGTCTTGAGCGGCCATCATGCCGCGCGCACGATACCCGAGCCAGAGCTATGGCCCGGTACTTTGCCCACCGATGCGACGCTCGCCATCTACATGCCGGGACAAAATCTAGCCCAGGTAGCCGCGTCATTACTGCGCTCCGGATTGCCGGCGACGATGCCCTGTGTAGCCGTCACGGATTCATCGCGCCCTGAGGCGACCTACACGGCCTCGCGGTTAGGCGGCCTCTCTCATCTGCCCACGTCGTTTGCGCCCACTCTGCTGCTGGTAGGCCACGCATTTGAGGCCGTGCTCACTCGAGGCATGGAACCCGAGTCTCTTGAACACGTGTCCAGGCTGGCGTCCTCCATCGCCGCCGACGCGGACTAATCGATCACCGCAACCACTTCCCTTGTCATGCCCGACCAGAGCGAGCAGACGTAGGGATCTGCAGTTTCGCTCCGGAACTGCGCCAATAAATCTTCCGTAGGAATCGAAGGGTGCCTCGGTCTCGCATTTGAGACCTGGGATCCTCCTAGTAGCGCGCTAATCTTGTCCCTTGTTGTAACCCCAGGTCAAGCAACACCCTCTCCTTTGTCATTGGGAGCGAAGCCGAGCCGTTGGCCTGGGCTGGTAAAACGACGCACCTTCGGCTCGGAAATGTTTTTCAACAGCGGTAGCCGACTCATCTCCAATTCCGCAGACCACCGCTAAATTCCGGGCCACCGCAGTGGACCGTGGCCCCCAGCGACTTTGCCGCTATCAAATCGCCACCCAGGCTGTCCAATATTGGCCACGTATACTGACGAAACATGCAGATAATCACGACCGCCACTGCCTTTCCCCCACATTACTTCTTACAGGAAACAGTGGTGGAGGCCCTTAAAGGCCAATGGGAGGGAGGTCTCGAAAATGCAGCCGTACTAGAACGGCTGCACTCCCGAACCGGCGTCGCCGGCAGATACTTTTCCCTTCCGTTAGAGCAATATCCACCCCTCGACACCTGGGGCAAAACCAACAACGTCTGGATCGAGACCGCGGAACGATTGGGTGAGCAGGCAATTGAATGCGTGCTCAGCAAATCGGGTGTGGACCGCAAACAAATCGGAGCCCTCTATTTCGTCTCCGTAACCGGAGTATCCAGTCCATCGGTGGACGCCCGCCTGGTCAACCGGATGCGTCTTTCGCCGCAAATCAAGCGCAACCCCATTTTCGGCCTCGGTTGCGTCGCCGGGGCTGCCGGCCTGGCCCGCGCCGCCGACTACGTGCGCGCCTACCCTGACCAGGTGGCAGTGCTGCTTTCGGTCGAGCTATGTTCCCTTACCTGGCAACGGGACGATTTCACCGTCGCCAACCTGATCGCTACCGGGCTATTTGGAGATGGAGCGGTCGCCGTCCTGGTTGCCGGCGACCAGGTGAAGCTATCAGGGCCTAAGATCCTGGGAAGCGCCTGCTCGTTCTATCCGGATACGCAGGATGTAATGGGCTGGAAAATCTCCGAGAAGGGATTCCAGGTGGTGCTGTCGCCCGATGTTCCCACCGTCGTACGCGCCAATCTGGGCCGCGATGTCGACGGCTTCCTGGACCAGCATGGAATGACCCGCGACCAGGTACACTCCTGGATCATGCACCCCGGTGGCCCCAAAGTGCTGGAAGCAGTGGCCGACGCGTTGGATCTCCACAACGGTGAACTGGAGCTCTCGTGGGAGGCTCTGCGGCGCGTGGGAAACCTGTCCTCGGCGTCGGTGCTGGTGGTCCTCGACGAAGTGATGAATCACCGCCGTCCCAAGCCGGGGTCGCGCAGCATCCTGGCTGCGATGGGTCCCGGATTCTGCTCCGAGATGCTATTGCTGGAGTGGTAAGTGGAGAGGGAACAGTGATCCGCTGTGATGCACTGATGATCGGTGGTGGACCCGCAGGCCTCGCAGCCGCCATCGCACTGCGGCAAAAAGGTTTGGATGTGCTGGTCGTCGACGCTCTTCACCCGCCCATCGACAAGGCCTGCGGTGAGGGCCTGATGCCGGACGCACGCAAAGACCTGGCCGCGCTTGGTATCCAGGTCACCGTCAACGATGGTGCTCCGTTCGATGGCATCGCATTCGTTTCCCGCCATCACCAGGCCGCTGCAAGCTTCGCGCGGGGCTGCGGCATCGGCATTCGCCGGTTACAACTTCACTCGCTCCTGACTCAGCGTTGTCATGAACTCGGTGTGCGACTCGCCTGGGGCATCCGCGCGCAAGTGGCGGAACAACAACCGGTGCGCCTCGACGGTGAACCCTGCACCTACCGCTACTTGATCGGCGCGGATGGCCAGTCCTCTCGCGTTCGCCAGGCAACCGGCTTAGGCCAGGGAAAGATTCTGAGCCGTCGTTTCGGCACCCGCTGCCATTACCAGGTGAAGCCGTGGTCTCGCATGGTGGAAGTGCACTGGGGAAATCTGGGCCAGGCCTACATCACTCCTGTAGGTCCGGAAGAAATCTGCGTCGCTACCGTGGCCCGCGACCCCTCCATCAAAATGGGCGCAGTCCTGGATAGCATGCCTGCGCTGCGGCTGAATCTTGAAGGCGCGCGCGAATTGAGCAGGGTACGTGGGGCACTGACCACGACCCGTAAGCTCCCGCGCGTGACAGTCGGGAACGTGGCCCTGGTTGGCGATGCTTCCGGCTCCGCCGACGCCGTGACCGGTGAGGGCATCGGGTTGTCCTTCCGCCAGGCCCTGCTGTTAGCGGAGGCCATCGCGGACGAAAATCTCGAAATCTATGAGGCCGGACATCCGTTGATCCAACGCATGCCGCATCTCATGTCAAGAGTCATGCTCCGCATGGACGCGTGGCCCTGGATGCGGGAGTGGGCCATGAGCGTACTGTCAGGCCAGCCTCAACTCTTCGCTCACTTGCTCGCACTGCATCTTGGCGAGCGGTCGATCGGAGATTTCCTGCTTAGGGACGCGCCCGCGCTGGGTTTGCGGCTTCTGGCGTAAAAGGCGAAGAACATTGAGAAAAATAAGCAAGGCAAGTTTCATCGCAGCGTTGGTCATCCTCATTGGCCCGCTGGCACAGGCACAAAATCGAGGCATGAAGATAGTGCTCGATCCGGCGCAGACTGAAATTCATTGGAAACTCGGCGGACTTCATAGCGTCCACGGCACCTTCAAGCTGAAGAGCGGTGAGTTCCTTTTCAACCCCAAAACGGGCTTGGCCGAAGGCGAAATTCTCGTAGACGCAACCACTGGCGAGAGCGGAAACCCTGCCCGTGACAAACGTATGCAAGACGAAGTTCTGGAGAGCAACCGTTACCCTGCGATCTTTTATCACCCGACTAAAATTGAAGGCCCGTTTAAAGAGGGAGAAGGCACCCAGGACTTGACCGGGGAAGGCACCTTCAACATTCACGGAGCGGATCATCCCCTGGAACTCCCGCTCAAGGTGCAAATAAGCGCAGACACCGTGACCGCAACCACGCGATTCACGGTGCCTTATGTGGAGTGGGGAATGAAGAATCCTAGTAAGTTCCTGCTCCGTGTAGGGAAGCAGGTGGAAATCGAAGTGACCGCGAAGGGCACGGTTAAACAAATGGAGTGACAAGCGGTGGCGAGCACGCTCCCACCGCAATAAAAACCAGAGTGGCGTGACCTCTTACATGTAGAAGGTCTTGATGGCGTCCCAGGCGTAAATGCCGATGATTGCGGCGGTCAATATGCTGGTTACGCCGGTAAAGACTCTCAAGAACGGTTGAATTTTATTCAACTTGCGAATGATTGCGTCGTTTTCTTTATGCTGACGGTCGGAAATGTCGTCCAGGAACAGCTGATCGTCTTCGTAACGGGTGATGGTTCCGCGATAGAGCAGCAGTGCCAGCAGGCAGACGGCGAATACCGCCCACACTATCCACAAAGTAGGAACAACATGCATAATTACCTCCCGGGAGTCTCCCAGAAAGTCCCAGATACCGGGCGGGTCCGGAGTTTGGCGGGCTCGGAGGGTAGCGAGGGGCTTACGGCATAGCAATATAATCCCGCGTGGGTAGGGTTGCCCAGAATTTTCCCGTTTACCGGAAAGATTCCGGCAACTCGCCGGGACCAAAGTGGCTCTCAGACTCAGTGCGATCTTGAGGAGCAAGGAAATGAACGACAAACGTCAGAGGAGTCTATTCGCGGTAGCAACCATCCTCGCCATGACTGTCTTCACTGCCTGCAACCCGCCAGCCAATGACCAGCGCCTGCAGGAGCAGGCGGCCCAGGCCACCGAGCAGGCAAAACAGGGGTCCAAACAGGCTTTGGCCGACGCCCGGGTTGTCGCAAAAAACGCCGAACAGGCGGTAAATGATGTAGCTGCAGGGGTTAAGCAAGGGTTGGACAGCAAAGATGCACCCTCCCCGCGCCTGAACCTGAATTCGGCCTCCGGTGCCGATTTGACTGCACTGCCCGGAATTTCCGTGCACAAAGCGAAAGAAATCATCGACCATCGCCCATACGCCTCGTCGCATGATCTGGTGAAAGAAGGCTTGCTGACGGAGGCGCAATTCGAAGAAATCGCCCCGAGAGTTACCGTCCGCTAGGGTGAGTCGGGGAGCCGGCTGCCGCATCTACTAATAATCGGATCCCGGCTTTACTCACCGGGCAATCTCGGACTAAACTTGTCGTACAAGGCAGCAAACGGAGATAAACAGATGTCAAGTGTCGCCGAACCGGTAACAAACCTCAATCCCGTATCTATGCCCTTGACCCTGTCACCGCAGGCGGTCGCGAAGGTACACGAGATCATGGCTACCCAGGATCCCCTGCCCGCAGGCCTGCGGATCGGCGTGGTCGGCGGCGGTTGCTCCGGCTTTCAGTATTCCATGTCTTTCGAGAACCAGGCCGGCATGATGGACAAGGTCTTCAAATTCGACGACCTGAAGGTCTTTGTCGACGCCACCTCGCTGATGTACCTCAACGGCTGCGTGGTCGATTACGTGGAAACCCTGGAGGCTGCGGGGTTCAAGTTCGACAATCCGGCGGTCAAGAGCACCTGCGGATGCGGCTCTTCCTTTAACGTCTAACCACTTCGCTCAGTATCACCGAAGGGCTCCGCTAAATAGCGGGGCCCTTTTCGTGTTTAGGCACAATATTTCTCTTTCCGATCCGTCTTCACAGTAGAAAGCCGATGGCCAGCTTGGACCAGTTAACCGCGGAGCAAGACCAGTGGATCGCGCAAGCGGTAGAGCGCGATAGCGGGCGTCTGCGCAATTACATCCGCAAGCATGTCGTCGACCTGGAAACTGCGGAAGACATCCTGCAGGAAGTGTTCGTTGAATTGGTTGAGGCCTACCGGCTGCTCAAGCCGATCGAACAAGTGAGCGGCTGGCTGTTCCGAGTGGCAAAGAACAGGATCATCGACCGCTTTCGTGGCCGCAAGCTTGAGTCGCTCAGTCAGGCCAGGTATGGCGACGATGACGATGTGGCCGTCTCGCTCGAAGATCTGTTGCCCTCTCCGGATAGCGGGCCGGAGGCAATCTACGCGCGAAGCCTGCTGCTGGACGAGATTGACGAAGCTCTGGAGGAAATGCCCCCGGAGCAGCGATCGGTGTTTGTTGCCCATGAATGGGAAGGCTACAGCTTCAAGGAGTTGGCTGCGGAAACCGGAGTAAGCGTGAACACATTGTTGTCGCGCAAGCATTACGCGGTACAGCATTTGCGGCGCAGGCTGCAATCGATTTATCAGGAGTTTGTGAAGAAATGAGGCAAAGTATGAAAAAGAGATGGCTGTTGAGGATACCTGGAATTTTCCTGATCGTAATCGCGGCGGTTGCAATATTCGGGACCGTCGTCGAACACCTGTGGAATTGGCTCATCCCGGCGATTATCGGCTGGCACGCAATTAATTTCTGGCAGGCGGTCGGCATCCTGCTGCTGAGCAAGATTCTCTTCGGTGGCTTTCGCGGCCGGGGCGGTATGCACTGGCGGCACCGCATGGGAGAGCGATGGGAAAAGATGTCTCCCGAAGAACGGGAAAAATTCAGCCAGGCGATGCGCCGCCGCTGTGGTTATCGCGACTTTCAACCCGAAGAGCAGAAGGCCTGAGGAATCTAATGAAATTCGACGCCCCCGCAATCGCTATGCAAATTGTCGAGGAACTGGAACGGGAAAACGCCCGGTTGCAGAAGCTGGTGGCCGAACTTCTGGCGAGAAACCAACAGCTTCGGCAAGCCCTGGAGTCGACAACCCGTTCGGGATCTGTTGTCGCCAACGCGAGATAGTTGTTATTCTGGGACTCCTTTGAGAACCCAGCATCCTGCTTTATTGGCTCTGACTTTGATCGCGGCTGCGGCCTTTGCGCAGACGCCGGCGGCGTCCCAGGAAAAGCTACCCCTTTGGGCCTATCCCGGCCACTTCTCGTCAGCCCCTTCTTCTCCCGCTGCCCGTGCGGAGGTCGAACATCTACCCGGCAGCAAAGCAACTTACACCAGGGGTGAGATCAGCGACTTGTTTGTGGTGCCCGATTGGTATCCGGATATTCATCCTCCGATACCGGATATTGTCTCCCATGGGCGCAAACCGGATGTCTATGCCTGCGGCCATTGCCACCTGCCGAACGGCCAGGGTCGCCCCGAGAACGCAAGTGTGACCGGCCTCTCCGCGGAATACATCGTCCAGCAGATGGCCGATTTCAAAAGCGGCTTGCGCAAGGGGTCGGATCCGGACATGCTCTCCGTCACCAACATGGTGAAGCTATCCAAGTCGGTCAGCGACGAAGACGTCAAAGCCGCCGCGGCCTATTTTTCTTCCTTCAAGCTGAAGCCATGGATACGCGTCGTCGAGGTGGAGGAGGTGCCGAAGACCAAGCCTGAGGGCGGCATGATGGTGGTGGAGGCTGGCGGCGCAAAAGAGGCCATTGGCGATCGTGTGATTGAAGTCTCCGAAAACCTCCAGCGCACCGAGCTACGCGACCCAACCTCTGGATTCATCGCTTATGTGCCCAAGGGAAGCCTGGCTAAGGGTAAAGATCTGGTCACGACCGGAGGCAATGGAAAGACCATGGCATGCACCATGTGTCACGGTCCAAATCTGAAGGGAACGGGCAACATACCTTCCATCGCGGGCCGCTCACCCAGCCAAATGGCGCGGCAGATCATCGATTTTCAAAACGGATCCCGGAACGGTTCCATGGCGCCGATGATGAAAGGGGTCGTCTCCAAGCTGACCATCGCGGACATAGTAGCCATCACCGGCTACCTAAGCTCCCAGGAGCCCTGAGCGGAAACCCCTTAAGGCGCATAAGACGCACACTTCCACCCAAAACTACCGCTCAGGAGGCGGACGGGTGCCCCACGTTACACGTAAGGGGCGTACGTGGGCCGAAAACGAAGGGCGCAGCCCCACGATCGCTCTTACCGCATTGCGAATCGGACCCGTAAGGCGTATACGCCATTAAGTCCAGTGCTGCGCGGCAGGAAATCCGGGTCAGGATGACAAAGGTGACGACTCTCATCGAGAGCGTCACCTCGGCCAAATCCCGGCTACAGCTTAGCCGGGAACTCCGCCGGTCCAGTCGGCTTCTTCTTCCGCCCCAGGAACTCCAGTGCGGACTTCACAAGCACATAGAGCACAGGAATAAACACCAGGTTCAGGACCGTCGAGACCAACATACCGCCGACAACCGTGGTCCCCACAGATCGACGCCCAATCGCACCCGCGCCGGTGGCGAAATAAAGCGGCAGCACGCCGAGAATAAACGCAAACGACGTCATCAAAATAGGCCGCAATCGCAGTTCAGCGGCCTCAATTGCGGCCTCGAAAATAGACTTACCCTGGGCGCGAATCTGCTCCGCGAATTCCACGATCAAAATCGAGTTCTTCGCCGAAAGCCCGATCAGCATGACCAACCCGATCTGGCAATACACGTCGTTCGACAAGCCGCGAATCGTCACTAGCCCCAGGGCGCCCAACACCGCGGTCGGTACAGCCAGCAGGATGATGAAGGGAAGAGCAAAGCTCTCATATTGGGCGGAGAGCGTGAGGTAAACCACCAGGATGCCAAGCCCAAAGATGAGCACCGCCTTACCGCCGGCCTCGATTTCCTCGAGTGATAATCCCGTCCAGGAGTAGGCCATTCCCTGGATCATGTTCTTCTTGGCCAACGCTTCCATGTTGGCCAGGCCTTCTCCGGTGCTGTAACCGGGAGCAGCAGAGCCGTCAATTTCTGCCGATCGGAAGAGATTGTAATGGCTGATGACCTGCGGCCCGGATTGCTGCGCGATCGTCACCAGGTTGTCTAGCGTGACCATTTGCCCGGTATCGGAACGCACGTAGAATTTCCGTAGATCCCCCGGGGTCATGCGCGCCGATTGTCTGGCTTGTACATAGACGCGATAGGACCGGTTGTTGTAGTTGAAGTCGTTGACATACGCCGAGCCCATGTAGACGTTCAATGCGGAATTGATCTGGCTGATCGGGACACTCAGCGCTTTTGCCTTCACGCGATCGATCGTAATCAGCAGTTGGGGATCGCTGGCTGTGTAGCTGGTGTACAGGCCAACCAGTTTACCTTCCTGACGGCTCGCACCGATGATCTGGTGGGCCACGCGGTCCAGATCCTGCAACGTATTCCGCCCCAGATCCTGCAGCTCAAAAGAGAACCCGCCGAAATTACCCAGCCCCTGAATAGCCGGCGGTTCGAAGATAGCCACGATTCCCCCAGGCACACCGAAGAGCTTGGGGGCCAAATAAGCGTAGATCTCCGCGGCCGAATGGCCCGGGCCCTTTTTCTTACGCAAATCGACCGACTTGAGCGGAACAAAGATTAGCCCGTAATTCGAAGAGCTGCCTCCGCTGAGACTGAAGCCCATGACGGCAAAGGTGCCGTACACGTCGTCGTCTTTGCGAATGATATCGACTGCCTTTTGCGCCACGTCAGACGTGTAGGTGAGCGAGGCGCCGGGCGGAGTTTGCACAATGCAAATCAGGTAATTCTGGTCCTCCGTCGGAAGGAAGGCGGTGGGTGTGTGCTGGTAAAGATAGACCGTAGCGTAGAGGCCGCCGATAAACAGCAACAGCACCAGGTACCGCAGCCGCAAAACCTGGCGAATGGCTCTGCCGTAGAAAGCCGTGCTGGCGTTGATACCGCGATCGATCAACCCCAGCAGACCGCGTTTGTGCTTTTCGCCGCGCAGGAAGATCGCTGACAGCGACGGAGTCAACGTCAAAGCGTTAAACGCCGAAATGGCAATCGAGAACGCGATGGTCAGAGAGAACTGTTTGTAAAGAATGCCCGTGGTGCCGGGAAAGAAAGAAACAGGCACGAACACAGAAATGAGCACGAGGGATGTAGCAATGACAGCGCTCGTCACCTCAGCCATCGCGACCGAGGTGGCCGAGTGCGGATCGGAGTGATCCTCGTTGATATGGCGCTGCACATTCTCGATGACCACAATGGCGTCATCCACCACCAGACCGGTCGCCAGCGTGATGCCGAACATGGTCAACGAATTGATCGAAAAGCCAAAAATCTTGATGAACGCAAACGTCCCAATCAAAGACACGGGGATCGTGATTGCCGGAATAACGGTTGCGCGCCAGTCGAGCAAGAAGAGAAAGATCACGACGATCACGATGATGATGGCTTCGCCCAGCGTACCCACCACTTCGCGAATGGAGTCGCCAATAACAGTCGTCGTGTCGAAAGGGATCTCGTACTTCATCCCCGGCGGAAATGATTTTGCCAGATCGTCCAGTGCTGCCTTGGCCGCTCGGTCAACCGCAAGCGCATTAGCATTGCTCAGCTGCTGCACGCCCACACCGATAGCATCGACCCCGTTGTAGGCCAGATTGGTAGAGTAAGTCTCGGCGCCCAGCTCCGCGTAGCCCACATCCTTCAACTGAACGATGCCGCCAGGACTATTCTTAATGATGATCTGGTCGAACTCAGCCGGTTGCGAAAGCCTGCCGATCACGCGCACCGGGATCTGGTAAGTCTGCTTTTCATCCGAGGGCGGCTGGCCCACCTGGCCGGCTGGAATCTCAACGTTCTGCTCTGCCAGCGCACTGGTCACATCCGCGCTCGTCAATCCACGAGCCGCAAGCCGCGCCGGATCGAGCCAGAGACGCATCGCGTACCGGCGCTCGCCGAAGATGACCACATCGCCTACACCGGGGATACGCTTGAGCGCGTCCTTTACATAAACGTCGAGGTAGTTACTGATAAACAGATCGGAGTAGCGGCTGTCCGGCGAGAAGAAAGCAGCCGCGAAGACGAAGTTCGAGTTCGCCTTGGTGATGGTAATGCCGGTATTGTTAACTGCCTGCGGAAGGCGCCCGGTAGCGGCCGAAACGCGATTCTGTACGTCAACCGCGGCAATATCCAGGCTATAGCCCGTTTGAAAAGTTGTGCTAATGGAGCTGGTGCCGTCATTGGAACTCGTGGATGAGATGTAGCGCATGCCCTGCACACCATTGATCTGTTGTTCCAGAGGAATGGTGACTGCAGACTCAACCGTTTGCGCGTTCGCGCCCACATAGTTGCTGGTCACGGTGACAACCGGCGGCGCCAATGTTGGGTATAAGGAAATAGGCAGCGTCGGGATGCAGACGGCTCCGGCGAGAATGATCAGCAGGGCGCAGACTGTTGCGAACACCGGCCTGCGGATAAAAAAATCAACCACGAGAACGCTCCCTTTAACGTAAGCCGCCGGGTTGCCGGCCTAATCCTTCGCCGCCCGGCGACTTATAAAGCTCAGAGGCTGTTACTGGATATTTAGCCCAACGGCTGTACCGGGGCGCCATCGATCAGGAACTGCGTGCCCGACACGATGACCTTTTCCCCGTTTTGGAGTCCGCCCAGAACCGCATAGTCGTTGCCAACCGTGTCTCCCACAGTGATGGGCCGCTGCTTGGCGACATACTTACCGCCCTGGTTGGTAGCGACGTACACAAAGGTCTGGCCGCCCAGCCGCACGACCGCCAACACCGGCACGACGGGAATCGAAGAGGTTGTCCATACTACACGGGCCTTGATCTGTTGCAGGTTCCGCAGCTTGCCCAGGTCGGCTTTGACTGGCGCCTTGGCAAGGATCCCTTGCAGCCCGTTATCCACCTGGGGCGAAACAAAGTCGATGGCGGTGTGTTCCAGTACGTTCTCCTGGTTGTCGAGAATGATCACCGGCAAGCCCTTGCGGATCTGTGTCACGCGTTCCGTCGGTATATAGATGTAGGCTTCCAGATCACGATTTTCATCGACCGTGGTGAGCAGGGTGTTGGAGGAGACGTAGTCACCCAGGTGCGGCGGCACGTCACCGACGATTCCGTCAAAGGGAGCTGCGATGTGGTAGTAGCCGAGCTGCTTTCGTTGGCTTTGCGTCGTAGCCACGGCTGCCTCGTAGTCGGCCTGAGAGTTCTTGAAGGCCTGCTCCGCCTGGTCAAAAGCATCGCGGCTGGTGACACCTTGTTCGAAAAGATCGCGTTGGCGCTTCACTTCGATCTGGTTGTACTGAAATACCGCCAGCTTTTGTTGTTCCGTCGCTTTAGCTGAGGAGACAGTCGCTTCTTGCTTCAACGGGTCAATCTCCATCAGTAACTGGCCTGCCTTGACACGCTGTCCGGAGTGGACGTAGATCCGTACCAGGTTGCCGTCGACCTGAGGATTAATGGTCGCAGAGCGGCGGGACTTGATGGTCGAGACATACTCATCGTATTGCGGAACCGGCGCGGCCGCGATGGTCTGGGTTTGTACCGGCAAGGCCTGTGGTGCCGCTTGCGGTGGTGCCGGTTTGGCGCAGGCTGTGAGCGCCAGCACAGCGACGGAAAAACAGGGTGGAATCCAAACGGGAAGCCTTCTCAAAACGAAATCCTCGAACGCAAAGGATGCTGCAGAAATGCTCAAGCTTCTTTATCTGCAGTTTGACAGAACGTTTGCTACTGCTGCTCCGATCCGGAACAGGACACTTTTATTCAGATAGTGACACTTGGATGAACCTGCAGGAGACGTTGCTTCAGAAATTTTAATGCCTTACCGGGTGGCCGCTTTCATTGCATGAGCAAAACAATCTTTCCCATTTGGCGGCCCGACTCCATGAGGCGGTGGGCATCCGCAACCCGCTCCAGGGGAAAGGCCGAGTCGATCACGGGTCGAATTTGTCCATTAGCGAACAGTGGCCACACTTCCCGCTCCACTGACCGGGCCAGCGCAGATTTTTCCTCGATTGACCGCGACCGAAGGGTCGAACCCGTGACCAGTAGTCGCTTCATCATAATGGACCGCAGATCGGCCGTGACCTGGCTGCCGTGAGAAGTTGCAATATGCACCAGCCGGCCCCCGATGGCGAGCAGACCGATATGCCGCGGGAAGTAGTCGCCGCCGATCATGTCCAGGATCGCATCGATGCCGTGGGGTTGGGCCCAGCCGGCCAGCGTACTGGACCAGTCATGGTGGTAGTTGACGGCGACTTCGGCGCCGAGTCCGCGGCAGAACGCACATTTTTCGTCCGTGCCGGCGGTGGTGGAGACGCGGGCGCCAAACGCCCGGGCCATTTGGATGGCCGTTGTGCCGATCCCACTGGAGCCCCCCTGCACCAGGAACAGGTTACCGGGGAACAGGCGGCGCGGCTCGAACAGGTTGGCCCAGACGGTGATGACCGCCTCAGGAATGGCGGCAGCGTCCCGAATCGATACGCCGGCAGGCACGGCCAAACACTGACCTTCGGGTACCGCGCAAAACTCGGCATACCCGCCCCCGCCGAGCAACGCACAGACAGCATCGCCCAGGCGCCAGCGTGAACTGGTGCCGGGGCCAAGCTCAGCAACGTGCCCGGACACTTCCATGCCCAGGATGGGAGAAGCCCCGGGCGGAGGCGGATAGTGCCCCTGACGCTGCAGCAAATCCGCACGGTTGATCCCGGCCGCAACGGTCTGGATCAGCAGCTCTCCGGTGCCCGGCCTTGGGACCGGGAGCATGGCAGTGCGAAGGGTCTCAGGTCCACCCGGATTTGGGACGTCGATCGCGCGCATGGTCTCGGGAAGGGCGTTCATGGCGTCTCCAACTTGTTTGCCGGGGACAGGCTCCGCAACCGGAACGGGTTGAAGTCGGTGCGGGTGTCGAAAGCATCCACGCCTTCCCGGCGCTTCAGCCAACCGACCACCAGCATAGGTGAGGGGAGTAGCCAGGGTCTCATAGGCCACCTTGATCAGGTAGGAGGAAAGGATCAACCGGATCAGGGTGGGCCGGGAGACAGTGCCGCCAAAGGAGATGACCATAACCAGGAAGGTATCGAAGGCCTGGCCGACGATGGTGGATCCGATGGTGCGGGTCCAGAGCCAGCGTCCTCCGGTAAGGACTTTAAGCTTGGCAAGGGTGAAGGAATTGGCAAACTCACCGGTCCAGTAAGCGATGAGGCTGGCGGCCACGAAGCGCGGGACCACCCCAAAGACTGCCTCGAACGCTGGTTGGTTATGCCAGCCGGGGTCTGCGGGGAGCGCGACGGCCATGGCCCCGGCTGCGCTGAGCAGCGCGGATGCGAAGAACCCGATCCAGATGGCGCGCCGCGAGGCCTGGTAGCCGTACACCTCGGTGAACACGTCACCAAAGATATAGGTGATAGGAAACAGCAATTCCGCGCCGCTGACGGTAAACGGTCCCAGCCGGCAGACTTTCTGGGCAACCAGGTTCGATACCAGCAGGACAACGACGAAGATGAGGACGAGGGTATCGAGGTATTTGTAACGGGCCATGGTGACTCTGCCCTTTAGGTTATAACGGGCGCCTTGAGACCAATGCCGAAGGAAACAGAACGGGTGCCCTCGATCGCTACGTAGGCCGAGAATGATGGGCGTAGCCCATCGAATGCCGCCCATCAGCACATAACCGCAAGGAAGGGGAAACGCAGGAAATCTCGTCGCTGGGAGCTTTTGACACGCCCTGACTGAGTTGCTAGAGTTGAAACTGGTCGACTCCGGCCGGCCCGAAGGCTGCGGGCCAAGCAACGTCCCCGTCGTCTAGCCCGGCCTAGGACACCGCCCTTTCACGGCGATAACACGGGTTCAAATCCCGTCGGGGACGCCAAATACAGATCAACGACTTAGCTCAGGTTTCGCCATCCATTCGTGGGTGCAAAAGAGACACCGTTCGGCGCCCTTTTTGCACCCTCAAGCGCAACACTCGCTACGATGTTTCCACGTCAAGACGATGCGGTGGCGATCCAACGTCAGCCTGCACAACCTGCGAAGGGAAGACCAGCGATAAAACGGCTGCTTGAGCTTCATGCTTGGCTGGCGTCACTGCTTGCGTGTAGACGTTGAGTGTTGAACGCAAGGAGGAATGTCTCATCAGTTCCTGCATGACTTTGAATTCAGCACCGACACTTCGTAAAAGAGTGGAATACGTGTGGCGAAATGTGTGCCATCCGATTTCCTTCTGGATGCCGATCCTTCGTGCGGCTGGTATCACGTGCTTCCGCAATATTGCTTGGCCCCACAGGGGCTTTCGTCCGCGATGTTGGCGAGAGGCGAACACCCAATCCTCGGGCTTGCCGTATGAGCAGGTTTGTCTCCAGAGCGTGAGCGCGTCAGCCAGGATGGGATGGACTGGTACCGGCTTCTGCGATGCCTCGGTCTTGCATTTACCCACTACACCGTAGGCGATTGCCCGGGTTACATTCATCGTGCCCTGAGCGAAATCAACGTCGCCCCACTTGAGGGCGAATAACTCGCTCTGACGTAAGCCGGTTGACGCTGCCAGTAGAACCAGCGTTCTCTCTCGAAGAGCGAGACTATCTAGAAGTGATTTGATCTCAGCAGGTGTGAGGACGTTCGGAGCCTTCCGCCTCTTCGCGCTCTGTCGGACCAACGTAATAGGGTTGCGGTCAAAAAAATCGTGCCGGCAGGCGTGATTGAAAATGACAGACATCAGGTTTCGGATCTTCGCGCAAGTGCTTCTGGCAAGTGGCAGACTGCGTAGCCACGCTTCCACTTCCACCGTTCGTACCTCGGCGAGTTGATAGGTTTTCCATCGCGGAATGATCCACTTGTTCAAATAGAAGATGTAATTTCGTGTTGTCGAATGACTGCGCCACGCATCATTCTGAGCTAGCTCGCGATGTTGGAAATGCTTGCAGAGGTCCGCAACCGTTATGGCAGCCTGTGTAGGCCGGGAATTGGTGGAACCAGGCATCGCAATGATTCGGGTCGCCAACTGCTGAGCCTCAGCGGCGTCGGAATACTGCTCGATCGTTCCGATCACACGCTTCCGGTAGACGCGCCTTCCATCTTCACCTCTTTCTGACCACCTGAACTGCCAAACATCTGGACCATTCTTTCTCGCTGCCTTCACCAGGCTTCCTCTTTGCATAGATGACCCCCTTTCCGCAGTTGCGGTTGCAGAAATTCTCCATGCATGAGGTAGCTCTTGGCCAATGAGGGAAGGGCAGGGAATTGAGTCCTCCTGCTCACCCCTGTTGGGATTATCGCTTTGCGCAAGCAATAATGTAGATGGTTGCGCTCGATCCGGTGAAAAACAAGGTCCGGTGATGCGTTTTGAACCCGTTGGCGGCCTTCTCTGTGTTCTCATCGCGCGTACCCATTCCAAGATGGCCAGTTTCTTCCCCGCAACGCCCGCTCCACACCGGCTACGGCCATTCACACAATCGCTGATCATTCGAGATCCTGCCCATTCGATAGGACCGGCTATCACTGGGGCCGGTGTTCAGCCGACTCGGCATCGTTTATCTTAGATTTTTAGAAACGGCTCGATGAGGGTAGAACGGACGTGACCCGACGCAGGCGCGGGCAACGAGCACTTGAGAGTTGTCCTTGAAAGGTGTGCAGTCCAGGATATGGTGAAACCGAATTCACACGAGTTGGAGAATCGAGTGCATCGCGCTGCGGAGGCCGCTCTGGCCCGTCAGCAATATGTCAGCGCAATCGACGTGCTGTGTGGGATGGGGCTATTGACGCCTGTTCGCGTCGATGATTGGCGGAAAGGGCGGATAGATTTCCTGGAGCGGGTGGTTCAAGGAAATCTCCACAAGATTTCCTCGTCCATGGCGATCTTCCGCCGCTGGGCAGCAGATAAGGGACTCAAGCCCAGTGAAACCGGTTATGTGCGTCACACGCGGGGCGGGACCGTGGCCTTGCAATTTTCCAAGAGCGGCGATCCGATGATCGAGAAGACCTACAGCACGCACTATGTTTCGCCAGCGCTTGGTCAGCAGAAAATGCAAAAGCTTCAGGAGAAACTCGAACGGGCGCCGCAGCCGGTCGTATTCCAGATCCTGCGCGATAGCGAATGCTCGGAATGCGGCGCGGAGATTGAGCAGGGTTCCTTGCTCTCAAAAGAAGGCGAGCAGGCACTTTGCCTGTCTTGTTCACACTTCGACGACCTCGAATATCTTCCTTCGGGCGACACGGCGCTGACCCGACGAGCTTCAAAGTACAGTGGACGAGTGGCCGTGGTGGTCCGTTTCAGCCGGTCGCGGGGGCGCTACGAGAGGCAGGGCATCCTGGTTGAAAGAATCGCCCTGGAGAAAGCTGAGCGGGAGTGCGTGGAGGACGCCGATGAACGCGCGGCGGCACGGGTGCGTGGGGCTGAACGCCGGCGGGAGCAGGATCGAGAATTGGTTGTGCGGATGGTGAAGGAGATCGGAAATCTATTTCCTGGCTGTCCACCTCGAGAAGCGATTGCCATCGCCGAACACACAGCCGTCAGAGGAAGCGGCCGCGTCGGCCGTTCGGAGGCGGGCCGGAATCTGGGGGAACGCGCATTGACTCTGGCGGTTGCCGCCGCGGTTCGCCACAACCACACTGAATACGACAAGCTGCTGGCCCGTGGAGTGGATCGCGACGCGGCTCGCCAGCGTATCAGCGGAGAGGTAGAGGAAATACTTTCGGCGTGGCGAAAGTATTTCAGTTAGGGTTTAGCCTTGCGTGCCCACTGCCTGCGCGCCCTATCGAGCAAAGACGGATCCACACGTGCTCTTTTGCCCGCGACAATGGCTTCGAAGCCGGGGATGAAACTGGACTTGCGGCGATGCTCCCGGCGGATCTCTGTCACCAGTTCCCTCCACCTTTCGTCGAGTTCAGCCTCTTGGTAACATCTTTGAGCTTCTTCAAGGTGCGCGAGCGCCTCATGGTAATACTTGCTCTTTGCGGCGGATAAGATGCGGACGCACAAGGCGCGAAAGACCTTCGCCGCGACGGCTGGATGCGTCCTGGCAAGACGTTTCGCCGCCGGTTCTGTAACATAGTGGCTCAATCCCTCAAGTTCTGCACCGCTGACGCGATTCAGACGTTCCACCAGCCGTTCGGTTTCTTTCACGCCTAGCCACAATTCGATGAGCGACGCTAAATTGCCTTGCTCCGATGCTGCCATTGCCTTTTCATGCCATGAACCGCGCTCGGATTTAGAAACGTAGCGAATGAGTTCCTCGTAAGTGAACTTGCTCGGATGTGCCTGGAACTCTGCCCAGGCCGAGTCCAACGCTTCACGCCCGCGGCCCAGCTTCGCCAGCAAGGCGCGCCGCATTTCGACGAGTTTGTAACTCGCGCCTGTCTTGAATGATTCCGCGTTCTCCATCTCGATAGCGCGTTTCCGCGGGTTGACTGAGCGAGCTGCGCAACGCACGAAGAGTAGCTCCGTACGCGGCATCGGTACCGCATGCTGCGGTTGTCGTCGCAAAGCCAGGGAGAGCCGCATACAAGGCAGCGTTTCCGATGAATGTTCTTCTCGTGAGCAATGGTCGACCTCCGGGGCCAAAGATCCGTTCACACGTGCAACGGCACCGCCGCTAAGAAGCTAACCATCGCCCGAGGACAAACAATTCCCCGATGACGAAGAGCGTCCCAAAGATAGTCTTGTTTCGCCGAGCTAACCAGTGAGGCAGGTAGATGTCAAAGTTGTCCCGCCGATCCTCTGTATAGCGGCTCGCCAGATCAGTTAGTGGACAGCGCCCCCGGTTCATCGCAAGGATCGCGCACTCGACCAGTACTAACCCAGTCAGAACAGCCGCCAGGCAAAACTGCCGCCAAATGCCAGCGATGGGAATGGCCACAATGCATCCTGCGAGGACAAGCCAGACCGCCGTGTGCAGAAGCTTTATCCGAATCAGAATGGAGCTTTGCATTTAGGAATGAATCAGATCAGCCATGTGGATACCATTTCACAGGAATCTATGGAAGTCTGTTCTAGTTTGCTCATCCGAATGCAACCTGCGGCTGCGATGGCGGTCTATGCAGTGCGTCCGCGCCCTGGCCCCAAACCGCGATGGCAGCCAGGGCCCGTTCCGGTCGCTCGAGCAATGGGGTGAGGCAGCCCAGGTGGACGGCGCCGGTATTGCCATCCAGTGACAGAAAATCACCCTCGTTCAAGACCGTGCCCCCAATCGTGCATTGGCGGCTTTCCAGGTTAATTTCGAGTCCCGGACAAGCGACAAGGCAGACCTTGCCCAGTTGCCGCGCCACCACGGCCGCGTGCGAGGTGCGCCCGCCCGAAGCGGTCAGGATCCCGGCTGCCAGGGCCATGCCTTCGATATCTGTGGTCACCGTATCTCGCCGAACCAAAATCGCCGACTTACCTGCCAGGGAAAAGCGCTTCACTGCTGCGGAGTCGAGCGCCACGACGCCGCTCGCTACGCCCATGCTGGCTACTTCCGCCACCGCCAAAGTCTCGGGCACCGGTGGAGCGAAGCTGGTTCGCACCACGGCATTGAGGTTGATGCCGTCGAGATGTGCAAGAGCTTCGGCAGGGGTAAGCAGGCCTTCCTCGACCATGTCCACGGCGATTGCCAGGGCGGCCCAATCTGTGCGCTTGGCTCGTCGCGCCTGCAGCAGGAAGAGCGCGCCGGATTGCACGGTGAACTCGAAGTCCTGCGCGTCGCGGAATAGGGCTTCCAAATCGTGGCGGATCTCGTTCAACCGTGTCCAAACCTCAGGCAGCACGAGACGCAGCCGGTCTTTGTCGCCCAGATGCTGGCGCCCGGACACCACATCCTCGCCCTGGGCGTTGAATTGGAAGTCGAAATACAATTCCTTAGTGCCGATCGCTGGGTTGCGCGTGAAGGCCACCCCCGCGCCCGACTCTCCCCCAGCATTTCCGAACACCATCGTCTGCACCGTGACTGCCGTGCCGGCCTTATCGTCGATGCCATTCAGCCGGCGATAACTAGCGGCTTTCGGTGCATCCCAGGAGCGGAAGACTGCCGCGGCCGCAGCGGCAAGCTGCTCGTGCGGATCAGATGGGAAGGCACTGCCGGTCAGCGTGCGATAGCAATCTAACATCGCAAGTGTCAGCGCCCGGAGGTCGCGATGGTCGAGGTCCCGCTCATCGTTCACATCGCCACTTTTGAGGGCAGCCGCAACTAACTCATCGAACGGGGCCGTTGGCAGATTCGCCACCACTTCGGCGTAGCCCTGTACCAGCCGGCGATAACTATCCCAGGCAAGCCGTGGATTGCCAGTCAGCCGAAGCAGGGCTTCGACTGTGTCCGCGTTGAGCCCGATATTCAATACGGTCTCCATCATCCCAGGCATAGACACCGCAGCACCCGACCGAACGGAGACGAGCAGCGGACGGCGGGACGCGCCAAATTCCAGGCCTGATGCGGATTGAAGCCGTATGATACCTGCGGCAAGCGTTTGCCGCAGCAACGGGGCCGTCTGCGTGCGCCGGCACCATGCGGTGGGCAAGACGAAAGCAGGAGGTATCGGCAGGTCGGCTTGGACCATGCGCAACAAGCCCCAGGCCTTGTTGCCTACCTCTTGCGCACCGCCTTGGGGCAAGGGCGATCCAGGCAGGATCGTGTAAAGGTCAGGCATCGATCACATCCTCAAGGATGTGATCGCGAAGAATGAGGCTTGCGTGCCGCATCGCGTCTGAGGCTGCCTCCAGCTGGCCGCCGATAGCCGTGAATAGATACAGTTCACGGAAATCTCGCGCGTTCTGAATGGCACTTGCTGTCAGTTCGCGCTCCGCATCATCGGCCTGCCGCTCGATAATCCCCAGACGATCGATCGCAGCCAGAAAGTCATCGGTTTCGAGAGCGCTCGCGGCCAGGCCGATCTGCGTGGCATGTCCGACCGCCTTAATCCACTCCTGGGAGGCTTCTTCCAGCAGCGCGGCCAACGTGTGCAACAGGTCCAGCGGCTTACCATGCAGTGCATTCAAATCGAGCAGAAAGGACGCATTCTCCAGCCCATCGGCCGCATCATCCGCCGCCTCCAGCATGGGGAGAAAGATCGCATAGTCCGGGCGTAGCCGAACGGCCTCACGCGTCTCTATGACCAGATGATCCGCGTCACGCTCGAAGCGGCGCGCCCGATGGACCCGTTTCTCTGCACCACCCCCGATGGCGTGGAGTCCATCGCGGACCAAGCCAGCGAGTTCGAAAATTAATCCGGCGTGATTGGCGGCGAGACCCAGCAGCTGTCGCTCCTCGTTGCTGAACTGAGCCGCCAAAGTCACCCGAATCCGGTCATGGATCAGTGCCTGCGACTGGTTTGCTAGAAGTCCCTCGGTCGCCGTCTGGAAAACGAAGTGAAAAAAAATCAGCGCTTCCGCGTCGCCCAGCACTTCGCACAGCCTGTCGCCGAAGTGCACCGATGATCCTGCAGTGGCTTCGATCGCCTGATTGACGAGCCGTGCACCGCCCAGCTCGAGAAAACCGCGATGGCCGATCTCGTTCTCAGCGGCCCAGCTCAAAAGGGCCACGCGATCCGGTCCGCGGAGAAATCCTCTCAATTGCTTGCGTGCCTGGTTCCAATCGATCAGGAACACCAGACGCGAGCCGAGAAATTCGAGATAAGCACGGCAGCTTGCGGTATCTTTGGCCTCCATATGTCCGGTCGCCATGGAAAACGACGATCCTCCAGCCAGCAAAGCCGTGCTCTCCTTGTCCCACGTCACCGTCTGCAGTCGCAGCATGTCTTTGAAGAATGCCAGTCGCTCGGGATGCACATCCGTGTAGGTGACGCTCACCGCCAGTTCCACCACGTGAATTACGATCACATGTGCGTCCGTAGTGCCGATGTCGTTCTGGATCACCAAACGGCCGCCCGCGCGCGTCGCAGTGGTGGCCAACCCCGGATGATTGAACTTAAGCTTCGCGGTGCGATTAACACCGGCCATAAAGGCAGAGACCAATGGGCGGTCCGGATCGGAGAGGCCGTAGACGGCAGCGCCGTCCAGCGTCTCCTCGGCGAGCTCCGCCTGCATGGCGTTGAGCCGCTTGTGCAGATCCATCACCAGCCGATGCAGGCTGTCCGGGTGGTCGTGCCCGGCCTGCATCATTGCAGAAATGGCTTCGGGATCAAGAAGGTCATCGCCCCCCACAGGCAGGCCTTTGAGTAACGCATTGAGCCTCGGCTCAAGACCGTCTGGATTACTGGCAAGGATGGGCGCCGCCATCAAGCGCGCATCAGCAGCGATGTGCGCTAAGATTCGTGCGGCGCCAGAAACGTGACAGGATTTCCCGCTTGTGCGCGCCCCGGCCACGATGGTATCGAGATTAGGATCGTCGATGCCGCAAGCGATGCGCTCGCGCTTCAGAGTGCCCGCCGGCTGGCTCGGATGCTCGGCATACGACAACGCAAGTTGCAGTAGCGAGAAAAAGTACTTTATCCGGTCGTTGGCCGCTAACGCCTCATTGAGACGAGCCGCCGGTTGCAATACGGTCTCGCCGATTGCGGCCAAAATCTGCGTTTTCATCTCCACTTACCTTCGCGGCATATATACACCTTTCCGATAGACGCTTCATGAATGCTAAGAGCCTGATCCAGCGATAGCCCTGCTTGCTTGCGCAGGTTAATAGTTTCTTTGTTGCTTGAACAAGACACCATCAGCCAGCCTATGATCAGGTCCAAAGGATTTGTAAGCGGGAAACGAACCATGAGACCAGACGATAGCGACGGAGCAGTTGAGACGCGAACAATCTCCGGCGAAGCTGGGAGTTCTCATCCTTTGGCGTCTCCTACGCCTTCGGATGAAGCTCTGATTCATAAGGCTAAAGACA
Source organism: uncultured Acidobacteriaceae bacterium (assembly GCA_963850235.1). Lineage (GTDB taxonomy): Bacteria > Acidobacteriota > Terriglobia > Terriglobales > Acidobacteriaceae > PALSA-350. The sequence continues at coordinate 252,690 of CAWKKM010000024.1, read as the reverse complement.
AGAAAATCTGTGTCTCACCAGCTGTGCTCGCGGCCGCTTCAGAAGAATGAAGAGGAGTCTGTTCCAATCCTTGCGGACCGCACCTGGGGGGCTCGCGCAGTCGGAGGCCGAAGAGCGAACGCGAACGAACGGCCCCAACGAGGTGGCCCCAGAGCGCCGGCAGGGCGGCGTCGGGCGACTGCTGAAGATCATACGTAACCCACTCGTGATTCTGTTGTCGGCCCTATCGACCATTTCCTTTGCCACCGGCGACGCTCGTGCCGGAGCTGTTATGGCGGGGATGGTAGTGCTCAGCGTTGCGCTTCGCTTCTGGCAAGAAGCCCGAGCAGACGCCGCTGCCGCGAAGCTCAAGGCCATGATTCACGTGACGGCAACTGTCTTTCGAGACGGCAACGCGAAGGAGATGCCGCTCCGCGACCTGGTTGAAGGGGACATCATCAAGCTTTCCGCCGGCGATATGATCCCGGGAGATGTCCGAGTCATCTCTTCGAAAGACTTGTTTGTCAGCCAAGGCACCTTGACTGGGGAGTCGCTACCAGTTGAGAAGTTCCACGACCCCGAATCGAAAGCCGTGACCTCGCCGCAAGAGCTCAGGAACATCTGCTTCATGGGTACAAGTGTGCAAAGCGGCGCGGCCACCGCAGTCGTCGTGGTGACCGGTCTTCGCACCTATCTCGGCAGCATGGCAGACTCCATCACCGCCGAGGCCCCACCGACCAGTTTCGATCGCGGCCTCAGCCGCTTCACGTGGCTCATGATCCGGTTCATGGCTGTGATGGTCCCGCTGGTGTTCTTCATCAACGGATTCTCCAAGCACGATTGGAAAAGCGCCTTTTTTTTCGCCATGGCAGTGGCCGTGGGCCTGACACCCGAGATGCTACCCATGATTGTCTCCGTTTGCCTCTCTAAGGGCGCGATCGCATTGAGCCGCAAGCGGGTCATCGTCAAGCGTCTCAACGCCATCCAGAATTTCGGAGGCATGGACGTCTTGTGCACCGACAAGACCGGCACACTCACAGAGGACCGGGTCGTCCTCCAGCGCCACTGTAATGTTGCCGGCCAGGAATCCGACGAAGTTCTCTTCGATGGCTACCTCATCAGCTACTTCCAGACCGGACTCAAAAACCTGCTCGATAGAGCCATCCTTGATAGCAGCGAATTCCGTCAGCAGACGCTGGTCGAGAAGTACAAGAAGCTGGACGAAGTCCCTTTCGACTTCACGCGGCGCATGATGTCTGTACTGGTGGAGAACCCTGAGGGCAAAGCGATCCTTCTCACCAAAGGCGCCCCCGAAGAAGTCTTTCACCAGTGCTCTCATTTTGAACTCAACGGGAAGCTCTCGCCGATGGATCCGGAGCTGATATGCGGGCTGAGAGAAGAGTACGAGAGCCTCAGCAACGATGGTTTTCGGGTTCTGGCCGTGGCAACGAAAGAGGTGGCTGGAAAGCAATCCTGCTCCAAGGATGACGAACGCGATCTCGTGCTGAGAGGGTATGTCGCGTTTCTCGACCCGCCTAAGAAAAGCGCGGCTCATGCCATCGAAGCCCTTCACAATCATGGCGTAGCCGTGAAAATTCTCACTGGGGACAACCAGTTAATCAGCCGGAAGGTTTGTGGGGATGTCGGGCTCTCGGCCGATCCGATGCTGTTGGGGGAGGACGTAGAAAGAATGTCAGACGACGAACTGGGCAAAGCAGCGGAAAAGGCAACCCTTTTTGCCCGGCTTTCTCCTGCGCACAAGCGGCGTATCGTGCGGGTCCTTAGGGGAACTGGACACGTCGTCGGATTCATGGGAGACGGCATTAACGATGCACCTGCACTGCGAGCCGCAGATATCGGCATTTCGGTAGATACGGCTACTGACATCGCGAAGGAATCTGCGGACCTGATCCTGCTGGAGAAGGACTTGATGGTGCTCGAAGGCGGCGTGATTGAGGGACGGAAAGTCTTTGCCAACATCATCAAATACATCAGGATGGGAGCAAGTTCCAACTTCGGAAACATGTTCAGCGTACTGGGAGCGAGTGCCTTTCTCCCTTATATTCCGTTGGTGCCGATTCAGGTATTGACCAACAACCTGCTGTACGACTTTTCGCAAGTGCCCATACCTACCGACGACGTAGACGAGGAGCAGGTGGCGCGACCACGGCCTTGGAATATCCAGGAGATTAAGCGATTCATCCTTTACATCGGTCCTATCAGCTCTATCTTCGACTACACGACTTTCTTCGTCATGCTTTATCTGTTCAAGTGCTGGGACCCATCCCGCGCCCCGGTTTTCCAGACGGGCTGGTTCGTCGAGTCGCTGATGACACAAACATTAATCATTCACGTCATTCGAACTAATAAAATTCCCTTTATCCAGAGCCGGGCGAGTTGGCTGCTCACAGTGACAACTTTATCGATCATGGCCCTGGGAGCATGGTTGCCCTATTCGCCAATCGCTTCTTCCCTGGGCCTCGTACATCTACCTTCGATGTACTGGCCAATTCTGATGGTCACCCTGCTCGGCTATATGGGTCTCACACAGGCAATCAAGTTCTGGCTGCTCAGAAAACGTTGGATCTGACAGGGGCCTATTGGACCAAGGCTGCGTGACAGCAGTAGAAGTAAACGCAGGCAGGTGCCGTGTTCATTCATCCAGCTGGCGGTTTGGGCCACGGCTGGTTGGTGCTGATAGGACGGTCGACCATACTCGCAAATCGTTTGGACGCCAACCTTGGCGACACGAAAGCAATGTTACTGGGCACACTCAGCTCCACTTCCGTTCCCGCTGGGTTGCGACTGACGAACTTGAGTGTCGCCCCGATCCTTCGCGCTCGCTCACGCATCCCCGATAGTCCCCAATGTCCGGCTCGGCCTGCTCCCAGGACTTCCTGGTCGATCCCGCAGCCGTCGTCGCACACAAGAACGCGCAATTGACTGGCCGAATAGTGGAGTTCCAACTTAATCCTGGTGGCTCCGGAGTGGCGGAACGAATTGACCACGGCTTCTCGTCCGATGGAATAGACTTCATCGCGAATGACAGGATGCAGTGATTGTGGATCGCCCTCCACCACGACGCGGAAATCAATTTGCTCTTCAAAATCCAGTTCCAGGGGAACCCTGGAAAATGCCAGCTCAAGGTCCGGAGTCTCTGCCGCAGTCGAACGAAACCCTCGAACTGTGTTACGTCCTTCTTCAATCACCTGGTCGGTGACCAGCAGCGCCTTGGCCAACAGCGGTTTCGCCGGGGACTCCTCCGGCAGCTTGTCCATGGCTACCTGGAGGTGTATGGAAGCGCTGATAAATCCCTGCAGGAGCGTGTCATGCAGTTCGCGAGCGATGCGCGTGCGCTCAGTAATTCGCTCTTCCAGACGGAGCTCCGTGATCCGCCGCGTTACGGCCCACTGCAGGAAGGCGGCTATGAAAAAGGTGGAGATCGCTGTGGCCGGAACAAGAAACAGAATCTTGAGCTGCGCATCGCTCATGTTCGCGACCGCTTGTCTCAGCTCTCCGCTCACCTCCTGATCAATGTTTGCTACCAGGGCCGCGGTCTGCGTCTCCAGCGGCTTAAATTCATTGTCCAGCCGAAGGCGAACAGCCTCCCAGTCGCCCGACACACCTAAGGCTGTCACGGCCTCTAGCTGGGATGGCAGGGTGATCTCTATGGCATCCAGAGTTGGTAGGAACGCTGGATCCATCCGGGCTTGGGAGGGCAAACGAGTGACCGCATTTCTTGTGTTTTCGGCCTCCTCCAGCAGAGCTCTTCGTAATGGTTCGGCTTCGGTTGACAGCCGGCGGGCGTCCCTCGTCTTGGCCAATTCATCCAGTCGCTCGTGAGCGGATACAAGACTTTCCTGTAGTCGCAGAACAGAAATCACCTGCTGATTCACCGCGCTGAGACGATCTGTTTGCAGGCGAGCTTTGTGGAATTGCCAGAGAAGAAGTCCGTTACCCCCCAAAATCAGCGCGATCAAAATGGCAAAGGTGACCGTCAGCCTTGGACCGGTGTTGAAATAGCTGACGTCGAGTGTCTTCATCGAGGGTCGAATAGTAGCTTACTCCGAAGTCGCTGCCGTTCGCTAACAGGCGCGACAGCAACCTCGTTCCATCGAGGCACAATTAGTTTTCCGCTTTAGGAGGCCGGGCACGGAAACCCGTAATTTTAATTAATTGCTGCTCCAGGTCGGCCGCGGCGTCGGGCGCGGCTCTCTGCCCGGTTAGCACCGAATGCACGGCCCCAATGTAAGCTTTGGCAACTTGCTCATAGGCTCGTCCGGAAACATCCGACGGTCGGCGGGCTACACCGTTCTGGCTGAATGCCCCAGACCGGCCATGCCGATCTCCGACGGACGGCACGTCAACAGCGTCCGGCTGCGCAGCGAGTGTGGCGCCGCTCTCGAGCCGGCTGGATTGAATCTGCGCGCGAACCAGGAACCGAACCAGTTCGATGGCTTCCTGAGGATGAAGCGAATGAGCGGAAACAGCCAGGCCCGAACCTCCCAAGGTGCCTACCCACCCTCCAGGGCCACCAGGAATAACAGCATAGCCGGTAACGCTCTCCAGCGGCGATCCCCGCCTATGATCCAAACGAGTTTTTCTGCTCAGCGGAATGGTTGCTCCTCCCCAGACCCGGCCGAACGCTGCTTCTCCTGCGTCAAAGACGTTCATTGAATCCTGTTCCTGGTAAGCTACGACTCCAGGCGGCGAGATCCAGCCGATCCAGTGTTTGGCTCGCTGCCATGCCCGAATGGCCACCGGATTATTCACACTGATCGTCCGATCGTCCTCGATGATTTGCCCCCCTCCTGCGGCAACCTGCCATTCCAGGGCGTTGCAGGTCAATGACTCGGCGGCCGCTCCCTGCCAGACGTAACCCCAAAAATCCTTTCGGCCTTTGGCGCGCTCGCCGGCTTGTATCCGCTGCGCCATCCGTTCAAGTTCTTCCCAAGTTTTTGGGGGATGGTCGTAGCCATATTGGCGCAGGAGGTCTCTCCGATACTCCAGCACACCAACCTGCATTTGATAGGGAATCGCCACGACTTTGTCGTCCACGATGTAACTGGACAACAATGCAGGCTCCAGAGACGAAATTTCCGTCGCCAGGTAGGGCCGTAGATCGATGAGATGCTCTTGCAGAAGTCCGGGCCAGATCAGGTCAATGCCGAGAACATCAGGACCGGATCCGCCCTGCTGCAATAGCTGGCGAGAGAGAGCCATTTGGTCGAGCGTATTCTCAGGAACCGGAAGACTTTTCAGCTGGATTCCTGTATTCCGGGTAAACTGGTGCGACAAAGGCTCAGCTGCGGGCAACTCGTCGGGTTGGGACCACCCAAGCCGGAAGTAACTCAATGTTACCGGCTCTCGTGCGGCTTGCCGGCAAGCACACATGCTGAGCACCAGTAGGGCTCCGCCCAGGGTCTTCCTTGCACTCACCGAACTCCAGCGCTCCATAACAGATGGAAATTCACCTTTCACAGCCCCGCGGCCGGGACCCGCGCGCTATTCGGCTTCGAGCCGCTCAGCGCGTAGAACAGTATATACATGTAGCAGATCACAGGCAGAACGACCCAAATTAGGTAACCACCGTAGACATAGTCGTTCAGCATCCTGCCGGATAGGTGGTGGTCATTGATGAAGGCCACTGCGCCGACTGGACTCTGCAACTCTACTTGCCTGGAAAGAGCCTGCCGGCTGGGAAATCCCCAGAAAGCCACGGCCAGGGATGCCGCGATGAGAAGCGCGTTCGGCAGTAGAGGCTGGTGCAGCATCGTGTTCAAGGGATACAGAATCTGCTTTATCCCATCGGGGTTCAGCAACAAGCCCGCCACCGATAGGCTCAACGCCAGGGCCAGCATCCAGCGCCGTCGCGGAATCCAAGGTGACGAAACAAGCAAGCCGGCCCTAATGTCAAAAAAAGAGCCTGCCAGAAATATCGCTGCTACGATCAGCCCGAGAAAGAAAGATCCGTGGCAGTTCACCCAAATGGCAAACAGCGGCGGCAGACAGAAAAACCAACGGGGATTGCGCGTGCGTCCCAGGTGCAGTGCCAACAACTCAAGTATCAGGAAAACATAGCCGATCATCTGCGGTCTTATGGCAAGGCCCGAAGTCGAAAAAAGCCAAATGGCCATGGCTCCAGCGAAGCCTATTTTCGCGTTTCCCGAATAGAGCGAGCAGAGTGCATAACCGGCAATGAACAGGGCGGCGGTAAAGAAGCACAGCCAGAGCATCAGGCCGCTGTATCCTCCCCATCGATAGGCGCCATAAATGAGAACCTGCGAAAGCCATTCATGGGGAACCCAGGCATTGATGCGTACACCCGAGTGAGCATGGGCCTGCGTCCCACCTAGGTGAAGAGGCGCCCGGATCTGGCTTTCTGGCGATCCCGCCGACTCTCGCGCAATCATGCTTTGGCGATGAGCGGACACCCACCAAAGGATTGAGTAAGCTACCCATCGATCGGTGCAGGACAATCTACCAGCTTAGCGATTACTGTTCATCTGTGCAGGCCGCCGAGCGCTTCCTCCGAAGGAGAGCTCTTGAATGCACGGAGTTTTTGATGATGCGGCACGTTCTCTAGGGGCGCGCATGTTACGGCGATCCATATCAATAGGGTGTCGCGCGAACCCGACAGCGCCACCCACTTGTACTGCAAGACTTTTGGAGGCTCCAAAACAACATGAACATCGTTCGCAATGTGCTGGCATTCGTAATGCTTGCATGCCTCAGTTCCTCTGCGCAGCAGATCACAGGAAACATTCGCGGAACCATTACAGACCCAAGCGGCGCGGTCATTTTGGGCGCAGAGGTGACAGCACAGCAGACCGAAACCGCCCTGTCGCGCACCACGACCACCGATCATTACGGTAACTACGTTCTTCTGGAACTTCCGGTCGGACACTACCGCCTGCAAGTCGCAGCGAAGGGCTTTGAGCAATACGTGCAGGATGGCATCATGCTCAACGTGAACGAGACGGCCTCGGTCTCGCCACGTCTCGCCCTCGGATCGGAAAAGCAACAGGTGCTGGTGCGTGCCGATGCCGAGTTGATTGAGCCAACCGTCACCAGCATGGGCAAGGTTGTAGATCAGCGCGAATTGGAAGACTTGCCGCTGAACGGACGCAACTTCTCGCAACTTGGATTGTTGCAGCCTGGGGTCGTTCCCTTGACGCCCGGCATCGCCGAAGCGGGCGGATCGCTCCGCAATGGACAGGCTTATGCGGTCAATGGCCAGCGGCCCGAATCCAACAACTTTCTCATCGACGGCGCGAACAACTTCAACGGCGTCGACGGCGGGTTCGTCCTCAAGCCGCCGGTGGACGCGATCAGCGAATTCCGCATCATCACGCATAACGCGAATGCCGAGTTCGGAGACGCGTTGGGATCGACGACGAACATCATCACGCGCTCGGGTACGAACCAGTTCCACGGCACGTTGTGGGAGTTCCTGCGCAACGACGCATTAGACGCCAACAATTATTTCGCGCAGACCAAGGAGCCGCTGAAGCAAAACCAGTTTGGCGCCGCCGCCGGTGGGCCGATCAAAAAGGATAAGACGTTCGTTTTCGGCTTCTATGAAGGTTTCCGTAATCGCCAGGGCGAAACCACTCTTACCACGGTGCCGTCGCAAAAGCAGCGCACCGGCGACTTCTCAGAACTCTGCCCGGAGGGCTTCACCCAGGGTTTCTGCAACAATCCGGCGAACCAGCTTTTTAACGTCTTTGCCAATGCACCTTATCCGAATAACCAGGTGCCGCACGCTCAGTTCAACACCGTTTCACAAAACCTGCTGGGCTTCTTCCCGCTTCCGAACGCCGGCGCGAATCTGTTCTCCACCACCCAAACCTTAAGCAATAACACCGATCAGTTCGGCATCAAGGTCGACCATTACCTCGATCCGCGCGACACCCTCAACTTCCGTTACATGTTCAATCAGCTCTCCCAGGTCGATCCACTATCGCCGGGCGGCGCCAGTGTGCCCGGTTTCCCGGTGGGCGAAGACCAGCGCGCGCAGAACTTTGTCGCGCAAGAGACACACACCTTCTCGCCATCCGTCATCCTCGTGCCGCGGTTCTCGTTCCTGCGCAACAAGTTCCTCTTCGGCGAGCACGAGAACCATCAGTTGCCCTCAGATCTTGGATTTAAATACACGCCGAGTCTCGAGGCCGCCGCGGGACCGCCATTTGTCCAGGTAAACGGCTATACCACGGTGGGTGATCCGATCACCGGCCCGCGCAACACCTACGAAAATGTCTACGATTTTTCCGCATCGCTGAGCTGGGTGCGCGGCAAGCACGAGCTGAAATTCGGCGGCGGCTACCAGCGTCAGGAGATCAACGTGCTGCAAGGGATTGCGACCAACGGCTTCTTCGTATTCGTGCCCTTTCCGGTTACGAACGCCTTTGCCAGCTTCCTCGTTGGGCAGCCGATCGTCTTCCTGCAAGGCATCGGCGATTTCTCGCGCGGCATTCGCGGCAACAACGGGAACGCGTTCATACAGGATACGTATAAGCTCACGTCGCATTTCACCATCAATGCCGGACTGCGTTACGAACTACCCGAACCGTATACCGAAATCCATCGCCGGCAATCGTTGTTTGAGCCGGGGAAGCAGTCCAGGGTCTTACCGAATGCGCCGGTGGGATTACTCTACCCGGGCGATCCCGGTGTGCCCGCGGGCCTGATCCCCACCGATAGGAAGGCGTTTGCCCCGCGCCTTGGCGTCGCATGGGACCCGAACGGTCATGGCAAGTCGCTGGTAACTGCGGCATACGGTATCTTCTATGAGCCTTATTACACCGGCCAGGGTGGGCCTTTGCAGGCGCCGATCAGTGCGCCTCCCTACCTGGGAACGCCCCAGGTGAGCTTGCCGAACTTCGCCGATCCCTTCAACGGCAAGCCTCCGGCCCCAGGCACGTTCTCCACCCCGCTCACGAACCTGACTCTGTCGCCATCGTTGACACTCCCTTACACCCAGGACTGGGACTTGAATTTCCAACACTCGTTCGCGTCCGATTGGCTGTTTGAGATCGGATACGTGGGCACAAAGGGCACGCGCCTGCCGCGCTTTATCGAAGCGAACCCAGCGGTATTCGTTCCCGGATACGTGGACGGCCAGCCGATTTCGAATTCCAGCAATGCCGATCAACGCCGGCTCTATTCCGGCTGTACGCTCGCCGATTCGCCGGGCAGTTGCCAGTTTTCATCGACCGGCGAGATCGCGGGCATCGCCAACTCGGAGTACAACGCGTTGGAAGCATCGATGCGCAAGCGGTTCAGCCACGGGCTGTCCTTCCTCGCGTCCTACACGTGGTCGAAGACCATCGACGATGTTTCGTCGTTCAACATCACCGGATCGGCGTCGAAGCCGGTCGCAGGCGAAAATGATCTCGCCCAGGATCCGTTCAATCTGGGAGCAGAGCGTGGGCTCTCGCTGTTCGATGCGCGCAACCGATTTGTTGGAAGCTATGTATGGGCGCTTCCGTTCTGGACTCAGTCGCAGAACTGGTACCAGTGGGCGCTCGGTGGATGGCAGTTGGATGGCATTGCCACGCTGATGAGCGGCACGCCGTTCACCGTCTTCGACTCCAACGACGTTGCGGCCCAAGGCACCGCGCCGGAGATCACGGGATTCTCCGCGCAACGGCCCAATCTCAACGGCAACCCCAACAACGGGCCGCGCTCGGTAGGTACCTGGCTCAACGCCGGCGCTTTCCAGCGGCTCGATCCCACGGCCAACGCGGGCCAGTTTGGCACCGAGGGCCGCAACGTGAATGTCGGCCCGGGTTATGCCGACTGGGACTTCGCGGCGCTTAAGAATTTCAAGGTGACAGAATCAGCACAGTTGCAGTTCCGCGCGGAGCTGTTTGACGTCTTGAACCGCACCAATTTCCGGTTGCCCGACAGTGACATCAGTTCGCCGACGTTCAACCATATACTTGCGGCGGAGAATCCGCGTCAGGTCCAGTTTGCGTTGAAATTCATGTTTTAAGCAGGCGTTCTCCAGGGAGGCCCTCCAAGGAGTTGTATCGGGTTGGGCTTGGCCTAGCATGCGTAGATAGTGAGGTGTCGTATTCGAGCACATTTGCTAAGGCAAGCTGGATACAGGCGTGCATGAATCACTAGTGTAGTGCGTCACACAGATGGGCCTTTATCTCATAGGATGATCCTGTGTCGGCTCTTAGCCGGTAAGTCGTGCTTTTCAAGCTACATCGCGCCGAGTCCCGTCAGGGACGACCGATCTAGCCCAGGATGGAGTGCGCAGCACGGAATCCTGGGTAGCTATAGCAAAATGATCAAGCCCCGTAGGGGCGGCACACATCCTTGAGGGACGTCAGTCCCGATCGGAGCGGATACGGCAGCTGACATAATCGCCTTTATTACTGACGCACTACACTAGACCACGGACTAAAACCTTCACTGATTACTTTTCTGCTCGGGCCAGGAGACTTGCAGTGGTCTGGACGTAACCATCCTCAACGAGCCGCTTTCCGTTCTCGCGATATAGCTGCGGATCGGTGGGGGCCCACGTGGCGAGGCCATCCACGTAGCGATTGAACATGCAGAATGCGGCGGCGATCAAGACCGTGTCGTGAATCTCCTTGTCGGTGGCGCCCTGCCGGCGGGCGCGGGCGACGTCTTCATCGCTCACGAGCTTTCCGTCCTGTTGTACTTTGCCGGCGATTGCAAGCAGAGCCTTCAATTTGTCCGAAATTGTGGTTTCTTCGAAATTCAGCTTTATTTCATCCACCAGCTTTTCATTGCCGCCCAGATAGTAAGCTGCTGCCGCACCGTGCGCGCTTTGGCAAAAGTGGCAATCGTTCTTCGCCGAGACGTAGGTCGCGATCATCTCACGATCGGCTTGTGGCAGCGAGTTGGGAGCGCGCAGCAGGACCTCCGCCAGTTCATTCAATGGTCTTGCTGTTTCCGGGCTGAACGCCATGGGTCCGAGGATTCCAGGGATCCCTTCGGGCAATCGAATGTGTGCCACAAAAATACCTCCTCAAATGGAACCTACTTCGTTGTTGCTGCTTCCAGCGGTTTCTTCCAGTCCCGGCGCGCGTAGCCCAGGCTGGCGGTCTGCTTTCCGATTTCGCGATAAATTTCCGAATCACGCGGCTGCCATGTGGCCAGGCCGTCAACGTAGCGGTTGAACAAGCAGAAAGCGGCCGCGATGAGAACCGTGTCGTGGATCTCCTTGTCGGTGGCGCCGTGCTGGCGGGCTCGCTCCACGTCATCGGTAGTCACATACTTGCCGCCCTTCTGTACGTTGCCGGCGATGGCCAGAAGGGCTTTCATCTTGTCTGAAACGGGAGCCGCTTCGTAGTTTTGTTTGACCTGGTTAATCAGTTCGTAGTCTGCCGGTGCGCCGCCGAGGTGCTGCGCCGCCGTGGAGCCGTGGCAACTTTGGCAGTAGTAGCAGTCGTTCTGCGAAGAAACGTACGTTGCGATCATTTCGCGTTCGGCTGGAGTCAAGGTATGCGGGCCATACAGGAGGACTTGCACCAGATCGCACAACGGCTTGGTCGTGGCGGGGCTAAACGCCAGTGGGCCGCGGATGCCGGGCAGTCCCTCTGCAAACTCAATATGTGCCATTTCATGTCCTCCGTAAACGTCACCTTCAGCCAGAGCTGAGTCTGAGAAGGCAGATGTACAGGCAGGATTATTGGCTAATGGCAGGGGAAGCGAAACCTCCGGAAGTGCGACGTGCGTCTCGTACCTAGGGTGGAGAGACAAGAATTTCGCCGGTTCAAGGTTGAGCTGGATGAATTTGCTTCATGAACTTCTGAGTTTCCGACCACCAGGGAGCCTTGTCATCCCATGTCTGCCTGCCCGTGCAACACCAGATCACAATCCCATCCGCATATTTGTGCGCAGTTTCCAGTTGCGCGCGCCAGAAGTCACCCGGTAGAAAGGTGTTTGCCAGAGCCCCGCCTGCCTCGTATTGCGGCCACAGGAAAACGTAGACAGGTTTTCCGCCGGCATACCGGCGTGCCTCCCGAATCTCCGCGATTGCATACTTTGACCAGCCCGTGCGATCCGCATAGAAGGTATAGAGCGATGGGAAAAGCACATCCGACAATTGTGCGATGGGTGCGAGAGCGTCATTTCTTGTCTGCCATGATTTATATCGGGCGCTGCCTTCTTCTTGAACGGAAGCCCAATAGTCGCGCAGCGGAGGGAATCCATAGAATCCAACTTTCATCGCCGGTACGGGAGTTTTGAACCACCGGATAACCGTCTGCAGTTTCGTGATGCTGGCCGCGACTGTTGCTGGATCTCCTGCAAGCGGCCACTGCTCGATGTCGATAACGACGATGTTCGACGATTGAGCCGCAAGCTGCGCGAATGCGGTCACCCGGTTCCGATCCGGAAGATTCGTTTGCACGGATTGCTCTTTCGAATCCCACATATATGCCGGGTAGACCACCGGCATTTGCTTCAGGCCGTACTGGGACAGATCGGGTTTTTGCGCGAAGTTGGTAGCATCAAAGACGGGAAATTGGTGTTGAAGGCTCACGGCTTGGCCCTGCGCACTGATCCAGGCCAATGACCACACGGTGAACAGTAGAAGGCGATGCATACGATCTCCACGGAGGACTACGAGAACTCTTCGGCTGACGCCAGTCCAACGTGAGGAAATCCTTTGCAGAATGTGTTCCGGAAAAATAATTCATTCTTCCTCGGTCCCCCTTTTCTAGCCCCCCGCAGATGCACCCCGGCTTCCGTCCACATCGCCGCGCCGGGAAAAGTCCCGGTTAACGTCTCCGTACCGCGGCCCACCGAAAGCCCAGCAAACACACTGAGGCCAGGAACAAAATTGCCACCATCGGACGCAGGTGCATTGCGACGGGCATCGCGATGCTGGCCCCCGTCCACAAAGTCAGATACGCCGCGATGCACATCGGGCATTTCGGCAACAGAATCAGCAGGGCCCCCGAGCCCACGCATCCGCTGGTACCTCGCCACCACCCGTGCCGGGGCCGCCGACCCGTCTGAACCTTGCAGCAGGTCGTCGTTCCCGCCTTCCGGCCACTATTCGAGATCATGGAGAACATGCCACACCCCTGAAACTATGTTGAAGGTCTTATCGTGCATCAGAACACGGAGTCACTCACCGGGCAGGGTATTCGTCGTGGCGGCGCCACCACATCCCCGTCTCGTTCCGGCCCTTGGGGGCACGGTCGAGCCACACATACATGCCAAACAGGGGATCCAACCCGCGTGCATACGTGGAATAGGCGTGGTAAACGACGCCGTCTTCCAGCACGAACGCGCTCATGCCAGGTCGATCGCGGAGGAACGTCGCCGTGTCGGTGCCGCACGTGGCCGCGTGGTTCTCCGCTTGCTTGCTGCCACCCTCTTGCTCCGGGGGCCGCACAAACGCCTTCTCGCGCCGATAGTTATATGCGACGTCTCCCTCGACCTGCTGCTTCTCGGTAAACGAGACGCTGAAGTCGTTGTTGAAGTCGCTGGGAAAGGAAGACGCCCACGGGAACGTCCAGCCCATTCGCTGCTTGTACGCCTGCAGCTTGGCAAGAGGCGCCCGTGAAACCGCAGAGAATGCGACATCATGGTTCTCCAGGTGGACCACAATGCCGTTAAAGCTGTCCGCAATCGACGAGCATGACGGGCACCCCACTTTGTAGTCCGGCCCGAACATGAAGTGGTAGACCAGCAGCTGCGAGCGCCCTTTGAACAGATCTGCGAGCGAAGCGCTTCCTTTCTCCGTGTCGAATCGGTACTCCTTATCAATCGCAACCCACGGCAGCTCCTGCCGCCGCTGTGCTAACGCATCGCCGCGATGTGTCAGCTCCTTTTCCTCCTGAAGCAGTGCGAGCCGCGCTGCCAGCCATTCTTCGCGTGTACCTGTTTTGTGTGTCGTCATCGTCTCTCTCCCTTGATCGAACGTCTTTGTTCGCAGCAACTGGTCGTTGGTGCTCATGGGGTATATTTAGCACCGGGTAGCGAGAGGGTGGGAGTGACAAGTGTGGCGGGATTCTGATGGATTCAATCATCACAGCTGCAGCCCGTGCGCTCGCGGCGGGAGATCCCCTCGGCGCACTGAAGCGAGTCTCCCTGCGCGACGATCCGCCGGCGCTCGCGCTTCGAGGAATTGCCATGGCTCAGCTCGGCGATCTCCCACGCGCGAAGGCTCTACTGCGAACTGCGGCGCGTGCCTTCGGGCCGAAAGAAGCGGTTGCCCGCGCGCGATGTGTCGTCGCCGAAGCTGAAATCGCGCTCGCCTCGCGCGACCTGGGCTGGCCCGCGAAAATGCTCGACGCCGCCCGCAAAACGCTCGAAAAGCACGGTGACCGCTTGAATGCGGCCCATGCCCGGCATCTCGAGATCCGGCGCCTCCTCCTTGTCGGGCGACTGAACGAAGCCGAGCGGGCGCTCGCTCAGCTCGATCCCGAACCTTTCCCGCCCGCGTGGAGAGCCGCTCATGAACTCGCCGTGGCTGGCCTCGCGATACGCCGTCTCAGAACGCAGGACGCACGCGCTGCGCTGGCGCGGGCTGAACGCGCCGCACAGCAAGCACGCATCCCTGCGCTGGCGGCAGAAGTGGAGAGCGCATCTCTCCTCCTGAACACCCCGGCAGCACGCCTGATCCAGCGCGGCGAGGAACGGCTCCTCCTGCTCGAAGAGGTGGAGGAGTTGCTGGCATCAAAATCGCTCATCGTGGACGCGTGCCGTCATGTCGTGCGCAGCGCACGCACGGTCATTTCCATCACCGGACGTCCGGTATTGTTTGCGCTCGCACGCGCATTGGGAGAAGCATGGCCCGGCGACGTGCCGAGAGACCTGCTCCTCGCCAGGGTATTTGGAGCGAGGCTGGTGGACGAATCGCATCGCGCTCGATTGCGGGTCGAGATCGGGCGTCTGCGCAGGCTGCTTAAACCGTTGGCCGGCATCACCGCAACCAGCCGGGGATTCGCACTCTCCCCTCACGGTGCTCGCGAGGTCGCGGTGCTGGCGTGGCCTGTGGATGAGGAGCATGCTCCCGTACTTGCCTTCCTCGCCGACGGTGAGTCATGGTCGAGTTCGGCCTTGGCGCTCGCCCTCGGAACGAGCCAGCGCACCGTGCAGCGTGCGCTCGACTCCCTTGCCCAGGCAGGGAAGGTGCAGTCTTTTGGTTACGCCCGTGCTCGCCGTTGGCTGACCCCGCCGTTACCGGGATTCACGACGACTTTGTTACTCCCCGCCGCTCTTCCCGGCGACTAGGATGGATGCATGAATCGATCAGCCGCCGAAATCGTCCAGGAGTATGGTCCATTTCCAGGCATCGACCGCGTGCATGGAGTAACGTACGACGGCCAGAGCGTCTGGTTTGCCTCCGGAGACAAGCTGAACGCTTTCGATCCTGCGAGTGGAAAGCAGCTGGGTGCGATCGATGTCGCGGCGCACGCCGGAACCGCCTTTGATGGCAAGCATTTATTTCAGCTGGCCGAGGACCGCATCCAGAAGATAGATCCGAAGACCGGCCGTGTCCTCGCTACCATACCCGCTCCTGGCGGCGGTGGCGACTCTGGGCTCGCCTGGGCCGAAGGGACACTCTGGGTCGGTCAGTATCGCGAACGAAAGATCCATCAAGTCGATCCCGAAACCGGTGCCATTCTTCGCACCATCGAGTCCAACCGCTTCGTCACTGGAGTTACCTGGGTCGACGGAGAGCTCTGGCACGCCACCTGGGACGGTGATGAGAGCGACTTGAGGCGAATCGATCCGCAGACCGGAGAAGTTTTCGAGAGGCTCGATATGCCCGACGGAATCGGGGTTTCAGGCCTTGAGTCCAACGGCGCCGACCAGTTCTTCTGCGGAGATGGAAGAACCGGAAAGGTCAGGGCAGTCCGTCGGCCCCGGCGAAGTACTCCCTGACTCTTCTGCTATTGGATAATCAGGCCCAGCCAAAGAAGCGGTGAGCGAGGGAGGTGTTTTTTATCACCTTAGTACCGTTCGCGGCCAATGTCCACCGAACGTGCTAACCTTCCATTCTCATCCCGAGAGCCGGGCTTCTTGTTCGCTCAAAATGATGGCGTCGACGTGGAAGGTCTCCCTCAGCAACAGTTCTCTCCCGCAACGACCGTTTCCATATCCAGCCGTTCGAAGGTCAGGTTGACGCAGTAGCTCCCAGCCGGTAGGGTCCGGTGTCGAACACCTCGAGCGACAGTGAACACCTGGCCCGGTCCTAATTCAATCCGTTGATTTTCCAGTTCTAGAACCAGAACTCCCTCGACACCAAGAAACATTTCATCGGAGTTAGGGTGAAAATGCCAGAAATATGCCCTTTCCATGCGGCTCATCCGGACAGCATGGTCGTTGAACCTGTTCAGAAGCACATTCTCGTACTCGCCGGACAATGCCTTTGCCCGCTGCACTAGATCGATCATCTGCATCACTTCCTGCATATCTGCCCCGCCCTATTGGATGCTAAGCAACGCGGCTCTCGGGATCATCCGCGGAAGTAGCGATTGGACGTCGTATTGGCCTGATCTCGGTTTACTCGTAGCGGAGTGCGACCATTGGATCGACCCTCACGGCTCTCACTGCCGGAACCAGGCTGGCCAGCACAGAGACAGCGACCAGAAAGCTGGAGATTCCTGCGAAGGTCCAGGGATCGTAGAACCGCACGCCGTAGAGAAAGTCGCTGGTTGCCGGAGACGCGAGGGTGCTGTGCAACAGAGCCGACGCCGCAGCGCCACACGCCAGCCCTATGATCATTCCCGCGGCCACGGGCTTTAGCCCCGATAAAACCACACTCCTCAGCACGTCATGCGAGCGCGCGCCCAGAGCCATCTGGATGCCGATTTCCCTTGTCCTCTGGCTGACCACATAGGTCATCACGCCATAGATTCCCACGCCCGCGAGCACTACAGCTAGCAAAGCAAGGCCGCCCGCGAACATCGCCATCACTCGTGCCAGCGTCCGCTGCGGATGAACAAGCATCGTCTCCGCGTTCCAAAGTGACAGGTCGGGTACCAGGTTTCCATCAAGACGGCTCACGGCTTTCCAGACCGCCGCGAGCGCCGGCTGCTGGTTTGCTCCGGCATTCAAAAGGATGGGATACGTCGTTGTGGGGTCCGGAGCAAGATAAACGTGGGCCGGATCGATGCGCGTGAGGTTCGTGAAGCGCACATCTTTCGCCACGCCCACCACTTCGAAGTCCGTCAGTCTTGCCGGTGAAGTGCAGATCGAGCTGAAAATGCCTGCCGAGCGGATCCTCTCCCGGCCAGAATAGTCGCGCAGCAGCTGCACTGATCACAGCGACGTGTGCGCCAGTTGCTGACTCTTGCTTCGTGAAATCCCGTCCGCGAAGCAGCGGGATACCCAGCGTCCTCAGGTAATTTTGTGAAGCATAGCTGGCTAGCGTCCTCCGGCGCGCCGTGTCCTCCCATGCCAGATTCGTCTTCACCAGGATTGGCGGCGTCCACGTGCCCATCATCGGGCCGCCGCCATAGGCAACGCTCGCCACCTCGGGTACCTCTTCCAGGCCTCTCACGATTCGCTGGAACCGCGCTATCGATTTCGCAGCGTTGTCGCCGTAGTCCCCGAGCAGGAGGAAGACCTGACGTGTATCGAATCCAGGATCAGCGCTCCGCGACTGCATAAGGCCACGCACCAGCAAACCGGAACAAGTGAGCAACAGCATCGATACGGTGACCTGCCCGCAGATCAGCAAACTGCGTAAATGCGACCGCCAAAGCATTTGACCGAACGACGTGCTTTCATCCCGCAGCGATGTGGCCAGCTCTGGCTTTGTGAACTGCAGTGCCGGCGACAAGCCAAACGCAGCGCCGGCAATCACAGAGATCGCAAACGCATAGGCGAGCACGCGCATGTCGGGATCTAGATTGAGGCTAAGAGCGAAACCGCTCCCGAGCTGTGTTGTCAGCATTTGTGCAACCTCAACCCGGAGCAGCTTTCCGGCAACCACCGAGATAGCTAAGCCGGTAACTCCACCGCCAATTGAGAGCAGAATGCTTTCCGTGATCAGTTGCCGCATCACCCGCGCTCGGCTCGCTCCCAGCGCCAGGCGCAGGCTGATCTCCCGCTGCCGCACCGCGCCACGAGCCAGCAGCATATTCGAGATGTTGGCGCATGCCGCGAAAAGAACCATGCCTACGATCAGCATCAAGACAGCAATGCCTGCCTCAAATCGCGGATCTTCGGTATTTCCGAAAAACGCAGTATGCTGCAGGGTAACCGTGCGTGTCGGTTCGCGTGTTATGTAGGTCGTGGAGAATTGTCGGATGAGCGCCGCAGTTTCAGCTTCGGCTTGCTTGAGTCCAATCTCGGGCCTCAACCTGCCGAGAATCTGGAAATGGTAGTCCGCAGGCTGGTGCAGCCAGTCCTGGCCCGGAGTGAGCTGCGACTGCATCGATACTGGAGCCCAGAAATCTGGTATCTGAGGCAGCAGCGCTGTCCCGGTGAATTCCTCGGGAGCGACGCCGATAATTGAGTACGCTGTGCCGTTGATCCTTATCACCGATCCTACTGCCTGTGGGCTACCATGAAATGCGCGTTGCCAGAGTGAGTAGCTGAGCACGACGACAGGGCTACGGCCAGGAACGCGGTCCTCATCTGGCCCGAAGGTGCGGCCCAATCCTGCCTCGACTCCGAAGCTCCTGAAGTAGTTGTCGGAAACCATCTGTGCCTGGAGCGGTTTCAATTGCGCCCCCGCCTGATTTCCAGGTAGTTGGGCAAGTACGCGCACAGGCCAGCTGGTAGCCACCACGTCCGAGAATGCGTCCTGATGTTCGCGACAATAGAGATACTCGGGCCAGGAGAACCCATATTGCATGTCGCCGTGCCATCCGTGGGTGAACCAGCGCTCTAGCCGCACCACCCGTCCTGGGTCGGCAATCGGCAGCGGCTTCAGAGCAACAGCGTCGTAAGCCGTAAATAGTGTGGTGTTCACGCCAATGCCCACTGCCAAAGTAGCAACCGCCACCAGCGTGAATCCCGGATTGCGGCCGAATGTTCGGCACGCATGACGTAAGTCCTGCCGCGTTTGTTCCAGCCAAAGAATCCCGCGCTGATCGCGGTGTGCCTGTTTCACCTGCTCCACACCGCCGAGCGCTTGCCTTGCCGCCCTGTGGGCCTCTTCAGGCGACATTCCGCGCTGCTCGTACTCCTCTTCCAGCATTGCGGTATGCAGAGCAATCTCCCGCTCCAGTTCCTCCTCCAAGCTTTGGGAGCGCCACAGGTTCCGAATCTTCGCGATCGTTTGTGTAAGGAATCGTCGCATCATGCTTCCTCCGTCAGCAGCTTGTCCATCACTCCTGCCATTTGGCGCCGCTCTGCGTTTCCTGTTCCAGATCCTTTATTGATGCCTGCAAAACTAATGTCCGCGTCAGTCTCTTTGGAGCCAATTTAAAAAGTGCTTTGTATCAGGGCACGACTTCAGTCGGGCCGTAAAAGTCGCAAAAGACGAGGGCTTCAGCCCCTGCGGCTCATTTCCCTCTCGATTCGGCTTCGGGGAACGTTCGGCGGTTCAACCCTGACTGAAAGGACATTACCTATGCAGCACCTCGCCTCCCAGTGGTAATCATCGTCTTCTTCACTCGACGTCCAAGTGGATGAAATCATAATTACCCCGAAATCACTTGGATGTCAAGTGGAGCACTCCTTCAAGGATTCGCTTGAAATGTCTGGATATGCATATGCCATCAGCTATATTTCACGCCCCAAACAGAGTCGTCATCCTGAAAGCCTGTGACTTTTTATCGATGGGAAGGCCTCCCGCCCCACAACCGCCTTGTCCCTCGGCAACTGTTCTCTCCCTGCAACCACCCTCTCCTATCTGTCATCCCGAGCGAAGCCGAGGGACCTGCAGTTCTCTTCACAAGCAACCAATCCTAGCCGGAAGCGCCGCCCTCCCCATCGTCATCCTGAGCGAAGCGCCTCGCAGTTCTGTCGCATAAAGAAGGGTTTATAGCGCGAAGTCGAAGGACCCCGGCGATCCTTGTTGGCAGATGCTGTCCAGAGCTTTGCGGCCGCAAACATAACAAGTCACGACCTCTGAGCGAAGCGCTTCGCTGATCTATGGGATAACAAAGGGCCTTATAGCGCGGAGTCGAAGGACCCCGACGGTGGCTATGTTACCCCTTACCCTTCGGAGCTTTCCAACCACTGAAGCCCGCACCTGTTGGGCCGCCACGATCTTCCGATGGCGATTGTGCAAGGCCTTTGAACTCGGGATTGGCCGTGCCAATGAGGTTGAGCTTCTTTTCGCGTCGCGGGCCTTTGAGTCGCTTTTCTCGAGCGATGGCCGTGCTAATGTCTTCGTCCACGCACCCTTCCGCTACTCCCATGGAGTACATTAGACGCGAAGGCCATCACTCCGAATATGAGCATATTGCTAAAGGATGTGCGCTACGCCCTGCGTGCCTTGGTCGCTGCCCCCGCATTTACTATCGCCGCCGTACTTTCTTTGGCCATCGGAATCGGCGCGAATACCGCCATCTTCAGTATCGTCGACGGTCTGTTGCTACGTGCACTTCCGTACCAGGATCCCGAGCGGCTAGTCATCCTTTGGAACCGCTCTCCTGGCCTGAACATAACGGAAGACTGGTTCTCCACCGCACAATACTTTGACATCAGGAACGGCCATCATGGCTTTGAGCAGGTCGCGATCGCCATCGGTGACAACTACAACCTCACCGGCCGGGGTGAACCCGAGCGCGTTGGGACAATTCGGGTGTCGTCGAGTTTGCTGCCCATGCTGGGGCAGCACGCGGCTCTCGGGCGATTGTTTGTTCCCGATGAAGACCAGCCGGGCCGCGCGGCCACCGCCGTGCTCAGCTACGGAACATGGACGCGGCGCTTCGGTTCCGATCCCGGCGTTCTTGGCAGGAAAATCATCCTGAACGGCGTGCCGTATGAAATCGTCGGCGTAATGCCGCGTTCGTTTTCGTTGCCTCGCGAAGTGATGCCGACATTGGATGGCGCGGAGCAGGCGGAGATATTGCTGCCTCTTCCTCTCCCTGCCGGAGCCGCTCAGAACCGCGACCACGAAGACTACAACATCCTTGGCAAGCTGAAGCCAGGGGTTTCCGTGCAACAGGCACAGGCCGAAATGGATACCATCACGGCGCGCCTGCGGCACGAATTTCCCGAAGTGTATCCACCCAATGGCGGCCTGACGTTTGGCATCGTACCGCTCCTCGAGCAAGTGGTAGGCAACGTTCGCCGCACGTTGTACCTGTTGCTCGGAGCGGTTGGCTTTGTCCTGCTGATCGCGTGCGTGAACCTGGCCAACCTGCAACTGTCGCGCTCCGTGGCGCGCCAAAAGGAGATAGCGGTGCGCGCGGCACTGGGGGCAACCCGAATGCGGATCGTTCGCCAGTTGCTGACCGAAAGCGTGTTGCTTGCCTTCGTGGGAGGCGCGTCGGGCATCGCTCTGGCATTTCTTGCCTTGCACTGGGTACGGCTGCTTGGTCCGCAGACCGTACCAAGAGTGAACGATGTCGGCATCGGCCTGGCTCCTCTCGCGTTCACGTTCATGGTTTGTATCTTGTCGGCGATTTTGTTTGGACTAGCGCCCGCACTGCGGGCTTCCCGGCTCGACGTGCAGACCACCCTGCGCGACACCAGCCGCACTTCGGCCGGGGTCAGCGCGATTTGGGGTCGAGGAAACAATCTTCGCCGCTCGCTGGTGATTGCCGAGATTTCGCTTTGCGCGATGATGCTGATTGGCGCCGGCCTGCTCATCCGCAGCTTTGTTCGCGTACGCGACGTAAATCCCGGCTTCAATCCTCGCAATGTCCTCACCCTTGAACTGACCATGGCAAGCGAGCGATACAAAAACAAAGAGGCGGTTCTCGCTGATTACCATGAGCTTTGGCAGCGCCTCGAAAACTTGCCGGGTCTCACCTCCGCAGGGGCCGTCACATCGCTGCCGCTGAGCCAGATGTTTGCCTGGGGACCGATCACTGTCGAGGGACGGGTACCGCCGCCGGGCGAGAAGTTTATCAATGCCGATACCCGCATGGTCAGCGGGCACTATTTCCAGGCAATGCAAATACCAATGCGCGAGGGCCGGCTATTCAACGACGATGACGTCGCCGGTAAACCCCGTGTGGCGATTGTCGACGACTTCATGGCCCAACAACTCTGGCCAAACCAGGACCCGATTGGCAAGCGTTTCCATATCGGGGGCATCAGCGAGACCAGCTCGCCCTGGATTACGGTTGTTGGCGTGGTTGGCCGGGTGAAGCAATACACCCTGGACTCGGATTCGCGCATAGCCTTTTACCTTCCGCAAACGCAATACGTAACCCGCGCCATGAACGTCGTTATGCGCAGCAGCAACGATCCGGACGACTCTGGCCGGCGCAGTGAAACAACAGATTCACGAACTCAATCCTGATCTTCCCCTCTACAACGTGAGCACGATGCAGCAGCGCTTCGACCTTTCTCTGGCGCGCCGTCGTTTCACCATGCTGGTGCTCGGGATATTTGCGGCAATTTCTCTGGGGCTCGCTCTGATTGGGATTTATGGGCTCATCGCTTATCTGGTTGGCCAGGGCAACCGCGAAGTGGGCATCCGGCTGGCGCTTGGCGCTACACAGCGGAACATCGTGAGCCTTATTGTTCGCGGCGGGATGTTCCTGGCCTTTTGCGGAGTGGGTATCGGCATCTGCGGAGCGCTGGTCGTCAGCCGCGTGATGCGCTCGCTGCTTTTCGGGGTTGGGGTCACCGATACAGTGACGTTTGTCGCGGTTCCCGCTCTTCTCGTTTGTATAGCGTTTTTCGCCAGTTATATTCCGGCCCGGCGCGCCTCACGCATCGATCCCAGCACATCATTGCGCTGCGAGTAGGGAAGTGCTGCCGGCGTCGCTTTTACCAGGCATGCGCATTCACCCGTGCCGCGCCATTGCAAGATCCACGATCTCCGCGATCATTTGAGTGTAGGAGAGGCCGGACCTCTTCGCAGCCATGAAAAATTCCTGGGCGCTCGAAAGCCATGGGTTCGGATTCGCTTCGATGACGTAAATTTCGCCCTTGCTCGATATGCGCATATCGATGCGGCCGTAATCGCGCAGTTTGACCGCACGATAGGCCTTGATCGCCGTCTCCGTGAGCTTGATCTCCAGTATCTTCATCAATGTCTTCGGCGATCGCCGACTTCGTCAGCTTATACGCCTCCGTGTCCTTCTCGAACTTCACCTCCTGGCTGGCGATCCGGGGCATGCCCTTCGGAAGCTTCGAGAGATCAAGTTCCACCAGCGGAAGTGCGCGTGCGTGCTCGTCATTGCCGAGGATGGCCGCGTAGATCTCGCGTCCATCGATATACTCTTCGATCAACGCAGGAGAATCGAATTCCGTCTGCACATACGAAAGGCGCTCCATCAGCTCCTTCACGCTGTTAACTACGGCAGCTGCATCGATGCCGATGGACCCATCTTCAGAGGTCGGCTTCACGATGAGCGGAAACGAAATGTCATGCGCGTGGTCGATGGTGCCCCGATAGGCCGTCGCGAAGTAAGGCGACTGGATCCCATGAAAAGCGAACATCTTCTTTGCGATCGACTTGTCCTGGGCAAGAATATTCCCCCGCGGTCCCGCGCCGGTGTAAGGGATATCCAGCATATCCAGGAATGCACTGACCTGCATCTCCTTGGTGTTATCCCCCGCATACGATTCCGTCAGGTTGAAAATGAGATCGGCGCCGCATTTGGCGAGTCCGAGCAGTGATTGCGATCGGCCGTTGAGAACATGATAGGACGGCTCATGGCCGAGTTTCTCCAGGGCCTCGAAGATCTCTTCGCGGTCGTGCTTTACCGGCTTCTTCTTGCGTACCTTTTGCCCCTTGCGCTTGCGTGGTGCGGGAACTTCTTCTTCCGGCACTTCCGCGGGTTCATCTTCCCACAAGTCGTAAAGCACGGTGATTTTCAACTTCGTTCCATTCATATGACCTCCAATCGAAGTGACGGCTACCGCCGTTCCTCCTCAGGGATGAAACTTCCCACGGATCAGGTAATTCATTGAGAGCGCGGTGGCGTATGCCGTGAACTCAGTCAGGTACTCAGACTCGCGTCGAACCTCGACGCGCAGACCAAGGTCCTCAACACGTTTGCAGATAGCTTCGACCAGTCGCTTGACGATCGGACGTTGCACCCCGCTCCAATACGCGATCTTGTCGATAATCGGTTTGCGATGCTCGTCCAGCATCTCATGCGCAGGCCGCACGCCCTTATGCCGCTTGGGAGATACATTGAAAATATCGGCCAGGTCGGCATCCAACGCGAGTTCCTCTACCGGAACCTGCTCGGGCAGGCTCAGACGATAGAACTCGCCGACAGTCGCTTCCATCTCATCGACCGTAATGTCGGTGCGGCCGCGACGCCGGATGGGTTCGACATCGCCGAGTTTTCGCGCCATGCTATCGACGTATTGCAGCTTGTCGAGCGCGCCCCAACCTTCGTAGTGCTTTTGCCATTGCGACCGAGGCGTCAGCCAGACCGCAAACGTTTCCGCAAAATCTTCATCCGGATGCTTCTGTGCGTACCACCCGGCCATGTGGCGAACGAACTTCCGCGAGAACGGGATAGGGCGGTAGTTGTCGCGATATGCGCGGCGAAACGGACCGAAGAGACCGCGCCACTCAGCCGTCTTGTAGAGCTGATACGCGTAGTTGAATGCATGTCCGGCCTCGTGACGCATGTACATCATGATCTCGCGAGCATCTTCCAGATCGTTCATATCGCGTTCAAGCTGTGCCAGGTCCGGATTTGCCAGATAGAAGGGAACGCCGATGAGGGGCTCGCCGGAGGGGCATCCCCATTCATCGGTGAGATAACAAGGCGGACGGAACTTGTGGAGGCCCTTGGCTTCCAGTTCGCGATAGAGCTGCTGAACGAATCGTTCGATCGGAGAGCCCTCGAGTTTGAGCCCGAGCTCGCGAATGGGCTTGGCGAGGATTTCCTGGAATTCCGTTCGGGTTTGCTCGAAATTGCGCACGGGGCTATTCAGAGTTCTACACCACGGAACCAGATTTGGCACGGCAAGGCGTATCGCTTGTGCACATAGTATCGTGGGCACCGGCCGCGGGACGCGAGGGTCCAAGGTCCAGGTTGCAGGTTACGTCGAACGCAACTACATTGGGTGCGAGAGTTTGAGCTGCTTCAGGAAAGGACCCCTTCCGATGGAATCTGCCTCCGCATTCATCGACAAAAAGATCAACGAGCTTGGGGACTGGCGCGGAAAGACGCTCGCCAAAGTGCGCGAGATTATCCACGAAGCCGATCCTGAGGTCGTCGAAGAGTGGAAGTGGATGGGGACTCCCGTCTGGTCGCACGGCGGCATCATCTGCACCGGAGAGACGTACAAGAATGCCGTCAAGATGACCTTTGCCAAGGGAGCTGCGCTGAAGGACCCTTCCGGGCTATTCAACTCCAGCCTGGAGGGGAACGTCCGGCGCGCCATCGACATCCACGAAGACGACAAGGTCGATGAGGCGGCCCTGAAGAATCTGATCCGGGCTGCAGTGGCGCTCAATCTCGAAGGCAAGAGCAAGCCGAAGCCCCGGCGAGCGAGCAGCAAGCAGGCCGGCTAGCAGATCGCAGGTCCTTCCATAGGAAAGCGCGGGGCAACAAAAGTAATGCCCTACCAGGGTGAGCTGTTAGGGCGAAGGTAATGCATCGTTAGAGTGATACAGCGCGGGAAGCAACATCCAAAACCGTAAACGAGAGAAACCCAGGCAGATCCAATTGATTCAGTTGCTGCAAACCACAAGTTGAGCTACTGCTTGATTACAGCGATTCTCCTTGTTTCCTCACCGAGCCCATCCCCCGAAGGGATCGTTGAAGCTTAGGAGAATCGCTGCTTGAAAAGAGCATATCGTTTCCATGGAAATTCACCATGCGCCTTGGGTAGCAAAACCATGGATTGTAGTTGTAGCCTCCGCGCATCGCTGGTGTATCCCACGTTTGCGCGACGGCTCAGGGGACTCATCTCCTAAGCATTTAGGCCTTTATCCGGAGTGCATCGGTAGCGGGAAACCAGCTCCTGCGCCGCCGCCGGCCATTCTGGATAGCTGAACGAGAAGCCGGCGTTGAGGAGCCTCCCGGGGATGACCCGACGGCTTTTGAGAACGAGTTCAGATTCGGTGCGCAGCAGGAAACTCCCGATTTCGATCATCCATGAAGGAGCCGCAACGCCGACCGGTTGCCTCCAGGAAGCACGAAGAGCGCGCATAAACTCGCGATTTCTCAGCGGATTGAGAGAGCATATATTCACTGGACCAGTCAGCGTCTCATTTGCGATCAGGAAGTCGACGGCGCGGACGAAGTCGGCCTCGTGAATCCAGGAAACATATTGAGTCCCGGATCCTTGCGCTCCCCCAAGTCCGCAGCGAACCAGGTTAGAGAGAACTTCGAGGACCCCGCCTTTGCCCGCAATAAAAGTGATGGAGCTGCGCATGGCGATCTTGCGTGTGTTTCGCGTTTGCCCCGCAAAGAAAGCTGCCTCCCAATCCTTTGCGATCCTGATGGAAAAATTCCATGTGTCGGGAGCACCCGGTTCGTTGCCGCCGAGCTCCCCGGTCATCTCGTCCATGGGGCGATCCAATGCGTGGCGATAGATCGTGGCCGTGCTCGCGTTGAGCCACAGCCGCGGCGGGTCTTGGAGCGTTTGAATGACATCGTTGAGCAGCCGCGTCGAAACAATGCGCGAGTCGTACATCTGCCGCCGATTCGCTGTGTGATAGCGGCAGTCCACGCTACGTCCGGTAAGGTTGATGCAGACGTCGCTCTGCTCAAGCGCTGCAGTCCATGGGCCAACAGTCTGAGCGTCCCAGCGAATCACCTGCCATGGAGCCGCCTTCGGCACGCGGCTCAGCACGATAACCCTGTGACCCTGTTGGTGGAAGTGCCGCGCAAGGATGGTGCCAATCTGTCCGCTACCGCCGGGGATGACAATCTTCATTGGGCCGGCTCCTTCTCGTATGCCGGCAAATAGCGTCGCCAGTCCTCTGATTCAGCAAGTTGTTGAATAACGGCATTGCGTTCGCGGTTGAGTCTCATCATGTAGCGGCGCAGAAAGAGCGCCTCGGCCATGGGCCCAAGGATAGGGAGTGGCGCCGCAATCGAGAAAATGTCCTTCAGCTCCGTGACTCCGGAAGGCAGGCTGCGCAACCGATGGTCGGCCTGCATGGAACGAAAAATGCCTTTGACCATGGTCACCTGGAAATA
Organism: uncultured Acidobacteriaceae bacterium; assembly: GCA_963850235.1. Lineage (GTDB taxonomy): Bacteria > Acidobacteriota > Terriglobia > Terriglobales > Acidobacteriaceae > PALSA-350. The sequence continues at coordinate 225,508 of CAWKKM010000024.1, read as the reverse complement.
AGCGGGAGGTTCCATGGCGGTGACCTCACTCGTGAGGTCGTGCCAGAACCCGAAGTGTTTGGCGCGCCAGGTGACCTGCTGCCCCAGGCCGGTCAGTCCAGTCGTAACTCCCCCGATGGCCAGGGCTTGTTCGTTGCCATGAACATTCGCCAGCAGATGCACTTCGACGCTGCGAGACAGGTCAAACACCCGGCCGATCGGCGCGGAGATGAACGTGGTCTCTTCAAAGTGGATCATGTGCGGTGCTTGCCATAGATGACTTCAAGCAACTCTCCGGCGAGCCGATGGATCGGGCGCAGGAACGGCATGCCGGCCAGTTTCAGGCCGGCCAGAATCATCTTCAGTGTTTTATCGAAAAGGATCTGGGTGCGGGTTTGCCTGGGCGAACGGTCGTATACCCAAAAGAGAATGAGGCCCATTTGGTAGAGCCATAGCAAGCGCGGTAGATACGGTTGAATGTTGGAGGGCAGCTTGATCCTGGAGGCTTCCACGGCGCGCTGGAAAAACGCGATGTCCTGCTCCCGGATGGGGGCCGTCTCCGCACTGAAGGGGGACAGTGGGTGGGCCGGATCGACGTGACCGGAAAGAGCGCCAAGCAACGCTCGATTGGGCGAGAAATACTCGAATTTGTATCCGACGATGCCGCGGAGGCGAGCCTCCAGCGTCTTCTCTTCCGAGAGTATCGCGTCCAGCGACAGAGCCATTTCTTGCTGGGCGCGTTGGTAGAAGGCCATGACGATGGCGTCCTTGGAGTCAAAGTAGTAGTAGGCCGCGCCCACGGCTACTCCGGCAGCCGCGGCGATCTCGCGCATGGTGGACTTCTCGAATCCGCGCTCGCGGAAGATGGCGAGCGCGGATTCAAGGATGCGCGTCGCGCGTAGCCTCGGACTTGAGCATGGTCGCCTTCTTCTCGGCTTGGCTGGGCGTAGGCATCAGGCGGCGACAGCGCGGGTCGAGTTCTTGCGCATTCTTGACAGCACCAGGATGTTGAAGAAGTGCATCACGCCGAGAATGAGGAGCACAACGCCGAGCTTGGTGCTTTCCAGTTCGATGACCTCGCGAAGCGTACTTAGTGGATCACGCGTCTTCAGCGCCAGAGCGATATATCCAACGTTGATGAGGTAGAACCCGACGACGAGCAGACGGTTTACGGAATCGGCCAGCTCTTCGTTCCCGTGGAAGGCCTCGATCAGGAACACGCGTCCGCTCTTTTGTAGCGTGCGGGCAACCCAGATCGTGAGGGCAACGCTGATGGCGAGATAGCTGAAGTAGCAGGCGATCACATACATGACAAACTCCTTCACGTCAGAAATATTGAACATGTTCAATTTACACACGAAACGACGCCTTGGCAACATATTTTTGAACGTGTTCATTTAGTTTGCGCACTGGACCCCAATCCGGCTTCGCGTTTCGGCATACTTCGGGGGAGCACGCTCTTTATCAGTCGCAAATTTCCTTCGTAAGACTCGACTGTCCACATCCGGACGGATGACTCCCCGGCGGCATAGGCGGATACTTGAGTTGCCACTTGTTTCGCAGGCGGAAGCTTTTACACGTTACTCGACGTCCATTAAGAGAGCTTTCCCAAACCTTTCCGGTTATCAGCTCTCAACTGGAAATTGTCTTTAACTCTGTCCCGGGATAGGACCATTGAGCAGCCAAAAGGCCCACGAAAAAGATAAACCTGTCACCCTCCGCACCTTGGCGAGCCGCCTTGGCTTATCCCTGACGGCGGTATCGATTGTTCTGAACGACTCACCAGCAGCGAAGGCCATCCCGTCTGCCACCAGGGAGCGGATACTGGCGGCTGCCGAGGAATTACACTATCGGCCCAATTACCTGGCGCGTTCCCTGCGCAACAAGCGCAGTATGTCCATCGGCGTCCTGGTCCCGGAAGTCAGCGAAGGTTACTTTACCCTGGTGATGAATGGTGTTGAAGAACATCTGTTGGCAGCCGAGTATTTCTGCCTGTTGGCGGCCCATCACTGGCAGCCGGCGCTGCTGGAAGAACTTCCCAGAACGCTGTTGGAGCGGTCCGTGGATGGTCTGCTGCTGATAAATACTCCGACGCCCGCCAAGGTGGGGGTTCCGATCGTCTCCGTTTCAGGACATCAAGGCAATCCTGGCGTAACGAATATTCAACTCAACCATAAGCGAGGTGCTCTTCTCGCGCTCAAGCATCTGGCCAGTCTGGGACACCGTCGAATTGCTCTCATGAAAGGCCAGGCGGAGACAGTGGACACCGAATTCCGCTGGAGACGGATTATGGAAGTTGCCCGCGCTTCAGGCATCGAAATTCACGAGGAACTCCTGATACGGCCCGTAGAAAATAGCTGGTCACCGGCCCTGGGTTATGAACCGATGAAGGCGCTGCTGTCGCGCACCAGGAACTTCACTGCCCTCTTCGCCTTCAACGATATTGCTGCCATCGGCGCCATCCGGGCTCTTCATGAAGCTGGGATCCAAGTGCCGAAAGACGTGTCCGTCGTAGGCTTTGACGACGTAGGCAGCGCGCCGTTTCGAACTCCCAGCTTGACGACCATTCGCCAACCTCTCCGCGAAATGGGAAAAGTGGCCGCCGAATCTCTCCTCAAGCGGATCAACCACCCGAACGCCGAATACCCTGGCCGAGTGGTCATGCAACCGGAACTGGTGATACGGGAATCCACCGCGCGGGCCTCTTCCCGGCATTCACACAGACTTGGAAGCTCTTTGGCAAAATAGAGTATGGATAAAAAGAAACTCGGCAACTCTGACCTGGAACTGACGCCCATCGGGCTTGGTTCATGGGCCATCGGTGGTGGTGACTGGCAATTTTCCTGGGGACCTCAGGACGATAACCACTCCATCGCTGCAATTCATAAAGCTCTGGAACTGGGTATCAATTGGATTGACACCGCGGCCGTGTACGGCCTGGGGCATTCCGAGGAGGTCGTCGCCCGCGCACTCAAGACGACTTCTCATCGTCCATACATCTTCACTAAATGCGGCTTGGTCTGGAATGAGAAGCGCGAAGTCTCCAACACACTCAAGCACATTCGCCGCGAAGCGGAAGACAGCCTTCGCCGCCTCGCGGTGGATGTCATCGATCTCTACCAGGTGCACTGGCCCAAACCGGATGAAGAGATCGAAGAGGCCTGGCGCGTCATGGCGGACTTACAAAAGGAAGGTAAGGTTCGTTGGATAGGCGTCTCGAACTTCAGCGTCGAACAGATGGAACGAGCCATGAAAATCGCACCCGTTACCTCCAACCAGCCGCCCTACTCCATGTTGAATCGCTCAGTGGAATCGGCAATCCTGCCGTTCTGTGAGAAGAACAACATCGGCGTTATCAACTATGCCCCCATGCATTCTGGTCTATTGACTGGGGCGATGAGCAAGCAGCGCGTAGCGAATTTTCCCAGCGACGATTTTCGCCGGAATGCAAAAAACTACCAGGAACCTCTCCTATCGCGGAACCTGGCAGTGGCAGACTTCCTCGGTAAAATCGGCCACCGTCACGGTGTGAGTGCAGGCGTGGTGGCCATTGCGTGGACCTTGCATCATCCTGCAATCACCGCAGCGATTGTAGGCGGGCGCAGCGCAAAACAAATCGAGGGCATCATACCAGCGGCGACTTTCCGGCTGTCGGACGAGGAATTCTCCGAAATCCAGAACTATCTCTCCCAACACGTGGCTTAAGGAAGCCACACAAAAATCAGGGCACGACGTAAGGTCCTGCCCTGATACGAACCGGATTTTTCGTTAGCCTGCCAAGGAGCTGTCGCCTTCTCCTTTGCCCACCCGGTCATCGCGAAATCTCTTCCAGTGCCAGATCCCGAGTCCGCGGCCCCATCCAGCCAATCACAGCCATCACGATCAGCATGGCCGCTGCAATGAAAACGAACACACCGGTTGTGCCAAAGCTCTTCAGCACCCCGGCGATCAGAAACGAAGTGAAAATTGCCGAAAAGCGGCTCCACGAATACACAAAGCCCACCGCGCTCGACCGGATGTTTGTGGGGAAAAGCTCCGTCTGGTAGGCATGAAAGCTATAAGACATGATGTTGCTTGCCAGCGTTATCCCCACGCCCATGGCGATCAGCAGCATCCCGCCCGAAACCTGGCTGAAGGCCAGCCCGCATACGATGATGGCTGCTGCAGTCGCGACAATCATGCTCTTGCGTTCATATTTGTCGCCGATAACCAAGCCGATTAACGGCCCTACGGGCGCCGAAAGCGCAATGATCGATGAATACAGTAGGCTCGTGGTAAGCGTGATACCTTGTTTCACCAGCAGCGTCGGTACCCAGTTGGCAAATCCGTAGAACCCAACCGTTTGACACACGTTAAACGTAATCATCATAGAAGTGCGCTTGGCATAGGGCGCCTTCCAGATGTCGACGAACCTCTGCCCAGAGACCACAGGCTGAGACTGAGGATCAGGTGGGGGAAGCGGCCGCCCGAGCTCTCTTGCGACCCTCTCTTCCAACCTTGACATCACCCGATCGGCTTCCTCAAGCCTGCCTTTCTGCGCAAGCCATCGCGGGCTTTCGGGCAACGCGCGACGAATAAACCAGACGAACAGGGCTCCGTGCGCGCCAATGATCACAACCCAACGCCATCCATCAAGGCCGAGGGGCTTGTACGGTACCAGCAGGTACGACAGCAGTGCCACCACTGGGACCGCGGTAAAGCCCACGGCTTGCTCGCAGGCAAAAGCGCGTCCGCGGATATGCTTGGGCACGAGTTCGGCGATATAAGTACCAATGGTGACCAGTTCCACGCCAATGCCGAGCCCAGCCATAAAACGCCAGAAGTTCAGCCCTGCGGCCGTAACCTGAAATGCCATGATCAGGTTTGCCCCGGTATAGAACAGCAGCGAATACGTAAAGATCGCGCGACGGCCGAAACGATCAGCAAGAAACCCGCAGCAAAGGGTGCCTGCGAACAACCCCGAGAACAGAGAAGCAAGGAAAGCCGCCACGCCCGTCATGCCAAACAGGCCCGCCGTCGTGGTCGTTAGAATGCCGCTCTTCACCAGCCCCGGTGCTATATATCCGGAATACAGCAGATCGTAGAGTTCAAAAAAGAAGCCGAGACTCAGCAAGACCACGAACTTCCATATCGTTCGCGTGGCCGGAATCCGGTCGAGCCGCGCGGAAATCGTCCCTACCGACAGCGCTTGCGTACTCTCCGGCCCTGCCATGGATAGGTCTCCGTATGGTGGCTCTGGTTCCTCGCACCGTGTGAGCGTTGTAACTCCTTAGCTCCATCCGCCATTTTATGCCACCGTCACCTCAGGACCGCCGCATGGTACATGATCTAAACTGTCGACAAGGCGGCGGATACAAATACCTTACGTCAAGGGCTCTGGCGAACCGATCATGCGCTCAATCGACAAACGCTTCGGCGTCATCAGCGGCTTCGTCATCGTCCTCGTCCTGCTGGCAATCAATACCGCCGTTCTTCGACATCAACTTGCCACCCAGATATCAAATCAGGAGTGGTTCAGCCGTAGCCGGCGGGTCGTGCAGGAGATCAGAAACATCGACGCTCTGCTCAAGGATGCCGAAACCGGGCAGCGCGGCTACCTCTATACCGGCAAGGCCGACTACCTCGCACCTTACCACCTTGCGGCCGCTCAGATCGATGCGCACCTCAAAAGCCTCACCGCTGAAATCGGCGACAACCCCGCACAGCAAACCCAGGCCGCCAATCTTCGTGTTCTGGTTAACCAGAAGCTCGCTGAGTTGGCCCAGACGATCTCACTCTATCAATCAGGCGATGCGGAGGGAGCCAAAGCCATGGTGATGTCTGACCATGGCTTCCGCATCATGGAAAGCATTCGCTCCCTGATCAAACAGATGGAGCAGGAAGAAACATCGGTCGGCGACTCACGGAGAGCGGCCTATCATCAAAGCATTCGGATCACGGTCATTTGTATTTACGCCGCCAGTGCGATTGCTGCTTTGGGCATCATCCTGTTGGCCTTTTCCATCATTCGGGAGATGGAGACGCGCGCCAAAGACGCAGCCTCTCTGAGAGAAAGGGAACAATGGTTCAGGGTCACCCTTTCATCGATCGGAGATGGTGTGATCGCCACTGACGACCAGGGCCTGGTTTCGTTCTTGAACCCCATTGCCGAACGGCTTACCGGCACTCGTCTCGATCAGGCCCGGGGAAAGAAGATCGGTGAGATATTTCCTATCTTCAGTGAAGCCACGAACAGCCCTCTGGAAAACCCCGTGGACAAGGTGTTGGCGGCGCGCTCCGTAGTCGGGCTCGCCAATCATACCGTGTTGCGTCACCGTGACGGTCACCTTTTGCCTATTGAAGATAGTGCCGCACCCATCACCGATGACTCCGGCAGGTTGATTGGGGCGGTTTTAGTTTTCCATGATGCTTCTCGTGAAAGAAACTTCCAGGACGTATTGCGGCGCACCGAGAAACTTGCGGCGGCTGCCCGTTTGGCAGCTACGGTCTCCCATGAAATCAACAATCCATTGGAAGCCATCGGCAACCTCATATTTCTCGCTCGAACCAGCCCGGATGCGTCGGAAAAGGTCGTTGCACATTTACAACTCGCTGAACAGGAATTGGCGCGGGTGTCGCACATCACGCGGCAGACGCTGGGCTTTTATAGGGAATCAACTTCCCCCGCCTCCGTCCACATTCCGACTCTCGTGGAATCGGTGCTCACGCTCTACTCGAACAAGCTGCAAGTCAAGCAAATTCAGGTTCAACTCGGCCTCGAGACCTGTCCCCCTATCATCGGGTTAGCTGGTGAGTTACAGCAGCTCGTGTCTAACCTCATCTCCAATGCCATCGATGCGGTGCCCGTCAGCGGAACGCTGAAGATCGACGCGGCCCCCGTAAAGCTTGCGGGCCGCGGATCCATCCGGCTGAAGATCGAAGACGATGGCCCCGGAATTGCTGCTGAAAACCTCAAACGAATCTTCGAGCCATTCTTCACCACCAAAAAAGACGTAGGGACTGGCCTCGGGTTGTGGGTGTGTAAAGAAATCGCCGAACGGCACGGAGGAAGCGTACAAGTCGAGACGAAGAATGCAAGCGGGGGGAATGGCGCCATCTTTACCGTTCTTTTGCCCGTTTCAGGAAACACACCAGCCGATTAGCGAATGCCAGGGGCAGTGTCTTACTCGCCAAGAGCATATGAGCTACATACTACAAACTGTCATAAGACTGTAACAAGATTGCTATATTCCCTTCTTTAAGGCCATGATCGCCGGCTAACCTGGGAAGGACAAAGCATGCAAGGTTTTCTAGAAGCTCTGCGAACTCAGCGATGGGACGACCATCGCTACTATCACCACAGCCGCATCAATCAATCGCTTCACCTGGTGAGTGCCCTCAGCTTTCTAACCGCGTACGGTTTGATCTTCAAAAACCCGGCAGCCTCGGCCTTGATCGGCTGGCTGGTCGCCATGGTCAGCCGGCAGGCGGGCCACTTCTTCTTCGAGCCCAAAGGTTACGACCAGGTTAATCACGCCACCCATGAGCACAAGGAAGACATCAAGGTTGGCTACAACCTGCGGCGCAAGATCGTGCTCCTGATCATCTGGGCCCTCTCACCGGCGTTGTTGTGGTGGGAGCCGACGCTGTTCGGGATTTTTCCGGCGCATGCCGATCGTGCTACTTTCGTACAGCACGTTGGGCAGATCTGGTTGGTTGTCGGCTTCGGCGCGCTGCTGTTCCGCACCGTGCAACTGTTCTTCATCAGGGATGTCCGCACCGGCCTCGTCTGGATGACGAAAATTCTGACGGATCCCTTTCACGACTTCATGCTTTACTATCGATCGCCGCTGTACCTACTGGGGGGCCAGCTGATCGATCCGATGGACGATGTAAACGAGCCCGAATCATTTCTAACAGTACGCGACGCCTAATGTGTTTGGTGGTGAGCGCATCGTCCGCCCACCACCAACCATCCTGCTGCATTTGCCGCGCCGCCGCGACGAACCGCTCGCTCACCGCGGCAAAGTCCGCATCCGTGTAATCCAGGCTGAAGATAAGACGGCCCGTTCCTACCCAGCTCAGCGCCAGGTTTTCGGCGCGAAGATAGTACTGAAACATCCAGTGGTAGCGCGAGGGCTGCAGATAACACACCGTCCATACCGAGGATAAGTTGGCTACCCTCACCTGCACGCCGGCCTCGCGAAGACGCTCATTGAGCTGGGCCGCCCGGCCATTCCAAACCGCGTCCAGATCGCGATAACAATTCACGATCTCCGGCGTGTCCAGCCGGTCAAGGAACTCGGCCATCGCCCCCATGACATACGGGTGCGAATTGAACGTCCCGCGCGCGAAGCAAATATCCGCCGGCCGGTCCTCACGAAACCGCTTCATCAAATCCGCACGGCCGCATACCACGCCGATGGGCAGTCCGCCGGCTACCGTTTTGCCGTAGGTCACCATATCGGCGCGGACCCCGAAGTACTCCTGCACGCCGCCGCGGGCCAGCCGAAAGCCGAGAAATACTTCGTCGAAAATTAACACGATGCCGCGTTCGGAACACACGCGCCGCAGACGCTGCAACCAGCCGGTATAGCCGGCGCGATCAAAGGCGGCTTTTGGGCCGCTGTCCACCAGGGTGGAGTCAGACGGCGACCCGGCGTTCGGGTGCAACGCCTGCAGAGGGTTCACCAGCACACAGGCGATGTCGCTGCGGCTGCGCAGCACCCGCAGGCTTTGCTCGCCCATATCTTTGAGAGTGAGCGTGTCGCGCTCTTTCACCGGGTTGCCGACCCCGGGTTGCACCTCACCCCACCAACCGTGATAGGCGCCGCAGAAGCGCACCAGGAACCGGCGTCCGGTGTGGTAGCGAGCGAGACGGACCGCCTGCATCACCGCTTCCGTGCCCGACATGTGGAAGGAAATTTCGTCCAGCCCGGAGATCGCGCGCAGCCGGTGAACATTGTCGGCGGTCACCGGATGGTAGGCGCCGAGTACTGGGCCCAGGTCGCGCACCCGCGCGCTACCGCGTTCGATGCATTCCTTATAAAAGTCGTAACCGAATACATTCACGCCATACGAGCCGGTCAGGTCGTAGCGCTGGTTGCCGTCCAGATCGGTGGTCGTCCGGCCGCTCGAAGAAACCACGAACGATCCGGAATTCAGCTGTTGCCGGACGAGGCGGCTGAACTGAAACGGCACGCGGTAGCGCGCCGTGAACTGTAAATCCGAGATCTCGTCCTGAACTTCGGCGGTTTGTCGCACGGTGCGAGCGAACCGGTCTCTATAGAGCGCTGCCAGCCGCCCGAAAGCTGCCCGACGCTGTTCGCTGACATGCTCAGGTGCGTCATCCGCCCGGAAAAACCGCTCCTCATCGTACTCGTAGTAGGGCACGAACCCCGCCAGCCGGCGTGCCCAACGTGCATGACCCGCAAGCGAACGGTGCTTAGCGCGAGAGAGCTGCAAGCGCAGCGATAACCGGCGTCCCAGCAGCACCACAAGGCCAAACCCAAGGATCCCCCACCAGACGGCGCTCGTCACACAAACCCTCCGTGAGGCAACACTATTACAGGAGGATGACAGCAAGATGAAGTTGCGTTACCCCGCTGGTTCTCTCACCCGTCACGGAGTTGAAGGAAAACCAGAAGGGTGCCCCAGGTCTCGTTTTTGAGACCTGGGATCCTCCTAGGAAAGGCTAATCAAGTCCCCTGTCATAACCCCAGGTGAAAACAAGCATCAACCCTTCTGGATAAACGTACCGTCGTTTAACTCAGCCATAGCCTGTCGCAACTGTTCCTGGGTATTCATCACAATCGGTCCATACCACGCGACTGGTTCCTCGAGCGGCTTACCCGACACCAGCAGGAACCGTATGCCCTCATCCCCTGCCTGCACCACGATTTCATCTCCGCGGTCGAAGAGCACCAGCGAATGATTACGGGCATCGTAGACCGGCGGCGCTTCCGGCTTTGCCGTCTGCTCGGTCAGGACCGCCCGCGGCCGGGAAGCCTCACGGAATGTGCCTGCCCCGGCAAACACATACGCGAAAGCGTTGCGCGTCGTCTCCACCTTCAGCCGCTTGCGTTGCCCAGGGGCGACCGAGATATCGAGATAGTGAGGATCAGCGGCCACACCCTCGACCGGGCCTCGCTTACCCCAGAACTCACCGCAGATCACGCGCACACGCGTGCCGTCATCATCGGTGATCTCCGGGATCGCGCTCGCGGGGATGTCCTGGTAGCGCGGGTCCGTCATCTTCAATGACGAAGGCAAGTTCGCCCACAGCTGAAAACCATGCATGCGGCCTTGCGGATCGCCCTTGGGCATCTCCTGGTGGAGAATGCCTCTACCCGCGGTCATCCACTGCACATCGCCGGCGGTCATTTCTCCCCGGTTGCCCAGGCTGTCTCCATGCTCGACGGACCCGGCAAGTACGTAGGTGATGGTCTCGATCCCGCGGTGAGGATGCCATGGAAATCCCGCCAGGTAGTCTGCCGGATTCTCGTTGCGAAAGTCGTCCAGCAGCAGGAACGGATCGAAGTCCTTGGTCTTACCGAAGCCAAAGGCGCGTTGCAGCTTTACCCCGGCTCCCTCGATGGTGGATTTTGTTTCAATGATCTGTTTCACAGGGCGCAGTGACATAAGATTTCCTTTCTACCGCCAGGAGAGACGCGACTATAGGCGCTTGCCTGGCGGTCCAGCAAAAATTCAAGCCTTGACGAACTGCACATCGAGCGTGATGGTCACTTCGTCGCCGACCAGAAACCCGCCGCTCTCGAGCGCCGCATTCCAGCTCAGTCCGAAGTCTTTGCGGCTGATCCTGGTGGTCGCCGATACCCCGACCCGAGTATTACCCCAGGGATCCTTTGCCGGCGGAGTCGGCCCCTCCGCGGAAAAAACTACCTTGCGCGTGACGTCCCGAATGGTCAAGTCTCCTTCGATAGCCAACTCTCCATCCTTCACCAGGCTTATCCCGGTGGACTGGAACAAGAGCGAAGGGAACTTCTCAACATCAAAAAAGTCGGCGCTCTTCAGGTGCGCATCGCGCTGGGCATCGCGCGTTTCGAGCGAAGCAGCTTCAATCTTGGCTTCGACGCGAGAGCGGCTCAGGTCAGATTCGTCCAGAGTCAACGTTCCCGTGACCTTGGCGAAGTGGCCTTTCACGTTAGAGATCATCATGTGCTTGACCTTGAACTCGGCGCCGGAATGAGCCGGGTCGATGTTCCAGGTGGTGGTTGCGGCGGCGGGTGTGGTAGCGGTGGTCATGGTGTTTTTTCCTCTCCTCTTTCTAGATGCGTTAAGACGATAGTCGTTGCAACAAATATTATGCCTGAGAAATCAACCAACTTTGGCCCGGGATTCGCGCAGCAGTTCGGTCAGCGCTCGAAGACGGTTCCGCCCCATGTGGCCGAGCTGCTTGCGATGGGTCGTCTGCACCGGTTCATCGAGGCTCCCCAGCAGCTTGAGCCCGGCCGGTGTGATCCGTGCCGTCACCGTACGCCTATCCTTGACCTCCCGGGAGCGTGAAATCAATCCTCGCTTTTCCAGCCGGTCGAGAAGCCGGGTGATATCCGGATCTCTCGTGATCATGCGATTGGCAATCTCGCCGCAGGGAAGCCCTTCGGGCGCGCCGCGCAGAATGCGCAGCACGTTGTACTGTGTCGACGAAAGATCCTCCGTCTTGAGAACCGCAATCAGACCTCGGGAAAGCATATCCGTCGCCCTTAGCAAGTCCAGGAAAGCAGCCTCCTCCGGATGGGAGGAGACGCGGGGCTGGTCCAACTGAATTGCTTCCTTCATATGTATCTAAAGATAATCGTTGTAACGACTGTTGTCAAGACGGACAAAACGGAGACACATGGCTGAGTCTTGACTGCCCGTCAGCCAGTGGGCACAGTAACGGTGTTACTTGCCTTCCCTGGCGGACGCCGTCTTGTTCTCGAACAGGAATAGCCCGCTTTTTCCTCCGACGGCGAAGTCCAGGTTTCCGTCTCCGTTAATGTCCGCGACGGCGATTTCGATGCCACCCCCGGTGCGGCCGCCGTAATCGATCACGTGCCGAACCCAGTCGACGTTATGCGTTTTGGGGTCGAGGATGCGCTCGTACCAGTAGACTCCCAGCGGTTCGCGCTCTCCCGGGTCGTGACCGTTGTGGGCCATGTACCGCTTGCCGGTCAGCAGGCCGAAGTTTCCGGTCTTGCGGAAATCTACCAGCATCACGGCGTGCGCTTGTGACCAGCTGTCGTCGATCATGTGTTTCACCCATTTGCCATCGCTGGTGTGCTCGAGCCAGAACAGGCCGTAGCTGTGGGCCATGGAGGAGATCACATCCGGCCGGCCGTCTCCGTTCACGTCGCGTACGTAGAGGAAGCCGAGCAAGTCTTCGGTCTGCCAGTCGGGATGAAAAGTCCAGTTTTTTTGCCGGGGATCGGCAGGCGCTTCCAGCCAGCCCTTCGGAGTGAGGATGTCGTTGCGGCCGTCTCCATTGACATCACCTGCGCCGATGCCGTGTCCGTAGCTGTGGTCGCTGACGACATGCTCCACCATGCCGCCGTGCCCATCCTTCTCGTACCAGGCGAGCGGGCGATTGTCTCCGAATTGCGGCAGTATCTCCTCTGCCTTGCCATCGTTGTTGAGGTCCACCAGAAACGAAAATTCAATCGACGAGCCGGTGGCGACGGGGTGCTCCTTCCACATCTCGCCCGTCTTGCCTGGATTTCGCCACCATGCCAGTTTCTTCGAGAACCAGCCCGAGGTGACAAGGTCCACGTAGCCATCTCCATCGACATCGAGAGGCAGAGTGGAGAGATCATCGACGTAGTAGTTGGTGTAGTCGATTTCCCGGAAGCGGTGCTTGATCCAGCGCGGCGCTTCATACCAGTATTCGCCGGAGACCAGGTCGAGCTTGCCGTCGCGGTTGATGTCGGCGAAGACCGCGGTTTCCGAAGCTCCCAGGTCGATGGTGTGCTTTTCAAAAGGGATATCTTCAGGCCTGCTGGCAGACCGGACGGGACAGGTGGCGCACAAGACGAGCAGGGCGCAGGCGGCGGCGATGGTGACGATCGAATGTCTTTGCATTTCAGTGTTCCGGGATCGTGGATTGAGGGAAGGCTGCGAGCACGGCGTCTCCGTTATACCCCAACTCCTGCATGAGGCCGATGCGAGACGTGTAATAGCCGTCGGCGGTGAGGTTCTTGAGAGCGTGGAAGAAGGCGCCGTCCTGGCCGGTGGCTTCGCTGAGCGCCGTCAGGATTTCGATCTGCTGCTGTTCCGTCAGTTGAACAAACGTGGCCCCGTTGAACTTCGATCCGGAGATGGTGTCGAGGCGAGGCAAGCCTTCGCGAAAGGTGGCCTGCAGTGCGGGATCTTCGTTCACCACCAGGTCGATGTAGGCAGGGACGCCGGCGGCTGCGGCTCCGGGGGTATCGGTCGGGGGAATGATCAGGTCGGCAAGGCGGGAGATGATGAGCAACTGCGCCGGGTTGAAGAACTTCGCCGCGGACGGTTGTGCTTCCTGCAGGGCTCCATGGTCATGAACGTGCTGACCGTAGAGTTCGTTGGCAGAGAAGGGAAAGGCGCAGGTAACACCAACGGCGCCGATGATCTTGAGGGCTTCGCGGCGGGTTTGCATCAGATGTCTCCTTGTTTGAAACGATCACTGATGTGATCTGCGGTGCGTGCTGCCAGGGCCATGATGGTCAGGGTTGGGTTCTTTTCGGAGGAGGAAGGGAAGACGCTTCCATCCACTACATAGAGGTTGGGGACGTCGTGGGTTCTGCAATGCGCGTCGACTACCGAGGTGCGCGGATCGCTGCCCATGCGGCATCCGCCCAGGTAGTGATTGAGCGTGGGCTCTTCGAATTTAGAAACCGAAAGAACTTCTCCGCCGGCTTTCTCCAGGATGGCGACGGAGGCATTGTTCATGGCTTCGTAGATTTTTCGTTCGTTCTCCTGCTGCACGGCCACGGCATTCACCTGGTACAGGCCGAACTCGTCTTTTTTGGTTTTGTCGAGTTCGATGTAGCTCTGCGGGTTGGGAATCATTTCGCCGAAGCATTGGAAGTTGACGTAAGCGGGGAAGCGCTCTTTCACGTGCTGCTTGTAAGCGGCGCCGAAGCCCGGAAGTTGCCGCGCCCAGCCGGTCGTGCGGCGAATGCCGGTGTAGATCTGCACTCCAAAGCTGCGGGCGTAGTCTCTTTTTTGCGCGTGCATGTACGACGGGAGATAGGCGTGATCGATGTAGCCTTCGTCGTTCACCACGGTGCGGCCAATCAAGCCGGTGAGAAAGCCCTCGACCCCGGAATTGAAATGAGGAATAAAGTTGCGGCCGAGCTGGCCGCTGGAGTTGGCCAGCCCTTGTGGATAGCGGTTGGAGACGGACATCAGCAACAGCCCGACGCTCTGGCTGCAGGCGCAGGCAACAGCGACGCAGCGGGCGTGGACTTCGCCCTGCTTACCGGTGACGCGGTGGAGATAGTGGACCCCTTTGGCCCGGTTCTCTTTGGAAATGATGACTTCGCGCACTACGGAGTCGGAGAAGACGGTGAGTTTCCCGGTCTTCATTGCCGGGCTAAGGTGGACGTCCGCGGAGTTGTACTTGGCGGCTACGTCGCAGCCGGCCATGCAGTTGCCGCAGTAGTGGCAGGCGGGGCGGGTTTGGGTAGCGCGGGTCAGCGTGGCTTTGCGGGTTTGAATGATGGGGATGCCGAGTTCTTTGGCTCCGCGCTGGAGAAGCAGATCGCCCAGTTTGAGCGGTGGTGGGTCGTTATAGATGCCGTCGGGAAGATCTTCGAGGCCGTCGCGATTGCCGCAGACGCCAACTTCGCGCTCGATGCGGTCGTAGTAGGGAGCCATGTCGGCGTAGTCGATGGGCCAGTCGGCTCCTGCGCCGTCGATGGTGTAGCCCTTGAAGTCGCGGTGGCTCAAGCGCAGGGCCACGGCGTTCCACAACATGGTCTTGCCGCCGACTCCCCGTGCGCGCTCCGAGCCCATGCCGGTTTTCCCCGGCTTCATGGTGGGGATGTGTCGGTTGGGGAAGTTGAAGGGGAGGGCGTGTGTGTTGAAGTCGGTGCGGGTGTTTACAGTGGGGCCGCCTTCTACGATCGCGACGTTAACTCCGCGTTGGGCCAAATGGGCGGCTAAGGTGCCTCCTCCTGCTCCCGAGCCTACGATACACACGTCGAAAACCTGCTTTGCCATTTTGTTCGCGCTTTCAGACCAGGGTGCCAGCATACCTCCGATTGCCTGGCGAGGGGTAAAGTTCAGGCCAAACCCCCGGGGTTGCACGCCGTATCGGCCGAGTAAGATGGCTGGATGGTTTTCGGTCTCAAGCGGTATCAGGATGTAGGGGACCTTCATTTTGTAACTTTTAGTTGCTTTCGACGGAGTGACTTTCTGCGCGCGCCGGTTGCTCGGGATTTGTTTGAGGATGGGTTGGATCGCGTTCGCCGCCGATACGAGTTTGAGGTGATTGGTTATGTTGTTATGCCTGAACACGTTCATTTGCTGCTGAGTGAACCCCAAAACAACCCTTTGGCTGTAGCCCTGCAGGCATTGAAGCTTTCGGTTGCGCGAAGAAGTCAACGAGGGCAATTCTGGCAGGCGCGCTATTACGATTTCAACGTTTACTCCGATGGCAAGCGATTCGAGAAGCTCGACTATATGCACTGGAACCCGGTGAAACGCGGCTTGGTAGAACGGATGGAGGATTGGCAATGGTCAAGTTACGGTTTCTATCGCACGCGCCAACAGGGGCGGGTGCTGATCAATTCGGATTGGGTGAGGGGCTACAAGCCAGACTAAATTGCCTGAACACAACGAAATGAACCGGCCGAAGTGAACCCACAGGAGCAAATCGATGGGTGCCCCAGGTCTCGCATTTGAGACCTGGGATCCTCCTAGTCAAGGCTCATTTAGACCCTTTTTGTTACTTCAGGTTCGAAACGGTCACCTGGGTTTACAATTTCTGCTATATCACTGCGGAATAGGAGCTCGCCTATGCCGGTCGAACTGAAAATCAACAACGTCGTCAAAACTGTGGATGTGGAACCCGACACACCACTTCTTTGGGTGCTGCGCGATACCCTCGACCTGCACGGCACCAAGTACGGTTGCGGCATGGGCTTGTGCGGAGCCTGTACCGTCATGGTCGCAGGCCAGGCCGTTCGCTCCTGCTTGACGCAGGTTTCAACCGTCATCGGCAAGCCGGTGACTACGATCGAAGGCCTATCCCCCGACGGAACCCATCCCGTCCAGGTGGCCTGGAAAAAACTTGACGTACCCCAATGCGGATACTGCCAGGCGGGGCAGATCATGTCAGCCTCCGCGCTCCTATCCCGTACCCCGCACCCGACCGACGCGGATATCGACGCCGCCATGAGCGGCAATCTGTGCCGCTGCGGAACGTACCCCCGCATCCGCCAGGCGATCCACGAAGCCGCAACGCTCCAAAAAGCCTAGGGACAAGGAGAAATCCCATGAACCTGAACCGCCGCTCCTTTCTCAAAGTTTCCGCCCTCACCACGGGCGCCCTCACCCTCCGCCTCTACATTCCGCAAGCCCACGCCCAGGCGCCCACGAAGCAAGATCTGAAGCCCACCGCCTTCATCAAAATCGCGCCGGACGGCACCGTCACCATCAAAGCCCGCGGACCGGAAATGGGGCAGGGCATCAAGACCGAGCTCCCCATGCTCATTGCCGAAGAGCTCGACGTTGATTGGAAGAACGTGCGAGTCGAACAAGCCGACCTCGATGAGGCCACCTACGGCAGCCAATCCGCTGGGGGCAGCACGTCCACTCCCAAATCCTGGGAACCGCTCCGTCGCGTAGGAGCGGCCGGGCGCCAGATGCTCGTGGCCGCGGCGGCCATCTCCTGGGCCGTCCCCGCATCGGAATGCACCACCGATGCCGGCTGTGTGCTGCACCGGGCCACCGGCAAGAAAGCCACCTACGGCGAACTGGCCTCTAAAGCCGCGGCCCTCCCTTGCCCGGTCCTCGATTCCGTCACCCTCAAAGACCCCAAAGACTACCGCATCATTGGCAAGTCCCAGACCGGCGTAGACACCCCCAGGATCGTCACCGGCAAGCCGCTCTTTGGCATCGATGTCTCTCTGCCCGGCATGCTGTACGCCTCCATCGAGAAGTGCCCCGTCTTTGCCGGCAAAGTCAAAACTGCCAACCTCGACCAGATCAAGCAAATGCCGGGAGTTCGCCAGGTCCTGGTCATTGACGGCACCATCAAGCCGGCTGCCTACACCGCGCCCGAGCCAGGTATGGAGCCCGGCGTCGCCATCGTTGCCGACTCCTGGTGGCATGCCCAGAAAGCGCGCAAAGCCCTCAAAGTCGAGTGGGACTTCGGCCCGGCCGAGGCGCAAAGTAGCGACAACTTCCAGAAGCAGGCCGAAGCCCTTCTCGCGGCCCCGCCCGTCACCACCGTCCGCACCTATGGCGACATCGACGCAGCCCTGAAAAGCTCCGCCAAAGTGGTGGAGGCGACCTACACCTTCCCCTTCCTGGCTCATGCCACGCTGGAGCCCATGAACACCACCGCCCAGTGGAGAGACGGCAAGTTGGAAATGTGGGTTCCCAGTCAGAACCCTGGTTCAGGCAGCGCCCTGGTCGCGAAGTCGCTCGGCATCCCGGAGAAGGACATCACGGTGCACCTTACCCGCGTCGGTGGAGGCTTTGGCCGCCGCCTGATGAACGACTACATGGTGGAGGCAGCGTGGCTCGCGCAGCATGTGCAGGCGCCGGTGAAGCTGCTGTGGTCGCGCGAAGATGACACCACCCACGACGCCTACCGCGCCGGCGGCTTCGTTGGACTGAAGGCCGGCCTGGATGCGCAGGGCAAGCTGGTCGCCTGGCGCCATCACCTCGTGACCTATGGTGACGGCGGCAAGCTCGCGCCCGGCGCGAACATTAGCAGTGACGAATTTCCCTCCGGCCTGGCGCCGCACTACGCGCTCTACACCTCAGCCATCCCGCTGATGCTGCGCACCGGCTATCTGCGTGCGCCGGGCAACAATGCTTATGCATTTGTGGGCCAGTCTTTCCTCGACGAGCTGGCCGTAGCCGCCGGCCGCGATCCGCTCGAGTTTCAACTGGAAATCCTGAGCAACAAGATGGTGCCTGTGCCAGGTGAGGAGAACAAGCCGAAGGGGCCGCGCGACCTGAACCCGGAGCGCATGAAGGGAGTGCTGCAGCTGGTAGCGGAGAAATCCAACTGGGCGAATCGCAAGAAGGAGCCCGGGCGCGCCATGGGGATCGCCGGCTACTTCTGTCACCTGGGCTATTTTGCCGAAGTGGCGGACGTCAGCGTAGACAAAGACAACAAGATCAAGGTGAATCATGTATGGGCGGCGGGTGATGTTGGCAGTGAGATCATCAATCCGCAAGCAGCCGAGAGCATGGGGTTTGGCGGAGTGGTGGAGGGCATGAGCCACATGCAGCAGGAGATCACGCTGGCTGGTGGCAAGGTGCAGCAGACGAACTTTCATCAGCATCCGCTGATGCGGATGAACCAGGTTCCGCCGATAGAAGTCTTCTGGATCAAGTCAAACTTTGCGCCGACGGGCTTGGGCGAGCCCACGCTGCCGCCAATTTTGCCGGCGGTTGGGAATGCTGTATTTGCTGCCACGGGGAAGAGGATTCGAACTTTGCCGTTGAGTAAGAGCGGGTTCAGCTGGGCTTAGTGCGCAGGGGAGGGGACAGACAACTCAACCCCCATCCAAACCAGTATCCGCTGCTGTTTGTCAGCATCTTCAGTGTCTCAAGTTTGGGATTAGCACTAGGTAGCTCAACTCCAGGTCCAGGTAACCCTCGGGTCGGGTACCCCCGTGCCGAAAAAATCGTACTTCGCCACTTACATCGAACCTGGAAAGGCTCTATATCTTGAAGTAGAAGATATCGGCAGGCGACGGCTCCTCACGTAACCGCGCCTTAGCCGGCTGTTGCCGGTAGTATCGGCCTTCCGCGTGAGCGAAGGAGAGCCTCATCGCTCTCCGGTGCCTCACTCGATCCCTGTCTCAAAATAATCAACCACAGCAACGGTTCCCCAACCGTGGCGGCAGCCCCTTTTTGTCACGAAGAAGCAGTAAACACTCCTGCAAACTCCACCACAAAGGAAAAGCGCACTATGCCTAAAAACAATGTTAGCGATCCCATCACCGATCAGGAAATAGCCTTTGCTCACCTGATCATGTCCGGAACCATGAATGACCGCCGCGCCGCAGAAGCCCTCGGCATGAACCCCGACACCGCCGCCTACACCAAAGCCAAGCCCCGAGTCCGCGCCTACATGATCGAGCACCGCGCCGGAGTCAGGGAAAAACTAGTGGACCAGGAAGCAGACGGCCTGCGCAGACTGAACATCGGCCGCGACCAGATCCTGAAACGCCTTTGGGAACTCGCCACTCTTAGCCACGAAGCGACCCGAGGCACCATAACCGGCCAGATGAAGGCGATGTCCATGATCGTAGCAATCGAAGGCTTAATTCCCGACCGCCGTCACTCGCCATCCGGAACGCCATTCGCCGCCCCGTCCATGAAAGCGGACATTGATCCCGCTGCACGGCTCCACGAGCAGCAGCATCAGCCGCCTGCCGCATCCAGCGTCCCCGATCCGGAGCCCACAACCCCGCCGGACACCAAACACGCGGACACCACCCCATCTCCCAACCCAATCAATCCTTTCATCAACCCCGGAAAGCCGAGCCAGGTTCCGGCCGCAACCAGCTACGTCTTAGACACCGTTATCGAACAAAATCACTCCCTCAAGCTGCCCTTTTCCGGTGATCGACGCTTCTCCGGCGCCCGCCGCTAACCCCGAAAAAAGCCAAATTTTATCGAATTTTATGAAAACATCCCGCTGAACTCGCGAACCACCCGCCTCGAACGACTGGCAACAGAACGGTGGCTTGTTGGTAAAGAGGGAAGCGAAGAAAGAAATGGCACGCAAAACCGGCCGTGAACCCAGAGCCCGGTGCCAGTCTGTCTAACGTAAGCCTGTCCGGTAGGGCTGGGATCCATCCCGAGATCCGTTGCCGGACGGGACTAGCACATCGATGCAGCCCGCAAAGCTTCCGCCAAACTTGTGGATCCAACCCACAGCTCGCGTCGGGTGCGAACATTAACGGTGACGAATTCCCACCAGCCTGGCGCCGCCCCACCCACTGTGCACCTTGGCCATTTCGTTGATGCTACACACTGGCTCTTTGAGCCTGCTGGGCGAGGATGAAATTAATTTCACAAATCTGTTTGACATGGATCAATTTTCGGTTACTCTCTTGACATCGTAAGCCAACTCCAGGGCCTTTCGGAAAAGCCCAGTTCGAATAGCGGCTTTGAACGCAACCATAACGGCCTGCGGACGCAGAACGTCTACCCCGGGAAGCACCGTCTGTTTAACAACTTTTAGATGCACCCAATGTAGTAGATGGCGTAAGAGCGTTCCACCAAAATTAGAAACGACGGCCTCTGGGCTGCAGGCGACGTGTCTCGATCGCATGTGGCGCTCCCGCATATCTCTCCTCAGGAGGTATTACCGTGAGTCGCCCACGCAAAATCGTCACCCTCGTTGTCACGTCCGTTCTTTTTCTTCTTGCGACGAACAACGTAAAAGCTCAACAAACGCTGGGGGGAATCACCGGAACTGTCGTCGACCCCGCGGGCAGCGCCGTGCCCGGCGTGGAAGTGAAAGCCGTCTCCGACGATACCAAGCTCCTCCGCACCGCAAAGACCAATGTCGAGGGGACTTACTCGCTGGTCGATCTTCCGATTGGAAAATATACGATCACGTTTACCCGTGAGGGCTTTACGGTCGAGCAGGTTCCAGGAATTCTCGTGCAGGCTAATCGCACAGTCACGCTGCCCGGGCATCTTGCCGTGGGCGCAGTGGCCGACTCAGTCATCGTCGAAGTGAATCCCTTGCTCAATGCGGTCGATCCCACAAATGGTTACATTCTGGAAAGAGCCCAGATCGAATCGGTGCCTCTGCCTACCGGCAGTTTCACCGGACTGGCCATCCTTTCTCCCGGAGTCAACGCGGAGTTGCCTGGTGGAACGGGTGCAAACTCCGGTCTTGGCAACGCTCCCATCTGGTCCAACGGCCAGCGCGATACCAGCAACAGCTTCCTGCTCAACGGCGTGGATGCCAGCAATCTGTTCAATGGAAAGTCGACCAGCCAGGCTGGTGGCGCCCGCCTGGTGAATGGTACCGGCGTAGGCAATGCCAGCGCCGGCGGAATCGAGCAGAGCAGCGCTTCCATTTATCTGTCAGTAGGCAACGCGCTTCCCAGCCCTGCCCCCGAGACCATCCAGGAGGTCCGGGTCAACGCCTCGATGTATGACGCGCAGCAGGGTTCGACCTCCGGTGCCCACATCGACATCAGTACCGCCTCCGGTACGAACGAGTATCACGGCAGCGGGTACATCCACCGGGGCACCGACTGGCTGAATGCCGCACCTTTCTTTTTCAAGAACGACCCGAATATTCCTGCAAACGAGAAAGTTCCCCAATTGCATCGCTACACGGCAGGGTTTACGGCGGGCGGTCCCATCATAAAAAACAAGCTCTTCTTCTTCGCCGGATATCAGCACCTCCATGTTTCGGATCAGGAGATTGGTATATCCCGCCTCGACGTTCCTGTCGGACTCGACAATACCCCAGCGACACGAAGCAATGAGGGACTGGCCAACCTGGCGAACGCCAACTTCAGCTCTGTCGGTGCAACACCTGCGCAAATTAGCCCCGTGGCCTCCTTCCTCTTTAACTACAAACTGCCCAATGGCCAGTACCTGATTCCTGGCGCCATCGGCACGCCGTCGTATGCACATCCGGACAACGCAACCATACCCGGCACAGCGTACTTCACATCCGACCAGGCAGTCGCGGACCTTGATTACAACGCTTCCTCCAAAGACACATTGGCGGCCAAATA
Organism: uncultured Acidobacteriaceae bacterium; assembly: GCA_963850235.1. GTDB lineage: Bacteria > Acidobacteriota > Terriglobia > Terriglobales > Acidobacteriaceae > PALSA-350. Next base: position 203,615 of record CAWKKM010000024.1, on the reverse strand, counting down.
CTATTACCAGCACGATCCCACCCTGGCGCCCTACGGCTATTCCAACGTTCCGGGCTTCGCTGTCCATGTCGACTCGGGCGCCCACGTGTTCTCGGTCTCCAATACCTACATCCTCAAAAGCAATCTGACCACCATCCAGACTCTGGGCTTCGACCGCATGAAGGCTTATGCCAACAACGAGCAGCTTTTCACCGCACAAGAAGCTGGTATCAATGCGTTCGGGTCGTCCTACTTTCCAGGGGTGAGCATTATCGATGTTCTTGGCGACGCCACGCCCGAGGGCCTGGGGGACCAATCGCTCAACATCGGCCCCAACGCATTCAGCCCGGGATCGAACACGGGCATGTTCCAGAATCGCATTATGCCCTCAGGAAATGCACTCTGGCTTCTGGGCAGGCACAGTCTCTCGATGGGCGGTAACTATAGTTATACGCAGCTCAACATTCGCGACCGTCGCCCCGGCACAGGACAGATTGCCACGCAGGACTTCGGCGACTTTGCTGTGGGCAACATTGCGGCGCAAAACGCCAGCTTCACCACCACCACCTTCCTGGTGGGAAACGCGAACCGCTACTACCGTGCCAACCAGGTGGGCGCCTATGTGCAGGACAAGTTCCAGTTGTCGCCGAACCTTTCCTTGACGGCGGGGGTTCGCTACGACTGGGACGCCGGTCTTACGGAAAAGAACGGCAACATCTTCAACTTTGATCCCAGCAAATACAGCTTCAACCCCGCCTGTCTCACCAATGGGAGTGACAATCCGGATGAGTGCTACCCTGGCAACGGGATCGTGATCGCCGGGAATAACAAGCAAGCAACCCCCGGCGCAAGCAAAACCACACTCAACGGCCGCCAGTGGGGTTTTGGTCCGCGTGTCGGGGCAGCCTGGCAGCCGAAGATGTTCAATGACAAGCTCGTGGTTCGCGCCGGCGCCGGCATCTACTACGATCGCGGCGAAAACTTTGCCTTCTTCTCGCCCGGTTATTCCATTGGGCAGGTGACCGGAGGCCCCTTCGGTGTTGCGCAGTCGCCTCCGTTCGTCAACGCCGTTCAATGCAACCCGAACCTTGGGAGCGACCCTGTTTCGACTCCCGGTGCGATCTGCGCTGGAACGTTCAACCTCTCTACGCCCTATGGCAGCGCGACGACGGTGAAGCAGCCCACCGGCAAAGCAGCGGATATTACCAACTACCTCCAGACCCCTGACCAGATTTTGAATGGCGGGCAGATGACAACCATTACCACTTATGCCCAGAACAACAAGCTGCCTTACACCATGAACTATATGCTGGACTTTCAGTGGCAGCCGCGCAACAACCTGGTTTTGCAAGTGGGCTATGTCGGTAACCTTGGCCGCCACCAGGTAGTTCCCGTACCGCTCAACCAGGCCCAGATCGCCACCCCTGGCCACCCCATCAATGGTCAGTACTACTCCTATGGCTACTCCGTTCAGACGGCAGGCAATTATTATTGCTACTATGACTGTTCTCCGGCACATCTGCCGGCCGTGGCAGGGCAACCTTCGTCGCCCTATCTCGCCAACTACGAGGGGGGCAACGTCGATCTTCGCGTTCCCTACCTTGGTTACGCATCCGAATCCCTGACTTATAAGGCAGCCGGCATCGCCGCGTACAACGCGCTCCAGGCGCATGCAGAGCAACGCCTGACCCACGGTCTGACCGTTGGCGCGTCTTACACCTACTCGCATGCCCTGGACGAACAGAGCAACCTCGGCTTGTTCTACACCGGGGGCAACGCTCTTAATCTGCGCAGCGGCTATGCTTCGTCGGATTTCGACCGGACCCACGTGGTCAACGTGAACTTCAACTACCAATTTCCTTCGCCATTTTCGGAATCTACCCTTGCCGGCAAGTTCACAGGGGGATGGTCGGTGAGTGGGATTGTGATCGCGCAAAGCGGGCAACCTTACAGCGTTGTCGACTTTTCCGGATCCTCGGGCAGCATCTATTTCAGCACTTATAACGGCATCACCAATGCGGTGGTTCCGCTGGCGCCCGGATGCACGCCAAAGTCTGCCAGGACAGGGAACTCCGGAGCGTTTGGCTTGCCTGCGCTTAAATCTTCGTGTTTCACCTTGCCCTTGCTCTCCGGCGCTGCCGCGACGGCAAACGGAGTACCCGGTCCCAGTGACGACGCCCCGCTCGGCGACATCTACGAGACCACGTTTCCGTCAGGTCAACGCAATATCTTCCGCCAGTCCGCGCAGAAGCGCGGGGATATCTCGCTGATCAAGGAGGTGAGGCTGAGGGATCGCTATGCCTTGCGTTACACATTCGATGTGTTCAACCTGACCAACACAGCCAGCTTCGATGTCCCGAACGCCGAAACCACACAGAACAGCAGCTATAACCCCACCCCCGCAGCCGACCAGACGCTCGACCAATTTTATAGCCCGCCGAGTAACGTTGGTTATGTGCAGCACACGCTTGGCAGTGCGCGCCAGATACAGATGTCGCTCAAGCTTTCCTTTTGACGACCGGACCTGGAGATTGAACCACAACAAATCGTGAAGGATGGCTCAGGTTTATGCATCGAGTATTGCAATCGAGTTTGGTTGTCTTCGTGCTGCTGACGGCATGGGGTCTGCCGGTCACAGCGTACGCGCAGAGCGTCGCTCAGAAAGCGGCATTCCAGGCCGTGGTCGATCGCCAACTTCAGTCATGGCTAAAGGCTGACTTTTCCATTGCAGCGGGCGACTGGGCCCCGGATGGCGAGCTGATTTCGCCGGGAGCACATTTAAAGAAGGCCGAGATCCAGGCTGCTATGACGGATTACTTCAAGTCCTTCAAGGATCTGCATGTCGTGCTCAAGCGCATCATTCTCTCCTCGGATGGAAAGGCGGCCGCGATTGAATGGGAGTGGAACGCTGTCCGCATTCGAGATGGAGCAAAGGCTCATTCGCCAGATTGCATTGTCGTCGATTTAGAAAACAACAAGATCAAATTATGGCGCGAGTATTTTGATTACGGGGGTTCGATCGAGGCTAATCCCTAGCACGTCGGGGCGGTTTTACGCTTGTCGATTCGAGTTGCGTTGATCATTACAGGCCGGACAGAATGAGCCTTTGCCAGAAGGATCCAATGTCCTAAATGCTAGACCCACGGCATGCCAAGGCACCCTTCGTTTCGGGATTGACCCGGATCGCCGATCTCCGGCCGTGAAGTCGATACGGACGCCCGACGCAATAATTCCGCAAAATCGAAATTTTCACATCTCCCTGCACACCCGCCCGAATCAGATTTTTCGGTTGGCCAATTTGGACAGCACCTGAGAGGCTAAGGAAGAGACTATCGAACGAAGGGCACGGGTTCAGCGTGCCGTAATTGGCTGCGCGCTTGACGGCTTAAGCCGCTGAGGTACGCTTTTTTGTCCCGGTTTCGTCTGAAGCTACACAATTTACGCCAACTTTGCCCCTCCCTTCTTCCGTTCACGAGCATGCATCGTCCTGGTGGTATGCTTGTAGCTCGTAAATCTATGGGCGCAAAGAGTTTCTCCCCCGGAATACCCGTCATTTGAGACCGTCATCCCGGCTTGGGTGCTGTCACGCATTTGCGTTTTCTTCAGGGGTCACATCGCAATGGTCGCAAATCATCTCGTTATCGGGCTCGGAGGGACGGGCGGCAAGATCATCCGCTCGTTTCGCAAGGCTGTTTTCCAGGCATTCCGCAAGGAAGACGCGGATGGCGTGAACCTTGGCTACTTGTACGTCGATTCGAGCGCCGAGATGATGGCCATCGACGACCCGAGCTGGAAGATCCTCGGCACCAGCGTGCAGCTCAACAAGAGGAGCCAGCTCCTCATCCAGGAAGCAAACCTGGCCTCGCGCCTCGACAACATCGACAACTATCCCGGCATCAAGCCCTGGATCGGCGATCCTGCGCAGTGGAAGGACGTCCTCGGTAGCATCATCGGCGTGACGCTGGGTGGACAGAAGCGTCGCCTGGGGCGGTTTCTCTTCGCGTGCAAAGCAGACGCCTTTCGGCAGCAAGTGCAGTCATTGGTGAAAGATCTTCAAACCAGTGGGACCACCGACACAACCTTCCACCTGGTCTGTGGGCTCGCGGGCGGTACCGGGAGCGGAACCATTGTGGATGCCATTAGCATCCTCCGCGACACCTACCCCGATTCGAAGCGTTATCGCATTCTCGTTTATGCGCTGCTTCCCGAGACTTATCCCAACCCGAGTTGGGACACCGGCAACTATCACGCCAACGGTTTTGCGGCGCTGCTGGAACTGAATTCGCTGAGCGTGGGACGCCTTTCCCCCGATGATCTGCTGGGAGTGAAGGGAAAGCTTAAGTTATCGGATCCGTTCAACGGTTGCTACGTTTTCATCAATGAGAACGAGAATGGCCTGACCGTAGATGTCGATAAGCAACTGCCAGGTATCATCGCCGACTTTCTATACCAGAAGATTGTGGTCACCCGCACGGTCAGCTGGCCTACCCTGGGCCGCATGGAAAACGCGGAGAACGGTGACGGTACTCCGGAGCGCTCTCCAGCTTCGAATAATCCGGAACGTAGCAAGCGGATGTTGGCCTTCGGCATCAAACGGTTGGCCATTCCGGAACAGGAGATCAGCGAATACCTCACCTACAATTTCGCCCTCCAGGCAGCGCTGCAACTGCGCTACAACAACTGGACGGACTCGGCTGGTTTTGTGGACGAATCCAGGAACCAGGATTTTCACGAGTTCGTTAACCAGAAGGAAACACAGTTTCGCTGGGCGCTGAGCGACGATCACCTCACCCTCTCCAGCGGAATTCTGCCTGAGGATGCGGCTAACAAGAAGTGGAAGCCGATCAATAACGAGTGGCAGGATGTGACGCCGAATTTCAAGTCGCTGGTGCGGGAGAAGAACCGCGAGTCATGGCTCGACGAGCTCTCCAAGTTGTACGAAAAGCGCTTCGACCAGGACTATCGCGGAGTGGGGGTTCGCGCTTTTTATCAGTCGAAGCTGAAAGCGAAAAAAGAACACGTCCGCGAAATTCGACGGCGCATCGAAGACGATCTGTTCACGGAATGGAAGAACGGGATCAAGTCGGTTTACGATGTCTCGCGCCTGCTCGGGGCGCTGCTGGGATCGATCGACGACCGGCGCAAACTGCTGGATGACAAAATCACTGCGGCGAAGGATAACGAGGAAAGCGCAGGAAACCGCGTTCGTCTCGACAACCAGGAGTGGGCGCACATGGGGCTGTTGTCGAAGGTTATCGGCAAACCGGACAGCCTTCTCGATGCGCAGGGTGAAGCTCTGCAGGAGCAATACATCTACCGCACCCGGATCGAAGCGCTGCAGTTTGCCAAGCAACTCAGCGAAGAGCTGATGACCGAACTCACCGACCTCAAAGGCGAGGTGGATAGAGCCGGCAGTACCATCGCCGCGGCGGTGAAAAAGTATACCGAGCGGATTGCCGAGCGCATCCAGGACGACGGAAAACGCGATTTACGGGAACAACTAGTCCGCTTCTACGATCCGCAAGCGGTGCGCAAGGTCAGTGGGGCGCTGGCCAAGGACGAAACCGAGCAGCGCACGCAGAGCAATCGGGTACGGCAGGTTCTGGCAGCCAGGCTTGGGGACCACCCAAGCTTTTCTCTGTTCAACCAGCGCCTTGGGGTGACCGACTTCATCGACGTGCTGGATAAGGAGTGCGCCTCCAGCGTGCAGGTGGCACACAACAACATTGTTACGAATCCCAAAGATAAGCTGCTGGGAGTGAGCATCATCGACAGGCTTAAGGAACGGTACGGCGGCAATTCTCAGGAGCTGCGGTCTTATGTAACTGAGCTGGTGGCAAGAGCCGGAAACTACCTGACCTTCGATCAGTCGGAGATGCACAAGACCGGACCGGGTATCCCCAGCGGCGTGCAGACGGCCGTCTCGCGACTATCTATCCTGATGCCCAGGGCGCCGGAACAGGCGGAATTCACCGCTAAGCTCAAGGAGACCTTTCAGGGCGCGAGGGAGGGAGATGTGGAAGTCATCGACAGCGACGTCAACGCCAACGAGATCACGCTGGTCAGTCTTACGAATTTGTTTCCCCTGCGCTACGCCAAGCAGGTCGCCTTCTTGAAGCAGAAATACGATCAGAGAGTAACCGGCCCGAATGCGGCGCGAGCCAAACTCGAGTTGCACATCGAGGGAGACGGTAGCCAGCATCCGCGGCTTTATGTACCGCTGCAGGAGGAGGTCCGCCGCGACGCTATTCCTTATATCCTGCTGGCCAAGGCGACCGGCCTGCTACGCGAACAAGCGAATGGGCAGACCGGAGACAAGACGCTGACTTTTGTAGCCAAGGACGAGAGCGGGTTCGATACGGATCCCATCGAACTGGGGAAAAGCCTGACCGAAACTCTGTCGAAGGTGACGCTCGAATCCGCGGATGTAATTCGCGGGTATGTCACCAGGACGCTGAACTCGCCTGAGTATGCGCAGGAGGCGAAGCGGGCCGAGGTGCAAAAGACCATCGTGGCTGAAGTGGAAGAGGTCAAAGCGGAGCGCGGCAACAACGTCAATGATGAGGTTTATCGGCGGTTCCTGGATGGGGGCAGACAAGCGGTAAAGGTTCTGAAGAGGGAGAACTAACGGTGGCCATTCGTCAGGGAAGATGTACGAACTTCGGCAATTGCGGAGCTGCAGACAGGAAGCAGATTATCCCCATCGCGGACGGGGCGGATTTCGTTTGCCCTGAATGTAACCGTCAGCTGACGGATATGGGGCGGCCGGCGAAAAGCGGTTCACCGGTGGGCATCGTTGTGGGCTTGCTGCTGCTTCTGCTGCTCCTCGGGGGCATTGGATTCTTGTTGGGTCACCATCCGTCCCCAAAGAGCGCGAACGCCCCAGTTTCTAGTGGCGGAAGTGGTCGTGCGATCCTCCGCTTATGCGGATCGAATACCATCGGCTCTGAGTTAGCACCGGCGCTTGCCCAGGCGTTTATGAGGGAAAAGGGAGCGACCGGCGTGCGGGTTGTGATCGTCCCGGGCGCGAATGAAGAGGAGAAGACGGTCGAAGGGACTCTCCCCGGTGAAGGTGCTCCTTCGGAGATTCAAGTGCAGGCTCACGGCTCAGCGACGGCATTTACCGGGCTCGCCGATGGCAGTTGCGACATCGGCATGGCATCGCGCAAGATCAAGCCGGACGAAATCGCGAAACTCTCCGCCATGGGAGACATGACCTCGCCGGCAAGCGAGCATATCGTCGGACTCGATGGAATCGCCGTCATTGTCAACCAGGCGAACCCAGTGACCAGTCTCACCAAGGATCAACTGAGCAAAATCTTCTCCGGAGGAACCACCAATTGGTCCATGGCCGGAGGCGGGAGTGGCGCGATACATCTGTATGCCCGTGACGATAAGTCGGGCACGTTCGACACCTTCAAAAGCCTGGTCCTGGGCAGCAGTAACCTGGCTTCTTCCGCCAGGCGTTTTGAAGATAGCTCGGCTCTCTCCGACGCCGTCGCCAACGATGTTAACGGCATTGGCTTCATCGGCCTGCCTTATGTAAGGAGTGCGAAAGCGATTGCCGTGGCCGAGACCGGGGCCATGGCGATGCTGCCCAATCGCTTCACCGTGGCGACGGAGGACTATCCGCTTTCGCGGCGCCTTTATTTCTACACACCGGCCACACCGCAGAACAAATACACGCGCGAGTTTGTGCAGTTTGCCATCTCGAAGGCCGGCCAGGATATTGTGGGGTCCAATGCATTCGTGGCTCAGAACGTAGTGGGGCAGCGCGAGACCGTGTCCGCCAGTGCACCGGCCGAGTACCGGCGGTTAACCAATGGAGCCGAGCGATTGTCAGTGGATTTTCGCTTCAGGACCGGGCGTGCTGACCTGGACAATAAGGCGATCGTCGATCTTGATCGCGTGATCGGATTCGTGAGCGATCTGCATTATTCGGGTGACAGCGTTTTGCTGTTTGGGTTTGCCGATAGCACTGGCGGCCGGCAGATGAATCAGGCGCTCTCAGAAAATCGGGCGAAGACTGTGGCGCAAGAGTTTGAGCAGCGAGGATTGCATCCTGGGACAGTACAGGGGTTTGGGCCCGATCTTCCTGTCGCTTCCAATGACACCGAAGAGGGACGGGAGAAGAACCGGCGGGTGGAGATTTGGGTGCGGAAATAGATTAGGCCGCGCAAGTTGCGTCTATTCAGTTTGGCTTGGTGGGAAATCCGGTGACATGACACGTATTCACCGTCGGAAGTGTATTTTGCTGCGACAGGTATGCCATCACAAGGATTCCATTCGAACTTGTCCCGCAGGACTCGTATCGTCTCTTGAAGAATCGACTGGGAGATGGCAATTTCGATTTCGCCATTGATGGCGCGATGAATCAGTTCGAGTGCCTTACCCCGGAAGTTGAAGGCTCTGATGAACTCGTTTGTGTCGAGGGTGACGCGGGTCACCGGCTGCGCTGTTGATTCCGATCCTCGCGGACCAAGCGCACGGAGTCGGATGGCTTGAGCCCGTGTCGGCGCGCGTGGCGCTCACCAATCGCCGCAAGCTCGTCCAGTTCCCGATGAGTCAGCAGCAGCCTGGCAGCTTCATCGAACAAGCCGTTCACATCCACGCCTGTGCGCTGCGCTTCGCGGCTCATCGCCTCAAGGATCGGTTCGGAAACCCTGACGTTGTTCTCCATAAGCGCCTCGTACTTATTATCGCGCCCAAGGCTTTCGCCCGGCAACCGGCCCGCCAATGACAGGGAAAATTGATCAGAGGGCCATGGGCCTTCGGCCTGACTGCAGGCCCACCCAAAGTGATGAAAAACGCTTCGGTCGGGCAACCTGTCCCGCCGTGCCGTGGACCTCTCTCCGTGGAACCGCTACCTTTCCTTTGTCGGCCCGCTGCCGCGGCAATCCGTGCGGACCGAACATGCCGTTCCACGGACCATTCGTGGAGATGTTTTTCGACCGAGCACTTCGGCCGCGAGAAATGAGAGAATGCTGAGGCAGCATTCCACGCAATCGGCAATGCGGATGCTGCAAGGATACCAAGGATGATCAGCAGCAAACTCCGGCTCTTTTTACCCCTTGTTCTGGTCGGGCTCACCTGCGGCGGAACCTGCTCCGCGCAGACAACCTCCTGGAAGGACTATCTCGGTGGCCCGGCTGCCTCGCACTATTCGCCTCTGAAGCAGATCAATCCAGGCAACGTGAACAAGCTAGAGGTCGTCTGGACCTACCCCACCGGGGACGACGTGACCTACACCTTCAGCCCGTTGGTGATCGATAACATCGCCTACTTCGCCGCCAAGCAGGGTTCGCTGGTCGCGGTCGACGCGTCGACCGGCCATGAATTGTGGGTCCATCCCTTTCCCACCGCGAACGGAATGCCTTCGCGCTTTGGCGGGATCGCGGGGATGCGCGGCGGCAATTACTGGGAGAGCAAGGATCGAACCGACCGACGCCTGTTCGTGACTTCAGGAGGCTTCGTCCACGCCATCGATGCCCGAACCGGCAAACTGGTAGACTCCTTCGCCGACCACGGAAAACTCGACCTGAAAACCGGCCTCGACCGGGGCGGCCGGTCCTTGGGATCCAGAACCCCGGGCCGCATCTTTGAGAACATCCTGATCCTCGGCAGCGCGACCGGAGAGGGATACCTCGCGCCCCCCGGAGATATTCGCGCCTTCGATGTAGTCAGCGGCAAGCTTTTGTGGGTGTTCCATACCATCCCGCGCCCCGGCGAGTTCGGATACGACACCTGGCCCAAAGATGCCTACAAATACATGGGCGGCGTGGATGTGTGGGGCGAAATCACCGTCGATGAGAAGCGCGGCATCGCGTACTTCCCGGTAGCTTCCGCGAAGTACGAACTCTATGGCGGCGACCGCCCGGGCGACAATCTTTATGCCGATTGCCTTCTCGCGCTCGACGCCCGCACGGGCAAGTACCTCTGGCACTACCAGACCGTTCACCACGACGTGTGGGATTACGACCCGAACGCCGCGCCCCAACTGGTGACCGTGAAGCACGACGGCAAGACCGTGGATGCGGTGGCGTTCGCATCGAAGAATGGCTTCCTCTTTGTGTTCGACCGGGTCACGGGAAAGCCGCTGTGGCCGATCGAGGAGCGTCCCGTACCAGCGAGCGACGTGCCGGGTGAAGTGACCGCGAAGACGCAGCCTTTCCCCACCGCCCCGCCTCCGTTTGCGCGCCAGGGGATGACGGTGAAGGACATGTACACCGGCTTCATGAAGCCGGAAGAAAAGGCATGGTGGACCGAACGTCTCACCAAGGCGAGGACCGGTTTTTATACGCCGCCGGCGGTCGGGGTCGATACCATCAACCTTCCCAGCGTGAACGGCGGCGCCTTGTTCTTCTCGACCGGCGCGGACGCGGCCAACGGCACGGTGTACGTTGTATCGAAAGACATGCCGTCGATCGTCAAGCTGGTGCCGGCGGGAGAATCCACGGCCGCCAATACGGGCAACTCGATCCCGTCTGGCCCGCGCAAGGCTGGTAGAACAGCAAGACCAGGCTTTCCCACGCAAGAGGAAATGGGACGAGCTGTCTATGAACAGACCTGCCAGGTTTGCCACGGCCCGGAACTGAAGGGCGATCGCGGGCCTGCCCTCGACACGGTCGTCAGCCGGCTGGGCGTCGACGCGACGCGCAGCACCATCACCAACGGCCGAGGCGGCATGCCGGCGTTCTCAACACTGCCGGCGCAATCAATGAGCCAGCTGCTGGCATTTCTCACCAAGCCCGACCTCGCGCCCCCGGGTTCGGCCCCTTCGGCTGCGATGCAAGCCATGGTCCGGTCCTATTCATCCGAACCCGATTACCCTGAGGGTGTCGGCGCGCCTCCCTCCCGTTACAAGACCGGTTACGGAAACGAACCATATGTGATCAAGCCACCCTGGAGCACCATCACCGCCTACGACCTGAATAGCGGAAAAATTAAATGGCAGACGCCTTTCGGCGACCTTCCGCAAGCAGGCCCCAGCGACAAGATGCGGGGCAATACGTATCCCAAGAGCGGGTTTGTGGTCACCGCCGGAGGGCTGGTATTGTTTGCCGGCAACGACGCGAAACTCTACGGGCTCGACAGTGTTACCGGCAAGGTGATCTTCACCAAAGATCTGCCCAACGGATCGCAGGGAGTGCCCGCAGTGTATGAAGTGAACGGGCGGGAATACATTCTGCTCGCCGTAAGCGGTGTGGCCTCATCCTACCCGGAAGGGGCTGACATGCCACCCGGCGGAGTAATGTCTCCGCACACGTCGAAGGGTTATATGGCGTTTGCCCTTCCGGCGAGCGGGAAATAGTTGAGCGCAACGAGGGGCTTCCGCCTTCGCTGAGCGCGTAAGTCAGCGAATCTTCTCGCCGCGACCCCTCATCCAAAACGACAATGAGCGGAGTGCGCCAGTTCGTCCACCGCCCGGCAGGAGCCCTGCGCCGTTACGTACGCGAAATTTTGTGGGTCCGCTCGGAGCAGCCGCGCCTGCAAATGCTCCTTCCTGAAACCACGCTCACCCTCGTGTTACGACAGTCCGGCCGTGTATCGCTTCATCGCGAGGCTCTTCCTTGCGCGATTGTGTCCGGTCTGCAGCAACGAACCCGCCTGGTTGAGCACGCGGCGCACTCCTCACTGATCATCGTTCGCTTTACCGAGGTCGGGGCGCCGGCCATCCTGCATGATCGTGTCGACCTTCTTTACAACCGAACCCTCCCGCTCGAAGACGTTCTGCCCCGGCAGCCGATCGAGCACATACAGAACGTCCTGGCAGATGAGCATTCGATACAGCGGCAGTTCGTGGCGGTGGAAGGCTTTCTCTCGAGCAGGATCCAACCCCAAAACGGAGCCACCATCTCTCCTCAAATCGAGGCCGCGGTCGACCTCATCCGCCGCTCCGAAGGCCGTGCTTCCGTTGCCGCCATCGCCCGCCATGCCGCCATGAGCCAAAGTGCTTTGGAAAGACACTTTCGCGCTGAGGTAGGCGCCACTCCTAAAGCTCTCAGTCGCGTGGCCCGCTTGCAGCATGTCTGCCGGTTGTGGGATGCCGGCAAAACCCTCACCGAAATCGCGTTTGCAGCCGGCTACTCCGACCAACCCCATATGGTGCACGATTTCCGCCGCTTCACGGGAGCCTCCCCCGAGGCCTTCTTCCGCCAGGCCACTCCGCGCAATCTGCCGACTTTTTACAAGTAGCCGCTGCTTTACCCTCGCTAAATTCTAGCTATGAGAAGGATCCTCAGAGTCCTCGGCTCAAAGCGGGGCGAACCGCTCGCGTTCGCCTTTGCCATGGTTCTCTCCCCTGATGCTTCCTCCTCAAAGCATTCCCCAGACTGCAGCCCGACAGGAGACACCGATGAAACACTATGCCCTGATTTTCCAAGCCACTCGCGCACTCACTCCCGAAGAACAAAAGCAACGGGCGGTCGATATCGCAGGCTGGGTCAAAACAGTCACCGATATGGGAATTACCCTGGACCCGCGAAATTTCGGAGACACGCTGGCGGCCTTCGCCCTGGAAGACAGCAAAGTCGTCTCCCGCAACGGATCGAGCGGCCCAAAACCCGCGACCATCGTCTTTTTCGACTCGCCCGGCAGCGAGCAGGCCGTGGACATCGCGCGCATCCACCCCGGCCTCCATTTTGGCGCCGCCGTCGAGGTGCGGGAGTGGACCTCTCCGCGCGAGCTTGCTGCCGCGCAAGCACGATGAAGCTGGTTGTCCTCGGAGCCACCGGGGGAACTGGAATCGAGATCGTTCGCCAGGCCATCGCGCAGGGTCATGAAGTGACGGCCTTTGTCCGCTCACCCGAGCGGCTCAAACCATTGGCCGCACAGATTACCGTGAAGCAAGGCGATCTGCTGAACAGCGCGGCTCTGGCCGATGCCATTCAAGGTCACGATGCGGTGCTGTCGGGATTCGGTCCCAGGGTACCCATTGCAAAGGAGGACGCGCACCTGCTCCGCGACTTCGCGACCGCTCTGACGGCCGCGATGCAGCGAACCGGTGTCAAGCGCCTCGCGGTCATCTCAACGGCTTTCCTCTTTAAGGACGCGATCCTACCCCCGGCCTACCTCTTCGGCCGCTTGTTCTTTCCCGGCGTGGTAGCTGACGCCTCCGCGATGGAGCGGATCTTCGCAGCAAGCGGCCTCGACTGGACCATCCTGCGTCCGCCTCAACTCACCGATAAGCCGCGCACGGGAAAGTACCGCGTGCGCGAGGGGCATCTGCCGCCTTTCGGTTTCAAGATCTCGCGTGCCGATGTAGCCGATTGTTTCCTTAAGACCGTCGCTGCCCCGGATTCCATCAGGAAGGTTCTGGGGTTGAGTCACTAGGCAGAGGCGCCGAGGGGGCTTGTCCGATCCGAATGAAAGGCGGTCCCTTACCCAAATAGTGCATTGCCGAGACCTTGGTGGCCCCTCTAAACTCGCCTTATGGAGCGTCGGGTGGTTGTCAAAGCTGGTCGTATCGTCTGCATCGCCTGCCTGGAGCCCGTGGGTATCTGGAATGATTGCCGCACCGCTCGATGTCCCAAGAATCCAGCGACCGACAAGGGTCCGCGGTTGGTATAGACGGGAGTAAATCCGGCGTCAGGTCAGGTTCTACCACTCACGAGGGTTGAGGTTGTGATCTCTCGGTGAGCTTTATTCTGGTCCTGGCATCAAGCAGTTGGCACTTTTCTTCCCCTCTGACACAATAAGCGGACGATGTCATCCGACCGCAATGCTCGCGCGCTTGCCGGATTGCGCATAGCTGTCGGCGTGCTTTTCCTGATCTTTGCCCAATACAAGGTGTTCGGCGCCGAGTTCACTCGCGGAGGCGGCTTCCAGTTATGGATCAACCGTTTTCTTGCTGAGGGTGCGTATCCGTTCGTCGCGCCGGTATTGAGAGACCTCGTGTTGCCTCACGCGAGGTTTTTTGCGTTTCTGGTAGCGTACGGGGAACTTGCGATTGGTTTGGCGTTGGTGCTTGGGGTTCTGGTTCGTACGGCCAGCGTGATTGGTTTGGCTTATATGCTGACGCTCCTGTTCTCGTCTAACTATCCAGGCGCAGGCGCTGCACCTTGGAAGTACTTCGGAGCGTCGCTGGATCATTCCGTTCTGCTCCTATGTTTCGCCACGTTTGCATGGAGCAACTCGGATCAGGCATTCGCTCTGCGACCAGCAAAAGTCGTACGGACGGCTATGCGCGGGGGGCCTCCACCTACGGGTGAATGAGTTGAAATATTTCTTGCCGTGCTTAAAGTTGGTTGACCGAGCATCGAGCGAGAGTGAACCGGGCGGATCGGTAATCACTCCCGACGATGCAAACCCTATAGCGAAATCCCATCAGCCCTTATCTGTGCCGCGGCGACATTCACTACAGTTTTTCGCATGTTGCTGCATGACGTAGGCCATTTGAGCTTGCCCGATCTGAAACTTGGCAGACCGTGCCTGGCGTCTTTCAGACTCGGTGAGAATTGTTTCAGAACGGCGCTCGGCATATCTCGAACAGCTCGCTTCAAGTTCTTTCATTTGCATACAAGGCATCTAAGTTCTCCAGAAAAGCAGTTAAGCTAGTTTAAACGGCTGTGTTTGTGGGGGCTATATCCGCTACAACCAACGTGCAGCATGGGGAGTAACACAAATTTTGTGACTCTTGGAGCAGACTCCCGGAAACGTCAAACCCAAGGGCAAAGCGGCGGGGCGCCGGGCAACTACGAACAGAAGCGCCAGCGCCGCGGCAGGTATGCAGAGAAGTATGATCAAGCGTTCGGCGGATCGGTCTCCGCGATGGGTAGCCTGACGCGAAATTCAGTCCGGCCGGGGTGCGATTCGAAATCGATGGTGCCGTCGTTGTGACGCGCCAGGCGGCGGGCGATGTCAAGCCCGAGGCCGGTTCCGTGCCCCAGCGGTTTGGTGGTAAAAAAGGGATCGAAGATGCAGTCGCAAAGCTCCGCCGGAATGCCCGGTCCGTCATCGCGGATGCGTACCACCACGGTTTCGTTTTCGCGCGTCGCCAGCAGGTCTATGCGGCCTCCATGGTCCACGGCGTCCAGGGCATTGTCGATCAGGTTTCCCCACACCTGGCTCAATTCGGCGGCAAAGCCTCGCACCTTGGGCAGTTCCGGCTCCAATTCCAGGGTAACGGTCACCGATTTCTCACGCGCCTTCGAGGTAAGCACCGTCACTGTGTTGGCCAGGCTTGGACCCAGATCCACCGGCTCGGCCGCGTTCGCCTGGTCCATGTGGGTAAATCCCTTCACTGCATATACCAGGCTGGAGATGCGCATGGCGGAGCCCTGAATCATTGAAGTGAGGCTGCGCATCGCACAAGCCGCCGCAGCCCAACGCACCACCGTGTTCAAGGCCCGTCCCTCCACGGCAGCAGCCAGCCGGTCGAGTGCCGCCAGGGTCACGTCAGTGTCGGCGAGCAGGTGAGCATTCGCCGTGTCCAGTCCATGGCCGGCAAGCCACGCCTCCATCTCCTCCTCGCGATCACACTGCTCCAGGGAGGACCGGGTCTCACCCCTGTGCTTTGCGATGCATGACTTGTGAAATTCGTCGACTGCGGCAATCTGTCTGTCGCTCAGTGCCGCCAGGGCGAGACAGCGTGCAGCTTGTTCCGTCTCTTCGAGGCGATCCTCGAGCATGCCTACGCCACGCTCCATGGCAGCGACTGGATTGTTGAGTTCGTGGGCCAGGCCCGCTGAGAGTTTACCCAGCGAGATCATCTTCTCGTTTTGCAGATCGCTGGAGGTAAAAAGCCGGGCGCGATCCAGCATGGCATGGACCAGGGTCGCGGTGACTTCGGAACACTCCCGCGTCATCGCCTTGAGACGGCCGCGGGGGATCGCGAGCAGTTCGGTCGGTTCCAGGGCGAGCACATTTCCCGGCGGCGTCACCAGGCGGGAATAGGGCAATACGCCCGTGACGTCTCCCGTATGCCACTCAACGGCTTTATTCGGCCCGGACCCGCGATCGACGAACAAAGCCAGCCGCCCGGAAAGGACGACGTAAAGAGCCTCCACCGGGTGATCCTTCTGACTCAACACTTCGCAGGTATTCAGCCGGCGCATGGATCCGTGGGCAATCAACCACTGCAGCTCCGTGCGGGGCGCTGCGCCCAGGGTTCTATGTTCAGCCAGCCGATCGATGAGGTCTCGTGCCATCATCGGCTCACTTTCTCCAAAGCGGGGGCGGACGAATCTTTAACACGATATCAGAAGGGGAATGGCTCCGGTTTTAGGGGGCAACGCAACATGGGGCCATGCGGCTGCGTGTCATCGGTCCGACGCGAGGTCCGCATCCACGCACGTTTTCGGCCGAAGCACCGGATTACACCGCGCCACCGCATTGCCGGGCAACTCTACCTTGTAGCCGGAGGCAGCCTGCTCCGACGCGGGATAATCCGTGCTGATGATCTGTGCGCCGCTGGCCAGCACCTCATCGCGCCGAGCCGTGTTGTTGGTTCGCGCCTCTTTCGTATCTGAATCAGCCCGTGCGCGGATCAGATAGCCTTGCCGCACCAATGCCTTGATTGCCTCCGCCGGCGCATCGTTCTGTTCGATGAACGCAGCATCCGCGGTTCCCGCATCGGCGTTGGTGAACAGGATACGGCCTTTCAGCGACGGATGCCCTTCCAGGTAAACAGGCCCCATTTTCTTCTGGTCCATCAAAAAGACGACCTTGCCGCGCGCTTGCTGCAGCGTAGGCCAGCGATCCGCGCGCACGGCCCGGTTCAAGGTCGCATAGCTGCCACGAACATCGTCGGGTGTGATCATCTCTCCGGCAGGAAAGACCGAGGCGATCTCACGGTCGAGCGCATCGAAAATTGACGGCGTAAACGGTTCCGGCGTCACCGTGGGGAAGTCCACATGCAGAGCGCCCTGCTTGGTCTCGACAAGTATGAAAACCGGCAAGTGGTTAGGGTGCGCTTTCGACCAGGCGCGAACCTCCGCCAGGCATGCCGTAAACGGCTCGCACGCGCTGCGATAATCGACATCCTGCACGTGCATCACCTTGAAACCAGGCTTTTCCATCAGGTGCTGGGGATCAAACGGAGGATCCGCCGGCAATCCTGCCTGGGCAATCAGCGTTTCTCCGTAAGGATGTGCATACAACCCGCCTTTGGTATCAGCGAAGATATCGATTTCAATCTGGCGCACCCCCGCATCCAGTTGTGAGGTCAACGAGGGATGGACGTAGTCAAGCCCGGCAAAGACCTTGGGGTTCTTTTGCTGCCACAACTTCGCCGCGCTCGGCGCAAACCCGGAATGGTAACTGTTATGGGTGCCAATCATCTGGATCTGATTGATGCGCACGCCGCCGGCGCCTTGAGCTAAAGCGCCGCCGCAAAAGGCCGTCAAGGCAACCAGGGCAATCGCGGGAGCGAACGGCCTTACCAGGCGTTTCGTGGACGAGCGGAAAGGGAACACGTTGAGGCCTCTCTCTATCGTTAATGTCACGGAGGGAAGACATCTCCGCACGCCGGTAGAGACACCGGCGTACGGAGCAGCTTCGCCGGCAGAAGCTAGAAGATCAGCTTTGCCGCCACTTGAAGCTGGCGGGGAGGGAAGGCCGAAGTGATGCTGCCGAAGGCCCCGTCCGTACGATTCGAATCGGGCGCCCCGTAATTCACGTGGTTGAGAAGGTTGAAGGCTTCACCTCGTATATCCAGCAGCGAGCCTTCGCTCCATAGACGAAAACCCTTGTGCAGGCCAAGGTCCAGCTCATTGAACGTATAGTCGCGCAGTGAGTTGCGCCCCGCGTTTCCGTAGGGGTGGCTTGGGTCTGTAGGAAGGCTGACCGTGCTGGAGTTGAGGAAGTTCGAGATGGCGGTCGCGGTCTTGATACGCTTTCCCGACGGCGTAACCGGGTTGCCCGAAACATTGGGCCGGTAAGCCAGCAGGTCGCTCACGTCGAAGGCAGCCGGTTCTGAGTAAGTAAGATTCACCGGTTGGCCGCTCGTCGCCGTATTGATAGCCGAGACTTGCCAATTGCCGAGCAGCATTTGAACGGCACGCGGAGCATTTGCGCCGAAATGCCGGCCATTGCCGAACGGCAGGTCCCACACCACGGTCAATGTATCGTTCACGGGCTGGTCATACGCTGACTCCCCGCGCTCACCCGCCAGGTTGGCCAGGTTCACGCGCGAATTGTCGCCGTTCGGCGTATCGAGGTGCCCGGAGGCATTATCGATGGCACGGGAATAGGTGAAGGCGTTGAGCAGGTACAGCCCGCTCGAGAAACGGCGCTCGAGCTTCGCCTGCAGGGCGTTGTAGCTGAGAAAGCCCGCAGGGATCGATTCTTCGATGCCGGTAAAGGTAGTAATCGGCCGCCGCGCCTGCAGGCTGAGACAGCCCTTCTGGTTCACAACGGTCGCATTGGTCGCTGTGCAGGTTGCCGTGAGCGCGTTCGGCGTGGCCTGGTTAAGATCCGCCAGCACCCACAGGTGGACACCGTGCGAGCCCACGTAGCCTACGGAAAGAACCGTGTCCTTCATGATCTCGCGCTGTACATCCAGATGCCAGGTTTGCACGTAGCCGGTAGGAATGTCTTTTGGGATGTAGCGGGTTTGTGCCAGCAGCGTGCTGAAGTTCTGCGGCGCTGCAAAGTTATTCGGGTAGCCTTGCGCCACCGTGCGGAAACAGCCGGCAAAGTTATCGCCGGTGCAAAGCGGCTGCGGCTTGCCGCTAAAACTGTAGGGCGCCACCTGGGTGATGGAGGAGTTGACGATATAAGGGCCGTTATAAGCCAGCAGATTTTCGCCGCCCTCGCGGTTGAACTGATCAAAGCTGAGACCGTACGCCGAACGGATGACCGTCTTTGGATCAAGTTGGTATGCGACCCCAAAGCGCGGCGCGAAGTCGAGTGTTGGATGGTTCACCAGTGCCCGCTTGTACAGCGATCCGCCGCTTGCCTGGATGAGCGAGTTGGTGGTTGGATCGAAGTTCGCCAAATGATTCCCGGTAACAAATTGCGGAGTGACCAGCTCATAGCGCAGGCCGGCATTGATGGTGAGCCTTGGCGTGATCCTGATATCGTCCTGCAGGTAAAAGAAGTTCATGTACTGGTGATAGTTCACGATGACGAAATTGTTCAGCTGATACGTGGAGCGCGCACCCGTCAGGAAGTCCGTAAGATACGTCGCCTCACGCGCCCCGGTATCGGTCGTGCCGCCGCCATTCTGGCTGAACCCTCCGCCGAAGTTCTCAGAGCCGTACACCGGGTTGAAGTCGTCGATCTCGGTGTTGATGGCCAGCATTTCCCAACCCAGCTTGATGCTGTTGCGTCCTCTCAGGATCGAATAGTTGAGCTTGGGATCGATCACGAACGGGTTCTGAAACTGCGGGTTTGAGCCCTGCGCGCCAAACGCAGTAAAGCCGGTGATGTTCTCTGAGCTCAGAGCGCGGATGACCGTCTTGTCGGTCGGCAGTCCCGGAATGCCGGCCTGGGTGTTCAGGCTCTCCTGTCCCGCAAGATAGGGCGATTTTCCTCCCTGTGTCCAGGTAAAGCCGACACGTGCATCGAGGATCGAGTTCTGCGTGAACGTACGCGTGACCCCTGCCGCCAGCTGCTTGTTGTAGGCGTGGATGGTGCCGTTGCCCCCGCCGCCTGCCTGTCCGGGAATCGAGGAGGCATCCACAATGTCGCCGTGGTGGTTGCTGAAGCGGCCGAAAATGGTCGTCTTGTCATTCAGAACGTAGTCCACTCGCCCGTCACCCTTGTTGTCGATCAGGCTGGCCTTGGGCAGAGAAGCGTAGTTGTTGGAAAAACTGTTGGGCACGTTTGGCGCGGGTAGCGCGTTGATAACCAGGGTGGCAAGCGGCGTCCAGTCCGACTGCGGCACGACACCGTTGGGATAGAGCGCGCCCGTGATCGGGTTACGCAGTGGTACGGGATTTCCTTTGGTGTCCACGAAAATGCCCTGCCGCTGCTGCGCGTTTGGTATCGTCGCGGTGGTGTATTGGCCCTGAACCTGCCGGTTTCCCTCGTAATCGATGAAGAAGAAAAGCTTGTCCTTGCGAATGGGTCCGCCCACCGCGCCGCCAAACTGGTTGCGAATCAGGACCGGCACCTGGCGCTTGCCCGTAAGCACGTTGAGTGGCGGCAGAAAGGGGCCTAACGCATTCAGGTCGGTGTTGCGGTTGTACTCCCATACGCGGCCATGAAACTGGCTGGTGCCGCTATTGATGGAGACATTGATCACCGCACCCGAAGCGCGGCCGTATTCCGCACTGTAGTTATTGGTTTCGACGCGAAACTCGTTGATTGCATCGGGCGATGGCGGAATTGCCTGGTTGGAAAATCCCTGGTTCGATGTGCCGTAAGCGTTGTTATCCAATCCGTCGAGGAGAAAGTCGTTGAATTCCGATCGCTGCCCGTTGACGTTAAACGACGCATCGCGGCTGGTGACGGATTGATTCTCCAGGGTATTGCGGCGCACTCCTGGCGCCAGCACTGCAAGATCCGCGTAGGCCCGTCCATTCAGGGGCAGGTTCTGCACTTCCGTGGGCGAAATAGCCGTACCGGTTTCGCTGGTTTCGGTTTCGAGTTGGGTCGCCGCCCCGGAAACGGTCACCGTCGTTGAGACGTTTCCCGGCGCGAGCACCAGGTCCACACGCTGGCGTGTATTGACCGCCACGGTGAATGGGTCGGTCACCGCTTCATTGAAGCCGCTCGCGCCGGCGTCGATCTTGTATTGCCCGGCGTGCACGTCGGTGAACTGGTACTGGCCCTGGCCGTCGGTCGTGACCACCACCGTCACGTCAGTTGCTGTGTTAATCAGCTTGACGGTGCTGCCCGCGATAGATTGGCCGCCGCTGTCGCGCACGTAACCCAGTACAGACGCAGTCTCGAACTGGGCATCGGCAGGGCGTGCCACGGTCAGCAACAGGGACAACAAAACACAAATCAATACTCGTTTGCAAAGCTCTGCACCACGCAAACCATTGGTTTCTGAATTTCGAAGAAAAAGCCGATCCATGTAAAAAGCTCTCCTGTGAAAAAATCGAGACATCTCTGCCTCGCAATGCTGTTGCTGCAAACGAGAGAGGCCTCTGTGTCTCATGCGAGGTCCTTCTGCAGCGTTTGCCTCTTCCATCTTTCCAAAAGATGGCGGGTGGAACCGGGTTTGGGAGTTGCTATTCACTGAATTTTCATTGGATGTGTGAACGGCGACCGCCTGGCAAGGGTGGATTTGATCGCCTCGAAAGAGGCGTGGTAACGGAACTCAATCTGGGGATTCCAAGATTCCGCGTTTGGTCGAAACTAAGAAGCTGTCAGATCTTGTTGGCAACTCCCTCGGATTGGAGGGTAAGGAAATGCCCGAAAGAATCAACCTTGATCGCCGGCGCTTTGTTCGCGCAGCCGCCATGACGCTTGCGGCTACGCGATTGGGCTTGATTGACTCGGCGAAGTCACTTTTTGCCGCCATAGATAACTTACCTTCTTTTGCAGGCGCGACTGGCTGGCTCAATTCGCCGCCTTTGACGAGGGCAGAGTTGCACGGAAAGGTCACCCTCATCGATTTCTGGACGTATTCCTGCATTAATTGGCGCCGCACCCTTCCCTATGTCCGCGCGTGGGCCGCGAAATACAAGGATCATGGACTTGTGGTGATTGGAGTTCACACTCCTGAGTTCACTTTTGAGCAAACCCCCGATAACGTTCGCTGGGCCACCAACGACATGAGGATCGATTACCCCGTCGCCCTGGACGACAAATACGCGGTATGGCGTGCCTTCGAAAATGAATATTGGCCGGCCCTGTATCTTGTCGATGCGCAGGGACACGTTCGATATACCCAATTCGGCGAGGGCAAATACGCGGAATCGGAAAGAGCGATTCAGGAATTGCTGACGAAGTCCGGAGCCGGCGGGTTCGACCGTGAATTGATTTCGGTTAACGGCACAGGCACTGAAGCGTCCGCGGATTGGGCGAACTTGAAATCAGGAGAGAACTACGCCGGTTATGAACGTACCGAAAACTTTGCATCTCCCGGCGGGCAGGTCCGCGACAAGCCTCATGACTATGTCCTCCCCGCCCGATTAAAGCTCAATCACTGGGCGCTTGCGGGTGACTGGACGGCAAAGAAAGAAGTGGTGGTGCTGAACGCTGCCAATGGACGCATTGCCTGCCAGTTTCACGCCCGCGATCTTCACCTGGTGATGGGACCCTCGGCGCAAGGCAAGCCGGTGCGGTTTCGCACGTTCATTGACGGCATGGCGCCAGGGAATGCTCACGGAGAGGATGTGGATGGTCAAGGCGCCGGCATGATTATCAAGCCACGGCTCTACCAGTTGATTCGGCAGCCGAATCCGATCGCCGAGCGAAGGTTTGAGATCGAGTTTCTGGATCCAGGCGTGGAGGCATTTGATTTCACATTCGGCTGATGGCAAAAGATGCGATTCAGGTGAACACACAGGAGGAAAGAACATGGCAAATCTCAAGGATGAAGTGCGCAGCAACGGAGCGGGAAAAGCGAGCGCGGTGAAAGTTGACCTCAAGCTCGAGGCTGTCGTTATACCTGTCTCGGACGTCGATCGCGCGAAGAAGTTTTACGGAAACCTGGGGTGGAGGCTCGACGCGGACTTCGCCTTCGATAACGGCTTTCGGGTCGTCCAGTTCACGCCGCCAGGATCGGGATGCTCAATCCAGTTCGGCAAGAACATTACCGCCGCCGCGCCCGGCTCGACCCACGGTCTTTACCTGATCGTCTCCGACATCGAGGCTGCTCGCAACGAGTTGGTTGCGTGCGGTGTTGACGTCAGTGAAGTGTTCCATGCCGGGACGCCGGGCTCTCAGCTGAACCCTAACGACACCAGCGGTCGCGTTGCCGGGCCGGCCCCCGATCACGCCAGTTACCGTTCCTTCGCCACGTTCAGTGATCCAGACGGCAACGGGTGGCTGTTGCAAGAGATCACGGAGCGGCTGCCTGGACGAGGGCTCAGCACAGACGTAGCGACTCTGACCGAGCTTCTGAAGGAAACAGAGAATCGTCATGGCCAATATGAGCCGACCGCGCCCAAGCATCATTGGTCGGACTGGTACGCCGCCTACATCGTCGCGCGCGAGAACGGGAGCACTCCGGACGAGGCAGCCAAGGATGCCGTTCTACGCGTAGAGGGCGGCCTTGACCGCACACGAGGATAGAGATTAGCCCGGAGGTGGAGACACGGACACACCTTTGCCGCTTCAGTCGGTTTCGATCTTCACAATTTGCTCACGCAGGGCTGAGGCTTTGGCAAGAAGGGCATCGGCCTTCTGCCGGGCAGCATCGTACTGCGGATGATCTTTGAGGATCTTCGAGATGTTCAGCGCCTGCCTGCCTTGCTGCTCGGCTAAAGTTTCTTCCCGTCTTAGCCGGCCCAGGGTTAACGAATCAGTCACAGCCATGTAGTTTCCCCTTTTCCGCGGTAATCGCTGCGTACTCTTACGATGCGCTATGAGCGACTTTGCGGTCTCGCCTCCTGGATCGGCTGCGAGGGGAGAACGGTGAACAATGATTACTTCGGCCGACGCACCATAGTAAGGGGACATCTCCTCGCCAGTACAAATATCGGGTGTGGGGCACCCTGTGCTTGAAATTCTTCAGGTTCCTGATCATTCGTTCCGTAGAGCCACCATTGGCTGCACGCCTGCCGCGCGCCGTGCGGGGATCAACGATGCCAGCAGTGCTGCAAGCGCCAACAGCAGCGTGGCCACGGTCAGCATTACCGGGTCCCAGGGTTTAACCCCGAACAGCTGACCGGTCATCAGCTTGCCCGCTCCAATCGCGGCCGGAATACCTATCAACAGCCCAGTCCCTACCTGCGAGAAGGCGCCACGCAAAACCATCTTCACCACGCTACCGCGGTCCGCCCCCAGCGCCATGCGCACGCCAATTTCATTGGTCCGTTGTTCCACCATGTAGGCCATCACGCCATACAGCCCGATCGCCGCCAGCATAAGGCCAAGCACGCCGAACAGCGTCGTGAGTGTGGCAATCATGTCTTCCTGCTGGAAATCCACGCTCACCACTTTGGTATAGGGGTCCACGCCGTAGAGCACGAGATTTGGATCAACCTCGGCCAGCGCCTTGCGCACCCGCTCTTCCATGCCTGGCGGGCTGCCGGGCGCCCAGATCACGATGTTGTAGAGATAGTGCGACCAGATTTCGCCGCTCGCGAAATCTGGTTCGTCGAAGTGCACCGTCTGTGCCTCCGGCAACCAGTACATAGGCTTGATCGGGTCCTTGTAGTCGAAGGTCATATACCGCAGGTCGTTCACCACTCCTACGATTTCGTAGGTCGACGAATACTTGATCTTGCCCGGCCCGAAATGCTGTCCTATGGGATTCTGGTTTTTAAAAAATTGCCTGGCAAATGCCTGGTTGATCACCGCTACCTTGCGCGTGGCCGCGGTGTCGTCTTGTGTAATCGACCGGCCCATCACGATCTTTGCTCCCAGTGTTTCGAAGAACCCCGGCATCACGCGCGCGAACCCCGCACTGGTGTCTTCCTTGGCTCCGGGTTCCGGCCTGCCCTGCACGCGGATCCCGCCGTTCCAGCTATCGCCCGTCATGGGCGCGTAGAGCGCCGGAGCCACCGTCCTTACCCCCGGGATCTGCTGCAGGCGGTCGTCAATTTGCCGGAACAGCGGCTCCAGTTGCTCCTGTTTGTAGTTGCCCAGCATGGGGTTGATCCACGCGATATAGCGGTCCTGGGTTTCGAATCCGAAATTCTGGTGCTCCAGATTGCGCAGGCTCCGGCCGAGCAATGCCGCCGCTGATAGCAATACCAGAGACATCGCCGCCTGCCCGATCACCAGAGACTTCTGCGCCCAGGAGCGCCGTCCGCCCACAGAACGATTGGCTCCGCGCAAGGCCTCGACCGGATCGGCATGGGAAGTGATCCACGCCGGGGCGATGCCGAAAATGATTCCGGTCAGCGTCGAGATTGCCAGGGTAAAGAGCAGTACAGGCCAGGATGGCATCGCGCTCACGGGTACGTAATTGTTGGGACCGCCGATTTGAAAAGCCAGGTGCAGAATCAACCTTGTTCGCGGCATAGGCCACGGCGATGCCGAGGGCTCCTCCAATCACCGCCAGCATCACGGACTCCACCAGGGCCTTGCGCACCAGCCGCCGGCGCGAGGCGCCGAGCGCCATGCGTATCGAGGTCTGGGCGCGATCCTTCAGCCCCCGCGCCAGCATCAGGTTTGCCAGGTTCCCACAGGCCACCAGCAGGACACAGCCGGCCGCTACCAGCAGCAGCTTCAACCCATCCTGGTATTGATCTCTCATGGCCGCCACTCCGGCGCCGCCGGGAATCAGATGCAGCGTCTGCTGCTGCCAGAGCTGCTTCTCGCCCGGCTCCATATCCGGCACGTGGCTAGCCAGCCAGTCGTGGAATTCCACCTTCAGTTTGGCTTCGAGCGTCTTCGGGTTCACTCCCGGACGGACTCGCCCGATCAGGTCCAGGAAGTTGACATTCGGCCGTTTCAGCCGTGCTGTGTCTCCATCGATGATCAGCTCCGTGGTCAGTGGAAGCCAGAAATCCGGCATGCCTTGCCCAGCGAGCTTCGCGCCATAGAATCCGGGCGGGGCTACGCCGATCACGGTAAAGGGATGCCCGTTGATCAGATAGCCGGCGCCGACGACCGAAGGATCGGAGCCGTACTTCTCCTTCCAGATGCGGTAGCTCATCACTGCTACGGAGGGCGCACCTTCCTGATCGTCCGCGTCGGACATGAGCCGGCCAATCCACGGCTGCACGCCCATGGTTCTGAAGAAATTTCCGGAGACCCACTCCCCATTTCGCGTATCCGCGGCAGCCTGTGACCC
This sequence comes from uncultured Acidobacteriaceae bacterium, assembly GCA_963850235.1. Taxonomy (GTDB): domain Bacteria; phylum Acidobacteriota; class Terriglobia; order Terriglobales; family Acidobacteriaceae; genus PALSA-350. Next base: position 177,832 of record CAWKKM010000024.1, on the reverse strand, counting down.
GGTTCTGCGGACGCCAAGCGGCGCATTGCCGGCTTGCAGGGCAGCCAGGTCGGTGAACTCCGGCGTGTGCGCGCGAAAGACCTTATACGCCTCCCACGAGAACAACGAGAAATTCCCATCGCTCCCCTGGGTATACCCGCCCCAGTTGCAGCAGCGAATTTTATCTCCGATCCTCCAGAGTTCCTCCGGCTTCACCACCGGCAGAGACTTCAGCATCACCTGGTGAATGAGGGTGAAGATCGCGGTGGTTGCTCCGATCCCCAGTGCCAGGGTGATGATGGCCGTGGTGGTAAACCCCGGCGCCTTCCGCAGTTGTCGCAGCGCGTCGCGCAAATCTGCCAGCATTCTTGCCTCCCGTCGCCTTTGGGCCCACTTTGCGATACGAAAACATGCGGCCGCCGGTTCCCGTGCAATCCGGAGGAATTGTGCGGATGATCTCCGAATGCGATGATGACCGGATGCATTGGCAGGGTGAGTTGTTAAACATCCACGTTGCGCCGGAAGCGTCGGCGCCGATGGTCGCGCTTTCCCAGGTGCGCCTGGTCGCCGGCATCGGGCTGGAAGGCGACCGTTATGCGACCGGGCTCGGAAGCTACTCCAGGAAGCACCACATAGATCGCCAGGCAACGCTCATAGAAGTTGAGGTACTGGAAGCGCTTGCGCGCGACCGCGACATCGAGCTTGCGCCTCACGAGCATCGTCGAAATATGACCACGCGCGGGGTGCCGCTCAACCATCTTGTGGGGCAATACTTTCGTATTGGCGACTGTGTCTTGTACGGGGGGCGGCTCAACGTGCCGTGCCTTTATCTTGAAAATCTACTCGGCAAAAGAGTCTTCAAGCCTCTCTTGAATCGTTCAGGTCTTAATTGCAGAGTTGTCGTTGGAGGGTTGATCCGCACCCACGATCGCATCGAATGGTGCGATCCGGGCTCGATCGACGACTCTCTCCGTTTGGCCAACGAAGCCATTCCGCTGCAACGCCCGCCGGAAGTCTGAAGAGACGCGAGGCATGAGCGCTTGGCCCCTTCTGGGCAGGCGCGAGGAGGGGGTTCTATGCGTTGAAGATCCGGACTCGATATGCCTCGGGGGTTTCGATGAGAAATCGGGTTCTTCCGGCAAGCGCCAGCAGGTCCCGATCGCCGCTGATGAGAAGCTTGGCTTTGCCACTTAGGGCCAGGTCGAGGAACGGCTGATCGTTGGGGTCGCGGCACACAACGTTGGATCGTCGTGTTCGCTCAACGACTTCGCAAAACGGAAGATATTCAGACAGTAGTTCTCTCCGGTCGCTGGAGGAGAGGTTGAATTTCGGGTATCCCAGGACCCGCGTAAGCTCGGTTAGGGTAAGGGCTGAGATCAAAGGTATGCAGCCGCCCTGACGCCAATGTGGCCGAAGCCAGGCTAACCGGCTATTGGAAAAAACCAGCGCCGAGACAACGATCCCAGTATCAAAGACTACGCGCTCGCTCACGCTTTCTTGCGAGCCCACGAGACAGCTGCTGTGACGTCCTCATCATCAATCCCAAGCTGTGCCAGCTTGGCACGGACTTCATCCGCGCGGCTCCGTTGCAGAGGCCGCAGGATGATACACGATCCGTCTGTGCTTACCTCGAAATACTCCACGCCATCAAAACGGTCCACCACTTTTTTGGGGAGGGTGATCTGGTTCTTGGTAGTTTTTTTGGCTAGCACGGAAACCCCTATTTCACGGAAACAAGGATATCTTACCATCAGGAAGGTTCAACCCGGAGGCGGCTTGATCGTGCATTCGGTCCGAGCGACACTCGATTGGTGTGAACGCGGATTGGCCGTGGACCATCTCTTGCAGGGATTGCCATACATGGCGATAAATCCCAGGCGAAAGAGATTCTGACGATGATTCTGCCCATGATCGGAACATGGGTAGGGACGGTACTTGCCTTTTATTTCGGGAAGGAGCAGCTCGAGGCGGCAACGCGCAGTGTTACCTCCATTGCCCGCGAGCTCACGCCTGACGAAAAATTGCGCAGCATCCGGGTCACGGACAAAATGATACCCAGGTCGGCGGCGTATGCCATTAATCAGGAGCCCGGCAAGATCAAACTAGTTGAAGCTGTAGCGAGCCTCGATAGGGAAAAGAAGGGCAACCGGCTGCCCATCCTCAAGGCAGACGACGAACCTTTGTGCATTGTTCACCGCAGCACGATCGATCGTTTCATCGCTAAAGCTGCGGCTGCCGGTAAAGCCGCCGCGGAGCTACAGATGCTAACACTCCATGATCTGATGAGCGACCCTGACTTCAAGGCGAAGCTGGAGACCAGCTTCGCAGTCGTGCCACAAACAGCCACACTTGCGGATGCGAAGCGCGCGATGGAATCCACTCCGTGGTGTCAGGATACTTTCGTGACGCGTGGCGGCGCCAGGACGGAGCCGATCGTCGGTTGGATCACCAACGTGATCATTGAGGCGAACTCCCAGGTCTAGCTTAGCTAACCGGTGCAGTGCTTGCAGAGCCCGTGGTATCTCCTTCCTGCTGGTCATATCGCCTGAGTTCGCGCAGGGTCTTCGGGGTAAGTGGCCGGCGGTAGCGATGGGGCAGAATGCTCGCCCGGTAATCCAACCAGTTCGACCCGACAATATAGAACACGAACCAGAGCGAAGCTGCCGCCATGATCGAGGTCAGCAGCAGCGACCAGAAGGAAATCCGGTCATTGTGCAATATGTTTTCGAGATGGGGGATGTTCATCCCGTAGTAGCCCGTGACCAACGCGCCAATTCCAAGCAGCACACTCATCATCGCCAGCCGGTTCACCGCATCGTTGTTGCGCAACGCAAAGAGGCGGTCGATGAAGCCGGCCAGCGAAGTGATCTGGTCTTCAATCGTCTCCTTCATCGGAGCCAACTGGTACGCCTGGCTCAACAGTCCAAAGTGTTCCAGCTCCTCATCCTTGGTCGTGGGCTCGAGGTGAAACCAATAGGTATTGAAGTAGTGGAAGTCGGCCATCAAGCGGGTGGCAAACTGGATGTGCCGATGGCGCACCCTGCCGCCGGAAAAGACCGGGAACAACTGCCGCGATACCAGAGCCGACTGCTCGGCAAATCCCAGCAGGCTGGCCCGATAGAACAAGGCAATGACCGCCATCAGCAGGTGTTTGGAGCGGAACATGCGATGAACCACATCCGCGGCGTCGCCCAGCGTACTGGTCACGCTGGAGTAAGCCGTCATTCCATAGAGTGTGCCCTGGTGCTGCCATCGCCGGTAAACGTGGCGCTTCATCTCCTGGTGTAGAAAATGCGCGTCGTAGCGAAAGCCCTCGCCGTCGCGATCCACATAGAGCAAGCGGCTGAAAGCCATGTCGTACTCTTCCGACGTCTCGAAGCCCGGGGGCAGGTGAGTCCGGTCAAGGCTGACAAAGCTGTTCACGATCATGCGCTCGTCGAGGGTGGCCTCGTACTCCTGGTGGGCGTAGTTGGCAAAGTGCAGCAGGCTGAGCACGATGTTCGAGAGCTGCGGACGATACCCCAGCCCGCGCCCGCTTTGCCAGCGCTCCTCGGCAACCGTGCGCCGCTCGGTGCCGGCTTCGAGCACCAGGGCCAGGCGGTTCGGAATGCGTCCCGTCTGGATTTGATGGCCGCTCGAAGGATAGATCTTGCGCATCATCTCGTTGATCCAGAGCGCGTGGGCATAGCTAATCTGATGGGCCTCCACCCCGATGGTCAGAATGCCGATGCCATTGGCAAACATCAGCAGGCGCAAGTCAGTCACTTCTACCCTGGCAGACACGCCGCTACCGTCCTCCGCCTCGTAGTAGAGGCGAGTACCCGCCGGCGCATGGATCACATAGCGGTGGACCAGCGCCTCGTGGTCCGCATTCGAGTCTCCGGTATCGAAAAATGCTCGCCGCACAAAGGGATGAAAGAACATCATGTCCTGGTAGGTGGACGAGTTGAAATCCAGAGACTTCTCGGAGTGGCGGCGCCAGCCACCCAACTGGGATACGGCGGATTCATACCCCGGCACCACGTGCCCGGTAACCCAAAGGTCCAGCTTGTCAAACCAGGGCTGCGAACCCCGCCAGATCTCCGGGTGCTCATCCATGACCGCGGCCTGGTCGATCGAGATGGGGAAAAAGAAGTAGGTGTGGAGATGAAGTACTTCCGGATTCAAGGCCAAGGCGCCTCCAACTGGGGATTGCACGAGAGATTAAGGTAGGCGCGGGACGTGAAGGTTCAGTGAAAGTGCCGGTCTGGCCGGCTCCGGGCGATTCCAGGCGATTTTTAAAGGATTGTTATCGTTGGCAGGCCCCGCTGGTTATACCTTCTTGCAGGTGGAGATGCTTGCTCAGAGACGACCGGCCAGGCGCACGCCAGTCCTGATAGCGCTTCTCGTCGTCTCCAGTGGCGTCGCGGTTGCCCAGGTGGTGCCGCCTGCCAACACGCCGCCTCCGGTCAACATCGCTTCCTTGCCCAACGCGCCGTTGTTTGGCGACCTAAAGACAGCCCGGTCCGGGTCAAATGGTGCGCCGGAGTTCTCCAATGCGGTTCCCCAGGTAAAACAGAGCATCCAAGACCAGTCGGACGATCAGGAAAGCCCGGCGGTAATCCTGAAGCACCTCATTGGCAACCGCTTCTGGATATCCGGGCAATCCAACTTCATCCTGCAGGCGCACACGCCGTTCCACTCGCCCTACTCCGGGCCCAACAGCTTCCGCGGCTACGGACAGGCGGTTGTTTCCCGTTCCGTAACCCTTTACACTGCTGTCCGCCTGATGCGGTTCACCGAGGTGGTTGCCAATTTCGATGAGATCGGTGGGCGGGGCTTGAGTGACACCTTTGGGGTCGCCGCCTATGTTAACGCGGATGCCACCGACCCGACCGTAGGCCGGTCTGTGTATCTTTCTCGTTCCTTTGTCCACCATACGGTAGCCCTCAGCGCAGACCGCATCGACGAGGACCCCAACCCGTTTTATCTGCAGCCGTCTATCCCGCGGCGCCGGGTTGAATTTACCTTCGGCAAAATGAGCCTGCTCGACTTTTTCGACGTGAACGAGGTCGGCAGCGACACACACCTGCAATTCACCAATCTCGCCATCGGGAACAACGGTATCTATGAGGTTCCGGGAGACACTCACGGCTTTACCCTGGCCGCCATGGCAACGTACCAGGGTCCAAAGATGGGCTTCCGCTTTGCGGAGGCGCTGCTGCCGAAATTCTCCACTGCGGGCGGTCTCGATTACAACATCCGCCATGTTCATTCCGACAATTTCCAATTCGACTATTCCACGTACACCATCCAAAGCTATGCCACCCGTCTCCGGTTGCTGGCTTTCGTCAACCACGCCAACCTGGGAAACTACCGTGAGGCGAACGATGCCTACCTGAGCGGCCGCGATCCAAGGCCGGACATCACCGCTCACCGACACCCGGATACGAGCAAGCCTGGTTTCGGTGTGAACTTCGAGCAGGAGCTGCCGGCGAATTTCCGCGTTTTCTTGCGCGCAGGGTGGAACGATGGAAACTACGAATCCTTTATCTTCAGCGAGATGAATAACACGGTTTCTTTCGGCGGCGACATGTCACTCGATATCTGGCACCGAAAGTTGGATCGCATTGGTTCCGCCTTCGTCAACAGCGGCCTTAGCCAGGACCATCGCGAGTATCTAGGCCTGGGAGGCCTGGGCTTCATGCTCGGTGACGGCGGCCTGAAGTATGGACGTGAGAGCGTGAGCGAAACCTACTACACGGCCCATGTGCATGGCGGCCTCTATGTCGCGGCACTGCTCTCGTTTGTCAACAATCCTGGCTTCAACCGGGACCGGGGACCGGTGGCTGTTCCCGGTTTCCGCATTCACGTGGATTTCTGAGTCCAGCTTCGCGTGGGTAGCGGGGGGAAATGCCAGCAGATACACTAGCCCACGGGCGGTATCGCTGCAATCATTTTCCAGGAAGAGGGACTCATGGCTCATTGGACGCGACGAGGCTTTATCGGATCGCTTTCGGCGGCAGCGGCCGCATCGGCGCTCGGTGCGCAGCAGAAGGGTGTTCCGGCGGAGAAGAGGGCAGGGCAGGTATCGATCAAGATCACCGATCTGCGGTGCGCGATCATTGGCAAGAGTCCGGTGGTTCGCATCGTCACCGATCAGGGCGTCTCCGGGTACGGAGAAGCTGAGTCCTACAAGCCTTATCTCAAGCCGATGGTGCTCTTCTATAAGGACTATCTCATCGGTGAAGACCCGACCGACGTCGCCCGCGTGCTGCTGAAGATTCGGCGGCTGGGTGCGTTCAAGCCGTGGGGCGCAGCGGTGAGCGCGATCGAGATAGCGCTGTGGGACATCGCGGGGCAGGTGGCCGGCGTGCCGGTATACAAGCTGCTCGGGGGCAAAATCCGGGACCGGGTGCGTATCTACAACGGAGCCGTCCGCTTTCCCATGACTGGCCATACGCCGCAGGATTATGCCGAGACCATGGCGAAGATGAAGGACGCTAAAGAGGGCTTTACACTGATTAAGCAAGCTGTCGGTTTTCACGATCCGGCGATGATGCCCGCGGTGCCCAATGCGTGGTACGACGAACCACCGCGGAAAGGAGCGTCGCATGCCGATCGCGGCATGATGACGGAACGCGGTTTGGCCAATGTGGTCGCCTGCGTTGAAGCGATGAAGAAGGTGCTGGGCGATGAGATCGGGCTGGCGCTTGATTGCGGACCAGGCTGGACGGTCAAGGACGCGATCACGTTTGCGCGCGCGATGGAACCGCTCCACATCGCGTGGCTGGAGGATTTGATCACCGGAGATTACACGCCTTATCCCAACGCCGATCTTTTTCGCGAAGTGACGGTGAGCACGACGGTCCCGATTCACACCGGGGAAGAGATATACCTGAGAGAGAATTTTAAAGACCTGATCGAGAAGCAGGCGGTGAATATTGTGGGGCCGGACCCGGAGGATGTCGGTGGCATTGCAGAAATGAAGTGGATCGCGGAGTACGCGGACATTCACGGTATCCAGATTGCTCCGCACGGAGTTTTCGACGGGCTTTTCGGGTTGGCCGCACATGTGCAGGTGGCGGCCGCTTTGCCGCAAAACTACATTGCCTTCGAGTATCCGTTAGGCCAGCCTGACTGGTGGTATGACATTGTCGAAGGGCTGCCGAACCCGATTGTCGAACGCGGGTTTATCAAGGTATGGGACCGGCCGGGGATTGGTGTCAGCTTCAATGTGCAGGCAGCGAAGGCGCACCTGGCGGATGAGGATCGCCACTTCTTCGACTAACTGGGATTAGGGAATGTTAGCCCCACTGGCTGCTAAACCAGTGGGGCTTCTTTTATCTCAGCTGCAAGCCGATGCCGAGCAGGCGCATCAGCCTTTTGATTTCGGTTTTCTGCACGTCGATCACTTTTTTTAAGCGTTCGTTTTCTAACGTGTAGGTTGTCAAGTTCATCTACGGCAGGTTCTGCCTTAGCGCTGGGCTCCACCCCGCTAAGGCCTCTCTCCAGGCGATCGTAGTCGATCATCCTGCCAGTACCTGCTCGTGCAAGGAACGGTCCGCTGGATGGCAGACACCGAGGGTAATCAACTCACTTGCGGTTCTTCCGTAGTTGCCAGGCAGAGACCAGGCGAGGCCACTCTCAATGAGAGACTGAAATAGTTCTATTGTCGTGGGGTCGTCTAACTCCCCTGATTCATATTTAACAACCTGGTCGAGTTGTTGCGAAACCTTTCTTAGTCCAACCCATATATCATGACGCATTGTTACTCCAACATGTAGTGTTGTTTGCAACCAGAATTGCCGGGCGCAATCAGCAGTTGCCAGTGTTTTTAATGTACATGCACAACTAGCGAGCGCAAACGGTGGACAGTGGTTGTGCATCGGAATTTTCTCGCCGGCCGGATACTCCGATAATTAGTTCTAATGCGGATGTAAAATTTTCCGTAACTGTTATGGTTTTCTTTGCGCCGGAAGTGCGCGCGGTAAGAAAGTTACCACCTGAGGTGGATAGGCCGTAAAAATTGCAAGGTTTTGGGGCAAGCCAGTCTCCTTGAGAAAGCGCGAAGCCCTTCCCTGGACGGGCACCGCATGTTCGCCTCGGCACAAACCCGGAACAGGGTACTCTTCTTGTATGGCCGGCTTTGTTCGAGATGCTCTTTTTCCACTATTTTTGCTCGGTGCCACACTGCCTCTCGCTGCGCAGGCGCCCGTGCCCTCGGGGACTCCTCCCAGCTTCCCGACCAACGAGCAGTTGCGACGATTCAAAACCATGAGCGACCCCCGGCTCGCACCGGACGGCAAGCGAATCCTGATACGTATCACGGAGGCAACGGCAGATGGCGCGAAGAGCCACCTGTGGCTAACCGGCGCCGGTGGGGAAGAGCCACGGCAGATTACCTACTCCCCGGACGCGGATAAGCGTGGAGAGTACGATGCGAGTTGGATGCCGGACGGGCAAAGCATCCTGTTCCTGGCTAAACGCGACGAACATATTTCGCTCTATCGCCTGCCCATGAACGGCGGCGAAGCGAAGCCGTTTAGCCTCAAGGTGAAGCCGGTGGTCGACCAGGCCAAACTTCCGGATGCGTTGCCCCCGAAAGACGAGACGGCGCAGCCGGAAGATCCGCCATCGAGTGACACGCCGCAGCATGCGAAGAGCGAGGCGAAGACGGATCAGGTGAACCTCGATGTAACCCGGTACAAGGTTTCTCCCGATGGCAGCTCCATCGCGATCATTGCGGCGGATCCGCAGACCCCGGGCGAGAAGGCGCAGAAGGAAGCGAAGTCGGACGCCGTGTGGGTGAACCATAATCCCCATGGCTCGCGGCTGTATTTGCTGGATGTAGCCAGCGGCAAGCTGATGCTGTTGCCCGTGGACCCGGACGTGCGGGAGGCTTACTGGAGCAGCGACAGCGGAAAGCTGTTGGCGCTCTCCGAGGGCGCAAATGGTGTGGGCGACCTGGGACCGGCGATGAGTAGCTGGCTGGTCAGCAGGGCAGACTCGACTCATCCGGAAAAACTGGTGGGGCTGCCGCCGACCATCGAGGCCGCGGCATTTGCGCTCGATGGTGGGTCGATCGTCTACCTGGCACAGGCGAAACACGATGCGCCGCCCGGCTACGCCGACCTCTACGTTTATGACCTGGCAGCGAAGACCACACGCGATCTGACCGATGGGTTCAAGGGTTCCATGCGTCGTGGCCTTCCGGTACCACTGGCGGATGGCAGCGTGATCCAGTTGGTCGAAGCCGGTTTCCATGGTACAGTGGCGCGCTTTGCGCCTGGAGCGAGCGAGCCGGAACTGCTGGCGCTGCCTCCTTCGGATGTCATCCGCACTGGAAACGAATGCGCAGCGGAATGGTTGGCTCTTTCTGGGGAGTGGCGGAGGAGATCCGCGAAAGCTTTACTACACCGCGGATTTGAAATCCCCAGCGATGCCGGTGAAGACTCCGCCGCTGGCACCGGCGAACTTATTGAGCGTGGCTCCGAAGCGGCTGCAATGGAAGAGCGACGGGTTCACGATAGAAGGGCGTCTGTACCTGCCACCGGAAGCGGCACAGCGGCGTGTGCCATTGATTGTGGAAGTGCATGGAGGTCCGCTGGGGGCTTACGCGGAAGCACATGATGCGTGGATCGACTTTCTGCTGGGTCACGGCTGGGCTGTATTGCGGACCAATCCGCGCGGCAGCTCCGGCTATGGCGCAGCCTTTGCTGCGGCTAACAAGAACGATCTGGGCGGCGGCGATTACCGTGACATCATGGCCGGCGTGGATGCCGTGCTGAAGACCGAGCCCATCGACAGCAACCGCATGGCGTTGATGGGCTATAGCTACGGTGGAGAGATGGCTGCCTTTGTCGAGGGCAAGACCACGCGCTTTAAAGCCATCGTCAGTGGCGCGCCGGTGATCGACCAGCACAGTGAATACGGTACGGAGGACTCATCGTGGTACGACCGCTGGTACTTTGGCAAGCCGTGGGAGCATCCCGAGGATGCATGGCGGCAAAGCCCACTGGCCAGTGCCGGCAAAGCCAGCACTCCGTTCCTGCTGTTGCAGGGGGAGGGCGACACGACCGATCCTTTGGGGCAGTCGATGGAAATGTATCGAGCATTGCGACAGATGGGCGTGCCGGTCGACCTGGTGACTTACCCGCGGGACAATCATGGCCCTTTGGCTATGGCCATCTACGGCTCTCCTGTGCCCGAGCCCTGGCATGGTTTCGATGCCCGTCGTCGTATCGTTGCGTTCATTCAGAAGGCGTTTGATGCGGCATCTAAGTAGTGGGTGCGTCAGTAATAAAGGCGATTGTTTCAGCTTCCGTATCCGCTCTGATGGGGACTGACGTCCCTGAAGGATGTGTGCCGCCCCTACGGGGCTTGATCATTTTGCTATAGGTACCCAGGATTCCGTGCTGCGCACTCCATCCTGGGCTACGTATCGGTCGTCCCTAACGGGACTTGGCGCGATGTAGCTTGAAAAGCACGGCTTACCGGCTAAGAGCCGACACGATCGGTTAACGCTTATGGGACTGGCGTCCTGGCTAAGTTCCGCCGTCCCTAACGGGACTCATTTTGCAATCAGGGCAGCGGCTTCACCACGATGCCGGATTTCATGACCCAGGCAACGTGTTCCATCACCGTGATGTCGTCCAAGGGATTCGAGGGCACGGCCACCAGGTCGGCAAACTTGCCTGGTTCAATGGCGCCCAGATCCTTGTCAAGGGACAGAAGCTCGGCTCCGTGAATGGTCGCCGCTTGCATCGCTTCGAGTGGAGTCATGCCGCCGCGTACGAGCGCACCAAACTCCCTGGACACGGACTCGTCAATGTCATCGTCATCGACCCCGTAGGCAATCTTTACGTGATACTTCAAGGCGCGCTGAAAAGCGGGGCCCTGTTCCTTGACGATGGCAATGCCCTTCGCCATGCTGCTGGGCTCGCGGCCCTTGGAGAGCCCGGTTTGTAGATCGTGCTGGAAGCAATAAAGCGTGGGCACGAGCCAGGTTCCGCGGTCGGCCATCATCTTCGCGCCTTCATCGTCGAGCATGGTTCCGTGCTCGATGGAGTCGACACCCGCGCGAATGGCGGCCTTGATGCCGACGGTCCCCTCGGCATGTGCCATCACCTTGTGGCCGGCGCGATGGGCGTCCTCAACCGCACGCGCCATCTGGGCATCGCTCAATTCCTGTACGCGATAGTCGCTGATGGGATCCATGACTCCGCCGGTTGCCATTAACTTAATCCAGTCTGCGCCAAACTTGATGTCGCGGCGGACAATGCGGCTCACATCGTCGACAGTGTCTACCTGGTTGGGCTGGTCGAGGGTTGGCTTGTCTGGGGAGAGACGGTCGGAGTCGCCGTGGCCACCGGTAAGCGAAACGCAACTGCCGGCGGCGACAATGCGGGGGCCGCTCAATTAGCCCTTTGGCAACGCCCTCTCGCAAGGCAAATTGCGGATAGGACGGATAGGATTCGCAGGCATCGCGTACCACGGTAAACCCATGTTTTAGCCAAAGCTGCAGGTTGGCGACTCCACGTACGGTCGCTTGCGGAGCAGAGGTGATCAGGTACGACGTGGAAGACTGCGTGGTTGGATCGGAGAGGATGTGTCCGTGGGCGTCGATCAGCCCGGGGACGATGGTGTAGCCGCTCATGTCGATCATCGGCTTGTCCGCGGCCGGGACGGACCGGGAAATGGAATCGATCCTTTCCCCGATCACCGTGATGTAGGCGTCCGTCTCTATGTGTCCGGTGCGTACATCAAGGAGTTTTCCGGCGTGAATGATTTGCGTTTTTGGGGCCGGCGTTTGTTGAGCCCCGGAAGTCAGGGTTGTTGGGAGGATGAGGAGAGCGAGGAGATAGTAGCGGCACGGCTGCAAGCGGGATATCACGCAGGTGTCCTTTTACAAGTATTAAGGTGTTTTCTTGAATGCCGTCGTCAACGCGCTACTGGTGGTCGTGGGCGCCCAGTATTTCTCGATATGTTCGATCACCAGTTCCGTGCCGGCAGCGTGGGAGACGAAGGGTCTCGACGCCGGGTTATACATGGCGTCGGTAAGATCGCGCACCAGAACGCAGCGCATTCCCCACTTCGACAACTGGCGCACGCCAAAGGTCCGGTTGAGGATACACATGTTGGCGTGCACACCCATGAAGAGCACGGTGTCGATGTGATGTTGCTGGAGCACGTTGTAGATCTCCTGCCCCTGGTCAGAGATCACATCTCCCGGCGCAATGGTAAGGGCTGCGGTTTCGCGGCTCCAGGCCTTATGGGGTTTATCTCCGGGAGTGTCGCAGCCTTGATCGCTATCGTCGATGGGGAGAGGAGCGTCGGAGAAGGTGAGTTCCGGAGGAGCAGGGGAGTGCGGTGCCTTTTCTGCGAGGAGCCTCCCGGGCGCGTCACGATAGAACTCCATGGTCTCGGAGGGCGCATGGATGATGAGTATACCGGCGCCGCGGGCTAGTGAGAGCAGGGGTTCCATCCTCTGGGCAATGAGCCCTACTCTGTGCGTAGCGCCCTTACACCAATGCTGATCCCACATATCCGTGATGATGATTGCGGTTTTCGCGGGTACGATGGCTGATTCAAATTGGGCTTCGACCCAGGGTCCGTTGCCATGGAAGGGCTGTACCTGGGTTCGCAGCTGCAACTTTATCGGCTGGTTGATTGGCGTTACCGGCGAGGCGACCCAGGCCGACGCGGTCAATGCGAGCAGCGCTACGGTCGAAAGCACGACGACAGGTCTTTGCATGGGAGCTATCCCTATCCTATATCGCCTGATGGCATGATAACGTGGGGGCAGGAAATATGGCCGGCGTTATTAGTAAGTGGATGGGAACCTGGGCTGTGTCGTTGGCGGTAGCGGCACTTTGCGACCTGCCGGCTTGCCAGACTTATGCTCAACAACCGGGGTCCGTCTCGGTGGTGCAACCGGGTGCGCCGGGGTCCCCCAGCAAAAGGCTGCCGGCTTCCACCTCCGCGGTTGGCGCCCCCGCGCTCACAGGCGGACGTTGAGTTCATGCAAGGGATGATTATGCATCACGCGCAGGCGGTCGAGATGACTGCGCTGATTCCATCACACACCAGGGATAAAGGGATTCGCACTCTGGGGGAGCGCATCAGCCTTTCCCAGGCGGACGAGATCAGGTTCATGAAGCGTTGGCTGGTGGCGCGGAACGCACCTTTATCGATGTCCATGCCGGGTATGCCGGACATGGATAAGAGTGGGAAACCGATGCAGGCCATGCCGGGTATGTTGACTCCTCAGCAGATGCGTGAGTTAGAGCAGATGGAAGGCGCGGAGTTTGACCGGAAGTTTTTAAGCGGCATGATGCAGCACCACAACGGCGCATTGGTCATGGTGAAGCAATTGTTCGATACGCCGGGAGCAGGCCAGGATGCCGAGCTGTTCGACTTTGCAACGGATGTAGATAACACGCAGCGGGCCGAGATCAAAATCATGGAAGGTATGTTGAAGGAGAAAGAATGAAGCGCTCGCTGTCTCTTGTCTTTAGGTTGCTGATCGCGGCGTTTGCCGTGGCTTTCCTCAGTTCTGTTACCGTCCGGCTGCAAGCGCAGGCACCGCCCCCGTCGCCGGCCTCGGCTGCGAAGGCGGCTCCGGCTGCTGAAGAAGAGGATCCCTTCGCGGCCGAACCGGCGACACCACTCCCACCCGGGATGACGGGTTCGACCACCGACGATCCGCGGGTTGGGCTGAAGCCAGGAATCTATGATGCGGGTGAGGCGGCGATGGGCATCAAGCACCTCGCATTCCTGAAGAAGCCTACGGCTTTTCAATTGTCATCGACGCAGGCGGACGATCCGGTAGTGCAGAAGATGCTCGACACGCTTGGCATGAACAAGGCCAAGATCGCGAAGCCCATGCAACCGGTGATCGCGCAGCTGGCGTTTGCGAACTCAGATTTTGCGTTCCAGGGGACCCGCCTGTTCCAGGGCAATTTCTATGGTTTGAACATTTACGATATCTCGAACCCGGCGAAGATATCGCTGTCTACGTCTCTGGTTTGTCCAGGCGGACAGGGTGATCCCTCGGTCTATGGAAACCTGCTCTTCATGTCGGTCGAGATGCCGAATGGACGGCTTGATTGCGGCACCCAGGGTTTCCCTCCGCTGCCTCCGCCGGAACCCGGTCATGAAAAGGACAAGCGGGAGCCGGTGGCCAGCCCGGACCGGTTTCGCGGGGTGAGGATTTTCGATATCTCGGACATCAAAAACCCGAAGCAGGTGGCGGCGGTGCAGACCTGCCGCGGTTCCCACACGCATACGCTGGTGGTGGATCCCAACGACAAAGAGAATGTTTACCTCTATGTCTCAGGAACCTCGTTTGTGCGGAAATCAGAGGAGCTTGCGGGATGTTCCGGTGAGGCTCCGGATAAAGATCCGAACACTTCCTTGTTCCGCATCGATGTGATCAAGGTGCCGCTTGCCGCGCCGGAGCAGGCGAAAATAGTGTCGAGCCCGCGGGTATTTATTGACCCGCGCACGGGCGCGATGAACGGGCTCAACAATGGCGGCAGCCATGACAAGAAAGCGGAGAAGCCCGCGGACACCAACCAATGCCATGACATCACGGTGTATTCAGCCATTGGCCTGGCGGCGGGCGCCTGCTCAGGCAATGGCATCCTGCTCGACATCAAAGATCCGGTGCATCCGAAGCGCGTGGATGCGGTGAATGATCCGAACTATTCCTACTGGCACTCGGCTTCCTTCTCAAATGACGGGACCAAGGTGGTGTTTACCGACGAGTGGGGCGGCGGCCTGCAGCCGCGGTGCCGTCCGACCGACCCCAATAAGTGGGGCGCGGACGCTATCTTTAATCTGAAAGACGACAAGCTTTCGCTGGCAAGCTACTACAAGATGCCCGCGGCCCAGACGGCAACGGAGAATTGCGTTGCGCATAACGGATCGCTGGTGCCGGTCCCCGGGCGCGATATCGAAGTGCAGGCGTGGTACCAGGGCGGAATTTCCGTGGTGGACTTTACGGACGCGGCACATCCCTACGAGATTGCCTACTTTGATCGCGGACCTCTCGATGCCTCGACTCTTATTCTGGGTGGCGAATGGTCGGCTTATTGGTACAACGGCTACATCTATGGATCGGAGATCACCCGGGGAATCGACGTGTTCAAACTGGTCCCGAGCAAATTTATGACGCAGAATGAGATCGATGCGTCCGACCTGGTGCAACTGAGCGAGCTCAACGTACAGAACCAGCAAAAGATTGCATGGCCGTCTCACCTGGTGGTGGCGCGCGCTTATCTGGATCAGTTGGGGCGCTCGCAGGCGCTGCCCGCGAAACGGCTTGACGCTCTGAATAAGGCCGTCGTACGTGCGCAGACATCGAAGCTCGGTAAGAAGGATGTTGCAAAGCTTCAGGGCATGGCGGCTTCTGTGGAGGCAGATGCCGCCGGCGCCAAGACGACTGCGGACGCTAAGCGGCTGCACGCGCTGGCACAAATCCTGCAGAGTCCAACGGTCTGATCTGCGGTTTCTTTTGAGAGCTCAACTTTTTGAAGGTTATTGCCTTTGGGCCGGACGCTTGACGGCTTTAGCCACTGAGGTACGCTCTTCGAGGCGTATAGAGCGGAGGACAACATTTAACCAACTGGTTGACAGTCCCTCTGCGTCGATCTATCATTCAACCATATGGTTAAGTCAAATGCTGCCCGGTTGGACTCAATTTTTCACGCGCTCTCAGACTCGACGCGCCGGTCGATCCTGCGCGACATTTCTGCGCGGGAAAAAACGGTCGGCGAAATTGCCAAACCGTATCGTATCTCGCTGGCCGCGGTGTCCAAGCATTTGAAGGTGCTGGAATCTGCGGAACTGATCGCCCGCGAGCGACGCGGCAGCTTTCAGATTGTGCGACTCAACCCCGCCCCGCTGCGGCCGGCTGAGGAGTGGCTGGCCTATTACCAGAAATTCTGGGAGCGGCAACTTGACGCTCTCCAACACTTCCTCGAAGGAGAAGAACATGAGCGAGCAAGCAGCAGTGCAAGAGCTGGAAAAAAGTGAAGGCTTAAAACTCGAGGTTCGGCGCGTGATCAAGGCTCCGCGTTCGCGCGTCTTTGCGTCCTGGACAACGCCGGAGTTGATGCAGCAATGGTTCGCTCCCGGTGGAATGCGGGTGGCAAACGCAACGGCCGATCTGCGCGTGGGCGGTGAGTACCGGGTGGAGATGCACGGGCTGGACAATGCCGTCTATGTGGCCTCTGGGTTCTATCGGAAGATCGTTCCCAATGAGCTGCTCTCGTTCACCTGGGGCGGCGCCTGCCAATCGGGTGAGGAGACATTGGTAACAGTCAAGTTGCGTGATCTTGAACAGGGAACGGAACTTATCCTGACGCATGAACGTTTCCGCACTGCCGAAGCAGTGGCCAAGCACGAGCACGGCTGGATCGGGTGCCTCGATAAGCTGGAGAAGCTGGACTAAGCAGCTTGCAACCGGGGACTTGGTGACTAAGCAAGGCCCCGGTTCTGGGGACTTTACGACTCAGGATTTGTAGCGAGTACTTTGACCGTTACTATCCTTCTTCTTCAGTTCGCGGGATTCGGGGCAGGATGATCTCAACGCTCAGTCCGCCTCCGGCAACGTTTGTCGCACAAATTCTGCCTCCATGAAGGCGAACGATCCTGTCGGCGATCGCCAGACCCAGTCCTGCACCGTTGGAGTCGTTCCCGCCCGACTCGAATAAGCGGTAGAACGGCTTGAAAATGCGAGTGAGCTCTTCCGGCGGCACGCCAGGGCCATGGTCGCGCACCACGATGCTTGCCTTGTCGCCGTTGACCGCCGGTGATGCTTGAAGAAGCACTTCGACCGGCGTGCCAGGCGCGGTGAACCTGAGGGCGTTGCGCAGGACATTCTCGATGGCGCTGCGCAAGAGACTCGGATCTCCGAGCACCGCCAGGTCCGCTGATTCTGCCACCTTTACGCGGCTTCCTCGTTTCTGTGCCTCAAAATCAGCGTCGGCGGCAATGCTGGATACAAGATCAGGTAAGTCCACCCGCGCAGAATTCTGTAGTGTCGGCGAGGCCTCAAGCTTAGCGACGGTCAGCAGTCGTCCGATGGTCTCATTGAGCCTTTGCAGGTCAATCTGCATACGATTGATGGCGGGAACCTCGCCGATGCGGCCGCGCAGCAAGTCTAAGGCGACATTCAGCCGTGCCAGCGGCGACCGCAGCTCGTGGGACACGTCGTACAAAAGTTGGCGCTGGCTCGAGATAAGAGTCTCCGTTGTATTTGCCATGCTATTGAAATCCCGAACAAGATCTCCCATCTCGTCTCTTCGCGATTCCAGGGCAGCGTCTGCGCGGGCGCTTAATTGCCCAGCGGAGATTTGCTGGGAGACGGAGCGAAGACGCAAGATAGGTCTCGTCAGGTATCGGGTAAGAAAGTAACAGATGAGGCCAGACACGGTCAGTGCCAGGCCGATACGCATCAACACGACTTTCAGATCAACACCAAAGGCGGCACCCGGGCCCGATAAGAGCTCTGACCCGTAGATAAAGGTGTGCCCGTCCGAACCCTTCACCGGTATTACGATCGCAGCCAACCCACGATGCATGGAGCTAGCCGAGGGAGCGCCGTGGGCCACCCGATCAACATCCTGCTGGAACTCTGCACAGTCCCATCCAGCGAGTATGACGCCTTTTTCATCGAACAGGCAGGCGCGCACGTGTGCATCGGTTGAGATCTGACTAATAAACATGTCCGCCGCCGGCGCTCCACTTTGCTTCAAAACACCGACGACAGCAGTTCCGTAGTACTTCGTTGTATCTTCAAGGCTGCTATGCCAGCGGGAGGCTACACCATGTGGCTGCAGGGCAAAGGCCAGCACGAGCGAAAGGCAAGTGAGGACTACGGTTGCCCAGAACCAGATAAAGATTTTGACGAAGAGACCTGGCATGTCAAAGGTCCTCGGTCGCCTTGCGCGGTGCGAGCAGGTAGCCGCTACCGCGAATTGTCTTGATGCGTTGAATACCGCGATGTTCGTCCAGCTTTCTGCGCAGATTGCTGATATGGACGTCGATGGTCCGGTCGAACGCGCCTAACTTTCTTCCCAAGGCAACGCCGGTGAGATATTCGCGGCTCAGTGCGCGTC
The DNA here is from genome assembly GCA_963850235.1 of uncultured Acidobacteriaceae bacterium. Lineage (GTDB taxonomy): Bacteria > Acidobacteriota > Terriglobia > Terriglobales > Acidobacteriaceae > PALSA-350. The sequence continues at coordinate 159,746 of CAWKKM010000024.1, read as the reverse complement.
CCGGGTTGCGCACCAGAACCTCCAGAAGATCGAACTCAATGGTGGTCAATGGCAGCGACCTGTCAGCTACGTAGGCTTCTCGCAGAGAAGTGTCGATCAGAATGTCGCCGGCCTTAAATTTTTCGAGGCCAGTCCGGCGTTCATCCATGCGCCGCAGGATGGCTTTAATGCGGGCAACGAGTTCTCGAGGGTTGAACGGCTTGGGCAAATAGTCGTCGGCCCCGACCTCAAGACCGATGATGCGATCAATGTCATCTCCACGGGCAGTCAGCATCAAGACGGGTACGGAAGAGCGTGCCCGCAACTGTTTGAGCACATCGATTCCCCCCATGCGGGGCAGCATCACGTCCAGGATGACGAGAGAATAGCTGCCATTACTGGCGAGTTCTAAACCGTCGATTCCGTTGTGCACGGCGGATAGATCGAAGCCATCCTCTGCCAGGCGCTCGATGAGCAGGGCGCAGAGTTCTACGTCGTCGTCGATAATCAGCAGGCTGTTCATGGCAGCAAACGGCTCTTTCGTTTCTGATGGTAATCGCACGGCGGGTGGGGGCGCCCGGTCTTTACCTATCTTTACAATCCTTCACCAACCTTTATCGCGTTGGGGAGGTTCCTGGTGATGTACTCAAAGGATGGTACACCTGAGAACAGCCGAGGTGAATGCTGCCCAGTTCGATGGCGGCCGGCAACTCGGGGCACGGCAGGTCAAACGCCCGGCGCCTCTATGGCTGAAGGCCGGTTTCTGGGCTTGTATCGTGATCGCCGTCGCGGTAGCTCTACGACGGTTCGTTGCCCTGGTGCATCCGTCGCAGTCCGGCCCCGCGGCGATGGCTGCCCTGGATAGGACGTTTGCCTCCCACGCTGCTTTGACCTTTGCACACATTACTTCTGCAACCGCGTTTGTGCTGATCGCGCCATTCGTCATTTTTCGCGCAGCAAAGAGTGGGCTTTCGGAGCGATTGCTTTTCCCGCTGGGAGCTGTGGTCGGGCTGACTGCCTACGCGATGAGCGTCCCCGCTTATGGTGGGTGGGTGGAACGTTCCGCTGTCCTGTTTTTCAATAGTATTTTCCTGTTCTCGATGGGGCGGGCCTATTGGTATGCACGGGCTGGCGAAACCCTCCAAAAAATGCGATGGCTCACTCGGGCGATTGGGGTTCTTCTGGGTATAGCAACGACTCGCCCGGTGATGGGCATATTCTTCGCAACCAGTCGATTGACCCATCTCGAACCGAGACAGTTCTTTGGGGTGGCATTCTGGATCGGATTTTCGATCAACGCCATCATTGTTGAATTATGGCTTCGTTCAGGAAGACAGGGTACTGAGCTAAGTTCAGCCGTCGCTGCGGGACTAAATTTGCAATCGGGTTCTCACGCACACGAGAAGAGGCAGCGTGATCGCTGAGATGGAAAGGCTTACAGGTACTTGAGCAAATGCACGGTGAAATAAGCGGCCTGTTTGGCGGCGATAGGGCTCAGGCGCAGGTAGTCATTGTTGGGCGCTTCCTGCGCGACATTGCTGCCGGCGCGTATGACCAGGTAGGGTACGCCGAATGTCTGGCAGACCTTGCCCAGGGGCGCCGACTCCATTTCGACGATATCGGTATGAAACTTGGTGCGCAACGAGTCAATGCGCTGCTGTGTCATGCCGAACAAGTCGGCGGATGCTACCACGCCGCGCCGCACCTTTACCTCGTAGGTTGCCCCATTGGCTGTAACCTGGGGGCCGCGATAGGCGGTTATTGCCCGGTCCGCGAGATTGAGCATTGCCTCGGACGGTGACATCTCGTTTTTCACCTCGGCGCCATTCACCGGACTGTTGAATGGCCGATAGACCATGTCATCGTGGGTCAAGCTGCCGTAGTCATGCTCGTACAGGGTAGTGGCTACGATCACGTCGCCGGTCCGCAGTTGCTGATTGATGCGTGCGCCGGTTCCGCTCATCAGGACAAGCCGCGGTTTGAGCTCGGTGAGGAACAACGTCGTCGTCGCTGCCGTGTAGGCCTTCCCAATACCAGTGATGGCGACGATGACTGGTTTGCCTTCGATTTCTCCTTGCCAGTAAGGAACGCCCCACAGCTCTTTTTTCACACCGTGTTTCATGGCTGAGACGAAGACAGTGATCTCCTGCGGCACAGCGCCGAGAATCAGGATTTTGTTGCTGGGGTCGTAGTAACGAGGCTTGGTCTGCGCCTGCAGCAGGGAGGTGCACACGAGGATCAGGCAGAGAAGGATCCCCAACCGGAACTGCCTTGTCATAGAAGGTCCTTGACGATCAAGGTGATGGTATCCAGCCCATGCGAGAATGACAACCAAGAGCGAGGGAGTTTGCATGACTTTGCATCAAGGCGTTGGTTGTTTATTGCTCGGCTTGTGCGTGAGCGCGTCGTCTAGCGTAGCCCAGGGCACTTCGACAGCAGAGCAGCGCACCGTGCGCGCATTCGCAGCAGCCGGCAAGAACCCGTTGGCATTACGGGTCTTTTTGCAGGGCATGCCCAAGGGCGGCGACCTGCATCTTCACATGAGCGGGGGCACGGTGTATTCCGAGACCTTGATTAGCGATGCCGCGCAGGATGGGCTTTGCGTGAAGACGGCGACCATGACCCTGATAAAGCCGCAGGGAGCTTGTGGCGAAGGCGCCGTGCCCGCCGCCAACGCACTCAAGGACCAGAATCTTTACGATGCCATGGTCAATGCATTTTCCATGCGCTACTTTGTGCCGTCGTCGGGAATCAGCGGCCACGATCAATTCTTCGCCACCTTTGACCGCTTCGACGCACTCGGAGAATCGCACGACGGCGAGTGGGTGGACGAGATTGCCACCCGTGCCCAGGAGCAGAACGAGCAATACATCGAAGCCATGTACACGCCGTCGTTTGCTCACGCGGCCAAACTTGGATACCAGATCGGCTGGAGCGGTGACTCGGCCGAGGACCTTAAGAAGACATACGATGCCTTGCTGGCCGGCGGACTGCGGGAGGAGGTTGCCACCGATCGTCAGGAGCTGGACGCAGTGGAGACGACGCGAGCGCAGCGTGAACATTGCGGCGAACCGCAGGCGAAACCGGCCTGTGCTGTGAAGGTGCTCTATCTGTACCAGGTTTTGCGCGGTTTTCCCCCGGAGCAGGTGTTCGCGCAGACAGCACTCGGCTTTGAGCTGGCGTCGGTTGATCCGCGGGTGGTGGGTTTGAACTTTGTGATGCCGGAAGATGGCTATCTTTCCATGCGCGACTATCACCTGCACATGAGGATGCTGGATTATCTCCACAGCATTTATCCCAAGGTGCGCATGACGTTGCACGCCGGCGAACTGTCGCCCGGGATGGTGCCGCCGAATGGGTTGAAATTTCATATCCGCGAGGCTGTCGAGCTGGGCCACGCGGAGCGCATCGGTCACGGGGTCGATGTGATGTATGAAGACCGGCCGTACGAGCTGTTGCAAGAGCTGGCCGCGAAACACATTATGGTGGAGATCAACCTTACCTCCAACGATGTGATTCTGGGCATCAAGGGCAAAGATCATCCACTCTCGCTTTATCGTGCGGCCCATGTGCCGCTGGCGCTTTCGACCGATGACGAAGGAGTCTCGCGCATCGACATCACGCACGAGTATGAAAAGGCGGTCGAGGAGCAGGGCCTTGGCTACCTGGAGCTAAAGAACATGGCTCGCACCTCGCTGGAACACTCCTTCATCCCGGGCGAGAGTCTGTGGGCCGCGCCTGATAACTTCACGCGGCGCAAATTGGCGTGCGGCGGGCCGATTATGCCACAGAGTAAGCCTGCTGCTGCGTGCGCGGCGCTACTCAAAGCAAGCGATCGTGCTGCCCAGCAGTGGGAGCTGGAACGCCGTTTTGCCGCTTTCGAAGCCTCAAACCGTTAGGCGTGGGGTAGGGTGAACCACGCGTAGGCACCAGGAAAAAGAACAACATGTCCCAGCCATCCCACGAACATCGAGCACCCGATTCGGATGCGGCGCTTGCTTCTTCGCTAAAGAAGTGGTGGCCGCACAGAGAACACGAATCCAGTAGCCTCAAAACCCTTTCCTGTTTATGTAGGATCCATCGATGGCGAGAACTCAAGATCCAGGAATTCTTACCGCCGGGCAAGGAAGTGCGATTTTGTCATTGGTGTTCCAAAATCCGAATCAACGGGGTGATCTACGAACCTTAGGTTTGGGTCAGTCCTCGCGTAGCGCGACCATCGGTTCTACGGTCGTCGCATAGCGGGCGGGAAAATAGCAGGACGCGAGTGCAGCCATCGCCAGGACTGTCCCCACGATCATGTAGGTCGCCGGGTCCCACACACTTACGGTGACAAAGCCGCGAACGGCTTGGGCAACCAATAAGGCGAGGGTCAGGCCAAATGCCAGTCCAACCGCGATAATGACGACCGATTGCCGGTAGATCATACGGAATACGGAGCCGCGGCTGGCTCCCAACGCTATGCGCACGCCGATCTCATGGATGCGGCGGCCCACCGTGTAGGAGACTACGCCGTAAAGGCCAATGACTGCCAGGGTCAATCCCAGGCCGCCCATGATCGCGGCCAGCGAAGCACCGATTTGAATTACCAAAAGTCCGTTCGTCGTTTCGAGCCCCTCGCGCATGGTGTGCACTTCAAAGATCGGAAGTTGCGGCGCAAGGGAGTGGATCGTCTTCTCCACCGCAGGTGTCAGCGAAAGCAAATCCCTGTTTGACCTTAACTGGAAGACCATCATGGTGTTTCCTTTGAAGTGCTGAGCATATGGAAGGTAAAAGTAAGGCTGCGACTTGCCCCCGGCGTAGATCTGAAATAGCGCGTCATGGGCAATGCCGACGATCTGCAGCTTGCGGTCCTTTTCGCCGGCCATGCGGAAAGTGTGGCCAAGGGGATCTTGATTGGGCCAGAATTTTCTGGCCGTGGTCTCGCTGATCACTACCACATCTTTGCTCTGCTCATTATCGGCTTCTGTAAAAGCGCGGCCTTGAAGAAGATCGATGCCCATTACGCTGAAATATTCGGGCGAGACGACGTTGTAGCCTGCGTTCAAATCATTAGGATCGGCGGGAACCTGGGCTCCATCAATCACCATACGGTCGCCGTTGTTGAGGACGCTCATTGGCACCGAGCCGGCGTGGCTGACATAGTCCACTCCGGCGAGCTGATGAAGACGAGCCGTAATGTTGGCAGCCAGATCGCGGGCTTCACCGTCGCTCATCCCGATCTCGTGGGAATCGATGGCGAAATTCATCACGTGATCTGGCTTGAATCCAAAATCCATGGTCTGGATTGCGGCAAGACTGCGCACGAACAGGGCAGCGACCACCAGTAGTACAAGCGAACCGGCAATCTGAAGAGCAACCAGACTATCGCGCAGCCAATGCCGTCCACTGGTAATGCCGCGGCTGCCCTCGTGCAAGAAGGTGTTCACATTTGACTTGGCAATACGTAGCGCGGGCACGATTCCCACCACCACGCCCGCCAGCAAAGCGATGGCAAGAGAATAAAAGAAGATGCGCCAATCGAAGTCGAACACCAACTTGATCGGAAGATCAGTATGCAGGTCGAGACGGCTGAGCGCGCCGCTGGCGCCCATGCCCACTACCACCCCCGCCCCGCCACCGATCACCGCCAGCATCACGCTCTCGGTGATCATCTGACGGATAAGCCGGGAGCGCTGGGCCCCCAGCGCAGTGCGGATGGCCATCTCGCGCTCACGGGCCGTGGCGCGGACCATCACCAGATTGGCGACATTGACGCAGGCCAGCAGGAGCACCATGAGTGCCAGAGAAAGAAAAAGCCCTGCGACGATGAGCAGGGTGTTCGGATCGCCGGTATTTACACGTAGCTGCGGCTCGGGAAAGGCCTCAATGCCGAGCTTCTTTTCGACCTCCGGGTGCAGGCGAGTGATCTCCTGGGCAACCAGGGCCAGCGCGGCGTTTGCCTGCTTCGGGCTGGCGCCGGAACGGAGGCGCGCCTGGACATTGAACATCCGGTTCTGCCAGTCATTGATGGCGTCGACTGGTGTGCCGGCGAGGATGGGCACCTGCGACAAAGGTAGATACGCTGCCATGGTTACAAAGGTTTGCATGCCGCCGAAGCCCTTCGGCGCCACACCGATGATGGTCACCGGGTGTCCGTCGAGCGTGACCGGGCGTCCGACGACATTTGGATCGCCGTTGAACCGTTGCTGCCAGTAATCGTAGCCAAGCACGATCACCGGGTCGTGACCGAGGATCTCTCCTTCGCTGCGCAGGAACAGCCGTCCGGCCGCGGGCTTCAGTCCAAGCCCCTCGAAGAAGTCACCGCTGACGTAGGAAGTTAGGATTCGTTCCGGCTGCTGCCCCTTTACCGCCAGGCCATCGAGGTTGAGGGTCCAGGCGAAGATGTCGCTGAAGGAACGGCCGCTTTGGGAACGGACCTGCTTGAATTCATTCCAAGACAGACCCTGCCCCAAGTGACCGTTGTTTTCGCGGGGAACCAGGGTGGCGATCTGTTCTGGATTGGGCACGGGAAGCGGCTTGAGCAGTAGTGAATTCACCAGGCTGAAAATGGCTGTGTTTGCGCCGATGCCGAGGGCCAGGGTAAGCAGCGCCGTGGCGGTAAAACTCGGAGCCTTCCTTAGTTGACGAAGGGCAAAGCGAAGATCCTGGAACAAGGTCCCCATCGAAAGTCTCCCTGCACGAGATTATCCGCTGTCGGGCTTGCACGTTGTCTTCCGAACGAGACCCGGCCTAAGCATGGTGTTTGCAAGCTAACCCTGGCACATACGCGGGGTTGAGCGGGGCATCTGTCCGTATTTGATAATCATTGTCCGGAACCGAACATGCCGCGATTTCCAGTTGCATAATTGCATTGCAATCCTTTCACTTAGTTCGAGGAGTTTCCCATGCGCTGGATCGTCGCTGTATCTGCAATCGCTCTCTCTGTCTCGACCGCATGCGCACAAACCGGCATCCCTGAAAAATTGCTACCTGGCTTCAAGGCGATCCAACAATCTGACCTGCGGCGCGATCTCACCTACATCAGCTCGGACGAGCTTGGCGGGCGACTGAGCCTGCAGCCCGGTGATGAGCTCGCCATCCGTTGGATCGCCGAACAGTTCGCCAAAGCCGGCTTGCAACCGCCGGTGAAGGGGAAGGACGGCCAGCCCGGCTACCTGCAACCCTTCACGCTAGTGGAGTACCAGCCAGATCGTGAGGCTTCCTCCATGACACTGACACGTGCCGGAAAATCGACAGTTTGGCATGATCCGGACGTAGTTGGCAGTTACAAGCATGCAGTGGACCTTACGGCGGGGGTGGTCTTCGCGGGCTTCGGTATCACCGCCCCCGAACTTGGCTACGACGACTACGCCGGTATCGACGCCCAGGGAAAAATCGTGCTTATCTTCGATCATGAGCCGCAGGAGGATGACCCGCGCTCGATTTTCAATGGCACAGGGAACACCCGTTACGCCACTACCCGGGTGAAGGTCATGAATGCACAAGCGCATGGGGCGGTGGCGGTCGTGATCGTGGCTGAACCGAATCGCAAGCACCTGACCAACGCCGAGCGCCACACGCGTATCGGTTCCAGCGCGGTGCGCGCTATACCCCTGGCGCTTCAGGCCATTCAGGATGACGAAGTGCACATCCCATCGGGGATCGTGCTGGATGCGGTAGCGGCCGAGTTGATGGCGACCGCGGCCGTCACGCCCAGTGCCGCACAAACAGCGATCGATCGCGACCTTAAGCCGCAATCACGAGCTTTGCCAAACACCACGCTGAGTCTTCACTTTCGCAACCGCTCCGAGCGTACCGGCGTTTCGAATAACGTGGCAGGTTTGCTACCCGGCAGCGATCCGCGGCTCGCAACTGAAACCATCCTGATCACAGCGCACCACGATCACGATGGCACGGCTCCCTGTGCTGACCCCGCCCATCCGCCGATAAGCACGCCGCCTGACCCGCACCCGTGCCCGCAGATTTGGCATGGCGCGGATGATAATGGTTCAGGCACTGTAGGGGTGGTCGAGTTGGCGCGTGCTTTTGCGGCCAATCCGACCAAGCCCAAGCGCTCCATTTTGTTTGTAGTGTTCGCCAGCGAGGAGCGCGGCTTGCTGGGCGCGTATTGGATGGCTGCGCATCCCCTGCGCCCGCTCGCTACTACGCGGGCGCAAATCAACTTCGATATGATCGGCCGTGACGAGGCCGCCAGCCCGCAAACAGATGGACTGATCACGATACCCAGCGATACCACGAACCGGCTTAACCTGATCGGCGCACTGTACTCGCCCGATTATGACCGGACAGTCAAGGAGCAGGACAAGTTAGTGGGCCTGACGCTCGACGACCGGTTCGATCATGAATCGGCACTGAACGTGTTCTTCCGCTCCGACCAATTTCCTTTCGTGTTGCATAACATCCCCGCGTTGTGGTGGTTCACCGGGTTTCATCCTGACTACCATCACACCACCGACACGGTGGACAAAATCGATTTCCCCAAGATGCAGAAGATACTCGATCTTGCGTATCTCACGGCTTGGCAGTTTGGCACCCAGTCCACGCCGCCTCGCTTTGTCGCCAATCCATCGGGTGGTCGATAGCTGATTCCGGTCTGAAAACTATTTCGCCTTCCGCGCAAACTCTTAAGCCCGTACTCTTATCGAAATATGGGACGGGCTTTAGCCCTGAGGGCATCTATTGCGTTGGCTTAAGCAGCCCTCAGTCCCTGAACCCGTTTCATCTTGTCTCACGCAGACTCTATAAGGAAGGATTGGACCTTCTCCTATCACCGGCGACAATTATTGTTTCCAGGGGTGGTCACCCGGGCCTATACAGTCCAGCCTCAAAACGAGACCCTCCCGGAAGCGAGGAGTCGGGCCTCCGGAGGAGTTGTTAGCCGAATTGTCCCCGAAGATGCAGGATTTTTTGCGTGACCGCCACAGGCCCAGTAGATCGCTACAAAAAGGGCCATGAGGATGCCAAAGATTGCTAACGCACGAAGCGAAGGTAGCCAGTTCATAGGCTTACAGCATAAAGAAAATCAACGTCACCGGTGGGCAGCTACCGGAGGAACTTTCCACTTCAGCGCGTCCGGGTTCCATGTGGTCACCTGTGCCGCCATGAGCCCATCGTGCGTTTCATAGGCATCTGCCCCGCGATACGGTTCTTTAAGCAAGGGAGAATTGGCAACCCACTGGACGTTAATGGTGTCTCCGACCGCAAAGGTGTGCTCCGCGACAATTTTGAGCCCGCAGGTTCCTCCCTGCGAAGGTGGTTTCACCACTTGGGCGAACATCTGGCCGAGTGCTGCTTTCCCGCGGACTACCTGCCCGTTGGGGCCAAAGAACTCCACATTGTCGGGAAATTGCGCCATCAGGCGCGGCCAGTCGCAACTCGAAAACGCGGCCATGTGCTCTTCCACCACCTTGGCCGGCGTTGGCTGGCGTTTCAACGGAGGCATGGTCTGGGCAACCAGCGGTGCACACAACAGAGATGCAGCGGCCAGCCAGCCCGCCGCCAGGAGTCTCGAAGAAGGACCAATTTTCATACCAATCACAATAACGCACTTCGGGTGGTTTACCGCGTGGTCTCGCCACTGGCCCAGCATCGGGTCTTCTTTTTTCCAGCGGTTGTGGACGATTGGCCCGGCCGATATGCTTGCGGCGGGTCGGGGCGGGGGCTACTATTCGCTCACCGATCCATGTAAGGAGCCATATGAGAAAGTGCGGGGCACTGTTGTTCACGGCTTTGTGGGCAGGTTCTGTTTGGGCACAAACCGAAACAACCGGCCTGAACGCAATGGAGGAGGACTACATCACTCCAGTGCTCAAGTACCAGATTCTGTCGCGGGATGTGGCGGAGTTTCAGGTGCGCCAATACCTGCTCAACCAGGTGGCGGCACCCCCAAAAGTTCCGTCCACTCCACAGGCATGGACGGCAGAAGCGGCGCGGCTCCGGCGTCACCTGGTCGATGATGTCGTATTTCATGGGTGGCCCCGGGAATGGGTGGACGCTGCACCCAGGTTCGAAGAAACAGGCGTAATCGAGACCGGCGGAGGCTATCGCATTCGCAAGTTACGCTACGAGATTGTTCCCGGTTTTTACTCCACCGCGCTTCTCTATGAGCCTGAGCATCCGAGCGGAAAGATGCCCGCAATCCTCAACGTACATGGCCACGTGGGCGCGGTGGGAAAAGCCATCGAGTTCAAGCAGAAACGCTGCATCGAGTACGCCAAGCATGGGATCGCGGCGCTGAGCCTGGATTGGTTTCTCCATGGTGAACTCAACGACAAAGGAAACGATCACTCGTTCGGTGCCCACCTGGATCTGGCCGGCGCGAATGTGCTGGGCATATTTTATTTGGAGATGCGTAGAGGCCTCGATTACCTCTACAACAATCCCAACGTCGACCGGAGTCGGATTGGGGTGACTGGCCTGTCGGGCGGAGGTTGGCAGACGATCGTACTTAGCTCGCTCGATGAGCGGGTGAAAGCGGCAAATCCGGTGGCTGGTTTTTCGTCTCTGCGATCCAAAATAGAAGCCAACGGATATAGCGAGGCCGGCGACATTGAACAATTGCCGCCTGATTTTCTTGAAGGCCTGGATTATTCGTACCTGGTGGCGATGATGGCGCCGCGTCCGACTCTCCTCACCTATAACGCCGAAGACGATTGTTGTTTCAGGGCAGGGCTGGTGAAGCCAGGGGTTTATGATGACGTCCGGCCGTTCTTTAAGCTGTATGGGAAAGAAGACGTTTTCGCCTGGCATGAGAACCGTGACCCGGGCACGCACAATTACCAGCTGGATAACCGGCTCGCGGACTACCGTTTCTTCGGCAAGCAGTTTGATATTCCTCTCCTGGACAACGAGGATGGTGTTTCCTCTGAAATCAAGAGCTATGACGAATTGAGCGTGGGTCTGCCAAAAGATAACCTGACCATACTCAGCCTTGCACGAAAGCTGGCGAGAGAGATCACTCGGGAACCTATTCCCTCCAGCCCATCGGCGAGGGCGACCTGGTCCAGCGCGAAGCGGACAAAGCTGAAAGAGACGGTTCGCTACAAGCCAATCGATATTGAACAAGCCTGGCCGGTAGCTACGACCAAGCGCAGAGATGTGCAGTCCTTGTCCTATCTCTTCGTGACCAGCAATCGCATAAGCGCAAGCGGAGTGTGGCTCCGATCTATCGCGCAAAGCTCCGAGACAGGACCGGTAACCATTGTGCTGAACGATGATGGCAGAGAAGCTGCCACGGGTGTTGTGGCCGACCGTCTTGCAAGGGGCGAACAGGTTCTCGCCCTGGATCTAATCTTTAGCGGCAAATCATGGAAAGACGAGGCTTTTCAATTTGCGCAGATGCTGGATGTGGTGGGCGACCGAACCATTGGTGTAGAGGCCGCTCAGCTCATCGGAGTCGCTCGCTGGGCGGAGAAGCGTTCCGCCGCTGCTAAAGTACGGATCGAAACCGCAGGCATTCGGACCCAGGTTATCGCGCTTGTCGCCGCTGGCCTGGAGCCGGATTTGTTTTCTGAAATCGTGAACCGCCAGGGCATGCGTAGCCTGAGCTACCTGTTCGACCTGCCAGTCGAGTTCGAACAGGCGCCTGAACTTTTTTGCCTCGATCTATACAAGGACTTCGATGTTGACAGCCTGGAAGCGCTGGCTGCTCCAGCCCAGGTACATCGAATCCGCGATCGTGAGCTTCCTTAGCAGACTGCTACCGTTTGAGCCTGCGAGCCGGGCTTAGAAATTCAGCGCGAACGCATAGAGAGAATCGCCCGACGCCGCCAGAATGTACTGGCGTCCGTCAAGCATATAGGTTTCCACTGCATTCGATACCAGGCCAAGGTGGGTATGCCACAGCGGCTTTCCATTCGCCGGATCGTAGGCCACCAGGTTGCCATTAGCGTCGCCGCCAAACAGCAGTTTTCCAGCAGTCGTGGTCAGGCCGGTATTACCCTCGCCCTCGCCAACCGCTACCTGCAGATGCCGCCACGCGATCTTGCCTGTCTTGTAGTCGATCGCTGTGATGTATTTCCCCTTCGAGCCCACGCGCTGCTCCTGGATACCATTCAAACCCTGCAGGGCCCGTACGTTCGGCTCGGTACGGTAGTAGACCGAATAGATCTCCTCCGTGGCCACATAAAACAGACCGGTTTGCGGATCATACGTAGGCGGCTGCCAATTCACGATGCCATCGGTGTCCGGCATTACCAGGGCACCGCCCGGCGATGCGTCCTTCTCCGGATCACGGATAGGCCGGCCTTGCTTATCGAGGCCTTTCGCCCAATTCAAAGAGTCGGTGTAAGGCACAGTGAGCAGGTGTTCCCCGGTCACACGGTCCAGGACGAAGAAGTAGCCATTGCGGCTGGCATCAAGCAACAACTTTCGTGGCTTACCCTTGAATTCTCCGTCGACGATGATCGGCGTCTGGGCCGCGTCCCAATCGTGGGTGTCGTGTGGCGATGGCTGGTAATACCAGGCTAGCTTTCCCGTATCCACATTCAAGGCGACGATGCAGGAGGTATAAAGATTGTCTCCCTCGCGCGTCACACCGGAAAATGCAGGGGTCGGGTTGGCAGTCCCGAAATAATAAAGATGTAGTTTGGGGTCATAACTCCCGGGAACCCACGTGCCCGCGCCGCCGTGACGCATCGAGTCGAGGTTTGGCCACGTCTCGGATCCGGGGTCTCCCATTTTTTCCGGCTCGCTGTACCACTTCCATTGCAGGTCGCCGGTTTCGGGATCAAAGGACTGCAGAAAGCCCGGCGCGTCTAAATCATCCGCGGTACCGACAATCAAATGATTGCCGATCACAATCGGCGCAATGGTCGAGAAGTACTGCTCATTGAAGTCGGAGATGACCTTATGCCACCGCTCCTTACCCGTTTTGGCATCGAGCGAGACCAGATAATCGTCCGGGGTCTCGAAGTAGAGCCAATCGTGGTACATCCCCATGCCGCGGTTCCCGATGTGGGTACCGCCTTTGGTCTTCCAGAAATAGTGCCAGAGCACCATGCCGTTGCGGGCGTCCACCGCCCAGGCGTTGTCAGGCACGGATACATAAAGGATTCCGTTCACTTGCAGGACCGCGCCTGAGATGCGTCCGGCGCCGCGGACTGGAACCGGCTCGTCAATCTCACCGCCGACGATCGTTGGCGGGTTTCCCGGGCCGGGTCTGGAAAACGGAACAGGAGCGCCCGGTCCCGGAGTTAAATGGTTTACCCAGGCAAGCCCCAGGTTCTTTATGTTGCTCTGATTGATCTGGGTCAGCGAGCTGAAACGCTGGCCGGAATAGTCTCCGGAATACGTAGGCCAGGAATCGGTAGCTGGTTTGGTCAGCAACTCCGGATCGAGCCCCTGTGCTGACGCGATCCCGGCGATCGACACTATCAAAGTCACAAAAAAGAAAGCCCTTGTTTTCTTCATTTCAGTGTCACCAGGTAGGCAGTCAGGTTATGGATGTCGTCGTCTTTGAGTGTCGGCAGCATGTCCAGGTGCGGCTGCAAGGGATCTTTAATGGCGACCTTTGGAGAGTCACCCTGGCGAGCGTAACTGTGATAATTGCCATTGGCATCGACGAGGGAAACGATGAAGTCGTCGACCTGGTAAAGTATGCCCTCCACGGTTTGCCCGTCACGGAAGGTGACGGTGACCGTTTTGTGCGGAACTTCGGACGACTCGCCTCTGCGTTCCCCAGACAGCATGGCGCCCTGCAGGGCCCTCACATCGGTGTATTTTGCTCCTATGCCCGCCAGGTCTCCGGTTACGGAGTGGCAGGTGGCACATTTTCCCGCGCCGTTAAAGTAGGCCTCACCTGCCTTCGCATCCCCCACCAACGGATCAACCGTACCGGTGGTGGCGGCGCGCCCGCCAACCGGCATACTGTGAATGAAGGTCGCGATGCTCGCGATGTCTTCTTTCGAGAGATCAAACTTCGGCATGCCCTTATCCGGGCGGCCGTTCTGAACGACGGTAGTAATCAGTTCGCCGTCCTTGTCGTTCAGAACCAGTTCACTGCGGATCAAATTGGGGCCGCCTTCGCCACCGCGCGCATCCGATCCGTGGCAGAAACTGCAATTGGCGCTAAAAATCTGGCGGCCGCGCGCAGACACAGCCGGGTCAGCCGGCGGTCTCACCGGATACGCGGACGGTCGCGCTACGCGAACAGGCGGCTGCGGTTGGGCCGGCGCCTGCGGACTGGCTTGAGTGGCGCCGGGTTCCTGGGCCGGTGCGGGACCTTGCTCTGCCGCCAGGGCTGCGGCGCCCAGGCCCAGTAACGTAAAAAGGACGAGTTTTACCCGATGCAAAATAACCTCCAGGCTGAGATTGCGACCGCGCTTGGACTTGTCTCATTATCTTACCGTCCCGAAACTCGGGGCCAGGATGGAATCGATGGCCATATTTGACACGCGAACTAAGCCTCGACCGGGTTTTCGACCACGAAAAAGGACTTTCGTTCGACTGCGGGCAAATAGAGGGCCAGGGTGATTGCCCGCAGAGCCATGAAGGCCAACATGGCGCACCACAAGCCGTGATTGCCGAAGCGAGCTGAGAGTACGACGGCCAGGACGAGAAATCCGATGAGCGAAACCAGCATGCTGTTGCGCAGTTCCTGGGCTCGTGTCGCTCCGATGTACACGCCATCGAGCCAAAAGCTCCACACCGCCACCAGGGGCAAAACAACAAGCCAGGGGAGAAACTGCGCGGCGAGCGAGCGAATCTCTTCCTGGTTGGTGAAGAGGGCAATGATGTTGCGGCCGAAAACGAAATAGACGAGCGACAGCGCGGCAGCGACGGTGAATGCCGACACGGCGCTGGCCTTGAGCACGGCCCGGAAAGTCTGCCACCCGCTGTGCGCCGATCGCCTCGCCCACGAGCGCTTCGGTAGCGTTGGCAAACCCGTCGAGCCCGTAGCCGGCAATCCAGAGGAAATTGATGAGCACTGCATTCGCAGCCAGTATGGCGTTGCCAGAGCGAGCGCCGGTGCGGGTGAACCAGGCGTAAGCTGCCACGAGGCTCAGGGTGCGTAGAAGGATGTCGCGGTTGAGAGCAAAGAGCCGCCGCAGGCTCTCGCCGTCAACCAGTTCGCTCCAGCGCACATGGCTGGGGCGTGCACCGCCTGCAAGCATGATGGCGAGGCCCACAATGCATCCGGTCCACTCGGCGGCCATGGTCGCGGTTGCGATGCCGGCGACGCCCCAGTGCCATCGAATGACCAGCGTCAGAGCCACGGCCACGTTGGCGACGTTAATGGCGGCTTGCAGCAGCAAGGCGGTTCGTGCATGTTGCCGCCCTAAAAGGTAACCGAGGATGGTGTAATTGGCCAGCGCTGCCGGCGCCGACCAGATGCGAATACTGCAATAGACCAGCGCATTGCGATGCACTTCGCCGGTGGCGCCCAGCAATGCCAGCGCGGCGGAGATGAGCGGCTTCTGGAGGGCGAGAATCAAGGCCCCGATGAGCAGCGCGGTGAGCAACGCGCGGGCAAAGTGATGCATGAGCTGATCTTCGTCGCCCGCTCCCTGCGATTGGGCGACCAGGCCAGTGGTCGCCATGCGGAGGAAGCCGAAGGTCCAAAAGACGGAGTTGAAAAAGATGCCTCCCACCGCAACGCCTCCCAGTGCTGCAGGCCCGGGCAGATGGCCGGAGAGTACCGTGTCCACCGTGGAGAGCAGTGGCTGGGTGAGGTTCGAAAAAATCAGTGGGAGGGCGAGAAAAAACACTCGCCGGTACCAGTAGGGCGTTCCCATTCTGTCAGTCTATTTTCCGATACCAGGGTTTCACATCGGCAGTGGTTTAGCTACCGTGGGCAGGGGACCACTGCCGGCCTCAGCGAGCCACGTCGCGGACGACGCGAAAGCCATAATCAGCGTATTGAAACTCCGGCGGAATGCTGGAACGCGCCGAGCATCGCGAAATCTTGATGTGGTGCCGCCAGGAGCCTCCGCGCGAGGCCTTTCGGTTGCCTGCTTCGGGCCCGCGAGGATCGCGATCCGGTGAGATCGCATAGTAGCCGGCTGCGAACCAATCACTGCACCACTCGTGTACGTTCTCGCACATCTCAAATAATCCATAAGCATTCGACTCTGATTGCGCCACAGGTTCCGGTCCCGTCTTCCAGCGATCGTGGTATCCCGCCCGAGACATTGGCGGATCATTGCCCCAGGGGAAGTCCATTCCCTCGATGCCGCCGCGCGCTGCTCGTTCCCATTCCGCTTCCGTCGGCAGGCGATAGTGCGAGCCCGTCGTGGCCGAAAGCCAGTCACAATAGGCAGCCGAATCAAACCACGAAACGGCTACCACGGGTTGCTGCGGGTGACAGAAGCCGGGAGCGCCCCAATACGGTGGCGGCTTGCGCCCGGTGGCCTCGAGAAATCGCGCGTATTCCTCGACCGTGACCTGCGTTGCCGCCATGGCGAAGGAGTCTACCCAGACGCGATGCACAGGCCCTTCGACATCCTGGCCGGTATCCGACCCCATCAGGAACCAGCCCGCGGTAATCTGGACCTGCTTGGGCTCAACAATCTGCGTTCGGCAGGGAAGTAAACTCATAGCGGCCACCGGCAATCATTTGCCCCTACGATGTTAGCGTGTGGCTGGGGGGCGCGGCGGATGAAATTCGATTGGACCCAGGGCGCCCTGGCAGAGGGACTGCTGCTCTATGATGCGGCAGAATTCTTTGCGGCGCACGAGGCATGGGAAAGCGTATGGCTTTCAGCGCAGGAGCCGGAGAAGACGTTCCTGCAAGGATTAATTCAGGTGACCGCGGCGTTCCATCACCTGCAACGTGAGAATCGCCTGGGCACTTCGCGGCTGTTGCGCGCCGCGCTGGGGCGGCTGGAACGTTACCCTGAGGACTTCGCAAGTATCTCCGTGGATCTGCTTCGCAATGACATTCGCGCGTGGCTACAAGCGCTCGAAATGAATGCGTCCGCGCCCCAACCCGGGGTCGTCCGAATCAAGTGCCTGCGCGGGGAATAGTGACCACGTGGAAGATGTTTGACAGTTGATTCGCTTTGGGTCAAAGTCATTCGCAGCCCAACATCCCAACTTTTGGCTGGAGACTCTTATGGACCTGTCCATCCACCATCTGCACCACGTCAACCACTGGGCCATCCTTGTTTCCGCCTTGATCCTTTGGTTCCTTGGTGCTGTGTGGTACTCTCCCGCCCTTTTCGCCAAACCCTGGATGGCGGCCCTCGGCATCGTGCCCACCGGCCCCAAGAAGGGTCTTGCCGCCGGCATGGTTTCTTCCTTCATCGGGGACTTGCTGGTCGCGTTCGCCCTGCTCCATTTCATTTTCTGGTCGGGAGCAGCAAGCTATGGTGAAGGCGCCTTTGTGGGCTTTCTCAGCTGGCTCGGGTTTTTCGCCGCCACCCAGTTCCCACAGGGAATCTACGAGGGCCGCCCCTTCAGGCTCTTCCTCATCAATGCCGGTTACTGGTTGGTCGGTTTGTTAGTGATCGGTGGACTGCTGGCGCGCTGGAGATGATCGGTTTGGAAATTCCCCCCCTGTTAGGCTAAGAGAGGGAATTTTGTTATCAATGACCGAGACCATCCTGATCCACTTTTCTGGCAGGGACCGCCCAGGGCTTACCGCAGAGTTAACTTCTATCCTGGCCAGTTATGACACCTGTGTGCTGGATATCGGGCAGGCGGTGGTGCATGAAACGCTGTCGCTCGGTTTGCTGGTGGAGATTCCGCGAGGGGAGAGCTTTCGCGGCGTTCAAGACGCGCTCGTTGCCAGGTCGAGAGAACTGGGACTGCAGGTTAACTTCACGCCTGTCGCGAAGGCGGATCTGGAGGAATGGATCTCCTCGCAGGGCAAGGACCAGTTTATTGTCACCGTTCTTGGCCGCGCGATTTCCGCAAACCACCTCGCCCGGGTGAGCGCCATTGTTGCGCAACATGGGTTGAATGTAGACCGGATCGAGCGGCTCTCGGGGCGGTTGTCGCTGGCGGTGCACTCTGCCGATGCGAACGCATGCGTTGAATTGACGGTGAGTGGCGACTCCTCTTCTGAACAGTCCATGCGCGCGGCGTTTCTTGCCACGGCTCATGATTTGAAAATCGACATCGCTTTCCAGCGCGAGAGCATCTTTCGGCGCAACCGGCGGCTGTTCGCCTTCGATATGGATTCCACCTTGATTGAAGGCGAGGTCATTGATGAGCTGGCGAAGCTGGCGGGTGTAGGCGACGAAGTGGTGAAGGTGACCGAAGCTGCCATGCGTGGAGAAATTGAATTCCAAGAGAGCTTCCGTCGCCGGGTGGCGTTGCTGCGCGGGCTGAAAGAAACCAGGGTGCGGGAACTGCTGGAAACCATCCCGCTTGTGGAAGGTGCGCAGCAGCTGATCGGAACGCTCAAGATGCTGGGTTACAAAACCGCCATCCTGTCGGGAGGGTTCAACTTCTTCGCCCAACATCTCCAGAGACGTTTGGGGATCGACTACGTGTTTGCCAATGATCTCGACATGGTCGACGGGGTGGTGAGCGGAGAAGTGCGGACACCGATTGTCGATGGTGCGCGCAAAGCGGAATTACTGCGGGAAATCGCCCGCCTGGAAAACATCTCGCTCGATCAGGTGGTCGCCGTCGGTGATGGCGCCAACGATCTGCCGATGCTGGGCATCGCCGGCATGGGGATTGCCTTTCGTGCCAAGCCGCTGGTGCGGCAAACCGCCAGCCATGCCGTCTCCTTCCTCGGATTGGACAGTCTGCTCTACCTGGTAGGCGTGCGCGACCGGGACCTGCCTGCTTAACGCTTCAACACCTGCTCGATATAAGCGATCGCCCGCGGATCGTTGGTTTGTCCCAACCAGAAAATCGCCTCTTTACGAATAGCGAAATTCGCATTCGTATCCGCCACGTGAACCAACTGCGGCACACTCTCCTCCCGCGGCAACTGGCTAAGAGCAAACACCGCCTTCTTCTTCACTTCAAAATTGGGATCATTCTCGATCGAAGCATTCAACGCGCCCACGGCCTTCTTTCCCGCTTTCTGTGCCAGCCAGAAAAGCGCCTGGCCGCGAACACCGCTGTCCGCGTCCGACTTCGCCAGTTGAATCAAATCATCGGTCGCACCGGGGTCCGAATTAATAGAAAAATCAAACACCAGCTTCTGGCGGACCTTACTGTCTTGCTCGCTCTGCAAGATCTGTCGCAACGCCACCAGCCCTTCGTGCCCCCGCTGCGCACCCAGCCAGAACGCCGCCTTCTCCCGCAGGTAATTGCTATTCCCGGGTGCGGCGAGCGAGGCAAGCACATCGGTTGCCTTGGGCGCGGCGTGCATGCTCAACGCAACCAGGCTCTCATCTGTCAGGTGGGCCCGATGATCGCCGGTGTCGCGAAGAGCAGCGGCGCTTGCAGCGAGCTTCCCGAGAAATGCGACACTCTCATCCGCCGGCACCTCCGTGAGCCACTCAAAAGCCACCCCGCCGGCATCGAGAGCACAGCCCGCCCGCGCCATGCGTACCTTCTTGACCTCACCCTGATCGAGCCGGAGAAGCACGTATACCATCGGAGCGGGCGCACCCGCATTTTCTGACGTATTCAGATTGTCTGGCGTGTCCTCCAACCGAAGTTCATTGCAGCATCCAGCTTCCACTTCTGATGATCCAGTCCAAGACGAACACGCAGATACATGTGTTCGCGGAAGAGCCTGCACCGCATATCCCAGCCAAAGTGGGCCATTGGTGTGGCGAAATCGGTCCACCGTCGCGGACAGTCCCAGGCTCATCGGTCCGGAGTGATACTGCGTGTGTGTGACTCGAGGCTCCTGAGCGCAGGTCATCAGCGCGGAGGCGGCGAGGGCTAAAGCCAGTAGCGCGTTCGTCTTCATGGAGCGAATCTCCTTCGGTTATTTGTTAAGAATTTCGAGCATGTAGTCGGTGGCCTCTTTGGTGTGCATGAGGCTGAGTTGTTGCACGATTGACTGCTTGATCCCAGGATCTTTTTCCGTCCGGGCAAGTTCAACCAGGTCGTGGCTGTCTCCTGCCAGGAAGAGCGCCTGGGCCACTGCCTTCCGGGTTTCGGGGTCGGCATTCTTCTTGTAGGTGGCGACCAGCGAGGGCGCCGCCGACATTCCGCCGGCGATGCCGAGGTTGCGGATCGCTTTCCGCCGCAGCTCGGGATCCGGTTCTGAGGTAGCAATGGAGCTCAGTGCTTCGGCGCCCTTTTGGCCCGCGGGGATCAGGCCACTAATAACCTCAGCCTTGGTCTCAGCGCTGTTGGTGTCGTGATAGAGAGCCAGCAGCTGAGAAGTCGCGCCCATGGCCCCCAGCGTCTGCACCGCCGTGCGGACAAGTTCCTGCTTCGTCTCATGACGTGCCGCTTCCACCAGCGGATCTGGAGTACCGATGATGAGATAGGTGCGGAGAACGGCAGTTTTCACGCCGTCGTTGGTGCTTTCGCGATAGATGGCGGCAAGCGTGTCGGCGGCCTGTTTGCCGCGGCCAATCGCCATCATCTCGATCGCCTTTCGCTGCAACGCGGGATTCCGTTCGCCGCGCGCTACCTGGCCGAGCAACGCCTGCGCTTGCGGAGACTGATCCTGTGCCAGGACGAACAATGCCCGCTGCTTCAGCTTCTCGGATTTGTCACCGTTAAGGATCTGTTGAATGACCGGCAACGCGCGTGCTTCATCCTGTTGCATGAGCGAATTCAGGGCCAGTAGCTTCAGGTCTTCGTCTTGCTCGGCCTGCGGCGTCACAGGAGCGTCGCTCTTTCCGCGGATCTCGATCTCCAGGGCGCCGCACTCGTTGCTCCAGCGGCCGTGCGGGTAGGCCTGCTTGAGTTGGCTGCAGGTCTCGAGCGCGCGGGTCGGATTGCCCTGCTTGTTTTCCGCATACGCCTTCCAATAGAGGGCAGCTTCTGCGCGTGCGCCATGTTGCTCGGCGATGTTGGTGAAGATCGACTCCGCCTGCGCCCAGCGGGCATCGTTGATAGCCCGTGTGCCATCGGAGTAGAGGGCATCTTCCTTCGCATTGGCGGCGGCGTTGTCATTGAGGGCGGCCAGGGGAGACTCCGCGCAAAAGGCCGGCCGCCCGGAAGGCAGGGCAAGAAGAAGCGTTGCGAACAGTAGTGATTTCGTATTCATTTAGAGGGAAACCCCTTTCGTTGCGGTAGCAGCGTCTTGCGGTTCCAGCGCTCTGGAGCCAACCCGGGAGCGCAGGATGCGAATGTCAAACAGAAGTCCTTCGGTATTCATCTCATTCCTGAGCCGGTTGAGGTCTCGCTCAGTGGGCTCATCAGGCTGATTGGCCAGTTCGACCAGCAGCCGCTCCAGGCGGTCGAGGGAAGCCTCCACCTTGAGGTCGCCCGTCCGCATGGCGCTTTGCCGTACCAGCCGGTTGTTGGCCAGCAGTTCTCTCGCCTCGCCCCGCAGCGGTATAGCCGGGACATCGTTGCTGTCGGCATGATTCAGCTCGACCAGCAAACGCTCAGAGCGGTCGAGGTGATCTCCGAGAACGACAACCACCACGCGCTGCCGTGCCTGAGGATCGGCAACCACGGCAACCGAGGGCGTTTGCTTCCGCTCCCATTGGCGTCCGGCAACGAATGCCACGGCAAGCAGCAGAGCGCAAGCGGCTGCCCACGCAAGTGGCCGCCAGAATCGGATCCAGCTAGTCTTTTCATATACCGGCAGCGAGTTGCGAATCGATTGCCAGACGTGTTCACCGTAATCCTCGCCGCGCACCGGGGGGACGATCGGTTTCACGCCGTCGAGGTCTCTGCGCAAATCGGCGTAGTGCTTGGCGCACGCGGCGCAACTTTTCAGGTGACGCTCGCAATCGGCCGGACTGGCGGACTCGTCGTAGTAATGCTCGAGGAGTTCTGCTTCATTCAAATGCTTCATGTGTTTATCCATAAAGGCGCCAGTTGGCGCCGTAACTTCTGTACCGCACGAAACACCGCCTGTTTCGCGGCGTTCGGAGCGATGTTCAAAGCGGCGGCAATTTCATCAGTGGAACGCTCTTCCATGTGCCGGAGAACGAAGGCTGTCCGCTCCGTGGGCGTAAGTTCGCTCATTGCTGCCTGCTGTGCGGCCTCGATCTCGCGGCTCAGCAGCAGGCGATCAGGTCCGGCTTTGCTATCCGCTAACTGCAACTCAGACCGTTCCGGATCGTTCTCTTCCGCTATCCGGCTTTGCGGTTCCGGCCGCCGCCGGTTCACGATGTCGAGGGCGCAGTTGGAACCGATGCGATAAAACCAGGTAGCCATACTGGACCTCCCTTCAAACAGCGCAAGCTTTTGGTACCCGCGCAGGAATGTTTCCTGCACCGCCTCTTCGGCATCCGGTTCACTGCCGGTAATGCGATACGCCACCCGGAACACAACCTGGCTGTAGCGCGCCACCAGCACTTTGTAAGCGTCCTTTTCGCCGGAGAGGATGGCCCGGCGTATGGAGTCGTCACTCTCTTCCATTCAGCGCATTAGACAGCAAACCGGTCTTCCGGTTAGGTTTCTTTTTTTGGTTGCGATTTTGGTGCAGAAACGTTTCTGTCGTCCGATGAAGTCAAGTCCCGTAGGGACGGCTGAACTTCAGATCTGTCCAAATTAGCGAGGGTGGGAGACGCTCTGCTATCGATTTCTTAGGGAAACTGAAGGTGCGGCCTGCCGATCGGAAATCAGGTTGGGGTAGCAGCACCGTGGGCGTTATCGTCGTGACCGTGGTGGGAGCAAAGAACGAAGCCTCCATCCCTGGACGGGTGCCCCATGTTCGCCTAAGCGTACATGGGCCGAAAAAGACGGGGCGCAGCCCTCCCCAACGCTTTTTGCAATGTGGCAAGATGCTGTGGCTTAGAACAAGAGGTCTTGCGCATGGAGTGAAGGCATTGGAAGAATCCGTTTTCGGCCCATGGTCCCGGATTTCCTGCACGGGGCGCCACCAACAGATGTGTGTGCGGCTTTCATTAAGGAAAGCCGCATGAAGTTCATCAACGCCAGGAAATTCGACAGGAAATCCAGGTGTACGCTCAGGCGAACATGGGGCACCCGTCCTGGACCGACAACCGTGGTTGGGAATCAAACTCCCACCAGAGCCCACCGACCTAATTTGGACAAGCCTGGCTGAACTTAGAGTCTCACCCAGACTCTTCAGCCCTGTTTGACCGAGGCGAGGCCTGTGGTTCGCCAATCATTACCATCTGGCATTACTTCAAATCAGCCAAGTGTTACACAAGGTCTCTAGCAATTCCCGCCAGAGACGGTATGCTCATTTTCAAGCGGCGATTCTCTAAAGTCTGTGTCGATTCTTTCGGGGGAGGGATTCGATTGTGGAACAGGAGAATCGCCGCTCTTTTCTTTATACGATCCGTGATTGAGATCCATTAGCGATTGGCCGCGGACAGGTGGTTACTTCGGCGTTCCTCAACCAGGTCGTTCAGCGAGAGATATGCCTGGCTGATGCCGTGTGAAGTGTGGCGCGCGCTTTGCGTGGCGATATGGTTCCACTCGTGGATCAGCACATGGGCAATCGCCTGGTCCATCATGTACTGGCGGTCCAGCTTGCTCAAGCCGGCTGCTGCCGGGCGCAACACTTGGGCGATTCGCGTGCAATCGATCGAGATAAACGGCTGGATCGTTCCCGAAATCAGCGGCACCCATCCAAGTGGGCCTTTAGACGGATGCTCTATCTGCGGAAGCACGTCGCAGCGCCCCAGTAGCTTCACCGAGATGATCCTGGAGAATACGACGCCTCGCAGGTCATCGGTTCCACGAACGAAGTTTGCCTGCTTATCCAGGCCAAACCGATCGGATAACTCACCTTCCCCGCCGGCCAAATCGGCGCGCAATACTTCGAATAGAACTGGCCACAGATCCTCGCTCACTTTCGGTTGAGCGTAGAAAATGATGGTCGTGTCGGGTTTCTGCGCCTGCGAAGGGAGAACGGCAGCCGATGCCGGCAGAAAGGTCAAAAGTATGCCGAGGATCGCTGCGCCGGCCTGTCGATGGTGCATCCGAAGTAAGCTCATAGGCTGAGTTTCCGCCCGCCCTATACATCCGTCCAATTGATTGTTATCATCGATGCCATCTGAAAAGGAGATGGTAGATGGAAGTCCGTCAGCTGCAGACTTTTTGTGTTCTTGCGGAAGAGTTGAACTTCACCCGCACGGCAGAACGTGTGTTTACCGTCCAATCCAATGTGACTTCTCAGATCAAAGCTCTTGAAGGGGAACTGGGGGTTCCGCTCTTTGACCGGTTAGCGAAGAAGGTTATCCTCACCGAGGCAGGCCGCCGCTTCCGTCCCTACGCAGAGAAGGCGCTCGCCGCGATGGATCAGGGCTATCGTGCGGTAAAGTTTGGTACCGAGCCTGCCGGTCCACTGAACATTGGCGCGCCGGAGAGCGTGCTCACCTATCGCTTGCCCGAAGTGTTAAAGCTGTTCCGCAAGCGATATCCGAAAGTGGAGCTTGTCTTTCGTCCTGATTCCGACAACAAGTTGGCTGACGAACTCGAGTGCGGCAAACTGGACCTCGGCATCACCATGTCTGATTCGGTCGACGGCGAGCACCTGAGTTCAATCAGGATGCGCAGCGAGGACATTCATTTATTCGCTACGCTCGATCACCCGTTAGCAAACGCGAAGAAGGTGTTCCCAAAAGATCTCATGGATCAGACATTGCTGCTAACAGAGGCGGGCTGCGGATATCGTAAAAAGCTCGACATGCAACTCGCAGCAGCCAATGTAAGACCACAGCACGTTACCGAGTTCTCCAGCGTGGAAGCGATCAAACAGTGTGTTCAAGCGGGGATGGGCATCGGACTCCTGCCGGAAATCGTGATCGCCTGCGAACTCAAAAAGAAACAGTTCGTGGTGATGAACTGGCACGGCACAAAGATGAGTATCGCCACCCACATCGTCTGGCATAGAGACAAATGGATTTCTCCTGGCATGCAGGCATTCCTTGACGTTCTGAAAGAAAAGCTGCAGCAGCAGACCTCCTCGCCCGCGCTGCTGCAACATCGTGCTGTTTAGGAATGGGCAACGACGGGTTGCCGGATCATGCCCTAGGCACCGATTTTGAGCGGCAAGAAGTCCCGTAGGGACGACTGAAGTTCACTGGAGACACAATCCCGGGCCCCCCGACCCGTCCCCCCCCGGACCCGGGATAATCTCGAGTGTTTCAGTCGTCCCTGCGGGACCTTTCTCTATCGCTCGACCGGCAGTCAACGGCCGAAAACTACTCATTCATAGCAATGGTTATCTATCAGATGGACGGCGTGCGTAATGGCAGCGCCGGCACGGAGGGCGGCAGCGACCAGTGCTGTCTCCGCCACCTCTGCCGGGGTCGCGCCTGCTTTCTCCGCGGCAGCGCGGTGCAGTTCCAGGCAGTAGGGACATTGGGTTGTCAACGCTACTGCCAATGCGATGAGCTCCTTGTACTTCTTGGGGACCACCCCGTCGCCGAGAGCCGCTTTATCGAATGCCCAAAAGGCGGACATCGCCTTAGTGGCGCCTTCACCAAGGATGCTCAGGTTTTTCAATTTTGCCATGTCGTACATGGTGTTGCTCCTTCTATGTAATGCAGCTTTCTGCTGTCACCTAAAACGGTTGCTGCTGGTTAAGATCGAAATCCGCGCCGGAAACCCGACAGGAGAGTTGTGGAAAACCTAAATAATTTGTTGCCGGACGCGCCGGTTCGTCAAAGCGGTTTGTAACGTTATTGCTTTGACGTGCACTAGACGCTACGGGTCACGATAGTGACAACAAAATGACAAAATCCTTGAGACTAAGCGGTATGATCAGGTGGTTGTTGTCGCCGGCAACAACCGATCAATGCCGCGGCCAGGGCCTCTCGTTCGGTCCTGTTTGAGCGAGCCGATGGCAAAGGGAACGACTGCTTTCATCTGGTAGCACATTCTGCCGTCACATCCCAGCCATGCTCGCAAAGCGGCTCAGGATAGTTATTTCAAAGGGAGGATTACCGTGGAGTCGATAACATACCCGGTCAGCGCAACCGAACACGCTGAGATTGAAGAAACCGACGTTCTCTTCAGCACCTTATACGCTGAACTGCATCTGCTGGCAAAACGGCAACTGGCGCGTAACTGGCAGCCTGCCAGTTTGAGTGTCACCACCCTTTTGCATGAGACCTATCTGGATATGGCAGCTTGCGACGGGCCTGTGTTCCCCGATCGCGCTCGTTTCATGGGTTATGCCGCGCGGGTGATGCGGGGGCTCATCATTGATCACGCCAGAAAGCACAGTGCACTCAAACATGGCGGCGAGTTCAAAATCACCACGCTCCAACCGGACCTGATCGGAAAGGCCGTTGACGCGGCGGAGCTGTTGGCGATCAACGACGTACTGGAGCAAATGGCGAAAGTTGAGCCGGATCTTGCCCAATTAGTGGACTTGAAATTCTTTTGCGGTTTCTCCTTCGGCGAAATCGCCGCCATGCAAATGCTCTCGGAAAGAACGGTGCAAAGAAGGTGGGAGAAGGCACGTATCTATATCCGTCACAGTATGCTAACGGAATCACCGCTGCAGGAATCTCATGCGTAGGCTGACCCCGGATCAGTGGCACGAACTCAGCCCGCACCTGGACGAAATGCTCGGAATGCAAGATGAGGAACGCTCCACTTGGCTATCCACTCTGCGCTCGCAGAGCCCCATCCTGGTGGATCACCTGGAAACGCTGTTCGCGGAACATCGTGCCCTGGTTGAGGAGGGTTTCCTGGAGACGCGGCCTGTGGAATTGCCGAGTGCAGCTACGTTAGCCGGGCAAACCCTGGGTGACTACCGGCTGGTGTCGCAAATCGGTCACGGCGGTATGAGCAGCGTTTGGCTGGCGAAGCGAAACGACGGCCGATTCGAGCGGCGAGTCGCGGTGAAGTTTCTCAACCTCGCGCTCATAGGCAGGCAGGGCGAAGCCCGCTTCAAACGCGAGGGAAAAATACTGGGCCTCCTCGTCCATCCGCATATCGCGGAATTAATCGATGCGGGAGTGTCGCCGGCCGGACAGCCTTATCTTGTGCTCGACCATGTCGAAGGTGATCATATCGACCGCTACTGCGATGATCATCGGCTCGACATCCCGGCGCGTCTTGGATTGTTTCTTGACGTAGCGGAGGCCGTGGCCAAGGCCCATGCCAATTTGATTGTGCACCGCGACTTGAAGCCTTCGAACGTTCTCGTCCGCGAAGATGGTCAGGTCAAACTACTCGATTTCGGTATTGCCAAGCTGCTGGAGAGCGAGCAAAACGGGGCCCCGTTGACGCAGTTGACAGCCGAATGTGGCCGGGCGATGACACCCCAGTTCGCTGCTCCCGAGCAACTAAAGGGAGAAGCCATAACCACGGCGACCGATGTCTACGCTCTGGGTGTATTGCTCTACCTGTTGCTCACTGGGCAGCATCCGTCCGGACCAGGCCCATACACGCCGACCGACTTAGTACGGTCTATCGTGGATACAGAACCGGGCCGCCCGTCCGATGCCGTAAGTCCGGCCCGGACCATCGGAGGACTCGCCCGGGAGAGCGCCGCGCGGCGTTCTACCACTCTGGATAAGCTCCGCCGCTCACTGCGCGGCGATCTCGACACGATTGTTCTTAAGGCATTGAAGAAGGATCCGGCGGAGCGTTACCCCTCGGTGACTGCTTTGGCGGACGACCTTCGCCGGTACCTGGGGAATGAGCCGATCCGGGCCCGGCCGGACACTGTGAGCTATCGAACGATCAAGTTCGTACGCCGGAACCGGACTGCGGTGGCGCTTGCTGCGCTGGCGATCCTCGCGATCACGGCCGGGGTTGCGGCTACATGGATGCAAGTGCGGACGGCGCGCACACAGCGCGATCTGGCAGTTCGCCAGTTTGCTCGCGCGGAGCGAATCAGCGATCTCAACCAGTTGCTCCTGAGCGACGTGGCGCCCATGGGCAAGCCGCTCACCGCAAACCAGCTTCTCGAAATGGAGGAGCACATCGTTGAGCGGGAGCACTACGACAACGCGGCCAACCATGTGGAACTATTGCTCTCGATCGGCGACCAATACTCCGGAGAAGACGAGAACGAAAAAGCCCTTGGTGTTCTCGATCAGGCCTATCAGCTTTCGCGCGGCCTGAAAGAGCGATCGATTCGCGCCAAGGCTTCCTGTGTGTTATCGGGCGCTATGGTGCCGATCGGGCAATTGGCGCGCGCGGAGGCACTGTTCGAGGAGGGTTGGAGGGAGCTGGGCAGCGGGGCCGAATTCGGACCCGGCCGCGCCTTCTGCTTGCTGCGAGGCAGCGAAGTGGCTTATCGCAATGGCGATTCGATAAAAGCGGTTGCCCGGGCGCGGGCAGCAGAAGATGCCCTCAAGGAGTCGCCCGCCGCGTCGGACCTGCAAGAATTGAACGTCCTGATGAGCCTGGGTAGTGCCTACGGGGACGCGGGCTTGTTCTCTGAATCGCTTGCGTTGTTCCAGCGGGCAAACGCACTCATCACCAGTCTCGGTTACGACCGGACGCAGAAGGCAGTCAAACTCTACAACGACTGGGCGCTCACACTCAGCTACGCCGGCCGGCAACTGGAGGCGGAAAAAACTTATCGTCGCGCGATCGACATCAGCCGGGCAAACCAGACGGAAGACGCCGTGTCGGCTGTGCTGCTCTACAACTACGCGGGCGTTTTGCGTGAACTGGGCCGATTCTCCGAGGCATCTGACTATGCGGAACGTGCATCCGCTAGAGCTCAGCGGGCGGACGACCAGATTCTTCTCAGCCAGGCCGACTTGCAACGGGCACGCGTTTACCGCGATCGGAGAGATTTTGTTCGCGCGCATTTATTGCTGGCCGATCTCGAACCCAGGATGCGTCACCTGCTGCCGCCCCAGCACTATGCGTTTGCGTCCTTAGCTTCTGACAAGGGGCTCCTTGCGCAAGCGGAGGGGCACGCGGAGATGGCTTTACAACTCGCAGATGAGGCGGTCGCCATCGACCAGGCGTCGATTGCTCGCGGTGGGCAATGCGCTGCTTTTCTCCCCACGCTGCTCATTCGCCGCTCCATTGCCGACCTCGCATTGGACAAGCCGGAGCAGGCTGTCGCAGATGCCGGCAGAGCTCTCGAAATGTTGCGATCCACAACGGCGAATGGAACATCATCCAGCAATCTCGGACGTGCATATATGGCGCAGGGGCGTGCTCTGCAGGCCTCGAGCAAACCCGAGCAAGCCCGGGATGCTTTTCGCGCCGCTGCTGAACAACTGCAGGGCACCCTGGGCGTCGATCACCCCGATACGATCCTTGCCCGGCAGCTCGCGGAATCTGCATCAGCCCGCCTATAGTTCACCAGCCGCGTTTCTTGCGCATTGTTTGGCGGGATTCATCGCTCATTTCCGATTTAAAGAGAGAAGGAAGTCGAAAACAGGACACTTCACTCAAAGGAGATGATGTTATGAAACTCTTTCTATTCGCGATAACTGCGCTTCTTACCTTGGCCAACATTGCTACGGCCGCCCGAGCACTCTCGTCGAACAAAGCGGTACTGGCCACGGTTCCTTTTAACTTTACAGTGGGTCACGATCAACTTCCCCCCGGCACCTATACCATCAGCAGAGACCCGTGGGGACTGGTGACGATGAAAAGCGTGGACCGCCGCTTTATTGTATCCGTTACGACGACATTTGAAGCAGATGTGCCGAAGGGCGACAAGCTTGTCTTTCGCCGGTACGGAGATCGCTATTTCCTGGGTAAAGTCTCCTCAGATGCCTTCAGTGCGCAGTTTCCAGTATCGAAATTGGAGAAGACGATGAGCTATCAGGAAGCGCGAACGATCGCTCAAAGCCAACGGTCCATTGCCACCAGATAACCCGCTTCCACCTGACTATCCTGCGGCCCGGACCGACAAGCCGGGCCGTTTGCTTTCCGGCATACAAAAAGGCCCCGCGTCGCGGGCAAGCCCTCTTGGTGAAAATGGAGTTTGACGGTCGGCGACGAAAAAGCAAGACTATATCTGAGTATGAGATTGGGATGAAACGGTCGCAGCATCCTCCCTTTGCTCGCCAGGCAATCGAATCTATGCCCTCGGAAACACCAGTGATGAGCAATACTGAAATCGCAGACCGTTTGGCGAGCCTCGCTCAGTTGCTCTCGATACAGAACGAAAACCCCTACAAAGTCAAAGCCTATAAACGGGCTGCGGCCGGCATCCGCAACATGTCGGAAAGCGTCGACGAACTGGTTCGCAAGCGACGCGACTTGACCGCCTACGCCGGGATCGGCGAGGCGATCAGCAATGCGATTCGCGAGATCGTTTTGACGGGCAACCTCGAGAAGCTGGAGAAGTTGCGATCCGAGATCAGCCCTGAACTGATCGGCATCAGTGCCTATCCCCGTCTCGACCCCAAACAGGTTCTCCGCATCTACAAGAAGCTTGGCATCTCATCGGTGGAAGCCCTGCGCGAATCGCTTGATAACGGCGCGATCGACCAGGTACTGGGCGCCCGGGCGGCGCAGCACGTCAGGCAGGGCCTTACGGAAGCCCACTCCATCCTGCTCTCCCGGGCTCACGATCTTCGGCTCGCCGTGGAAGAATTTCTCGGCAAAGCGGCTGCCCGCCGTGTCGAGGTGGTAGGCGACTACCGGCGCCGGGTCGAGGTGATCGAAGAAATGCATTTCATCGTGGAGACCTCCAACTTCGCTGCCCTGGTCGCCAAAATAGAGAGCTACGGCGGCCGAACACCGCTGGTCGAGGCTACCAAGGCCTCGGCGATGTTTGCCCTTTCTGCAGGCGTTTCCCTGCGCGTGGATGCAGCCACGAGGAAGAATTGGGGATTATCGCTCATTCGATGTACCGGCAGCCAGACCCATCTACGCAAGCTCACGGCCCTTACGGGGAGCCTGCCGGCGCTGGAAGCAAAGGGGTCCTTCCCCACCGAGGAAGCTCTCTACAGCAAGTTTGGTCTATCGTTCATCGAGCCTGAGCTCCGCGAAGGATACGATGAGGTGAAACGCGCCGCCAACGGCAATCTCCCTGTACTCGTAACCGTGGACGATATTTGTGGTGAACTTCACGCCCATTCCACCTCGAGCGACGGCTCAGACTCAATCGAGCAAATGGCTATCGCCGCACACCATCGTGGTTACCAATACATCGGTATCACCGATCATTCGCAGAGCCTGAAAATCGCCCGGGGTGTATCTATCGAAGCTCTTTGGCGGCAGATTCGCCTCATCGATGACCTGAACAGCCATCTAAGCGGTATCCGCATCCTGAAAGCTGCAGAGGTGGATATCCTGGCCAACGGCGCGCTCGATTATCCTGATGATCTTTTGCGCGAGCTCGACTATACCGTTTGTTCTATTCACTCGCAGTTCAACCTGGAGAAGAAGCAGCAGACCGACCGTATTCTGCGCGCGATGGACAACCGTTACTTCAACATCCTGGGCCACGCGACCGGGCGCCGTTTGCTCAAGCGTCCCGGCTATGAAATCGATATAGAGTCCATCATCGCGCACGCCCTGCAGAACGGTTGTTTCTTCGAAATAAACTCCAGCCCGGAGCGGCTCGATCTCTCGGCTGAAAATGCACGGCTAGCGAGCGCCGCGGGAGTAAAGATTGCCGTCTCGACCGACGCGCACAGCACTCGTGAACTCGATACCATCCGTAACGGCATCGAGCAGGCGCGCCGTGCCGGGCTGGAGAAGGCGTCCATTCTCAACTGCCTGCCATGGCCAAGCCTATTGGGCCTCTTCAAGCGATAAAACGGGCCGGGCTACTATTTGCCATCCAGGGGGCCGCCCACGATGGACGATCCTGTTCCGCTGCACCCATCGGCCCCGTAACGCAGAAACTTCTGGATCCGTTTTCCGGTATCGACCTCTCCGGTATAGATGTCGCCCTTGCTGTCCAGGCTTACCTGGTGAATCCAGTGAAACTCCCCCGCCATGCGGCCGCTGCGCCCGAGCCGGCCCAGCTCCTGCAGATTGCTTCGGTTCAGCAGGTAGATGGTCATGTTGGCGTTATCACCGACATAGAGGCAGCTCTGCGCCGCATCTTTGGAGAAGCTCATGGAAACCGCGGTACCAATGATGTTGGTGTGCTT
The DNA here is from genome assembly GCA_963850235.1 of uncultured Acidobacteriaceae bacterium. Lineage (GTDB taxonomy): Bacteria > Acidobacteriota > Terriglobia > Terriglobales > Acidobacteriaceae > PALSA-350. The sequence continues at coordinate 127,758 of CAWKKM010000024.1, read as the reverse complement.
GCTGACAAATTGCTCGGTGACGAAACCACATTTACCGGAATCGCCGGCCGGATTACTGCACGGTTTGCCCAGCGCGGGATCGTGGATATCAAACACCTGGATCCGATCGTTTCCCCGGTCGCAGACGTACATCTTGCCATCATGGGCAATCTTCACGCAGTGCACCGGGTTGCGGAAGAACGCCGGCTTCAGATTGCCCTTGCTGGAGTCCTCGATCCACGTACCGGCTGCCTGCGCTCCGCCGTCGTCGACCGGATTATTTCCATAGGCGCCAAAGTGGCCGATATATTGGCCGGTGTCAGCGTCGACGATCAGCACCCGCCGGTTTCCGTAGCCGTCGGCGATGTAGAGGCGGTTGGTGGCGGAGTCGACCACCATGTCGGCCGCTTGGTAAAGCAGCGGAGTTCCATGGATGCCGCCATCCGTGTTATTGCTGTCGGGCCCCTTGGGTGTTCCCCCGATTCTCATCTTGAAGTTGCCGTCCATGTCGAACTTCAGTACGAAACCGTCGCCGCCTTGCTGATTGGTTGCCCAGGGAGTGCCTCCACGGTCGGCCGCCGCTGAATTTCCAGAAAGCCATACGTTGTCTTTCTGGTCGACATAAATACCGTGCTCACTGCTGGGCCAGATACACCCTGCTTCGGCCTTGCACTTGCCACCCACGAAACCGGGGTCGGCGGGACCACCCCATGCGCGCAAAAGCTTGCCGTCGGCATCGAATTCCAGAACAGAAGGAGCGGCTTTGCAGCAATCGGCAATGGACCCATACATGCGGACCTGGCCAAGTCCATTGACCGGCTGACCCTTTGCGTCTACGGCGCCCGGCACAGGGCCCTCCAGCCCCGCCTCTTCGTTGGTCATGGTGCGTGGCCGGTTGTAGACCCAGATGTGATCATGCTGGTCGACATAGAGTCCGCCGATCTGGCCAAGACGCCAGTTATTGGGCAGGGGCTGCGGCCATGCGGGGTCCACGACGAATCCAGGTGTCTTGCCCGTGCTGGAAGTGTTGTACACGCCGGCTCCCTTGAAGAGCCGGGCGAGAGAGCCGTTATTTTTCAGGAGATTGTTATCGGTATCAGCGGCGATGGCCAAGCCGGGAAGGGTCAACGCCATCATCGACAGAATGGCCGTCACCTTGCTTTTGATCATCATTCATGCTTCCTTTCGACTTGTGCCACTCGAGACTGAACCAGTCGGAGACAATGGTCGCCATAATACACGAGAGGTTCTCTAGCTTCTGCTCGGCCCACGGTGGCTGGAGCAAGGATCGAAGCCTTGATCGCTGAACGGGTGCCCCATGTTCGCCACAGCGTACATGGGAGGAAAAAGACGGGGCGCAGCCCCTTCCAACGCTCTTCTAACGTGTTAAAGACTGCGGCCAGGATTAAACTGAGCAAGAGAAACCGCTGGGGCGTCTTGTGTTTGTTTGTGACCATCTGTGCCGTGATCCACTAAGGTAAAACGATGAGTGAGGCGAAAGGGAATCGGCGCAAGAAACCCGCACAACCCAGGAGCCAAAGCCGTCAGGAAGCCGGAGCCTTTCGCCGCCGCGCGATCAGCGCTTTCATCCTGTTCCACTTGTTTGTCATCACGGTAGTGGCTGTGCCGTTGAAAGCATTCTCGGGTGTCAAAGAGCTTGTGATGCCTTACATGCGATGGAGCGGGCTGTATCAATCATGGGATATGTTTGGCCCCGATCCGGTGAAAGTCAATGCCTACGTCAAAGCGGTCGTCATTAGTCGCGATCGCCACATGCAGGTCTGGACATTTCCTAAAATGGAAGATCTTGGTCTTGGGGAGCGGTTTCGCAAAGAGAGATACCGGAAATTTCTGGAGGTCCTGCCCCAACCGCAATTTGCTCCGCTCTGGCCCGATGTGGCCAGCCACCTTGCGAGATCGTTGAACAACCCGGCCGATCCTCCCGACAAGATACTTCTGATCGAGTTTCAGTCCGACATCCATCCGGAAGGCGATGACTCCCCGGAGCCGGTCGCGCGGCCGAATGTCTTCTATGAGGACTACCTTCCACCCGGGGCACTTCGATGACGCTGCGAACGATGCGTGAGGCCTGGGACCGGTTTTTCTTTGCTCCGCAATCGCCCGTCCCCATTGCCCTGTTCCGTATTCTCTACGGCATTTGTGTTTCCGCCACCGTGATTCTGTTGCATGCCGACTGGCTGAACTGGTTTGGCGTTCATGGATGGGTAACCCTATCGACCATGAGACAGGTGGAACCAGGCATGCGCCTCAACCTCTTTACGGTCATGCCGCAGGATGATCGGTGGATCGCAGCATTCTTCTGGATCTTTCTGGTTTTTGCCTTACTCCTTACTGCAGGAGTGTGGACCCGGCTCAGCAGCGTTGCCGTCTTCCTCTGTCTCACGTCGATCGACCAGAGGAATCTTTTCATCCTTCACGGCGGCGATACCTTTCTGCGGCTCGCCGGCTTTTTCCTCATGTTCGCTCCTGCGGGAGCAGCGTTCTCCGTTGACCGCCTTATACGAGTGCGCACAGGTCGGGAAGGACCGCAAATCCAGCCCCGCGCTCCCTGGGCCCAACGGATGATCCAACTGGAGCTGGCGCTGCTGTACTTCACTGCATTCTGGTGGAAGATGAAAGGGCACACTTGGCTCAACGGAACGGCGCTTTACTATGTGCTCCATCTGCACTCGATTGCGCGGTTCCCCGTCCCACGATGGATCCAATCTCCAACGATATTAAAATTGGGCGGTTGGTTCACCCTCGCGTTGGAGTTTTCTCTTGGAGTCCTCATCTGGTTCCGGCGATTTCGCTATCCGTTGCTCCTGCTGGGCCTGCTGTTCCACCTGGGGATAGACTATGCGCTCAACCTACCCATGTTCTCGTGGGACGTCATTATCGGGTACATACTTTTCGTCGATCCGCGGGATTTAGATCTTTGGTGGCGCAGCCTTCGCCGGCAACTGGAGCGGGTCACGCTTCGAAAAAGCTATCACCTTCGAGCATAGCCTCCCCCACGAGCTACCGTCGAACCAGCTGTCGTTGAGCGCGCATGGGCATCGAATGGGAAAGGACCGCCACCGTAGCCAAGGGGGGCATGGAGGTATCCGCTAGTCCTTTTCGCGCAATATCGAAGCTTCCGACCATTTGCTCCAGTTGAGTGGAAGTGGCCAACAGTTGCTTCGAGGTATCGAATAGCTCCTCGCTCCGGGTAGCATTCAGCTGGGTAACCTGGTCCACCTGACCGACCGCAATATTTAGGTTATTGATCGCGAGCGATTGCTCAGAACAAGCGTTCGCTATGATTGACACCATTTCCGCAACTCGTTTAACGACGCTGACAATCTCTCCCAGTGTCTCTGCCGATCGGTTCACCTGAGTGGACCCATGCTCTACTTTCGTGACTGTGTCGGTGATAAGGTGATTGATCTCGTGCGCAGAGGCGGCACTGCGTTGCGCAAGAGTGCGCACCTCCGCAGCAACGACCGCGAAACCTCCACCCAGATCCCCGGCCCTCGCTGCTTCGATCGCGGCGTTCACCGCAAGGATGTTGGTATGAAAAGCGATCTCATCGATGCTGACGGTGATTTGTCCTATCTTGACCGAAGCAGTGTTGATTTGCTCCATTGCGCGAATGGCGAAGTTGATTACGTCAATCCCCTGGGATGCCGTCCGTGATGCGGCGTTCGAAAGGTCGCGCGCCAGGATGGCAGTCTCGGCCGTCTGTTTCACCGTCCCCGTAAGTTCCTCAAGGTTTGCCGAAGTCTGTTCCAGTCCGCTGGCCTGCGACTGGGTCCCTTCCGACAGTTGTTTCGCTGAGGTTTCAAGCTCAATGGATATACCGGAAACATTCTTGGCGATATCTCCAGCGTCGCTAAACCCACTTCTGATTGCGGCCATTGCTGTGTTGAATGCGGCCGCCATCGCGCCCACTTCATCATCGTTCACAACGGTCAACTGGGGAGTCAAGTCCCGGGCAGCAATACTTTTTAGCGCGTCAACTGCCTTTTTAAGAGGACCGGTGATGGACGAGATGACGTAGATGCCAAAGAACAGAGACAAGAGCAGGCTCACCACGATGACAACGATCAGAAGGGTAATGCGTGAGGCAATCCTTTCCTTGGCTTCTTTTTCGTGTAGGCTCTGGCTCTCCTCGGTCAGATCTGCGAGACGCTCAATCGCGGCTTTGTGTTGCTGGTAGAGGGGCTCCAGATCGGTGTCAATGACGGTATTCGCCTGCGGATCATCCGCCCGTTTTACGGCGGGAAGAAATTTATCGGTCAATATTGAAAAGTACCTGGTCGCAGGCTCTCGTGTGTCCCTCAAAATTCCATCGCGAATTTGTAGTTCCAGGGGCGTCCCTACAGGTAGAGCGTCTTTCCAGTGGGACTGCCGATCATCGAAGTCGCGCTTCAGCCCCTCGATCTTCTTTACCAAGGGATCGATCTGCTTGGGGTTCGACCGCAGAGCCTTCGCAATCTGCATTACGGTCAGATGAGTTTCGACGATGAACTCGGGAGGAGGCAGAATGTCCGAGCGCAGGTCCATTTCACGCGCAATCGCCGTGTAAATCGGTCCCGATACTTTTACTTCGTTGATGGCAACCAGGAAGAATATCCCCAGCCCGGCGAGACTTATGATCGAGAGGGCCATCATCAAGGCGAGCTTCCACCGCACGCTCAGGCGCCGGAGGAATGGGCGTTGCGGTGGAGACGAGGCGACGCCGGACTGACGGAGCCCGCTGTCGCTATGGACAAAGGGCATTTTGATCGCGATCCATATTGAATCCGAATTCTTTGATTACATCGGCAGTTGGTTACACCCCGCTATGTCCAATGTCGAGATTTGGGAAACCTCATGGCTTTGCCGATTACCGGGAGGAACCCCAGAGCCTGTGTGGCAGGACGTAGGTAACGCCGCTCGCCACTTGCCACCGGGTGGAAGTGCCTGTGAGTCCGTTGACCAGGCCTGTATCGATCACCAGGTTGGGCCGAATACTGTACTCCGCCGCCCAGAGGGTACTGTAGACGCTTCCGACGGTGAGCGGCTGCGTAAAGTGCCGCACCTCTGCCGTCGCGCCCAACTTCGCCGTTAACGGGTGCGAAATTGCCACTGCCTGTCCCAACTGAGGCCGCCGAATCGGTCCCTCTGTTTCATTTACGAACGCATTCGCATCCACATGAAAGCGTCCGAAATCCGAACTCGCCAGCAGTAGAGCGCTGTTTGCGTAGCCGCCGATGTCGAGGCTTGACGCGGTGCCAATCCGTACCAGACGGAGATAACTGGCGGAGATGGTCGGCTTCATCCCGTGACCGGCCAGCATGACCACCTGCAGGCCCGCGGTCGAGTCGCCTCGCTGGTTTAAGTCTTCGTGTTCTGTACTGGTGTGGGCAATCGGTTCAGATGCGAAGATAAGTTGCAGGAACGGCGAGACCGTTATCCGCATCGTCTCCTCTTCCGCATTTCGATTGGAAAATCCTGCCGAATCTGCCGCCATAAGTAGACCGGTCTCCAACTGCGCGTAACCCACCGGGGTGAGAAGTGCCGATGTTGCCATCGCTGGCCGGCCGGGATTCGCGGTGATCTCGGGCTGCCTTTCTTCTGTCGCTGGTACGCTCACCGGGGTGGACATCACCAGGCCTGTTGAGGGATCGCCGCCTATGCCGCCATTAGGAGACTCGGTTGGCAGCCCGCGAGTACCCTCGACGGCGGCCAGCTCCACCGGATTGTTGCCTGCCGGCAGGCTGAGGTTCTGTGATTGTGCGGACATAGCCATGCCGCCACCGCAGGCAGTTGCGAGCAGCAGTTTCCAGCAGAATGAAAGAGAAGTGGCTTGCGCCTCAATTCGTTGAACTGGCCGGGGAAACGGATTTCGGGCAAGCGGCGGTCTGGCTAAACGATTCATGGTCATCTTACCCAGAACGGACGATTCGCCGGTTGCGTTCTAGGAAGAGAAGCAGACTTTGTGGGCAGGCCGATGCTCTATCGTTCGTCCCCAATGTGTCCGAGGTTGACACGTGGAATCACGTTTATGGTCTTTTGGTGTCAGCCCATTCGACATGAGCACATTGCTATCCGCAGTTTTCGGCTAGGCAGCAACTACCACCTTGGCGGCTCTCATCACGGCGTACCGTACTGCTTGGGTTGACCCCATGCAAGCATTGCGGACCGAGTGATGGAAACCTGATCCGCGGTTTGTACTCCGTTGCGGTCCCTACAATTCTGCAGCGGAGTCTGTATCCAGGTACACGGTGATGTCCGGGTGGGTCCGGAGAAGAGTCGAGGGGCACGCAGTCGAGATGGGATCGTGGATTGTGCGCCGAACCACCTGCGCTTTACGCGGTCCTGGCACTGAAGCAATCAGTTTCGGTACACGAAAGACGGTCGGGATAGTCAACGTGAGCGCCCGTTCCGGAGCTTCCTGCCAGGTTGGGAACCAACCCTCCGCAGCCTGCTGCTGACGGCACGTCTGGTCGAGGGTGGCGATCTTCATCTCCAGAGGATCGTTGAAGTCGGCCTCGGCTGGCTCGTTAAACGCTATGTGCCCGTTTTCACCAATCCCGAGCAGGCAGAGTTGGGGCTCAGCAACGTGCAGCTCCTTGATGTATTGGCGGCACACGGCTTCAAGGTCCGGGGCGGTGCCGTCCATCTCAAAAAATGCACCCATGTCTACGCGTTGTGTCAGACGTTCGCGCAGAAAGTGGCGAAACGAGGCTGGGTGATCCTCATGCAGCCCGACGTATTCATCCAAATGAAACCCACGCACCTTCTTCCAGGGCAAACCGGGCGTCGAGGTCAGGTATTCAAGCGTGTCGAACTGGGCGGCGCCCGTGGCAAAGATGACGCCAATCTGATCGCGAAGCTGGTCCAACCGCCGAAGCTCCTCGGCGACCGCCAACGCAGCCGCTTCACCAGCCGCGCGTTTGCTGGGGTAAATTTTCAGCTTCATCTTACCCGCCGTTAGCGATGCGACCATGTCCTTTGTCGTTTCCATATTTACCTTTCAAACGTGCGTTGTCCGATCCTGACTACCAGTTGTCCTTTTACCACGAACCCGGCTGAAGTTGCCACGCACCCACTGCCGTCCCAATCAACCGGTGGTTCAGCTGGAGGTGATATAGTCCTCGGTCTGGCCCTCCATCGACGCGAGGGCGAGCAAAAGGAAACCGTAGGCATGGCGGAACGCTTTTCTCGAAGGGGAGTCCTGGCCGGAATGACGTTTGCCGCAGCAGACCTGCTGTTCAGCCGCGAGATAGTCGCCGCGGTGCAGGATGTTCCGGCAATCGGCAATAGCCACTTGTTGACGCTCACTGCCGGAAGCACAAAGACCCTTCGTCTGCGGATCATTCAGCAAGGCAAGCAGGGACCGGCGAATGAGACGGGCATTGTCCCCAGGCCATGGCCGGAACCCTTGCGCGAGGATGCCAACGGTTTCGTATCTTGGGGAGAATACAAAGTCCGCATCGAGGAGCGTCCCTGGCAAATAACCATCACCGATGGTGCGGCCAGGATAAAGCAGCGCCTTCGTCTTGAGCCGTTAACCGGCGCGATTTACTTCAATCTTGGCGACGGCCCGATCTTTGGTCTTGGCGAGGGAGGACATCCGCTGAATCGGCGAGGCACCGCGGATGCAATGCGGAACGGACAAATAAGTCCCGACCTCGCCACCTATGGAGCACGCGTCCCCATTCCCTGGGTGGTCGGAGCCGAGAGCTGGGGAATCTTCTTTGCTCATCCATCGGGCGCCTTCGATCTGCGGGGCTCAGAGGGAATATTTTTGCCCTCCGAGCAGACACCAACCCGAGACATCTTCGTTATCCTGGCCGATTCGCCGGCAGACTTGATGCGCGAGTGGTCTGAGTTGACCGGCTATCCGCATATGCCCCCTCTCTGGTCGCTCGGGTATCAACAATCGCATCGCACATTGGAGAGCCGCGAGTCGGTGCTTGCCGAGGCCAGGCGCTTTCGCAATGAGAAGCTACCTTGCGACTCGATGATCTTTCTTGGCACTGGCTTCTGTCCTTCGGGGTGGAACACTGGTCACGGTTCCTTCACCTTCAATCCACGCGTCTTCCCCGACCCCGCGGTCATGATCCGTCAATTGCATGATGAGCACTTCAAGGTCGTGGTTCATGTGACAAGCCCTCCCGAGGACCTGCACGGAGAAGTGGGAGACACCGGGGCTGCGCTCGAAGACCCGAGCAGCGCCGCCGCGTATTGGCCGAAGCACCGGGAGGTGCAGCGTGCGGGCGTTGATGGATGGTGGCCGGACGAAGGAGATGAGCTGAACGCCGCCTCCCGCTTGGCCAGGAATCGCATGTACTGGGAAGGCTCGCAGATCTTTCAACCGGACGCTCGGCCGTTCGCCCTGCATCGAAACGGATACGCTGGGCTGCAACGTTATGGTTGGCTTTGGTCTGGTGACACCTTGTCGACTTGGGCCACCTTGGCCGCGCAAGTAAGCATCGGCATCAACGCCGGGCTTTGCGGCCTTCCCTACTGGGGTACGGACACAGGTGGATTCGTTCCCACGAAGGAATTCACAGCCGAGCTCTTCGTGCGCTGGTTCCAATTCAGCGCCTTTTGTCCGTCGTTCCGCTGTCATGGAAAAACCTGGAAGCTGCGTCTGCCATGGGGTTGGAATCTGGGCACCTATGAGCCGGCGGAATTCGACGCTCAATTTGCCGCTGCGACGTTACCCCAGCCCCAAGACCTGCACAACACAGCCGTCGAAGCCATCTGCAGAAAATATCTCAATCTCCGTTACCAGCTTCTCCCTTATCTCTATTCCGCAGTGGCTGAGACCCATGCCACGGGGTTGCCGCTGATACGCTCGCTATGGCTCTCCTATCCCTCGGACCCTAAGGCAGCTGCGGCCGACAATGAATATTCGTGGGGAGAGAGCATCCTCGTTGCTCCCGTGCTCGAGCCAGGCGCCACGCACCGCACAACCTATCTGCCCCATGGGCAATGGTGGGACTACTGGACCAACCATCCCGTCGAAGGCGGAAAGGATGATGTGCGCCAAGTAGATCTCGAAACAATCCCCTTGTATGTGAAGGCTGGAACCATTCTGCCGCTGGGGCCAGTGAAACAATATACCCAGGAAGCAAGCAGTGAGCCGTTGACTCTCCGGGTCTATCCAGGCGCCGACGGCGCGATGGCAGCTTTACCAGGACGACGGCATCAGCTTTGGGTATCTCAAGGCGCAGTTCAGCCGCCTGCTGTGTACCTGGGACGATAACCGACGCATACTCACGTTGACAGCCGACGCGAACGGCAAACTCTCCATGCGCCAGGCAATCGTAGTCGAAATGGCCGGCGTGCCCGGAAGCAAACCGCTCACCCTGCGCAACGGCGCAGCCTCCATTCACTTGTAGTGAGAAAACCCCTCCCCTTTGTCATCCCGACCGGAGCGAGGGAGCGGAGGGATCTGCGGTTCTACGGACCCTTCGTGGAAATGTTTTTCTAGAAGCGTACCCGGATTTCCTGACACGCAGACGTCGCACCTCCGAACTCAGTGAAACGTCGGCAAAATGCCCTGTCCAATCGCGACCGTGGTAGCTTCTGTGCGATCGCACACCTCGAGCTTCTCCAGTATCCGGTTCACGTGATTACGAACCGTGAACTTGCTGATCCCCAGGGCTTGGCCGATGGTCTTATTGGTAAGCCCCCTGGAGAGCAGTTCCAGGATTTCCACTTCGCGGGCACTGAGGCCGTGGCGATGTTTTCGGTCCTCCAGGCGCTCTTCGATCCGTTTGGGAAAGTGCGTCTTCCCCGCGTACACCGCCTTGATGGCAGTGATGATCTCGTCCCGGGACGTATCTTTGCCCAGGTAGGCCATCGCGCCCGCTTCGACGGCCCGATAAATCTCTTCATCAAATTCGAAGTTGGACAAAATCACGACCCGTGGCGGCGACACCATCTTGCGCAAAGCGCGCAGAGTATCGATGCCATCCATGTTGGGCATGCGCAGATCAAGCAGCATGACGTCGGCCGCTTCGTTGGCCAGAAAATCCAGCGCCTCACGGCCGCCGTGCAGGGATCCGACAATTTTGACGCCGCTCTGTTTCCGCAGCATGCTGTTGAGTCCCGCTCGCACCACGGGATGATCGTCTACCAATAGCAACCGGATGGGCAAGTTTGTTACTGTCTCAGTCACTTTTATGCTCCTACCGCACTCTCCGCTCGTGTTCTCGCCGGCTCATTCTGATAAAACGCCTGGCGCGGGGTACCCGCACCTGGACCAATGTTCCCTTGCCGGGCGAGCTGCGAATATCCAGTACCGCGCCGATGCTTTCCGCCCGTTTTCCCATTCCTCGTATGCCGAAGCTTGCCGAATCCTGACCTGGAGGAAAGCCTCGGCCATCGTCTTCAATCACCAGCTGCCAGGCCGCCGGCTCATGGTGCAGCGAGATCACCATCTTTGAGGCGTCGGCATGGCGCACCGCGTTGGCGATAGCTTCCTGGCCAATGCGGTAGAGCGCCGTCGGCGATGCGGGGCGGAATCGAAGTGGGGTCGCCGCCACCCAGATTCTGCAACAGCACTTTCATCGGCCCTCCGTTGGTAATTCTAGCGGCGCACTCATCGAGTGCCCGCAGCAGCCCAAGTTTCTCGACGGTCTCCGATCTTAATGCAGAAATGCTCCGCCTGGCTTCGTCATGACTCGTGCGCACCAGATCGGTGGCCAGATCGAGGTGTTCCCGCAGCTCGGTTTCGTTGCCCACCTCATCGTGAATCGCTTGCAATTGAAAGCCGATGCCCGCGAAGCTTTGTGCCAGGGTGTCATGCATCTCGTGGGCCAACCGCGCGCGCTCCTCGAAAACCGCTCGAAGCTTCATGCGCTCGATGCGCCCGTGGATGGTCTGTGCTGCAAGCACCATCAGCAGGAGTGCGATGATGCCTGCCACAATATGCCCAGTGCTCCACCAGGGAGGCCGCTGCACCACCTCAATATCGTCAATCGCCGGTAGGATCACGGCGAAGGGAGTCTGGTTTCGCGTATAAACAGGGTCCACCACGCAGATTCCGTGGAGCCGCAGCCTGCTCATCTCGCCAATAGTCCAGGGGAAAGATGTGCGCCCTTTTCCGCTCACGATGGCGCGAAAGTTTTGGCTGCCGCTGGAAAGAGTCATGATGAGGCTTTGGTGCGGTCCTTCTTCTTTCTTCTGCAGCAACCCCTCGATCTCAATGAACATGGCGTCGTAGTTACCGGAGGTTGCCTGGGAGGCGGTCACGGAGACTGGCGGGACAGGGGAATGGGACCACAGCACCCGCACATTTGCGTTTTTCAACGCTGAACTGAAATCACCGGGTACAAGATCACCTTTGGCTTCTACTTCATCGCCGATCTCCAGCGGCACACGCTCATCGCTGCGGGCGATCGCCAGCCCCCCTCCCGGATCCTGAATGAATAACACCGGTGAGGTCAACGTAACGTTCCCATGCACCGTCACCTGGGTCGGCTTGCCGGGAGCGAGCAGGCGAAGATTCGCAATCGGGATCGCATGGGAATCGAAGTGATGGTACTTCGTTTCGCGATCGATCGCTTCCAGGTCCCGGTCAAGAGAGTCAGACGTGGCTCCGCCAGTCGCGTCCCGTGCGACAGCAGGCGGAGGTGCCTCCGGCCCGATCATAGCCACTTCATCGGCCCGAGTCGCGGGACGCACCTCGACGTTACGCCAGAGTGCACCCGTGGCATATGATTTCAAGCCGAACCTTCCCCTTTGCAGGCAATCACGGTTGCGTAGGGCTGCCGTCGTGGTCTCGCCGGCGAGTGACGTAGCTCTCACCACAAAGTCACACTCGTAGGCCAGAAACTTCAGGTGATACCAGGTTTGCGCGTTCACTCGAGGTTTCACCGGCACCGAACGGTATTCGCGCCAGCCAAAATCGGCCCGCCCCAGGATGACTGAATCATCCAGATCACGCAGGCCGGCGAAGTATCCGTTGTATGCATCCACTCCTTCCTCTTCATTGGTGGCGCGGAGAATGAGACCGGCGTCCCCGTATTGCCCCAGCAGTTGAACGTCCGCTTCGACGGAGTAGTTCCGCCAATTGGGTGATCCGCTCATCAGCTTAGCGCCGCGCTCGTCTGAGTTGTTGCGCATGGAACCGTTGACTGTTTCCCAGGTGCCCCCATAGGCGGTCCAATCGTCTCTTCGGTCCAGTGACGCAGTGTATGGCGCGGAGATGTCGCGCCGCGAAGCGGAAAGGCGCCATGCGCCAAAAGAAACCACGGCGGTGACCGCCAGCAGAGCTGAGACGAACAGAAAGACGCGGCGCGATGCGGAGGGCACTTTCATTGGCCTGCCCACCAGTGAGCTGTCAACACGTTACGCATTTCAGGGGCATCGATGTTTTCTCGGGTCAGAAGCCGGGGTTGCACGATCAACTTGTCTGGAATTCGGCTGCTGCCGTGTAGTTTTTCTTCGATCTGTTCGATCGCCAATTTCCCGATTTCGTAGGTATCTTGCGCAACCACAGAATCGAGGCCGCCATTGCGAATCGGAGGCAACAGATCCTGGTCAAAGCCGATCAAGTGGGTGATGCCTGCGCGATTGAACTCGATCAACGCGTAATACGCGCCCCTCGTGGCGTCCGCTGAGAGCCCAACCAGGGCATCGAGGGGAGTGCCGGCCTGAAAAAGCTCCTCCGTTGTTTCTTGTTCCTGGGCAACACTGGCCTGCCCTGGCCGGCGCGCTGCTATATGGATGCGTGGGAACTCCGACGACAACGTGTCTTCAAAACTCCTGTCGCGCAGGCTCATGCTTCGCAGCTTAGGATCGAGTCCCAGCACCGCAACCGCACCCTGCCCCCCTAAGATCAGTCCCAGTCTGCGTGCGGCCAATCGGCCGCCGGCCACCTCATCGTTCAGGACGTACGATAAGTTGCTGTCCGGATCGATACCGAGTTCCGTTCCAACCACCACGATGGGGATATGGGTCGCCAGCGCGTTTTTGATCGGCGTGCGCAGCGCCAGGGTCTCGTCGGGCGCGAGCACGATGCCGCGATAGCGCAGTGCCACTACCTTTTCCAGAAGCGCGATCTGCTTTTGAACATCATGAGGCCGGGTGGGAGCGTTCCAATAAACCTCCAAACCCTGCGCTCTTGCAGCCTCGGCGGCGCCCGAATGCTCGGGTTCCCACAACGCCGTGCCGCACGCGCGCGGGATCACGGCAATCGGCATCGGCGCATGCTTGCAGGCCGAGAGCGCGATCAGGGCGGTTGCAGAAAACGTAATCGCAAGTCCGCGTTTCAGCCTTTTTCTGCCAGTTCTGATCATAGTCAACTGCGATGCGGTTCACCGGGTCGTCCGTGGTCGGAGCCACGGGTCACGACCCCCCCAAACGAATCTGTGGCCGAACGGATCATCGTACACCGGGTTGGTACATATGACCCATTGCGCATCGTCTTCGGGCGGGAATATGGTTCTCCTGCTCGTGCCAGGGAAGAAACTTGCTCCGGCGAGAAAGCGTTTTCTCTACGCGATCGGCTTTGCCACAGGCGAGAGACCCTCGACGAGCGTACGCCCGAAGACATTTGGGGAGGTTGGTATGAAACGCAATGCTTTACGCGCAGCCCTCGGGCTGACCCTGGCCCTCGGAGCCTTTTCCGGCGCATTCGCGCAGTTTAGCGGCAGCATTTCCGGCACGGTTACGGATCCCGCCGGCGCCGTCATCCCCGGGGCGACCGTCACCCTTACCAACGCCGGAACTGGAGTAGGGAAGACGGCGACCGCAGACTCGTCTGGCTTCTATCAGTTCGTCAGCCTGGCTCCCGGCAGCTACGCGTTGAAAACGGCCGCGAAGGGCTTCGCAGATTCCCAGCAGAGTTTCTCGCTCGAGACCAACCAGACCTTGAACCTGCCCGTTAAGGTGACTGTCGGTACTTCCAGCGAAACCGTGCAGGTCACTACACAGGCGCCGCTGCTCGACACCAGCGATACGCGCCTGCAGGAAACGCTGTCTACCCAGACGCTCTCATCCCTCCCGCTCGCCGGGCGCAACATGATCTCATTGGTCACTCTGGCGCCGGGTGTCACTGGACTGGGAGTCACTAGCAACGGAAGCCCGGGATCGGGCCGCGATAATTACTCCACCGAGACCCAGGTCGATGCCAGCGCGAACGGCCAGGGTGCCGTCGGGAACATGTATGTTGTGGACGGACTGGACGTCACCAGTTCCATCCGGCCCGGGGTATTGAACATGACCCCGAACCCCGACTCCATCCAGGAAACGACCATTCAGAGCAACACCTACAACGTCGACTATGGCCGTGCCAGTTCCATCCAGATGACGATGACCACCAAGTCGGGTACCAACCAGTATCATGGCAACGCCAGCGACTATTTCACTTACCAGGGTGTGCTGGCGCGAAGCGAGTTCACATCGAAGTATGCCCCGTTTCACTCCAACAATATCTCGGCAACGATTGGCGGTCCTATCGTTCCCAGGCATGACATTGGATTCTTCTTCTTCGGTATCGAACCGCTCCGTTCATCGGCTGCAATCTCGACCAACGTGAGCTTCGAGGACCCGCAGTTCACCGCTTTCGCCCAAAGTGCCTTTCCCAATACTCTCGGAACATCGCTACTCACTAAATACCCGGTCAGCAGGATTTCCAACCAGGCAGTCCAGGCAACTGCAGCGACCCTCTATGCCGGAACCTGCGGCACTGCGGCTACATCCTTCCTGCCTTGCACGACAGCCTTGGTGGATACCGCCAACTACACCAACACTTCTTATCGCAACGGCTTGCAGTATAACTTTCGACTGGATAAAGCCTTTAAAGCGGAACGGCTGTATGGAAGCTTCTTTCGCACCACGTTGAGCACCAATACACCCAATGTGCGCGCCGCCTTTGCCACCACCAACCAGTACTATCAATATGCCATCCAGGTGAATGAGACCCACACCTTCAACCCCAGCACGCTGAATGAAGCCGCGTTTGCCGCCATTCGGGTGGAAGGCATATTGGGCACGTCTGGACTTTTCTCGATCCCGGTGGTCAATGTCACCAGCATTGGGAACGGCTTTGGATCGGGGTTCGCGGCGGGCGACTTCATCCAGCACAATTATCACTGGCGTGACGTGCTGACTCATACCATTAAGTCGCATGACATAAGGGTCGGGTACGAAGGTCTCTTTGGTGACGACGTCGAAGTTTTCAACGGACCTTATGATCAGCCGACGTTCCAGTTCAATGGCCTGCTTCAACTGGCGAGCGACAATGTCTACACCGAAACCAGCCTCTCCTATGATCCGATATCCGGCCAGAGGACACAGTACAACTGGAATGCCGCGGGTATAACCAACGGCGTTTTTGCCCAGGACACCTGGAAGGTGCGGCACAACGTAACTCTGAACTATGGAATTCGTTGGGACGACTACGGCAATCCTTACTCACGCAGCTCAAGTACCGCCTTCGGAAACTTCTTCTACGGTCCGGGGCAAACACTTCAGGAAGAAACCGCCAACGGATTTGTGCTTCGCCATAAGCACGCTCTCAACCGCGCCATCACCGACGTGTTTAGTCCGCGTGCCGGGGTGGCCTGGGACGTGACAGGCGACGGCAGATGGTTGGTGAAAGGTGGCACGGGGATCTTTCATAACTGGCCAACAATGGCCAATCTTCAAGAAGAATTTCGCGGCAACCCACCGGGCAACATCTTTCCCACTTTCTACAGTGGCCAAACGCCGGCGCCCATTTTCGCCTTGGGCACATCCAACTCCAAACCCTTTGGTTATCCTGCTCCGGTCTTGCCCGGGCGTCCGCTCAACTCCCAGGGAGGCATCACGGGCCTTCAATTCACCATTGGCGGTATCGATCCCAATCTCGTGTCGCCCGTCGCATATATCTACTCCGCTTCGCTTGACCGGCAACTGCCCGCAAATCTGGTGGCCTCAGTGGCTTACTCGGGAGCAACCGGAAGGAACCTGCTTTCCGGGGGTGGGCAGGTTTACAACGTCAGCTACGGCCAAAATATCAACGAGCTGCCGGGCGATCTGATCCTGCATAACAGCACTACGCCGACCAGGTTGAACACCAGCTTTGGACAGGTGCTCTACACGCAGAACGATCGTGTCTCCAACTACAATGCGTTTATCCTTGCCGTTCGCGGACGATTCTCCCGCGCCTTCTTTAACGCCTCGTACACCCGGTCAGTCTCCAAAGACGATACCCAGGTTTTCCCCACTTACCTCAATCCTCATCAGTACTACGGCCCCTCTCTCTGGGATATCCCCAGCCGCTTTTCACTCGCGTGGAACTACCAATTTCGCGACGTAGGGCACGGAGAGGGTCTGGTTGGCCGCGCGGCCAGTGGCTGGCAACTGAGTGGCACCACCATCGTTCAGTCAGGAAGCCCCTTCAACGTGTCGACCAATGCGGCCTTTGCGCCCTTGAAAGACGCGGCCGGAAACTTCACCGGGTATGGCCCAGGGAGCGGCGACTATAACGCCGACGGCGATAACTTCGACTTTCCCGACGTGGCTAGCTATAAGTACTCCACCAGTCGCAAGAGCTACTTGAACGGTCTATTCCCCGCCGGGACCTTCAATGCTCCTGGGACCTTCGGTGCGGAGGGCAATGAGACCTATAACAGCTTCCGCCAGCCCGGCTTTGCTCAATGGGACGCGGCGCTGCTCAAGAACACACCCATCACCGAGCGGGTCAATTTCCAACTTCGCTTCGAATTTTTCAATGTGTTCAACCGGGCTAACCTCAACAGTGTGGATGTGAACCTGCCGGATGGGAACTTCGGCAAGGCAACTGGGCAATACACGCCGCGGTTTCTTCAGTTCGGCGGAAATCTGACATTCTGAGGTGGTGACTCCTACAATGACCTATGCGGCCCCCTGTGACTTCGCCGGTTATCAAATTATTGGTCACCGCTTTTGCTGCCGGTCTAATGCCGGCAGCGCTTTCCGCTCAGGTGGCGGGTGATGACGCAAACACAGTGGCACACGAGTTGCAGCAAAACAACAATGCGCAGGCGGTTGTCATCGCTGATAGGATTTTGACCACTCGTCCATCGGATTGCCAGGTCCTGACCCTTCGCGGCATTGCTCTCAGCCGGGAAGGTCAGGTAAGCGACGCTCAGAACTCCTTTGGGAAGGCACTCGAGTCCTGCCCTGACTCTCTCCCGGCCCTGGAAGGAGCGGCCCAGATTGCCTACGCCCAACGCTCCGCGGCTGCAACCGGCCTGCTGCAGCGGATCCTGTTACAACGCCCCGATGACCAGACAACGCACGCCATGCTGGGCAGCTTGAGTTTTCAGCACGGTGACTGCGCCGCCGCGATCGAGCACTTCGAACGGAGTCTTCCCCTGGTGCAGAGGAGCGTGGAGGCGCAGCGTGAATTCGGCTCCTGCCTATTCTCTCAAGGCGACCATAGCAAGGCAGAAGAAACCTTTCGCCGCATTGCCGAGCAAGACCCCGGCGAAAGGAATCTACTCCAGCTCGCGGTCGTGCAGTGGAAGTTAAAGGAATTCGAAGCTGCTCTCGCCACGCTGCAGCCCCTGTTGACGTCAAGCTCAGCCGACGGTAAGACATTCGCGCTGGCTGCGCAAATCGCCGAAGACAAGGGCGACACGCCGCGCGCCGTCGAGTGGCTGCACACTGCGATTCTGAAGGATCCCGAGCGAAACGGCTAACTACCTTCTGTTCGCAACGATCTCATTCAACCATGCCTCGTACCAGGTTGGTATCGATGTCGTGAATGCCGGGCTCAGGCAATTACCCGATGCCGCGAAGTTGTACCTGGCTCGCGGTGTTCTTCAAGTGCAACTCTCCAATTACGACGCAGCCGTCGCCGATTTTGAGAAAGCGCATGCTCTCGATTCCAGGCTTTCCTTTGTCGAAGACGCCATGGGCATGATTCGCAGCCAGCAACATGATTGGGCAGGTGGACTGGCAATCTTTCAGCAGCAGGCAACGAAGCATCCGCAGGACCCTCTGCTGCAGTATCTGTATGCCGAGGCCCTGGCTCATGACAACGGCAGCGACCCGGAACAGAACACTGCCAAGGCGATCGCGGCAGTGAAGAAGGCGCTGGAACTGGAGCCCGATTACCAGCCTGCGCGGGATCTCCTCTGCACCTTGCTGTTAAAAACAAATCGGTACACCGAGGTCATCGAACAAGCCCGGCTCGCGTTGAAGAGCGATCCCAACGACCAGTCTGCTCTTTATCAGGAGATCCAGGCACAACGCCGCTTAGGCAACAAAGAAGCGATCCAGCCGCTTGTGAGCAGGCTGGAGGAGTTGAAGCGCCGGCAGCAAGTAGTCCAGACGCAGTATCTGCTCGAGGACGCGAACACCAATCGAAGCTCCCCTTAGCGAGAGGAACCATGGGCACTTTAAGGAAACCATCCAGACGTCAATTCATTTCCGCCACGGCGGCGGCCACTGCTGCCATCGCCTTGCCTGGATTTGCTCGCCAGGCCGCCGCGGCTGCGAGCGCTCTCGATCAGAACTGGGCGGATGCAGGTATCATCGCCACGCGCAATTCGCCCTACGCCAAGTTGAAGAGTGTGCCGGTGCACGCGGTCACCATCGAGAGCGGATTCTGGTCGAAGCGGCGCACAACCAACGTGGCCTCGAGCATCCCCAGCATGCGCCAGGAACTGCTCGATCACGGCCGCATGGATAACTTTTTGCGCCTGGCTGGCCAGTCGCAGGCGGCGCAACGCGGGCCGGTGTACTCCGACTCTGACATTTATAAGTGGGTTGAGTCTGTCGGGTTCGCTTTGCAATCCCAGCCTTTGCCCGAACTTCGCAGCCAGACCGACGCGATGATTCGCGAAGTCGTGGCGGTGCAGGAACCCAGCGGCTATCTCAATACCTACTACGTCGGCGACCACAAAAGCGATCGGATGCTGTGGAAGACGCAAACCACAGGCCACGAACTTTACAATATCGGCCATCTGCTGCAAGGCGCCATTGCCTACTATCGCGCGACCGGCGATCCCACGCTGCTGCAAGCGGGCATGCGCTTCGTTGACGGATTTCTGCTGCCGGGCTACGGACCGGGGGCAAACCAGGCTCCGATCGTTGCCGGCCATCCGGAGATCGAGATGTCTCTGATCGAACTCTACCGGACCACGGGCAACAAACAATACCTGGACCTTGCCGGTTACATTCTGCATGGCGATTCGCGGCAGCCCCTCACCGAGCGCCAGATCGTGTATATGTTCTGCGGCATTCCGTTTACTTCGCGCACCAAGCTCGAAGGTCACGCGGTGCGCGCAATGTATGCCTGCTGTGGCGCGACAGACTATTACCTGGAGACCGGCGACCCGGCTTACTGGAAAACACTGAACGTCTTGTGGGACGACCTCGCGGCACACCAGCTTTACGTGACCGGAGGCGTGGGCGCTCGCAGCGACGGCGAAGCCTTTGGCAACGCTTACGAGCTGCCCAATGAACGCGCTTACGGTGAGAGCTGTGCGGCCATTGGCAATATGATGTGGAACTGGCGCATGCTCTCGGCCAGTGGAGATGCCAAGTTCACCGATGTGATGGAGCGCGCGCTTTATAACGGCATCAATTCCGGCATGTCGCTCGATGGCAAACTGTATTGCTATCGCAATCCGCTGGCATTCGATCCCGCAACCGGCGATAAGATCCGCAATCCGTGGTACGACACGACGTGCTGTCCTCCGAACCTGGAGCGAACGTTCGCCTCGCTGCCTGGATATTTCTACAGCACTTCTGCGGAAGGAGTGTATGTCCACTTTTATGACAACTCGGAAATGAAGTGGCATCTTTCCAGTGGCACCCGGCTCACCGTGCGCCAGAGCACGCAGTATCCCTGGGAGGGTAAGGTCGAAATATCCGTCACCCCTGCATCCCCCGAGGAGTTCACTTTGTTCGTGCGCATCCCGGGCTGGTCAAAACAAAACAGTGTCAAGGTGAATGGCAAAGAGGTCGCGGGCGTTACGGCCGGACAATATCTGCCGGTGAAGCGCCGTTGGAGTTCCGGCGACAAGCTGGAACTCTCCTTCGATATGCGTCCTCAGGTCGTGCATGCCAACCCAGCCGTCGCCGATGATCGCGGACGTATCGCGTTGCAGCGCGGGCCGGTCGTTTACTGTATGGAGCAAATCGATCAGCTGGAGGCATCGAAGGATTCCAGCATCTTCCCCCGCTACACAGCCCACGTGACCGAGAGCACAACAGAGCGCTACGATGCCACATTGCTCGACGGGGTAGTCGTGTTGGAGCACCCCGGCGCACTCCTTCCCGCTGCTCCGCCCGGGCTCTACCAGGCGGCGCTTCCGGAGGCAGCCGCCGGAAAAGATACCAAACTGAAAATGATTCCCTACTACGCATGGTCCAATCGCGACCTATCGGCCATGCAGGTATGGATTCCGTATCAACAGGTGTGACCGGAGTCCCGCAGGAGGATTCGTATCAACGGGACGGAGCCGTAGGGACGACTGAACTTAGCCCAGGACGTTAGTCCTGGGTAGGAAATGAAGCATGACTAGTCCCGTAGGGACGGCTGGAACGTTAAAAGGGATGGTCCGACGATGAGAGACCTAAATCGCAGAAAGTTCCTGAAGGGCAGCGCGGCGGCTGGTCTTGGCTTGTGTGCTCCTTCCATCCCATCCATGCTCGCCGGTGCAGCGGCTACCACCGCGGTCAAACCGAAGCTGAGCCAATTCGACTACGCCCAGGTCACCTTGCTGGAAGGGCCGATGCTCGACCAGTTCACGCGCAATCACAAATTCTTCCTCGCGCTCGATGAAGACGGACTGCTCAAGCCTTTTCGTGAGCGTGCCGGCATGCCCGCACCAGGGCCGGTGATGGGTGGATGGTATAACGACAGCCCCGACTACGATCCGCCCAAGAACATGACGGGTTACATAGCGGGTCACAGTTTCGGCCAGTATCTGTCCGGACTTGCCCGCGCCTATGCAGTCACCGGCGACAAGCCCACCCAGGAAAAAGTACAGAGACTGGTCAAGGGCTTTTCCGCAACGGTCACTGAGAAGTTCTACAACGACTATCCGCTCCCTGCGTACACCTTTGACAAAACCAACATGGGCCTGCTGGATGCCTACGCATTCGCCGCCGATCCGATGGCTTTGCCCGTGCTCCGCCACGCGACCGACGCGGTGCTGCCTCACTTGCCGGCCGGGCCGCAAACACGTGTAGAGGCCTGTGCATTGCCCCACAAGAACATTTCGTATTGCTGGGACGAGACCTATACCCTTCCGGAAAACTTCTACATCGCCTGGCTGCGTAGCGGCGATCCGCGGTATCGCAAGCTGGCCGAGCGGTTCCTGCAAGACAAGGACTACTTCACTCCCCTCTCCGAAGGAGAGAACATCCTTCCCGGCCTTCATGCCTATAGCCATGTCAACGCGCTCTGCTCCGCGGTTCAGGCCTACCTGGTGGATGGGAGCGCGATGCATCTGCGCGCGGCGCAAAAAGGATTCGACTTCGTTCGCACCACGCAGAGTTTTGCGACCGGCGGTTGGGGTCCAGATGAAAGCTTCCGCAAGCCGGGCAGCGGAGAAATGGGCGAGAGCCTGGTCCAAACCCATTCCAGCTTTGAGACCCCGTGTGGCGCGTATGGTCATTTCAAGATTGCCCGCTATCTCATGCGCATCACGGGAGACAGCCGGTACGGCGACAGCATGGAGAGTGTCTTGTACAACACCATCCTTGGCGCCAAACCGATTCTTCCCGACGGCACAAGCTTTTATTATGCGGACTACAACAACTCGGCGACCAAGTTCTATCACCAGGATAAGTGGCCCTGCTGCTCGGGAACGTTTCCTCAGATCACTGCGGACTACGGCATCAGCTCCTACCTCAGCGCGCCGGATGGCGTCTACGTGAACCTCTATGTCCCTTCGCAGCTGACCTGGAAACAGAATGGCGCCCGGTGCACCCTGGTGCAAAATACGCAATATCCCTACAAGGCGGAAACCACCCTCAGCCTGCAAATGGAGAAACCGGAAAGCTTCGCTATCTATCTGAGAATACCGGCCTGGGCAGGACCCGGCACGCACTTGGCCGTGAATGGGAAGAGTACGTCCATTGCTTTGAAGCCCGGCACCTTCGTTCCGGTACGCCAGAACTGGAAGGATGGCGATCGCATCGAATTCACCATCGATCGCCCAGTGCGGCTCTCTTCTGTTGATCCGCAACATCCGAACCTTGTGGCGGTTCTCCAGGGTCCACTTGCGCTGTTCTCGATCGGGGATGTTCCGTCTGATCTGACCCGCACGCAACTCCTGGCAACGGCGCAACGTGGAGTGGACGACTGGCAAGTCCCCGGTTCGCGCGCCCTCAAAATGCTGCCCTATCCCGCGATCACGAACCAGACCTACAGGCTCTATCTGCCGGTCACGACCTAGCAGGCCGACTCGCGGGTGCCAGTCACCAGCTAAACCCAAAGGGCCGCTGATCCTCCAACCCATTCCAGGTTGCGGTTGTGGTCGACGCCCATCATGATGCCGCGGCCCATGCGCAGCAACGGCAGTCACGGCGGTAAGGTCGCCACCCTCAGGCCACGCGTACATGATGCGAATCTCAGCCTGGGTCATACCATGCGGCGTCGCGATCACAGGTTCGAAACGCAACCGTTCCTGCAGCATGTAATGCTGGCGCTGATCCGCGGGGATGGCATCTACATCCGCCTGGGTGGGATTGAATTTGATACCAAGCCCGGCAAACGAGTACAGCGGCTTCAGGATGTAGTTTTCGTTGTCTCGGGGGACGGTACTGTTCTGGTCGAGCAGCCAGGTTCTCGGGACGCACCCGTGTTTGAGATAGGGGATGGAGAACTTGCTGATGCGGTAGTACCAGTTGGGATGTCCGGCCCATTCCACGTCGAGCGGCTGGGTCAGATCGAACGGAAGCGTGATCCCTTTGCGTTCCAGCTCATCCATGATGCAGCGGTTGTAGATTCGGCGCACCGGAATCTCGCGGCCATCTTTTTCGTAGAACAGGCCTTTGCCCCGTTTCTTCAGCTTGAGAATATCGACGATTGCGATCCCGAGATCGCGCTGCGTAAGCAGAAAGTCGCAGAGCGTCTTCTGCTTCTCCGGATTTACCTCCAGCAGAATCACATTTTCAGGATCGTGCCCGCCGACGATCAGTTCCCGCATCAGTTGCTGATACGTATCGTGGTGGTAGCCGCCGAGATAGATCCCGAGGTCTTCCGGCAGTCCAAACGAGCGAACATATTCCTTTGCCAGGACCGGCTGGTACCCGTAGAGGGAAGGGAAGGCCTGCAGCTCGACCAGCCTGGGCTCGAGCTCGCCCTTTGCGTTGCGCACCAGGCCAAAGTCGACCTGCAGGAACATAGGACGCGGCGACTCGTTGGCGACGTTATATTGCGGGGGGACGGTGACGTCGGAAGAGCGGCGGTATTCCGGATTGTCCACCAACTGCAGAACCAGGTCCCGGCCATACTCCGCCATTTGGTCGAGCAGCGCTTTCGGAAGGAAGCAGGGAGTTTCGGAGACACGGAAGGCAATGGGTGCGCCGGCGCTCGCGTCTAAATTCTTAAGAAACTGGTGGTAGGTCTCGGGGCGAAAATTCTGGTTGAAAGCCTCGCGGAGGGCGGGGATCATGTTCAGTCCTCGATCAGGAAGCGGCCCTTTTCCATGATCTGCCGTCCATCTACCCAGATATCGAACTTCCGTCCAACCACATCGATGTGCGTACCGGAAAACCACTTGGCGCCGGTATGTTCCCCGTAAGGATTGCCAAAGGCAATGTGGATGCCGGGGAATTTCTCGTCTTGCAGAATCTGCCCGATTACGTTGGTCAATTCAATGTTGGTGCCGATGGCAAACTCGCCCACGCGGTCGCTGTTTTCGTCCGTGTGGGTGTACGACCAGAAATCCTGCTCCAGCGCCTTGTTTTCGCTGAAGACTTCGGTGATGCGATTGCTTTTGCATGCGGATGGTCAGGGGCTGGCGCTCGAGATCGCCGTATTTGTCGCAGAGATAGTCGCCCACCACCCCATCGGCCACGTATACGCCGTTCACTTCACCCGGCGAGGTAAAAATCTCGCCGCCGGGCAAATTGCCCCATTTGTCACGGCTGATAATGCCGCTGGTCTTGATCCAGCGATATTCAGGGTTGAGCGTGGTGGTGAAGTCGCAGCCGGCGGCGGTTTTGCCGGTAATCTCCCTGGCGGCGCTGACGATCTGCATCACTTTGCTGCTCAGGGCGTCGACACGGTTGAAGTCGGCGCGCATGCCTTCCAGCATGATCTGGCGATTGATGTTCACCATGTGCGCGTGGCGCATGCGCCGGCGGTTCACGATCGCGGTCATCTCCATGCGCGACTTTAGTTCGTTGGTCTGCACCCGCACGGCGAAGATGCTTACGTCGCTGGTCTCCATGTCTTCCGCGATTTCGTGAGGTAAGCCGGTCAACGGGCGCGGCGCCAGATCTTCGAGCACAAAGGCCTTGAAAGCGGCAGCCAACCTTGATGCAGTTCCTGCGCGATGCTGGCTGCAATCTCCCGGCAAGTGTTGTCGGTGATCAGCGTGACCTTTTCTGCAGGCTGAATACGCAGGCAGGTGTTCACGGCGTTGTAGGCGCCGGGGGAGAATTCAGGATCGAATTCCATCCTGGTGATATCGGTCAAAACGGGCTGAGCCAATCGCGTCCTCTCCAACGATTTCTACGTGTGCAACGCCGCTGTCTCCTGCATGACTCCCACGCGGGTCTCAGCCACGATGTAGTCGACGACCTTTTTCAGATCGCCTGTTTCCTCGTACACCTTAAGTTGCCGGTCAGCCCCAGTTCCCATCCTGAGCATTTCGTGGATGTAGGCGATGTCGCGCTCGCAGCCAAGTTGCTTCGCCGCATCCGAGATGAGGTCGATGTACTCGATCATCAGGTCGCGCATCGGCACTTCTTCTTCGCGGCCAAAATCGATCAGCTTGCCATCGATGCCATACCGGGCAGCGCGGAATTTGTTCTCCATGATGAGAGCGCGGCTATAGATGCGATAGCTCTTGTTCTTTGCGTGCAGGTCGTACAGCATGCCTACCGTGGCCTGGATCAGTGCGGCGATGGCCATGGTCTCATCCAGGCGCATCGGTATGTCGCAGACACGGACCTCGAGGGTGTTGAAGAAGGGGTGGGGGCGAATGTCCCACCAGACCTTCTTGCCGTTGTCGACGCAGTTCGTCTTGACCAATAGATTGATAAACGTCTCGTACTCCGCCCAGTTGGCATAGATGTCAGGGATGTTGGTGCGCGGGAAACGCTCGAAAACCTTTGAGCGATACGATTTGAAGCCGGTTTTCATCCCTTCCCAGAAGGGGGAGTTGGATGAGAGCGCCAGTATGTGGGGCAGGAAATAGCGCATCGAGTTCATAATGTGGATCGCGGTATTGCGATCCTCGATGCCGACGTGAACATGTAATCCGAACACCAAATTCGCCCGCGCCACCAGCTGCAGGTCTTCCACCACCTGCTTATAGCGCTCATCCGGGTAAATATCCTGCTCTGTCCAGTGCGCGAAGGGATGCGTGCTGGCGGCTGCCAGCAGCATGCCGCCTTCGCTCGCCAGGGTAATCATCTGCCGGCGCAAATCCAGAATGTCTTCGCGCGCTTCGTCAATATCGCGGCAGACTTTGGTTCCCACTTCGACCACAGCCTGGTGAAGCTCAGGCTTGGCTCGATCCATGGTGGCGAGCTTGGCTTTGCTCAGAATCTCCGAGTGGATATGGGACCGGAGATCGCGCGTTTCCGGATCGATCGTTTGATACTCCTCTTCGATACCGATGCTGAAACTGGGACGGCTCATCCGTGTACCTCCTGGCTCGCTTGCCTGGGTGTTTGACCGTTCGTCGAGGTGGCTGAGGGGCCGCCAAGAAAGGCGCTCCAGCGATATTCAGAAACCTTTCCCGTATGGCTCCTGGCCTTCTCCATGGCGAGGTCCGCAACCTCGTTCACGATCCAGTCGAAGTTCTCCTGGCCCACGGAGTGTATATCCGCATCGGGCGCCGGATTCATAAAGTCAATCGCATAAGGGATGCCGTCTTCACAGGCAAATTCCACCGTGTTCAGGTCGTAGCCGAGGGCGCGGCACAGGGTCAGGCAGTCGCGCTCGACCCGGTCCAGGAGCTTAGGGTCGACCGGGGCTGGATTTTTGACATAGCGCTCGTGGAAAGGCAGCGAAGGATCGTACTGCATAATGTGAACCTTCTGTTGACCGACACAGTAGCAGCGAAAATATTCTTTGAAGTTGACCGCCGTCTGCAGCGTCATGCACAGATCGCGGGTTTGATCGTAGGCATGGAAGAAATCGCCGGGCGAAGTCACCTTATACACGTCCTTCCAGCCTCCCCCGTCAAAGGGCTTGAGGAACGCGGGAAAGCCGATGTAGCCGAAAATGCTGTCCCAGGGCAGAGGATGCTCGAGGTTGCGCATGGACCGCTCGGTGGTGCCGGGCGGATGGTGCTTATGCGGCAGCAGTACGGTTTTGGGGATCGCGACCCCGAGCTTGGTACCCAGCGCGAAGTTAAAGAACTTGTCGTCGGCGCTCCACCAGAACGGGTTATTGATGATGATCGATCCCGAGAGCGCCGCGTTCTTCAGGTAGCCGCGGAAGAAGGGAATGTCGTGAGAAATGCGATCGATGATCACGTGATAGGGAGACGGCTCCGCCATCCGTACTTCGCCAATGTGGACAAACTCAGCCTGCACGTTGGGATCCTGGAAGGAGTTGATCTTGTCCACCAACGCGGGCGGGAACGTCGACTCCATCCCGAAGATGATTCCGATTTTCTTCACGGAGGCTCCTTTAAGGCGAAGCTGGAGGCAGAGAAGGCCCGAAAACCGATGCCGCGGGGAAACAGCCCCAATTCTAACAGCCCCACTTCATCCGCCACAATCCTTGCCTACGGCCGCGTTACTCCAGGTACATCCTGGCCATAGGCCGCCACCATGGCCAATCGTGGAAGCTCCGATCTCCCCACACGTACAGCTCGTGGCGAATCCCCTTGTTCCGCAACACCGCTGCAAAACGCTCATTTTTTTCCCAGCAGAAGTCCCACTCGCCGGTAGCCAGCACGGTGCGGATATGGTTGTACTTCCAGGGATCAGTAGAGTTGGCGAGGTAGTCGGGAGGGTTATTGAAATAAAGGTCTTCGCCATACCAGCCGTCAACGAAGTCCTTCATATCAAAGGCTCCGCCCATGGTTACGATGCCGGTGACCAATTCCGGGTGGCGGAAGCCGAAGTTCGCGGCATGGTAAGCGCCGAAGCTGCAGCCCGTCGTGATCAGGCGTGGGGTCTGGTTCTTCTTACTCATGAGGGGCATCACATCCCCAACGATGTAGCGCTCATACTGCATGTGTCGCTGCACTCGCCAATAGGGGTGGGCCTGCTTGTTGTACCAACTCTCCCCACCCACGCTGTCGACGCAAAAGAGCTGCAGCTGACCGCTATCGATGCGATCCGCCACGCTGGCGACCATACCATTGTCTTCATACTCGAAGAATCGGCCCCCGGAAGTAGGAAAGACCAGCACCTTGGTCCCCCCGTGGCCGAAACAGAGCAGTTCCATGTCGCGGTCCAGATCCTTTGACCACCAGCGATGGTATTCGCGCTGCAATCCTTGCTCCTTTGCTAATCTAGAAAACCACGGTGCGCGAAGCCATAGCTGCTCATGGTTGCACCATTCTACAGAACGCCGGCGGAACCGCTTATAGCTATCGACCAACCTCTACCTTCTGCTGCGAATAGCCTGGCTGCGCGCCTGCGCAAGCACCAGAAATTCATCTCCAGGCTCCTGGAAGATCACCACGACCTGATTGTCTACGTTCCGCCCATGTACGAGGCCGAACCCGGCCGCCGGTTTCCGGTGCTCTATATGCAGGATGGCCAAAACCTCTTTGATCCCGAGACCTCGTTCATCCCGGGGAATTACTGGCGCATGGGGGAAACCGCGGACGAACTGATCGAGGCGGATGCGATTGAGCCGCTGATCATCGTGGGCATCTACAACGTGGGCGTCAAGCGGATCGATGAGTACACACCCGTCGAAGACAAGCGTCTGGGTGGGGGACAGGCGGATGCCTATGGCCGCATGCTGGTGGAAGAGCTGAAACCCTTCATCGACCTGCAGTATCGGACGTTGCCCGGGGCCGGGAACTGCGGGATGGGCGGTTCCTCGCTCGGCGGCCTGGTCACCCTGTACCTTGGTCTGCGGTATCCGGCGGTCTTCTCCAGGCTGGCGGTAATGTCCCCGTCGGTGTGGTGGCGAAATCGGATCATCCTCAAAACGGTCGCGGCACTCCCTAATAGGCCTGAGCTGCGCATCTGGCTGGATATCGGCACAAAAGAATCGACCCGTGCCGTGCCGGATGCGCGGGCGCTGCGCGATGGGCTGATCCAAAAAGGCTGGCAGCTGGGCCAGGACCTCGCTTACTTCGAAGCAGAAGGTGGGGAACACACGGAATCCGCCTGGGCTGAGCGCGTCGCTCCTATGTTGAAATTCCTGTTTCCAGGCCCAGCAAAACCAAAGGGCTGACTTAGCGCAGGCTATGCCAATTTAAGAAGCAAGAGCCGTACTCGGGCGGCGCCGTTTGAAACGATTACTGATCCGATCGAAGTAAAGATAAATGATAGGCGTCGTGTAAAGCGTAAGCACCTGGCTAAACAGCAAACCGCCTGCGATGGCAACACCGAGCGGCCTGCGTAACTCGGAACCCGTCCCAGTCCCGAAGGCCAATGGGAGCGCACCAAACAGCGCGGCCATCGTGGTCATGAGGATAGGACGAAAGCGCAACATGCAGGCTTCGAAGATTGCATCCCGAGTGTCTTTACCGTGTTCCCGCTCGGCAATCAGGGCGAAATCGATCATCATGATGGCGTTCTTTTTCACGATGCCGATCAGCAGAAAAATGCCAATGATGGAGATGACGTCGAGTTCGCTGTGAAACACGATCAGCGCAATAATGGCGCCCACACTGGCCGACGGCAACGTGGTGAGTATCGTGATGGGGTGCACCAGGCTCTCGTAGAGCATGCCGAGCACGATGTAGATGGCGAGCAGGGCAGTCAGGATAAGTAGCGGTTCGGTCGAAAGTGACTTCTGGAAGGCCTGAGCTGTGCCGGCGAAGGTGCCGCGGACGGATGCGGGAACACCGATCCGCCGCTCCATCTGGTCAATCAGCCTGGTCGCTTCGCCCAGTGAAATTCCGGGCGCAAGATTAAAGGAGACCGTCACCGAAGGAAAGAATGAGGAGTGATTCACACCGAGGGGTGAGGTGGACGCGGTGGCGTGGCTGAAAGCATTCAGCGGGACGATACCGCCGTTGTTGGAGTGGACATAGGTGGATTTAAGCGTAGTGGGATTCAGAAGAAATTGCGGAGCCGCCTGCAGAACCACGTAGTACTGGTTCAACGAAGTGTAAATGGTAGAGACCTGTGCCTCGCCAAAACCAAAGTAGAGCGAATTATCAATCACCTGTGGCGTGATGCCGAAGCGGGCTGCCGATTGGCGATCGTAGTCAAGGAACATCTGCAAGCCACGGTTTTGCTGATCGGTGGTCACGTCTTTCAGCTGGGGAATCTTCATCATCTCACTGTAGACACGCGGACCCCAGGTGCTCAGGTCTTCGACCGTGTCTGCGGAGAGCTGGTACTGGTACGCGGCATTGCTCTGGCGGCCCCCCACCCCGAGATCCTGCGATGCCTGCAGGAAGGTCGAAGCGCCCGTAAGCTTTTGCAGCTTGGGCCGCAAGCGATCGACTACTTGCGCAGCGCTGATACCGCGCTCCTTGAGCGGCTTGAGGATGATGAAACTGAAGCCGTTGTTGATAGCGCCGCCGCCAGGGCCGCCACCACCGCCGGTGAAAGCGAGGACGTTCTGCACCGCCGGGTCTGCCTGTATCACTTTCTCAACTGCGATCACGGAATCGCGCATGGATTGAAACGAGGCATCCTGTGCTCCCTGCATGCCGCCCTGAATACTGCCGGTGTCCTGCAAAGGGAAAAATCCTTTGGGTACACGGCCAATCAGGACGACGTTCAACGCTAATGTCGCAAACAAGGTGACGATTATCAGAACCGGATGTTCGAGCGCCCAGGTGAGGGTGTGACGATAGCCGGAGAGGAGCAACTCGAAGCCATGTTCAAAGCTGCGATAGATCCGATTATGTTTTTCCGCCCCAACCGGTTTGAGCAGACGGGAGCACATCATCGGCGTGACTGTGAGCGACACCAGCATGGAGACCGCGATCGAGCTCGTCAGCACAAACGCAAACTCGTGGAAAATGCGACCGACGACGCCCCCCATGAAAAGGATGGGAACGAAAACCGCGATCAGCGAAAGGCTCATGGAGAGGACAGTGAAGCTGACCTCCTGTGCGCCCTGCAGGGAGGCCTCCATGGGAGGCACACCCAGTTCGATGAGGCGAGTGATGTTTTCCATCACCACGATGGCGTCGTCGACCACGAAGCCCGTGGAGACGGTGAGCGCCATCAGCGACAAATTGTCCAGGCTGTATCCGACCAGATACATGACGCCGAAGGTGCCGATCAGCGAGACGGCAACAGCGACACCGGGGATCAGCGTCCCCCGCGGGCTGCGCAGGAAGGCGAAGACCACCGCGATCACCAGGATGACGGAGATGACCAGGGTCCGTTCGACATCGTTGACTGAGGCGCGAATGGTGGTGGTGAAGTCGGTGACGATCGCAAGGTTGTCGCCGGCAGGAATAGAAGCGCGCACCGACGGCAGAGTGGCCTTGATGCGATCGACGGTCGAGATAACATTGGCGCCGGGGAGGCGAAAGACCAGCAGAATGATGGCGGGCTGCTGATTGACGAAACCGGCGGCGCGCAGCGTCTGCACCGAGTCGTAAACATTCGCGACATCCCGCATGCGGACGACGCCCCCATGACCGTTGTTGGCCACGACGAGGGGAGCATAATCCGCAGCCTTTGAGATCTGGTCATTGGCGGTGATGTCGGCAGTAGTGAAGTCGTCGGAGATCTGCCCCTTGGGCCGGTTGGAGTTCTGCTGGCTGATAACGCGGGCGAGATCCTGCAGGCCCAGACCGTAGCTATTGAGCTGCTGCGGATTGGCGTCAATGCGCACCGCGGGAAGGGAACTGCCGACCACCTGCACCTGGCCCACACCTTCCACCTGCGACAACTTCTGCTGAATGATCGAAGAAGCCGTGTCGTACAGCTGAGCCTTGCTGCGCGTGGGAGAGGTGAGGTCGAGCACCATCACGGGGGCTAAGGCAGAGTTGATCTTTCTGTATTGGGGGTTGGCGGGAAGGTTTGCGGGCAGGTACGTGCGTGCGGCGTTGATGGCGGCTTCCACGTCGCGCGCGGCCCCGTCGACATCGCGGCTGAGGTCGAACTGCAGGATAACCGAGCAAACCCCGAGCGTACTGGAGGAGGTCATCTGGCTGACCCCGGCAATATGTCCAAACTGGCGCTCGAGCGGAGTGGCTACAGAAGAGGCCATCACTTCCGGGCTGGCGCCGGGCAGTGCAGTCGCCACGGTAATGGTTGCGAAATCGATTTGGGGGAGGGAAGAAACCGGCAAATTGAAAAACGCCAGCATGCCCGCGAGCGTGACCGCGATGGTGAGCAAAGTGGTGGCCACGGGCCGGCGAATGAAGGGAGCGGAAATGTTCATGCGCCCGTAGCCCCCGGGTTTGGATCGGCGGCAGTAGCATGTGGCTTGCCCGAGAAGCGGGTGGCAATACGGTCAAAGAAGATATAGATGATCGGTGTGGTGTAGAGGGTGAGCACCTGGCTGACGAGCAGTCCGCCGACCATCGCGATGCCCAATGGACGACGCAGCTCAGAGCCGATGCCGCTGCCAAAAGCCAGCGGGATACCGGCGAAGAGTGCGGCAAGAGTGGTCATCAGGATGGGCCGGAAGCGAAGCAGCGAGGCTTCATAGATCGCTTCGACGGAGTTCTTGCCGTGGACCCGTTCGGCTTCGAGCGCAAAATCGACAATCATGATGCCGTTCTTCTTCACGATCCCAATGAGCAGGATGATGCCGATGACGGCGATGATGTCGAGCGACTGGCCAAACAGGCGCAGGGCGAGCAGTGCGCCGACGCCAGCGGAGGGCAGTGTGGAGAGAATGGTGAGCGGGTGGATGAAACTTTCGTACAACACGCCCAGCACGATATAGACCGCGAGCAGCGCCGCAATGATGAGCAAGGCTTCATTGCCGCCGATAGCGGTGTAGGCAGCGGCGGTTCCCTGGAAGCCAATAATTACGCTGGCCGGCATGTGCAGGTCTGCCTGGGCCCGATTGACCGCGTCGACCGCCTGGCCAAGCGAGGAGCCTTCCGCAACATTAAAGGATACGGTTACCACGGGAAACTGCCCCTGGTGCGAGATGGTGAGCGGCGAAGGCTTCATCTCGAAATGCGTAAATGCGGAAAGCGGCACCGGGGTGGGCATGGTGCTGGTCGAGGCAGATCCCCCGGCTGAGGCCTGCCCCGAGGTTTGGCTGCTCGATGCGGATGAGGAGGTTGAGCCGCCGGAGTTCGACGACAGCGCATTGGTCGGTGTGCCCGTGGATAGATTGGAGCCGGTGGCCGATGCGGTGCTCGACGCATTGTTCACAGTGTTGTTCTGGGTGGTTAGCGAGGAGGACGAGCTGCTTCCGGCGGCGGAGGAAAGTTGTGTTCCCTGGGTGGTCGAGGAGTTTGCTTTGGAAGAAGGAGTGAGCGTAGTCACTGAGCTGGCCGCGGCGGTGCTTCTTCCGGAGCTTGAGGCGGCCGGGCCCGCAGTGGTGGTGTTGGCAGCTCCCTGCACATACAGGCTATCCAGTTTCCGAGGGTCCTTCTGGAACTCGGGCAGCGCTTCGAGGATCACGTGGTACTGGTTCGACTGGGTGTAGAGGGTGCTTATCTGCCGCTGGCCGAAGGCGTCATACAGGGTCGAGTCGACGGTATCGGCGGTGATATTCATCCGCGAAGCGGTGGCGCGATCGATGGCCAGCTGCGCGGTCACGCCGTTGGGCTGATCATCGGTGGCCACATCCCGCAGCTCGGGAAGCCGGCGCATGGCCTGAACAAGTTTCCCCGTCCAGATGCCGAGTTCGGCTGGGTCGGGATCTTCCAGGGTGTATTGGTATTCGGTGCGGCTGGCGCGATCGTCGACGGTCAGGTCCTGCACCGGTTGCATGAAGAGCTGAATGCCCGGGACACTGTGGAGGCTGCGATCCAGACGCCGGATGACCTGGCTGGCGGTAAGGCCGCGAACAGCAGCATCTTTCAGGTTGATCTGGATGCGCCCGCTATTGAGCGTGGTGTTCACGCCGTCGGCGCCGATGAAAGAGGACAGGCTTTGGACAGCCGGGTCTTTCAAGATTTCGTGGGCCAGCTGCTGCTGCTTGCGCGACATGGCGGCGAAGGAAATAGATTCCGGAGCCTGCGAAATGCCCTGAATGATGCCCGTGTCCTGCGTTGGAAAGAAGCCTTTGGGGATCTCGATATAGAGAACAATGGTGAGTACGAGCATGGCTGCCGCGATCAGCAGCATTGGTATTTCGAAGCGGAAGACCCAGCGGAGGCTGCGGCCATAAGCGGCGATCACTCGTTTGAAGAGGCCTTCGGTGTAGTGGTAGAAGCGGGTCTGCTCAGCCTCCGGCGTATGGCGCAGGATGCGCGCGGCCATCATCGGCGTCAGCGTGAGCGACACAAACGCAGAGATGAGGATGGTGACGCTCAGGGTAACCGCGAACTCGCGAAACAGGCGCCCCACAATATCGCCCATAAAGAGCAGCGGGATGAGCACGGCAATCAGCGAGATGGTGAGCGAGATGATGGTGAAGCCGATCTGCTGTGCGCCCTGGAGGGCGGCCTGCATCGGCGTGAAGCCTTCTTCGAGATAGCGGGAGATGTTCTCAATCATCACGATGGCATCGTCGACGACAAAGCCGGTCGAGATGGTAAACGCCATCAGGGTGAGATTGTTGAGGCTATATCCGAGCGCCTCCATCACCACGAAGGTGCCGATCAGCGACAACGGCACAGCAACGCTGGGAATGATGGTTGCGGAAAGGCTGCGCAGGAAGAGGAAGATCACCGTGACCACGAGCGCAATGGTGAGCATCAGTTCAAACTCGACGTCGCGGACCGAAGCGCGGATGGTATTCGTGCGGTCGGTCAGCACCGTGAGTTTGATGGACGCGGGAAGCGTGGCCTGGAGCTTGGGCATCAGCTCTTCGATACTTTGGACCACCTGGATGGTGTTGGCCCCGGGCTGCCGCTGGATGTTGACAATCACGGCCGGGGTTTCATTCATCCAGGCAGCGAGCTTGCTGTTTTCGATACCGTCACTGACCCTGGCTACGTCGGTGAGCATGACCGGAGCGCCGTTCTTATAGGCGACCACCAGGTCCCGATAGCCTTTGCTCGAGAGCAGCTGATCGTCGGCGTTGATCTGAAAGTTTTGCGCCGGGCCGTCGAAGCTGCCCTTGGCGGAATTCACGCTTTGCGCGGTGAGCGCATTGCGCAGGTCTTCAAGATTGACGCCGTAGGCAGCGAGCGCGGTGGGGTTGGCCTGCACGCGGACGGCAGGTTTCTGTCCGCCGCTAATGGTGACCAGGCCCACGCCACTGAGTTGCGAAATCTTGGGAGCGAGGCGGGTGTCCACCAGATCCTCGACCCGCGACAAGCGCCATGGCATTGGAAGTGAGCGCGAGCGTAAGAACAGGTGCATCCGCAGGATTCGATTTGCTGTAGACGGGCGGCACGGGAAGGTCGGTGGGCAGGTAGCCTTGGGAGGCGTTGATGGCGGCCTGCACTTCCTGCTCGGCGACATCGATGTTGAGGTTCAGCGAAAACTGCAGCACGATGACGGAACTGCCATCGGAGCTGGTGGAAGTCATTTGCGAGAGCCCGGCTAGCTGGCCGAACTGCCGCTCCAGGGGTGCGGTGACGGCAGACGACATTACCTGCGGGCTGGCGCCGGGATAGAAGGTCTGCACCTGGATGGTAGGGTAGTCGGCTTCCGGCAACGCAGAGACGGGCAGCGTGGTGTAGGCGGCAAGGCCAATGACCAGGATCGCGACCATCAGCAGTGCGGTGGCGACGGGCCGAACGACAAAAATGCGCGACGGATTCAACGAGTTTGCCCGGCGGCACTCTTTCCGGATAGAGTGCCCGCGGCTTCCCGCGGAGAATCTTCGATCTCTACCTTGGCGCCATCCTGCAGTTTGTCAAAGCCGGTGATGGAGACGGTGTC
Source organism: uncultured Acidobacteriaceae bacterium (assembly GCA_963850235.1). Taxonomy (GTDB): domain Bacteria; phylum Acidobacteriota; class Terriglobia; order Terriglobales; family Acidobacteriaceae; genus PALSA-350. The sequence continues at coordinate 92,553 of CAWKKM010000024.1, read as the reverse complement.
GCCCGGGTTGAGCCCCTGGATCGCAGACATATTGCCGTCGGTGGTCTGCTCGACGATGTTCTGGATCGAGGCAGTATGGTTGCTGTTCACCTTGTAAACAAAGGCCTGCACGCCGTTGCGCTGGACAGCCGCACTGGGGATCAGCAGGGTGTCACGCAGAGTGCTTACCAGCAGGCGGGCGTTGACGAATTGGTTGGGGTAGAGCGCGAGATCTTTATTGTCAAACTCAGCGCGGAAGCGAATCGTACCCGTGGTGGTGTCGACCTGGTTGTCGATGGTGAGGAGATGGCCGGTAGCGATCTTGTTCATCTGCGAGCGGTCGAAGGCGTCGACCGGCAGCGCCGTGCGCCGCAGAATTTGCGACCGCACCTGGGAGAGGTTGTCTTCGGCTACGTTGAAGACCACAGTAATCGGCTGCAATTGTGTCACTACGGCGAGTGCATTTGAGTTGCCGGCAAAGACGGTGTTCCCGGGGTCGATGAGCCGTAAGCCCATACGGCCGGAAGCGGGCGCGGTGATATGACAATAGCTGAGTTGGACCTGCTGGTACTCGACCTGGCCTTCATCGTTTTTGACCGTACCTTTGTATTGCTCGACCGCCTGCTCCTGGTCATCCAGGGTCTGGTGGGCGATCGCGTCCCGTGCCACAGCTTTCTGGTAGCGGGCCAGATCGATCTCTGCCTGTTTCAAGAGGCCTTGATCGTGCTGCAGGGTGCCTTCCGCCTGTTTGAGCTGGGCTTCGTAGGGTCGCGGGTCGATTTCAATCAGCGACTGGCCTTTACGGACCATCTGTCCTTCGCGATAGTTGACCGCGACCACCCGTCCGGTGACCTGGCTATAGAGGCTTACGGTAGAGATCGGGGTGACGGTGCCGAGGGCGTCGACATGGATGCCCATGTCGCCCTGACGAACCGTAGCTACCTTGATGGTGACGACGGGGGGTTGATTGAGCGCGCTCTCGTCGGGTTTGGGCTTGGGTTTATGAGTAACCAGCAGCACGACGCCGAGGATAAGCAGGGCGATAAGAACGATGCCAAGCCAGGGGCGGCGTTTTCGTTTACCGACGGGCGAAGCACCCGTGAACGGATCAGGATGCAAGCTCGCTGCGGGACTCTCCATGGGCGCAGGACTCCAGTGGACGGCTGAATGTGCTATGTAGCCTTACCACTACTCTAGCAGTCCCCCGGTGCGTGCAAAGAGTCCTGGGAAAGACCTGTTCACTTCTGGACATTCATGAATGCGCGTACCAAACTTGCGATCTCATCCGCTTTGGTATCCAGCGCGAAATGTCCTGCGTCGAGTACGTGGACGTCTGCGCCCGCGACGTCCTTGCGGTAGCGTTCCGGCTCGCCCAGGTCGAACGAGAGATCGTGTTTGCCCCAAATAATTAGAAGCTTGGGCTGGGTCTTCTGCATCCACGCCTGCCAGGCTGGATATGCATTCACGTTGGTCCGGTAGTCATAGAACAGGTCGCTTTGGATCTGTGCCTGTCCCGGCGCGTTCAGAAACGCGTACTCATCCGTCCACAGGTCGGGGTCGTAAAGCTCTGTGTTCGGATCGTCGCCGATATGGCGCGTCTTCGTCGTCGCCAGCGAAAGCAGGTTTTTACGCAGAGCGTCTTCGTGAGCAGGGCGGTCCGCCCAGAATGCGCGCCGTGTCGCCCAGTTTGCCCCGAGGCCTTCGTTGTGCGCGACCGCATCCTGGACGATGAGAGCATTCACCCGCTCCGGGTGCGCCAATGCCATGCGAAAGCCGACTGGTCCTCCGTAGTCCTGCATATAGAGGGTGTAGTGTGAAAGGCCCAGCGCTTGTGTGAAGCCATCCATCACAGAGGCAATGTGGTCGAAGGTGTAAGCGAACTGTCTAGGGTCGGGCCAGTCGCTGTGTCCGAATCCGGGATAGTCCGGAGCAACCAGATGGTAGTTGTCCGCCAGCCTCGTCAGCAGCGGTTGAAACATCCGTGAGGAGGACGGGAGACCGTGCAGTAGAAGAATCGTGGGAGCATCCCTGGGCCCCGCTTCCCGGTAGAAGATAGAGAGCCCATCGACGCTGACGGTGCGATAAAACACCTGCGATTCCATTGTCGTCGCTTTCTTTGGGCGTGCGCCCAGGGTCATAGCAGGTAAGAAGGCTAAAGCTGCCATAGCCAGATGGAGTTTCGCCTTCATACCACTCCGAATACCCGTTGCAAGGAGAGGGTACGACCCTTCTTAGAAGGCAAGATGGCCAAATGTCGAGGCAAGATGGCCAAATTCTTCGTCTAAGTCCTTTGTTTCACGAAGATGGCCAAGATGGCCAAATTAATTAATTGACCATCTTGCTCGGTCACCGCCCTTATTGCCGAAGCTGCTCACTTATTCGATGCCGGCCCGCGGAGTTAGTCGCGAGTTCACTGAGCTATTTTTTTTGCGATTCTCAGGGTTAACCTCTGGCTAGTGGACTGTAACAGCTGAATCAGTAGCGCCGCAGGGGCTAAAAGCCCACTTCCTTCTGAACGCTTTGCGGCCCGACTAAAGAGGCTGCGGAAAAAAGGATGATTTGTGCGGAGAGGAAAGGAAGAACATACCTCAGGGCCTAAAGGCCGAAAGATTTCGGTGGTTTGCGTACGGGCTGAAGCCCGTACCTACTTCTCCGTCCCCTGAAATGACTTTTTCCGCAGCCTCTAAAGTCGTGCCCTGATACAAAGCAGGAGACCCGCGACCCCAAGAAGGGCCGCATTTTCACAGATTGGGTTGTACTCCTGAATCAGGTGTTACAGGCCACTAGCATTTAGCCCCGGGGACGTCGATTGCGAACTCGGGCCAAGGTTACATTTTGAGTGGAGAAAGTTTGGCCCCTGATCATTCCCGGCGGTTGCCGAGGAACTCCCGCATCCGTGCAGCGCGATAGACTCGAGACGTCGAGGTTGACTATGCAAATTGAGAGGTACTTGTTTCATGAGATCTGACATCGTTCCGGGGGCGCTCTTTCCAGACTATGAACTCAGCGACCATACTGCGAAGCGCCGCAAGCTTTCGGCGCTGCAGGGTCCGCACCCGATGGTTCTGATACTCAGCCGCGGAGGTTTTTGTCCCAAGGATCGCCGGCAGGCAGAACTACTCGTCCAGTTGCACCGTGAGATGGAAGTTGGCTATTGCCGGCTGGTCACGATCAGCACTGACAACATCACAACAACAAACGAGTACCGTAGCGGGGTCGGAGCTCACTGGCCGTTCCTCTCGGATGCCGGCCGGGTGGTGCAAAAGGATCTGGACATTGCCGAATACACGGACCCGACCAATAATCCGATGATTCCGCATGTCATTGTTCTGGAGCCTGGGCTCATCGTCTACAAGGTCTACAACGGGTATTGGTTCTTCGGCCGCCCAACGATGGATGATCTTCGTCAGGATCTTCGTGATGTCACGAAAAAGTGCCGGCCGGATTGGGATATCACCACGCCGGAGTTGCGAGCGGCGTGGAAGGAAGGCCGCAAAGAGCTTTTTTATCCTTACGGCAAGACGTATGCTCAAACATTGGCCGAGGACTAGTATCCAGATCTACCGGCAACGGATTCCAGGTTCGGGCAGAGCGGAGCGTTGGTCATTTCCGAACAGTGGTTTTCGATAGCGGACACATGAGATTCCTTTGCCTTTGTTGCAGGGGAAAGAGAAAGAAAACAGAGGAAGGGGCTTCGCCCCAGCTTGTTCAACCCATGTAGTGTCCCGGCTACGCCGGTACAAACACCCGAATTTCCTGCAAGCTGCCGTGGACGAGTCAACGTGTGCGCCTTTCATCGAGGAAAGGCGCATGAAGTCTGTGGAACCCATTGAACCCTACAGGAAATTCGGGGCATGGGGCACCCGTCCGTGAGGGGGAGAGATGTACGGAATCCTCGGCTCCGGCTTGAGAGAGGCACCGCCGGACTCCTACCCTTTGGCCATAAGAGTGCAATGTTGAATAAGCCAATTTGTCGTCCGGGGGTTCTATGCAGACTTTGCTACACGATTTGCGCTACGCTCTCCGCCAACTTCGCAAGACCCCAGGGCTGACTTTGCTCGCCGTTCTTTCGCTCATGCTCGGCATCGGTGCGAATACGGCGATCTTTACGATTATCGAGAGTGTGTTGCTGCGTCCGCTGCCTTATGCGCACGCGGACCGATTGCTCTCTATCGGGCCTGCCAGCGACAAGGCAGAATTCGGGTCTACTTCATGGCTGAACTACCGGGATATCGCCGCGCAGGCAAAGCTTCTGGAGAATGTAGCTGGCTACTCGGAAGATGTAGGCGTCGTGGAGGGCAAAGATGGATCGCAAAGCGTGGTCGCGCCGCGGGTGACGACCAATTTGTTCTCCATGCTTGGCGCGCATCCATTGCTGGGTCGCACGTTCACCGAGGCGGAGGGCCAAACCAACGGGCCGCCCGTTGCGCTGCTGTCGGAGGGCTTATGGCGGCAGACCTTCGGCGCAGATCCCCACATTGTTGGGCAAGTGGTGAAAATCGGTGGCTCGCCGCGCACGGTGGTTGGGGTGATGCCGGCGTCGTTTCAATTTCCGGAAAGCATGGGGCCGGACCTGCAAAAGGGCGTGTGGTTGCCGGTACAGCCCACGGGGGAGATGTTAACGGACCGAGGCTATCACTTCTTCAACGTGGTGGCCGTTCTGCGGCCCGGAGCCGGCATCCGCCAGGCGCAACAGGAACTGGATTCTGTCGCAGCGCATCTCCCGCGAAAAGATAGTGATGACGTGGGTAGGTTTCGCGCAGCTCCATACCAGGAACTGCTGACCGGGCCTGTGCGCCCGGTTCTGTACGGGCTGTTCGGAGCGCTGTCGCTGGTGCTGCTGATCGCCTGCGCGAATGTTTCCAACCTGCTGATTGCGCGGTGCCTGGGCCGTCAACAAGAGTTTGCGGTGCGGGCGGCGCTGGGTGGAGGCCGGTGGCGGCTGGCGCGGCAGATGTTATCCGAGGGAATGTTGCTGAGCTTGATAGGTTGCGGCGCCGGGGTGATGCTGGCCCGCGCCGCCATGTTCGCCGTAGGCAAGCTGCCGGCGGGAACCATCCCTCGCGCCGACTCGATCGCCATCCACTGGACGGTGGTGCTGGTGTTGGCTGTGATTGCCATCGTGGTCACTGGATTGTCTTCGCTGCTGCCGGCGCTGTTGGTGGCGCGTTCCAACCCGCAGGCCGCGTTGCAGTCGTCCTCTCGCGGCCTGGGGTCGCATTCGGTGAGCGGCAAGCTTTCCGGAGGGCTGGTTGCCGGGGAGGTGGCTTTGTCGACGCTTCTCCTGGTGGGAACGGGACTGCTGTTTCACACGCTCTGGAATCTCGAGCAATCGCGGCTGGGATTCGAGGCGGCTCACGTAACAACCTTCAGCGCGATGCCCGCGGACGCGGCCGGTTTTTCCGCTATGGCGGTCTCCGAGGTCGGGGGAAACGCGCCCTCATCTGTTGCCCTGCTTACCTACCAGCCGGTGCTCGAGCGTATGCGTCAAGTGCCCGGCGTCGAGAGCGCTGCGCTGGTCACATCGCCGCCGCTGTCTGGTGTTGATATGAACACGAGCTTTGAGATTCTGGGGCAAACCAAGGATCCCGCGAACAGGCCAGAAGCTCGTATCAGCGCTGTGAGCGGAGACTATGCCCGGACCATGGGCACGCCAGTCCTGCGCGGCCGTATGATCGGCGACGGCGACACCGCAACGACTCCATTTGTTGCGGTCATCAACCAGGCCTTGGCCAGGAAGTACTTTGCGGGTAAAGATCCGTTGCAGCGGCAAATTGAGCTGGGCGGCAAGCGCACGGGGATGATCACTCCATACACCATTGTTGGCGTTCTGGACGACCAGATAGACACGAAAGTGGGCGGAGCGGTCCGACCATTCATCCTGTTGTCTCAGCATCAGGTCCCGACCACCTCGCTTTTCTACCAGGCGCTTTTGAAGACGGTGGTGAGCTTCGTCGTGAGGACCCGCGGCGAGATTCCGGTGGCGGCGGAGATGCGATCGGTCTTTCATCAGGTTGCTCCCGGTTTGGCAGTGGAAGATTTTCAGACCATGGAGGAGGCGGTGCAGAAGAACACTTTCAGCCAGAAGCTGGGCTTGTATCTGGTTGGTTCGTTCGCCGGACTCGCTGTTTTGATGGTGGTTGCCGGACTGTACGGAGTGCTGTCGCAGCTGGTGAGTTACCGCCGGCGCGAGATCGGCGTTCGCATGGCACTCGGCGCAACCAAAGGTAGTGTCGCGCAACTGATCCTGCGGCAGGGCTCGATCGTCATTGGTGCGGGGCTTGGTGTGGGTCTTCTCTTGGCGGTTGTGACGGGACGCTGGGTGAAGAGTTTCCTGTACCAGGTGCAACCGCTCGACGTATTGACCTATATGGCGGTAGTCGTGGCACTCTCGACCATCGGATTGGCCGCCGCGCTGCTCCCCGCGCGCAAAGCCGCTTCCATCGAGCCCATGGAGGCTTTGCGAGAGGATTGAAGCGTTATTCACGCCTGAAACAGGCGAGTCCTTGAGTTCTTGGCCGAAACCTCCTGGGATACAGCTTCCGCGCTGATGTTATCTTTGTACGCTCGGGGTGCCCGCGGCACTCGAAGGAGCTTCATGAGCGTTTCGGATTCGATCGCCAAAGGTATGCGTGAGACCAACGAACTGTTTTGTTCAAAGGCGGTTCGGACGCGCGATATGACTGCGCTTGACCGCGTCTACACGCCTAACGCCCATATCTTGCCACCCGGGGGTGACATGATTCAGGGTATCGCTGGTATCAAAGACTTCTGGTTATCGGCGATCACGAGCCTTGACGTTAAGGATGCGTCCCTCTCGACGGTTTCGGCTGAAGCCGCCGGAGACACCGTGGTCGAGATTGGGCGCGCCGAGCTTACGTTGGCTGGCGGACAAAAGGTTCCGGTGAAGTATGTTGTGCACTGGAAACAGGATGGGGACGCGTGGAAGTGGCACACGGATATATGGAACATGAACCAATAGGCGAGAAGGTCTCCGTTCGTGGAGAGCGAAGTTGTCTCGGCGGCTGAAGTGTACGAGTATCAACCAACTGGTTGCAAAGTAAGTCCCGTAGGGACGACTGAACTTCAAAGCTGTCCAAATTAGCGGAACTTCTGGCTTTTTGACGGTGCAACTTGTTGATTGCTTTGAGGGGCGTTTGGCTGAACAGAATCAGGTATCTCAGGGGCTAAAGCCCTCATTGGCTTGCCCTGTACGGCCCGACTAAAGTCGTGCCCTGATACAGAGCATCAGAGCAGTGACGATCGGAACATGCGCGAACTTCCGCAGAATTGGTCTGTCGATTGGAGGTGTTGTCCAAGTTGGCTAAGCTGAACAAATCTAATTTGGACAGGTCTGACTGAACTTAGCCCAGGACACAGTCCTGGGTAGAAACTCGAGACGACAAGTCCCGTAGGGACGACTGAAAGTTGTCCAGGATTGAGTCGCGGCCTATTTCCAGCCGTCCCTACGGGACTTGTCGTCCTTTCAAATCCAACCCAGGACTAGCGTCCTGGGCTAAGTTCAGCCGTCCTGCGGGACTAATTCCTAAACCCCTGGTCGTCTCACACACGCCCTTTAGCCCGATCCGCCCGACGCGGCTGTGACAGTGGGCTCCATATACCATAGATTTACGTCTCAACGGTCCATTCCCCATCCGAAGGAAGCAAGCGTTTGATGAATTTGAATTCGTTGTCCCGGCTGGTCTGCAAGATGATCCCCGGAGTCGTAGTTTTCATGTCCATAACGGCGCAGGCGCAAACGGGCCGGGTCTATACATCCGAGGATTACACCCGGGCTGCGAATCTCCTAAAAGCATCCACTATTTCGCTGGTGGATCACGCGGTCAAAGAAGCCACGTTTTTCAGCGGCGATCGCTTCTGGTACCTCGACAGCGAACATGGACTGCCGACTCTGATGGTCGCCGATGCGGCGAACCGCACCAAGGCGGCCGCGTACGATCCGCTACGTATGGCCACGGCTCTGCAGGGGGCCGGCGTGGAGGAGAAGGATGCGAAGCGCATTCATCCCGACGAGTTCGATCTGCTCGAGGATGGCCGGAGCGCAAGGATCACGATCGATGGAACGCGATACAAGTGCGCCCTTGGGGCGGAGTATCGCTGCTCGCTCGAACTGGCCGGGCCGCCCGGAACGCCCAAGCCCAGCCTGAGCGATGCTTCCCTGGCTAACTTTTCACCGGATGGACGGCGTGCGGTTTTCATCCGCGATTGGAACCTTTGGGTACGCGACATCGCGACCGGAGCGGAAAAGCAGCTCACCAGGGATGGCGTGAAGGATTACGGATACGCAACCGACAACGCCGGCTGGGCCCACACCGGCCACGCGATCGTAGTGTGGTCACCAGATTCGAAGAAGATCGCAACCTTTCAGCAGGATCAGCGCAAGACCGGCGAGATGTACGCGCTCACGTCGCGCGTCGGACATCCGCACCTTGAAACGTGGAAATACCCAATGGTGGGCGACAAAGATGTGACCATGATCGAGCGCGTCATCATCGATGTGAATGCCGCGAAGGTCACGCGATTGAAGATGCCGCCGGATCAGCATCGGTCTACTTTGTGCGACCACCTGATTTGCGGCGGCCGATGGGAGGACGTGCAGTGGGCAGATGACGGGAAGACGCTGGCGTTTGTCTCCACTTCGCGCGACCACAAAGTAGAAAACATGCGCATCGCGGATGTGGCCACCGGCGCGGTTCGCGACGTGTTCAGCGAGACCGTTCCCACCTTTTTCGAAAGCGGCTATAAACATGTCAACTGGCGCTACCTGTCCAGGCGAAATGAAATTCTCTGGTTCTCTCAACGGGAGAATTGGGGAAATTTGTATCTATACGACGCTGCCACAGGAAAGCTGAAGCATGCGGTCACCAAGGGCGACTGGAACGTCGACGAGGTGCTGCGCGTGGACCAGGCCAGCGGCGATTTGATTCTGACCGGTACCGGGCGTGAACCGTCGGAAGATCCGTACTACCGGCGGATCTACAGCGCGAACCTGGATGGCCAGCATTTGAAGCTGCTCACGACGGAGGACGCCGATCACGAGGCTGCTGTCTCGGGCGACGGAAAATTCATCGTCGATATCTACTCCACGCCGCAGAAGCCGCAGGTGATGGTGTTGCGCGATCAGTCCGGGCAGGCGATCGAAGAGATGGCACACGGCGATATCACGCGCCTCAAGGCTGCCGGGTGGGTCGCGCCGGAAACCTTCCACGTGAAAGGGCACGATGGAAAGACCGATGTCTATGGGCTTCTCTTCCGCCCCGCTCATCTTGACACGTCGCTCAAGTACCCGGTTATCAATTTCATTTATCCGGGACCGCAGGGCGGTTCCTTTGGCACGCATTCATTTCAAGCCTCCCGTGTGGATTGCAATTCGCTTGCGGAGCTTGGCTTCACCGTGGTCAGGATTGAAGGCATGGGAAATCCCAAACGGTCGAAGGCTTTTCATGATGAGTACCTCAACGACATTGGGATGAATGCGATCCCAGACCAGATCAGCGGCATCAAGGAGCTTGCGCAGCGTTATTCGTGGATCGACCTCGACCGGGTCGGCATGTGGGGGCACTCAGGCGGTGGCAATGCTACGGTCGCAACCATGCTGCACTTTCCCGACTTCGTCAAGGTGGGGATCGCGGAGAGCGGTAACCACGAGAACCGGAATTATGAAGATGATTGGGATGAGAAGTGGGTGGGCCTGCTGAAGAAGAACGCGGACGGAACCACCAACTACGATTCGCAGGCGAACGCCAGCTTTGCCGGTAACCTGAAGGGCAAGCTCTTGCTCTCGCACGGGATGTTGGACGACAACGTGCCGATGTCAATCACCATGCTGCTGATCGACGCGCTGGTGAAGGCTAACAAGGACTTCGACCTGGTGGTCTTTCCCCAGGCCCACCATGGATATGGTCCTGACGACGGCGCCTACATGATGCGGCGGCGTTGGGACTACTTCATCAGGGAGTTGATGAAGGCGACGCCCCCTCATGAATTCCCCATGCCGCCGCTGCTTGTCCCTGATTGATTATGGCTTCAAGTGGTCGTACGTGGCCGTGAGCCTTTCGCGCAGATAGTCGGCGCCGCTGGTGGGCTGATATCTCGATGCGGCCCCGGGCGCCACGCAACTCTCCAGCACTTCGACGCGAGCATCAGGGTTGGGGTCGAGGAAGAATGCCACCGAATAGCGATCCTGGACTGGGATCGCGACCCGGTGGGGAGTGGAGATGTAGACATCATTGGTCCAGCGCATCAGGCAGTCGCCGATGTTGCACACGAATGCACCCGGGATGTGCGGCGCATCGAGCCAGGCGCCGTTTCGTGCGCGTACCTGAAGTCCGGCAACGCCATCGGTGGCGAGGATGGTGAGGTTGCCGTAGTCAGTGTGCACGCCTGCCCCGCTATCGGGAGCGCGGTCTTTGTTGTTTGGCCGCGCCGGATAGTGCAGCATGCGCAGCGTGGCCAGGGGCGCGTCGAGCTTGTCTTCGAAGAAGTTCTCCGCGATGCCCAGATCGAGCGCAAAGCCGTGGTGGATGCGGCGGCCCAGGGCCCAGCATGCGTCGTAGTAGGCCAGCACCGTTTCTCGCCAATGGGGAAGCGCCGGCCAGAGATTCACACCCCGGAACGGTTTGCCCGCTAACACCTCGGGATGGCTGGCGGGAAGCTCCAGGCCGATATTGAATGCTTCCTTGTAGTCGGACTGAGCGGCCCGGTCGTCAAGGCGTTCCCCTTCGAGCGCGACATAGCCGCGGTTGTGGGGTGATCGCTTGATGGAGTATTCCTGTTTAGCGGCGACGGGCAAGGCGAAGAATTCCCGGGACGCGGCAAACATGGCATCGCGCGTTGTTTGGGCAATGCCGTGATTGACAACGTAAAAGAAGCCGATCTCGCGGCAGGCATGACCCAGTTTCTCTGCGACTGCGGCGCGCGTGGAGAGCTCGGTGGAAGCCAGCCCCGAAACATCGATTACGGGAAGCTCGGTCATTTTGTGTTTGCTCCCATAGCAGGGTCAGATTGTAGCATCGGGAAAAACCTATCCAGGAGCTCTCGTTGGAGCTTGTGACTTTTTTGCTTTTCCTTATAGTTTGTGGCCGGAAAGCTCGAAATAGCATCCGCCAACTAGCATCGCCGGGGCCGGAAAGCTCCGGACAGCATCTGCCAATAGTCATCGCCGAGGTCCTTCGACTTCGCGCTATAAACCCTTCGTTATGCGACAGATATGCGAGGCGCTTCGCTCAGGATGACGGTTTTGTTTGGGAACTTGCAAGCTAGCTGGTTGGATATGCGGGAGCACGAAAGATCCAAAAAGTCACAGGCTCTCAGGATGACGGTTTTGTTTGGGAACTTGCAGGCTAGCTGGTTGGATATGCGGGAGCACGAAAGATCCAAAAAGTCACAGGCTCTCAGGATGACGGTTTTGTTTGGGAACTTGCAAGATAGCAGGTTGGATGTGCGGGAGCACGAAAGATCCAAAAGTCACAGGCTCTCAAGATGACGGTTTTGTGGAGGAGTTCGAAAGCTCTCGTCGGGGGTTAGGATTAGCATGTGGAACGAGTGGATCTCGAAAAGTTTGTAGCAGCATTACCGAAGGCCGAGCTGCACCTGCATTTGGAGGGAGCCGTGGCCGCCACTACGGCCATTGAGTTGGCGAGGAAGCACGGCTTCGCGACGCATGATTTGGAAGATGCATCGAAGCTCTTCGATTTTGCCGACCTCGGCGAGTTTCTCAAAGCCTATGACCTGATCTGCAGCTCCATTGTTGACGCTGACGACTTCCACCGCGTGACCTACGAGATGCTTGCGCGCTGTGCCGGGAATGGAGCGCGCTACGTGGAATTTTTCTTCAGCCCGCAGGCTCATCCAGGGGTCGCTTACGGCACCATGCTCGACGGCATCGTCGCGGCTATGCGCGATGCGGCGCGGGACCATCGCGTTCAGTCACGGCTGATCCCGGCTTTAAACCGCGAGTTAGGCCCGGAAATTAGTCTTCAGTTCCTTGATCTCGTGCTCTCGGACCGTCGCGAGGAAGTCATCGGGCTGGGGCTCGATTACAACGAGGTTGGTCATCCACCGGCACTGTACGCTGAAGTCTATCGGCGCGCCAGGAATGCAGGTCTGCGTGTAACGGCGCATGCCGGCGAGAATGGCCCCTCTGCCCATGTGGGGGATTCGCTGAAGCTCCTCGGTTGCGATCGTATCGACCACGGCTACCATGTCGTTGACGATCCAGCGCTGGTGGCCGCATGCCGGGAGCACGGCGTCTTCTTCACCGTCTGCCCTACAACAACCACCTTCACCACGCAGTTCCGCGATCTCGCTTCGCCCGATCATGCGATTCACCGCATGGTGGATGCGGGGCTGAATATCGTCATCAATACGGACGACCCCGCACTGTTCCGCACCGAACTCAACCACGAATATTTGCTGGTTGCCCGGCATATGGGCTGCACCCCACAACAACTGGGGGAAGTGGCTCTCAACGGTCTGCGCGCCTCCTGGCTTGATGACACCACCAAGCGCGCCTGGATTGCCGAATGGAGAGCCGAGATCGAGCCACTCTTCAAATGAGTAGGAGTCACCCAAGCGTACGCCTCACGGCTGGCGGGACAGGTTTGGCGAACCCGGGGCCCCATCGTTTAGAAGCCAAGTCGATTCAATGGGATAGGCCTTTTGCCTGGTTGTTTGGCTCTGGCAGCCCACCTCCGGCTCGGTGAAACCCCGGTTGGCTATGGATATTTATTCATAATTGGTTATTGCCGACGCCTGTTTCCAGGGGGAGAATGATAGACGGATTGCATCGCCGCAGTCTGTAGTGCTGCATGCCAAGGAGGCGAGTCATGGGTGAGATTCCCAGCAGGCCGCTCGTTAGCGTTAAACTCTGGTTCGCAGTCGCCATACTTGTGTCCGCCACGGCTCGGCTGTCCGCTGAGCAACCACCTGCAACGCAGACCACTACCAGCCCTCCCCAGAACTCTACGGTTACTACGCGGAAAACCCTTCCCGTTGACCAGCTGCCGGCCACGAGCAAGGCGGATATTTTGATGGCCCGCGGAGAATACGCCGCGGCGATTGCTGCTTACCAGCAAAGCGATCTGAAATCCGCAATTGTGTGGAATAACATCGGCATGGCATACCACCATCTGTTTGCCCTGGAAGAGGCGCGGAAGGCGTACCAGCAGTCGCTGGCGCTCAATTCCCGCTTTGCTCCTGCGGCCAATAATCTGGCCGCCGTCTACTACGGCCAGCACGAGTTTGGCGTTGCCGAACATTGGTACAAGAAAGCACTCAAACACACGTCAGAGAGTGCGGTTATCTACTGCAACCTGGGAACGGCCTATTTTGCCGAGAACAAGATGAAGAAGGGAATGAAGATGTATCAGAAGGCCTTCTCCATTGACCCGGATGTGTTTTCTCCCACGCGAGCCGCGATGGTGGAAGGCGGGGGCTCCCGGGAACAACGCGTGGCCATCAACTACTACATTGCGCAGACGTTTGCCAGTGCCGGGAAGCAGGAACAGGCGCTCCTCTATCTGCGTAAGGCCATGGATGAAGGCTTCAGGGACCGCAAACGGCTGATTGAAGATAAGGATTTCGCAGTGCTGCGGACGACACCTGAGTTTCAAAAACTGCTGGACCAGGAAAACCTGAACTGAACGTCTAAGCCTCCGTTCATTCGCTCAAAATCGAGGTGGGAGCTTTTCATCGCTTAGCCCAGAGCAGTAGGATGGATGAGCCTGTCCTACCCACCCCTTGCGGGAAAGCTATCTTCCTGGAATTCCGAGTGGGCAGAAACGGCAATCGGAAAGCAGGGGGATCGATTGGCCGCGACCATGAGTCCGGGCGCTGTGACTGCTCCTGCTCCTCCATCGAAGCTCGATTACAGCCTTACCGGGGTCAATTCCACACTCGCTATCGAACGCGGGCTCGCAGAAGCTGAGTGGTACCAATGCCCGGTACCGCGCGAAACCATGCGCAGTCTTCTGCAGCGGCGCGATGGTCCCGCCATCCGCGACACGATTTTATGGTTTGCCCTCATTTTCCTGAGCGGGTTTTTGACCTATAAGCTTTGGGGTAGCTGGTGGGCCGTTCTCCCTTACATCGTCTACAGCGTGCTCTACGCCTCGACCTCTGATTCCCGCTGGCATGAAACAGGCCACGGTACCGCGTTCAAGACGGACTGGATGAACAATGCCCTGTACGAGATTGCCTCGTTCATGGTGATGCGCGAGTCCACGGTCTGGCGCTGGAGCCATACGCGGCACCACAGCGACACGATCATCGTCGGCCGCGACCCCGAGATTGCTGTTCCGCGCCCACCGGATTTGAAGGGCATCGTCATGTCGTTCTTCAATCTCCGTGTGTATGCGAAATATTTCCGCCTCATCGTGTTGCATTCGTTCGGGCGCATGAGCGCGGAGGAGAAGACCTTTATTCCGGAAACAGAGTTCCCCAAGGTCTATCGCAAGGCGCGCATTTATGTCGCTCTCTATGCGGTGGTGATTGGGCTCTCGATCAAGACCGGCAGCGTGCTTCCGCTATTTCTGGCTGGCTTTACGAATTTATTCGGCACCTGGCTGCTGGTCACCTACGGGTACACGCAGCATGCGGGTTTGGCGGAGAATGTGCTCGATCATCGTTTGAACTGCCGCACGGTGTATATGTGCTGGATCCACCGCTACCTGTACTGGAACATGAATTACCACGTGGAACACCACATGTTTCCACTGGTGCCGTATCACGCACTGCCGAAGTTACATACCGCGGTGAAAGACGATTGCGCTGTTCCCTATCCGAGCCTTTTCTCGGCCTGGCGTGAAATTGTTCCGACCATTTTGAGGCAGGTGCGAGACCCTGGATATCACGTCAAGCGACAGCTGCCTGCATCGAGGGTGCGCGCGTATGAGTCTGCCCGGCCGTCGCATGCCAGCCCCGATGGGGCAGGCTGGGTGGAAGCTTGTGCTGCGGCCGATCTCGGAGCGGCGGATGTGGTTCGCTTCGACCACGGCAAAAAGACATACGCACTCTATCGCACGCAGGAAGGCGCGCTCTATGCGACCGACGGATTATGCACGCACGGCAATGTTCATCTGTCCAAAGGCCTGGTTAAGGGCGACTTGATTGAGTGCTCGAAGCACAATGGCCGCTTCAACCTGATCGATGGCTCGCCGGCGCGTGTGCCTATTTGCCGCGGCCTGGCCACTTATCCGATTGAGGAGCGTAACGGACGAATTTTCATAAATGTGAGCCGGCCGGGCGGTGCGGGTGTTCGTCCGCTCAAAACGTATCAATTACGGGTCGTGAGCAACGACAACGTAGCTACGTTCATCAAGGAGCTGGTTCTCGAGCCTGTGGATGCCAGGGAAAAGATCGCCTTCACCCCCGGAGACTACCTGCAACTGGACATTCCGGCTTACCATGACGATCCGCTTTCGCGACTTTGATATTTCGGAGCCGTTCGCCGAGGTGTGGGAACGGCAGCATGTCTTTGACCTGGTGGCGCACAATCCTGAGGCTGGAAAGAGAAACAATTATTCTCTGGCCAGCAACCAACAGACAGATCGTTTGCTGCGCTTCAATGTGCGTATTGCCACCCCGCCGCCAGGCCAGGATTGTGCTCCCGGGGTTGGTTCCAGCTACGTGTTCAGCCTGAAGCCAGGAGATATCGTTACAGCCGTTGGACCGTTCGGGGATTTCCATATCAAACCCACGCAGCGGGAGATGATCTATATCGGCGGGGGTGCGGGCATGGCTCCGTTGCGTGCTCACCTCTCTCATCTTCTGGAGACGGAGCAGACAGCTCGTAAGGTCAGCTTCTGGTACGGTGCGCGATCAAAGCAGGAGATTTATTACCAGGAGTACTTTGGAAAACTGGCGGAGCAACATCGCAATTTTGCTTTCCACCTGGCGCTCTCCGCCCCGCTGATTGAGGACAGGTGGCCGGGGCATCAGGGGTTCATCCATGAAGTCGTGTTGGAGAAACACCTGCGCGACCACGCAAACGCGAGGGCCGCGGAATATTATCTCTGCGGTCCACCGCTGATGATCAAGGCATGCCTCAAGATGCTGCGCGAACTCGATGTGCCGGAAAACCATATCTCCTACGACGAGTTTTGATCGCGGGTCCCAGCCAGGGCCAGGACCGCACCGCACAACATTAAAGTGTCTGCAAAGTAGTTCAGGCCATTCCCGATATCCGCGGGGTTGGCAATCATGATGGGAAGATAGAGAAAGAGCACAAGCAGAAAAATGATCAGGCCCAGCCAGGTTGCCGCGCGTCGAACCTGCTTATTGAGGAGCAGGCTGATCGCGATCACTACATAAATTGCGCCGATCAAGTAACCCCAGAACGCGTGCGCCGGCACCCACAGGGGCGTGACCTTGATGAGCGGGACGCCGGGCGCGAGCTCTGGATGCAGGCATTGCTGCACGCCCATAAACGCGATTGGAATGGCGATTAAAAATCTTGCCAGCGTGGCGAAGGCATCCCTCGCCTGCGGTTTCCACCCGTCACTCTGGGCTGCGGCAAGAGCGAACGCGCCGCCGGCGAAGGCTGGCTCCCGCAAAGCCACTACCCAGAGAAGCCGGGTGTGGGGGCTGGCGACAACGTTGGGAAGATGAATGAGAAGCACGAACAAGAGAATCATGACTCCGGCGAGTGCGGAGGCAAGCCACGCGTATGTTCCGGCAGCTATGCTCAAGGATGCGGCGATGAGGCAAGTGCCCACGAAGAGCGCCCAGAACATGTGCCCGGGAAGCCATGCAGGGACCATGCCCGCTAAGATCGTGGCTGCCGTGAAGTGCTCCGTGCCGAACACTGCCAAAGGAACGGCGAAGAAGACCGGACCGAGAACGACGATCTTATCCAGACCTTTCTTTTGCGAGAAACTCGTTCCTGACGGCGATGAGGCCGATTGCCAGAACCAGGGTGCCGATGAGGTAGGGTAACCAGAGGCCCCAGGAAAATCCGGGAATCCATGCTGCGATATTGGCGGGGTAGATAAATCCGGATACGGCAGCAAGAGGTGAGCTCAGCATGCCCATTAACCTTCGACGAGAAGGCTTCGGGTGGCAATAACCACTTAACGGACTTTCGTGGTGGCCACTCATAGCCACTATTGGGGGAGTAGGCTGCTTTCCCCCTGCCCGAACTTCGGTTGACCGGAACATGCTGCGCACATACACTCAAGCTGAAAACAAAGGATAAGCTTCGCCCATGGCTAGACACCGAAATGTTGCTGCAATGCTCCCTCTCCTGGCCTTGTTTGGGCTGGCCAACCTGACCGTTTCTCGCGCCATGGCGCAAACGGAGACGTGGTACCTCGATCCCAACCACTCCTCGGCGCAGTTTTCTGTTCGCCACATGGGTATCTCAACCATCAGGGGGACCTTCAACAAGGTGGGCGGCGTGGTCGTGGATTCACCGGATCCCAGCAAAGCTTCTGTAAACGTGACCATTGATGCGAGTTCCATCGATACCCGGGTGGAAATGCGGGATAAAGATCTGCGTAGTGACCACTTCTTCGATGTCGCGAAGTATCCGACGCTCACCTTCGTGTCCAAACGGGTGGAGTCGGCCGGCGCCGGCAAGTTGAAGGTGACCGGCGATTTGACCATGCACGGGGTTACAAAGGAAGTCGTCCTGGATGTCGAGGGCCCGAGCCCTCCTATCAAGGATCCCCGGGGGAACCAGCATCGCGGTGCTTCGGCTACCGCCACGCTCAACCGATCGGACTATGGAATGACTTTCGACGCTCCCATGGTAGGTGACCAGATTGGGATCCAATTGGACGTGGAACTGGTCGATAAGGCGCCGGGTCCGCCGCGCCCGGCCGGGGCGCCTCCAACACCGCCGGCGAAGTAGCGGGTCTGCTTAATCGTCCAGTTGATCTGGCTTGAGGTATTTGATGAGCACGACCTCATTGCCCTTTTCGCCGTAGATCAGCTCATCGATGATGTTTTGCGTTACCAGGATGCCGAAGCCGCCCGGCCTGAGTCCTTGCTGTTCGCGGATAGCCTCGTGCCGGATCGGTTCCGAGGGCGGGTTCGTCACTGCCGCATGACTCAACTCCTCGAACGAAAATCCCTCTCCGGGATCCTTCACACGGCATAAGACCATGTGTTTGGCCCGTATGTACGAAATCGCAACGTGCTGCGTGGCTTTGAAGTGGGCCCCGTGCTCGATGGCGTTCATGAGCATCTCGCGAAACGCCAATCCCACGGCGTCTCGCTCTTTCATGGGAAGGTCCGCGATTTCGTGGATGAACTGGATCAGGCGATCGGCGGTCTTGCGATCACAGCGGGCGACCAGGTTGATAAATTGTGGCGTGGCGGAAAGAATTTCTATGCCTTCATCCCAAACGGGCCCGGTGGTCGCGAGCTTCAGCATCTGCTCAAGGGTCTCCGAGGCATAGGGCTCGGAGAAATAGCTGAAAGCACGCTCGCGCATGGCGGCGATCACGTCGGCCGGGGTGCTCCTGGAAGTGATGATGATGAGTCGTACATGAGGGCGGACGGTGCGGATCTGGCGCAGTAGCTCGACATCCTGTTTGCCGGAAGTCTCTTCGCCCGTCAGAACGAGCTCGTAGGCCTGGGCCCGGAGCATTTCAAGGGCGGCACGATTGTTGTCAGCGCGCGCAATGTCCCAGGCGGGCAGGACTTTCCGCACAGCCGCAACGACTGAGGAGTCAGACCCAACAAGAAGAGCTGTCTTTTTCGTGCCTGATCCCTTGGCTGATGCTGGTGGCGTACGGCCGTCGATAAATCACCGCCTTGCGCTCCATCATAAAACCAACCTTGCCCGGGGTGCTCACGCGATTCCGCCGCCATGGGAGAATTCCTCCATCTAGCGAACGGCCTTCTCTGCCAACTGATTGCTAGTTCATCTTCATGCCGGGCATGACGGAGTGATCCATGTTGTCATGTCCCTGGTCATCATCGTCGATCGCCCAGATTTTCTTTGCGTCTGCTTCATTGGGATAGACGTGCACCATCCAGCCAAATATATGCGGATGAAACACCCCGCCCGCTGCCTCGCATGCTTCTTTGGTGGTGATGGAGCCCTGCAGTCCGAACTTTGCGTCGGGGCCGAAGTAGCTCGCCTTCTCGCCGGCCGGCGCCTTACAGAAATTAACGTGCTGGTGCCAATGCGCGATGCTGAGCGGGATCCGGTCGTTCAGCTCGTCCTCGGTGGCGTCGACGCGATCGGTATACATGACGCCGACCAGCGTGTAGCCGCCGTCGGGAGTCTTCTTGTAGAGGAGCGAGGTGGGTCGGCCTGGATCGAACTGCGAGCGGGCTTCAAGGCCGTACTCATAGTTTGTGAAGTGATATTGAGGCTGCGGCACATTGGGAAGAAAGATCTGGTAACCGTCCGCCAGGGCCTTGTGGTAGTCCTGGTAGGGCGCCATGGCTGTTTTTGCCGCGGCCACGATGGCGTCGGCTTTTTGCTGGTCGCCCGGCTTTGCTGGTCTCATAGCGGTCATGTACATATGGCCTGCCATGTGCGCCATGCCTTGTTGACCGTTGTCGATGGCGATGGCGGTCAGGCCGGCCAAGCCCACCGCAAGAGAGCCGAGGGCCACGACCCACCCTCTAAAACGAGATACGAGTGACATCACGATTACCCCGCGCTATCACCTCTTAAGACGGACTTTGTAGGGCCTTAGTTGCGGTTTCTTTTTTAGGGTTCGCCATGGCCGCGCGAACTTCCATTCTCAAGACTCCTGCGGCACACAAAGTACACGGGTTACTTGAGGGGCAAGGCCACTCCCGCGAGACGGCTGCAGGCATCGATCAGTGCGTCTTGTATCTGGGTGTCGCGGGTGGCCGGCAGGGGTTTGCGCGGCCGCATATGGAAGAAATATTGCCCGGTAGCGGTCGCGTCCTTGTCGTTGGAGGCGGCAAGCCAGACCTGGGTCCGGTGGCCCTGGTCCAGATCGTCGGGAGCTCCCCGCCCACCCATTTTGGTGGGCACCCAGCCGGGCTCAAGAGCGTTCGACAAAACTCCGGGCCAGCGCCGTGCGATGGCGAAGGCCAACAGCACATCGTGCAGTTTGCTGTCGGAGTACGCCTGCTGCCCTCGCCATGGGCGTTGTTCCCAGACGAGATCCTTGAGGCTCACACCCGCGCCATCCTCGCTCCATTTCCACTGTGTGAAAGATGCAAACCCCAGGGGAAAAGATACCAGCCGAGGGTTTACGCACGCGGGGAGGGGCAGGCATAATCGACCTGCCACTTGCCAGCTTCGATTTAAACCACATGATGGAGAACATGAAAAAGACAAGTCTCTTCAAACGGTATTTGCAGGCAAAAGAGATCCTGATGATCCCGGTTGCTCATGATCCGCTCTGCGCCACCATCATCGAGCGGGCTGGATTCAAGGTGTTGGGCTGTGGAGGTTACGCCAACTCAGCCGCTTTGCTGGGGGCTCCGGATATTGAGCTGCTGACGCTCACCGAGATGGTGGACGCAGTGTGGCGCATGGCGGATGCGGTGGATTTACCGGTATTTGCGGATGGCGACAACGGCCATGGAAATACCACCAACGTGCAGCGGACCGTGAAGCAGTTCGAGAAGGCGGGCGCAGCGACCATCATGCTGGAGGACCAGGTCTCGCCCAAGCGTTGCGGGCACATGTCGAGCAAGCACGTCGTCCCGGCCGATGAGTTCGTCGCCAAGATCCGCGCTGCTGTGGATGCGCGCACCGATCAGGACCTGACTATCCTGGCCCGTACCGACGCCATTGCGGTGAAGGGCATGTCCGAGGCGGTCGAGCGAGCCCACCTGTGTGTGGAGGCCGGAGCGGACTGGGTGTTTCTGGAGGCGCCGGAGAATATTGAGCAGATGAGACAGATCCCGGGCCTGGTCTCCGTGCCGACGCTGGCTAATATGATTCCAGGAGGCCGGACACCTATTCTGCCCGCCACCGAATTGGAGTCGATGGGCTATGCCGCGGTGATCTTTCCCAACCTGTTCACTTATGCGTACGCCAAGCTGGCGACGGATATCGCCGCGGAATTGTTGCGCACCGGCACCACGGCGCCTTTCCACGACCAGATGATTGAGTTCGAAGAGTTCAACGCACTGGTCGGGTTGCCGAAGATCCGCGAAGCGGAGCAGAAATACTACGCCCACTTCGAGGACGCGCACTTGCGTGGCGCGTAGGTCTTAGCGGTCTTCGAGAATCATGACTGAGTTCTTGAAATCGAAGGTTACGGACTTGAACCGCCTCAAAACATCTAGCCCGACAACACCCTCCGCATTCAAGAACTTGAAGTTGCCCACGACCGCGCTTAAACGAAAAGCAAAATGATGTTCAGGAACGCCGGCATCTCCCAACGCCAGCCCAACCGGGAGCCGGGAAGCGAGGATACTACCCTTCGCCATGTTGATGGTAACGGTGGGTTCGTTGTTCAGCGTCGGAACAGCAGTTTGCGTAAATATTGTGAAGACGGCGCCGGTGTCGACCAGTAGTGTCCTGCGACTTCCGTTCACAACTGCCTGTATGTAAATCAGGTCGTCCTGTGCCTTGAACGGGAGACGATGCTGGCCCGCTGGAATTGCGGGTGCCACCTCCTGAGCATGCCCACACGGCGGCAGGCTGATCACGGCGAGGAACCCAAGAATTGCAATTGTGGAACGTTTCATAAACACCGCTTTCCGCTCGAAAGGATCTGCATGGGACGAAAAGTACGGTCCGGGATACGCACCGGCAATGAATGGCGGAGACGTTTGGGGTAAGGATTAGGTGAGTGTGCAGGTAGCTGATGAGCAAGGCTTTACCGGCCTTTGTTCAGGGAAACCCAGAAGTCCGGGTAGGGAGCAAAGTGCTAGACTTCTATTCAATTTGCCTGGGATTCGGGTGGGAAGGAGCGACCGCGGCTCTATGGCATCGCCAGCATCTCCGCCGACGAAGATTCGCTTCGACTCCTTCGAACTGGACCTGACGTCCGGTGAACTACGCAAAGGCGGGAATCGCTTAAGGCTCCAGCCGCAGCCATTCCGAGTGCTTCTTCTACTGATCGAAAGAACCGGCCAGGTGGTCACGCGGGATGAAATTCAGCGCTGCCTATGGAAGGACTCGACTTTCGTCGATTTTGAGCACGGAATCAATTTCTCCATTAACCAGATTCGCGGCGCATTGTCCGATAGCGCGGAGAAGCCTCGCTACGTAGAGACAGTGCCGCGGCGGGGCTACCGGTTCATCGGCACAGTGGAGCAGCCGAGCCCGCCCAAGCCGGATAGCACGCAGGAAACAACGGTGCCCCCGCTGGAAGTTCGACCCATGCCGGCGAAGACAGCCCGGCGCCGGTGGCCGGTCATCGTCGTGCTTACAGTCCTCGCCGCGGCCATGGTTGTGGGGGCATACTTCTTCTCCCACCGGGCGCCCGTTTTGAATGGCCAGGACACGATTGTACTGGCCGACTTTGCCAACACGACCGGAGACCCTGCCTTCGACGGCGCACTTCGCCGGGCGCTCGCTGTGCAACTGCGGCAATCGCCCTTTCTGAGCGTGCTTTCCGATGCGCGCATCCGGCGGACCTTGCCACTGATGGGCCAGCCGGCGGACGCCAACCTCACATCACAGGTCGCGCGGGACGTTTGCGTGCGGACGGGGAGTACGGCGGTCGTCAACGGTTCCATTGAGAGTATCGGCAGTCACTACGCCGTCAGCCTGGAGGTGGTGAACTGCCGCTCCGGGGATTCGCTTGCGGGGGAACAAGTCGAGGTGGCCCGCAAAGAGGATGTGTTAAAAGCTCTGGGAAACGCTGCCACCGGGCTGCGCACAAAGCTTGGCGAATCGCTGAGCACGGTGGAACGATTCGACACTCCATTGGAGGTGACAACCTCCTCGCTGGAAGCACTACAGGCTCATGATCTCGGAATCAAAACTTTGGTACAAGGCAACAGCGCCGAAGCGATTCCGTTGTTTCAGCGGGCGATCCGGCTCGATCCCAAATTCGCGACCGCCTACGACGACCTCTCGGCCGCGTATTCGAATCTGGGAGAAAACAGCCTGGCGGCAGAAAACGCAAAGAAGGCTTACGAACTGAGCGGGTCTCTCAGCGAACCAGAGAAGCTTTCTGTGGAAGCTGCATATGATGCGTTCGTTACAGGTAATTTGGAAAAGGAGCGCCAGACGCTTGAGCTGTGGGAACGGATCTATCCACGGGATCCTCTTCCGCGATTTGCATTGACCAACGTCTACGACGGTTTAGGACTCTATGAGAAGGGTCTTGACGCGGCGCGCGAAGCTCTTCGCCTCGATCCCTCCGACGCCTCGAATTATGAAGTTCTTACTTACTCCTATTTGCTGTTGAATCGGCTAGGAGACGCGAGCAACACAATCCAGGAGGCGGAGAAGGGTGGGCTCGATGGGTCGCTTCACGGTGCAAAGTACCTGTTCGGTTTCCTGGAGAACAATGCTACGGCTAGGTCGCAACAGGTGGTCTGGTCGTCCGGGAAGCCAGGAGAAGAGGATGTGTTCCTTGGGCAGGAGGCCGACACCTCCGCGTATTACGGCCGGCTGGTGGACGCGCGCGAATTTTCACAGCGGGCTGTCGTCTCTGCCAAACGGGCCGTGCTTAAAGAGACGGAAGCTGAGCACGAAGCCGATATGGCCTTGATCGAAGCCCTGATGGGCAACGAACGAGAGGCTCAAGAGCGGGCCGACATCGCGCTGGAGCATTCGACGGGTCGAGATGTAGAGTACGGGGCAGCGTTGGCCTTGGCATTGACCAGAAACTCCACCAGGGTTCGATCGCTTGCGGACGACCTGGCGAGACGTTATCCGGAAGATACGCTGGTGCAATTCAGCTATTTACCTACGCTCCGTGCCCAGCTTGCCCTCAACGGGAAGGATGCGATGCATGCGATCGAAACGCTGCAGCCTGCCCTTCCTTATGATTTGAATCTTGAGCCCACAGCTGGCGCCCTTCCGCTGAGCCTTTATCCGGTCTATGTTCGCGGATACGCATACCTGGCCGCGCGCCGAGGGACAGAAGCGGCCGCTGAATTCAAGAAGATAGTGGAGCACCCCGGGGTAGTAGCTGACGAGCCCATCGGCGCGCTTGCGCATCTCGGCCTCGGTCGCGCTTACGCGATTCAGGGAGAAATGGCCAAATCTCGAGCTGCCTACGTGGATTTCCTTGCCAGGTGGAAGAATGCAGACCCGGGAATTCCCCGTCTTGAGGAGGCGAAGGCTGAATACGCTGCTTTTCAATAAGTTTTTGGCAACCGAACGAGATCAGTCTTGCAAGCGCGCCCTGCTTGAGTTCTGCGTGGGCTATGCTCTGATTCTGGCGGCGATCTGGACCCTGAATCCCTGGCAGCGGTGGTTTTATTGGATCGCGATCATGTGGATTGTGGTGACCACGTGGATCGGACGCCCGACATGGAAGGATCTGGGCCTCGGACTACCGGGACTGGTCCGGTCTCTCTGGGTGGTGGGCGTCGCCGCCATCCTTGCGGGTGTGGCCGTCTACACGGCGAGCCGGCTGCACTCGCTGCATCGGCTGCATGGTCCCACTCCGCTGATCTCCCATGTCTGGGGATACCTGATATGGGCGGTTATGCAACAGTTTTTGCTGCAGATCTATTTCCTGATCCGTTTGATGCGATTGCTGCCGGGCAAGGCTGGCACCTGTCGTGGCGGCTGCCGGCTTATTCTCTCTTGCTCATCTGCCCAATCCGGTGCTGACGCCGGTCACGCTGGTGTGGGGCATTGCCGCCTGCATTCTGTTCCTGCGCTACCGGAACATCTATACCCTGGGCCTCGCCCACGGCATCCTCGGCTTTGTGTCGCAGTGATCGTGCCAGACTCCATCCAACATCATATGCGGGTGGGGATCGGCTACTACCGCTATCATCCTCATCGCAGCCAGATTCCCCAGATCGTATCCACCGACGCGTGGGTGATCGCCGAAGCGCCGACCCGGCGCTCCTGACGCCACGCCAGGCCATAAAAGATGCCGGCGAGCGCAGCCAAGCAGCACATAACGCCAATTGAAGATGGCGGCGCGCTTGTTGAAGTGGGAGAGACCGAACAGGCCGGCGGTGATCAGCAAAGCTCGCGCCGATCCAACCCGCCGCTCGAGAAGATTCTGCATCCAGCCACGAAAGAAAAGCTCTTCCGGCACGGCGACAAAGAAGAACGAGAACAGCCAGGCGAGCACAGCGCGCCAGACTGAAGGAATGAGAGCATGGAAATGGAGGAAGCCGAGGAATAATCCGATGGTCACTGCGATCGGTGTATACGCGGCCAGGGCAAATAATCCCACACCGGCGTCGTGCAGGCGCAAACGGAGATCGAAACCCACATTCCGCAGCTGCCGGATGGCGAGGAAACCATAGATTCCCGCATCCAGAAGCAACATTTTGTTGAAGACAGCAAGGCCCGGTCCCCAGGCAGGCTCAAACCAGCGTAAGTCAACCGCGAGGCCGAGCGAGACCAGGACGAGAAAGTCGCGCCACCCTCCGCGCTGCGCCGGGTCAGCCAGGCTGGCTTCGTAGAGCAGCAGGCTGATGCCCACTGGCAGCAACGTGTAAAGCGCAAGCCACGGCCAGCGAAAAAGACCGGTCGACCAGGAGACAAGCGCGTAGGGAAGACCAAGCAAGGCCGGCGCCAGGATGCGTAACCGGATGGGTAGCCGGCCGGCCAGATCCAGACTACTGGGGCAAAACGCCGCGTAGAAGTATGGGACGAGCGTCAGCAGCGCGGCGAGGATGACAAGCGGATGGGATAACTGGTGCAGCATTCATCGGCCAAACTGGCGCAGGTGATGATCAGCGTGCAGGTATCCCCACCGCATCCAGTCCTCCGCAGTCATTTCCCGGAAGATCGGATGCGGCACGCAGGGCTTGGGTAAGGCATCGCAAAACCGGTCGAGGGTAGACAGCAGCGACGCTACATCCTGGCGGAAATCCACGGGAGCAGAGCCGCCTTTGTCCTGTGCCATCTCCGGGCGAGTGGGCACTCCCTTGGGCCACTGCATGGGCATGTGCAAAGCAAGCCACTTCACCAGCGTTCGTTGAACCAAGCTGGTCGCGGGGCTGGCATACCTCTCGCCCAATCCACATTTGTAGGAGTCATCCAGATGGCAGACCATCTGGTGGACCGACATCCGGCCCCAACGTGCCGCGTCGTCCGGCGAGAGGGCGGATATGCGGCGCGATATAGCTTGCCGGTCAGCGGGATTGCGCAGGCTTTTCACGTTACTTCGCAGGGCTGACATGCGGACTGCATCTTGCCCGCCATGGAATCAGAGTACAAAGTGACGGAGCCGCCTGCTTCCCACCAGATATACTGCCCGGCGGCATAGCGTGCGCCCGAGCCGGACATGACATTGGCAAAGATCAGCGAGTTTCCATGGATGGGAACCACCGCCAGGCTGTTGCCAGCGCCGTTAATGTATTCAACGGGAAATGCAGTTGCGGGAAGGCCGATGGCGGCAGCCTTGGCGTCGCATTGGTACTGCACGGTTTTTCGCGAGACGGGTTGTGAGCCGCTCAGGTGAATGGTCAAATCCGTTGCGCCCGCCAGGGCCGTGCCGCACCCGAGCGCGGCCAGCATCATCAGCTTCCACATTGCCTGCATCGATCCCCCTTATGAACCGACCGCCACCACGAAATATTGCGCTTTTTCCGGCCCGGGATTGTGCACCCCGTGCAATTCATTGGAGTGAATGAATGCCGCGGACCCTGGTCCGATGACGGTCGTCTTTCCCTCAATCGTCACCGCAACGGAACCCTTCATCAGCAGGAAGAGTTCCTCGTGCACGTGGCGGTGAGGCGGATGCGGCTCGCTTCCCGCAGCGAGAATCGTTTCGTGCACTTCAAGGTGCTCTCCAGTGTGGGTCACGCCGTCAAGGATCGGCCGGGATTCGTTCTGTCCGTTCTGCTTTACCGGCAATTCGCTATAAGGCTTGGCAAACGAGGGAATGCGGCAGCCCGTCGGCTGCGAACGCTGACGAAGCCGCCAGCATGGGAATTGCCTGCAAAAGAGTACGGCGGGTTGCATTCATGGGATCTCCCCGTCACCCCGTCCAGGGGCCCGGTTTCATGCTTCGACAGGGTCTTTTATAGGCCTTCCGCAGGCGTCAAATCAAGGCACGGTTTCTCATTCACTGTTAAGATCGTCGGGAATAAATTGAAGGGGTTTCCGTGCCATTTACGCCGAATCGCCGTAGTTTCATCATTGCAAGTGGAATGACTGCCCTTGCCTCGACCAGAGTTCTTGGTGCCAACGATACCATTCGCGTCGGCGTCATCGGAGCCGGCGGCAGGATGAGAACCATCCTCGACTCTGCCGAAAAATCGGGCATTCCGTTTCAGATCGTGGCGGTGAGCGACGTCTATGGGCCGCGGCGCGATGAGGTGAAGGAACGGTCCAACGGCATCGCGACCACCCATCTCGATTACCACGAGGTGCTGGCGAAAGATATCGATGCCGTGCTGATTGCAGCTCCAGACCATTGGCACGTGCGCATGGCTTGCGACGCGCTGGCTGCCGGCAAAGACGTCTACCTGGAGAAACCGGTAACCCACACCATCGAAGAAGGGTCCACCCTGGCGAAGGCCGTGCGCTCGGGCAAGCAGGTTCTGCAGTGCGGCATGCAGCAGCGCAGCTGGACGCATTTTCGCAATGCGGTCGATCTGATCCAGGCCGGCAGCCTGGGCCGCGTGACCCAGGTAAGAACCTTCTGGTGGCAAAATTACAACACGGCTAATTGGAAGCCAAAGCCCATCAACGTTCAGGAGCTGGATTGGAAAATGTGGTTAGGCGGAGCTCCCGATCAGCCGTTCAGTGAAGAAAAGTACTACCGCTGGCGCTGGTTTTGGAACTTTGGTGGCGGCGGCATGACCGATTTGTTTACTCACTGGATCGATGTGGCGCACTGGGCCATGAAGACCGATACACCGAAAGTCGCCCAGATGCTGGGAGACAAATACATTTTCGAAGAGTGGGACTGTCCCGACACGCTGCAGGCGGCGTTCCGCTACCCGGGCTGGGATTGCGTGTATGAGGGTATGATGAGCTCCTCGATCGATGATGGAGGGCTTGAATTCCGCGGCGATCAGGCGACAATCAAGCTCGATCGCAGCGGCTTTGGCGTGTATCGCGAGGGGCTGCAGGCGGGGCAGAATCCGATTCTCAGCGAAGACAGCTTCCGCGACGGAACCATCGACCACGTGTTGAACTTCTTCGAGTGTGTCAAGTCGAGGAAAGAACCGAACGCGCCCGTGGAAACCGGAATCGCGGCGGCGCGTGCAGGGCACATCGCAAATCTTGCTTATAAGCACACCGGACAGATTACCTGGCCGCCTAAGGGTTCAGCTTAATCTCCCGGGCAACATCGAGCACTTTAAGCCCATACCCTTCCAGCTGAAGAGATAACTCAGGGGTTGAACGCCGTCATCGTGCATCGGGCAGCAGACCTTGTTCTACCAACACCGGAGGCCGGCGGTGCCTGGTGGTTTGCTCATAGGCGTACGCCCAACCGAGCAAGTCACCGTCACGCCATGGACGGGCGGAAATCTCCAAACCAAAGGGCAAGCCATCGGGATAAAAACCGCCGGGCACGACCACAGCGGGAACACCGATCATGTTTACCCAGCGGTATCGCTGTGTGGGCCGCCGCTGATTTGCCCATCCTGCGGCATGGTCTCGTCGGGCGGCGGCATCTGCGTTGCAGGATAGACAAAGCCATCCAGATGCAGGCGGTCGAGAGTCGCGTTATAAACTTCGAGGGTCTCGCGGCGTGGAACGCGGAAGTTGGCGTCAGCCTGCGGATCGGTTTCCAGAGTTACCTGCTTTAACCGAAGTCGACTGTTGTGGTCGTCCGCGCTGTCGATGATTTCATGCGGTAACGGCGATCCGACGACTCTTTCATAATCTTCGATGGAGCGGTACTGAGACGGACCGATATTCGGCGAGGAAGTTTTCTGTTCCCTCGCGGATGTAGGGAACGGTGCAAATCCGCGAGGCGGTTTCCGCAAAGCTGTCGGGAAGAATGGAATCGTCGAAGACAACCGTCGCACCTGCGGCGCGCAGCCCTTCGATCGCTTTCATGAATGCTTCCCGCGTCTCCGGCCGCAGGGGGATGCGTGCCGCGGCTCGATCTTCCGCCGACCTTGTTTGCAGGCTCGCCCGCGGGAATACCCTGAAAGAGAATGCCCGCTCCTTCAAGAATGAAGGCAGGCACGCCGAAGCGTTTTCCTTTCAGCGCATCTGCTCTTCAGGTAGGTGGTGTAAGGAGCGGGCTGCGCAAGGCAGCCGACCCGCGGGTTCGGGGATCGAGCGGGTCTTCTCCCGCCATCGACGTCCAGCGCGATGGCCGCATCGGTTACGTTGCGCGCGATGGGTCCGGTGTTATCGAGCAGCCAATCCAGCGGGGCGATGCCGGCGATACTCACCAGGCCGCGCGTGGGAAACACGCCAACCACCGAGCTGGTGGCGGCCGGCATGCGGATGGAGTTGCCGGTGTCGGTTCCATTGCCCAGCACGGCGAAGTTTGCCGTGACGGCGGTGACGGTGCCTCCGGAAGAGCCTCCCGGACTAAAGCGCACATCGTAGGCATTGCCGGTGCGGCCGAAGGCCGTGCTGCGGTTGGTGTCGCTGGCGGCGAAGTCGGGCATGTTGGTTTGTCCGATGATGATGGCGCCTGCGGCCTTCAATTTGGCCACGATGGTTGCATCTTTCGGCGCGATCAGCTCGTGTCCGGGGATCATGTAGCCTTTCCAGCCATCCGTGGTGACCAGGCCTTTGATGGAAGTGTTTGCCTTGGTCACGATGGGGATGCCCCATAGCGGGCCGTGAGGTGTGCCTTCCGCATCTTCGCGGGCGGCCGTGGCGAGGGCTCCGGTTGCGTCGACATTCTGCACCGCGCGATAGATCCCGTTGTACTTCGCAATCCGCGCCATGTACCACTGCACCACCTGGGTGACGGTGTATTTGTGGTCGCGATACATCTGCTCCAGCTGTGGCACCGTGACCTCGAGCAGATCGCGGCTCATGGCATCCTGCGCGTCGGCGGCGAAGGCAGGCACGGCTGACAGAAGGAAGAGAAAAAAACAGGAAAGCGACGATCTCATTCTCATAAAGTATCAGCCGAAAGAAACCCGGGTCGCCCACGACATGAAGGAGACCTCGTATCAAAAGCCACTGGCGGTGATGTGCGTTTGAGAATATGGTATTTCCCTGAAAGTGACAGGTCAGAGAGAGGACAGCACTGATAGACTGGGCACCACATAAACCCCTATATCTACTCTGCGCCCCGGGGAAAGATGACAATCGCTGCGGGAACACAGTTTGGACCGTACCGCCTGCTGGAGAAGATCGGCGCAGGCGGCATGGGCGAGGTCTATCGTGCGCTCGACACGCGCCTGGAGCGTGAGGTCGCGCTGAAGCTCGTTTCGGAGAGCTACCTCGCGACGGAGCTCGGTAGCGGGTCGCCCTCCCCGGCTACTCCCCATTCCGGCCATCTATCGCATGAGCGTTTCCTGCGCGAAGCGCGCTCAGCCGCCACGCTGAACCATCCCAACGTCTGCTCCATCCACGACACCGGCGAACAAGACGGCCGGCCTTACCTGGTGATGGAGCTGTTGCGAGGCGAGACGCTCAAGCATTACCTCGCCAGGGTCGACGGAAAAGGCTTGCCGGTGGATGAAGTGGTGACCTTTGCCCAGCAGGCTGCCGCGGCGTTGGCTGCCGCGCATCTCAAGGGCATCGTCCATCGGGATATCAAGCCGGCGAACCTGTTTGTGGTAGAGGCTCTGCGGGGCAAACGGCAAATCAAGATTCTCGATTTCGGTCTGGCGAAGAGGCAGGGAGGACCAGCGGCTGAGGATTCGCGCACCTACGGCTTCCCGCCAAACGGGGCCGGCGATGAGACCGCCATTGAGCCGGGCACTGCCACGATGGGGTTAACCAGCCCAGGTTCGGCCGTGGGGACGGTGGCCTATATGTCTCCGGAACAGGCGCGGGGAGCGCCGCTTGACGCGCGTACGGACTTGTTCAGCCTGGGCAGCGTTATCTACGAGATGGCGACCGGGAAACCGCCCTTTGGAGGCGGCTCGACGGCAGATGTATTCGCGGCGCTTCTTCGCGAAGACCCGCCGGCGGTAAGCAAGGTAAATCCTGCGATGCCCAAGCGGCTCGATCCGATCGTGGCCAAACTATTGGCGAAGGATCCCGCGCAACGCTATGCCACTGCTGAACAACTGCAGGAAGATCTGGATGGATTGACCGTTCAACCTGGCCGCGCCTTACCTGCGGGAACAAAAGGCAAGAGCTGGTTGTGGCCGTCGCTGGCCGGGTTATTGGTGGTGCTGCTCGCCGCTGGGCTGGCATGGTGGAAGTACCGGCCGAGTGCGCCTCCGCCGTCCGCGGATACTGCTGGTGTTGAGCCAGGTGGCGCAGATGCGGGCGTACCCAAGGCGCCGAAAGACTCTCTCATCCTGGCCAATTTTATTAATCACACGGGTGATCCGGTGTTCGACACCACGCTCAACCAGGCGTTGCAGATCGATCTGGAGCAGTCGCCGGTCATCAACATCGTGAGCCAGGAGCACCTGGCGCAAAGTGTGAAGTATCTGGGCAAGCCGGAAGATACCCCGGTGACACCGGCCATTGCCCGGGAGATCGGCGAACGCGAAGGCATGAAGGCGATCCTCACCGGGACGATCGCCAACCTGGGCAAGCAATACGTGATCACGCTTACTGCCCAAAACACTGCTACCGGCGATGAGATTGTCAGTGAGCAGGCCCAGGCTTCCGATAAGGAGCACGTACTCGACGCCCTGGCGAAAGCGGCCGCAGCCATCCGAGCCAAGTTGGGAGAAGACCTGTCGAGTATCAAGAAGCTGGATACTCCCTTCGGCCAGGCGACCACCTCTTCGCTCGAGGCCTTTCGCGCGTATGCGCTGGGTGACGCCGCCCACGTGAAAGCGCTGAACATACCGGAGGCAGAAGGTCACTATCAGCGCGCCGTGGAACTCGATCCGAACTTTGCCATGGCGCATGCCCGCCTGGGCGTGGTGTATGTCAATTCAGGCCAGATCGCGAAGGCCAATAAGTATTTCGAGAAGGCGTATCTGCTTTCGAAGCACGTCAGCGAACGGGAGCGGCTTTATATTGCCGGCCACTACTACCAGAACGTGACCGGCAACATGCCCAAGGTGATCGAGACGCTGCAAGAGGCGATCCAGACCTACCCCAGTCAACTCGACAGCTATATCAATTTGAATGTTGCCTATCAATCGATTGGTCAATTCGAACAGGGCCTCCCCTTTGCGCGAAAGGCGGTTCAGATGGCGCCGGATGACGCGATTGCCTCAGAGAACCTGGTCGGCGATTACGTGGCCCTGGGGCTCCTGAACGAAGCAAAAGCAGAAATGGATCGCGCGCACAAACTCGGTCTGGGCGGTAGTACAGATTTCGCGGGCATCAACCTCATCACCTATTTCTTGTTAGGGCAGCAGGATGAAATGCAAAGGATCCTGGCGCAAGTGGCGGGAAGGCCGGATGAGTTTCTCGT
This sequence comes from uncultured Acidobacteriaceae bacterium, assembly GCA_963850235.1. Lineage (GTDB taxonomy): Bacteria > Acidobacteriota > Terriglobia > Terriglobales > Acidobacteriaceae > PALSA-350. The sequence continues at coordinate 60,028 of CAWKKM010000024.1, read as the reverse complement.
AATTCAGGGGTTGGCCAGTACACAGCAGTTTGCGGGGCGTTACCGGCAGGCTGCCGCGACCACGCAGCAGGTGTTTGAATTGGCGGAGCACGCCAAGGCGCCCGACGTACAGGCAAGCACGATCTTGATCAACGCCGAAGCCAGAGGTCTTGCCGGCCTGTGCGAAGGAAACGACAAGGTTGTCGAGCAAGCGCTCGCGCTGGACAAGAACAAGCAGACATTGGAATCGGCCGTCCTGGCTGCTGCAGCCTGCGGCAACGGCAAGCAGTCCTTGCCGCTGGCGCAAGAGCTGAGTAAGAAGTTTCCGGAAGACACACTTATTCAGGATGTATATCTGCCATTGGCCAAGGCGTTCCAGGCTTTGGCAGACGGCCGGCCTGAAGAAGCGGTGGCGGCTGCCAAGCCGTCCAAGCCGTATGACTCCGTTTACCCTGGGTCCTATGTGCAGGGCCTTGCTTACCTGCGACTGCACGACGCGGGGCAAGCGATGGGCGCCTTTCAATCGGCGATGAAATTCAAAGGTGGCACCCTGTCGCAGTCATGGGCGCCCTTCTATGCCCAGGCGCAATTGGGGCTGGCGCGAGCTTATGCCATGGGTGGAGACAAGGTCGAATGCCAAAAAAGCGTACCAGGATCTCTTTGCCACCTGGAAGGACGCGGACGCGGACCTGCCTATGCTGGTTGCGGCCAAAAAGGAATTCGCGGCGATCTAAAGGGGTTGCTGAATTCGTGCTTTGACCGGGAATCTCTGCACTGCGGGCACGGGTTTCGCGTGAGAATCGGTTTGCAAGTGAGTCCCTACGGGACTCTCGATCATTCTCACTCATCAGCCGATCCGGTGCCTGTCTTTCTTGTGGCTGTCGCCGCTTGAGCGTTTTCCCCTGATACCTGCGGGACTACGAAATCCCAAGTCATTGACATGGCAGCGCTGATAGACTGCTCGCACCGATGACGATCGCGGAAGGAACACAGTTCGGCCCATACCGCTTGCTGGAGAAGATTGGCGCCGGCGGCATGGGCGAGGTTTATCGCGTTCTGGACACGCGCCTCGAACGTGAGGTCGCGTTGAAGCTGGTTTCCGATAGCTACCTGGTGGCGGAGGCGGGCAGTGGATCGCCATCCCCTCTCCAGGCCCACGACACCCCCGGGACACCACAATCCGGCAGCCACGTGTCGCATGAGCGTTTTTTGCGGGAGGCGCGATCGGCCGCCACGCTGAACCATCCGAATGTATGCGCAATCTACGACACCGGGGAGCAGGATGGCCGCCCCTACCTGGTGATGGAGCTGCTGCGCGGAGAGACCCTGAAGCGCTACCTCTCCAAGGCCGGGGGCAAGGGCCTGCCCGCCGAAGAAGTGGTGGCGTTTGCCCAGCAGGCAGCGGCGGCGCTGGCCGCGGCTCACGCCAAAGGCATTATTCATCGGGATATCAAGCCGGCAAACCTGTTCGTAGTGGATGCCCTGCCGCGGTAAACACCAGATTAAGATCCTCGATTTTGGGCTCGCCAAGAAGCAGGGCGCTGTGGCAACCGCCGACTCGCGTACGTACGGGATACCGGGAAGCGGCAGTTCGGATGAAACAGCAGTTGGACCAGGCGAAGCAACACTCGAGCTGACCACTCCCGGCTCAGCCGTCGGAACGGTTTCGTACATGTCCCCGGAACAGGCACGCGGTGGGCACCTGGATGCCAGGACCGACCTGTTCAGCCTGGGCTCGGTTATTTACGAGATGGCGACGGGAAAGACGCCCTTCGGCGGCAGCTCAACGGCGGATGTATTCGTAGCCCTGTTGCGCGAAGATCCGCCACCGGTCAGCACGCTGAACCCGGCTATGCCGAAGGCCCTGGACGCCATCGTTGCCAAGTTATTGGCCAAGGATGTAGCGCGGCGGTACTCGAGCGCTGAGGAACTGCAGGAACATCTGGAAGGCGTGAGTGCGTACCCCGCGGCTCCGGCGAAACAGGCAGCTGCCAAGCCACCAAAGTGGCCGTGGCTCGCGGCCGCGGCAGCGCTACTGCTCATTGCGCTGGGGCTGGCTTGGTGGAAATACCGTCCTGAAGCTGCACCTGCGCCGGGTGGTTCAGCAGGCGGCAACGAACCCAGCGTCGCGGGGACCAAGGCCACGAAGGATTCGATCATCCTGGCGGACTTTGTCAACCGCACGGGGGACCCGGTGTTTGACACCACCTTGAACCAGGCGCTGCAGATTGATCTGGAACAGTCGCCGGTGATCAATATCGTGAGCCAGCAGCACCTGCTGCAGAGCGTCAAGTATCTGGGCAAGCCGGAAGGTACACCGGTGACACCGGCGATTGCGCGAGAGATTGGCGAGCGCGAGGGGATGAAGGCCATCATCACCGGGACCATCGCCAACCTCGGCAAGCAATATGTGATCACGTTGACGGCGCAAAACACGGCGACGGGCGATGAGATCGTCAGCGAGCAGGCCCAGGCGCCGGATAAAGAGCATGTTCTGGATGCGCTGGGCAAGGCATCGGCAGCCATGCGCGGCAAGCTGGGTGAGGACCTGGAAAGCATCAAGAAACTGGACACGCCATTTGGGCAGGCGACGACGTCGTCGTTGGAAGCCTTTCGTGCTTATGCGCTGGGTGACAAGGCGCACGCTAAGGCGCATGACATCCCTGAGGCAGAGGGTCACTACCTGCGGGCGACGGAACTGGATCCCAAGTTTGCCATGGCGTATGCGCGGCTGGGCGTAGTGAACATCAATTCGGGTCAGGTGACCAAGGCCACTAATTATTTTGCTAAGGCCTATGAGCTGTCGAAGAATGTGAGCGAGCGGGAGAAACTCTACATAGCCGGCCATTATTACGAGAACGTAGAGGGCAAAATCCCTAAGGTGATTGAAACACTCCAGGAAGCCATTCAGGCTTATCCCGGCCAGATCGATAACTACATAAACATTAACGTTGCCTATCAGTCACTGGGTCAATTTGAACAGGGCCTCCCCTACGCCCAGAAAGCGGTGGAGATCGATCCGCAGGATTCGATCGCCAGCGAGAACCTCTTGTCCGACTACATCGCTCTGGGCCGGACGGCTGATATGAAGAAGGAGTTAGAGCGGACCGAAAAGCTGGACCTGAATAGCAGTACGGATGACATGGTGAACTACATGGTTGCCCATTTCCTTCTGGGCCAACCGCAGGAAGTGCAAAGGCTGATGGCGAAAATAGCGGGACGGCCGGACGAATTTCTGGCTACGGCAACGCTAGCCATGACGCAACAGTATTCTGGCCAGTTCCGCCTGGCGGCGACTACTCTGCAGCGGGCGGCAGAGCAGGCGGCCCGCTCCAAAGCCCCCGATGCACAAGCCGGCTTCCTGCTGGAGGAAGCGCAGGCGCGCGGACTGGCTGGGCTCTGCAACTCCAGCGACGAGGTGCGACAGGCGCTGGCGCTCGACAAGAGCAGGCAGACGCAGGCCTCCGCGGCGTTGTCCGCTGCGCTCTGCGGCGATGGCAAGCTTGCCATGCAATCGGCATCCGAGTTGAGTAAGAAATATCCTCAGGACACGCTCATCCAGGATGTGTTTGCTCCCCTGTCCAAAGCGTTTGTGGCCCTGTCCGCCGGCCGCGGGCAGGAGGCAATCGATGCCGCTGAACCAAGCAAGCCCTATGATGCAGTTTACCCGGCATCGTATCTACAGGGCCTGGCATACCTTCAACTGCACGATGCCGTTCATGCGCAGGGCGCGTTCCAATCCGCGGTCCGGGTCAACTCCGGAAGCTTGCAGCAGGCGTTCGCCCCTTTTCGCGCACAGATCTTCCTGGGGTTGGCGCGGGCCTACGCCATGGGCGGCGATAAGCCAAACGCGAAGCAGGCATACGAAGCGGCGTTCGCCATCTGGAAAGACGCAGACGCGGACTTGCCAATGTTGGTGGCGGCGAAGAAGGAATACGCAGCGCTGTAGATCAAAAGGGAGAAGTCTTGTTGCGTCGAACCGTTTTTATTCCTCTCATCGTTCTTACCCTGCTGTTCACAGGCTGCAAATCGACCTATTACAAAACCATGCGCACTTTGGGCAAGGAGAAGCGCGACATCCTGGTGTCGCGGATCAAAGATGCCAAAAAAGATCAGGATCAAACCAAGAAGCAATTGCAAACGACCATGGAGTCTTTCCAGGCCCTGACCGGTTTTCAAGGAGGTTCGCTGGAGAAGTCTTACAAGCGTCTGAACTCCGATTACGAGAGCGCTGCATCGCAGGCAGGTAAGCTGCACGACAAAATTCAGTCCATCGACCAGGTGAGCAACGATTTGTTCAAAGAGTGGCAGGGCGAGATCAATGACATGGATAATGTCAAGTTGAAGTCACAGGATCTCGTCATGCTGCGCAACGCGAAAACGCGTCAAGCGACGTATATGCGTGCTATGCGTAGTACGGAAGATAAGATCGCGCCCGTCTTGAAGGCCTTTCAGGACCAGGTGCTGTTCTTGAAGCACAATCTCAATTCGCGCGCGATTGGCTCGTTGAAAAACACTTCGGCAGTCCTGCAGAGCGACGTGGCCGGCCTCGTAAAGAGTATCGACGCTTCCAGCCAGGAGGCGGACAAACTCATCACGTCGCTCGCTGCTTCGGATGACACGAAATAACTTCACCATTCCGAATTGAGAGGAAAGTATGACTACATCGGCACCGGTAACGCCGGAACGCATCATGCAGTTCGCCTGGGGATATGTGCCACCGCTGGTTTTGGAAGCGGCCATTCGCCATCGTGTCTTTGATGTTCTGGATGGTGGGCCTAAAACGATCAATCAGGTGCAGAAGGAGACCGGCGCCTCAGAGCGCGGGTTAACAGCGGTGATGAACGCCCTTGTAGGCATGGACTTCCTGGCAAAAGATAAGCAGGGCCTGTTTTCACTCACGCCCGAAAGTTCCACTTTCCTGGTCAGCACTAAGCCGAGCTTTCACGGCGGATTCCTTCGTCACGGCAGCGAACAGTTGATTCCGAAATGGCTTCACCTGAACAAGATCGTCGAAACCGGACGGCCTGAGTCAGCGGTCAACCTGGAGGAGGCAGGGAGTGATTTCTTTCAGCGCTTCGTCGTTGACATCTTTCCCATGAGCTATCCCGCAGCGCAGACGCTGAGCCGCCATTTGACCGCCAGTGGGGCAGCCGGCCCGATGCGTATCCTCGACCTGGCGGCGGGCTCAGGAGTTTGGAGTATCGCGCTGGCGCAGGGTTCACCGCAGGCAACTGTAACCGTTGTGGATTGGCCGGAGGTCATTCCTGTTACCCGCAAGACGGCAGGTAAATTCGGCCTGGCCGACCGCTATTCCTTTATCCCTGGTGATCTGTTGCAGGTCGACTTCGGCAGCGGGCACACCGTGGCGACGCTCGGTCATATCCTACATAGTGAAGGCAGAGAACGCAGCCGCGAGTTGCTCAAGAAGACCTTCGAGGCTCTTGCCGCAGGTGGAACCATCGCTGTTGCCGAATTCCTGGTGAATGCAGATAGGACGGGTCCGCTGAACGGGCTCTTCTTTGCCGTCAACATGCTGGTGAATACCGACACCGGAGACACTTATTCGTTTGAAGAAATCAGCAGTTGGCTAAAGGAGGCCGGGTTCACGAACCCGCGGACACTGGAAGCACCGGGCCCGTCGCCGCTGATTCTCGCCACGAAGCCATGAGAGGTTGCTAAATGAGGAAGGGCACGCCTGAAGCGTGCCCTTCGTACAAAGCATCTTCCCGCACGCTAGTTTGCCGCCGCTCCGTAGCCAGGCGTGTCAACCTTCTTGAATCCCGCCGGCACTTCGAAGTTCGAGGAGGAGACGGGCGCCTGGGAGAAGTTTGACCTCTGCACCGTTGTCTCCATCAACGTCGCGCTTGTGGTTTGCGTCCCATCCGCATTCGTGGTCGTGGTAGGTGTGTCAGACGCGGGCTGTGCTTTCTTTTTGTGGAAGGCCCCGAGTGCGGATCCACCCAATGCCGACCCCAACATTCCCGCCATGGAGCCGTTCGAATTATTCGAGTTTGCAGCGGGAGGGGGATCCGAATTCTGCGCACTCGCCGGCCCGGTTCCGCTTCCGCCCATTCTCATAACCTCCATTACCCGGGTGCCCTGAAGCTTGGCCATCTCTTTTGCCATCTCTGCCATGGCATCTGCCGACCCGGGCTTACCCGCGAACAGCTGCGACATTCCAGGGTTTTGGCCCAGGCTACGGGTCATTTGCGCTTTAAATGCCGATAGATCGACTCCTTCCATCAGCTTCTGCTCGAATCTCTTGTCGAAATCGTGGATCTCCTTCACCTCCGGCGGATCAGGGGTGATCCACGCATCGGTAGTGACGGTGTAGGTCACTGCGTTTGGACCTTGTGTGGCAGCCGCATTGGGATCGGTAGCGTGCATCTGCAGCGTGACCAATTGCTCCTGTGCCGTAAGGCCGTTAATCTCCTTGGTCGCGCCCGTATTCTTCACCGACACGTCAAAGCTGGTCTTCACATCGCTCTTTGGTTGTTGTGGCTGCTGTGCCTGATCCTGTTTCGCTTTGTCCTGCGCTTGCTCCATCTGCTTGGGCATCTGCTGGAACGCCTGCCGCATTTGAGCGAAGGTTACGACGGTGTAGGTCTTATGCAGGTTATCGATGTGGGTGACGGTTTCCTTGTCGAGATCGGTGATCTCGGTAAAATCCTTGCCCACCACGGCCTTCTGGTTGCCATGGACCATGGTCGTTGTCGTGTTGGGCGCCAACATGTCGCGCAAGGATTTACTGAGGAAGCCCATCGACTTGAGCGGGGCCACCATGCTGCCACCCGTAATCTGGGTGGTCTCCTGGTAGCTTGCGTCCGCGAACGTAAACCGGCTGGCCAAAAGGATGATTCCGAGTGCTGCTGCCTTGCCTAAATTCATTTACCGCCTCCGTAAAATCGTGCCATTCCCGAAGAAGTCCGTTCCTAAGGTGTCGCGCGGCGATCCATCGTTACAACAGGGGGCGGGGTAGCGAATCGGCGAGGCGGCGAGGACCGGGCATCGTCGGCAAAATTATAGGCTCGCGAGGCCAGGGTGAAGCAAAAACTTCTGAAATTGTGATCGAGCAGTTCCGTGGGGTCCAAGAGCGATCGATCACCGAAGTAACCAAACCTGGGCCGCCGAGAGCCACGAACTAAGGATAGTTGCTGACTTCAATCAGGTTTAGGTCGGGGTCGCGAAGGTAGATTGAGAGTATTTCGCCCCGGGCACCGTCGCGTGTCACTGGCCCCAATTCGATGGCGCAGTTCCTGGCTTTCAGGTGGGAGATTACGTGTTCCAGGGGTGCCTTGGTGATGAAGCACAAGTCCGCTGAGCCGGGAGTAGGACGGATTGCCTTTGGCTCAAACTCCTTCCCCGCCTGGTGGAGGTTGATTTTCTGTTCCCCAAACCGGAGCGCTTTTCGATCCCCGAATGTAGTCAATTCCATGCCCAGGGCGGAGGTATAAAAGGCGACAGTGGCGTCGATGCTGGCTACGGTAAGAACTAGATGGTCGAGGTGATCGATAACAAATTCCATACCTCACTTTAATAGCCCTGCGGTGGTGCATGACGATAGGCATTTCCAGGAAGGGTAGGCGGAACTACAGATCGGCCTCGCTCGGTCGAAAAACATTTCCACAAAGGGTCCGTAGAACTGCAAATCCCTCGGAACTCCCGATACATCTTTGGTAAGAATCGAAGGGTACCCCAGGTCTCGCATTTGAGACCTGGGATCCTCCTAGTAGAGGCTAATCTTGTCCCTTGTTGTAACCTCAGGTAAGCAACAGCCTCTCCTTCAATCCGGGCCTCGGGTCCCGGGGCCTAGTACAGGATCTTCAGCCCGAATTGGATGATGCGCGGTTCAAACGTGCTGGTAATGCTGCCACCGCTGCTTGGCGCACCACCAAGGGTGCCGCCTAGTCCACTGGCGGGAAGGTAAAGGTTGGTGTGGTTGAAGGCGTTATACATCTCGGTGCGGAACTGCACCTTGAGGCCTTCGAGTGGCGTATCGAAATTTTTGTTCAATGCAAAATCCGTGGTGTAGTACGCCGGCGTTCTGCCCGGGTTGCGGCTATTGTTGCCGAATGGGCTCAGCAGAGTACCGCTGGCGCTCCGGGTAGCAGGCAACGCCAACGCCGAGTAGTTGACGTATTGAATGTACCCGCTGGCCAACTTGACTCTCTCGGTGAGAGGAACCCCGTTGACGCGGTTCGGACGATATTCATTCGCGCCGCGATACGTGGCCGCGATTTGCGGCGAGAGCGCATTGGCGGAGTTCGGTGTGTAGACAAGGTTGAAAGGCGTGCCCGCCTGCATGGTGTTGATCCCGCTGAGCTGCCACCCGCCCACAACGGTGTTCACCAACCCACCGCTTTGACCGAGGAACTGCTTTCCGCGTCCAAAGGGCAGGTCGTAGACCAGGCTCGTGATATTGGCGATGGGCAGATTGTAATCAGACTGCGCGTAGTCCGCTGCGATGTTGTTCCCGTCCTGCGGCGAAGGAGTGTTGCCCTCAAGTGATGCGCTCGCGTTATCCAGCGAATGCGACCAGGTGAACGAGTTCAACAACGTTAGGCCAGAAACCGAGCGCTGTTCATAACGAACCTGCAGCGCCTGATACTGCGACCAGAACTGATTGACCGCCGCAGTAATGTCGCTGGGCCACCGCGTGTACGGCCGGGTAAACCCATTTGCGGGATTGATCTGGTTGGCGTTCAGGAAGCCCTGCAGCTTCAACCCGTGGTTACCGACAAAAGCGATGTCCAGCAAGCTGTTCTTGGCCAACTGGTTCTGCACGCTCAAAAAGAAATCTTGTACGTAACTATCCCTGGTGTTTTTAGGGATGTAGGTGATGTTGTCTGTTTTGGGGTCGAAGGTGGTGGCCAGCCCCTGGGGGTAGCCCTGGTCCACCGTACGATACCCAGGAGTACCCGGTTTCGGTTGCGTTACGGAGACGAACAAAGCGTTAGGGGCATTGATCGCAAGAATATCTCCCGAGCCGGCCCGCGTGTAATGCACGTAGCTGATACCGTAACCGCCACGGACCACAATGCGCGGCGTAGCCGCATAGGCAAAGCCCAGCCGCGGACCGAAGTCGCCAAAGTCAGGGTTTACCAGCGTCTTTCCATACACTCCGCCAGCCGAAACGGGAGTGACACTGCTGGTCTGCTCATAGCCCGGAGTGATGGTCAAGACAGTTTGTGAAATCGGGTCAAAGTTCGACAGCAGGTTGTGCTGCTCAGAATACGGCGAACCATACTCCCAACGCAGACCCAGGTTCAACGTCAGCTTGGGCAGGATCTTCCAGTCGTCCTGCGCGTAGGTGTTCTGCATCGTTTGCCGTAGATGGGCAACGAACAGGTTGGCCAGGGAGTAGTTGTTGGTGGTACCGAATAGAAAGTCAGCCCAATAATTGTCCGCGACCGCCGCGTTGACGCTGGTGCAGTTCGGGTTCGTCGGAACCTTTACTCCGCCTACAGTGGTGCTGGGGCACAGGCTGTAACCGCCAGAGTAGCTAAACGAACCGTAAAGCGGGTTGTTGTCGTTTACCGCCATCCAGATGTGCTCGTACTCGTAGCCAAATTTGAGCGAGTGCTTTCCCTTCACCCAGGTAAAGTTCACTTTCGGATCCAGCAACGATGGATTCTGCCATTGCGGATTGGTGCTCTGGCGCCCGAACGAGCTGAAATTGGAGACGCGGTAGAGGGCAGGCCGCCCGCTACCGTGGGATTGGTGGGAAGACCCGGGATGGTAATCGCGTTATCGCCGATGGAGAGGGAATACTTGCCCGCCTTGGTCTTGGAGAGACCCACGCGCGCATCGATGACTTTATTGGCGCCCCACAAGTGGGTATAGCCGAGGGCCACCTGCTGATCGAGGATGCGGATCGTGCCGTTCGTCTGGCCATCGAGCGGAAGCAGGATGGCGGGATAATTCACCCCGGTCTCCTTGCGGTCGCTCACGCGCACAAACCAGGAGCTGGTGTTGTTCTGCTGGTAGTCGAGCCGGATGTCGCCTTTATCCGAATTGTCGGTAAAGGGAACCAGCTTGGAGTAGTCATTGGTTGCCAAACCGGTGGAAGCCAATCCGCTGACCGGTAGCCCAGGAATCTGCTTGAAGAAACCGATGATCTGCTGGGATATCGGGTTAATGGCGCTGGCCGGTATAGGACTGCCCGCGGGATATACAGCTCCCGTAATCGGGTTCCGCACTGGAACGACCAGCACGCCGTTGAGTTCGTTCTGCGTAGGCAGAGTCAAGACAGTCAGCGGCTTGAGTGTCTGTCGAAAGCCTTCGTAGTCCACAAAGTAGAACAGCTTGTTCTTAAGGATCGGCCCGCCGAAGTTCACCCCGAACTGGTTGCGATTGAACGTGGGCTTTTGGAAGGGAACAATGTTGCCGGTGTTGCCGACCACCGTCGGTTTGAAATAGCCGGCGGCGTTGAGATCGGTATTGCGGAGGAACTCCCATAGCGCGCCGTGGAAACGATTGGTTCCGCTGGCCGACGCGACGTTAATCGTCGCCCCGGAAGAGCGGCCGTACTCCGCGTTCTCATTGTTGGTCACCACATTCCACTGCGAAACCGAGTCTGGAGGAATAGCGATGATCTGGTTATCAAAGCCCTGGTTGCTCTCGCCGTAGGCGTTGTTATCCATACCGTCGAGCAGAAAGTTGTTGAACATACTGCGTTGCCCATTGATGTTGTAGGCACCCTGGCGCACCAGGCTGTTGATCGAGCTGGTCGTAGCGGCTGTTGGGGCCTGCCGGGAACCCGTGACCAAGCCCAACAGGTCGGAGTAGTTCCGGGTCACCAGGGGCAGGGCTGCCGTTTGATATTGGGTGATCGTCTGGCCCCGCTGGCTCGAGTCGGTCTCGAGCTGGAGAGCCACGTCGCTCACTTCGACCGAACTTTGGGTTTCGCCCACTTTCAATTCAAGGTCGATGCGTTGGCGGCTGCCGACAGAGATGGCGATGTTCTGGGCCACGGCTTCAGCGTAGTTGGCCGCTTTCGCGGAAATGGTATAGACACCGACATGCAGAGAGGGAATTTCGTAATCTCCGCTGCCATTGCTGGTTGCGGAAGTTTCGATATTCGTAGCAGTGTTGGTGGCGATAATGGAGGCGCCCGCCACGGCTGCGCCGCTTTGGTCGCGGATGGTCCCGACAAGACTTCCAACGTCGAACTGGGCATGCGCAACGCTGCCCATGAAACATAGCGACACGGCCAAAGAAAGAGTGCGGATTGCTTGTCTGACTAGGTTATTCATATCCTTTAACGATATGAATGCTTCGGAAAAGGAAGTTTAAAGCAGTGCAAACACCAGATGAATATGAACGATGGATGAATCACTTACACGGTGACAGTCTTGAGAAATACAGTGACGAATCTGCAGAAATATCGTCTAAGGCTCAGGTGAAGGTTCCGGTGCGCGCCCGCCACAGCGCGCCATCAATGGGATCGACCCCCTCCTTTGGCGCCTGCACGGCGGGAAACTCGCGCTGCACCGCGGCCATCAGGGCGTCCCGAACCGGGGGAACGTTTTCCAGTATGCTGCCCGTGTAGGCGATGGGCGGGGTCCATCCGGGTTCGGTCGAAGCGCGCCGCAATCTCCGGATCACCAGGCGGACCAGGTAAGCGAGATCCTCCCCTTGTTTCCGCAATAATGCAGAGGCTATTTCGTCGCCCTGGTCGGCACAACTCAACACCACCCCGGTCAAGGTGGAAAAGTCCGGTGCGGGAAGCGCATTCGCGTATTCCACCAGGTGATCAAGAGAAGATAATTGCCAGAAATCCAGCACCGCGGGCAACAGCAGTGTTTCGCGTTCCTCATCCTTTGCCAGAAAGATGGCGCGCAGGCTTTCGTGTCCGATCAGGTGCCCTGACCCCTGGTCTGCCAGGACGGGTCCCCATCCGCCGGCAGAAATGAGTTCTCCTGCGATCGTGCGTCCCACCACGTTGGAACCCGTGCCTGCCATCACCAACACCCCGGCACGGCCGGGAAAAGCCGCTTCCAGCGCGATCTCAACGTCTCCCAGAATCAGCAACCCGCCACCGACCCGCGTGCCAATGGACTCCTGCAGCCAATCCTTCACCAGCGGAACTGTTTCCCCCGCTGTGCCCACACACGTGCGGGTCACCTGCTTCATAGAGATGCCGGTGCGCGCAGCGAGTTCGGCCAGGGCTGCCTCCAGGTTCTGGCAGGCAGTCAGCGCGTCTACCCGCATGCGCTTGATGGTGCCCGTGCGCACTCTCGCCAGTTCGCGCGTTTCATCGGCGAGCACGTAGTCTGTCTTTGTTCCACCGGCATCCAGAGCTAAAAAGAAACTCATCTCATCATGTACTCCGGCCCCGGCACGCTATGCAGCGGCAAAGTGGGCCTCAATCTCCTCGAGAGTCTTACCCTTCGTTTCCGGCAAAAAGAAAGCTGCGGTCAACAGGTAAATGAGTGTGAACCCACAGAACAGGAAAAACATCATGGAATAGCCATACTTGCCGACCACCGGCAGGAAGATCGCCGCCAGCGTGGTGGAAACCATCTGGTTGATGACCAGCGCAATACTCATGCCATTGGACCGGATGCGCGTGGGCATCAACTCGGACAGTGCGAGCCACACGCAAACCCCCGGTCCCAGCGCATAGAACGCGACGAAACCGTACAGTCCTATCGCTACCAGCCAGCCGTGCACCGCATCCGGCAAAGGGCCGACGTAGGCGTGCTCAATTTTTAGGGGAGCCGCCCGCGCCGCGTCGAGGTTTGCAAAAGGATCACGGAAGAACGCCTCGACCTTGGTCGAGGGCAGGCTGCTCTGCCGGTCGATGGTGACCGGGGCCTCGCCCTCTGTCGAACGCATCGTTCGCGTGGCCCCATCGAACCCTCCGTACGAATAGATCACCGTCAGCGCCAGACGGTCAGGCGCACTGCCCGCGAAAGCATTGGCAGGAAGCAGGCGCCTGGCGATCTCCTGGTCGAAGTGCAGCGCAACGCCTTGATCCGGCCCGACCTGGGATTGGATTGCATCCCGAACGTCAAACCTGTTCTTTTCCGTCCGCAGGAAAAGAATGCCGACAAACACCAGGCAAACGATAATGCCGGAGGTTCCCAGGGTCAGCAGGAATTTGCGCCCTTTGCGATCGACCAGCGTCATGCCGACGATCGTCATCAGGAAATTACACGCCGTGAACAGTACATATCCCCAATGAGCGTGCAGGTCCGAAAGCCCGCTTTGCAGCAGGATGTCGGTGTTGTATCCAATGATGGAGTTGATGCCCGTCGCGGTGTTGCAGAAGAGGATGACGCAGGCCAGCAGGAAAGGAAGAACGTACTTTCGCTGCAACAGCGCATCCTTGACCGCCCCGCGCGCCGTCGATGCACGCTGGCTGGCGAGGGACGTCTGTTCCATCTCCTCCAGTTCCACCGCGGCCTGCTCACTGCTGCGCGATCGCAGCAGGGCCTTCAGGGCCTGTTCCTTGCGCCCGCGGCGGAAGAGCCACCGCGGCGATTCGGCGACGAACAGGCTGCCGGCCAGAAACAGGATGCCCGGCGGCATCGACATCCAGAAAATCCGCCGCCACGCCTGGTCTTTCACGTCCAGCAGGGCTGCAGGCGTAGTGGAAGCGACCAGTGCGGCTACACGGTAACTGTAGTAGATGCCAATGATCGCCGCCAGAAAAATGCCCAGGGTCAGCAGCCACTGGAAAGCGCCGGTGCCCTTGCCCCGGTCCTGGGCCGACAGGCACTCCGCGAGGTAGAGGGGAACCACCATGCCCACGAACCCTCCACTCACGCCCTGCAGAAGGCGCCCAAGAAACAGCGGCGCGAACCCATGGGAAAGGGCGATGACGGGAATGCTGATGACAAAAATCGCTCCGCTGATCACCATCAGAGGCTTGCGTCCCAGCCAGTCGGCAAGCAATCCGGCAAACAGGGTAGAGAAAACGCTACCCAGCAACACTGCCGCGACAATGATCGAGAGCTGGCTGGCGTTCAAACCGGAAGTGGCTTCCAGGTAAGGTAGCGCGCCGCCGATGATGCCGACATCCACCCCATAGAGCAAACCGCCCAGACCGGCAACCAAAAGAAGCAGGCGGTTGTAGGTGGCGTTAGGATTCATAGCGGCAACGGTTGGCATCTGTGGCGACCAGGTAAGAAGGATTGAACTCCAAACCATCAGAATAACCTGCGGGCGAAGCCCTACCTATCCCGAAAGTTCGGGTTTCGATCGCCCACCGACGTTAAAGGTCCTGGACGGGTGTTCGCCGCAAAATCAGTCCCACGAGCTTGTTGGGTAACGAATGACGGGTGCCCCACATCTGCCCGGTTTTGGCAGATGTGGGATTCCACGAACCTCGGCCCCTGACTGTGCGAAGTGTAGATGACCTTATCAAGACCCTTTGCCAGTAGAGGGTCACCGGCGGACAGCCGTGGAATCCCACATCTGCCAAAACCGGGCAGATATGGGGCACTCGTCATTGGTTAGAAATAGAGACTCGCCACTCGCGGGTCATCCCTGGGCCCTCAAGGGCTACCGCAGCCGGCGCCTGGTTTCCATCAAGGCCTGCTTGGCGGCCATATCGCTGGCAATGCCAAAAACCATGAGCTCGAGCGGTCCGCTGCCGGAATTAGCAAAAGACTGGTGCTCAGCCAATTTCACGGGAACTGCATCCCCGGCGTGGATCTGGGCCGTCTCGGAGCCAATGGTCACGCTACCGTCGCCCGCCATTACGTAGTAGATCTCGCTCATATCCGGCTTGGATACTGGACCCACGGAAGTCCCCGGCGGCAGGAGCAAGTGGTCTACATAAGACCACGTGCTCGCGAAGACTGTCGGGTCCAACGCGCGCCGATATTGCACCGTACCGGTACCCCCATTCATGTGCTCGACCGGCTTCAGCAGCGACCGGTCCAGATGCATGGTCATAAACGCGGGAATCGGATCAAGCGGGGCGCCGACTCGCCCATCTTCGAGATTGAAAGCGTCGTAAACGCCTTTCATGGTTCCGACGTTGAAATTGATCCACTCTACCGGCTTATCGGTAGCGTTATAGATAGCGTGCGAGTGGCCCAGGCGCGTCGGCGCACCTGCCGGTCCCTTCAGCGTGGACGTGCGCCCATCAATGGTGAACTGGGCTTCGCCGTCGAGGATGATGAACATTTCCTCGCACTGGTTATGGAAGTGAGCGCCGATACCGCTCTTGGGCTCGATGACGCCGCGGTGCATAAAAAACAGATTGGTCTCGAGCGACGTCGCATCGAACAGCGGCCGGTAGTCGAGCGAACCCGGGCCATCGTGCACCGCTTTCATGTTGCGATACTTCGACGGATCGGCATGCGCAATGCGCTGTTCAAGCGGCGTCACCGGGGTGAGCGGAGCCTGCTGGGCGAGCAACAAGCCAGGGGTAATCATCCAGAAAAGAGCAATTCTTCTCATGCACGTCCTCCCGCTTCGACCAACGGCGGCCGCAATCCCAGCTTAGCCAGGATGATGTAAACCAAAAAACCGCAAGCGAACGCATACAGCTCCGACGGATTGTCCGCTTTGACCAGGGCTGCCGGAAGTCCCGGAATATGTTCCGGCATGCCGACCAGGAAGCCGATCACCCAGGCGATGTATCCGGCCCAGTTGATGCCCAGTCGCGGACCGGACCACCGTTTGCCCGCAAGCAAATAATCCGCCACCATGGCGCCACAGATCGGGCCGAAGGACGCAGCGATAATCCCGAAGAAAGCCGATCAGGTTGTCGGCCACGCCGCTAATCGCCAGAATGGCGCTGATCGTGACCCCAACCATCGTCGATACTGGCCGTGAAATCTTGGGCAACATGGTACTGAAGCTGTTCGCTGCAATGAAGGATGAGAAACAGGTGGGCACCATGCAGGCGGCGGCAAAGAGAAAGAACATCACCGGCGCCAGGGCCCCGACGCTGGCGATGGCCGCGGTGTAGTCGTAGTTGACGGGGCCGGCATTCCGGCCCAGGTAGCCGGCTACAGAAAGTACCGAGACGCCGCCGGCGATGATGGCGCCGGCAGCGATGCCGGTGATCCCGCCGAGAACAACGTCTTTCCGGTTGCGATTGTTCATGCCGAAATCGGTGCCGGCTGCGCCTGCGGTGGCGAAGAAGCCGATGGTGACCAGGAGTGCATTCAGAAAGCCGGTCAGCGGTTCCTGGTGCGGCGGCTGGTACTGGGGAATCCCCGTGCGGTTAGCCCACAGCACGATCAGGATCATCAGGAACGGAATCCAATTCAGATACTTGGCCACTTGCGCGACATAGTGGATTCCTTTGATTGCCACCCACCCCAGGCAGTAAAGCCACACCAGCGCGATGACGCTGTAGAGAATTCTCGAGGTCTGGCCCAGGCCCTTCATGATGAACCCGGTGGCGATGGCGGCGTCGACGGCCACCCAGCCAACCTGCAACAAGCCCATCAGGATCCCGGGGATCAAAAATCCGCCGGTAGTTCCGAAGGTCGAGGTACCCACTACATAAAGCGTGCGCCCGGTCTGCATGCCCAGCATCGCCGGCACGTAGTAGTAGAGCCCAAAGCAGAGCAGTCCCGCGACCACCAGGCCCCACAGCACTACCGTGGGGCTGGCATAACCAATCGTCGGCCCAGCCAGCTTGAGGTAATAGCCGACAAACAGGAAAATGCCGAAGTAGCTGGGGAAGGTGCTCTTGTACCAGGGAACCCTGGCTGTGGCAGGAACGGGAACCGACGCGCTTACATATTCAGGAACGTTTCGTTCCATAGGGCTCCTTAAACCGACGTGTAGTCGTTCACCGAGAAATCCACAAAATAGCTTTGCATCTGCGGCCACACCACCTGATGCAGATCGAGCGCCACCCACTTCTTCTGCAAATCATGAGACTCGAACGCGATGCTGAGACGCCAATTGCCACCGGCTTGGTTCGGCCGCAGCAGTTCCACACCGCGAAAGCCTTCTTGTTGGGAAATTGCAGGCCGAAAGATTTCCTTATAGGTCTTCTCCAGGCCGGCCTGCGCCCCCGGCTTCAGCTTCATCTCGACAAACAGGACGAACATTGTCACCTCACCACTTCAGTTTGAACACATCGATCGCTGTTCCGCCCAGAACTTTGTCATAAACCTCGGGGGCGAGCTCCAGCGCCTTGTATTTCGCGTACTCCACGGGCACATTGCTGGGCAGATCCGCGCCCAGCATCACCCGGTCCGCGCCGATGGTATCGATCATCCAGCGGATATCCTCTCCAATGCACCACGACGTTTCGAGATAGAGATTACCGCATACCGAAGCCGCGACCTGGGCCTCGGCCGTGAATACGGCAAAACCGGCGTGCGCGAGAACGATCTTCAGGTCGGGATATTTGCGGGCTGCGGGAATACACAGCGCGGGCAGCGCGAAGGGCACTCCAGGGCCAGTGTGGACCATGGTGGGAACACCGAGGGAGTGGGCCGTGGCAAATACCCGGTCTCCGTCTTCCGACAACGGATTGACTCCATGCCCGATGGTATGCAGCTTGATCCCGACAAACTTCAGGTCCTTGATGCAGCGCTCCATCTCGCGCTCATAAGCATCGCGAGGTCCGTGCGGAGTGGTGCTGGCGATGCCGAAGAACCGGCCTGGATGCCTGGCGCACAAGTCAGCGATGCGATCATGCGTTTTCGAAGCCGTGGTTGCGCCAGGGTACGGCTGGACAATGGTCGCATCCACTCCACATTCCTCCATGCGGCGAAGCATGTCTTCTTCTGTGCTGAGCAGGCCGAACACACAGCATTCGCCCAGGTGGGCATGGGTATCTATCTTCTTGGTCATGAATCCTCTCCGTATTGAGTTCAGTGGCTGTGCGGGAATTCGCCAAGCTCGGTATCGAGCGCGTTCTTCTGGGTTGAAATGCCGACGACCATCAGCTCGAGGTCTGCTGATCCGTTATTGGTGAAGGAGTGCGCTTCGTTAAAGCGAATCGGCACCCCATCGCCCTTATGAATAGGGGCTGACTCCGCATTCACTTGCACTTCGCCATCTCCGTTGAGCACGTAGAAAATCTCTTCTACGCCTTTATGGTAGTGCTTGCCGATCGATGCTCCTGGGGGAACGAGGATGTGATCCACGTACGCCCAGTTGGTCAGAAACACATCCGCATCGAGCGCCCGCCGGTACTGCACTGTGCCCTGGCCGCCAAGATAGTTCGGCACGGGGGTCAGCGTCGTTTTATCGAGATTCATGGTCATGAATGTCGGGATGGCGTCCTTGGGTGCGCCAACCCGGGCATCGTTCAGGTTGAAGGCATCGTAGTGGCCCTTGGTCTGGGCCACGTTGATGTTCATAAATTCGACCGGCTTATCCGAGGGGTTGTAGATGGCGTGGGAGTGGCCCATGCGACAAGGCGCTCCTACTGTTCCTTTGAGGACTGAGGTCCGTCCGTCGATGGTGAACTCCGCCTGGCCGTCGAACACGATGAACATCTCTTCCGTCGTGTTGTGGAAGTGATGGCCGACGCCGCCGCCGGGCATAATTTCGCACCGGTGCATGAAGTTGAGGTTGACGTCCATGGCGGAGGGAGGAACTAGCAGCTCGCAGGCCATATCGCCGGCGCTGTTGTGGGAGCGGCTACGGGTGTACTTGCTGGGGTCGGTGTGACCGATCCTGGCCGCCAGTGGTGTTTGCGCCCACAGCGAAGACAGAGGAAGGAGCGCAAGGGCACCAAGAATCCTTAGCAGATACACGCGTCGCATCATATCGTTTCCTCGCCCGCTTGTCAGTCGGGGCGCGGATCGGCGCCCTCCGTTTAAGCCGCCCAAGAATATATTTCGAGCCTGGGACGGTCAAGGAGAAACAGGACCAATGCAGTGAAAAGTAAATTACATTCCGATATTTTTGTGTTTAGTTCGAAAAATAGATAACGGACTATGCCTTCTTGAGGTCCAAAGCCAACTGCTCCGCAGTAGCCCGGACGGCCGCAATAATCTCTTCTTCGTGAGCCTTATCGCGAACCCTGGTCTTGGGCATGGATGAGCTGATTGCCGCGGAAACCTGCCCATTTGGTCCAAAGATCGGTGCGCAGAAGCAAATCCCGTCGTACGCGCACTCCTCCCGGTCGATGGCGTATTTCTGCAGCCGGATGCACTCATACTCCTGGTTCAGATCCTTGCGATCCGTGATGGTGTGCTTGGTAAACCGGTAAGTCCCAAAGCTCCGCAACAACCGCTCCCGGTGCTCCTGCGCCTGAAAAGCTGTGATCACCTTCCCCAGGGAACTGGCATTGGGCGGCAGAATATGCCCGACTACATTGCTCATTCGGATCACATGTGGGCTCTCAACCACGGCAATCACTTCCACCCGGTTCTCAAACAAGGCGGCCAACGTAGATGTCTCGGCGAGCTCACGGCTGAGCGCCTCCAGGTAAGGCACGCCGACGCGATGCAGCTTTCCTAGCCACTGCGTGGGGGTAACCGCGTGAATTCCCGGGGCCAGCATGTACTGGCCGCGCCCATCCACCACCACACAGCCCAACGTTTCAAGGGTACGCAGAATACGAAACGCCGAGGTCTTGGAAAGCTGGATCCGCTGGGCAATCTCGTTCATGGATAGGGGTTTTAGTTCGCTCTGGAGAAACTCCAGGACCTCCAGCGCCTTGCCCACGGCACGGGAGAAATATTGATCTCCTACACGCGACTGGGTTTCGGTCTCGGCCTTCACCACGTTGGAGGACCCAGGCTTGGCCGGGCGAGCGGATTTGGTCTTCAGCATAGAAGCGTAGACCTCATGATATCGGACCCTGCGAACCCGCAGTTGGCAGATGATAGCGGAACTCACACCGAATTGTCGAAAAATGATTCAAATTCTGAATTTATGTTCAAAAAACGTTTGCGCATCGTCAATGCGCGGTGATATAGGTTTCTCCGCACGATTTCAGGAGGCGAGAGCCGTGGTCAAAAACCAGAAAATGCAAAATGCGGTGCGGTTGGCAAAGGCGCTTTGTTTTACCGTGGCAGTTTTCCTGGTGTGCTCGAGATGCCCGGCGCAGATCTCCAGCGCCGAATTGAGCGGGAACGTTCTGGATGCTTCCGGCGCAGCGGTTCCCGGTGCGACCGTCACTGCCACCAACGTCGATACCACAATCTCGCACAAGACCGTCAGCGGCAAGGGCGGAGATTACGTGCTCAGCAACCTTCCGCCTGGGACTTACACCGTGACCGCCGAAGCGCCGGGCTTTCGCAAGCTTGAGCAAACCGGTGTGAGTCTTCAGGTGAACCAACAGGCTCGCGTCGACCTTGCGCTCCAGGTCGGTCAAACGGCCGAAACGGTCAGCGTAACCGGCCATCCGCCGTTGCTGGAATCCGAGTCATCCTCGGTAGGAACCGTGATCAACCAACAGTTGGTGAACGAGCTCCCGTTGAACGGGCGCAACTTTGTACAGCTGGCAACGCTCAGTCCTGGGGTGAACGGAGTCGGAGAGTCGGCCAGTGGAACCATCATGGGGGGCACAAGGCCGGACGACAAGCGCCCCGGCTCAGAGATCTTTTCCAATGGCAATCGCGAAGGGGACAACAACTTTCTCTTTGACGGCGTAGATAACAATGAGCGGCTGACGCTATCCATTTCGCTTAGGCCGGCGGTCGAGGCGGTGCGGGAGTTCAAGATCCAAACCAACCTTTACAGCGCCGATGTGGGGCGCAACTCAGGGGCGGTGGTAGACGTCATCTCCAAGTCCGGGACCAATGAATTGCACGGCAGCCTGTTCGAGTTTCTTCGCAATTCGGATGTGGATGCACGCACCTACTTCAATAAAAAGGGCACCAAGTTTCCCGCCTTCCGTTTGAATCAATTTGGCGGTTCCCTCGGCGGCCCGGTGGTCATTCCGAAGCTCTATCACGGCAAAGACAAAACGTTCTTCTTTGTCGACTATGAAGGTTTCCGCAACAGCGTGCAGATATTCGAGCTGGGCAACATCCCAACCATGCGCATGCGCAGCGGCGACTTCGGCGAACTGCTGCCGAACACGATCATCTATGACCCGTTGACCACCGTACCGAATCCGGCTAAGCCCGGCGCTTTTCTGCGTACGCCGTTCGCCAACAACATCATTCCTCAGGACCGGTGGGATCCCATTTCAGTGAAAATGATCAACGCCTACCCGGTCCCGACCAGCAGTGCTCGAACCAGCAATTACTCGGCCCCCCGCATCCAGGTGCAGAACCACGATCAGGGCGATATCCGCATAGACGAACAAATCACGGCGAAGGACTCGGTTTTTGCGCGCTGGTCGATTGATAACACGGAAACAATGGCCCCCAGCACCTACGCGCCAACCACGATTCCCGGCATCAGCACCCCGGTGAGTTTAAGTGACGAGGCGTCCTTTGCCGGCACCTCGTCTCAACCGACGCAGCACGTGGCGATCAGCTATGTACGGGTCTTCTCCCCATCGATCGTCAACGACTTCCGGGTGGGATTCAACCGCTACCGTTTGGATTACGTTCCCATTAATTTCGTCCCCGGGGCGGCTCTCGGCAATCAGTTAGGGGTCCCCAATTCGAACGTCACCCCGCGCGAACAGAACCTGCCCATCTTCTCGCCGTCGACTTATCTTGGAGTCGGCCAGAGCCGTTCTCTGCCGCTGTATCGCCGGGAAAACACGTTTCAGGAACTGGACAACCTGACCTGGACGAAGGGTTTGCACACTTTCAAGATTGGTGCGGACTTCCGCCGCCGCCAGCTGACGATTTATCAAACCAACCTGGGCAACGGCCGGTTCAATTTCTCATCCGCATTCACCGATTCGCGGAACCCGGCCGGCAAAGGGGGCGATTCTATAGCGAGCTTTTTGCTCGGCTACCCAACCCTCGATGGGCACGACTACACCTATCAATTCCCGGGAATCCGGCTGAACGAGTTCGGTATGTACGTTGCCGACGACTTTCGCGTCACCAAGAACCTAACCATTAATTATGGTTTGCGCTGGGATTACTTCAGCCCGCCGGATGAAGTGTTTAACCGTTGGTCGAATTTCTCCCCGGCGACGGGTGCGTACCTTGTTGCAGGGGTGAACGGAGTCAACCAGAATGCAGGCGTGCTCAAGTACTGGCCGAATTTTGGTCCCCGCCTCGGCTTTGCTTATCAGGTGGCGCCCCACACGGTACTTCGCGGCGGCGTAGGGCTCTTCTATAACGCGTCGGGCAGCGAGGCGGGCAACATGCGTCTGGCGCGCAATCTTCCTTTCGGGTTGACCTTGCAAATCACACCCGGAGACGTCAATGTAGGCCCTACGGTAAGCCAGGGCTTTGGTCCTCTGCAGCCGATCGTCATCCCCCCGGTTCCGAATGGCACGGCCACCGGCGTCGCTCCCAACTTCCGTCCTTCTTATGCCGAGCAGTTTAACGGCGTGTTGGAACAGGAGATTGTTCCGCTGTCCATGGTCCTCAAGTTTGCCGGTGTGGGAAATCTCGGCCGTCATTTGCAGGACGTCTGGAACGCAAATCAGGCGGTCCCCGGGTCGACCTCGACCGTGTCGCGGCGCCCCCTGTACAGCATCGATCCGTTGCAAAGCGATGTGAACTACTACATTTCGGATGGCTTCGCCGAGTACTTTGCATTTCAATTTACAGCCGACAAACGCCTGAGCCACGGAGTCAGCGCGCTGCTGGGGTATACCTACTCTCACGCCATTGACGATGTACCTCTGGAGTTTGGCGGCGGCTCTGCCGGGCCGAATCCTCAGGATCCTCGCTTCCCGCATGAGGTCAGCAACTCGATAATCGATCAACGCCACCGTTTAACCCTGAGCTATCTTTGGGCGTTACCCTTCGGAAAAGGGCAAAAGTTCCTCAACGGCGGAGGCGTGTCCGACTATATCTTGGGCGGATGGCAGATGAATGGGATCCTGTTCACGCAGAGCGGCCTTTGGTTCTCACCGGTCTTGCAGACATCCACCACCAACACGGGTACGGGAAGCCGTCCTAATATCACCGGCCCCGTCAGCTACCCGAAAACGCTTTTACACTGGTTCAGTCCCTCGGCGTTCAGTACTCCAGCGCAATACACGTACGGGAATGCAGGACGCAATTCCCTTGTCGGGCCGGGGAGGACAAACTTTGACACTTCGATCTTCAAGAACTTCCCCGTTCATGAGCAGATGTTCTTCCAGTTCCGGTTAGAAGCATTCAACGTCTTCAACCATCCCCAGTTCGGATATCCGATCGCGACGATTGGAAATTCGCAGGCAGGCCAGATCACATCGACTGTCGGCAACGCTCGTAATTTGCAGGCATCGATGCGGTTCCAGTTCTAACCAGCACGCAAGGGAGTCTCATGACTTTTCACAGACTTAAACGAAAATTTGTTGCCTCGCTTGTTCTGGTTGCCGCATGGGTGATGGTTCAACCCGGGGCCTGGGCGGCTAAACGTGATCTGCGGGTTTATTTCATCGATGTGGAGGGTGGCCAGTCCACCCTTTTCGTCACCCCAACAGGGCAGTCTCTGCTCATCGATACCGGGTGGCCTGAAAATGAGGGCCGGGATGCGGACCGGATCCTCGCTGCGGCCAAGAGCGCCGGCATCAGCAAGATAGATTATGTTTTGCTGACTCATTATCACGATGACCATAGTGGCGGCGTCCCTCAGTTGGTCGACCGCATTCCCGTGGGCACCTTCATCGATCACGGGCCCAACATCGATACCAAGCCCGGCGGACCCACGGAAAAAATCTACGCCGCTTACCAGCAGGTGCTAGCCAAGGGCAAGTCGAAGCACATGGTCGCGCATCCCGGTGACGTGCTGCCCATCACGGGCATGAAGGCCACGGTCATCAGCAGCGATGGCAATGTAATCGACCACTCTCTACCCGGCGCTGGCGAGAAGAATCAATACTGCGACACGCCTGAAACCAAGCCTAACGACCGGAGCGAAAACTCTCATTCGCTCGGAATACTGATCAATTTCGGCAAACTCAAAATCCTTGATCTCGGCGACCTCACCTGGGATAGGGAAATGATGTTCATGTGCCCGGTCAATCGCATTGGGAACATCGACATCCTGGTCGTGTCGCACCACGGCCTCAATGCGAGTTCGAGTCACGCGTTGATCGACGGCATCCATCCTCGCGTAGCTATCATGAACAACGCCGCCACCAAGGGAGGATCGCCACAGGTGATCGATGAGGTGTTGAAGGCTCCTGGCCTCGAGACACTGTGGCAGCTACATTTTGCGGAGAAAGCCGGTGCAGAGCACAACACAGCCGCGGAATACATTGCCAATCCACAGGGCACGGATGCGGGAAATTACTTTCTCCTGACGGCCAGTCCCAAGGGCAGCTTTACCCTCTACAACTCGGGAACCAAACAGACCAAGGATTACGCGGCCAGGTAGGTTTCCTGATGCCTTGTTACATTGGGTCAGGAGAGAACTCCCAGGAGCATAGCCTTGATTGCAGTGGATTGGGGTACCAGCAACTTCCGTGCGTTTAGGGTCAATGCAGAAGGGTCCGTCTTTGCCAGGGCCTCTTCGCCGCAGGGCATTCTGCGCGTAGGCGAGGGGAATTTCGAAGAAGCTTTAAGGGCCGAGGTCGGCGTCTGGCTGGCGGCCGGCGAGAAGCATATCCTGCTCTGCGGAATGATCGGCAGCCGGCAGGGTTGGGTCGAAGCAGAATATCTCCCTTGCCCCGTCGGCATCGACGAGCTTGCGGACGCGGTGGTGCCCGTACCATTTGACGGGGCGAAAGTGCGGCTGGTTCCGGGGGTGATTGGGCCGGACGCTGCAGGTGTGCCGGAGCTGATGCGCGGCGAGGAGACAGCAGCCATGGGTATGCTGGATGCGTGCGCAGGCGCGGGCCTGGTCTGCTTTCCCGGAACGCACTCCAAGTGGATTCAACTGAGCAATCGCAAGATCGTGAGCTTTACCACCTGTATGACGGGCGAGCTCTATGGCGCGCTGCGCAAATGCACCATCCTGGAACGCACCATGACCAGCAATCCCGCCGTGGACAAAACGGCATTCGATGGTGGCATCGCTCGCTCTGCAGATCCCGGCGGCCTTCTGCATCATCTCTTCGGAGTGCGTACGCTCCCGCTGATGGGTCAACTCAAAGAAGAAAAGTCCGCCTCTTACCTCTCTGGTTTATTGATAGGGCACGAGGTGCGCGCGACCATGCCGGAGGGCAGTCATGTGCACCTGGTAGGCGCGGCGCATCTATGCGGCCTCTATGCCCAGGTGATTGAGGCTTGCGGAGGCGTGGCCACCATGGAGGACGAGGATGCGGCAGCGCTGGGTTTGGCTGCCATCGGCAGGAGGCTGCATTGGACGTAAGAGCATGGCTCGCTCGCTGCCCCCTGGTCGCGATCCTGCGCGGCGTTCAGCCCGCGGAAGCGGAGTCGATTTGTGCGGCATTGGAACGAGCGGGGGTGAGCATCGTGGAAGTGCCTTTCAACTCCCCAAACCCGCTCGAGAGCATCTCCATTTTGTCGCGAACTTTCGGCGACAGAATGCTGATAGGGGCCGGCACATTGACCACGGTAGCCCAGGTTGACCAGGTCGCAGCGGCCGGCGGGCAGTTGATCGTCACGCCTCATGCGAACACAGCGATTGTGCGTGCAGCCAAGCAGGCTGGTCTCTTTGCTTTCCCGGGATTTTTTAATCCCACCGAAGCTTTCGCATTATTGGAAGCCGGCGCGGACGCGATCAAGCTTTTCCCCGCGGAAGTCCTCGGCCCACCTATGCTCAAGGCTCTGCGTGCGGTGCTGCCCAAGTCATGCATGGTGATTCCCGTAGGTGGCGTCGACGTGAATCAAGTGGCTCCCTGGCTGGCAGCAGGAGCGCAGGGTTTAGGAGTCGGGTCGTCGATCTACAAACCCGGCGACGACGCGTCCGCGGTGGAAGCAAAAGCAACAGCCCTGGTGGCAGCCGTGCGCGCCTACGGGCCCGTACCTACCAACACGAAGTCTTGAAGGAGACATCACGTTATGAAAAGAAGAGCATTCCTACGTTCTCTGGCCGCCACGGCGATGGCGAGTGGCATGCGCGCCTTACCATCCTATGCGGCGCCTCTCCCCAAGATGAAAATCACGCGCGTGCGAGCCTATCTGCCGCCGTCTCCCAACCCGCTCTTTAACCAGAGCGACGTGGTCGTCACCATCGAAACCGATGCGGGCATCACCGGTATCGGCGAAGGAGGCATGAAGGACACGCTCTCCCAATCTGCTGGAAGGCTCATCGGCCGTGACCCGCAATACATCGAGCGCCTCTGGCAAGACATGAACCGAGCCTTCTTCTATCCAGCCGGCCGCGAGCGAACCGACGCCATCGGCGCCCTCGACCTGGCCCTGTGGGATATCAAGGGCAAGGTGCAGGGGCTTCCTGTTCACCAGTTGTTGGGCGGCATGGTGCGCGACCATGTCGAGTGCTATAACACCGCCGGCAAAATCCCCGGGATCACGAAAGACACCAGCCTGAAGGATCGTGCCCGCCTCACCATCGAAGCCGGCTATCGCGCCTTCCGCTTCGGCGCCTCAGAAGCGCCGGCGAACGGCAGGTATGACACTCGCGAACGCATCAACGTCATGCGGGAACAATGCGCCCAGGTGAGGGAAGGGGTGGGCAAAAATGGCGACTGGTGTATCGACTTCCATCAGCGTTTCGACTTGCCCGATGCCATCCGCGGCTGTAACTCGATCGAAGAGTTCGCGCCCTTCTTCGTGGAAGACCCCGTGCGCACCGAAGCCTTCCAGCAAGACCTCCCCATCCTGCGCAGCAAAGTGAACGTTCCCCTGGCGGCAGGCGAGGAGTGGGGAAACCGCTGGGACTTCAACAAGCTGGTAGAAGATCACTCTATCGATTTCTGTCGCGCCACACTGCCCAATGTCGGCGGCATCACGGAGATGATGAAGATCGCCGCCATTTGTGAAACACACTTTGTCGGTATCGTTCCCCACTTCACCGGGCCCATCGCGACCGCCGCCCTGGTCAACAGCCTCGGAACATTTTCCGGGCCACTCCTCATGGAATACAACTACCAGGGGCGCACCCTGGACTACCTGCCCAAATGCCTGGATTTCAAGGACGGTAAGCTCTACCCTAATGATCGCCCCGGTATCGGCGTGGAGCTGGACTATAAGCTACTGACACAGATCGCCGAAATCACCGAACCCGTCACTGCGCGCGCACAAACCTACTTCCGGCCGGATGGTTCGATTACGAACTGGTAGGAGAACGCCCGCTTTACGAAGTTTATTGAGGCGTAAGTGAATGGCCGAAAGCGATATTTTTCGAATGCATTTCTTCTCATTTCCTGATCAACTCCTCCCATGACAGATGGCCTCTGGCGCGGCAACTCACGATGGCTGGTGGTAGCACTCCTGACCCTGGGCGTCATCATTGCCTACACCGACCGCATTAACCTGTCTGCCGCGCTCCCGGCCATTCGAGAAAGTTTTCCTCTCACCGCCGCCGCATCGGGAATCTTGCTGTCCGCCTTTTTCTGGGCCTATACCCTGTTGCAAATACCCGGTGGATGGGCGGTGGACCGCTTCGGTCTCAAGTGGACCTATGCGGCGGCCATGCTGTTGTGGAGCGCCGCTTCTGCCGCAACCGGATTGGTTAGCTCGCTGCACGGCCTGATCGCCTTGCGCGTGGTGCTTGGCGTCGGCGAGGCTATCGCCATTCCCGCCAGCATGCGATATCTCCGGGAAAACTTTGCCGAGCGGGAACGCGGTCTGCCCATGGGCATCCTGATGTCCGGAACGAAATACGGACCCGCCATCGGAGCGCCCATTGCCACCTATCTTGTCCTGGGCTTCGGGTGGCGATGGATGTTCGCGCTCAATGGAGCGATCAGCATCTTCTGGCTCGTGCCATGGCTGTTCCTGGTGAGAGACGATCAAAGAACCGCGACTGTGGCAAACGAAGGCGAGCCCGCTACCAAGACCTCCTGGGCCGCCATTTTTGGTACACCCGTCATCTGGGGAACCTGCCTCGCGACCTTTTGCTACATGTACTTTGTCTACTTCTGCATGACCTGGATGCCGACCTATTTCAAGGAGCGGTTTGGTCTCTCAATGGCCGCTTCGAGTTGGTATACGTTTATGTCGTTTGCAGGAACAGGCACGATTGCAATTCTTGCAGGTTGGGCCGCCGACCGCCTCATCGCTCGCGGACACAATGCGGTCACCGTACGGAAGGCATTCACCATCGCCGGCTTCGTGCTGGCGTTCAGCGCTGCCTTCGGAGCCTTTTCTCACTCGACTGCAGTCACACTCTTTCTAGCCGTGTTTTCGCTCAGCGGGCTCGGCCTGGCTACGGCGAACTATTGGGCGTTGACCCAGACACTCACCCCTCGCTCCGTCTCGGCCCGCGTGGCCGGGATACAGAACACAGCCGCCAACATAGCCGGAATCGCAGCGCCCTGGATCACTGGCCTGTTGATACAAAAGACCGGAAGCTTCAACGCACCGTTGGTCGCTGTCGGTTTCTGGCTGCTGGTGGGCATCGGTTGTTACCTCTTCCTGGTCAGGGAGAGGTATGCCTTGCGCTAGCAAGATCTGCGCCGAGCCATCCGGCGCCTTGCGCAGAAGAAGCAAATGAAATAAGAGAATTCAACGGTTAGCGGCCCCCCTTCTGCGAGACCGATACCAAGGTATATGCAATACCATCGTCCAATTGTTTGCCCTCCGTGCTCTCTGCTGAGATGGTTTCGTCGCGGCCCGATCGATCGGGAACTGCACAGACGAAAAAAGGAGAATCAACATGAAGATATTGATGGTGCTGACATCTCACGATCAACTGGGCAACACGGGTCGCAAGACAGGCTTCTGGTTAGAAGAATTTGCGGCCCCTTACTTTGTTTTCCGCGACGCCGGCGTGCAGCTGACGCTCGCCTCGCCAAATGGCGGCCAGCCACCGGTTGACCCCAAAAGCGATCTACCAGAGGGTCAGACACCCGCGATGACGCGTTTCAAGCAAGACGCGACTGCCCAGAGCGACCTCGCGCACACGGTCAAGCTGGCAGATATGAATTCGAAGGATTTCGATACCGTGTTCTACGTAGGTGGCCACGGTCCTATGTGGGATCTTGCCGAGAGCGCCGATTCGATCGCCTTGTTAGAGTCCTTCTACAACTCCGGAAAGCCAATCGCGCTGGTGTGCCACTCCCCAGGCGTGCTCCGTCACGTGAAATATAAAGGGGAGCCGCTCGTAAAGGGTAAGCACGTCACTGGCTTCACCAACGGAGAGGAAGAAGAAGTGCAGCTGACACACGTTGTGCCTTTTCTTGTTGAAGACGAGCTACTGCGGCTGGGAGCCATCTTTGAGAAGGTTGCAGACTGGCAGCCATTTTCAGTCGTGGATGGCCGCCTCATCACCGGACAGAATCCCAGTTCCTCAACCTCTGCAGCTCAGAACCTCATTAACCTGCTTGCGCGGAAAGCGGCTTAGTTCTCTCGCATCTACCGGCGCGCAAAACAGCTCACCCATCCACTACGGCGGTCAAGGCGGTCGCACGACCTTGACCGCACTGATTCGTCGAAAGGAAAATGTATGCCGAACAACGGAACAGTCTTCGCCACCGCAACCCAGCCCGCCGTATCCAATCCTCTGGATGTCGTGCCCGACCAAATCCCATTCGATGTGCCCTATGGGCTCCCGATATCACTGGATCGAGCCGAGGCTGTGATTCACGCTGCCGTGGCAGAAGCGAAGAAGCGCAATTGGAAGATGAACGTAGCAGTTGCGGATTCTGGTGGGAACCTGGTTGCCTTCCAGAGAATGGACGGGGCGATGCTTGCCGCAATTCAGATAGCGGAACACAAGGCGCGAGCTGCCGCGATCTTCCGGCGCCCAACCAAAATCTTCGAGGACGGCATCCAGCTCATGCACCTCAACTACCTGCTCGCGTTCGATGGAGTCATTGCCTCTCGAGGCGGCATCCCGCTGATCGACCAGGGGCTGATTATCGGCGCGATTGGCTGCTCGGGAGGCACGGATTCCCAGGACGAGATCGTCAGCAACGCAGGCGCGGCAGTGATTAACCAATCGTGATATGAAGGAGAATCCAATGGCAACTGTTATGGAACAGAATCCAATGACAAAGACGAACGCATCCCCGAATAGCGCACAAATTCGCGTGGCCCGGCGGTCGCCGGCCTATTGGCGTGTCACCATCGACAACCCGCCGATCAACGTCATGGGCCCCGAAATGCTCCGCCGGTTCCAGGAAACCATCGACGCTATCGAGGCCGACGAGCATTTGAAGGTCGTGGTCTTCGATAGCGCGGTGGACGACTACTTCCTGAATCACTCCGATTTCACGGCCAAGCTTGAGGACCTGACCTCAATGCCGGCCGGCCCCACTGGCTTGGCACCTTGGCCGGACTTTCTCGTGCGTTTGACGCGCGCGCCAGTCGCTTCCATCGCTCTCGTCCGCGGACGCGCGACGGGCAACGGCAGCGAGCTCGCGCTTGCCTGCGACATGAGTTTCGCCAGCCGCGAAAAGGCCATCCTCTCGCAGTGGGAGGTAGGCGTGGGCTTGGTCGCCGGCGGCGGCCCCATGGCCCGGCTGCCCAATCTCATCGGCCGAAATCGCGCCCTTGAGGTGCTCTTGAGCTCCGAAGACATCAGGGGGGACCAAGCCGAGGCGTACGGCTACGTGAATCGCGCGTTGGCCGACGCTGAGCTCGACGCGTTCGTAGAGGGGCTCGCGACCCGGATCGCCGGCTTCGACAAATGGGCGATTGCCAACACCAAGCGCCTCGTCAACACCAGCCTGCCCCCGGAGGTCGAGCTCGGTGCCGGGTGGGACGCGTGCATGGCTGCAATCGCGCGACCTGCCGCGCAGGACGCGATCAAAGCATTGATGGAGCGCGGCTTCCACAAGCCGGGCGACGTCGAAAATCGGCTCGGATACTACCTGGGCCAAATCGTGCGCTAGGCTGTCCACTACAGCGGCCAGGTTGGGCCCGTCCACCTTGGCCGCAGTCTTGAACCTCTCCAATAAACCGCCATCCTGAGAGCCTGTGACGTTTTCGAATCTTCGCGTTTGCATACCCAACCGAGATGTTTTTTACCCCTCACAAAACCGTCATCGCGAGGCGCTTCGCTCCCACGGCATGCCGGGGCAAGCAGGATGACGATGGGGAGGGCGGCGCTTCCAGCTGGGATTGGTTGCTGGTGAAGTGAACTGCAGGTCCCTCCCCTGCGGTCGGGATGACAAACAGGAGAGGGTGGTTGCAGGGAGAGAACAGTTGCCGGGGGACAAGCCGGCTGTGGGGCGGGAGGCATTTCCATTGATAAAAAGTCACAGCCTCTCAGGATGACGGTTTTTGGGAGGGGACGGAAAGCATCTGGTTGAGCGTGCAACAACACGGGAAAATCAAAAACGTCACAGGCTCTCCGGATGACGGCTTTTTGGAGGGAGTTGAAGACATCTGGTGTGACTGGGCAAAACACGGGAGATCGAAAGAGTTCACAGGCTCTGAGCGAAGCGCTTCGCAGATTGTCGCATACCGGAGGGTTGTTGCTTACAGAACACTCTCCCGAACCCTCTTCCATGATCAGGCGGTTACAATTCCATACAATTGCAAGCGCAACCTACCTTGTATGCAGGGGTTCCAAGGGTATGTTGGCAGCATTTACCCGGACTTCCATCCATCGGGGCCCACTGCCATGGAGAGAGCATTTGTCATTGATCAGATTCCTTCACAGATCACTTTCCATCTTGCTTCTTACTGTTCCGTTCGCGCTTCAGGCATCGGCTCAGCCGGGGGAGATGTTAGCCAGCACGAAGGTTCTTCGGGACCTGGCCTATGGCCCCGATGGTGCTCAGACGATGGACGTCTACTTGCCCCCTCATCCGCAGAACGCGCCAGTCATTCTGATGGTGCATGGCGGAGCGTGGATGCTGGGGGATAAGTCCATGGGGCGAGTTGTCACCAACAAAGCGGACTACTGGCTGCCGAAGGGATACATCTTCATCTCGATCAACAATCGCTTGTTGCCGGCCGCAGGCCCCCTGGAACAGGTTCACGACGTGGCAAAAGCTTTGGCCTTCGCTCAGGGCAAAGCCAGGTCCTGGGGTGGTGATCCATCGCGGTTTGTCCTCATGGGCCATTCAGCAGGTGCGCACCTCGTAGATGTGCTGGCCGCCGATCCTGAGCTTGCCTTTCATGAAGGAGCAAAGCCCTGGCTCGGCACTGTGTCGCTGGACACGGCGACCCTCGACATTGAGGAGACCATGCGAGGAAGACACTACGGCTTCTACGACTCTGCCTTCGGGAAAGACCCAGCGTATTGGGCAGAAACGTCTCCCATGCATCGGCTCAAAGCCGCTCCGCAGCCGATGCTGCTGGTCTGCTCGACGCGCCGTCCCGACCAGCCGTGTCTTCAAGCGCAGCGATTCAGTGCGAAAGTCGCATCGCTGGGTGGCAGAGCGACTGTCCTTCCGGAGAATATGACGCACGCCCAGATCAACGCAGAACTCGGACTGTCCGGAAACTATACCGAAGCCGTGGATAGCTTCCTGCGTTCGCTCAACCTGCCATAGTCTTCCGTTTCCACGCCGGGAAGCGGGGCGCGCCTGTTTACTTCTTGAGGCCGAAGCAGTAGAGCG
Organism: uncultured Acidobacteriaceae bacterium; assembly: GCA_963850235.1. Lineage (GTDB taxonomy): Bacteria > Acidobacteriota > Terriglobia > Terriglobales > Acidobacteriaceae > PALSA-350. The sequence continues at coordinate 27,489 of CAWKKM010000024.1, read as the reverse complement.
TTCCATCGTAGGTGCTGATATAAACCTGTCCGTTCGCGATCGTGACACCCGAGAAATGATTGAACGTAGTGATCTGGTCTCCGCTGGAATATAGTTCCTTGCCGGTCTGCGCATCCAGGGCGTACAGCGTCACATGATTGGCCTGGCGCGCGCGAATCGACGAGTCGAAGTTGAGACCCTTGTCGGGAGAGGCTTGCTGCGTGAAGTCGCCACTGCCATAAGAGAAAACAATTCCGTTGGCGATGATCGCAGGCTCACCGTGATCCATGTCCCGCGATACCCAGACCGGAACCGCTTCGAACTTCCCGTCCTTCTCCACTACCTTGAACGCCGCCAGGCCGCCCTTGTCTGTCTTCGGCGTGTTGGTAATGGGGAAATGAAACTGTGAATGTGCCGGACCCCAAAACGGAGCCAGAACCCACCGGGTCCCTTGGCTGTCCTCCCAGCTCGACAAGGCTCCCCAGCTGCCGTGATCCTGAAAATCCACCGCCTCGTTGCAAAACAGGTCGGAGCGAAACATGGGGGTCTGATGATTGGCGCCGCCTGGCGCTGCGGGATCCAGCAACACCAGCCGGCATTCCTTGCCGGAGGCCGCGATGATCTCGCGTCCTTTGTAGGTAAAGATCGTCGGAGTGTTGTTTGGATCGAGATCGCGTTTGAGCAGCCATTCCCAGTTGGTCGGAGTGTAGTAGTCCTTCATCACTACCTTGGAATCTTTAATCTCAGCCGCGGCGATACTGTTGGCGTACTCATTCTTTGCCGGGTCATACGTGCCGTCTCCGGTGGTAAACCAGGCGATTCCGTGGGAATCGATGGCAGCACCACGCCGGCCCCACACCCCGCCGCTTTTCGAAATCCAGGGTTCCAGCGGATGATTCAGATCGTCCAGGTGAATCGCCGTCATCGACTTGATGGTGGGCAGCCAGAGCGTGTTTCCATCGAGGTTCATGGCCCACGCCTTGCCCTTTTCCCAGGTGACCGGGGGCTTCAGGTCGGAGCCATCCGCGAGGTTGAGAATATGCAGCATGCCGCTGCCGTCGACGAAGTACACCGGGCGCTTGCCGTCTTGTTGCGCATCGCCGATAACCGGGGTGTCGCTGCTACCGCCGGGTTCGAGAAAATTCAGCGTCGCCGGCGTCTTGCCGCCCATAATTGGGGGCATGCCTTCGGGAGCTTGAAACCCCTGCTGCGTATTTCTGTAATCGTAATGTTTCTTCCATAGCAGCGTTCCGTCCGCGGCGTCCATGGCGTACAGGTTGTCAGAAATGCCGGACACCAGCACAATCTGCTTCGGCCCAGCCGCGGTCGTGACGTTGGCGGCAATCAACGCGGGCATCAGGGCGTGCAGTGCCCGCGCCTCATTGCCGGTCTTTACCTTCCACAGCAGCGTCATGTTTTTTACATTGCTCGTGGTCAGCGTTTGTTCTTCCTGCTGCCAGCCGGAGCGCTGCTTGTCTTTGCCGTCGGTCGGCCACTCCGCGTTTTGCGCCGCACTCACGCCCCAGCACAGTGCCAGCAGCAGACAAACCAATCGATTCATAGTGCCCTCTCTTTTGCTGCGGCGCGATCAACGCTCCAGCGGAATACCGTAGGCATAGAGTGTGCCGTCGTGCGTCGTAAAGTAGATCTGCGAATTCGCCACAGCGACTCCGCCGGTCGAGTAGGCCGTTGCCTTGTCGCCCTTATAAAGTTCCTTGCCTGTCTCGGCATCGAGCACGTACAGAATCGCCGGCGCGCCCTTCTTCGCCTTGGCCGTCTCTCCAGTGGAGAGCGCAACCACCAGGCCATTGATAATGGCCGGTGCAGCGGGAGACACCATATCGCGGGATCGCCACGCTGGGGTAAGAGATGGCTTCCCGCTGTCGAAGGTGATCTTGAACGCGACGATTGAACCGTTTGGGGCCGAATCGTTTGGCGCGTCGCCATTCCTGGCAGGGAATTCCGCGCTCACCGGGCCGCGCACCGAGGCAAAGAGCCAGCGTACGCCCTTGTCATCCAGGTAGGTCGCGAAGTTGTTGCGAAAGCCATCACCTTTCGAAGCCGGGCTCGGCCGCACAATCTCATCGCTGCGAAAGGCGGGCGTATGGTGATCGGCCCCGCCCAGCGAGTCCGCGTCGAGGATATAGATCCTGCCATCATGGCCGGCCGTGACCACCCAATCCTTCTGTTCCAGTCCAAACACCGTGGGTGTCGCGCCGGAAACATCCGCGGCATCCACTTTGGCTGCAGCGCCCGCCGGCGTGAAGTAATCCTGCACGGTGAGTTTGTCGGGGCTAAGGGCAATCAGAGAATCGTTGTAGTCGCCAGCGACCTCGCCATGCCCGCTGGCGATTTCCGCATACACCACGCCATCTGTACCTATGGCTGTTCCGCCGCTGCCCGTGGCGCCGCTGCCCCCGGTAAGAAACGGCACAACCGTGCCGGCGGCTAAGTCAACGCTGTAAATTCCGTTCGGGTTACCCTGGCAATTGCCAACGGTTGCCACAAATACCCGGTCATTGTCGATGTTGAGACCGCTGGCCCTGGCCATGGGGGGCAGCACCTTGATGGGTGCCGGCGTGCCGGCGTTGCCGCTTAGCTGGTTAATGGTATGCAATGCGCCATCATTGGAAATGCCATAGAGCGGCGATGCGAACGAAAAATGCATAGGCGCGGGTTTGCTTCTTGCTACTCTGCCTACGCGGTTTACCGACGGCGCGCCGAACCTTCCCGGGGCCAGGCTGTTGCCGGCAAACGCCAGGTTTGCGGTCATGCCGCCGGGGCATGGACCCGCCGCCTTGATTTTTGTTCGCGATTCGTTCGTCGTCAGATGCGTGTCGAAGAACAGTGTCCCCAGATCTGCATCGAGCGACACCACTTGGTTGTTGCGGGTTCCCACCGTCACCAATTGCTTGAAACCCTTGTAGGTAATGATGTTCGAAAGCACCACCGGTGTGGTCGGCTCGGCATCTTTGCCCTTGGCGCCGGGCGCCTTGAATGCGTAAAGGAACTTGATGGTGGCGGCCGTCTCTTTCGACAACTTCTTCTCACCGCGCGACCATCCATCCCGCTGTGCATTTCCGCCGATACTGGGCCAATCCGCTGCTAACAACGTGGTCGAAAAAAGCACAAGCACAAGGAACGTTTTGAGCCATTTCATGGTTCGTTGACACCTTTTCGTATCGAGTGCGAACTGGACTTACGGCAGGTCTTTCAGCCACAGATTGCGGTGAGAAATCTTGAGCTCCCCAGGTCCTTCGATCTCCAGCCCGATCAACCCTTTGGCAGCAAAATGCTGGCTGTCGTTATCGATGGTCATGGACATGATGTGCCCATTGATCAGGTGTACCAGCAGGTGCCCATCGGCGATGATCTCCACCTGGTTCCACTCACCCGGCTTTACATACGATCGCATCTGCTCGGGTGTTCCCAGGGTGGAGACCAGGTTCTTTCCTCCATCGTGCGCCTCGACGACCGTGCCCGAAAAGGTGATGATGAAGCGCTTGGAATCCTGCTCATAAAGCTGGCCGCTGAACACATTTGCGTAGTCGAGGTCGAGCTGGTAACCCGCCATATTCCAGGGTGCATTGCGTTTGATCAGCGGCGCCTGCGCCTGCATCATTTTCTCCAACTGTTGCCGCTGAGCCTCCGGAAGCCCGGCCGGTAACTCGTGCGGCACGGGAGGCACGTTCTGGCTACGATACTGGACTCCGCCATTGGCGCCTGCGCCTTCCAGCTTGACCTCCATCTTCAGCATGAAATTTCCCGGCTGCTCTTTGGTGTAGAAGATGTTGGTCGTGCCCGAAGGCTTTTCCGGAGTCGACTCACCGATGATGGCGCCATCGGCAACATGCCAAATCTCCGGATTCCCATTCCATCCCTCCAACGTTTTGCCGTCGAAGATCTGCACCCAGCCCTTGTGGTCCTCAAAATCGACCGGCCCGGGCTGGTACCTGCGCAGGAAGGCCGCCATATCCGGAGGGCCCTGGCTTTGGCCGCCACCCCCGGTCCCCTGCTGTGCGAATAGCGGCAACATCGCGAAAAGTCCGAATGCCGCGACGATTACGGCCGAGACGAGCGACACCGCTCGGGTGGAAGCAGAAAACGTGCGACGCAATATGACACCTCTACGGTGAAGTGGCACGATAACACGCTGCATGCAGGAATGTACATATTGAATCTTTGTCTATATTGAATTCTCGCCAATGATAGTGTTCCGGTTCTGCCCGGCCGGGAGTCAAAACTTTATTGACTTTCGCCACGGCGAGCAACCCATGTGCGCGGATTAAGACCCCCGAGTCGGACTCCAAGCTCTGGATCCCGAGCGAATGTACGTCAATACTCCGGCGTTTCCTGCGAAGTCTTAGGGCTTCCTGGTAGCTGCCCGATGATGTCCTGGCAAACCGATGAAGTTACCCGTTTCAGAAGCAGTTGGATAAATTCGGCGGTCTCTGTCACCTTGTTGTCCCCGTGTCCACGAAACCCGTAACTTCCGGCCGACGGAAATGGTGCGTGATATGCGTGGTATGCGTGGTAAGTCACGCGGTTGGTGGATGTCTGCATCGGTTGGCGACCAAAGAGCGTGGGGACGGTCCTTGCCGGAGGGGTTTTGCGGCTGACTGCGCCCATGGACATGAGCTGTTGCAAGGCGGCATCCATGCGTTGGCTGGATATGCGGTGGCGGCCAGTGTGGGCCGAGGTGGGGTTCTGGGAGTAGCTGAGGAGCCGCTCTCGTCCCATTCTCGACAAAATCCTCCACGCGATTCTGGGAGAGGACGAAACCCGTAACTTCCGGCCGACGGAAATGGTGCGTGATATGCGTGATATGCGTGGTAAGTCACGCGGGTTGGTGGACGTCTGCATCGGTTGGCGACCAAAGAGCGTGGGGACGGTCCTTGCCGGAGAGGCTTTCGCCCATCGACATAAGCTGTTGCAAGGCGGCATCCATGCGTTGGCTGGATATACGGCGGCAGCCAGTGTGGATCAAGGTGCGTTCTGGGACTAGCTGGGGAGCCGGCTCTTCGTCCCATCGTCGACAAAATCGCCCACGGGATTCTGGGAGAGGAATGGGGCACGGTGCGGCCTGCGCGCCGGGTCTGCGGAGGTACAGGGAGGCCTTCTGGCAGGCAAACGCGGGTTCTCAACTCCGGCGGCGTGTAGGTCGCGTTCAGGATGGTCACGATAATTAGGTGCCGATTAGGTGTATTTAGTGTCACGGATCTGGAGATTTTTTTTGTGAAGTGTGTCACGCAAAGGCCTGTCCGGCGAATGGGTCAGTTCCGTCTGGTCATGAATCTCACGGCCCTGATGGAATCCAGTTCGCGCAAAACGCGGTCAGCCATACTGTGGAGCCCCTGGACCTAGTTCAACGCTTGTGAAGTGGAAAGCTGCACATAAGTGTTCCAACTCCACCTCTCGCTCGATGCCGTAAATTATATCGCCGTGAGAGGTATGCCGAATTGTAAACATACCGGACATGGCTAACGACGGATTGGGGCAACTCGCTGCACAATCCAGAGCGTCATTGGTTTTCGGACCTTGTTCTTTGCGATGCTCACAAAGCAATGGTAAACGCTACAAGGCTTATCCCTTGCCACGGAGCCGGGGTGCCTGCAAAGTCGCCTTTCGGTAATTCCCCAGCCGAAGAGGTCAGCGCAGGCAATTTACCGGAAATCCCGTTTCCCGGGAGTTGTTAAAACTGGCACCGTCAAGATAAGGTTTCAAGCATTTTAAATTTCAGAGCGGCTTTACCGACTGAGCGCTAATATCCAGAGCCTGAGCCGCTCCGCTGTTCACGAAAGCAGCCTCGCCATTCGGCAAAATCTTGAGCGCCGTGGTCATCCCTTTGAGGTGCGTCAGTTGCTTGATCTCGCTACCGGTCACGTCACTCATAGAATAAAGGTTGTAATCGTAGACACCTGAGGTGTCCGTTGCGGCCAAGAACAGAATGTCCATGCCGTCATGGATGAAACGCGCGTCGCCGAACGATGGCCCAATCTTTGATTCGCCTTGCACATGTGGCTGGAATATCTTGTTTCTACCGGGATCCCCAAGGGGGAATTCTTCGAGAAGTGCGCCAATCGGATAGGCAGTGGTACTGATCAGGATTTTGATTCCACCCGGGTTGACTCCGTCTGGAGCAACATCGAGGGAAGCTAGATCGTAATACGAACTATGAGTGATCTGGGTAGGCGCAACCCCGACAGGGACCGTACCGGATTGAATAGGAATTGAAAACACATCCCATTCATGCCGCGCTGGACGTGCGATTGGAGAGTGATTGCCAGTAAAGTTGGACGCTGCGTAGAACACCTTCGAGTCATCAGGAGAAAAAGTCGGGTGAAGCGCGTCCTGGTCTTGGCCTGTTAGGGGATGAGGATTCCGTCCATCAGCACCCATCACCCACACCGACGCTTTAGAATCCGGCGAGCTTGCAAAGGTGTAGACCACGAGCTTGCCGTCATGCGAGAAACTTGCCTCCGACTCGATTCCGCTGACAGCGGCGGTAAGGCGAACGCTCGTCCCGGTGGACGCGTTCTTGCGGTAGAGAAAGGATGAGGCCCCGCTGGCCCGTGAGAACAGAGCCATATTCCCAACTGGAGACACAGCCTGTTGGCCCTCGGGGGGTACGAAGTTTTGTGCGCTCCTACTGCGAGACGATGTAAAAAAGGCTATGGCAGTTGCTGCCACGAGGATCACGATCAGGCTAGCGAGCCCGAGCACTGAGAAAGCAAGGATTTTACCTACACGCATGACCCATTCTTCCCCGGAAAATTCTTAACGAAACTGAGTGTACCCCGACCTGAATCGTGGAAAATAACAGTCCGAACCGGGTTAGTCCAATCCGACGGCTTCTCGGAGGTCATTATTTGCGCAACACAACGAATCGTTCCTCCCAACTGCCCGCAAAGTCGTTTTCGGTAACTTCCCCCCCAGCCAAGGCATGGGCGGTCAATTCAATGCCCGGCTTTTGGTAGTCGATTTGATCATCGTCCGCTTCCAAGCCTGGTTAACGCGCTTTCCCAAATCGATCCGCCTTTGTAGGGACCGTCACCGTCTGCGTCGTATTGAGGCTCATCAAACCACACCCAATAAACCTTATTCGTCCCCAGGGCGCTGTTTTCCTGCCTACTAACTCCTCCGGCCCATGGACCGGAAATAGCAGTCACTTCATCGGGCGCAAAAGACACCGTTCCAGTCGCTCCCCTCGCCCAAAAGAAAACATCTGAAATCTGAACGCGATCCCCTTCGCAAAAGCAACTGTCCATTTGCACACACCTCCAAACTTGTGAGTGTCTCTCTTTATGGACGTCCTGAAAAGTCTGATTTTCGGTAAATTCCCTCGCACCCAGGGCACCGGGCTGGGCAAGTTACCGACAACCCGTTTTGCAGGATGACCCGCACAGTTGCTACCGTCATCGTGCGCGGTGCTTCGGGATGTATCATAGCTCCGGAGAAATTCGTTGCGTTGGATAGGTCTTCTTCTCGGCATTGCTCTTGCTTCACCTCTCCTCGCGACGCCCGCAACTGTGCCTTCCAGAAAAGCAGCAGAACTCGGGGACGTTCACTTCCCCACCTCTTGCGTGGCTGCAGTACAGTCCCGTTTTGACTACGGTCTTGCTTTACTTCACTCGTTTGAGTTCAAAGAGGCAGAAGAAGCATTCAGCGCAGTTGAAAGCGGTGATCCTAAGTGCGTAATTGCAGCCTGGGGGATTGCTCTTGCGACAACGGAACGCCGGGGTGCGGATGCGCCTAAGAAAGATCTAGAACGAGGGTGGGCACAACTGCAACCGTGGCTTGCTGTTCCTGCAGGGACAGAGCGAGAGCAGATGTATGTGAACGCGGTCCGCGCTATGTACGAAGACTATGACAACACCTCGGGCGAAGTTCGCTGGCAGAGATATCTCGATCGCATGCAGGAGACTCGGCGGAAGTATCCGCACGATATAAATGCGAGCCTTTTTTATGGACTGGGACTGACCTGGACAGCAGGGCCGGGCAAGCATGGGCTCGAGCAGCGGAGAGAAGCGCTCTCGATCTTCCTGCCCATTTTTCGACAATATCCCAACAATCCGGGCGCGGCTCATTACATCATTCATGCTGCCGACACAGCCGAGCTTGCAGCCGACGCCTTACCGGCAGCACGGAAATACGCGGCCATCGCACCCGACTCCCCTCATGCCTTGCACATGCCATCACATATCTTCAATCGGCTCGGCTATTGGAGAGAATCTATTCAAACCAACGAGGCGTCCGTTCGCGTTGCGGCAGCGTGGGCGAAAGCAGACGGGACGGGAAGGAATGATGAACTCCACGCTCTGAACAATATCGAGTACGCGTCGCTGCAATTGGGCTGGGATGAGCAAGCGCAGCAGACTGCCAAACAGATCGCTGACGTAGAAAGAGAAGGAGATCATTGGTTAGCGATTGACGCGAGAATCTATTACGACCTCGAGACTCACGATTGGCACGACGCGCAACAAATCGAGCCGCCGACTAAATCTCGTTTTGAAGAGAACTTCGACGTTTACTGGATTCAAGCCATCGGTGCTGCTCGTTCCGGCAATGCGCGCAAAGCAGAACAAGCACTGGAGCTTTACCGCAAATCATCTGCTGCCTGGGATAGGGAACACGGATGGGGCGACGTTCTGGGTGTGGCCCTGACTGAGGCACAGGCATGGACGATGTTCTCAGAGGGAAAGGCTGACGAAGCGGTCACCCATCTCAGAAACATTGCGCAATACGAACGAGACCACCCCATGTACTACGCGGATATTCTTCCTCGGCCGAGTGGCGAGATGCTGGGCGATATGTTGCTGCAAATGAATAAACCGGCCCAGGCTCTGGAAGCGTACAGGCAGGCGCTTGCACTTGCCCCCAATCGGTTTGATTCATTGGTCGGGGCCAAGACCGCTGCGGCGCAAGCCGGAAACAAGGAGCTGGAACAAAAATATGCGGACACAGTCCTCGCCGAGGGCGGTGCTCTGACTTCAAAGCGATGATTATGCCTCGCTACCTGGATTCTCGAGGGTGGACTTCGCCTGCAAAGTCTGATTCTCGGTAAGTTCCCCCGCAACCAGGGCACCGGGCTGGGCAAGTTTCCGGCAACCCCGTTTTCAAGGAACTTCGTGGGCGCTCTATAATCTGCTCGATGCTCATGTCAGGTACAACAGTGGCGTCCGGTCTCAGAGTGGCAATAAACGGGCTCTCAGAATGAATGACTACTCGCACGATGCCGGAGTTTCACCGGACGGAATAAACAAATACCTCTTGGCAGCGATCATTGCGCTTGCACTACTGGCTTTACCTGATTCTCCATTCCAAGACGCGTTCAAGGTTCTGGCATGGACCGCCATAGTTTTTGGAGTCTACACACCCTATGTCTGGCCGCATTTGTTCGACATCCGATCACGCGCAGTATTTGCCCTGTTGTGCGTTGCCCACATATCAATTGTGTTTGAGATGTACACTCGAATTCCGCATGAAGGATTTACTTCTATTGGCATCGCAGCCATAGCTGAACTCATATTATTTAGTATTCCGGGCGGCTGGATTATCGTGCATTCTCGCACTCGTAGAGACAAAGTGGACGGACACGAGGATGAGGAGTAAGCGCCACAGGGGATTGAGTCCATCCTGCATCCGGAGAACAGCCTGAAAAGTCGCATTATCGGTATGTTCCTCAGCCGGAAGGGACTGGGCAGGAGGAAATCACCGGCACCGTTTTCCGGGACCTTGACCTGGCTGCCAGTGTGGGTCAGTTTGAAACGGGCTAGTGGGAACCCTTGTCTTTTGGGCGTCTCAGGGTGAAGACGGCGGCGCGTGGGTGGCGTTTACGAATCTCGTCCCGGTGGGAGAGTCCCCTAGATCGCGGCGGAGCCTGTAAGAGTTCCAAACTACAAATAGAGCCCCGATTGCGAGGAACGCGGCAAGGACGAGGTGCGGCAGAGACATGACAAGAACGTACTCAATCCTCGGATCCAGCACAAGGGCATATGCGCTACCTCTGATGGCTATGACCGAATCGCCTGAAAAGTCGCATTATCGGTAAGTTGCCCCACAGCCAGGGCAACGGGCTGGGCAAGTTACCTAAAATCCCGTTTTCAGGAAGAACGGCGCGTCACGAATGACGGCGAGCGGGTTTCTCGTTTCTATTTGAAAGGAGGGTCATTTTCCTTGACCCTTCCTTCGATCAAATCGCTACGTATCTGCAGTGCCCAGGTTTCGTTCATCACTGATACAGCGACCCAATCCGTGCCCTCCGAATCGAAGCCGTCGTCGGGCTCGACGCAGTTCGCAAAGAACCATACGGCTTCAGAGAGAGATTCCTTTGAGTGCCAGGTCGTCATTACAACCCGCCCTCTAGGCTCGTCGGGCATGCGCTCTAGGTCAAACTGATCATGTACCCTTTCACAATCAGGTCCCCATACGCAGAAGTACGCAATTCCTCTTTCCAGCAGGGATTTTGCGGTCTTCCGTATGGCTTCATCATTGATTGATGTCGCATCGAGAGCCAGAAATAAAGAGTAATTGGCTGAAACAGGATCAAGAGCCGACCGGACATCTTCTAGGACAGGCACCATCCCAACGCAGAAACGTCGCGTAGGCCGTTGCTCGTCTCGCTGCATTTCGAGCATGAGATCTCCACGCCTGATGCTAATCGAACGAATCAAGATCCTGCAAAGTCGGGTTCTCGGTAGTTCCCCCGCAACCAAGGCACCGGGCTGGGCAAGTTTCCGGCAACCCCGTTTCCAAGGCACTTAGTTTCTGGTCGGCCAAAGCTCGGTTTTCCGGTTAACTCTCCCGTGGCATTGCACTCGAAAGAGCCAACGATATACTGGGCCGCGATGATCAAAACATTCGGACCTCCGTGGGTGCGGCGCACGTTTCTGGCTCTGATTTCTTTTGTCATCGTAATGCTCGGCGTAGGCACCCTATTTCATGGCAAGATCGAGTACTACAACTGGTGGGGTGGGATTGTCTTCGGGCCGTTCGCGATCGTGATCGGGTCTTTAGGCTTGTTCATCGCGGCCTTTAGGCCAAACGTCTTTTTGGAAAACGCAAAGAAGAAAAGCCGCTTCCGTGGGTGGCCGAAGGGCCGGAGCCGCTATTAGCAAACGATACCCGCCTGCAAAGTCGCATTTTCGGTAACTCCCCGCAGCCGGACCACCGGGCTGGCAACTTACCGACAATCACGTTTTGCAGGAAGTCGGCGTCAGTGCCGAACGGCCACCTGTCGGATAGCCAACTATTCGAGATGCGCGTTTGGGGACCTTTAACTCGGGTCTTGTGCCATCCTGTCCGGCACTTCGTCACAGCATCGTTTGCGTACGCGACGACTTTTGTCTGCTCATGGGCGGTTCATCAGTTTCATAATCGTCACCGTGGGGTTTAGCGGATTTTCCATGCGGAGCAGCCTGTCTGTGCGGAGTTGAATCACCTCGGTCCACTCCGGATGGGTGAGGATGTAGAACTGCTCCCTCTCGATGGCGTCGAAGACTATGTCCGCAACCTGAGCGGGGGCCATGCTTGCCTCCATAGCGGCCCTGAACACGGCCAGACCCGCGTGCCGTTCCGGGGTCAGCTCGACTGGTTCGTTAAGCATCTCCGCCGGACGATAGCGCTCGACTTCAGCAATGTTTGTGCGCACCATGGCTGGGCACAGCACCGAGACTTTGACCATCGAATTCCGCTGCTGCAGCGCAAGGTACATGCTCTCCGAAAGCGCGACGACTGCATGCTTGGTCACCGAGTAGGGCGCGGAGAGATTGCCGACGATAAGCCCTGCACTTGAGGACGTGTTGATGATGTGGCACTCGGTATTCTGCGCCTGCATGAGCGGCGTAAAGACTTTGATCCCATGCAGCACGCCCCACAGGTTGACACCGATGACCCATTCCCAATCGTTCCAGGTGGCCTCCCAAGCAGCTCCGCCGGCGGCGACTCCGGCGTTGTTGAACAGAAGATGAACCTGGCCAAAGGTATCGAAGGCGCGGCGGGCCAGGTCTTCCACGTCGCTTCGTTTCGAGACATCGGTCTTGACGGAGAGCACGGTAGCATCTTGCCCTGTGAGGGCGGCCTCGGCTTCGCTGAGCGCCACCTCGTCCATGTCGGCGAGGACGACGCGCATACCGGAGCGCGCGCATCGCTCGGCGATAGCGCGGCCGATGCCGCTGGCGGCACCTGTAATGACGGCGACCCTTCCCTGAAAGTGTTTCACTGTATCCGTCCTTCGCTGCCTTTGCTCTGTATTCAAGAAAACGCCTGCTGAACTTACCGCATCATGGAGTGAAATACAGCCTGTTTTGTGTTCAACCAAGTTGCTATCCTAGAAGTAGAGCGGATGAGGATCGCGCTCGCGATTCGCCTCCGAAACGGAGAGACAAACGTTCAGCTGGGCGTGGCCACATTCGCAGTTTGAGCCATCGCATTCAGGTGGCTTGCCTGAAAAGTCTGATTCTCGGTAAGTTCCCCCCGGAACGGATCTGGCCGGCAAGTTACCCATAATCCCGTTTCAAAGGCCGTTGCCGCTCGTTCCCCTCTGCTCTCGACTGGTCTGGGTTTGATTGGGCAAAGATAGAATGCTGGTCATGACGGACGAGGAGATATTTAGCTACGTAGAGCCCGATCTGCTTCCGGTGCTCGAAGAACTCCGCCGGCGTGAGCCAATATTCCACACGCCACAATTCGGCACCACCCGCGAAGACTTTGATCACGCCATGGCTCCCCACTACTGGGAAGTTGGCGCGTCTGGCCGTCGATATAGCCGAGATTTCATCCTTCGCTTTCTAGAACAAAATCCGCCCATCGACGCCTTCTCGGCGGACTGGCACAGCTGTGGCTTTGGCCTACGCCGTCTCGGCCCGGATACCTACCTTCTCACGTACACGCTCCACCAAGGGGACCGCGTTACCCGCCGTGCCACCATTTGGCGAGAGACGGCTGATGGCTGGTGCGTCCTCTACCATCAAGGGACGATTGTTTCGTTAGAAGATCCTGGGGTCGCTCCTAGCGCAACGGTCGCGAGCGAGTAAGAACCCTAAAGTTACCTCTCTGGTCGGTTTTCCCGGTCTTGAGAATCACGGATCTGGCGCAACTTACCGAAAGTCCCGTTTCAAAGGAACTCGAATTCACATTGATGCTCGGCAAGCGCTTTTGTTGGTAACAAATACACGGCCGGCAAGCCGCAAAAAGCCAATGTTCCCGAGGCTTGCTGATACGGTACAGACCATGCAAATAGCGGTGCGAACGTGGTGCGCATAATAAACGGTCACTGCAGATGCAAGGTCATGGCCCCAAAATCAAGCGCGAAAGAGTGCGCCTGTTTGAGAAGATCCATGCCAAGATTGCCTGCGGCCCACGTCCCGTTTCCATGTTCCGTGAAGACGTGCGCTGGTCTGAGGAAGACGTTCTTTCCACCAATTCCGAGCAGGACGGAGGGCAGCAGAATTGAAGGGCTGCTAGTGCTTCCACCCAATCCTTCAATCGACTTGTTCTCCGGCGTTCCGGTCTTGATCAAAGATGGAAGAGACCTTGCAAACTCCGGATTGAGATCGGTATCGACAGCACCGGTATCTAGCGTGAAATCCAGATTCTTCCCTTCGACAAGTACGTTGATGACCGGATTGGAGTTGTGGAATAGCATGTTGCACGTGCCCACGTTGAGGGCCTGCGCGGGAAACCCAAACTCGAACTTGCCTGTTGGCGTCCACCGGAGCGTGTGCATTGCAAGTAGGAGCGGAAGGCCAATGATTCCGTGCCTGCTCTGTGGGAGATCGGTCCATGGTTCACCTGTGTCGCCAACCACGATAAAGGGGACGTTCCGAAGATGAAGGTCCCCTATACGGAGGTCCGCCACGAGCGTGATTTGTAAACTGGCGATGTCTTGGCCGCTTGCGTCACCCATCTTTCCTTCTACAGGTTTGACCACAAGTCCGAGTTCCCTGGCCTCCGAAGCGCCGATCACTGAAATCGAAGCACCTGTATCGAAAAAGAATTCGGCGTGCCTATTATTAATTTTCAATGGCAGGAACGTGCTGCCAGGTTCGATTTGGAGACTGCTTGGCTTTGAGTCCTTGATGGTTGTCTTAGGCAATCCATTGAGAGCGGTAAGTATGAAAAGCATGCTCTTCGCATCTGAACCGTCGGGGCGCTCATGCAAAGCCGCCACGATCTCATTAAACCCCTCGCGATACATACCGTTTCGGAAGTACATATTTCCAAGAAGATCATGGGCTTCGTAAGCATCGTTGGAGTGTGGGTCTTTTCGGATTACGGTACGAAGATCCTTTTCGGCAGCCTGCACACGGTTCAAAGATGCCTCGACAGCCGCTCTGTAAAAAAGTGGAGTTCGGGAATGCTCGATGGCATCCCTCAATACGAACACCTGATTCGCATCGTATGCGGCTTTAAAGCTGTTGGATTGCGCTTGGGTAGGCAATCCAATGAGTAGGATCGGCACAGCTAACAAATATTCAAGCTGCATTCCCAGTTTCCGTCTTATGCAAAAGATAATCGTGGATACGAAGGTCACTCCACCACGCTCCTTGTGCCTGGAACGGCCTAATTTATGAGGCTCCAGTGGCAGCATACGCCTTTACGACGTCGTGAGGGGCGAAAGCGGGTTGTCTACTGGCTTCATCGTTTTGTCACTTGTGAAGGCTTGTCGCCCCAGGGGAATTTACCTGTAATCCGTTTTTCTGGAACTCCGCTCAAATCGGCGGAAGTCACTTGGCCGAGAAAAAGACTCGTCCACGCGCCTCCGCCTGGTTGGTTCATGAGAGCTTGCTTCCAGCCCGAATTTTGGACAATTATTACAGTAGACGCGTTCGCCAAGATCGTTTCCCGTTTCCGCACGCTGCGGTGAAAAGAGGTTTCCGCGTTGGATGATAAGCCTCAGAGATATACCGAAAAAGCGGCCCGCGTCATGTTCTTCGCAGGGTGCCAGGCGCGCACGTTCGGCTCACCCTATATCCAGCCTGAGCACATTCTGCTGGCTATCTTGCGCGAGGATGCTCTGCTGACCAAGCGCTTCATTCGCCCTCACACATCGATGACTGTTATCTGGAAGGAGATCGAAGAAAACACAACTACGCGCGAAAAGATCTCCTGGTGTGGACCTGCCGATGTCAAAAGGCGTTGACAGACAGGATGTTCACTGAATAATTTCTGCTTGCTGATTGGCTCGTATCGAAAAGGAACGGTGAACATCCCGTCTGTCAACGCCTTTAGTCAACGCCTTTAGATCCCCAGCTGAAACAAATAACACGGCATAAACACGAAAAGGAATCACCGCATGCGGCGGGTCTCCGCTTGCCAGGCACGCAGCGCCCGAAAAGTCACACTTTCAGTAAATTGCTCTTTCCTGGGCCGGCAGCCAAGGTGAACATAACGGAATCCCCGTTTTCAAAGGAATGTCCCAATGCTAGGATACGTCGCATGAGTTATGACCTAATGGTTTTTGAACCAGAAGCTGCGCCGAAGGATCACGACGCCTTCATCGAGTGGTACTTGAACCTGACGAAATGGAACGATGGGCCGTAGCTAAACCTGTTTCTGCTCGGTGTCCTGAAAGTCGGATTTTCAGTAGCTTCGACGGAGATGGCGGAATTTAGCGGAAACCACCGTTTGAACTGAAGCTCGACGGAGGCCTCGGGTATTATCCTGAAATGCCCAACAAGATCCGAGTTTCCGTCCTCCTGCTTTCGGCGCTGGCCCAGGCATGCTTTGCGTCCACTGACGATCCGCATTCCGTAGTCACAAAGGCAGAGAAACTCTCCTCTTTGACCGGCCCCGGTGCTCAGCCCTTTCATCTGAGATTAACTATCTCTGAGGCGGCAAGTTCAAACTCAGAGTACGCCGCTACGGTTGAGGAATACTGGAAAACGGGGAAGGACTGGACTCGCTCCATCAATTCTCCCAGGTTTCGACAACATGTGGTCGTAAAGGATGGAAGCGTTTACGAAGAGAATGACGGAGATTACTATCCGCTCTGGCTACGTAGCTTCGTCACGGCGGCAATCGATCCGCTTCAGGATGCCGCGTTTTGGGAGAAGGTGAGCGCCCGTATTGTGATGACGTCGTCCACCAACGGACGTCCGAGTAGTAGCTGTGCGCGTGCACAATTCAAGATTGGGACTACAGCAGTCAACAACGATGGGTTCGCTGTCATCTGCTTTGCCGCCGACGGCACTCTTTCCTCGGTAGTGCGACCTGGTTACGAAATGGAGTTCCATGACCCTCAGGCATTTGGAAAGAAGCGTATCGCCTATCGCTATGTAGCGGATCTGGAGCCAGGGACAGAATTGGTTGGCAAAGTTGAGATCCTCGAGAAGATGGATCCATCGGGCAGCTTGCCTGATCTGCCTACCATCACGAAACAGGCATCAGTCTCTGTCGAACCCGCTTCCATCAGCCAGGAAACGTTTGAGAAGCTTTTGAGGGAACCTTTGAATGTGGTCTGGCCACCTGTTCATAGCGGGAACACAAGCGGGAAACTCAGCATCTATATCTCGGCCGACCGCGAAGGTAACATTCGCGAGGCTTACCCACTCAACTCTGACAACGCTGGTCTGCAGGATGCTGCGCGTGATCAGCTGCTGAAAGCGAAACTTAGCCCGGCTGTTCTCCAAGGGAAGCAGGTTCAGATTGAAGCTGCGTTGACGTTCCAGTTCTCGACTTCTGTCGAAAGCAATCCCGGAGTCTCGATTACCCCTTCGGCCCTTCCCGATAGTGAACCGACGAAGCCTATCATCGTGTCGCCTGCCATCGCGAATTCGCTCCGCATAAAGGCATTCGCTCCGGTCTATCCCCAAGATCTCAAGTTGAAGCGCGTGGGCGGGAAAGTGGAGTTGACTGCGATTATCGGCAAGCAAGGTCAGGTCATCAGCCTGATTCCCTTGAGTTCAGCCGACGATGAGCTAACCAAAGCAGCGATCGCAGCCGTGCAAACCTGGATTTACAAACCCTATCTGCTCAATGGTGTTCCAGTCGAGATTCAGACGCTCATCACGGTGGTCTTTCAGGCGCCGTAACGGAACATTCGAAAGCGAACACGGGGAGTACCTGTAAAGTCTTAGGCCGGTATCTGAAGGGCTCGGTGGGTACCAAGGCGGGCAAGTTACCCATAATCCCGTTTTTCAAACACTTCGATGTACGAGCTTAGGCCCTCGATTCTAGTCGGGGTATACTCTAGCAATCGGGGGGCCCCATGCTCCTGTCGCGGTCTACAACTGTCTTTACGCTGGCGCTCATCATGCTAGCTTTCCCGTGCATTGAGTTCACGGCTCTGGCTCAAGAAACCGAAGCAGAACGGGATGCCAAAAATAACACGGTTCAGGATGCGCCCCCACCGAGTTGCCATGTAACACTGCCCTCGGCGGGAAGCGCCAGGCTTTCTTATGTGCCCGAGCCTGGGCGAGGGGGCTACGTGATGGTAGGCACATATGGAACCGAGAATTTATCGGTGCTGGTTCCGACCGACGGAATTTTGTGGGGACTGCCTAGCAAGCCCGGTGATTTCGCGTATTTTAATAAGTTTCCCTGGAGAGGAAAGTTCTCGTACACGGACGGCGCAGGCCCACTTATTGTCACGGGGAAAAGGCTCGATGGTCTAGCTCCATCTTTCACGGAAATTCAGCCGATCACGGGCAAACACTGGATGATGGGGGGCATGTCTATACCCGTATTTGGTTGTTGGGAAATCACAGGACGTTACAAGGATCAGGAGCTAACCTTCATCGTCTGGGTTATGCCCGCACCCCAAAAAGAGGCTTCCGCAGGCGGCTCATCACCGCAGGCCGCTATTACCCCTCTCTCTAACAGTGACACTACGATCGAGCAGGTGCAGCCGGTGGCGAACACGCAGCGATCACGCATCTATGTTAATGGCGACCTGGAGGCGAAGTTGCTCCGCTATCGCTTGACACCTGAAATTCCGCACGAAGCTCAAGTGGCGAATGTTTCGGGCACAGTAGTGCTCCACGCAATCATTGATCGAAACGGCAGAACGCGGGAACTCCAGTATGTTTCTGGCCCCTCGCTTCTCGCGCAGGCCGCTATCGAAGCGGTTAGGTGGTGGGAGTACGAGGTTGACGTCGAGGGCGTGGAAATCGATACCACGATTGTGGTTGAGTTTTCCGCGGTGGACAGTTAGAGAAGGGCTTCTTCTTCTGATCGTTGGGCAAGTCTGCTTGATCTCTGATTTAATATCGCCGAGTCACTCATTAGAATCTCAGGCGCGCAAAAGAGACGGCAAACCCTGGATCGCGAGCGAATCTGCGATCAATCCTCAAGGCATCCACCCTTAGTGCCTGGGAAGTCTGATTATCGGTAAGTTGGGCCACAGCCAGGGCAACGGGCTGGGCAAGTTACCTAAAACACCGTTTCACGGGATGATTGCGGCGTGACAAGCTCTGCAAGTGGATGGACCAGCCTCACGACTGTCCCAATAGAACCTGCTATCCTGCGCCCATGATCTACGCCCGCGTTGTTGCAAAGCCAGTCAATTTCCCTGCGAAGTTGGACATTCGCTACGAAACTGTCAACAGAGAGACGGGAGAGCACGTGGCAGTCTTTGGTGCGCAGCGCCCCTTCTCCTGGGAGGAAGTAAAGTTGAGGTTTTCTGTCAGCGAGGAGCGTGCCCTGGAGTGTGAGGGGCAACTACGTCAAGGAGAAAATGCTCTCATCGCGCAAGCGCAGGAATGGGAAGGTGACTTAAACCCTACCGGCACGGGATTTGGAGTCATGCATATATCTCAGGTAAAGAGCTTTAGCTTTGAGTCTGGGGTGAGAGACCTGGTTGAAGCGTCAGAGGACATCGCTGACGAGGAAGCCCAAGCCAAAAGGTGGCGCGCTGCTGATGCGGCCAGTTGGGAATTGCCTGCCAAACTGCAGATGGTGCTTATGGAGGTAAAGTTGTTCCTTAGTGTATTTAGCGACAAGCTCTCTCCAACACAGGTTGAAGCTGCCACGGATTTAGCTCACGCTGCAGAGCCTTTCGACCGTAGACCCGGCGGATGGGGTGACCCGAATGAGATTTTTCACGATCCAGCATGGCAGAACTTACGCACAAAGGCACAGAAGTTCGTCGCTGAGTTCAAAAGCCTTTTGCATAGTTCCTAATGCGGCTGTTGGGATTTTTCCCCGCTTTAGAAGCGCCTCTGCACGCACGTTTTCTATAAATTAACCCATTCCAGGGACCTCAAGACCGAACGGGTTACCACGAGTCCCGACCGACGATCATTTTGAGTCGTTGTTGCTGCCGCCGAATGTACATGACCATGCCAGCAGTCCATAGCAGGTTGAGGATAGTTCCGATGATTCGCGGGAATATCGGCCCACCCATCATCCACCCAAAAGCCAAGCAAGCGAGCAGCAACACAATAAACCCGCGTGCCCACCAAATACGCCGCATTACGCTTCTTCGCTCTCGGACCGTTTGCTCAAATGACACGCAAGCGATTGTAAGGCGGTCTGTCAATGAACATCCGGAAAAGTCGGGTTATCGGTAAGTTCCCCGGGTCTGAATAGGCAAATTACCGAAAACCCCGTTTTTCGGGAACGACGGCGCAGGATGGGGCGCAGATAACTTCCGGCTTGCCCGCCAAACCGCCCGGGTCTCGGCTCGATAGCGTTATGATCTGCTTGGAATTCCCGATGTGAGCAGACAAATGACGCTGGAAGACAATCTCGCAGCCCTTGAATCCTCGGTTTCAAACCTAAAGGCTGAGAGGAATATAGGGCCACTCCAAAACGATATCTACGAAGCAATCGATGATTTGTGCCATCTCGGCCAACGTGCGATTGCGAAGGACATGCGCGTCAATTACCCACGTCGCGTACAGAGCGACTTGGCGCTTCTCCAGAAGCTCCGCGACATCGTTTCTGCTGGAGCCGAAGAGGATCGTAAGCGGTATCTACCAATTCTGGACATTGCCGAGAACATCGGTCGGCAAATCGCCCAGATACCAATTCTGGCTGATGGGCACCTTGGAGTTCTCAAGGTAATCCGAACCCGCTTTGATTTCCTGTTTGACCAGTATGGGTTTTCCACCGTAGATGAGGAGCCAATCGGCCTGCGTCTAGCCTGCGGAGCCGTGGTTGTTGAACTGGGTTGGGCAACTCAATCGAGCCTTTCGTTCTCTATTCGCCGGGGCGGTCTGAGCGACTTCTGGGTTGAAGACTTGCTTTACCTCCATGGAGATGAGCGCTACCAAACGATTCCCCAGGCCATCCATCTGAACACTGAAGCCGCTGTCGATGAGTGGTTCCGGTTCATCTCAGCCGCGTTGCGTGGATATGGAGACGATCTGTTGCGAGATGTTCCGGGAGCGTTCGACCGATTAGCAAAGGCCCAATCTGAACGTGACGCCGAGTACGTGAGGAAAATAAATACAGAACACGGCTTTTAACGGTCGAAAGCCACCTTCGATCCTGTATACCTTTTTCGGGTGCCACCGGCATACCGGAAGCCATTTCCCGCTGTGCCTTTAAAGTCTCGTTTTCAGTAACTTCCCCAGCCCGTCGGGGGCGAGGGCAGGAGCAACTTACCGGAAATCCCGTTTCTCCGGAACCCGCCGCCAAATTTGGATTGCCAGCTAGCGCGGGATGATGGCCCATTGGGCTGGTGGCATAAAGAATTAACCGTTGTGATGACCGTTCTATTTAGCAGTAGCGGCTACTGTGTAGCTACAGAACCCGCCCTCGCAAGCACAGGGCGTTGTAGTGGCTCGGGTTCATAGCCCTGCGGACGATGGCCTTTTGGAGAAAGCTTGATAAAGGTCGTATGCACGTCGCCATGTGCATCGATCTGACCAGTAGCCTCGTTATAGTCAACCGCGTCAGCGTGTAGAACCATCGGACTTTTAACACACACGTGACCTTGAGGCGGGCAAGTGGTCATCCTAACTTCAACATTTCCTGTCAATTGGAGGACGGGGCTCGATAGAACGTGCTGCGCACTCGTTGCGGTCAACTCGAAGAGAACTTTGTTGCCTTGGGGAAAAGAGAACGCGAAGTGAAGTCGCTCGGGCTGTGATTTGCTCTCTTGGCATACTGCTCTAGAAGCTAACGGCGAAAGCTGGCATGCGATCGCAACACTCAGTATCAGGTGTTTCATAAAATAGCTCCTCCCCCTGCGAAACGATCCTACTTTGTATTCAAACCGAGTCTACACTCGCTCTCAGCGCCCTATAAAGTACTTTGACTCTCCCTAACCCGTCCGCGTCAACTGGCAAGCCCCGCTCGGGGGCCAAAGCAGGGCTGCTTAGGCTTTCGATACTGTACAGGGGGCACCCGCAAGTATGTTCCGCCCCTGCCGACTCCACCGAGCCATGAGACCGCGTCAAAGCGACGTGCCTGTGAAGTCGCATTTTCGGTATTTATGATCCGCCGATCACTCATTGACCTGTTCCGGCCGTATAAAGGCCAACCCGGAAGTTACCTCTTGTACTGCCTGAAAAGTCGCATTTTCGGTAAGTTCCCCGGGTCTGAATAGGCAAATTACCGAAAATCTCGTTTCCCGGGGAACTCCGCGCAGCGCTACAATTAGGCAATGTCGGGAGGCTGACATGAACCGGTCCTCTGTTCTCATGGCCCTCCTCCTGCTCGGTTCCACGAGCTGCTGTCAGGCTGCCAACACCTCGGCCACCACACCTTCCAGCCACGGTCCAGAACTCGCGCAATATAGGCTTGAAGCAATTAATTTCGTAGGGTCCCACTATTTCTCGACAGAGCAATTAAAAGGGGCCTTCAATGTCCCTGTGGGCCACAAGTTCGATTACAAGGCTGTTGGCCAAGGGCTAGAGCGATTGAGGCTGATTTACGGTGATCATGGCTACATCAACTTCACAGCGGTGCCGGAGCTTCAAATCGATAGAGACCGAGGGACGGTCGTCTTGACGGTGACTATTGACGACGGTGCCCAGTTCACTTTCGGGCGACTGTTGCTGACAGGTCAAGAGACGCGGAAGGGAGAAGCCGATGCTCTGCATAAAGCTTGGGCAGCCCTGTCAGGCAAAACATACGATTCATCGCTCTTGTATAAGTGGCTCTTCGAAAACGCACCCTTCCTTGCCAACGGAGGGCGACCCCCTGGCCGGCAGATCGAAGTGCATGAGTCCTCAGACACCCATCAGGCTGACATCGGAATTAAATTTCCTAGTCCGAAGTCCTGAAGTGGACCGGAACGGCAATTTCATTTCGTTTATCCTGCCGCCCCTCTATTGAAACCCGGCTAAGGGTTTCGCCTCTTCAGAAAGTGGCGCGAGCCCGGCACGTCTTTCGGCAACCTTGCCCGTGAAGTCTCGTTTTCGGTAAGATCCCCACCCGGCCGTAGCAAGCCAGAGCAACTTACCGGACGGATACCGGGCGGTGTCCGAAGAGCGGTCGTTTGCTCGGAGCCCAATGTTCCGCCTTGATAGTTCGATGAGTACACCGCTGGTGGGGCGAGAGATTCTGATGGGTTACGTCCCGTCACTAATCTCTTGGCCACTAATTTCTGGCCAAGATCCCCCTGATATTCTCTACACCAAGGGGAACAGACAGTGAGAGTAAGCCTCATTCAGGTTGTTGCCGCCACAATCGTGAGTATTCCTTGTGCCCTGCTTGCGCAACAGCAGGATGTGCCATCCGCACCTCCGATGCACAATGTGCTGTATGGCGCGGCCTATTACAACGAGTACATGCCTGCCGACCTGCAGCCTGGACGGCTCGAAAAAGACGTCGCGCTCATGAAGGAAGCAGGCATCAGTGTCGTCCGAATGGGCGAATCCACATGGAGTCTGTGGGAGCCCGCAGAGGGCAAGTTCGACTATGTCTGGATGGATCGCATCGTGGACGCAATGGGCAAGGCCAACATTAAGGTAATCATGGGGACGCCCACCTATTCCATTCCCGCTTGGATGTGGAAGTCGCATCCGGAGATCCTTGCCCGCCCGCTCGGCGGCGCTTCCGTTGGCTATGGCATGCGCCAGAATATGAACACAGATGACCCAAATTACCGCCGCTACGCCGAGCGGCTTATCGTCAACATGGTCAGCCACTACAAAGACAATCCGACCGTGATTGGATGGCAGATCGACAACGAGACGTCTTCATACGGTGCTTCGAACCCCCAGGTCTTCAACGAGTTCGTGGAGCGCCTCAAAAAGAAGTTCGTTACTACCGATGCGCTGAATAAGGCTTGGTTCCTCAACTATTGGGGGCAGGACGTGTACGACTGGAACGACATGCCCACGCGCGATAATGCCACGAGCACCAGCTACAAGCTCGAGTGGTCGCGATTTCAGCAAGATCGCGTCACCAACTTCCTCGCCTGGCAGGCCGCGCTCGTTCGCGCACACCGCAGATCAGATCAGTTCATCACGCAGGATTTCGGCTCCATGATGCGGCTGGATGTGAACGAGCCCGAGGTGGCGAAGGTTCTCGACGTTGTCGCCAACAATCCGTACCACGGTACGCAGGAGCACATGGACGGAGCTTGGCAGGCGCTGCAAGGGGACTTCTCGCGCTCGCTGAAGCGCCAGAATTTTCTCGTTACCGAGACAAATGCTCAGACCCTTGGATGGGATTCCATGGCGCAATATCCTCCGTACGACGGCCAACTCCGCCTCGATGTATACACAGATATATCGAGCGGCGCCAACATGGTGGAGTACTGGCACTGGCATTCCATCCACGCCGGTCAGGAAACCTATTGGAAGGGTGTGTTGAGCCATGACCTCGAGCCCAACCGAGCCTACGCCGAAGTAAGCCGTGTCGCGCATGAGCTGCAGAGTATCGGGCCGCACCTCGTGAACATGAAGATACGCAACAGCGTTGCGATCCTCTACAGTCCCGACTCCAACAATGGCATCAGCTTCATGCCCTACACGCCTGGCAGTTCCGGCTGGGAGCCTGGAAAAGCCGCCGGCGCCTATGGAGCGATGGTGCAACAGTTGCACGAAGCTCTGTACAAGGCCAACGTAGGTGCTGATTTCGTCTTCCCATCGAACACCGACTTCTCACAATACAAATTGCTGATTGTTCCCTCGCTCTACGTCTCCGATGACGCGTTGCTCAAGCGCATCTCGGACTATGTGCATGACGGCGGTCACGTCTTGATGACATTCAAGAGCGGTTTCACCAACGAGAACTCCGCCGTCCGCTGGGAGAAGGCACCGGGGCCGCTGCGGGACGCGGCGGGTTTTACCTACCAGGAGTTCTCGAATCTGGAGAAGCCCCTGTTGCTCCGGGACGACCCATTCCATGTGGGCGATGGGAATCGAGTGAGCCAATGGGCCGAGTTCCTGCAACTTACGACGGCCAAGTCCCTCGCCACCTACGACCATCCTTTTTTCGGGCATTGGCCCGCGATCACAGAGAACCAATTCGGCAAGGGCACTCTCATCTACGAGGGGACCGCTCTCTCCGATGTGCTGCAGCAGGCAGTCGTGATGCGCGCACTTCAGACTAGCGGAGTTCCCTTCAACCTGGAGGCGGCTCAGTCCACTATTCGCGTGAAAAGTGGTGTCAATGCCTTCGGAAGAACGCTCATTTATCTGCTCAACTACTCCTCCACGACTGCAGTTGCAAAATACGATGGGCCACCAGCCCATGACGTGCTGACACGGAAGTCTCTGTCGGCCGGTCAGACGCTCTCCATCCAACCTTGGGACCTAGTGATTGCGGAAAGCGATAGCGGCGAGAACGGCGCTTCCCACTAAGCCGAGGTTCCGTTTTGCAATGAGATCGCTGTGTCCTGCTTCCTTGAGTCCGATACGCTCGATGGCTTTGGGACAATCCAAGGAGAGTTAGTACCTAGACGGCATGACGGCAGGAATGCAGAACGCACGCCCCAGTGGACGGATTACCTGATGCTGGCGCGTTTTCCGTTACTAATCGCGAAACGAAGCAGTCCGCAGGCATCTTGATGTTTGTCAACCAGTAATTTCCGGATTGGCGACGATCCGACCGGAATTTGGAAATCGCCCTCTATCCGGCTCGATGGCTCGATTAGCGCATTGCCCTGAATGCGCCAATTAAGGTCGGCGGCTGAAGCTAACGTTTGATTCTGATATTCAGGGACTGAAGCCTTGATAACAATTGCTGGGGCTGTACAGAGAGTGACCGACTCAAGCTGAATCTTCGACAGGTCCGCCCTCCCCTCTTTCGCCTGAATGTCTTTCGGGGTCAGTTCCACCTACAGACGCTCCATGCCTTCTGAGGTTGGCTTGCCCGGAGCCTTCACGGCGAACCAGGTTCGTATGTCCTGCGCGAGTTGCGGATTCTTCGTCCGCATGTCCGTTGTCATTTTGTCGATGAAGTTGACCACGCAGGCGGATTGCTCAGCGTCCGTTTTTGCGTTGAATTCCTGCAATGTGGTCGCGTGTGCTGTAGGGGTGCTCAGGATAAGAACGGTGGCGATAAGGACTGCGACTAGAGTTCGCATAGCTGGATTCAACGTTATCGGCTGAAAGCCGATAACGTCGGTTGGCGACTGAAAGTCGCCTGAAGAGAAGTAGTATATGTCCAATGCGGAAACAGTCAGCGGAATCAGTTTCTTTTCGGGCTTCGCATGAGAAGCGCATGCGTTACCTATATCCCGATTCTGGTCATAAATGGGCAGCAGGGTGGATTTTATACAGGCATGCACATTCCGGCGAATGGTATTCCTTCGCAAGGCCACGGAACAAGACGTAAACGAGATGACTGCATCCGTCGTTGCCGCCCACCACAATCCCGCTAAAGCCGTTCCGCTAAAAGCGGGCATCAACCTCAGGGTGGGAATGAATTACGGGTCGTCGCTGGCGGATTCGGCCACTAAATTGACTCCCGGCTCGAGGCGACAGGTGCGACAGATTTTGTTTAGGATAATGGCCAGCAGGCCAAAAAACGGAATTGTGGAGGAATTGCCATGAGTTGGGCTGTCGTTCTCTGCCGCTTCCGCGACGTCCCGCAGGAGACGCAACCGGTCTCGTTTTTCCAAAAGTATTTCACTCAAGCTGGTGCCGGAACAGGGGGGGCGTTCGACTATTGGCACGACATTTCCGGGGGCCGGCTAGTCAACGACTCCCAGGTATTCGGTTGGTTCGAGATTCCTCACGACTCCAGCGAGCTTACCGTGATGGACGCCTCCGGGGCAAAGCATCCTCTCCAGCAGGACGATCTTTCAACAGTGGGGATTTGATGCAGCCCAAGCAAACGGAGTACCTCTGAATAACTTCCCCCGCCGCGTCTTTCTCTTCAATGCGAGCGGCGGTGATCATGGAGCAACCAGCGGCGGCACGACAGTTTTTTGTTACGTTTTCGGCCAGGCTTTGGAACCCACGTTTATAGCTCACGAAATGGGTCACACGCTGGGGCTTTCGCACTCGTTTTCGAGATGCTCTTACCGGCTGCTGTAGCAGCCAGACGCCAGGCGAGTATTGCGATCCGTGGGACATTATGAGCGCAATGTGTGTATTTTCTTTTCCAAAGCCCCCCCCCGCCTCCCGACGGCGCCGGTCAAGGACTGACCGGTCCAGGAATGAGTGCACCTTATTTGGACAAGCTAGGTTGGCTGGATGATTCGAGGGTATTTCAGAATTGGAGTAACGGCAGCGACTTCGCGGATATCGATCTGGTTCCGCTCAACCAGTCACAGTCGTCCGGGTACGTGGCTGCCCGCATTGATGTCGACAGCCAGCCTGGAGTGAACGGTCCGGCTTCGTTCTTCGCGGAGTTCAGAACTCCCAGCGATTGGGATCGGGGGCTCCCCTATCCGGCTGTGCTGATCCACAGGCTGGATTCGGACCGCCGACCCTCGTCGGTTCGGGACGTGCCAACCGCCATAATCTGGATTGGCAAGTGGGAGACACGTTTGAGAACTTTTTTTTTCGGCCCTTTTCCATATCAGTGCGTGCCATTACCGGGCAGAACGCGACGATCCGTATTACGTATCATGGCCTCAATCCCGTGTGGATGGTGCAAGGCCGTATCGATGGCGCCGGTATGCACTGGTCGCGCGGCAGCGACGCATTCGCCGCAGCCGATGTGGACGGCGACACGCACGAAGAGATTGTGGTTGTCAACAACCAGAACGGCTACATCGGCGTACTCAAGTGGGACGGCTCGGCGCTGGTGCCGGTCTGGATCGCGGCAACGCATTAACGGGTCCGGAATGCACTGGACCCGTTCCAGCAACGATGTGATGATTGCAGCCGATGTGGACGGCGACACGCAAGAAGAGATTGTGGTTGCCAACAACCAGAACGGCTACATCGGCGTGCTCAAGTGGGACGGCTCGGCGCTGGTGCCGGTCTGGATCGCGGCAGGACGCATTAACGGGTCCGGAATGCATTGGACCCGTTCCAGCAACGATGTGATGATTGCAGCCGATGTGGACGGCGACATGCACGAAGAGATTGTGGTTGCCAACAACCAGAACGGCTACATCGGCGTGCTCAAGTGGGACGGCTCGGCGCTGGTGCCGGTCTACGCGCAGGACGCATTAACGGGTCCGGAATGCATTGGACCCGTTCCAGCAACGAT
>CAWKKM010000023.1:0-325024 GCA_963850235.1 uncultured Acidobacteriaceae bacterium | reverse complement strand
GCCTCGAGCCGGATTTGTAACTGATGGTGTTCGTTGTAGGGCATGTTGAAACGCTTGCCGATGGACATATCGAACTGTTCGTAGCCGGGGCCGTAAAGCATGTTGCGAGTCGTACTTCCGAGGAAGCCCGGTGCCGGCTCGGGAAAGGCCGCGAGATTCGTCCATTGGCCGCTGGATCCGGCCTTTTTGCTGGCCGAGAAAAACTTCTGACCGGGCGCGAGATTCGGACGGGTCGCCGGTGTACCGCCGGAAATGGTATTGGTGCTGGCATTGTTGTTGTTGTAGCCCATGTTGAACGGAACGCCGGTCTGGAGGGTGCCGAGGACGGTGAGTTGCCAGCCGCCGATCACCGCATCCACCACCTTCGACGATGGGGCGAACATCATGCCCTGGCCAAAGGGCAGGTTATAAATGACCGAGCCAACTACACGATGCTTCACATCGAAGTCCGAAGGTCCGTATTCGCAGCTGAGGCAGTTGTCGTTCTGGGGGAAGAGCGCCGACGATTGTGTGCGGATGCCGCTGGTGTCGTCCAGCGATTTCGCATAGGTGTAGGAGCTGATGAGGTTGAAGCCGTTGCTGAAGCGCTTGTTCGCCTGGAAGGTAAAGGCGTTGTAGTTCGCGTTGCCCAGATCGTGCACCAATTGAATCACGCCATAGTTCGGGTAGGGCGTACGCTGCAGGATGCTCTTAGGCGAACCATTGGCGTTGTAGCCGTCCGCGCCGAGCAAGCCGTACGGCACCGAATAATTGGCATTGCGGAAGCCATACAGGTGATCGCTTTTCGAGCCCAGATATCCGGC
The DNA here is from genome assembly GCA_963850235.1 of uncultured Acidobacteriaceae bacterium. Taxonomy (GTDB): domain Bacteria; phylum Acidobacteriota; class Terriglobia; order Terriglobales; family Acidobacteriaceae; genus PALSA-350. The sequence continues at coordinate 324,221 of CAWKKM010000023.1, read as the reverse complement.
CTCGAGCTGCCAATTCTGGCCGAGCTGCTTCTGGACATCGAACAGCCAGACCTCGCTGTAGGTAGTTCTGTGCCTGTAGGCATTGGAGTAGGAGTAGGGCGGCGGAATGTTGGCAACGGCGCCGCTGGCCACCGCGTTGCCCCAGTTGATGGTGGCCTGGCCGGCAGTGCCACCCCCCGAGGTTGTGGTGACGCGCCCGGCCAGGTTGCGGGCCACGTCGAACCGGCCGTTGGCGGTGTCATTGTCGTAATACATGCCAAAGCCCGTTCGGATGACCCATGTACTGTTCGGCGTGAAGGCAATGCCCAAGCGAGGCGCGAAGTCGCGGTAGGAGGTCTGCATGAGCGAATTGGGGAAGTTGCCGTTGGAGCATTGCGGCGGCGGATTGACAGGGTTTTTACTGGCGTCGACCCAGCGGATGTTCACTCCCTGATAGGGGTCCGTGCATGTACCCTGGCGTCGAAAGAAGGGCCACTGGCTCTGAGGTTCCGGGCCGGAAACGATGGGGCTAATGGGCGAGTTGTTGGTTTGCAAATCTACGATGAACTCGTTGCCGAGGGTGTCACGCCAGGGGGGAGTCAACTCATAGCGGAGGCCGGCGGACACGGTGAGCTTGGGCGAGAACTTATAGTTATCGTCGAAGTAGGCGGCTTCGACGTTGCGCTTGTAATCCGCCTGGGCGATTTGGACCGCATAGACCGAGGTATAAAGTTGGCCGAGCAGAAAGTCGGCGAACGCGGAGCCGGTTGCCTTCACCAGTTTACCGGGGGCGGTGGCTAGAGCTGTGGCGTTGGCCTGGGTGGTGAATGAGCCACGGGAGAACTGGTTACCCAGTTCATTGAAGGTCTGCCGCTCGTACTGGAACCCGAAAGAGAAGGAATGCTTGCCACGCAACCAGTTGACGTTGTCGTTGATGGAGATGTTGGGGTCTTTGGTTACATAGGGACCGTCGGAACTGTCGCCAATGCCGCTATAGATGTCCCCGGTAAAGCCCACGGCGGGAATGCCCCAGGTTGCGGGAATTCCGGGTTGCAGTCCGGGAATACCGACCTTGGACACGGCATCATTCACACCCTGCGAGTACAGGCCGAGAGAGTTATAGAAGTTGGTCCAGCCAAACGTGGCCACGTTTACGACCGTGGCAGAGGGGGTCCAGGTATGCGAGCCCATGTACTGGTAGTACTTAGTGATGATATTGCTGCCGGTGGTTCCACCCGCCGTCTGGAATTGCGCGGTAGGATTCGTTTCCAGGCCATTGCTGAAGCGGAAGCCAAACTGCGACTTCGATGACTGGTAGAAATCGGCGCGCACGTTAAAGCCGTCGTGTTTATCCCTCGAGGATGTGAGGAAGGTGTAATTGCTCTGGAATTGGCTGTTCTGCGCTGGGGCGTAGAACTGCTGGATGAACTTGAGGGAGGTAGGATCGATGCGGTCCGCCGGAATGACATTGCCCGGGAACTGTGTCCTGCCCGTTCCATCGGCGTTGCCGGTGGAGGGATCGTAGATGGGAACGACGGAGCCGGTTGCGGTTGTCTTGTATTGGCTGAAATCGCCGCCCAGGACGGCCTGCGTCGGCTGGGTGTTCGCGGTATTCGAGAAACTGACGCGGGAATACCATTCATCGTTGACCATGAAGAAGAAGCGGTCTTTGCCGTTGAAGATGTGGGGAATCGAGATCGGCCCGGTGAGTACGAATCCGTAGTCGTTGTATTTATAGGGGAGCACTTTCGGTTGAGGAGTTGGATAGTTATAGTTATAGCCGAGTGCATCCGCGTAGTTGTTGCGCAGGAAGTAGAACCCGGCCCCGTGGTAATTATTGGTGCCGCTCTTGGTGACCACGTTGATCTGGGTCTGGTTGTAACCGTATCGTGCGGGATAGACGCCGGTTTGCACCTTCAGTTCCTGGATGGCGTCGATGGAGGGCTGGACCACAAACGTGTTGAAGTCGACGTCGGAGTTGTTGACTCCATCGAGCGTGTAGTGGTTGAACATAATGCGCGAGCCGCCGACCGAGATGCTCTCGTTGGCGCGGGCGCCACCAAGCCGTGCGCCGGCTTGGCCCTGGGTCGGTGACACGACGTTCGTGTTCGCCGAGGCCGCCACCAGGTTGAGGTAATTTCTATTGTTTACCGGCGTCTCCGCGAGGGTCTGCGTAGGAATTACGGTGCCCAGGGAGGCGTCCTGCGTCTGGAGAAGGGCGCCTGCGGCCGAAACGGATACCGTTTGCGACACCTCACCGACCTGCAGCGTGAAGTCCTGGGTCAAGGACTGCTGCACCTGCACTTGCACGTCTTTAGCACTTTCGACCTTGAAGCCGGGATGGGTGGCTGCAACGGTATAGACTCCCGGCGGAACGTTGGGGAAGGTATAGTCCCCGTCGTTGGTGGAAAGAGTGGTGCGGGTGGTGTTCGTTCCCGTGTTGGTGAGGGTGATGGACACCCCGGGAACTACTGCCCCGGTCGTGTCGTTGACATGCCCGAGGATGGTGCCGCTGGTTTGCGCCAGCAACGCGGTTGCCCAAAACGAAACACTTAGAAATACCCCAATGCGCTTTAACATCGAACCGCCTCCCAAAAGTCGTTCGCCGGCCGTGGCTTGAACTTTAACTTTGTTCCTTTGTTGGCTAAGCAGGGGTATGCCGCCCCTTGCCTCGCATGGTGCAACGGCCGTTTCATTTACGGCGGCAAAGCTATCACGCTCGAGAAAACACCGTCAACCAAATCTTTCGCCATTTCCCCGCTCGAAGACCGCCGTGACGGCTCGTTTGACGGGCAATCCGCGGAGTGGGCTCGGCCCCGGCGGTCCAGTGACTCAGGGAAAAGAGGTCGACGGCCCGCGATACTCATCGCCCTACACCCCGCGCTCTCCTCTGGCGGCGGCCGTATGTGGATGAGCGGTCATGCCTTTAAGCAGGATTCTGCCCGCTGCGTGACACTTTCCTCCCACCGGGCGACTCTATTCATCTGTGGCATATATAGCGGGTGTAGCTTGGAGATAGCAGCCAGAGCGGCCGGGTGGTGTGTGCACATACTCGTTATCAACAGTGGTTCATCGTCCATCAAATTTTCCATTTTCGAGGCGGGCCCCGGCGCAGATTGGGACGGGCCCTCCTCCTGGCCGCGCGCTTTGTTTGCCGGCGAGATCAGTGGCATCGGCGGAGCCGATCTCGGCTTCACTTTCCGCGATGCCGAAGGGCGGGAGTTGGGCGGTGCTGCTCCACCGGCCAACGATGCATCCCAAAAGGATCCGATGACCTTGCTGGAGAAGGCGGTATGTGGGGCGGGCATGCCGCCGATCGATGCGGTTGGCTACCGGGTGGTGCATCCCGGTCCGCTGCTCCACCAGCATCAGAGAATCACCGAGGAGGTGCTGCGCGACCTGCAGGCGGCGGTGGCGTTTGCGCCCCTGCACGATCCCCAGGCGATCGCCTTGATCCGCGACATGATGGGCAGGTTTCCCCAGGCGCGGCATTATGCATGCTTCGACACCATCTTCCACCAGACCATGCCGGCCGAGGCTTCGACCTACGCCATCCCCAGCGAGTACCGGCGGCAGGGTGTCCGCCGATATGGGTTCCATGGGCTCTCCTGCGAGGGCGTGGTCGACGATATGAAAGCTACCGCAGTCGAAGCGAAGGCGGAATTTCCCCGTCGCATGGTGATCGCGCATCTGGGCAGCGGCTGCAGCGTGACAGCGCTGGTGGACGGGCGCTCGGTCGATAACACCATGGGGCTTACGCCGACCGGCGGCGTCGTGATGGGCACGCGTCCGGGAGATCTTGACCCTGGGCTGGTGCTCTATCTGTTGCGGCAGGCGAAGGGTGAGGGCGAAGCTGCGTGGGCGAAGGTGGAAAGCATGCTGAACCACCAGGCCGGGATGGTCGCTCTCTCCGGATTGCCCAACGATATGCGGGCAGTACGCAAAGCGTCCGCGGCAGGAAACAACGACGCCGGCCTGGCAATCGAGATCTTTACCCGCAGCGTGCGCAAGGCAATTGGCGCTTACGTGTGGCTTTTGGGCGGCCTCGATGCCCTGGTTTTCACCGGCGGCATCGGCGAGCACGATGTGCAGTCACGGGCGGAGATTTTGCGCGAACTCGAATCCTGCGGAGCGGTGCTGGATGCGGCCGCTAATGCGGCGGGTGGCGATGGGTTGCGGCGGGTGAGTGCCCCTGGTTCGAAACTGGCCGTCTGGGTGGTACCGGCCCGGGAAGACCGAATGATCGCGACGCATGTGCGGCAAATGGAACGCGACTGATGACAGCAACAACAGGAGGAACTATGAGCAACGTCGAGACTCTTTCCGTAGCGGCTTCCGACTCGTCAAGCAAACAAGGGCGTTTCGAGCCTCTGACCGCCGATGAGACCAGAAAAATGAATGCTTACTGGCGTGCCTGCAACTATCTTTCCGCCGGCATGCTGTACTTGTGCTCCAACCCCCTGCTGCGCGAGCCGCTGAAGCCCGAACACATCAAGAACCGCCTGCTGGGGCATTGGGGATCCGACCCGGGCCAGAGCTTCATCTGGGTCCACATGAACCGGCTGATCAAGAAGTACGACCTCAACATGATCTACCTTTCCGGTCCCGGGCCATGGAGCTCCTGCGACCCTCTCCAACTGCTATCTCGAAGGGGTGTATTCCGAGATTTACCCGGACAAAAGCCAGGATGTGGACGGACTGCACAAGTTCCTCAAGCAGTTCTCATTCCCTGGAGGCATCGGGAGCCATTGCACTCCGGAAACCCCGGGGTCGATTCATGAAGGCGGCGAACTCGGCTACAGCCTCTCCCATGGCTTCGGAGCCGCGTTCGACAATCCCGACCTGATCGTTACGGTAGCGGTCGGAGATGGAGAAGCGGAGACAGGACCGCTGGCCACCAGTTGGCACTCCAACAAATTTCTCCACCCGGTGCGCGATGGCGCCGTGCTTCCCATTCTGCATTTGAATGGATACAAGATTGCCAACCCAACCATCCTGGCGCGCATACCGCCCGAGGAGCTCGACCTGCTCATGCGGGGCCTGGGATGGACGCCGCACGTCGTCGAAGGCAGATGACCCGGACAAGATGCACGCCAAAATGGCCGAGGTCATGGAGGGCTGCGTGCTCGAGATCCGCGCCATTCAGGAGAACGCACGCAAGGCGCCCAAGGGGCAGCCGATTGACCGGCCCAAGTGGCCGATGATCATTTTGCGCACGCCCAAAGGCTGGACCGGCCCCAAAGAGGTAGATGGGCATAAGGTCGAAGGCTTCTGGCGCGCCCACCAGATCCCCATCCTCGATCCCCAGACCAACCCCCCGCACCTGGCGGAAGTGGAAGCATGGCTGCGCAGCTATCGTCCCGAGGAGTTGTTCGACGAGTCAGGAAGGTTGATTGAGGAATTGCGGGAGATGGCGCCGAAGGGTACGCGGCGCATTACGGGCAACCCCCACGCCAACGGCGGCCTGTTGCGCCGGCCGCTGCAGTTGCCTGATTTTCGCGACTATGCCGTCAAGGTAACCAAGCCGGGACAGATAGAAGTCTCGCCGACGGACGTAACGGCGCATTTTCTACGCGACGTGATGCGGCGCAACATGACCAGCTTCCGCGTCTTTGGGCCGGACGAAACGGCTTCCAACAAACTACAAGCTATCTACGAAGCGAGCGGGAAGACGTGGATGGAGGAGATGCTGCCGGAAGACGCCGACGGCGGGTTCCTGGCCCAGGAGGGACGGGTCATGGAGATGTTGAGTGAGCACACTCTCGAGGGTTGGTTCGAGGGCTATGTGTTGACCGGGCGCCATGGCTTCTTTTCTTCCTACGAGGCCTTCGTGCACATCATCGACTCCATGTTCAACCAGCATGCGAAGTGGCTGGAGAAGAGCAAGCTGGAGATCCGGTGGCGGGCGCCCATTTCGTCGATCAACCTGCTGATCACGTCGCTGGTGTGGCGGCAGGATCACAACGGTTTCACCCATCAGGATCCTGGATTCCTGGATGTGGTGACCAACAAGAGCCCCGAAGTGACGCGCATCTATCTTCCGCCGGATGCGAACTGTTTGCTGAGCGTGACCGATCATTGCCTGCGGAGCGTCAACTACGTCAACGTGATCGTCGCCGACAAAGCGCCGCACCTGCAATATCTGGATATGAAAGATGCGGTCGAGCACTGCACCAAAGGTATCGGTATCTGGGACTGGGCCAGCACCGACGCGGGGGACGAGCCGGACGCGGTCATTGCCTGCGCAGGTGATATTCCCACGTCAGAAGCACTAGCGGCGGCGGCGATTCTGCGCGAGCGGTGCACAGGACTGAAATTACGGTTCATCAACGTGGTCGATCTCTTCCGCTTGATGCCGGATCGCGAACACCCGCACGGCATGACGGATCGTGAGTTCGATGGGTTGTTTACCAGGAACAAGCCGGTGATCTTCAACTTCCACGCATATCCTTCGCTGATCCACAAGCTGACCTACAAGCGGACCAACCACGAAAACTTCCACGTGCGCGGTTATAAGGAAAAGGGCAACATCAACACGCCGCTGGAACTCGCCATCCTGAACCAGGTGGATCGCTTCAACATCGCGATCGATGTGATCGAACGCGTCCCCAAGCTGGCAGAAAAGGGCGCGCACACGGTCGAATGGCTAAGAGGGCAGATCATCGAAGCCATCAACTACGCCCACGAAAACGGAATCGACCAGAAAGAGATCCGCGAATGGAAGTGGCCGGCCTGATTCGTTGTGCATGAATCAGGCCGTAGCGCATTGAAGGACGCCCCACTACAAGACGAGTGACACCAGCCGCTCCGCTGTGTAGGCGTAGAATGTTCGGTATGACAATCAATCTTCGCGCTGAACTGGAAGAGCTAATTCAACAGGATATCCAGCGTGGTCCTTACCACACCGTCGAAGAATTCATAGAGCATGCCGTGAGATTGCTCCATGAACAGGAAATGTGGTTCGCTTCTCACCGGCTGGAGATTGCGGAAAAAGTCGAAGAGGGATGGAGCGCCGCAACTCGTGGCGAACTGGCTAGTGACGCCCAGGTGAAGTCTAATATGCAGGAAAGAAAACGCATCTGGATCGAGCAACAACGCCAAGCATGAGTCTGTATGTTCTGACTCCTCAAGCCGAGGACGACCTATTCGCTATTTGGTCTTATATCGCGCAAGATAGTCCGGACGCGGCGAATAGGGTGGAAACACAAATATATGCGGCCTGTGCCTTTCTCGCTTCTAACCCTCAGGCAGGACATGTCCGGTTGGATCTGACCGACCGAAGCGTACGATTTTGGACTCTCCCTCGCTTCTCGCACTATGTGATCGTCTACGATCCCGCTTGCCACCCGTTGCGGGTCATTCGCATCCTTCATGGGGCAACCGATATCCCGCGTCGTCTGGCAACTTCCGGATAATGCATCATGGGAAACGAACTCGGCGCCATTCCGCAGCATTTCGTTGACTTGCCGTCCAGCCTCCCCTAGGCTAACGCTGGATGATGATCGTTGATCTCTACCCGGTAGAAGGATTGAACTAAGCACCCACGCATGGCAGAGATCGCCCGGCTCTCGTTCAATCAAATCACCGTCTCCAACTGGAGCGTAAGCCAGGCAGTCGACGGCTGCGTGCGCCATGGCATCCCTTCGATCGCACTCTGGCGCCACAAGATCGAAGAGGCAGGGTTGGCCTCCTGCGTCCGGTTGGTAAAGGATGCCGGCCTGCATGTCTCGAGCGTTTGCCGCGGGGGCATGTTCCCCAGCCCGACGGCTGCCGGCCGGCAAAAGAATCTCGAAGACAATTACCGCGCGGTCGACGAAGCTGCCGCGCTTCATGCCGACTCTCTGGTGCTGGTCGTTGGTGGTGGAGCGGAAGTGGGCCTGGGCGAAGCCAGAAAGATGGTTGCCGACGGGGTCGCCGCCCTGGTTCCCTATGCTCGTCAGCACGGCGTTAAGCTCGGCCTCGAACCCCTCCATCCCATGTACGCGGCCGAACGTTCGGTGCTGGTCACCATTGGCCAGGCGCTCGAACTCGCCTCGGCCTATGCTGCCCAGGAAGTTGGGCTGGTCCTGGATGTGTTTCACATCTGGTGGGATCCCCAGGTGCTGTCACTGATTCAACAATCCAGAGGCCGGATCTACGGCTTCCATGTCAATGACTGGCTGGTTCCCTTACCCGATCTGCTGCTGGGCAGAGGGATGATGGGGGATGGCGTCATCGATAATCGGATGCTGCGGCAGGCGGTGGATCAAGCCGGCTACGACGGTCCCATCGAAGTGGAAATATTCAACCGCGTCATCTGGGATACCGATCCGGACCAGGTGCTTGCAGCAAATGATCGAGCGCTTCACCGCATTCGTTTAAAGACTAAGGAGCCAGGTTGCAATCCAATCAAACCTTGAAAGCTAAGGATCTGTCCCCGGCTGTCGAGCGCACGCTCCGGCTGGCCTCGGAGAAAACCCTGCGCCTCGACCGGCGCTGGAAAGTGAGCGATGGCGCCCCCGTCATGACCGTCGCCGGCCGCTATACCGCGCGCAGCTGGACCCAGTGGACGCAGGGTTTCCAATACGGCAATGCCCTTCTGTGCTTTGAGTTGACCGGGAACAAGGACCTGCTCACGCTGGCCCAGCGGCACATTGTCGCTGACATGGCAGAGCATCTTACCCACACCGGTGTCCACGACCATGGCTTCAACAACATCTCCACCTATGGTCACCTGCGCCGCCTGATGCTGGAAGGACGCATTCCCCACAATGCCCAGGAGCTGCACTTTTACGAGCTCGCATTGAAGGTAAGTGGAGCGGTGCAAGCCGCACGCTGGACCAGCCTCAAGGATGGTCTCGGCTACATCTACTCCTTCAATGGCAGCCACTCTCTGTTCATCGACACCATCCGCACCCTGCGCATCTGCTGTATGGCGCATATGCTCGGCCACAGCTTGCACGCAGAACAAGACCAGCGCGTCGATTTGCTGGACCGGGCGCTGACCCACGCGAAGACCTCTGCCCAATTCAACATTTATTATGGCGAAGGACGCGATCACTACGACACCGCAGGGCTGCGCGGCCGAACCGTACACGAAGCCATCTTCAATCCGGCCAGTGGGGTCTTTCGCTGTCCGTCGTCGCAGCAAGGGTACTCGCCGTTTACCACCTGGACCCGAGGACTCGCCTGGGCGATGCTGGGCTTTCCCGAGCTGATGGAGTTCCTTCAGGCGGTGGAGGGACCTGCAGACAAGCAGGAAACCCTGGCGATTTTAGAGAAGGCGGCGCGCGCCTGTTGCGACTTTTATATGCAGCAGGCGACCGCACTCGACGGCATCTGCTATTGGGATACCGGAGCGCCGCACTTACATCGGCTGGGCCACTGGCAGGGAAAACCGGCAGACCCATACAACGACTACGAGCCGGTCGATGCTTCTGCCAGCGCCATCGCCGCCCAGGGTTTGCTCCGTCTCGGCCACCTGCTGGGCCCAGCGGGCGACGTCTACACCCAGGCCGGGCTGACCGTTGCCAACGAACTACTGCAGGAACCGTATCTCGCGGTGGATCCCCAACACGAGGGCCTGCTGCTGCATAGTATTTACCATCGCCCCAACGGATGGGACTACATTCCGCCGGACTCGAAAATCCCCCACGGCGAATCCTGCATGTGGGGCGACTACCATCTTCTGGAGCTGTGTCTGCTCATCAACAGGCTCGCCAACAGCGGCTATTACACATTCTTCGGGGCCGACCATGCCGGATAAGGACAGGGTGGCGCTGGTCACCGGCGGCACGCGGGGCATCGGCCTGGGCGTCGCGCGCAAACTGGCAGAAGCCGGCTTTACGCTTGTGATCACGGGTAGGCGCCCCGCCGATCAAGTGCAACCAGTACTGCAACACTTAAGGGAAACAGCGCCCCGCTCTATTTATGTCGCAGCGGATGTCGCGTCGGCGGCTGACCGCAAGAAACTCCTAGCGACCATCGAAGCCCAGCTCGGACGGTTGGACGTTCTGGTCAACAATGCCGGAATCGCGCCCCGCGTTCGCGCCGATGTCCTTGAGGCCAGCGAAGAGAGCTTCGACGAACTCATCGCTACGAACCTGCGCGGCCCGTATTTTCTCACCCAGAGCGTCGCCGGCGTGGATGATTCGCCAACCCGCGAAACCGCATTCGATCATCAATATCAGTTCTGTATCGGCTACGGTCGCCAGCGTAAATCGGGGCGACTACTGCATCTCCAAAGCCGGGCATCGCCATGGCCACCAAGCTCTGGGCTGCCCGCCTGGCAGAGTTCGGCATCGGGGTGTATGAAGTGCGTCCCGGCATCATAGAAACGGATATGACCGAGGGAGTGAAAGGCAAGTACGATGCTCTGATTGAGGGCGGTCTTCTGCTCGAGAAACGGTGGGGTACCCCGGAGGACATCGGGACCGCCGTCAGCATGCTGGCCCGGGGCGAGCTTCCTTATGCAACCGGGGCAGTTCTGGTTCTGGATGGCGGTCTAACCTTAGCGAGACTCTAGATGGAATGGATGAAGCAAGCCCGGCCGGGTTCGGACGCGATCAGCGCCGCCACCCACACAGAAACGATCTCGCCCAGATGGGGGTTCGCTGTCTCCTCTGGAATCCTGGGCTGGATCCTCGATGCGTTCGACTTCTTCGTGCTCGTCTTCCTGGTGGATGTTCTCGCGAACAACTTCCATGTAGGCAAGGGCGACATCGTCTGGACCATCACCATCACCCTGGCCATGCGGCCGGTGGGTGCTCTGATCCTCGGATCATTGGCCGATCGCTATGGGCGTCGCCGTCCGCTGATTGCCTGCGTGCTTTATTTCTCCATCATCACGGCCCTCACTCCTTTCGCGCCCAGCTATCTCGTGTTTGTCGTTCTGCGGGCTCTTTACGGAATCGGCATGGGCGGCTATTGGGGCATCGGCGCATCGTTGGTGATGGAGAGCTCGCCTAAACGCTGGCGCGGGCTCTTCTCTGGAATTATGCAGGCGGGCTATTCCGGCGGCTATCTGCTGGCCGCCGTTGCGTTGCGCACCATCGAACCAAATTTCGGATGGCGCTGGATGTTTCTTTGCGGTCTGGTTCTGGCCGCCGTGATCGCAGTCCTTACGTTGCTTTCGCCCGAATCGACTTCCTGGGAGAAGCACCGCCTGGCCAGTTTTGGCGAAGTGATCCGGGTGCTATGGGAGCACAAGAAAGACTTTGTCTACCTGGTGCTGATGATGACCGCCATTACTTGTTTGTCCCATGGCACCCAGGACCTCTATCCGGATTTCCTGAAGACAGTGCACAAGTTTTCCAACGCCGTGGTGTCCAACGTGGCGATCCTGTACAACATCGGCGCTATCCTGGGCGCTTTGGTCATTGGCCATTACTCCGACCGCCTTGGGCGCCGTTTCGCCATCATCCTCGCTTTGATCATCTGTGCCCTTTCTATTCCGCTATGGGCGTTCGGATCGACCATCGTGATGCTGGCCATTGGTTCGTTTGCCATGCAGTTCGGAGTGCAGGGAGCATTTGGAGTGATTCCTGCTCACCTGAACGAGCTTTCCCCCAGCAGCGTGCGCAGCTTATTTCCGGGAGTCGTCTATCAGCTTGGCGTTTTGATTGCCGCGCCCTCGGTGGTGATCGAGTTCACCCTGCGCAAGCATTTCGGGTATCAGTGGGCGCTCACCATCTTCGAGATGTGCGTGATCTTCTGTTTGTTCCTGATCTTCGGATTCGGTCCGGAACGAAAAGGCCGCGATTTCCATGCCTAGGTGGATGGAGTCCCGCAGACACGGATGGGCGGATTAATGAAATTCTGCCGCTACTCTTCCTCCATAGGAAGTCGCAGACCATGCTCGTGAGCGAACGTGCGGGCTTGCGGATAACCCGCGTCCGCGTGGCGCAGGACGCCCATGCCTGGATCGGTGGTGAGGACGCGTTCGAGGCGCTGCGCTGCTTCGCCGGTTCCATCGGCCACCACCACCATGCCGGCATGCTGTGAGTAGCCGATACCGACGCCGCCACCGTTGTGAATACTGACCCAGGAGGCACCGGCCGCTGTGTTCACGAGCGCATTCAGCAGAGGCCAATCAGCGACTGCGTCGGATCCATCCAGCATGCCTTCGGTCTCGCGATAGGGAGACGCGACCGAGCCAGTATCAAGATGATCGCGGCCGATGACGATCGGCGCCGAAATTTCACCGCTACGCACCAGCTCATTGATGGCCAGGCCCAGCCTGGCTCGCTGCCCATAACCCAGCCAGCAAATGCGCGCGGGCAGCCCCTGAAAGTGAATGCGTTCGCCGGCCAGCTTGATCCAACGGTTGAGCGCCTGGTCTTCAGGAAAGAGAGAGAGCACCAGCCTGTCGGTCTTGCGAATGTCTTCCGGATCGCCAGAAAGCGCCACCCAGCGGAACGGACCTTTGCCCTCGCAAAATAAGGGCCGAATGTATTCCGGCACAAAACCTGGAATGTCAAAAGCATCCTCAACGCCGGCTAATTTGGCGTTCGTTCTGAGATTGTTGCCGTAGTCAAAAACGACTGACCCGCGATGTTTCAAATCCAGCATTGCCCGCACGTGCGTGCCCATGGCGGCCATGGATAGGGTGACATATTGGTCCCGGTCCTTCTGCCGAAGTGCCAGTGCCGCGTCGAGGCTCATGCCGTTGGGCACATATCCATTCAGCGGGTCATGAGCGCTGGTCTGGTCGGTGACGATGTCAGGAATGATGTTGCGGCGAATCAGTTCGGGCAGAACGTCCGCGGCGTTCCCTACCAAGCCGACCGAGAGAGCGCTTCCCTTTCTGCCCGCTTCGGCCAGTGTCGTCGAGAGCCTCCTCGACGGTGCTCGCGATGCGATCGCAATAGCCGCTGTCGACTCGCTTTTGAATGCGTTTCGGATCTACATCAATGCCGAGGAAGCGAGCCCCGGTCATGGTCGCGGCCAGCGGCTGCGCGCCGCCCATACCGCCCATGCCGCCGGAGACGATCAACTTTCCTTCCAGGCTGCCGCCAAAATGCTTGCGGCCGGCTTCGGCAAAGGTCTCGTAGGTGCCTTGCACGATGCCCTGGCTTCCGATGTAGATCCAGGAACCTGCGGTCATCTGGCCATACATCATCAATCCCTTTTGTTCCAGTTCGCGAAACACTTCCCAACTCGACCACTTGCCGACCAGGTTGGCGTTCGCGATCAGCACCCGTGGCGCCAGGGCGTGGGTGCGCAGAATGCCGACGGGCTTACCCGATTGGATTAACAGCGTCTCATCGTTTTCCAGGCTCTGGAGTGCGCGCACGATGGCGTAGAAGGACGGCCAATCGCGCGCGGCCTTGCCGGTCCCGCCATACACCACCAGTTCTTCCGGAGCTTCGGCCACCTCGGGATCGAGGTTGTTCATCAGCATGCGCAGAGCGGCTTCCTGCTGCCAGCCTTTGGTGCTCAGGCGTGTTCCTCTGGGTGCGCGAATGGCGCCCTTATGCGGACCAGCTATCAAAGTCTCCATCGCGAATCCCCTTTGCCAGGCGTTCGATGTCTCCTGCAATGACCCTGTCTTCTTCCAACGCGGGGACCAGCGTGCGCACGAATTGGCGCGCTCGCTCGATCTCCGTCGCGGCCTTTAACGGCCGTCGATATTCCAGTCCCTGTGCCGCGGTCATCAGCTCGATCGCCAGCACCTTTTCTGCATTGTCGACGATCTGCCTGAGCTTGAGGGCAGCGGTCATGCCCATGGAGACATGATCTTCCTTGCCGCCGGAAGTGGGTAGGCTGTCGACGCTCGCGGGGTGGGCAAGGACCTTGGCTTCATTTAACAACGCAGCCGCGGTGACGTGAGCAATCATAAGCCCGGACGAGAGACCGGGAGCCTGGGAGAGAAATGCGGGCAAGCCCTCATTGCAGTCAGGATTGATGAGCCGGTCGATGCGGCGTTCGCTGATGCTCATCAGGTCGGTCACGGCGATGGCGGCATAGTCCAACGCCATGCCCAGGGGTGCGCCATGGAAATTGCCACCGGAGAGCACGTCGCCGGAAAAGATCAGAGGATTGTCGGTCGCCGACCCGGTTTCAATCTCGATCACTTCCCGCACATGCTGCAAGGCGCCTCGTGCCGCGCCGTGAACTTGCGGCATGCAGCGCAGGCAATAAGCGTCCTGCACGCGGGGATCGTTGTGCAAGTGAGATTCGCGAATTTCGCTGTCGCGCAAGAGCGCGCGCAGATGAGCGGCGGCCTCGATCTGGCCCGGGTGGGGCCGGGCCAGGTGAATGCGTTCGTCGAAGGCCACGGGGGTGCCGCGCAAGGCTTCGAGCGCCATGGCTCCGGCCAAGTCGAAAAGGCGATTCGAGCCGTAGCCCCCGCAGCACGGCGAGACCGCCCACTGCGGCCATGGCCTGGGTTCCGTTGAGCAGCGCCAGGCCTTCCTTGGCTTCGAGCACCAGCGGAGCGAGCCCGGCCTGGGAAAGCGCTGCAGCGGCAGGCATCCTCGCGCCCTGGTAGTAGGCTTCCCCTTCCCCGATGAGCACCAGGGCCAGATGTGCCAGGGGAGCCAGGTCACCACTCGCCCCCACCGATCCCCTGGCTGGGATGACGGGGTGGACGCGGCGGTTGAGCAAGCCGGTGAGCAGCTCGATCAGCTGGTAGCGGACGCCGCTTAATCCTTTGGCGAGTACATTCGCGCGCAGCAATAGCATGGCCCGTACCTCGGGCTCTTGCAGCGGCTCACCCACCCCGCAGGCGTGGCTGCGCACCAGGTTGCGCTGCAGCTGCTGCAGGTCTCCGGTGCTGATGCGCACATCGGATAATTTGCCGAAGCCGGTGTTGATGCCGTAGGCGGTTTCGTTGCTGGTGACAATGCGCTCCACCACGGCTTGCGACGCCGCAATGCGCGGCCGCGCCGCCGGAGCAATCGCGGCGTTCATCGAGCTATTGGCTACCAGGTTGATCTGTTCGAGCGAAAGGGGCCGGCCGTCGAGCTCCAGGACGCCGAGGGAAATGCCGGTTGTCATGCTGACCATCGTATGAGGTTGGGCAGAAGTAGGCCAGTGGGGGCGATCTGGGCAGAATCAAAGGCTGCGTGGGAAGACGAAAGTCCTGGCCAATCTGAGACGATAGTCATCGGGCGAAAGTCTCTAAGATCCAGTGGACGGACCTCTTGAGGCAGTACGCCTCCGGGAACGGGCAAGCTTCAATTCCCTAAAGTCACCGCCTTCACGGACGAGACATCAGCTGACGGCCAGCTGCATAAGCCAGCACAGCCCTGACATCCTCGGGCTTCAAGTCGAAGTTGTAGGCAATCTCCTCGACGCTCTCACCGGCATCATGGTTCTCCAGGACCTGGTCAGCGGGTACACGTGATCCCCGCATAACGGGTAACCCGCTCACCTTTCCGGGAACGACCTCGACCATTTCACAGCCCGACCAATCCATACCTAAATCTTAGACCCATTCAGCCCTTAGACGTGCCTCGCATTTACACTGTGCCACAGGGAGGGTACACCCGACGAAGCGGCCTACTTTGTCCGCAGGTTTACCCGTTACTCCTCGCCGTAACCCCGAATTTGTCGCCGTCTGCGTTTTCCCTGTTGCGTTTCGTGTGTTTCCATCAGAAACTGCGAGGAAGGGCTTCCATGGGGATTTGGTGACATATGCATCCTACGGCTTTGGAGAAGAGTGGCTTTACGACAACTCTGAACATGGCCCTCAGCTCGACCGCTCCCGAGCGGTCGGCCGAGATGATGCACCGCAAGCAGCTGGCTCGATTCGGTAAGTGGTTGTATCGATTGGGTTTCGTGCCTGGCACGGCGGGGAACCTTTCGGTTCGCCTGGGCCCCGATCGCATTCTGGCTACGCCGACCGCGATGAGCAAAGGTCTGCTCAAAGCTGCCGATATGGTGGTGGTCGACATGCAGGGCCGCCGGGTGAGCGAAGGCCGCAACGTGACCAGCGAGATCGGCATGCACCTGGTGATTTACCATCAGCGGCCGGACGTGCAGGCAGTGGTCCATGCCCATCCACCCATCGCTACCGGGTTCGCCTCCTGCGGATTGGCACTCGAGGAACCGCTGTGCTCGGAGATCATCATGTCGCTTGGTTCCATTCCCCTGGCGCCTTACGCGACTACCGGGACGGAGGAGGTTGCATCCAGCATCCAGCCCCTCATCGTCGACCATGATGCGGTGCTGCTGGCCAACCATGGTGTGGTCACTGCTGGCGACACCTTGCAAGACGCATTCATGCGCATGGAAACCGTCGAGCATTTTGCCCACATTTGCCTGGTTGCACGCCAACTGGGCTGTCCCCAGCCCCTCTCCGGCGATCGCCTGCAACAGCTGGAGGAAGCTCGCTCCCGTTACCAGAGGAATGCCGCGCCCGGTTGCTGAACGGCGGCTCTCGATTCCCTTGCAACCCATCATCTTCAGGCCGAGGTGGTTCCCGTGGACATCGAGCTCCGCCCACTGAGGCTGGGTGAGATCCTGGACCGGATCTTCCAGCTCTATCGCGCGCGCTTCGCCCTGTTCCTGGGAATTGCCGGTGTCAGTACCATCCTCGAGCTGCTGTGGAACCTGATTCAAATAGCGGAAGTCCGCTGGATGACCAAGCATCACCTCACCCGGCAATGGGCCACCACCGTATCCACTATCCCGGCCTGGGCTATTTTGTTTGCCGCCGCTGCTCTTTGCCTGGCGGCGACCTACCGTGCAGTGACAGCGATCTACGATGGCGAGCCGACCAGCATCGTCAAGGCCTTCGCCGGCTTGCGGCGGGGCTGGCTGCGGTACATCTGGGTGAACATGCTGGCATTTTTCGTTGCCTGGGGATCCATCATCCTGGTGGTGCTGGTAGCTGTCATGGCGACGATATTCGCTACCCGCGCCAAGTCACTTGGGCAGGCCAATGCGATCGCCCTGGTATACGGCGCGACCGGCTTGCTGGTGCTGTTCGCATTGCCTCTGTGCCTGTGGTTGACGCTGCGATATTCGCTCGCGGTTCCGGCGTGTATCGAGGAAAGGTTGGGAGCGCTGCGCTCGCTCAAGAGGAGCGTCTTTCTCACCCGGGACACGAAAGGGCGCATCCTGGTGCTGCTGCTCATCGTGATGGCTGCCCAGGGCACCATCGTGAGCGCGTTCATGATGCCCGTTTTTGCGCTTATGGTGAGAGCCCATGGGCAAGCTTCACCCGGAATAACCGCCTACACTTTGGCCGTGAGCGCGCTGAGCAGTGCGTTGATCAAGCCGATCTACTCGATTGGGTTGACCCTCTTTTACTACGACGCGCGAGTCCGCAAAGAGGGATTTGATTTGGAGAGGATGCTGGAGCGATCCTCTGTGGACGTATCCGGCCAAGGAGCGCCCTCCACAGGATCCGCAGTGTGATGAAACGGATCTTACTGGGCACCCTCGTCTTTCTTTTACCGTGCATCCTGGGACAGGCTGCAGTTCTCCCTCCGCAACAGATCAGCCTGAACCGGTACAGTCAGGAGCTTGATCGCCTTCGCGCGGTGGCGGAGGATTGTGCAAAGGAATTGTCCCAGAGGGACGTGACTTCGGGTAAATGTGATCCCTCCCTGGTTGGGCCCGACGTGGTGGTTTCGATCGCAAGCGGCAGGCGAGCCGTGAGCTTCGAGTGGCTGCGGGATGCGCTCCGGCTGGCTGCGTCGGCCAAAGCAGCGAAGAACCAACAAAACGCCGGGAAAGAAGCAGCGCTCAATGACGCGCGTTCCCGGCTGGCGGAGATGATTCAGGAGTCGGCCTCTCCCGCGGCGAGCGCATTTGTACCTGAAAATGTTTCCAATATCCGGCGCAAGCTTGATGGAATTCTCGAGAGCGGGGATTATCCGGCGCCTGAAGCACCGTCCTGGCTCGGGAGGATGTGGGGCGACTTTGTGCGCTGGCTGTTGAACTTGATTGTCAAGGCGATGCCCAGCGGCTCTTCGCCCTCGGCCATTTATCTTCTGGAACTCGCGGTGATCGCGATTCCCTGCGGCTTGCTGATCTGGTGGTTTATCCGCAGGCTGCAGATGCAGAGACTGGGTCTTTCGGGAGAAAGTGCCCCGGATGCTTCCGCTCCGTCGGCGCAGGGCTGGCAGGAGTGGCTGGAACAGGGACAAACACTGGGCCGGGAAGGACGCTGGCGCGAGGCTATCCACCACGTGTACTGGGCCGCGATTTCGTGTCTTGAATCGCGCCGCCTGTGGCCGGCAGACAAAACTCGCACGCCGCGCGAATACCTGGGGCTGTTGAGCGGAAACCCGGAGACACGGGCCGAACTCTCCTCCCTCACGCGATCGTTTGAGCACACCTGGTATGGCGAAGTGCAGGCAAGCGAGAAGGATTTCGCCGAAGCTTCCGGGATTCTGGAAAGGATTGCCTCGCGTTGAAATGGCTCGCTGGGATTGACCATCGGGACAAGACGCTGCTGCTGGGCTCTGCCGCACTGGTGGCGATCCTGATTGTGATGTTGGCGTTGCTCTCCCCGGGCCGCAACGATAAGGATCTGACACCATCCAGCTATTCGACCGCGCCTCATGGAGCCAAGGCCGCATTTGAGCTGTTGCGCCAGTCAGGCTACCAGGTGGAACGGCAGAGCGACTCCCTGACGCAGATCGAAGATCGTGTCGACGAACATACGACCGTGGTCTTCGCTGACCCTTTCCTGGCAAACGTAAGCGCTTCGCGTGAAGCGGTGAAGGCCTTGCTGGCGAAGGGAGCGCGTGTTGTGGTGACCGGCTATGCCGGCGGTCTGCTTGCCCCGGACAATGCTGTGGAGGCGAACCGCTCTCCGCAATCTGAATGTAACGCGGATGCCAACGGGTTTGACCCACTCGCCGGTTCGGGCACGGTCCGCATGACGCCCAGCGGGCGGTGGAAACAGTCGAATCCCCTGCACCATGTTGTCTACACCTGCCAGGGTGACGCCGTCGCTGTTACTTATAAGGCCGGCAAAGGGACGGTCATCTGGTGGGGAGGTGCTTTGCCGTTGGAAAACTCAGGGCTGCAACAGGCGGATAACCTGGTATTTTTCCTGAACAGCATCGGCCCGCCGGCGACCACGCATGTTTTCTGGGATGAGTCGCTGCATGGTGACTCCCCTTCTTTGTTGTCCTACGCGCGGGGCACGCCGCTCAATTTGCTCGGATGGCAGCTGGTGCTGGTTGTTTCTCTTTTGTTGTGGAGTTACGCACGCAGAAGCGGGCCACTTCGGCCGGACCCTGTCGTGGCAAGGACAACGCAGATCGAATTCGTGCACTCTCTGGGCTCTTTGTATCAAGCTGCGGGCGCGAACCAGGTTGCGGTGGGCGGCGCCTACCAGCACCTCCGGCAACAGCTGGAACAACGATTTGCCATCCCCACCCATGGGCCTGCGGAGGCACTGGGCGGAGCTTTATCGCAACATTTCGGTACTGGCGGTGAGCGGTTGCTCAAAACGCTGGTGGCCTGCGAACAGGCGATGAGAACAGAGAATCTGCCGGCAAAGACTGCGCTCGAGAGAGTGCAGGAACTGCACGACTGCGACGATTTCATCCATCGACAAATGCGACACATCTAGCCATACTGGGGAACCGTGGAAGAAAACCTATTTGAATTGAGAGCGACCTCGCAACTGCTGCAACACGGCCGGCAGGAACTGAGCAAGATCATTGCCGGGCAGACCACCTTCATCGATCAGACGCTGGTTGTGGCTCTCTGCCGGGGACATGCCCTGATTGAAGGGGTTCCCGGTATCGCGAAAACACTGGTGGTGAAGTTACTTGCCCAGGTGCTGGGCCTGGAGTTTCATCGCGTTCAGTCCACGCCCGATCTTATGCCCGCTGACATTTTAGGCACCAATGTGTTCCGTAGCGCGAGCGAGGCATTTGTTTTGCACAAGGGGCCGGTGTTTACCAGTTTTCTGCTGGTGGATGAAATCAACCGCATGCCGCCGCGAACGCAGTCTGCGCTGCTGGAGTGCATGGAGGAGCGGCAGGTCACGATTGACCGGACGGGTTATGCGCTTCCTGAAGCATTCACGGTGTTCGCAACCCAGAATCCAATCGACTTCGAAGGCACTTACCCTTTGCCGGAAGCGCAGTTGGATCGCTTTTTGATGAAGCTTCGTCTCTCCTATCCGTCTGCTGAGGAAGAACGACTGGTGCTCGAGCGTCATCATGCCAGTACCGGGCCGAAGGGTTTGGAATCGACCTCGTTGATACCGGTGGAAGCGGGTGTGCTGGCCGCCGCGCAAGCGGAAGTACGCGGAGTGCGGATCGAAGCCAGTCTCTACGATTACATTCTGGCCGTTGTCCGCCGCACCCGTGAGTGGCCGTCCCTCACGTTGGGAGCGAGCCCCCGGGCGGCGGTCAGCCTGATGCTGGTGGCGCAAGGCTTTGCCGCACTCGAAGGGAGGAACTATCTCATTCCTGACGATGTGAAGCAGGCATCATTGCCGGTGTTACGCCACCGCCTGATTCTGAAGCCGGAGGCCGAACTGGAGGGTTACGATACTGACCGCGTGATTGCCGAGATCCTCGCGGCGGTCGCGGTGCCTAAGCAGTGATTTCCCCCACCCTGGTCGCGAAGCCCGCACACTCGCCGGCATTGGCGGCCGGGCGCTTTTCGTTCGGGTTCACGCAACGGACACTGTTGTTGTTGCTGCTGGGTACGTTGTGGTTCGTGCCGGCTTTTTTCGTCCGTGCCTTTGTTTGGGGTGTGGTTGTTTGGGATGCGACGGTACTGCTGTTTGCCCTGATCGATGGGTGGTTATTGGTGTCTCCCGGGCTGATCGAGGCCACGCGGAGTTGGAATTCGGCTCCGGCTTTAGGGAGCGCAAGCGAAGTAGAGTTGACGGTTTTGCAGCGCGGCCGGCGGTTGCTCTTGTGCCGAGTGATGGACGATTTGCCTGCTGCCTTTCTGCAGGCGCCGCAGTGGCTGGAGCTGACATGTTATCCGGGTATACCGGCGACGTCTCGATATACCTTCACACCACGGGAGAGGGGTGACCATCCAGCGGGAAAGCTCTATGTGCGCTATCGCAGCGCCTGGGGCTGCTGGAGCGCTGGTCGGTGGCGGATCTAACCCAGACGGTCCGCATTTACCCCGCAACTCGGACGGCGCAAGAGCAGAACTTATTTCTCGCCCGCAACCGGCAATTGGAACTGCAACTGCGCCGGCAGCGTCAGCGGGGCCTGGGACGGGATTTTGATACGCTGCGCGATTACCTGGACGGTGACGATCTCCGCGACGTTTGCTGGAAGGCTTCTGCACGGCGGGGCGCGCTGATCACGAAGCAGTACCAGACGGAACGCAGCCAGGCGGTGTGGCTGCTGATCGATGCAGGACGTTTGCTGCAGGCGCGGGTCGGCGGTTATACGAAGCTCGATTATGCCACCGCCACTGCGCTTGCTATGAGCCAGATGGCCCTGGCCTCCGGCGACCGGGTGGGCTTGCTGGCCTACGGCCGGGAGACCCAGCAACTGCTTAGCCCCAGGCGCGGTGGAGGCCAGCTTCGCCAGATCCTCGACGCGCTTGCCCTGGTTCGCGGGGAAGCGGCGGAAGCTGATCATTTGCGGGCGACCGTGACTTTGAATCGACTGCAACCCCGGCGAAGCCTGGTGCTTTGGCTTACCGATCCTGCCGAGACGTCGATGCAGCCGGAAGTTGCGGAAGGCGCCGCCCAGTTGATGCGGAGACACCTGGTGTTATTCGTCGCCATCGAACAACGAGATTTGCGTCAGATCGCGGGGATGCGGCCGGAAAATCAACAACAGATGTTCGCCGGGGCCGCAGCGCAGGAGATGGTGCACTGGCGAGAGCTTCTGCTGGCGAGGCTGCGCCAGCGTGGAGCGCTTACGCTCGAGACTTACCCGGAGGAGATGACTTCTTTTGTTTTGAACCGGTATTTGGAGATCAAGGAGAAGGCTTTGCTGTAACCCAGTTCTGCGGATCTCCTCCGATCACCGTTCACGGTTCGACGGGTGCCCCATGTTCGCCTCAGCGTACATGGGCCGAAAACGGAATTCTTCAAATGCTTTCACTCCATGAGCGACCAGGCTGCTCTGCTCACGCGTCGGAAAAGCGTTCGAAGGGGCTGCGCCCGTCTTTTTCGGCCCATGTACGCTCAGGCGAACATGGGGCACCCGTCCAGGGAAACGGGCCTGTTTGCTTGCGGGAAAGGTAACGCAAAGACTAATGAGAACTGACTTCTTGTCTGCTGTGTGTTGAGAAGAGCCAGAGCAGCAATAAGGTGAACAGCAGGAAAGCGGTGACAAACTTCAGCCACACTGGCGCAGACGATGGAGACAAAAAGCCTTCCAGCACCCCCGCGATGATGAGCATGGGCACAACGCCGCTGACCAGGCGAACGGACTCCGAGCCAGCCACCGCGAGCGAATGACGGCGACTATAAATTCCAGGGAAGAGCAATCCGTAGGCGAGGCGAAGACCTGCTCCGCCAGCGATGATGATTGCCGGCAGCTCCAGAGAACCGTGGGCAGCGACGAAGCTCCATAGCTTGATACTCATATGTGCCTGATGACAAGCAGTCGAAATTACTCCCAGCAAGACGCCGTTCCAGATGATCATGTACAGGGTGCCAATGCCGGCCGTGATTCCTGCAGCGAACACCGTAAATGTAACCGCCAGGTTGTTGGTCATGATCGCGCTCGATGCCTGGGGCGCCATCGAATTCACCGACTCGGTCCACATTTGGTGACGCTCAATGGTCTGCGTCATCGCGGGCCCGAGGAAATGACGCTCGAATTCCGGGCGCACCACGGTCAGCAGAGTGCCCACGACCGCGCCGGCCAGAAACAGCATGAGAGAGGTGAGGGTGAACGGCAGTAGCTGACGAAACAACCGCGGGTATTCCTGGGAAAAAAATCGCCATACGTCGAAAACATCTGTCTTGCGTCTGGAATAGATGATGGCGTGAGCCTGGCCGAGCAACTGGTTCAGCTCAGCTTCAAGGTTACGTGCACTGCGTTCCTGGCGCAGAGCGGAAAGATCGCCGGCGATCTGCCGGTAAAGCAATGCCATCTCGCGCAACTCGGCAGGGGGCAGGCTCGCCACTCCACTCGCCTGCAAGGTTCCGATCAGCGCGCGCAAACGGTCCCAGGAAGCTCTACGCTTTTCGATCCAGCGATTGGTTATCATGGTGTCCCACAGGTGGCGGCGATGAGCAACGAAAGCATCGATCTTCGGGATCAGCTTAGCATCGAGACTCCGGAACTGGTAGGTATCGAATTCCCGCTCGCCGGCATCGGCAGCAGGTGTGTCGCCTTGCTGGTTGATTCTTTTGTGCAGGGCTTTTCTTTTGGGGTCTTGCTGATCGTACTCGTTTTGATATTCGCGGCCTTGCCCAGCATTCCAGCGGCGCAGCCGCATATGCAGTCAGCTGACGCGGGAAAGTGGGCGATCGCGCTGATGATCCTGATCCCTTTTCTGCTTCAGTGGGGTTACTTCGCGCTCTTTGAGGCTTTCTGGAACGGGCAAACCCCGGGCAAGCGGATGCTGCGACTGCGGGTGATCCAGCAGAGCGGCCGGCCCATCGGCTTATTCGAGTCCATGGGCCGGAACCTGCTGCGGATCATCGATATGCTGCCCGGCTTTTACCTGGTGGGCGCAGTTTGCATCTTTGCCACGCGCCGCCAGCAACGGCTGGGCGATATGGTCGCCGGCACCCTGGTCGTCCACAGCGTTCCGACGGAAACATCCATCCTCCCAGGGGGAACCAGAACCTTCACCGCAGCATCTCTCGAACCACCGCCCCAGCCCGTACTCAGGAAGACTCTGGAACTCCCGGCGGATGGAGTGGCGCGTCTGTCGCGCGCAGACCTGCACCTGATGGAAAACTTCCTGGTGCGCCGGCTCGATTTGCCGCTCGATGTGCGAGCGAGCCTGGGGGAGAGGCTCACCGTTCGCATGAAAGAAAAAACCATGCTGGAGGTGCCCTCAGGAGCCAGCAACGAAACATTTCTGGAAGCCCTGGTTGCCGGCCTTCGAGATGCCGGGGGAATGCATTCGTGATCAGCCGCACCTGCCCGGGGGGGACCCGCTGAGGAGGCATTCAAGCTAGCATAGAGGCAGGGAGATTTCACTCGGCCGGCATGACTACGCAGATTATCGAGAATGAGAGGGTCCAGAGTTCCGCGCCGTTTCAAGACGGGACAGTGTATCGGGTGTTGATAGCGGTGAGCTTTTGTCACCTGATGAATGACACGATGCAGTCCCTGCTGCCCTCCATCTATCCGATCCTGAAGACCGCGTTTCATTTGAATTTTGGCCAGATTGGGTTGCTGACTCTGACCTTCCAGATGACGGCCTCGATCCTGCAGCCTTTTATCGGACACTTTACCGATCACAAGCCGCTGCCGTATTCCCTGCCCATTGGCATGCTCTTCACCCTGACAGGACTGCTTTTGCTGTCGATTGCGCCTACCTTCCCGTTGCTGCTGCTGGCCGCGTCTTTGATTGGCATGGGGTCGGCGGTCTTCCATCCAGAATCTTCCCGAGTGGCGCGTCTGGCGTCCGGTGGACGGCTTGGACTGGCACAGTCGGTGTTTCAGGTTGGGGGAAATACCGGTTCGGCCATAGGACCGCTGTTGGCTGCGTTTATCGTGCTGCCGCATGGCCAGCGCGGAGTGGCATGGTTTTCGCTCGTAGCCCTGGTGGCGATTGTGGTGCTGACGCAGGTGAGCCGCTGGTACAAGCCGCGGTTAGGGTATTTGAAAAAGCGGTCCGCGAAGCTTGCGGATCAGGCGACAGGATTGTCACGAGGGCGAGTGGCGTCGGCGATCGCGGTCCTGATTGCACTGGTCTTCTCCAAGTATTTCTACTTGGCCAGCTTCACCAGTTATTACACCTTTTACCTCATGACCCGTTTTCACCTGGGGGTGCGGAGTTCGCAGATCCACCTGTTTGTTTTTCTGGGAGCCGTTGCTGCCGGCACTCTCATTGGAGGCCCGATTGGCGACCGCATCGGGCGCAAGACCGTGATCTGGTGCTCCATCCTTGGCGTGTTGCCGCTAACCATGCTGCTGCCCTACGCGAACCTATTCTGGACCAGCGTTTTGAGCGTTCTCGTCGGGTTGGGTTTGGCTTCTGCTTTTCCCGCGATCCTGGTCTACGCGCAGGAACTGGTGCCCGGAAGGGTGGGGATGATCTCCGGGCTATTCTTTGGGTTTGCCTTCGGCATGGGCGGGATCGGTGCGGCTATATTGGGCAGAATCGCTGACGCAACCAGCATTCTGTTTGTCTACAAGATATGTGCCTATCTTCCAGCGATTGGACTGTTGGCAGGTTTTCTGCCTAAACCGCCGCGGCTCTCGATGAGCACCGGAGATCCACAAAACATTTCCATGAAGGGTCCGTAGAACCGCAGGTCCCTCCGCTTCGCTCCAGTCGGGATGACAAAGGAAAGAGTAACGGTTGAATGGAGAGTGGTTGCCGGACCGAGGTGTTTTTCGTTAGGCGAGCGGAAGGGAGAGTTACAGATCTTCAAACTTCATATTCAGGATCGGATACTGTTTCCAATCCTGGTAGTCGAAGTGCCACCACTCGTCCGGGTTGACCATGAAGCCCTGCTTCTCCATTGCTTGTTTGAGCAGTGCGCGGCGCGCACGCTCCTCGGTGGTGCCGCCAGGATAGTCGGCATAGGCTCGCTTCGTCATCTCGTCGTAGCCGCTTGGCATTTTTACTTCTTTGCCGGTTTTCAAATCGTATAGCGATAGGTCCACAGCGCATCCGCGGTTGTGTCTTGAGCCTTCCGCCGGGTTGGCGACGAAAATCTTCTTGTCGTTGGGCGTGGCGTCCCAAAAGATTTTGGTTACGTACCAGGGACGGTAGCCGTCATGGATGATCAGGCCGTACCCCCGCGCCTGGAGCTCGCGATGGGCGCGGACGAGCGCCTCCGCGGCCGGGCGCTGCAGGAATGCGCGCGCCTGGGTGTACAAAGGCGTACCGAGAAAATCATTCGTGGTGGCATAACGGATGTCGAGCTTGATCGTGGGGTCGAGGCTGGTCAGTTCCACCAGATCCGGCTTGCGGAAAGTTCCCTGCTCATGCGGCGGAGATGCTTTCAAGGCCTCTGCGCGCAGTTCGGGCACCGGGCGCAACGGTGTAATACGATAGCTGACCTCTTGCGCGTAGCCGATTCGCACCAGAGCAGCAAACAACAAAGGGCGTTGGCGTGAACTATGCGAGGCACGTCTTCCAAGTCTACCGTCTTATGACAGGCCGAGCTTCTCTGAAGCCATCGCTGTGCCCTCCACACGAGCTGCAATCTTTTTGAATGCGATCTCGCGGGCCAGATCGGGTGAGCCGTGTTTGGGTTTGAGATCAATACTGAAGGGAGAAAATCCGCAGTCGTCCGTCGAGCCTAGCCGTTCCTTGGGAATGTGTTTGGATGCCAGCAGCAGATCGCAGCGAACCTCCTGCGGCGTCTCTACCCGGGGATGGAGCGGGTTGATGACACCGACAAAGCAGATCTGGGCGACACCGTTCGCATCGTCGCGGCTGTACTTTCCACATAGTTTGTAAACATGCTCTTTGTCTTTTTCGCTGGCCACCTGGATCAGGAAGTAGCCGGCGTTCATCATGAACATGCTGGGAAGGAATTCCGCGTAGTCCACGTCCGCACTGTGGGTTGCGTCGCAATCCGAGCCCGCACAGGTATGAATGCCGATATTCCTTCGCTCGCTCGAGCTAAAGCGATTGAGGACGCAGTTGTTCAGGTCGATAAACTGCGACAGCAGGGACCGGGCCGTCCAGGGATTCCTGGGATCGTTTTTGCAGGCGAGCCGTCCTTCGGTAAAGTCCATCGAGACTCGCTTGGCGCCCACAGCAAAGCACTGGCGGATATCCTTTTCACATTCGTTGCAAAGATCTTCGTAGAATTGCTGCCGTGTGTAGCCCGGGACCTCGCCATCGAGCGGATAGAGCAAGGCGAGCATGGAGGGCGCGATCACCGCCTGCTTCAATGGCTTCCTGGCCATTGCCATGGCGCGCTTGAGGTATTCGGCGGCATAAGTTTTGTATTGGAAGGGGCCACCTGTCAGCCGCGGCAATCGGCGATGGTGGCCATCGGTAAAGATGGCCATGCACTGGCCATCGGCGGCCAGATTTTCGGCCAACCCGGCGCCAAGGGTATCACTCAGAGGATAGGTGGCAAAGCTGGAAGAGCGCTGCTCGCCGTCGGAAACGATGGGCGAACCGGTCGCTTCCATGTTCTGGATGGAGTCCTGGCATGCAGCATCCTGCTGCCTGGTCAGTTGTTCCCGTGTGATCTTGCCGAGATCATAGTGTCGAAGCGCGGTTTGTAGTTTTGCCGGACGCGGTAACGAACCAACGTTCTCTGTAGGAATTGCCATGGCCGAAGTTCATCCCCTGCTGAGCCCGAATTGCGTGTGGATGGTGACACGCCGGGAACAAACAAGCAAGTGACTGCTTTTGGTCGGGGTGAAGGGGGAGTCTAAGCACGCCGGCAACACGTCCATAATGAGCACGATGACGTAGAATGGCCGCGGTCCACCCGGACACCTTGGTGGCCGGCTCGCCGCCCCTGAGGCGCGAACACTGACAAATCATCGTCAGGGAGCATGCGTTGGAAAGCACTCGAAGAACGTTTCTCAAACAAGCGGCTGGTGTCTCTGCTGCCTGCATAGTTGGTTTTGACGGGCAGAGCGAAGCGCAAACTGTCCGGCTTTCGGCCGCTCCGACCAGTCCAGGGACGACCTCGTGGTACGACCGCCCCATGCGTTGGGCCCAGCTGAGCTTTGTCGAAGACGATCCCGGCAATTACGACATGCAGTTCTGGCTGGACTATTTCCAACGAATCCATGCCGATGCCACGGTGCTGAATGCGGGGGGATGTGTCGCTTTTTATCCCACGGAGATTCCTCTGCACTACCGCAGCAAGTGGTTGGGGAATATGGACGCCTTCGGCGACATTGCGCACGGCTGCAGGAAATTAGGCATGAATGTCGTTGCCCGCACCGACTCGCACGCGTGTCACAAGGATGTGTACGACGCGCATCCTGACTGGCTGGCAGTCGACGCAAACGGCAAGAAGCGGCAACACGCGTCCGATCCGGATTTCTGGCTCACCTGCGCGCTGGGCCCCTACAACTTTGAATTCATGACTTCGGTTCATCAGGAAATCATGAGCAGGTACATGGTGGATGGAATCTTCACCAATCGATGGGCAGGATCGGGCATGTGTTACTGCGAGCACTGCCAGAAGAACTTCCACGATTTCTCCGGGCTGGACCTTCCCCGCACCAGCAATCCTCAGGATCCGTCGCAACGGCAATACATCGTATGGCATCAGCAGCGCTTATTCGAGTTGTGGCGGCTGTGGAACGAGAAAATTCAGGAAATCAATCCCCAGGCGAGCTATCTGGCGAATGCCGGCGGCGGCGCGTTAAGCCAGCTGGATATGAAGACCATTGGCGAAATAGCGCCGACATTGTTGGCGGATCGACAGGGGCGCGCGGGCATGGTCGCACCCTGGGCCAGCGGCAAAAGCGCTAAGGAGTACCGGGCCACCATGGGACGAAAGGCGATTGCCGGAATCTTCAGCGTCGGCCTGGAAGATAAGTACCGCTGGAAGGATTCTGTTCAGAGCGGTGACGAGATCAGGCTCTGGGTGGCGGATGGCATGGCGCAGGATTTTCGTCCGACCTTCACGAAATTCAATGCCAAGCCTTACGACAAGCGCTGGTTTCCGGTGGTCGAGGAAATCTTCCAGTGGCACTACGCACACCAGGATTACTTTCGCAACGAGAAATCGCTGGCGCGCGTGGGCATGGTTTATTCCCAGCAGACGGCTGCGTTTTACGGCGGTCCCGATGCGGTGGCTACGGTTGACGATCCTGCGATGGGCTTTTACCAGGCACTGGTCGAAGCCAGAATTCCGTTTGAGATGGTGCACGACCAGTTGCTCGATCGAGAGCATACGGATCAATTTCGCACCTTGATCCTGCCCAATATCGCGGCTCTTTCCACGCAGCAGTGTGGCCAGATTCGTGAGTTTGTCGAGCGCGGGGGCAGCATCGTCGCCACTTATGAAACTTCGTTGTACGACGAATGGGGTGTGCGACGGCAGGATTTCGGGCTGGCTTCCCTTTTTGGAGCTTCGTTCGCCGGTAGTAAAGAAGGTCCGATGCTCAACTCGTACCTCTCACTCGAAAAGGATCCTTCTTCCGGGCAATACCATCCCGTGCTGGCGGGCTTTGAAGATGCAAACCGCATTATTAACGGAGTACACAGGGTTCATGTAACTGCCGGCGGTGAGAGCCTCTCGCCGCCGCTGCGGGTGGTTCCTACCTATCCTGACCTGCCCATGGAAGAGTGTTTCGTAAGGCCCGGTGCGTCCCATGACGCGGGAATCTTCATGCGTGAAATCGGCAAGGGCCGGGTGGTCTATTTTCCCTGGGATATCGACCGTACCTTCTGGGAAGTGCTGAACACGGATCATGGGAAGCTACTGCGCAATGCAGTCCTGTGGGCGAACAACGAACCGGCTCCTCTCACTGTCGAAGGGCAAGGCGTGCTCGACGTGGCTGTCTGGTTACAAAAGAACTCCATGACCGTGCACCTGGTGAACCTTACCAATCCCATGATGATGAAAGGGCCGGTGCGCGAGGCGATCCCGATTTCCAGCCAGCAGGCTCGTATTCGGGTTCCTGAGGGGAAACGAATTGCCAAGGCGCATTTGCTGGTCGCCGGAGTGGAAACCCAGTACCGGAAGGATGGGGACGCGATTCTGATCGAGGTGCCTTCGATCCGCGTGCACGAGGTGATCGCACTCGATTTCGCTGTATAAGGATTCTCAGGATGCGGCACGGATGGGTTTGCGATAGAGTGCTCGGCATGAGGATAACGCGATGATGAAACTTTGTGTCGTGCTCGCTGCTTCGATGTTGAGCTCGATGGCTTCTGCCCAAACGGCGGCTGCCGTTGCGTATTCGCCGGATCAACTCCTGCAGTTCGTGCAACAGATGCGCGAGCAGGCGAAAAATTCGAAGGAGGCAGGAACCGGCATCCTGGAGAAGCATCTGGACAGTTCCACTATTCTGGCGTTTCGCGACAGAGACGGGAAGGCGGAACTACATCAACAATTCGGAGATGTGTTCGTGGTGCTTCAGGGCACGGCCACGCTGGTCACGGGTGGTACTGTCGCCAGTCCCACCACGACAGCACCGGGTGAGATTCGAGGCGCCTCGATTGAGCAAGGGATACGCAAGAAGCTCCAGGAGGGAGACATTGCGCATATACCAGCCGGTGTTCCCCATCAGCTTGTGCTCGACTCGGGCGGCACGTTTACTTATTTTGTGGTGAAGATTCCGCTGAAGTAACGTGCGTCGTCATGCAAAAGAGAATAAAGGAAGGGGCTTCGCCCATCTCTTCAACCCATGTAGTGCCCCGGCCACGCCGGTGCAAATACCCCGAATTTCCTGCAAGCTCCCTGGACGCTCCGCGTCGTGCGCCTTCCGTCGAGGGAAGGCGCATGAAGTCTGTGGAACCGATTAAGCCCAACCGAAATTCGGGGTCATGGGGCACCCTCGAGGGTGGGAGAGCAGATGACCATCGTGAGCACTGGGAGGTCAGCGTGGGAGACCGCTTACGGATCTCCCCTAACGCTTCAACGAATGCTTCTAAGTCACAGAGCCTAATCGTAATACTCTAGGCCGAGGTGAGTGATCAGGGATTCACCTTGAATGTGCCGCAGCGTGTTCTTCAGCTTCATCAACTGGATGAAGAGATCGTGCTCCGGGTAGAGACCGGGTGCCGTCATGGGCGACTTCCAGTAGAAGCTTAGCCACTCCTGAATACCCAGGCCTTTGAGTTCCGGACTGCGGGCCGCCAAGTCGAGGAACAAGCACGAGATCCAGAGCTATGGGCGCGGCCAGGATCGAATCACGGCAAAGGAAGTCTACCTTGATCTGCATCGGATAGCCGAGCCAGCCGAAGATGTCGATGTTGTCCCAACCTTCTTTGTTATCACCACGCGGCGGATAATAGTTAATCCGCACCTTATGGTAAATATCCTTGTAGAGATCGGGATAAAGCTCAGGCTGCAGGATGAAGTCCAGCACGCTTAGCTTGGATTCTTCCTTGGTCTTGAATGACTCGGGATCGTCCAGCACCTCACCGTCGCGATTGCCCAGAATGTTGGTGGAGTACCAACCGCTCACTCCCAACATGCGCGCCTTGAAGGCCGGCGCCAGCACCGTCTTCATGAAGGTCTGGCCGGTCTTGAAATCTTTCCCGGTGATGGGCGTGTTGTTCTGGCGGGAAAGCTCCTGCATTACCGGCAGATCGACGGTCAGGTTCGGCGCCCCCATGGCGAACGGCACGCCTTCCTGCAAGGAGGCGTAGGCGTAGATCATCGAAGGCGCGATGTTGATGTCGTTGTCTTCCAAACCCTTCTCAAATGCGGCCAGGGATTGGTGGACCGCCGTGGGCGTTAGAAAGATCTCGGTCGAGCCGCACCAGATCATCACCTGGCGCGCGGTCACTTTTTTGTATGCCTGGATGTCGGCCCGCAGCTGCTCCGCCAGATCGCGCTTGTTCTTGCCCTTCTTAACGTTGGTTCCGTTCAGACGCTTGACGTAGTGCTGATCGAAGACCGCCGGCATGGGCCGGATGCCTTCCAGAAAAGGGCGGACCGTTTCCAGCTGGTCACGATCGAGGACACGCGCCACGCGGGCAGCCTCGAACATGTTGTCGGCAAAAATATCCCAGCCGGTAAAGCAGAGATCATCCAGCTTGGCCAGGGGAACGAAGTCTTTGATCAGGGGGCTGCGCCCGTCGGTGCGCTTGCCCAGGCGGACAGTTCCCATTTGGGTAAGGGAGCCAATTGGCTTGGCAATGCCCTTGCGTACGGCTTCCACGCCCGCTACCAGGGTGGTCGCTACCGATCCCATTCCGGGGATCATGATTCCTAATTTTCCGTTGGCGGGCTGAATCGGTGAACTGCCAGCAGTCTCTTGGCTGCTGCTCGTAGGCGTAGACATTTTCTTGCGGGTCCATCCTCTCGCTTCTTTTTTGTGTGCGATCGCAAGGCTCCCGAGGAGTACCGATCGCGAACCTTTTCAGTCTCGGCTTTCATTTCTGCTTTGGCAAATCAGCGCCGCTCAAAGGAGAGAAAGCAAGGCTTAACGGTCGTCATGCGTGCTCGGGAAGCTTCAGGCCGCGCTGGCGGATTCGCCGGCGCGGTGTTTCCAGTGGGACCAAACGAACCAGATAATGGCGGCCAGTAGTACCACCTCCACCCCCAGGTGGAAGCGATGAAAGACTTCTTTGAAACGGGGATCGGTTTCCCAGGAGCGGCCCAGCCTCATGCCCACGTACGCCAGAGCAAAGCACCAGGGCCATGAGCCGAGGAAGGTGTAGATGTGGAAGCGCCACAGGGGCATCCTGGCGATTCCGGCGGGCAAGGCGATAAAGGTGCGCACCACGGGAAGCAAGCGTGCCAGGAAGACGGTAATGGATCCATATTTCTGGAAGAAATGCGTGGTGCGGTCCAGGTCGCGCCGGCTGAGAAGCACATACCTGCCGTATCGCTCCACCAGCGCACGGCCGCCATGGGCTCCCACCCAATAGGCCAAGGCCGAACCCAGGTTGCAGCCGATGGCGCCGGCAGTAGCCACCCCCCATAGCTGGAATCTGCCGGTGTACACCAGGTAGCCGGAAAACGGCATGATGATTTCCGAGGGAAGCGGAATGCAGGCCGACTCGATGCCCATCAGCAAAGCAATCCCTAGATAACCCGTGGCCGAAATGACGGCAATGATGAAGTGGGCAAGAACACCTATGATTTTCTCTGTCATCCGCAGGCAGTATAGCGGTTTGGCCCACGCGCCGCTTTGCTACCATGGAGTTTTAACCAGGAGTACACCATGGCAGAAGCCGTTATCCCCGAAGTTTCTGAGCCTACGCAGATTGCCCCGCAGAACGATCCCGCTGCACAGCGGGCAGCCGCCCCCGCCAAAGAAGTGAAACGGCAAATCATTGGCTTTACCTTTTTCAAGGTTCTGCCCGAATGGCGCCGTCTGCCCGCGGCAGAGAAAGACGCACACCGCGCCGCCTTTGCCGAGGTGATCAAGCGCTGGAATCAGCCCGGGCGCCTGCTTACGCTCACTTATTCCACCGTTGGTCTTCGCGGCGATTGCGATATGGTCCTGTGGCGCATCTGCTATACCGCGGAAGATCTGAACCAGATGACGGCGGAACTGATGGCAACGCCCATGGGCGGTTATCTACAAACTGCGTACAGTTTTCTTGTCCATGACCAAACGCTCGCAGTACCTGATCGGTCACGAGCACGAAGGACAGCACGATTCGCGAGGCAGCATCCGGCCCGGCGGCCAGAAATATATCTTCATCTATCCCTTTTGGAAGACGCGCGCCTGGTACCTGTTGCCGGCCGAAGAACGCCAACGCCTGATGAACGAGCACATCCGGGTTGGCCATCTTTATCCGCGAGTCAAGCTGAACACCACCTACTCTTTCGGTATCGACGACCAGGAGTTCGTGGTGGCGTTTGAAACCAACTATCCCGAAGATTTTCTCGACCTGGTGCAGCAGTTGCGGGAAACCGAGATCAGTCCGTACACGCTGAAAGACACTCCCATCTTCACCTGCATTCGCATGACGCCGGAAGAAATGCTGGCGCGGCTCGGCTGACCGCGGATGAAGGTGGCGGCGAAAAAGGCAGTCAAGAAGCCAGTGAAGAAGGCGGTGAAGTCCAAGAAGCCGCGTCGAGATCCGCTCGCGCCGGAGCGGATCGCTGCAATTCTGGAGCGCCTGGCGGAAGCCTACCCCAGCGCAGAATGCGCCCTGCACCACCGCAATGCGTGGGAGCTGATGGTGGCCACGATTCTGTCCGCGCAATGTACTGACGCGCGAGTGAACATGGTCACTCCGGGGCTCTTCAAGAAATTCCCTACCCCGAATGACTTTGCTCACGCTCCTCTAGTGGAGATCGAAGAGCTGATCCGTTCCACCGGTTTTTATCACAACAAGGCCAAGTCTCTGAATGGAGCGGCGCGCAGGCTCATGGCTGAATATTCGGGCAAGGTCCCGGAAACCATGGAAGAGCTGCTGACCCTGCCGGGCGTGGCGCGCAAGACGGCCAATGTAGTGCTGGGTGTGGCCTTTCACAAGGCAGTAGGCGTGGTGGTCGATACGCACGTACTTCGGCTGTCAAGGCGCCTTGAACTGACGAAGGCAACCGAGCCAATCCAGGTGGAAAAGGACCTGATGGAGATCATTCCCCAGGACCACTGGATCGCATTCTCCCACGAGATGATCCACCACGGGCGCCAGGTTTGCATTGCCCGCAAACCGCGCTGCGTCGATTGCACCCTGGAACCGTTGTGCTACTCGAGCGATAAAACATGGGGTAGCCACGACTTACCGCCGGCCAAGGGATGACGATGCCCGTTATGTGGTAGTAACACTCCTGATTACTTCGCGTGCGACAACCGTGGCCAAACGATAGTGTCGTTATAGACGTTAGATAGGCAAAGTGTGTGGCTTCTTACGTTAAAGACCTCTGTATACTGGGGGACGCCATTTTGCCCACCAGCGACAGGGATTGAGTTGGAAAAAGGATGATCGAGCAGACTCTTGGTAACTCCCTTCGCTATCTGAGGGAACAACAGGGAATCTCTTTGCGGGCCCTTGCGGAACGAACAGACTTTTCTGCCAGCTTCTTATCGCAAATTGAGAACGGGCAATGTTCGCCCTCCATTTCTTCGATGGAAAAAATCGCCAACGCGTTGGGAGTAACGCTGGGGCAATTTTTCCTTTCCGCGAATCAGCAGGTGGTCAATATCGTGCGCGCCAGCGACCGTGCCCACATGGCGTTGGACTGGTCGCGCGCCGAAATTGCTTCGCTGGGCTCTCTTTCCAATGGTTCGCAGTTCCGCGCTTCGATGCTCATCATCAAGCCGGGCGGCCTGTCGGGTAAGCATGCCACGCCTTC
This sequence comes from uncultured Acidobacteriaceae bacterium, assembly GCA_963850235.1. GTDB lineage: Bacteria > Acidobacteriota > Terriglobia > Terriglobales > Acidobacteriaceae > PALSA-350. Next base: position 289,303 of record CAWKKM010000023.1, on the reverse strand, counting down.
TATTTCTGACGAGTTCGCCATGGTATTCGAAGGCAGTGTGATCCTCAAGCTGCAGGATAGCGAACAGGTCCTGGAACGCGGCGATTCCGTCACGGTGGTTGCGGGAACCGGCCGCCAATGGCGTAACGAATCGGACACCCTGGTGGAAATTCTGATCATTTCGCTCGGTCCGTACCGCTGAACCGGCAGCCATCCCTTACGCGGTAATCTCCAGCTGATGCCGCGGTTAAGAGTCGGAGTAAGTGCTTCATAACAATGCGTTCACTCGCTTAAATCCTGTAGATGACAACACCCGGTGCCGGCTTCGCATCTATCTTGCTAGGTCGTAGGAGCAAGAAAGGATCAGGCAAATGAACACTTTCTATCGTTTAACGACATCGAGTGCAATGCTTCTTCTGTTGAGTTCGCCGGCTCTCATGCACGCCCAGTATGCACCGCAACAAAGCCCGCCACCGGGATACGGGGAGCATGGCGGTGAATGGGCTAATGCGCCTTCGGAGTTCAACGATGCTCAGCGGCGCGGATTTCACGATGGAATGGAGGGAGCCCGCAAGGACTACGAAAACCACCGCACACCAAACGTCAACAACCGCGATGAATATCGCCATCCGGATGTTTCGAGAACATCTTCGTCACGAATACCGGGAAGGTTTTGAGCGCGGCTACGACGTCGGGGTCCGTCACATGATGGGTGAGGAGTATCGCCGCTAAAAACGGATGAACTGCAAAGGCCTGAGTCCCACGTGGATTCAGGCCTTTTGCTTTAGGGCCTCAACGGCGCGTATTTAGTTTGTCGAGAGCACGCTTTAGGTCCTCGAGCTTCTGCCCGGCTTCGCCGAGCTTTCCTTCGGCAGTTAACCTTTGATAGTCTGCGAGATCTTTGGCCGCCTCAGCAATCGTTGGGTGCAGGTCTGCGGCCGCCGCGGAGGCGTTTGTGGTTGAGGCCGGAGTCGCTGCTTTCTGCGGTTCGGCTGCCGTCAGCGATGAGTTCCCTCCTGCAAAAAGCGCGGCGAGGGCCGACTCGAACGTGGAGCCGTACGCGAGGCGGTCTTGCAACGCAAGCACCACCAGGCGCAACTCGGGCATGGGGCTTCGCTCCGCCTGCAAATAGATCGGCTCGGCATACAAGAGAGCGCGTCCGGTCGGGATCACCAGCAGCGTACCTCGCCTTACGTGCGAGCCCTGCTGATTCCACAGTGTCAGTTGTCCGGAGAGTTGTGCGTTTTGATCGATGCGGGCCTCGATCTGCAACGGTCCATCGACCAGCTTGTTCTTGGGAAAGTTGTAGACCACCGAGGTGCCGTAGTGTGCGCCGTCGCTGCGGCCGCCGATCCAGCCAATGAGATTGTTACGATTTGCAGGCGTAAACGGCAGAATCTCGACAAATTCCATGCCGCTTTCGCCGGGCAGTTTCATCAGCACGTAATTCGGCTGCATCGGCTGGGTGACCTGTCCGCCGCCTTCACTCATGCCGACTTCGCTGGCGACCGTCCACAGGTCCTCGCGGTTGTAGAACACCTCAGGATTGGTCATGTGGTACAGGCCGTAGACCTGTCCCTGCAATTTGAGCAGCAACTCCGGATAGCGCATGTGCTTGCGTAATCCTGCCGGCATGGCTGCCTCGGGTTTGAACAAGCTGGGAAAAATGCGGCGGTATGCGGCGAGAATTGGATCCTGCTCGTCAAAGACATAAAAAGTAGTTGAGCCATCGTAGGCGTCAATGACTACCTTCACGCTGTTGCGAACGTAGTTGATGGAATCTTCGCCCAGCCGGTAATGGGTGGAGTAAGGATACTGGCCGGAGGTGGTGTAGGCGTCCATGACCCACGACAGCCTGCCATCGTCACCAACCACGATGTACGGGTCCTGATCGTAGGTAAGGAACGGCGCCAGGGTCAATACGCGTTCGCGCACGTTTCTCCGCATCAGCAACCGGCTCTGCGCGTTCACATCATCACTGAAAGGTAACTTTGCCAGATCGCCACGATCGAAGGCCAGCACAATGCGGCGCAGCAAGCCGCCCACTGCGATGCCGCCATCCCCTTGATACGAAGTGAGATTGTTGGTTTGCCCCTGGGGATAATTAAATTCCTGTTGGCGAGTTTTGACGTAAACGTCGGTGTTGGTCAGTTCGCCAAAATAAATCTCCGGCCGGGTTACGTTTAGACCGGGAACGGTGCTCTGCACCGGCATGTTGCCCAGGTACAGCGTTGGCAGCCCTTCCGAGGTAAATCCGTTTACGGGGTTCATCGTAACCCCATAGCCATGGGTGTAGATCAGCTTTTCGTTGATCCAGTTCCGGCTGCTTCCCGGCAGCTTCTCGACGTTGAGTTCGCGGGCAGCGAGCATCACCTGGCGTAGAGTGCCGCCAATTTGATAGCGATCGATGTCGATGTCCGGAAAATCATAGTAGGTGCGGATTTCCTGAATCTGGCGCAGAGTGTCCTGCAACGCCTGCCAATCCCAAAGGCGAATATTTTGTAAGGTGGCTTGGTTATTGGCCACATCCGCCGCCTCCACTGTTGTATCCGCGGGAAATTCGCGCTGCGAGAAGCGGTCCAGTCCGTATGCCTGGCGCGTCATAAGGATGTTGTTCGCGATGTAGGGCCGTTCTCGCACCAATTCATTTGGTTTGACGATAAAGCTGCTCATCCACCACCCGGCCACGCTAACGCCGGCAAAGCAGAGAATTGCGGGCACAATCGCCGCCACGAGCCAGCGTCCCCGCGCCACTGTCATGGCATTGGCCGCTGCTGCAATGGCTCCGGCGACGAGGGCTATGCTTACCAGCAGAAGGCCGGCGAGGGTGATGTGGGCGTCGGTATAAGTGATGCCCGCGAAGACAGTGTGATCTTCGAACGAAAGATCAAACCGGCTGAGATACACGCGCGCCGCCAGAATCAGCAGTAAGAAGGCAAAGGCGATAGAAAGCCCGCGCCACGGAATGGTGAGAAAGCTGCGACGGCCGGCAAAGGCGTCCGCACCGCCGGTGATGAGAATGAAGAAGATGGCAACCGCGCAGACAATGATGGCGATGGTCAGCAGCCAGCCGGAGATCAGCTGCCAGGCGGGCAGCGTAAAGAGAAAAAAGTTAAGCGGCTTGCCAAAGATCGGGTCAATGACGCTGCCCATGGCGGCCGGCGCGTACTTATAGAGCGCAAGTGCCGGCCATTCCCCCATCATGCCGGCGCCCGTCACCAGGGCGATTATTGCCGATCCGCCAAAACCCAATAGCCGCATCACGGGGTCTACGGGAAGTCTTACTGGATGTCCGCCCACAAAAACGGTGTGACTGCTGGGTAAATCGGGCAGATGAGTCCGTTTGAGAACAGCAAATGACGCGAACAGAATGAGGAACGTGGCTGTGACAAAAAAAGCGAATACACCCCACTCGAGAGCCAGCGTTTTTGTGAAGACGGCCCCGTAGTTCAGCGACCGGAACCACAACAGGTCGACAAAATACGATACTGCCGTGCGAAAGCTGAAGAAGATAACAGCAAGCACTGCGAGCAGGAGGAAAAAACGGCGGCGGCGGCGCGGCGGGTTCTTGAGCGGCCAGTCTATCGATGTGGGCATTGCTGATCTTCATTCTACAGCGGCTACGAAAGAACAGAGTTGCAAGTTGACCAACGGTCGTCCAGACGATGCGAGGGAGTTGAAGTGGATAAAAGTAACTTTAACAATGGTGGGTAAAACTTCCCTGGGAGAGCATACCGGAATATTATGGGCATCGTATCGACTGGAGAACTTCCCATGCCTCCCAAGAAATCTGCCCTCCGCTTTTCTTCCCAACCACGCGTTGTATTGCGCGGGAGTGAGAAGGCGCCCCTCACCGCAGCAACCGGTGAGAAACCGGTTCGACCCGCCAGCGTCATCACCGTTTCGGTCATCGTTAAGCGTAAGAGCCCTCTCAAGACCAGCCGCCTGGGCAAAGACCGCCTCACGCGCGCCCAGTACACCCAGAAGCATGCCGCTGATCCTGCGGCCGTCAAAGCTGTGCGTACTTTCGCAAAGGAGTTCGGACTCACCGTCGATAAAGACACGCCAAAGCCGGAACGGCGCACCGTCAAGCTCACCGGGACGGTGGCTGCCATGCAGAATGCGTTCGGAGTGAAGCTGGTAGAGAAAACGCTTGATGGCAACGTCTATCGCGTCCGCGAAGGCAGTATCCAGATACCCACCGCGCTGGCCGGTGCTGTTGAGGCGATTCTCGGACTCGACAATCGCCCCCAGGCGCAACCGCATTTCCGTGTCCTGGGTTCCGCGATCAACACCAACACTGCCGGAACCGAAGGCTTTGCCCGGGCCCACGCCGCGGCAGCCGGGACCTCGTTCACTCCGGTGCAGGTGGGGCAACTCTACCAGTTTCCCAAAGGTGCGACCGCGAAAGACCAAACCATCGGCATCATCGAACTGGGCGGCGGTTACCGCACCGCGGATCTTGCCGCCTATTTCAAAGGGCTGGGTCAGCCCGCACCCAAAGTGACTGCGGTGTCGGTAGACAAGGGCAAGAATTCTCCCGGCAACGCAAGTGGCGCGGATGGGGAGGTCATGCTCGATATCGAAGTCGCGGCGGCCGTGGCTCCGGGAGTGAAGATTGTGGTCTACTTCGCACCCAACACCGACCAGGGGTTTATCGATGCCATCGGCGCGGCCGTCCACGATACCACGAACAAACCGAGTGTCATTTCGATCAGCTGGGGCGGCCCGGAGTCCAGCTGGACCGCGCAAGCGCTGAGCGCACTCGACGCTGCATGCCAATCCGCAGCGGCGCTCGGCATCACCATCACGGTCGCTTCGGGCGATAACGGCTCGACCGATGGAGGTACCGGCAATAACGTTGACTTCCCTGCCTCCAGTCCACACGTTTTGGCCTGTGGTGGCACCAAGCTCATGGGCAGCGGCAGCACGATCAGCTCAGAGCTGGTATGGAACGAGCAGGCCAGCGGCGAGGGCGCAACCGGCGGCGGAGTCAGCAATGTTTTCCCCTTGCCGACCTGGCAGGCAAAGGCGAAGGTTCCGGCGCCCTCTGTAAGCGGGGGCGGCCGCGGGGTTCCGGATGTCGCCGGCGATGCCGATCCTGTGACCGGCTACCAGATCCGGGTCGACGGGCAGAACATGGTCATCGGTGGAACAAGCGCCGTTGCTCCGCTGTGGGCCGGTCTGATCGCGTTGAATAATCAGCAGAACGGAAAGAGCGCCGGGTTTATCCAGCCTCAGATCTATGCTGCCAAAGGAGCGTCTGCGTTCAACGACATCGTGTCGGGAAACAATGGCGCGTTTTTTGCCGGTCCGGGATGGGATGCTTGTACCGGTCTTGGCTCACCGATCGGCGGGAAGCTCATCGCCCTTCTGGGCGCCTCGAGCCCAGGCAAGAACAAGGGCGGAAAGAAGAAGGCGGTCCGGATGCGGCCAGCTAAGAAGAAGAGCCGTCGGTGATCGGGGTAATAGGCTAATTCTAAAGAGGGACTGCAGACGGCAAAAAGTGGGGGAGAAAACCGCAGATCCCTCCGCTTCGATAGGCTTCGGTCGGAGGTTGTGACTTTTTGATTTTCCTTATCGTTTGTGGCCGGAAAGCTCGAAATAGCATCTGCCAACAAGCATTGCCGGGGTCCTTCGACTTCGCGCTATAAGTCCTTCTTATACGGCAGATATGCGAAGCGCTTCGCTCAGGATGACGGTTTTGTGGAGGGGGGTTAGGGCGGATTTCCATGAGATTCAGTAACACTGATCAGCACATGGTCCGGCATCGTGCCCAGAATACCTGATGAGTACGCTTCCCTCACCCTTGTCATCCCGACCGGAGCGTAGCGAAGCGGAGGGACCTGCGGTTCTCCTTGCCCCACGTTTCGTCTCTCGAATCTCTACCCAGGACTGCGTCCTGGGCGAGGTTTTACCGGACTCAATTTGCACTCGGTTCGTCAGTAGATGTTACTCGTTGTCTAAGTCGTAACTACAACTTTGGCGTAGAGTTCTATATCGATACATCCTTCTCTTGTTACAGACTCAGGTTTAGCATCGGGGACGGGCTAGACCATGGGGAAACTGGGATGGAGTCTGATCGTAGGGGCGTCGGCACTTCTCGCCGGTTGCGGCAGCACGGGCAGTTCCAGCACAGGCAGTTCCAACAAGCCAAGTAACCTGGCGATTACAACGATCGCGCTCCCCGCCGGAACCGTGGGAGCGGCATACAGCAGCGTGGTGGTAGCATCCGGAGGCAGCACACCCTACACGTACAGTGCCGGGAACCTTCCTACCGGATTGGTGATCAACAGCGGGACGGGGACGATCACTGGGACTCCGGCACAAAACTCCGCTGGGACATGGTCTCCAACCGTGAAGGTGACGGACTCAACTCAACCTTCATCGCAGTCGGTCTCTGCCGGCCTGAGCATCAAGATCAGCACGACCCCGCCGACGGCGCCGTCACCGCTTGCGGTCACGACCACTTCCCTACCAGGAGGAACCGCCGGAACGCCCTATCCCTCGACTGCGCTCCAGGCCTCCGGCGGTATCTCCCCGTATAAGTGGTCGATCGGCTCGGGCACATTGCCTGCCGGGTTGGCCCTTGCGGCCGGCGGCGCCATCTCAGGAACGCCGACTGCGGCAGGGTCTTTTCCGGTAACTTTTGCCGTGACGGATTCGTCCGCCACGCCTCAGACGGCCAAGGCCGCGCTCACCCTCGCGATTGCGGCTAGCCCAATACCGACCCTGACGCTGACCACGACGACGCTGGCCGACGCCACCTTGAACACGGCTTACTCGGCAACGTTGACCGCATCGGGCGGGGTGCTCCCCTATGCTTTCAGCCTGGCAGGCGGTACCACGCTGCCCGCCGGACTCACACTTTCCTCCGCCGGCGCCATCAGCGGCACGCCGACCAAGGCGGGTAGCACGGTCTTCTCCGTGGATGTGACAGATTCGAGCACCCCTGCCCTTTCGAAAACAGGCAGCCTGAGCATCACGGTCAACGCAACCGCCGGGCCATCCTGCGGCAATATGAGTACCGGCAACGGAGCCAGCCTCAACGGTTACGTGCCGTTTCCCTCTTCCAATCTGTGGAACACGAATATCGCTTCTGCGGCAGTCGATCCCAACTCGGCCACCATCATCGGCGCTCTTACGGGCAGCCATTTGCATCCGGATTTCTCCAACGTCGCCGACGGAAACTACGGTATTCCCTATGTTGTGGTGGACTCGAGTGCCACTCCGGGAGTGGCCATCACGATGACTACTTATCAAAGTGAGAGTGACATCACGCGGTACCCGATTCCCATCACGGCTCCCATCGAAGGCTTTCCGGCGGACTGCACCATCACGGGAGACGATCACCTGATCGTGATTGACAAGAACAAGTGCTGGATTTACGAAAGCTGGCAAGCACAGCGTTGCAACGGAGCGTGGAGTGCAGCCAACGGCGCCATCTGGGACCTTACCAGCAGCGAGCACCGTCCTTACGGATGGACCTCCGCGGATGCGGCCGGCTTACCCATCTTTCCCGGGCTGGTGCGGTACGACGAGGTGGCCGCGGGCGCGATCCATCACGCCATCCGCATGACGGTGGCGCACACCAAGAGCGATGCCAACGGCGGCTACTTTGTAGCCCCGGCCACCCATGGAGCGGGAAACAATTCCGGGACCGACAACATCATGGGGATGCGGCTGCGCCTTAAGGCCGGGTTCGCGATCTCCGGCTTCAGCGCCGCCAACCAGGCGATTCTCACCGCCATGAAGAATTACGGCATGATCGTTGCCGACAACGGCAGCAACATGTATTTCCAGGGAGCTCCCGATGCACGCTGGGATGACAACGACCTGAATGCACTGAAGGCGATCGATGCATCCAACTTCGAAGTAGTGCAGATGGGCACGCAATACGACGGGTCCACCGCGCCCACCGGAGCCGCTCCTACGATCAGCAGCTTCACCGCTTCACAAACCACGGTAACCGCCGGAACGCCGGTCATCTTAAGTTGGACTGTCAGCAATGACTCCTACGACTACATCGACGCAGTGGGCCCGGTGCGCGGGGGCACGCAAACGGTAACCCCGGGCGCCACCACCATCTATACCCTCTATTCCACCAATCAATATGGGCGTGCGACCAAGCAGGTCACGGTCAACGTTCAGTAGCCGGTGGTAACGCTTGTGTCGCCGTTGGCCGCATCTCCGGGCCGGCGAAAGTTGTGCGACAAATATCGAAAGTTCCCTGAACAGTTTTTACTTTTCTGCCGATAGTGGTTTTGTCTTTGTCCGTTCGAAAGAGGCCTCTATGGCAATATCTGTATCCGCCTCGCTTCTCGATTCGTCAGTGACGAGCGGTCTGACCGCGGGTCAAGCCAGTCCACCCAAATCGACCAATGCCAACAACGGGTCCACTTCCAATGGCAACGCCTATGGCAATTCCCCGGATCTCCTCACTCAAGACATCATCAACTTGCTCAGGGCCCTGGCTAACGGAGATGTCTCCGGGGCCAAGTCGGATCTAGCTAAATTCAAAATCGATCTGAAGGCGGAAGGCGGCAGCACCGCCAGCCAGAACAACGTGGTCAAGGACGTGACGTCGCTCTTTAAAGACCTGACATCTGGCAACAGCGCCGCAGCCAAAACCGATCTCAAGAAGATCAATGCGGATTTGGAGGCCGAGGAGTCCTCGACCGCGACCAGCAACCTGGCCCTGAGTTCGCTCGAAAAGCTGGTCATCAAAATCTCGGATGCGCTGAGCGCGGGCGCGGTCCAAAGCGCGGTACAGGATGTTGCGGGTTACCTGGTGCAGCACGGCCAGGCTAGCGGCAGTTTGATCAACATTTCCGCATAAGAACGGGAAGTCCGGTTTTATTCTCTTCGCAGGGCCTGCATCGGCTCCACTGCAGCAGCGCGACGCGCGGGCAGCAGGCAAGCCGCGGCTCCCAAGGCCATCAGCACAGCAACGGCGCTGGTAGCGATGGCGGAGTCATACGGACTGACCTGGAACAACAAACTGCCCACCACCCGAGCAAACGCAAAGGCTACGCCGACCCCGGCCACGGCTCCTGCTACTACTGGGACGAGACCATCCTGCAAGACCAGGCGGTAGATATTTTGCCGTTGCGCGCCGAGTGCCAGCCGCAAACCTATCTCCCGCTCTCGCTGGACTACCGAATAAGTCACAACTCCATAGACTCCCAGGGCCGCCAGCAACAAGGCGCTAACAGCGAATAACAACAGCAGTTGCGTTTCGAAACGACGGTTCGCAACCGAGTCTTCGACGACACCACCCAGCATGCGCACTATGGGCACAGGAACCTCAGGATCGACGCTCCAGATGGCTCTACGCAAATCGTGCGCCAGGGCCACCGGCTCCTGATGAGTGCGCACCACCAGCCCGCCCGTCTCGTCGTTGCGATACCAGTAGGGCATGTACACCATCATGGGGTCCGGTGTAGCCAGCGATACTGTTCGTGCATTCCCCACTACGCCGATTACGGTAAATGGACTTTCGTTCATACCGCCGCGGCTAAATGGCAGGCCCACAGGGTTCTTTCCCGGCCAAAGCGTTTTGGCGGTAAGCTCGGATATCACGGCGTAGCGTTTGCCCTCGTCGCTCGGACTCAGCAGACGGCCAGCGATCAACGGCAGGTGAATGGTTTCAAAGTATCCCGGAGTGACCCAGCGAAAGTGCTCGGTAGGCAGTTGCATGGCAGGCCTTATGTCGCCGGAAATCCGGATCATATCCACCCACCGATCGCCTGATAGCGGCAACTCGCTCACGGCCGCAGCATGCTCAACTCCGGGGAGGTGAGAAAGACGGTCGAGCACCTGCTTATAAAACGCAGCCCTCTCCTCGGATTTTGCGTATGACTTTCTTGGCAGATCGACCATAGCAGTTGCAATGCGCGCAGTTTCAAAGCCGCGGTCTGCATGGAGCAGGCGAAGCAGGCTCGTGGTCAGTAGTCCAGTCATCAACACCAGGGCCACGCTTACCGCCACTTCGATGCCAACCAATATTCTGCGGATCCGCTTGCTGCTGTGCGACTCGGTGGCCAGCCGTGACTCGCTGTGCAGCACCTCCTGCGGTGGGGTGCGCGCGATCATCCATGCCGGCGCTGCCCCGGCCAGCAGAGTCGTCAATACGGCAAGCAGGAGAGCACAGACGGCGCCTGCCCAATCCAGGTGAAGCAGCCCGCGAAAATCGAGGGCCGGGGGAAGGTAACGTTGCATCGCCGGAATAATCAAGGTCGCCAGCAGAATGCCTAGCGCCCCGCCCAACGCGGCAAGGAGAGCGGTTTCCCGCATCGCCATGTGGAGCATCTCGCCGCGGCTTGCTCCCAGTGCCGCAGCCACGGCCATTTGCTGCCGTTTGCCGACCGCTCGTGCCAGCAAAAGGTTGGTGATATTCACGCAGCCCACCAGCAGCAGGCCCGCGACCGCTGCCAGCAGGATCAGGAGCGGCTTCTGATTGTTACCCACCAGTGATTGCTGGAAGGGAGTCAGGGTCGCGGAAATAGTCGCTTTATCCTCCGCCGACAGGCCGGCCATGATCGTATGCTGCAGCGCGTTCAGATCGGCGTTGGCCTGGGCTACCGAGACCTCTGGCTTGAGGCGAGCCAGTCCAAAGTAATTGAAATCGCCCATGGCTTCCTGCAACTGTTCCTTGGAAAAGGCCATGGGCAGAAGTGCCTCGACCGGGCGCGGATGACTGGTGTCCTGGGAGGCAAAGTTTTGCAGATGTGGGAGATGGAATGACGGGGGCATGACCCCGATCACGGTATAAGGGAATCCGTTGAGGGTAATTGTTTTTCCCAGGATCCCCGGGTCTGCTTGAAATTGATGTCGCCAAAGTGGGTCCATCAGCACGGCAACATGCTCATGGCCGGGATGTGCTTCCTGGGGCGAGAACGCGCGGCCAAGCGACGGCGCCGCATCCAACACAGAGAAAATGCCGGGAGTCGCGTTCAGTACACCTATCTGCGACGGATGGCCGCCTATCCCCAGGGGCAGAGCGTCTTCATTCATCACCGCCATCGATTGGAAGCTTCGGCTGTGCTGCTGCCAGAAGGTCAAATGGTTGGCGTTCATGGGCAGCGTGGGATAGATATCCCGGAACTCCGCCACCTGCTCTTCCATGACCACCAGCTGCTCCGGGCGGTTATAGGGCAGAGGTTTCAGGAGCACGTCGTACACCAGGGTAAAAATTGCGGTGGTTGCCCCGATGCCCAGCGCCAATGTCAGCACGGCGGTGATGGTGAACCCGGGCGACTTGCGCAAGCTGCCGTACGGCATAGCGCAGGTCATCGATCAGCGTCCGCATAGAACCTCCGGCAACGTTTGTAGGTGGTACGAAATATCGGTGGAGAAAGTTCTGCCGGGAGGTGGAAAAAGAGATTCGCGGGTCTATCGATAAGAATTCTCGGCCCTACGCTCCGCTATGGGCCGCCACGGGCACGCTGAGTTTGCACACGATTACAATGGTTAAGGTTGGATTTTCGTGAACTGAGGTCTGAAGCATGTGCCGGAATATCAAGATGCTGTTTAACTTCGATCCTCCCGTGACGGCTGAAGAGGTTCGCGCGGCGTCCCTGCAGTACGTAAGAAAAATCAGCGGCTTTAACAAACCGTCCAAGGCAAATGAGGCCGCGTTTCTGGCTGCTATCGATGAAGTGACCGCTGCCTCATCCCGGCTTCTGCATTCGCTCGAAACAACTGCTGCTCCAAAGAATCGAGAAGAAGAAGCGGCAAAGGCAAAGGCTCGTGCCGCCGAGAGATATGCTTAGCGCTTTCGCTTCGATAACATGTCCAGACCTTCGCCGTATATTTTCCGGTCGCCGCGAGTCGCCGCTTTTGCCTACTGCCTGTATCCTTGCCATGCATGACTGACCGCCGTCGCAACTGCAAATCGCACCCGGCTACACGAGGCTTGGCCGCGCTCGGGGCGGGCGCTGTCGTGATCCTCGGAGCACGCTTCCTGATAGAGTTTTTTGGCTCGGCCGTGCCGTATTCCATGCCGGACAAAAACACCGCCGCGCTCGACTCCGAGGAATTCATTCAATTTCTCAGCCTGGTGACCGGCGGAACCAGGCGCCGTTCGCATATTACGCGGCTGAAAAATGGAGTTGAGTTCTTCCCCGCGTACCTCCAGGCCATCCGCCGGGCAAAGGATGCCATCAACATGGAATTCTACGAATTCCTGGAGGGGCGAATTGGCGACGAGATTGTTGCCGCACTGACGGAACGGGCGGAAGCCGGAGTCGAAGTGCGTGTCATTGTCGATGCGCTGGGCAGCTTTTCGACTCGTTCCTCTTACTTCGATCGCTTACGGGCTGCCGGTGGCCAGATGTGTTGGTATCACCCGATGCGGTGGAATACCTGGCCCAAGGCAAACAACCGGACGCATCGCAAGTTGCTGATCGTAGACGGAGAAACGGGTTTTATCGGCGGCGCGGGAATCGCCGACCATTGGCTGTATGACACCGCAGTGCCGGTATGGCGGGACACCGTGTTCTGTGTGGAGGGGGAAGCGGTTGCGGGCCTCATCTCCGCCTTTTGCGAGAACTGGCTCGAGTCGTCCGGTCAGATTCTTTCCGGCCCAAGACAGTTTGGTTTTCGATCGCTGCCTGAGGGGGTGGAAAGCTTTGTCGTTTCCAGTACGCCCCGTGGCGGAGGGACACAGGCTCGCATTCTGTTTCAGGCTCTGATCAATAGCGCGCGCAGCACCATACGGATCACAACCCCCTACTTCCTGCCTGATCGCAGTGCGAGGCAGGCGTTGATCGAGGCCATCGAGAAGCGGGGCGTGACGGTGCAGATTCTCACTGCAGGTCCGCGTATCGATCATTCGATGATCAGAAGACTGAGTCATCGCAGCGTGCGCCGCCTGCTCCAGGCCGGCGCGGAAATCTACGAATATGAACCGGCCATGATCCATGCAAAATTGATGACCGTGGACGGCTTGTGGAATGTGGTGGGGTCGACCAACTTTGACCATCGCTCCTTCGCTCTGAACGACGAAGTCAATCTCGCCGTGCTCGACCGCGAGTTGGCAGCTACCATCGAAGGCGATTTCTTTGACGATCTCCAGCAGAGCCACAGGCTTTCCTTACCCGAATTGGAAGAGCAGCTCCTGCTGGCTGAAGAAGAATCCTTGATCGACCATATCCTTAGGCAGGAAAGTTAGGGCGATTTGCATCCATGAGCCAGGTGAGTGTGTGGTTTGAACGTAAGTTTGCGTTTTCATTTCCGGTGGAGCTCTATCCGAATATTTGCGCACGGCTTCGGGGGACTCCAGCTCGATTGGAAGAACTGCTGTCGACCCCTAGTCACGAGGTCTTGACGTCAAGAGCGGAAGAGAAATGGTCGGCCCAGGAACACGCGGGTCATCTGGTTGATCTGGAACCGTTGTGGTTGGCGCGGGTGGAAGATTATGTGGCGGGCAGCGATCAACTTACTCCCGCTGACCTGAATAATCGAAAGACGGATGAAGCACATCATAATGCGCACCACAGGCAGAAAATTCTGGGGGAGTTTCGCATAGCCAGAGGACGACTTCTTGAGCGCCTGGACGAGGTGGATGTGTCTCTCTTTGCTCGAGAGATCCCTCACCCGCGGCTAAAAACTCCCATGCGGCTGGTGGACCATTTGTATTTCGTTGCCGAGCATGATGATCATCACCTGGCGCGCATATGGGAGTTGATTCACCGCGAAGCTTAACGGGTGATTGGTTGCCCGTGGAGCCGGCTCGCTCAGGTCAAAAAACATTTCCACGAAGGGGCCGTAGAACTGCAGATCCCTCCACTACGCTTCGCTCCGGTCCCACGGCACGCCGGGGCAGGCGGGATGACAAGGGGGAGGGCGACAGTTCCATAGAGGGCCGGTTGCCGTACCGGTGCGTTTATTACTTCTGCAGTTGCAGCCACGAGTTCATGTTTTGCTGTTGAAGCTTTTGGAACTCGATGCAGTTGTCGATGCGCTCCAGGCTCTGGCTTACGGTGCGTTGCGCGCCTGGAGCAGGATGCTGTTGGAAGAACTGAGCAACGTCGGCTCGCTTTTCTTGAGAGCAAAAGCTTCCTAAGGCCGATACCGCGCCCCTTCCCCCGAAAGAGGTTACCTTTTCTGCCAGATCGCTCCAATGCTCTTTCAAGTAGGCCCAGGCTGCATCCTGGGTATGGGTATTTGCCAGTAACATGCCAAACAGTGACGGATACTCTTGCTGCCGCACTTTACCTGCGTCGAGCAGGGCGATTGTTTGCTCCGCCAGATTTGCCTGGCTGAATTGAGCCAGCGCCATCAGGTAGGTGTTGTATTCTCCGGTCGATCGCGCTTTGGGCAATGCATCGCTGATCTGCTGGTAAAGACCGGCATCCCCATGAGCTGCAGCGGTCGCGAAGGCCGGCGCAACCAGGGTTCCCTCAACGGACGCGGGGTCTTTGATATAACGCTGCACCAGGTCCTGCGCCGTGGCGACTGCCTGGGGATCGCCGGTGCGGCCCAGTATGGATAGCAAGCTCGCGCGCACTGCCTTTTGTTCGTCGCCATCGCCCGGGCGTACGGTCCAACCCAGAGAGCTCTCGTTCACCTCGAATTGCTTGCGCACAAACTCATGGAAGCGTCCGGACTCGCTCTCAGGTACGAGCGAATCGCCGATGTACTCGAGATCGCCGGCCAATAGATTGATGGCCGCCAAGTCACGCTCTGATTGAAGCGCTTGCGCCAGGCCCAGAAAGTCCCCTACCGAGTTCTTTCCCACCCGGGTCATCGCCCACGTGTCCTCAATGAGGGCAATCCGCTCGGGCGCGTTCAGTTGGGTTTCCGCGACCCCTGCCACCGCTTTCAGCTCGGCCTTTGTATAGGCGACGCGGTAGTAGCCTTTGGCATTTCGGTTGGCGAATAGCCAGGCCGGACATTGGCCAAGCGAGGCTTCCTGGGTCGTCGCCGTGACCAGCGAGCAGGTGTCCGTCCCGCCGAATTTCATGCAGACCGGGATCTGCCACTGTTCCGGAGAACCGGCATTCAGGCGCTCCGGAGATAGAAAAAATCGCTGCTGGCTGAAGGCCGCCTGGGCCTTATCCCCGTTGCAAGAGCTGGTAACCGTCAGCATCGGCACGCCCGGCTGGAGCACGAACGTGGGCATTACCTGATCGATCGGTTTGCCCGAAGCTTGTGCCTCGGCCTGCCAGAAGTCAGCCGAGGTAGCATTCCCGTTTGCGTGGGCTCGAAGATAGGCATTCACGCCTTTGCGAAACACTTCAGGGCCGACGTATGACTCCAGCATATTGAGCACGGCGCCGCCCTTTTGATAAGTGATGCCGTCGAACATCTCCTTGATCTCCGCGGGAGTCTTTGGATCACCATGGATGGCGCGCGTGGCGCTCAACGAATCAAGGCCGATGATCTGCTGGGTGGTGGCTGCTACATCGTCCTCGATATGCCACTCCGGATGCCAGGCTTCGATCGGCTTGGCTTGCATCCAGGTGGCAAATCCCTCATTCAACCAGATGTCATCCCACCATGCGGCGGTGACTAAATCGCCAAACCACTGATGCGCGATCTCGTGGGCAATCACTGTTGCGTGGCTGCGCCGGCTGAATACAGAAGCGGTTGCTTCATCCAGCAGCAACGAAGTGTCGCGATAGAAGATGGACGCGGTGTTCTCCATCCCGCCCCACTCATAATCGGGGATAGCGAGCATATCCAGCTTTCCAAAGGGATACCTGATGCCATACCACTGGTTGTAAAACTGAACGGAATGAGCGGCAACATCCAGCGCGAACTGGGCCTTGTCTTTGCTTTCGGGCACGGCGCAGACGCGGATAGGCACGGCATCGACCTTCCGTTCCAGGCATTGCCAATCGCCCACTGCGAGGGCCACCAGGTAGGTCGACATTTTAGGTGAAGTCGAAAATGTAAGCGTATGGCGATTGGGGTCGGCCGTCGGCGTGTCATGGATGATGCGGCCGTTGGCGATCGCCGTGTCCTGCTTGTCGGCGACGACCGTCAGATCGAAGGTGGCTTTGAATCCCGGTTCATCAAAGCCCGGAAACATCATGCGCGCGTAGGTGCCTTCGAACTGAGTGACGGCATAGGAGCGCCGCGCGGTCTTGCTCAGGTACAGGCCGCGCAAGCCGGCAGTGAGTTTGCCGGAATACTTGAGATGCAATGCAGCCGGTCCTGAAGGAATCACCTCCGCGACCGTTAGCCGGATCATTTCGTCCGGCTGGTCGTAGCTTACCTTTGCCTGCTGCGTTTTGCCACCGACGATCACCTCGGCGGTGCTGATCTCGAGATTGAGCGAGTTCAAGACGATCTCATTGCTGGCTTGGGCGAGTTGCACATCGATCGTCTCTTCTCCAGAAAATTGCTGCTTTTCGATGCTCGGATCGATCCAGAGCTTGTAGTGACTGGGAATGACGGTGGTGGGCAGACGCTGCGCTGCGGCAAGATGGAACGCCGGCAACAGCAGAAGGACGGTAAGAATTCTCACTCGCAACTTGGCTCCCTCGGCCGCGGAGACGGCAGATACGATATCCTATTCTTGCGACCGAAAAGAGTTCAAATAGGAAAACCGGCCGTCGCCGTTTTACAAATCTGGAGTCACTGACTTTCACGATGCACGCAACTGCCTTGCGCCAAGTGTTCTTGCCACTGCTTTGCCTTTTGATAGGCAGCGTATTGCCTTTAGCAGGGTCGACCGTGCCCCATTTCCCCACGAGCGATTCTCTGCCCTCGGCCCCCAAACCCTCGCGAGTAAGCGTTCCCTCTTCTTCTGAGCTGCACCCGGCGGTCATCCACCCCAGCCACGTGGCCATTCCGCGGCTGGAGAGTGAGCCGCGCCTGGGTGACTTTCTCACCGGGACCGCGCGTTCGCAAGCCGCAAAACAAATGCTGCGCATCAACGATTTCATCGATCGCTATCCGAAAGACGGACGGCCTGTGACCGAACCGACCGTCGCCTACCTGGGGTACACGCGAGAATATTTTTTCGCGGCTTTCGTGTGCAAAGACAAGACGCCACGGCTCATCCGCGCGCACATGCTGGCGCGCGATTCGCTGGGAGACGACGATTTTGTCGAGGTCATGCTGGATACGTTCGACGACCAGCGGCGGGCATTCATGTTTGACAGCAATGCTCTCGGCATTCAAGGCGATGGTCTTTTTAGTGAGCAGAACGCCGCCGACTCCTCGTTTGACACCGTCTGGGACACCTGGGGCAAGCGCACACCGTTTGGATACGTGGTGCTCATGCGCATTCCTTTTGCCAGCCTCTATTTCAAGAAGGCGGACCCCGGGCAGATGCGGACCTGGGGCATCATCCTGCAGCGGAATATTTCGCATGCCAACGAACAGGCCTTCTGGCCGCAGAACCGGCATGCGATCGCCGGCCGCCTGACCCAGGACATGGCCGCCGACGGTTTCAGCGATATCGAGCGCGGCCAGAACCTTCAATTTGAACCTTATGTTTTAGGCCGCAACCTGCGGCAGCTAAACACGATCGACCCCAACGATCCCTACTTTCAGAGCAAACACTTTCAAGGCTATTCCGGCCTGGATGCAAAGTTCATCCTGCACAACAGCCTGATCCTCGACACCACCGTCAATCCTGATTTCAGCCAGGTTGGGATCGACAACCCTGCTATTCCAAACCAACGCTTTCCTCCCTACTTCGCGGAGGTACGGCCGTTCTTTATTGAAAACAGCAGCTACTTCCAGACCCCGGTCAGCCTCTACTACACCAACAATATTGTTAAGCCGCAGTATGGCGCTCGCCTTACCGGAAAGCTCGGCCCGTGGGCGCTGGGTGTCCTCGGCGTCGATGACAGAAGCCCGGGCGAGGCCGTTCCTCCCGCCGATCCTGCATTCAACACGCGGGCGCATTTCTACACTGGCCGCGTCAATCGCGATCTGGGCACGCTGTCGAACGTGGGCATCATTTATGCCGACCGGGAATATCTCGACTCATTCAATCGCGCAGGAGGCCTGGATTATCGCGCGCGGATCAAGAACCGCTGGACGCTGACCGGGCAAGCCGTGACCTCGGCAACGCAAAACGTCAGCAACTCCACCCAGGGCGAACAGGAGTGCGAAGTGCTTAGCTTGACCTGCAGCGGCCAGTCGTTCTCCCAGCAGGTTGAGTATTCCAGCCTGCACCGCAATTGGTGGGCGGAGTACGACGATACTTCTCCGGGTTATGTGACCAATACTGGATTTTTTCGTCGGCCCGATGTGCGGGAACCCAGTGGTTCGTATCGTTATACCTTTCGTCCCACGCACGGGATTATTCTTTCGCACGGTCCCAGTGTGTACGGCGAACGAATCTGGGATCATAGCGGAACGCCGCTCGATTACTACATCAATCCGTCCTATAGCGTGTCTTTCAAATATCGAACCTCGGTTTCCGCGTATGTTTCTTTGGGGCAGGACCGGCTGCGCCCTGTTGATTATCCCGCGCTGACGCATGATGTTGAATATGACAGCCACACCGGCGGAGTGAACTTCTACTCTTCCCCGGGGGCTTACCTGGCCGTTGGAGGCGGATATCAGGCCGGAAGGGTCATCAACTATTCTCCGCCCAGCAACGAAGGACCCACGCCGGTGAACTTGAGCTCACCCAATCTCAACGTGGAAGTGAAACCGGTCAGTTCCATCGATCTGCAGAATAGCTATGTGTATACGCATTTCACCAATCCGGAGAACGGCGATGTGGTGTACGACAATCACGAACTGATCTCGCGCTGGAATTACCAGATGAGCAAGGCGCTGTCGTTTAACCTGATAGGCCAATACATCTCCACCTTGCCCAACGCGCAGTACACCAGTCTGGCAAATTCCAAAACCCTTTTTGCGGATGCACTGGTGACGTACATGCCACATCCGGGCACGGCGGTCTATTTTGGCTACCTGGGGAATTTCGCCAACATCGATCGCGCGCTGTGCACCCGCGATGCGAATGGGCAGTGCGATGGGAGCGAGCCGATTTTGGCGCCTACCTATTCCGCGCTCATGAACGACGGCAAGACGCTTTACCTGAAGGTCAGTTACCTGTTGCGTTTCTGAACGGGCCTGCGGAATTGGGAGAAAGAAACGTACCTCAGGGCCTAAAGGCCAGATGGTTTGGTGGGTTAATGTACGGGCTGAAGCCCGTACCTACCCTGCCCCTGCCCTCATGAGTCAATGTCCGACTGGAGCCCGCACCTACCCCACCCCTGCCCTCAGCATTCAGTTTCCCGCAACATCTAAAGATGTGCGCTTCGTTGTGCTGGCATGTTCGGATCCGTACCGATCACAAGTCTCTTCGGTACTTTGCCCACTTTGACGCGGGCGAGTTCGCGGCGTTCCTTTACGTCGAAAATGGAGACATCGTTACTGTCGGTATTGCTGACACATCCATATTTGCCGTCGGGAGAAAACACAATCCAGTTCGGGCCATCTCCCGTGGCGAGCGGACCGGTGAACTTCCTGGTCTCCAGGTCATAAATATAGATGCTGTCATCCAGCAGACTCGTGACCCACAACTCCTTGCCATCCGGAGTAAGCGCGAGACCATGAGTCAGCGTGTCCGGTGTTTCGAACTTTCGCGGGCGTGGAGGCCCGGAACGCCGTGCCGGCATCTCAACTCTTTGCAATACTTTTTTCCCGGGGATATCTACGATATCGAACCCATGCAGGAAAGACACCGCGACATACATCGTCTTCCCGTCGGACGAAATCACGTACGGCCGTGGTCTTCCACCTGCCGGCACGATCGCAGAAAACGACATGGTTTTGAGGTCAACCACATTGACCGCATTCGACCCCATCGAACTCACAAACATATACCGATTGCTGGCTGTGCTTACGGCGTTGTGCGGCTCCTTGATGGGCAAAACCTTCACCACTTTTTGCTGCGCCACGTCGACAATATTGACGCTGTCTCCATCTCGAATGGGTACCGCCACGTATTTGCCGTCCGGTGTTACCGCACACTCGTTAGGCCGGCCGGTTAACTTGATGGTGGCCTTGGTTTGGCCCGTGGTGGTATCGACGATACGCAGTGTATGATCCGACTCTACCGTGACGAATAGCAGCTTGCCATCGCGGCCTAGTGCCAGACCGTGGATGAGATCCGCACCCATGTCGATGTCGCTCACAACTTTTAATGAGTTCAGGTCGATCACAGAGACAGTTTTATCGGTACTGTTATCGACGTAAAGCCGGTAGTTCTGTGCTCGCAGAGACGGGGCCATCATCAGCACCCATACAAGCGCCGCCAACCCGCACACCTTGATTGCGATCTTTGGTTTCATGAAGAGACTCCCGCATTCAGAAGAGCGGCGGTAGTCTACCTAGGTGTTTGATATATCGTCAAGATAGGTTTCACCATGATGACAATCGGCCATTCGACGCTTTCCCTGGAAGTTTTCCTGCGCGCGCTCAAGGAAAACGGATGCAGTCTCCTGGTGGATGTGCGCCGTTACCCTGGTTCGCGGAGATACCCGCACTTCGGTCAGAAAGAGCTCTTCACCTCCCTCGAAAAGGAGGGCATCACCGCGGTATGGCGGGAGGGACTCGGCGGCCGGCGGCCCACACAGAAAGACAGCATCAACACGGGCTGGCGCAACGAGAGCTTTCGTGGATATGCGGATTACATGCAAACCGGGGAATTCGCAGCGCACATCGACTGGTTGATGGGGCTACCGCAACTCGACAACGCTGTGATCATGTGCGCCGAGGCAGTTCCGTGGCGTTGTCACCGGTCCCTGATTGGGGATGCGGTCCTCGCCCGCAAAGGCGTGGTGGAGGATATTTTCGTGAAGCCCGAGGGTGGTTCATCGCGCAAACCCCATAGCATGACTCCCTTCGCCCGGGCGGAAGGCGGCCGCCTCTTCTATCCGCCAGAACAGCCATCCATGAGCTTTCAGGAGCATGCTTAACGCGAAGCTGAAGCACCAACCTCTTGATCAAGGTGAAGGATCGCGCCGTGTTCTCGTAGCTTCTGTTGCAGCGCAGGGACCTGCACATCGTGAACATCGCGGTGACCCCGAACCGCGAGCGCGGCAGCCACGCCTGCAGCCTGACCGATGATCATGTACTGCGGCTCCATGCGCACGGAAGAGTACGCGGCGTGGCTGGCGGAGAGACAGACCGGCACCAGCAAGTTTTCTGCTTGCGATCGTTTGGGCAGGATGCTGCGATAGGCGATCTCGTAGGGCTCCACCGGTACCTGGACATCGCCTTCGTTCTGCACCGTACCGTCGGACATGGCGACGCGCTGAATGTTATGCGAGTCGCTGTTGTACGATCCCATTCCGATGGAATCCGGCTTGGTCCGATCGGTCTGCAAATCGGCCTGACGCATGACATACTCGCCCATTAACCTGCGACCTTCACGAATGTAGAGCTGGTTCGGCCAGTGATCTGTATCGGCAAACTCATCCTTAGGGAGGCCCCATCGGTTCACCTCTTCCCGCAGGCTCGCCGGTACCTTCGCATCCTGGGAGAGGAAATAGAAAAACGATTGGGTATAGAGCAAGTGATCCTGCCAGAGCGCAGCCTTTTCGGCATAGGTGGCTTCGGGATACTTCCAGCTGTGGCCGATGTAGTCGGTAGAGACGGGACCGTTGTTGTTGAAGTCCGCCTTGTGGTTCGGGATCGTGACCGGATTGGTTAAATCGTGAAGACCTGGTTCACGATGCATGTATCGTGGAAATTCGTTCAGGTAGCGCTCCAGCAGCGCGAGTCGCGAACGATCGTATCCCGGCGGACGAGGAAACGGCAGACGATCCGCCGGATCGTCGGTGAGGATGAGGCGAAAGTTATAGGCTTGAACCTTTTTGTCAGCAGAGCCAGGCGCAGCCAGCGGGCCGGGATCAATCTCGGGCAGAAGCTGGTGATGTTCGTCGTAGGCCGACAGGGGCCACAAGAACTGATGTTTAGGTGTGTTCCCGCGAACTCCGGCTAAGTCTTCTCCATACTCAGACGAGGCTTCCCGGCCCCACGTATAGCTGACCTTGGCCTGAGCCATCAGGTCGCCTTCATAACTGCAGTCGGCAAAGATTTTTGCCGGCCAGTGTTTACCATCGGTAGTGGTTAGCGAGACGAGATGTTTGCCGTGCAGTTTGACGCCTCCCTGTTCCCGAAGACGCTCGTGGAAGTGAACAGCCACGCCGCTCTGCTGCAACATGATGTGAAAGATCTCTTCATCGACATGGGGCTCGGAGCGCCAATTCTCCGGACGATCCAGATCGTGGATTCCGTACCGAGCGGCGGCTTTCATGTAGAAGTCACGGGCATACCCGCCAATGATGGCGTAGTGTCCGAGATCGGTGGCCGAGAGGCCGCCGGTGACCATGCCCCCCAAGTGAACGCCAGGCTCCAACAGCACGACCTGAAGTCCCTCGCGCGCCGCAGAGTACGCAGTCATGACGCCGGATGCAGTCCCCCCGTAAACCACCAGATCTGGAGACGCCGCGTGCAGCGGTGGGGCGAAGAGGAATCCAACCAGGAAAGAAATGATTCGCAGCCGGACAGAATTCATAGGCAACATACCAGCAGGTTATAAGGCCTGCATCAAGTGGCAACAGGAAGTCACAACCCCGGGGATATCGTATTTGGCCGCCTCGCAGGCCGGTTCCCACTGATGCTGTCGTAAGGTTTTGGTGGTGACCGGGCCAATCGAGACTGCTTTTAAGCCTTGCGGCAGTTCAATCTTTGCCGCCGCGAGCAGCGCAAAGAAGTTGTTCACGGTGGAAGAACTGGTGAAGGTGACCGCATCGGGCAAAGGTTTTCCTGGGCCAAACAATGCGCGCACCTGGTCGATCGAGTCGGTGGGGATCACGGTGCGGTAGGCCTCGACCACGTGAATATCGGCTCCGCATTTTCGCAGCTCTTCCGGGATGACATCGCGAGCTACGGCCGCACGGGCCAACAAGACGCGCCGCCCCGCCACCTTATCTTTGAGCATGGCCACGACGGCCTCGGCCACATACTCGTCCGGCATTGCAGACACTGTTAGGCCTATGCGACCGAGAGCCACTGCCGTAGCCGGACCAATGGCGGCAATTTGTAAGCGTTTCAGTTGCTCTGGTCGAATCCTCAAAAACTGCATGCGGTCGGCGAGCGCTGCGACCCCGTTGGCGCTGGTGACAATCAGCCAGTCGAAGCCGCTGATCACTTCCAGAACCGCGTCGAGATGAGCATAAGTTTCGGGAGGAATGATTTCGATGGTGGGCAGCCGCAGCACTTCAGCGCCCCGCTCTTCGAGAGCCTCGGCCAGCCGGCCAGCCTGGTGACGTGCGCGGGTGATCAGGATGCGCTTGCCGGCGAGAGGTTGGTGCGTGCTCATGCCCGCTTCTCCTCGAGACCGAGGATGGCGCCCGCCCCCTGGTCCAACAGCTGCTGCGCGAGCTGCTTTCCCAATCGTTCAGGATTGGCGTGCGTCTGTTCAGCACAGATCATCTGGCGTCCATCCGGGGAAGCAACCACGGCACGCAGCGACCATTCGTCGCCGGCGCGGTGGCAATAGGCTCCGATGGGCACCAGGCATCCTCCTCCGAGGGCAGCCAGGCATTGACGCTCGGCGGTGATGGCATGGCGGGTATCGGGATCTTCCAGCGGCTGCAGGGCAGCGTGCATGGACGCATCCCCTGCCCTGCACTCAATGGCCAGCGCACCCTGGCCCGGTGCCGGGCACAATACCTCAGGGGCGAACCGTTCGCGAATTGCGCTGGTTTTCTCTAAACGATCGAGACCGGCCGCAGCCAGGATAATCGCGTCCGCCTTGCCCTGTGCCAGCTTGGCGAGCCGGGTGTCTACATTGCCGCGAAACTCTACGTATTCCAGATCCGGACGCCGCGCGCGTAGTTGTGCCTGGCGGCGCAGGCTGCTGGTGCCCACCACTGCGCCTGCGGGCAGAGCATCCAGGCTTGCGTACCTCTCCGAGACCAGCACATCGCGAGGATCAGCTCGTTGGGGTATCGCTGCCAGCGTAAACGGCTCGCCAAGCTCTGTCGGCAAATCCTTCAGGCTATGGACGGCCAGATCGATGGTGTTTGCCTGCAGCGCTTCTTCAATCTCGCGGGTGAACATGCCCTTGGCGCCGACCGAGGCAAAGGCGATGTTCTGCATCCGGTCGCCGGTGGTGCGGATGATCTCAATCGAAACTTCATGCCCGAGCGCGCGCAAGGCGGCGGCAATGTGATTCGCTTGCCACAACGCCAGCTGTGATCCCCGGGAACCGATGCGGATCAATGATTAACGTCCTCAGGATCACGATCGCGATCCAGCGCCGTGGTGACATCTTCGAATGCATCGTCGTCGGCTTCCATTTCGCCCGAGGCCTTAAGGCCGAAGGCTTCGCGGATGGCCTCGACAGCAGCGACGTTTCCATCGCCGGCGGCAGCTTTGATGGCCTGTAGCGGCTGATGGAGGAATTTGTTAATCAGGCCTTTTGTCAGAGCTTCCACGGCGGCCTGCTGTTCCGGGGAGAGACTTTGCAGGCGGCCTCCGAGGCGGCGGATTTCCGCACGCCGAATCTGTTCCGCCGATTGCTGCAACTGCACAATCTCCGGGCCGATGTTGAGCGCGTGCATCCGTCGCTGATACTTGTTCACCTCGGCCAGGATCATGGCCTCGGCCAACTCAGCTTCTTTGCCGCGTTCCTTTTGGTGCGACCCGGCGACTGACTGCAGATCGTCAATATCGTAGAGGAAGATTCCATCCAGCTTGTTGACTTCGGGGTCGACGTCCCGCGGGACTGCTATATCGATGAAGAACATGGGCCGTCCGCGGCGCTGCTGCAAAAAGTGCTGCGCGTGCTCGCGGCGAAACACGGGCTGGGCGGAGCCGGTGGAGGTGA
Source organism: uncultured Acidobacteriaceae bacterium (assembly GCA_963850235.1). Classification (GTDB taxonomy): domain Bacteria; phylum Acidobacteriota; class Terriglobia; order Terriglobales; family Acidobacteriaceae; genus PALSA-350. The sequence continues at coordinate 264,498 of CAWKKM010000023.1, read as the reverse complement.
TGATGATGTCCGCCTGATCCGCGTGGGAGTAGACGTCGTCGAAACGAATCGCCCGGCCCCGGAAGCGCTCCGCCATCTGCGCCGCACGCTCGTAGGTGCGGTTGGCAACCAGTACTGCTCCGGCACCCTGGCCCAGCAGGTGGCGGGCTGCCTGCTCGCTCATCTTTCCCGCACCGACCAGCAGAACTTTTTTGCCTTCAAGTGAGCCAAATATCTTCCGCGCCAGCTCGACCGCGACCGACGCGATCGATACGGAGGAGCTGCCGATCTGGGTCTCGCTGCGCACCCGTTTGGCCACCACAAAGGCGCGCTGTAGCACTTTGTCCAGGTGGCCGTGGATGGCACCAGCGGAGCGAGCCGCGAGGTAGCTACTCTTTACCTGGCCCAGAATCTGGGGTTCGCCGATGACCATGGAATCGAGACTGCAGGCTACGCGGAACAGGTGGCGTACGGCTTCTTCCTGGCGGTACTCATACATGTGCGGGGCCAACTGCTGGCGGTCAATGCCAAAATAGCGGCCGACAAAGTCCATTAAGTGCGGGGCGTCGGGCTTCTGGCTGGTGAGGAGCTCCACCCGGTTGCAGGTGGAGAGGATCATTCCTTCCATCACTCCCGGCGCCTGCACCAGGGAACGCGTCGCCTCCTCCAGCTGCTGCGGCGCAATGGCCAGCCGCTCGCGCAGCTCGATGGGCGCGGTCTTGTGGTTTAGCCCCAGCAGGACGATGTTCATGGGGCGGTGAACCTATGGACTGAGCTCAGTTGGTTGGCTGCCCAGACGCTGATCACTACCAGGAAGGTGAGGCTGGAGAGATAGACCGCCCGCCTTCCTCTGAGCCCCGTCTGGCGTCGCACGAAGAGCATCACCAGGTAAAGCGCCCACATAGCGAACGAAAGCAGTACTTTGGGATCTTTGAAGTAGGCCGGTCCGACACTCTCCTGGGCGATTAACGATCCGGCAAGTAGCCCCAGGGTCATGAAGGGAAAACCGACGAGCAGCATGCCGGACGCAATGCGCTCCATGGTCTCGAGCGGCGGGAGCCAAGCCAGAAAGTCGACGTTGCTCTTGTTTTTGAGGCGCCGCTCCTGCACCAGGTAGAGGAAGTTGGCAATCAGGCTGAAGATGAGGGCGGCGTAGGCCGCCAGCAGGGCTGTGATGTGCAGGTACAGCCAGCCGCTGCGGATCTCAGGAGAGTGAAAGGTCCAGTGGTCGGGTCCTATGGCTGGACCCAGCACCAGTAACAGGGAGAGGGGCAGGGCGAACACGCCAAACGAGACGGTGCGGTACAGCAGGGCGACCAGGAGAAAGGCGGCGGCGATCAGCAGCGCTAATACCGACTGTACCTCGTGCATGCCGACCGGTAACGAGTGGTGAGAGGCGGAAAGCATCTCAATGAGAGAGACAAAGTGGAAGAAAAAGGCGGAGACGGCGGCGGGCACGCAGATTTTCTTCCACCCTGGACGGTCGTAAAGCACCGCCGGTAGGGCAGATACGCTGGCAACAGCGTATAGGGCCACCGCCACTCTTAACCACAATAGAAACATGCTTATTCCCGCAACTCATAAGTATAACCGCCTAGGTATTGGAGTGCCTCAATACGCGATTGGACCGGGAAAGGGGGAAACATTTCCAGGAAAGGTCCGACTGAACCGCAGGTCCCTCGCTTCCCCAGATTTCCTGTCGAGAGTTGCGGCTTCGATCAACCGGCATGTGGTTCTGTTTAAGGAGAACCACATAAGGGGTCGCTGGCAAGAGTCGTGAAGTAGGAAATCCGGGTACGCTCCCAATGAACAGATAGGGGAGAGTGGATGCTGGGGAAGAGTGGTTGCCGGAAGCGGACTTTGGTGGTGGGAAGGAGAACTGCAGGTCCCTCGGCTTCGCTCGGGATGACAGATAGGAGAGGGTCGTTGCGGCGAGAGGGCGGTTGCTGGAGGAGGAATTTTGGTGAGGGGAGCGGAGAACTACAGGTCCCCCACGGCACGCCGGGACAGGTCTGCTTCGCTCCGGGATGACAGATAGGAGAGGGTCGTTGTAGGGAGAGAGCGGTTGCTTAAGGGGAGGGACGTTTGACCTTGTCAGGTCTACACAAAAAACGTCGTTAAATTTGACCCTGTTCAACTGCCAGGAAATCGGACCCCGGAGCGTGCATCCTTTGGGCGGGGCGGACCCTCCCATCGAGGACAGGAGATTTAAACAATGGACTATCGCGTACGCGCCGGAGAGATACCGGAAGATCAAACTACCGCCATGATGGAAAGCTACTCCGCCAAGCTGCCCACGAGCTTTTTCCTGGGCGCGGCCCTGACCTCGATCCTGGGTTCGCTGCTTCTTAAGACCAACGGCAAAGACCACCATGCGCTGTTCGTCGGCCAGTGGGCTGCCCCGTTTCTGCTGCTGGGGATCTATAACAAGATGGTCAAACAGCACGGCTCCGACGCTGGGGTCAACCAGGATTCCACACTCGTTGCCTAGAAATCCGTAAACAGCCCTCCCCCGTTTTCCGAAACGCCGGCGTGTCATTCACGATATGCTGGCGTTTTGCGTGTCTACTCTTCCTCCAGCTCCAGCGGCCGACGCGACCACTACGCCGCTCATGCGCCAGTACGCGGCTGCCAAGCGTCAGAACCCCGACGCCCTGCTGTTTTTCCGCATGGGCGACTTCTACGAGCTGTTTTTCGAAGATGCTCAGGTCGCTGCCCGGGAACTGCAAATTACGCTCACGGCACGGGATAAGGAACGTTCGGTGCCCATGTGCGGAGTTCCCTACCACGCTGCCGACGCCTATCTGTCTCGCCTGCTGCGGAAAGGGTACCGGGTCGCCATCTGCGAGCAGATGGAAGATCCTAAGCTCACCAAGAAGATCGTCCGCCGCGAGGTCACGCGGGTACTCACACCCGGAACCGCGATCGATCCGGCCCTGGCTTCAGAACGGAACAACTACCTGGCGGCGTTACACATTGCTGGTCCAGTGGCGGCCCTGGCCCTGCTCGATCTTTCGACCGGAGACTTCCGCACCATGGAGTTCACCGGGACGGGGAGCATCGGCTTCTGCGTCGATGAGTTGATGAAGGCCCAGCCCAGCGAACTGCTGCTCTCCTCAGAATTGCCCCCGCTCGACCCGCAGCTGGAAGCGGAGATCGACAAGATCGGCACCAAGACCAGGCTTGAGGAGTGGGTCTATACCGCGGACTATGCCATTCCGCTCCTGGAAAGGCAGTTGGGAGCCAATGGGCTCGAAGGCTTCGGATTGGCGAGCGCCCGCTCCGCCGCCATCGCCGCCGGAGCCGTGGTTCATTACGCGCGCAGCACCCAGCAGATCGAACTGCAGCACGTAAACAACATCCGATATTACGAGCGCGCAGAAAACCTTCAATTGGACGCAGTGACGGTGCGCAACCTGGAGTTGATTGAACCGCTCTTCTCGGGCGGCGCCACCGAGGCAACGCTCTTCGCGAATCTCGATTGCTGCATGACCCCCATGGGCAAACGGCTGCTGCGGGCGTCCCTGGTGCGTCCGCTGATCGACCGGGCGGAGATCGAGTCACGCCTGGAGGCGGTGGGGGTTGCAGCCCACAGCCTGATCGACCGCGAGCATCTGCGCAAAACACTGGGCGCGATTCAGGATATGGAGCGTATGCTCTCCCGCATTTCGCTCGACAGCGCAGGGCCCCGCGATGCGGCTGCCCTGGGTGCTTCCCTGGCCCGGCTCCCGGACCTGCATGCTGCCCTGGAGCGCCTGCCGGCCCCGCGCTGGCTTACTTGCGCGGCGAGGCTCGATCTGCTCCAGGACCTGAGGGAAAAGCTGGAGAAGACGCTGCTCCCGGAACCGCCTGTGAACCTGGCGGATGGAGGGGCCATCGGGGCCGGCGTCGATGCCGAGCTGGACGAACTTCGCTCCCTGGGGGCGAATGCGCGCCAATCCATCAACACCATCGAAGAGCGGGAGCGCAAGCGCACCGGCATCCATTCCTTAAAGGTTCGCTTTAACAATGTCTTCGGCTATTCGATCGAGGTCACGCGCTCCCACCTGGCGTCGGTGCCGGCCGACTACGAACGCAAGCAGACCCTGGCCAACGCGGAACGATTCACCACCCCGGAGCTCAAGGAGTACGAGGTCAAGGTGCTCACCGCGCACGAGCGGTCGATAGAAATTGAAAAGCGCATCTTTAGCGAGTTGCGCAAGACCATCCTGCAATCCGCGGCTCGTATTCGCGTCAGCAGCGGAGTGATTGCCGAGGTCGATCTCCTGACGAACTTTGCTCACCTGGCCGCTTTGCGCAGCTACGTGCGCCCGCAGCTGGAGCAGTCCGCGGTGCTGGAGACGGTGAGCGCCCGGCATCCCGTGGTCGAGTGCCTGCTGGAGTCGGCGGGGCAAACCAAGTTCATCGCCAACGACCTTTATGTCGAGACCGGTGGGCCGAGCCTGCTGTTGATCACCGGGCCGAACATGGGGGGCAAGTCCACTTACCTGCGCCAGGCGGCACTGCTGGTCATCATGGCCCAGATGGGCTGCTTTGTACCCGCCAAGAGCATGCGGCTGGGCATTGTGGACCGGATCTACACCCGCATCGGCGCCAGCGACAATGTGGCTCGGGGCCGTTCTACCTTTATGGTGGAGATGACCGAGACGGCCACCATTCTCAATACCGCCACGCCACAGTCACTGATTCTTCTGGACGAAATGGGCCGCGGCACGGCTACCTTCGACGGGCTCTCGCTTGCCTGGGCGACGCTCGAATATCTCCACGCACAGGTGGGTGCGAGGACGCTGTTCGCCACCCATTACCATGAGCTCACGCTGCTGGCCGAGCAGCTGCCGGGATTGAAGAACCTGCGCGTCGCAGTCAAAGAGACTCCCAAGGGTATTGTTTTTTTGCATGCCATCGAGCCTGGTGCGGCCAGCAAGAGCTACGGCATTGAGGTGGCGCGGCTGGCGGGGCTGCCGCTCTCAGTGATCGAGCGCGCGCGCCAGGTGCTGGTGCAGCATGAGCAGTCGGAGAAGAGGAATGTTGCCCGGGAAACGGAGGCGCCGTTGCAACTGACCATGTTCACTCCGCTGTCGCAGCGCATTCTGGATCGTCTGGAGCAGACCGACACCAACAGTCTGACTCCGTTGCAGGCCTTGAACCTTCTCGAAGAGCTCAAGAATGAGATTCGCGGCGGTGGGAGCGCATGAGCCTGATGACGTTGCGTCAGGCCGCCGGCCAGGTGTTGATTGCCGGCCTGGAAGGCCCGCAATTGAGCAAACTTGAGTCCGCCTGGTTGCGGCTGGTGCAGCCTGGCGGCGTGATTCTTTTTCGCCGCAATATCGAGAGCGCTACACAGACCCATGAGCTGGTTCGCTCAGCGACGAAGGCTGCCGATCAACCCCTGCTCCGCTGCATCGATGTCGAAGGAGGCACGGTAGACCGGCTGCGCGATCTGATTGCGCCCATGCCGTCTCCCTTTGCGGTCGCAGCCACCAACAACACCGCGCTGTTTGCGTCGCACGGCAGCCTCATCGGCCAGGAAGTTCGTATGCTGGGGTTGAACACCACCTTCGCCCCGGTGCTCGATTTGCGAACGCCCGCGTCTGAGCCGGTGATGACGACGCGGGTTGTCTCCGGTGACCCCGAATCAGGTGACGCGCTACGCCGGTCACTTCCTCAGAGGGCTGGCCCGGCACAGCGTGCTGGGATGCGGCAAGCATTTCCCTGGCCTGGGGAGCGGTGAGGTGGATTCGCACCATGCCACTCCGGTGATCAGCAAACCCTTCGACTTGCTTTGGGAGGAGGATCTGCTGCCCTATCGGTTGCTCGCCAGGCAGCTTCCGATGGTCATGGTTTCGCATGCGGCTTACTCGGTTTCCGGCGCCGAGCCAGCATCGATCTCCAGCTACTGGATTAAGAAGGTTCTGCTCAAGAAGATCGGCTACCAGGGGCTGATCGTCTCCGACGACATGGAGATGGGCGGCATCCTCAACTACACCGGCATCGCGGAAGCGACGGTGCGATCCCTGCAGGCAGGCATGCACGTGGTGGAGATTTGCCGCGACCCGGCCCTGGTATTTGCGGCGTATGAAGCGGTACTGCGGGAAGCAGAAGGTTCGCCGGCTTTCGCCCGCTTGCTCCGGAGCGCCGCAGCGAAAGTGCGGGCGGTAGCGGCTGCGCTTCCTAAACGGCTGCCCCAGGCGCCGACCACCACGGCCGTCAAGCGAATGCAAACCGCGATTGAGCGCTTTCGCAAGCACGTGGCAAAAGCGGGTCCGGCATGAGTGCTGCTCTGACGGCGATGACGGTGGCCGGCATCATGAGCGGGACGTCCGCAGACGGCATTGACGTCGCCTTTACGCGAATCACACCACACCCCGATGATCCCGAAGCTCCCAGTCTAAAGCTGCTTGGTCACGCCGGCTTCCCTTTTCCACCGGCACTGCGGCGCGCGGTGCTGGCGGCGATGAATGCTGATTCGATCGCGACGGCAGAGCTGGCGCGCTTGAACTGGCGCCTGGGTCAGGCGTATGCCGAGGCACTCGAGGCCGCGTTGGAGCGGCATCCCTGCCGCCTGAACCTGGTTGGCTGCCACGGTCAAACCGTCTATCACCAGGCCACGCCTGCGCGATACCTCGGTCGCGAGGCCTCGTGTACCTGGCAGATCGGCGAGATGGCGATGCTTGCGGAACAGAGCGGAGTTCCCGTGGTCTCGAACTTTCGCCCCGCCGATATGGTCGTTGGCGGACAGGGTGCTCCTTTGGTCCCTTTGCTCGACTACGTGTTGTTTCGCCATCCCACACGGGGACGCGTGCTGCAGAATCTAGGAGGCATCGGGAATCTGACCGCGCTGCCGCCGAAGGCCGGCCCCTTGCAGGTAGTGGCGTTTGATACCGGGCCGGGAAACATGGTGATCGATCAGTTGATGCAGCAGCTGTTTGGCAAACGATTCGACCGCGGAGGAAAGACCGGCGCACGCGGCACACCGATCAAGGCGGTGATAAGCGCCCGGTTGCGCGAGCCATTCTTTGCTGCCCGTCCACCCAAGACGGCGGGCCGGGAACAGTTCGGCAGCGACTATGCGCTTCGCTTTCTCGAGGCATGCCGCAAAGCGGGCGGCAGCCCGGAAGATGCGATCGCCTCGGCAACCGCGCTGACTGCGGAGAGCGTTGCGTTGGCCTATTCCAGCTTTTTGTTGAAGACCATGCGCAAGGCGCCGGTGGATTTTATTGTCTCTGGCGGTGGTGCGCGCAACCTTACCCTGATGCAGATGCTGCATGAGCAACTGGAGCCTTTGGGTTGCACCGTGCGGGCCAGCGACGACCTTGGGCTGCCTGCAGAGGCCAAGGAGGCAGCGGCCTTCGCCTTGCTGGCGTACGAGACCTGGCATCGGCGTCCGGGAAATGTTCCTTCGGCGACCGGTGCGGCGCGGCCGGCGATCCTGGGCGAGATCACCTATGCCTGAGCGCTTCCGGTTGCTGGCCGCGGTGTGCATCATGATCGGGCTAGCGGGGTGCGGGAGCAAACGGCCCTCGCCCCAGACAGTGACGATGCTCATCGAGAGCAGCCCTACCAGCCTGGATCCCCGGATCGGCGTAGACGGCCAGTCAGAACACATCTACAGCCTGATCTTCGACAGCCTGGTGCGCAAGGATGCTCACTTCGACCTGCAACCATGGCTCGCCACCAGCTGGGAAACACCCGATCCGCTCACCTATCGTTTCCATTTGCGGACCGATGTTCATTTTCACAACGGACAGGCGCTGACCGCCGCGGACGTGAAGTACACGCTCGATTCGATGCGGAATGGCACGGTGATCACGGCCAAGGCGCAAGCGCTGGGCGAATATCGATCGCGTCGAGGCGCCCGATGACGCGACTGTCGTCATCCACATGAAGCAGCCGGACGCGGCCCTGTTGTGGAACCTCTCCGACGGAGCTATTGGGATTGTCCCGGCGGGGAGCGGCCGGGATTTTGGGCTTCATCCCGTCGGCAGCGGACCTTTCCGGTTTGTTAGCCAACTGCAGGATGATCAGGTGATTCTGGACAGAAATGAACATTCCTGGCAGCCTGCTCCCTCTATCGCCAGGATTCGGTTTGCGGTGGTGCCCGATGCCATTACACGCGCGCTCGAACTGGAGAAGGGCTCGGCGGACGTCTGCATCAATTGCCTGACGTCGGATATGGTGTACGCCCTGGCTAAGCGGCCCGATCTGTTGGTGGAGAGCACCCCGGGGACGGTTCTGAATTACATCACGTTCAATGTGCAGGACGGCGTTCTGCGTGACGTTCGTGTGCGGCAAGCCATTGCATTCGCAATGAATCGGCCGCTGATTATTCACTCGTTGTGGAGAGACCGCGCGCGATTAGCGGAAAGCCTGTTACCGCCTGAGCACTGGGCATGGACAGGAGACGTTCAGCAGTATCCCTATGATCCAGCAAAGGCCAACTCGATACTCGATGCCGCGGGATGGAAGCGAGGGAAAGACGGTGTTCGCTTCCGCCTGGCAATGAAGACCTCGACCGACGAAAGCAGCCGTTTGCTGGCCATGATTTTGCAACAGCAACTGCGCGACGTGGGAATCGCTCTGGAGGTCAGGAGCTTCGAGTTTGCTACCTTTTTCTCCGACGTCACCAAGGGTGCTTTCCAGATGTATACCTTGCGCTGGCTGGGCGGGAATGAGGATCCGGATATTTTTCACACTTTTGACAGTCAACGGTTTCCGCCCCATGGGACCAACCGTGGCCGCTACGTGAATGCCGAGCTGGATGCGTTGATCAAGGAAGCGGGAGGCTCCGGCGACCAGGCGCTACGGCGTAAGGACTACGTGAGAGTGCAACAGATTCTCGCGGCTGAGCTGCCCTCGATTAACCTCTGGTATCTGGATGCTGTGCTGGTTCATACCAGGAGGTTGGGGAATATTCAGATATCCGGTTCGGGCAATTACGATTTTCTGCGTACGGCTACGGTTGCACGCGTTAGCAGCAGGGTGCTTAGTCAAAATGCACCTTAATTACGAGATTACTTAACATCCTCAAATTGCTTGATTTGCACTTCTCCATCTGGAAACACGGCACGAATCTGAAGACTTCCTCCCATTGCCTCGATGTAACGCCGGAGGGTTCCGATATACATGTCGGTACGTCGCTCCAGCTTCGAAATGGACCCTTGATCAACTCTCAGGACTTGAGATAGTTCGGCTTGAGTGAATTCGCGTGCAGAGCGCAGCTCATCCAGTGCCATTTCTTTAATCGCCTCACGTACGCGCTCCTCCACGCGAGCGCGCCGTTCGGGTGAAATCTTCTTCTGCAAATCCTTGAACTTGTGTGCCATAGGTCCCCCGCGATACCCTACGGATCATTCGTCTGCCGGTAAATCAGCCTCTTTCTCAATCTCTTTCAAGTGCTGAGCATAGATTGCGTCGGCTCGAGGAACATTTTCCTCGTACCAGTTCGGCTTGCCCGTTTTGTCGCCGCCAATCAGCAAGATACCGGTTCGCCTGGGATCAAATGCATACAACACCCGGTAGGGTCTGCCTTCATGCTGACATCGGAGTTCCTTCATGTTGGGGTAGCTCGAACCTGCAATCGTGTCGGCAAAAGGCCTCTTTAGATTCGGACCTCGTTCTTGCAGCAAGCGCACTCCGAAGTTGACACTGTCCTGCTCGTCTGCTGTTAGGCTATTCCACCAGGAGCCGAATTCATCCGTGTACTCGACTTCCCAAGCCACAAATGTCATTATGCCACAGATGCCATATGGCTTCAATGCCATTTAATCTCTGTGTAGTACTCCGCGCTCTCGTATTTCTCAAGTTTCAGGCCTGATCTGCCGGCAATATTGGTGCGATCAACGCACTCGGTAAAGCATCGACGCGTGCGCGCGTAGCGTGGTCTTGAGCGACCCAGCCTTACCCAGATCCTTGCGCTCCCATAGATCGCGGATAGCGTGGGCGCCCTCCGGCAAGCCCAGATCCTTCCAGGAGTCGTTCACCTCTTGCGCGGCATCGCCGAGGTTGAACACGGCGATATACTGGCCGCCTCCCGACTCGGGAGTTGCTTTCCATACCACCAACGACCCGTGACGAGACAGCTCACGATTCTCCCGCGAATGTTGGTCCACCGCAATGACCTCGGGATTGGTGTAAAGAGCCTCCGTCGCCGGGTCCATTTTTGTAAGGTTCGTTCCTGCGACCAGCGGGCGAACGAGCCATCGACCAGAGCGTCATCAGCGTTCTGGACTCATCTGCTGTCAGTCGCGACATGCGTGGCTCCTTCCACCCCGGCCTTGGGCCAAGGTAGCCGAGGGGCAGCATGTCGGCGTCCGGCCAATGGCCGGCTTCGATATGGGGAGCCCATTGCGCAGTACGGTCGAACTGACGGACCAGACCGGCCGGGAAGGTCTGCCCTTCCGGCGCAGACCAGGTGTCCCACATGTCATCGGAAATTCGCCACAACTGCGCATACTTTTTGAGATCGTCTGCCTGGTCGATGGGAGTTGGACCAGGGGAAAGGCTGAGGACCATCGGCCGGCCAGACTTGCCGATCGCGGCACTGACCATGTGAATCTCATCCGCCTGGTAGGGCTTCGAGATGCAGTCGACCTTGATATAGTCGACGCCCCAGCCCGCATAGAGCTTGAGGATGGAATCGTAATAGGCCTGCGCCGCGGCGTTGTTCTTTAACCCGTAGTTGTCCGCATTCCATCGGCAGGTGTCGGCGGTGTTGGCGGCATCGGCTGCGTGAAACGAGGATCCCGCGATGGGCAGGTTCTTCTCCACCGCCTCGCGCGGAATGCCACGAATGATATGGATGCCGAACTTGAGCCCCAAAGAATGGACCCAATCGGCGAGCGGCTTAAAGCCAGGGGAGGAAAAGCGACTATTCGCCACCAGGTAGCGGCCGGCGGCATCCATTACGAAGCCCTGCGCGGCGCCTTTCTGTCCCGGGTGTTGCAGGTACCAACCTTCATCGACGACCACGTACTGCCATCCGAGCGGCTGCAGGTGCTGGTGGAACCAGGTCACGTTGGCTTTGAACTCGGCCTCGGTGATGGTGAGGCCGTAGGAATCCCAGCTATTCCATCCCATTGGGGGCGTGGGCGCCAGGTTTGGGGCTGCCAGGGTGGGCGCCCCGGCAAGCACAAGCAAAAGGGTAGCGATGGAAGAGTAATAGATGATGGTTTCCCCCTGATCACACAGACGATAGCGGTTTGGCTCAGCGGAAACAACCCCCCCAAAAAGTGCGCAAAAAGAGCAAAAAGCCCCATGCGGGCCGATCTGCAGATTTGGTGCTATTAGCTACGAAAAAGTGTCGCGGATACAGATGATTTTTTTGCACTTTAGGGTGTACCTTGCGGCTCCGCCGTAACCTCTGTTGGTGATGTTTCGCAAGTGTCCGACGGGAGGTACGCTGAGGCCATTATGCTGACTATCGCCAGTGGCCACGCGAAGGTCGTGAATGTTGTTCTCCTGGCGATCGGTCTGTTCGCGCTCGGAGCCCTGGCCGTCTTCGTCGGTATTCATGTATTCCTGTCTGCGGTTGGTCACTATGCTCCGTGGGAGCAAATCTGGGCCGGGTGATCTTGCCGCTAAGTTCACAACTTTTTGCAATTTGTTGCGTCGTCATGACATAGCCCTGGGCCGGTAGGCTTATCCTCGATCCAATGAGCATCTCTTCGGGAATGCACATATGGTGAGGGGTATGCTTCGGCGTTGGCGCAAACCGCCGCCCATGTTGGTGTTTATGCTGGCCGTGATGGTGCCGGCAGGGGCGCTGATTGCCGCCAGTGTCGTCTGGCTCACGCACATCCAGCGCGGCAAGATCGTAGAGAAAGCCATTGAGTCCGACTATGAGCACGTGTTGAAGATCGCCGAAAAGCAGATCGTGGAACGCATCTATGACACGTCGGAGAAGGCCAGTACGAACTTTCCCGATCTGGACCATCCTGAGGAACTCGATGCTTTTCTGACCGCCCATCCGGAAATCATCCACGCATTTCTCTGGACTGGCAAAGGCAACCTCGATTTTCGATCGCAACCTGGCCGGATGGCGGACCCCGATTTCCAAATGGAAAACAAGGAGCTCTCCTCCAATCTCCGCACCGGCTTCGATATATGGTCCCAAGATCAAATCGCCATGGTGCGCAAGAATGAGGCGATGGAGGGACGGCACGTCCACATCATTTCCGAGTTTGTATCCAGGGGTACCAAGATGCAGTACGAGTCGTTCGTGTACCTTGTGCCCCGCGGCTCGAATCATCAACATCCTGCACTCGGGGGCTTTGTCTACGACGAAGAATACTTAAAGAACACCTTTTTCCCGAAGGCATTGAGCGAAGTGTTGCCGGACCAGAATTGGAATGATCGGGCACATCCTCCGCTCTCGATCACGATTCGGAAGGCAAAAGAACAGACTCCGTTGGCTTCTTCGGTTTGCTGGAATGGGGGATGGCCCGAAGTGGAGCGCGGCTTTGGCAGCGTTTTCCCGAACCTGATACTGGGAATCAGACCGTACGGGACCACGATTGCGGAAATCAGCCGTCGCTGGACGCATATGGTGTTCCTGATCCTTGGGGCGCTTTCGCTGCTCATGGGCGGAGGCATGATATTTGCTTATCGAAGCGTGTCTCGCGAACTCGCATTGGCTAAAGTGAAATCTGATTTTGTTTCCAATGTCTCGCACGAGCTGCGAACACCTCTGTCGCTGATCCGCCTTTACGCAGAGACTCTGGAACTGGGACGCCTCTCCAACCCGGGCAAACATCAGGAATACTACGAGATCATCCGCAAAGAGAGTGAGCGCTTGAGCTCTCTGATCAACAATATTCTTGACTTCTCCCGCATCGAGGCGGGCAAGAAGGAGTACAGCTTTCGCGAGACCGATATGGCGGACCTGGTGCGAAGCACGCTGGACTCATATCGTTTTGAGATTGAGCAGAACGGATTTGAGTTCGAGCAGAAGATCGACAGCAATCTTCCTCAACTGCAGGTGGATCGCGAAGCGATTGCCCGTTCGTTGCTAAACCTGGTCAACAATGCGGTGAAGTACTCGGCGACAGAGAAATACCTTGGCGTCCATCTTTACCATCGCAACGCTGGCGTCCACCTCGAGGTCGTCGATCACGGCATCGGAATTCCTCTCAAAGAACAGCTCAAGATCTTCGAGAAGTTTTATCGCGTCGGCGATCCGCTGGTGCATAACACCAAGGGCAGCGGATTGGGCCTCTCCCTAGTGCGCCACATCGTGCAGGCTCACGGTGGCGTAGTCGCGGTTGAGAGCGCACCCGGGCGCGGCAGTAAGTTCATCATCACGTTGCCGGTACAAAATTCCGAGGTCCAGCAGGTTTCAGCATGAAACAACAAGAGAAAGTTAAACGAATGGAAGCACCCAGGCCGGCGAAGATTCTTGTGGTGGAGGACGAGCCCGCCATGGTGGCTGGGCTTCGCGACAACTTCGAGTTCGAAGGGTACGAGGTGATTACAGCCTGCGATGGAGCCGAGGGGCTCCGGCGCGCGCTCGACGAGTCTCCGGACCTGGTGGTTTTAGACGTCATGATGCCCCGGATGAGCGGGCTGGAAGTATGCAAGCAGATACGCGCCAAGCGCGCTTCTATCCCGATCATCATGCTCACCGCTCGAGGCCAGGAAGTCGATAAGGTCGTCGGTCTCGAGCTGGGGGCGGATGACTATGTAACCAAGCCGTTCTCGATTCGCGAGTTGCTGGCGCGCGTGAAGTCTGTTCTGCGGCGCACGGCTGTCCTGCCAAAGGATAAGGATCAGCACTCTTTTGCTGACGTGGAAGTGGATCTGCGCCGCTGTCGCGTGCTCAGGTCAGGCAAGGTTATCGATGTTTCCTCGAAAGAATTTGAACTGCTGAAGTATTTCATCTGCCATGCAGGCGAAACGCTCAGCCGCGACCGGCTTCTCGAGGAGGTCTGGGGATACGAGACTTCTCCCACCACCCGTACCGTGGATACGCACCTGGTGCATCTGCGGCAAAAGCTCGAGCCCGATCCTGAACAACCACAGTACTTTCTCACCGTGCACGGAACCGGCTACCGGTTCGTGGGATAACGAACGATCAAAACCGGAACGAGGTGGATGTTGAATACCTATCGAGTAGTACCCTTTGACTCGAAGTATGGGACCATCGGCCCGAACCACAATGGGACCACGGTTCATTCCCTGTTTCAACCATTGGTGATGCCAGCGCCGGTATCGACGGCGCCGCGGCAAGATGATGTGTACTCGCTGCTGCGGGAGAGAATCGATCTCCATGCGCAGTTGTCCGATGCGGTACAAATCCAGCGCAAGCTCAGCGGCCCGCGAGTATTGCGCTGCGGCGACTGGCAGTTTGCGAGCGAGGTCTTCGCCGCGCGCTTTCTCTCCGGGGACTTTACGACATTCTCTCAGGATGGTTCCAAGGTCCTTGCCGTGCTCGGCGATATTGCCGGTAAAGGCGTGGCCGCGGGAATGTGGTTTACGCATCTGGCGGGTCTCTTGCAGAGCTCTGGCCGTCCTGACCTTGACCCGGCAAGAATGGCCTCGGAAATTAATCGCCACCTGTGTTATTTGCAGCCGGTAGCGCCCTTTGTCACTGCGTTCCTGGCGGAAATTGATTGCGATCTGGAAACGATCACTTACTGCAATGCCGGCCACTTCCCGCCGATACTGCTGCGCGCGGATGGACGAACTGAGTTGCTCGAGATAGGCGGACCGCTGCTGGGCGCGCTCGAAGGTGCTGAGTTTCAGTCCGGCGAGTTGATGCTCGAGCCCGGGGATACGCTGGTCGCCTACTCCGACGGCGTGCTTGAATGCCGCAACACGGCGGGAGACGAGTTTGGATTGGAGCGGTTGATGGCGTCAGCTCGGGAGGTCAAACAACCGTCCGCTCAAGCTACGCTCATGATGCTCCTCGCCACCGTGCAGGACTTTGCCAACGGGAGTCCCTTGTCGGACGACGTGAGCTTGACGCTCATTCAACGCGATGGGGAAACCGATGGGTGGTAGGCTTCCTCTTTCCTTACTACCCGACTCGAAGGCGGCGAAAGAGAAGATGATTTGCGGAAAGGAAAGGAAGAACGCACCTCAGGGCCTTAAAGGCCTAATCGTTTTGCCTCGCTCAGTACGCTTGGAAACCGGCAAAAAGCCGTACCTCAGGGGCTAAAGCCCCTGCGTGAGAACGCGAAAATAAATCCCAGATCGAAACCAGGCCCGTAGGGCCGGAACCAAACGTCAGCCCAGCCCGGAAGGGCTGGGAGACGGATGACCAAGATGGTGGAGCGCCGGAGGCGCGGCACAACATACATCTGCCGGTGCCGCGCCTCCGGCGCTCGGATGATGTTGAGGAATGACTGTCCCAGCCCTTCCGGGCTGGGCTGACGTTTGGTTCCGGCCCTACGGGCCTGGTTTCGATCTGAAATCTGTTCTCGCGTTCTCACGCAGACTCTAAAGGCCGTACCTTTCCAAAAAGTGCGTTGTCACGCAGCTCTCTCGATTCCTGCCTTTCATTCAGCGGAGCTTAAGGTTTCTTTTTTAGCATGGGAGCCGGAAGCGAGGTGCGCTATGCGATTGGCGTGTGTCTGCCTGGCGATGGCACTTGTGGCATGGGTGAATGCCTCCATCGCCGAGGAGCCGGTCAAGAAATCGGACCTTCCCGCTATGGTACAGAAGGCCGCTGACGCAGAAAGTGCCGGCGCATCCGTTCTTGGCTATACCAGGGAAAAAGAACACGGACGCACTGAATACGAAGTGCAGCTCATGGTTGGCGACCATACGAAGGATGTCACGATCGATCCACAAGGGAGGGTTCTTGAGATAGAGGAGCAAGTTGCCGTGGATGAACTGCCCGCGAATGTGTTCCATGGTCTCAGTGCGCAGGCCCGCAAAGGGAAGATTACGAAAGTTGAATCGTTGACCAAGCAGGGCAGGATCGTAGCCTACGAGGCCCAGGTATCCGGCGGAAAGCGCGCTGAGATTCAGGTGGGACCCGACGGGCAAAAGCTAGCCCACCAAGAATGACAGCGCCACCACCGGCCTTAAGGTGAGGTTAATCATTCTCATTTACCGTCGTTCAAGAACTGCCCTGGAGGGTTTAAAGATGCGATTCCCCAATCAGCTCAGAACATTGCCCGCAATCCTCTTCTGCTCCCTTGCTGCCCTCGCTCCGGCGAGTGCGCAATCTACGTGGCATGTTGAGAAAACTATTCAAGTCGGGGGAGCCGGAGGCATGGACTACATCACGGTAGATGCCGCGACCGGCCGCCTTTATGTTCCTCGCAGTACACACACGATGGTCATTGATGCCGTCTCGGGCAAGACTCTTGGTGATATTCCCGGCCAAAAGACCGCGCACGGCGTAGCGCTTGTGCCTAAGCTGAATCGAGGTTTCATTACTGATGGCGGTGGTGGCGGATCGGTTACTATTTTTGATCTCAAGACCAACGCAGTGCTGGGCGTAATCGCGGCCGTCCCCGATGCGGACGGCATCATTTATGACCCGGGCTCAGATCGCATCCTGGTGAGTGCCGGCGACAGTAATTGCCTGGTTACTTTCAAGCCGGACATCGACCCTAAGACGGGCAAGATCGAAGCACCTATCCAACTCGGCGGGGCCCCTGAATTCTTAGCAGCCGATGGAGCCGGCAAGGTTTATGTCAATCTTGAGGACAAGGACAACGTGGCTGTTGTCGACCTGAAGGCGCGGACCGTGACTGCTCATTGGCCCGTGGCTCCGGGCGGCAGACCGGTGGGCATGGCACTTGATCGAGAGCATCACGCCCTTATCATCGGCTGCCGCAAGCCGCAGAAGATGATCGTGATGAGCACTGAGGACGGTAAGGTGCTGGGTGATCTGCCCATCGGGATGGGGGTTGACGCTACCAGGGTCGAGGGTACGGAAGCCTTTGCCAGTTGCGGAGACGGAACGCTTGCCGTCGTCAGCCGGTCATCTGCGGGCAAGTACGCTCTCGTTCAATCCGTAACGACCGCTCGAGGCGCCAAAACCCTGGATATCGACAGGAAGACACATAAAATCTACCTTCCCACCGCAGACTTTGAAGACCCAAAACCCGGCGCTACCGGAAGGCCGGCTGCGAAACCTGGATCTTTCAAGATTCTCGTGGTGGCTCGCTAGTGTCCCCCTCATTAGGGGGGCTGAAGCGGGTGCTCAGAATGGCAACAAGTTTTCGAGTTGTATTGATGAAACGAAGGGCATGGGCTCAGGCGTGGCACATCATACTCGCCCCACATGCCTCGAAAAGTGTAACCCCATCTAAAGCCGTCAAGAATGCAGCGAATTACGGCACGGCTGAACCCGTGCCCTTCGTTTCATCAGTCTCTTCCCCGGCCTCTCAGGTGCCGTCCAAAGGCTTGTGCCTGATCACTATCTCGGCCAACCGGAAAATCCAATTTGGACAGGTGTGATGTTCGGACGTCCCCATTCGACAAGATCAGGGCAGGCTCTGCGGGACTCACTTAAATGCCGGCGTACCACGCATAACCACCTTCCGGCGATGAGGAACCCAAACCCTTGCCGAAGGGTTTGAGCGTATCGGTCACCGTCAGACGCGTGATGTACTTCACACTCTTATAGCCGAGTTGACGGGGTACACGCATGCGGAGTGGGCCACCGAAGGATACGGGAAGATCGCCATCGTTCATCGCGTAGGTCAAGAGTGTCTGGGGGTGCAGGGCTTCGGGCATGTCGACGCTGTCCCACCAGTCGCGATCGCTGGAGAAGTAGACGACATAGCGCGCCTGGGGCAAGGCGCCTACGGTGTGTAGCACCTCAGCCAGCGGGGTGCCGATCCACTCGGCAATGTAGGACCACCCCTCCTCGCAGGCGACCTCGGTGATGTGGCTGTGCCGGCGCAAGGTTTTCAGGTCAGGAAGCGAAAGCGAAACGGGCCGTTCTACCATCCCATCGACGGACAGGCGCCAGTCAGAAAAGCCGCTGGCCTGGTGGCGTTTGAACTGATCGTCGGGCGGGGCGACATAGTTGGCAAACGGTTCCTTGGAAATCATGCTGCGGGGAAATTCGCGGGCCAGCGAATGCGCGGTCAGAACCCGTTGGGCGGCGTAGGTCAGGGTTGCACCCGGGCCGTAAACTCCCTGGTGATCAGGCGGGATGAGCCCATAGCGTTCCGCCAGCCGGGTAGCCACCGTTAGACCAGCTACACCGGCGCCGGCAGCAAGACCAGAGGTGATGAGCTTGCGGCGTGACATGGACGTCATGGATGCTCCTCCGCTTCTACCAATGTATGTTCTGTTATACGCTCCGGGGCAACGATGGGGGCGCCGGTGATCATCGCCCGCATACGGGCTCTGAATCCTGCGAGAACCACCAGGGTGACGTGAATCACTACGAAAAGCAGGAGAAATCCGGAGACGAAGAAATGCAGCGTGCGTGCGGATTGCCGGCCGCCCAGGAGGTTCACAGCCGCCGGAACAGCGGAATCAAAAGAGGGAGACATGGCGAGACCCGTCCAGATCACCAGCGGAAAGAGAACGAAGACCACGATCAGATAGGCGGTCCGCTGCATCGGGTTGTAGGAGTGAGCATCGTCCGGCGGCGTGCGGCGAAGATACTTCGCGATCACATCCCAGAAGGCTCGCAGCTTTCGATCGGCGGGCGCAGGAAGCAGGTTGTTGCGGAAGTGACCGCTCCACAGACCGAAGAGGCCATAGACCAGTCCGGTGAACACTACGACCCATGCGGACTGAAAGTGGAGAGCGCGGCTCCAGCCATTCTGGTCCGGCAGCATGTAGCTGTAGCCTGTAGGAACGGTGTTTCTGGAAGCGGGGATGGGTATGGTGAACAGCGGGTGCATCCCCACATTGCCGGTTTCACCCCAATAAAAGCGCGGGTGAGAGATCACTATCTCGGCGCCGGTGACGAGCAAGGCAAAGAACGCGATGGTCGTGATCCAGTGGGTTATGCGGACGACCCCGGTGTGACGGGGTTTCTCCGGATTCGGCAACGGGGTGGACACACGCGCAGCATAACACAGGGGTTCAGGAGTAGCGCTCTTATATGAAGTGCAGAAGTAAGTGGCCGCAGCTACCTTGCCTGCATGGCGGCTTCCACCTCTTCCGGTGTATGTGCCAGCTTCTCGGCAAAATCAATTAGTTTGCCGTTAGCGTCGACATAGAATGTGTCTTCGATGCGGACCCCGATCTTCTCCTCGGGAATGTATAGTCCCGGCTCGATGGTGAAAACGGAACCGATGGCGAAGGGTTTGTCGTAATCGTAAGGATCGTGCACATCAATGCCGACGGAGTGCCCGAGGGTGTGGACGAAGTATTTTCCCAGAGGATCGCCGTGGAGGTCTTTGCCGTGTGTATTGATGTAATCGAAGGCGACTTTGTCGAGCGATGCTTTGTCGGCGTCTGCGCCACGATGCTCAATCGAGCCCATTTTTGATTTGCCGGCGACGAAGGCATCTCGTGCCGCCTGCTGAGCTCCGAGCACGACGTTATAAATCTCTTTCTGGCGGGCGGTAAAGTGACCATCGACCGGCATGGTTCTGGTCAGGTCGCTTGCATACATGGAGTATTCGCCGGCAGAGTCGATCACCACCACGTCCCCGGCGGCCATGATCCTGCTGTTTTCAGCGTAGTGAAGAGTGGTCGAATTGGCGCCGGAGCCGACGATGGCCGGGTAACTGGCGCGCTCGCATCCTTCTGCCAACATGGCGCCAACTTCGACGCCGGCAATGGTTCGCTCGCGAACTCCGGGCTTGATGGCGCGCATACCGGCCAGTTGCGACGCCATCGAAGCATCGGTCGCCTTCTGGATGAGAGCGATCTCCGCCGGGCTCTTCACCATGCGCAATTGGGTGGTGACCGCACGAACGTCGTGAGTGGGGGGAGTGACGTCAGTGCCGAGCACTGTGGAGGTGAAGGCGAGCGTTGATGTGGCCACGTCCATATCTTGCTGGGTCCAGATCTCTTTCGCGCGACGCGGGTCTTCCCCCAGAAAGGCGCCGTAGACGGCAGGGAACGAGGCGAGAGCCATCACCTCGTCGACGCCGAGCGTTTCTCGAGCACCGGGAGTGGCGGCGTCGGTCTTGACTCCGGTGAATTGTTCGCGGATGGGATTGCGCGAGGGTAGAAACAAGATCTCCCGGTAGGGGTGCGCGGGGATGACCGTTCCCAGCCGCGAGGTGGCCGCCGGGCCATCGCCGATAACCAGCAGTGCACCGCCTGGCTCGTTGGAGCCGGTCAGGTAAAAGAAATCCTCATCCTGCCGGTAATCCTGGTACTCCATGGGCGGCTCGTGCGCGGCAACGATTAGGGCTGAGCCGCCGTGCAGTTCTGCTGCGAGTTTCACTCGCCGCTGCCGGTATTCGGCTTTGGGGACAGAATCAAGTGCGTGGGCCATTTGTGCCGCCATCAGAAGCACAAGAAAGGTCGTCTTGCTGCGCATCAGTCATCTCCGGGATCGACTTCAGTGTAGCGTGGGGCCAGTTTGGCCTATTCTATGAGGATCTCGGGGCTCAAAAGCGGAACCCCACGGCAGGCTGGGCCGCCCAGCGGTTTTGCGCAGTAGTGATTGATGGCATACATCTGCGATTCTGACCTTTATTTGCCGCTTCGAAAAAATCTCCCTTTTCTGCCGCGGAACAGCTCGCCGATGGCCTGTCGCCAGCCTTCATCGTTCCGCCCGAAGATCGCCTGGCAGCTGTTTTCATTGGGCCTGCGCGCCACTCGGGCAGGAGATCACGCCGGCCACTCCGCAACCTGCTATTTCCTTTATTTGGGATATGTAATATAAAGTTTCCGAGCTAAAGGTACGGATGAAAGCATCGGTGCGGGCCAAGCCGGCAACACGCGGAATGAAACGTATCGATCTTGCTTACGTGCAACTGGCGTCGAGCGAGAATGCACGCGATGTTAACCGGGATATCGTTTTGGAGATCATTCGCTCGCGCCAGCCGATTGCCCGTGCCGACCTGGCACGCGCGTCCGGCTTGCAACCGAGCACCATCTCCGCGATCGTGGAGCAGCTCATACAAGAGAAATGGGTGACGGAGGGGGCCATTGCCCGCCGGCCGCGCGGACGTCGTCCGACCCTTCTCTCGCTCAACGACGATCTTGTGATCCTGGCTGCTGACGTGCGGCCACAGCAGGCCATCGTCGCGTTGATCGATCTGAACGGACGATTCCTCGCTCGTGAAGTGGTTCCCCTGGTTTCGGATCCAAAACGGGCGATCCTGAAGATCATTGAGTGTATGGAGTCCATGCGCGCCAAGCACCGTGACCGCTCCTTCGAAGGAGTGGGTCTCAGCATGCCGGGCAGAGTCGACCCGGAGTCACAGCGCCTCATCCTTGCCCCCAATCTCAAGTGGGGCAACTACGACGTGAAAAGCGTAGTCGAGGCAAAGATGCAGCTGCAGGTAGAGTTGGCCAACGCAGCCAACGCGAGCCTGCTTTCTGAGTTGTGGTCAGGAAGACTGGATGGAGTGCGCGATGCAGTGCTGGTGACGGTTTCCGAAGGGTTGGGAGCTGCGATCCTTGCCAATGGCCAGATCATCACCAGCCGGAGCGGTCTCGCGGGGGAATTTGGGCACAGTCCGATCGACCCGACGGGACCTCTATGCGGCTGCGGACAACGCGGCTGCTGGGAAGTCTTCGCGTCGTCGACTGCGGCGCTGCGTTATTACGAGGAGACGGCCGGCAAGAGTCGACCCGTCACCATCCACGATCTGCTGCGCATGGCGGAAGAAGGAGACAGCGCAGCAACCACGGCGCTGACCCGCCAGGTTACCTGGCTTGGCCGTGGCCTGCGGCTGGTGACTGCCGCTCTGGCTCCCGAAGTCATCCTGATCACCGGTGACCTTACCTCGTCGTGGTCCCGCTTTGGCCCCATTGTTCAGGCGGAGATGGAGAAGACCATGCTGGCTGGACCGGCGCCACGCCTGGCCATCACCAACGACGGGGAGCTGTCCCGGCTGCATGGTGCGGCTGCTGTGGTTCTACAGCGCCACTCGGGCTACCAGCGCTCTGCCCCGGTGGTTGAGGAAAAGCGCCGGCGCCGCGGTTCTGCCTAAGCTGCTTCAGGTACCATCCTCCGAGAGGTTAATCACAAACTTGCGATGAAGATCACCAAATCTGTTCTCTCCGTCGTAGCAATGCTTGGCACAACGTTGTCGCTTGCGCAGACCGCAAATCGCCGGCCATCCATCGGTGGAATCTCGCATATCAGCGTCTACAGTTCGGATGCAGCCAAGACCGAACACTTTTATGTACATGATCTGGGCGGAGTGAAGCGGGAAGACCCGGAGAATTCTGCGGGGGTCCGCTATTACTTCAGCCCCATACAGTTTGTGGAAGTATTGCCGCTGCCGGCTGGAAACAGTTCCATCAACAGGCTGGATCACGTAGCGTTTAACACCGCCAACGCGGAAGGGCTGAAGAAATATCTCGCAGAGCACGGCATTACGGTGCCGGCTAACGTCGAGAAGGCGAGCGATGGCAGCCTTTGGTTCGACGTCAGTGATCCGGAGGGCAACAAGGTTCAGTTTGTGCAACCCCCTGCCAAACCGGCCGCAGTTCCCGTCAACCCGCTCAGCAATCACATCATTCACGTTGGGTATGTTGTGCATAACCCTGACACGGAGAACGCGTTCTTCCGCGAAGTATTAGGCTTCCGTCCTTACTGGCACGGCGGACGGAACGGAAAGACCGACTGGATTTCCCAGCAGGTGCCCAACGGCACGGACTGGCTGGAGTACATGGTCGTGAGTGGCCCCGAGACCAAGGGCATACCACCGTCCATGTCGCAGGACACCGCGGGTGTGCTCAACCACTTCTCACTCGGAGTGTTCAATATGGAGAAGACGGTGAATTTGCTCTATGCCGAAGATCGCTTGACCGCAAAGCACAGCCCTCCGCAGATCGGACTGGATGGGAAGTGGCAGCTGAATATTTATGACCCTGACGGGACGCGCGCTGAACTCATGGAGTTTCAGCCGGCGGTGAAACCATGCTGTTCCGAATTCACGGCGGCTAGCCCTACGAAGTGAGGTTCATCAGTAAGTCGAAACATTTCCAGTGAGAGTCCGCGGAACTGCGGATCCCTCCACGGCACGCCGGGACAGGTTGGTTACGCTCCGTCGAAAAACGATGCGGATTCTGTTGATGCTCGTCAAAGTTTGTGGCCGGAAAGCTCCGAACAGTATCTGCCAACAAGCATGGGCGAGGTCCTTCGACTTCGCGCCATAGACCCTCGTTATGCGACAGATCTGCGAGGCGCTTCGCTCAGGATGACGGTTTTGTGGAGGGGTTGAAAACATCTTGGCGGAATGGGGTTTTGGTGTTTGCCATATATTGCAATTTGCGATATTGTTATTGCAATCGGCGATAGACATGAAACTCTCCGACAAATTGAAGTACCTGCGGGAAGTCGAAGGCAGCCTTCGCGGCCTGGGGCGGGCGATGACGCAACAGGAATTGGTTCGCGCCATCGCGGCGGAAATGGATTCCCCTATCAGCCAGAGCTACCTCTCGCAGATTGAGTCAGGCGCCCGGCCACACCTCACCAACACCACCCGCCTCCTGCTGGCAAAGTTTTTCAAGGTGCATCCGGGCTACCTGGTAGAAGATCCCGAGGGCTACCATGCTGAGCTTCTCTCCGATATCCGCACCCAGGAGGAGAAGCTCGACCTGTGGCTGATCGCAGGCTCAGACCGCTTTCGCAAGGATCCAGAGCTGTGCCGCGCACTCAGAGCCATCGCGCTGTACCCGGACTCGCGCCGTACTTTGCTTTTACTCGAGTCCATACTCGAGACGCCGGTTCTCATGGAACGTCTGCTCGAGATACTTCGCCCTTCGGAAGAAGCGGCTCCCGCACCAGCGGATGCGGAGCCGGTCAAACGCCGCATCACGCGCCGTTCGGTGAAATAACATGACGTGGGAACTTTTCTATCTCGTCTGCTTCATCCTGGGCCTGCTGCTCTGTGTGATCTCCCTTTTCACTGGCGGCCACACCCACGGGGGCCACTTTCACTTAGGCGGCCACACCCACCTTCACGTGCCGCATGGCGCCAAGATCGGGCACACTCATGCGGCGAATGGAGTATCCCCTTTCAACGGGTTCACCATCACGGCTTTCCTTTGTTGGTTTGGCGGCGTCGGTTACCTGCTGCGCACGCATAGCGGTTTCTTCGCCCCTTTCATTCTGCTGCTGTCCACGCTGAGCGGCATTGCGGGTGGTGCGCTTATCTTCTGGTTTCTCGCCGCGGTGCTACTGCCGCGCGAGCGTACTCTCACCGCAGAAGAGACTGCGATCACCGGGGTTGTTGGCCGTGTCACCGGTTCCCTGCTCCCCGACCGCACGGGCGAGATCATCTACAGCCAACTCGGCGCCCGCAGGTCTTCGCCCGCCCGCTCAGAAGATGGCAGCGCCATCGAGCGCGGGGCCGAGGTGGTGGTGTTGCGCTATGAACGAGGCATTGCCTATGTACGGGAATGGCATGATATCGAACCTTAGAAACAACGGAACTCAGCAGGCGTGGCTACGCTGTCGTGGCCGCTAAGGATTCACTCGCCGGCTAACCAAGAAGGAAGGCTTTATGCCGAACACCATCTTTATTGTCATTGGGCTTTGCGTTCTCGCCACCCTTGTTCTGCTCTCTTTGCTGGCACGCATGTTCCGCAAGGTCGGCCCGAATGAGGCCCTCATCGTCTATGGCTTTCGCGGTCCACGCGTGATCAAGGGCCACGGAACCATGATCTTCCCGGTGGTCGAACACTGCCGTCAGCTCTCACTAGAACTGATGAGCTTCGATGTCGCACCGCAGCAGGATCTCTATACCCGCCAGGGCGTCGCCGTCACGGTCGAAGCCGTTGCCCAAATCAAGGTCCGTTCCGATCAGGAGTCGATTCTCACGGCGGCAGAGCAGTTCCTGAGCAAAACTCCCGACCAGCGTGAAGGTCTTATCCGCCTGGTGATGGAAGGACATCTGCGCGGCATCATCGGCCAGCTTACGGTGGAGCAGATTGTGAAAGAGCCGGAGATGGTGGCCGAGCGCATGCGCTCTACGTGTGCCGACGATATGAGCAAGATGGGGCTGGAGGTGGTGAGTTTCACCATCCGTGAAGTTCGCGACAAGAACGAATACATCACCAATATGGGCCGCCCCGACATCGCCCGCATTAAACGCGATGCAGAGATTGCCAGCGCCGAAGCGGAACGCGATACCGCCATTCGCCGGGCCAACGCACTGCGCGAAGCAGCGATCGCCAAGGCCGCATCTGATCAGGACCGGGTGATTGCGGAAACCGCATCGCTGGCCAAACAGGCCGAGGCGCAACGTGACCTGGATATACAGAAGGCGCAGTTCGCCGAGCAATCACGCAAGCAGGAAGCGCAGGCCGATAAGGCTTATGAACTGCAAACCAACGTCATGCAACAGAAGGTCATCGCCGAGCAGGTGAAGGTACAGCAAATCGAGAAGGAAGGCCAGGTAAAGGTGCAGGAAGCGGAAATTCTTCGCAATGAGAAGGAGCTGATCGCGACTGTCCTCAAACGCTCGGAGATCGACAAGCAACGGGTTGAAAACCTGGCGAACGGAGAACGTGCCCGGCTGATGGCGGAAGCGGAAGGCCGGGCATCGGCAATCCGGCTGCAAGGTGAAGCCGAAGCTGCCATCATCCTGCAGAAAGGCGAGGCAGAGGCGAAGGCCATGAACGTGAAGGCGGAGGCCTACCAGGAGTGGTCGCAGGCCGCCGTGGTCGACAAACTCATCACCAACCTGGCCGATGTAGTCCGCGCCATGTCAGAACCGCTGGCGAAGGTGGACAAGATCACCATCGTCTCCACCGGAAAAGACGGAAATGTCGGCGCGCACAAGCTCACCGGCGAGATGACCGAGATAGCCGCACAGGTCCCTGCTCTCTTCGAAGCGCTCAGCGGGATGAAGATGTCTGACCTGATGGCAAACGTGAAACAGATGAAACCGTATGCAAACGGCGACGGAAACAACACGTCGCTACGTTAATCCACAACCGGCTGCCGTAAACAGCGGCAGGAACGAAAGGATACACGCCATGGCACTTATGGAACGAGTCACGACTCTTCTGCGCGCCAACCTCAACGATCTGATCGACAAGGCTGCAGACCCCGAGAAGATGCTCAAGCAGCTGGTGCTCGATATGGAGAACCAGCTGCTGCAGGTAAAAACACAGGTGGCCATTGCGATTGCCGATCAACACCTGCTGGAAAAGAAAACCGCGGAACACGAAGCGGCGGCGGCAAGCTGGAAGAACAAAGCCGCGCTTGCCGTCGGCAAGGGCCGCGACGACATGGCGCGGGAAGCGTTGGAGAGATCGCTGTCCCATGTCCAAATGGGCAGGAGCTTCCTTGAGCAGCTGGAAGATCAACGGAGCGAAGCCGAGGCTCTGCGCAGCGCCTTTCTCAAGCTGCAGCAGAAACTCGCCGAAACACGTGCGCACTGCGAGGTGCTCATCGCCGAGCATCGACGGAATCGCGCCGTCAGCAAATCGCAGCAAGCCCGAACCGCGGCAGGCACAGAAAAGGGCGCCGCTTCCATTGACCGGTACAAATCGCGCATCAGCGTCCAGCAAGCGATGAACCAGGCGACGGCAGAGCTCACAGCAGGCGATTCTCTGGAGGATCGTTTTGCGATGCTCGAGCGCGATCAACAGGTAGAGGTACTTCTTGAAGAGCTCAAGAGGAAGAAGGAGTTGACTGCTTGAGAGGATGCAACTGCCCGGGGGCCAGAACGGGAGGGGGCGCAGAGTGAATGACACATTACGTCATCCTCTGCGCCCCCCAGGGCCAATTGCGTGATCTAGAACCGGGGAACGTCGGCGAGACGATTCATATTCTGAAAAGGAACCATCCAGCCGGGGTATTCAGGCGGCAGCGCGCTGACCTCATCGAGTTGCTTGATCTCCTCAGGTGTGAGTGGAACATCGACGGCGGCAAGGTTCTGATCCAGTTGCTCGATGCGCTTGGCGCCGATAATGACCGACGTGACGAATGGCTTCGCCAGCACCCAAGCCAGCGCGATCGTGGCCACACCTGTATTGTGCGCCTTGGCGATCGGCCGCAGAACATCCAGGATGCGCCAGGTGCGCTCCTTGTCCACGAGCGGAAAGTCAAATGCAGAGCGGCGTGAATCCTCGGGCTTCTGGTTCTCGCGCGAATACTTGCCCGACAGAAGGCCCCCAGCCAGCGGGCTCCACACCAGCAGACCGGTTCCCTGGTCCTTGAGCAGAGGAACAATTTCCCGTTCCAGATCACGGCCCGCAATCGAGTAGTACGCCTGCAGCGTGTCCATCTTGACCAGGTTCTTCGCTTCGGAAATCCCCAGCGCCTTCATCAGCTGCCAGGCGTACCAGTTGGAGCAGCCGATGTAACGTACCTTTCCCTGCGAGACGAGCGTGTCGAGCGCGCGCAGCGTCTCCTCGACTGGCGTGACGGTAGTCGGCGGCGTGGATCTGGTAAAGATCGATGTAGTCAGTCTGCAGACGTTTCAGCGACTGCTTCCACTCCGTCCATAATGTGGCCGCGCGAGGCGCCCACATCGTTCCGGCCCGGCCCGGTGCGGCCAAAAGCCTTGGTGGCGATCACGATGTCTTTGCGCGCGATGCCCACGTTGCTGATGGCCTTCGCCAGAGTCTTTTCCGATTCACCGTTGGTGTAAACATCCGCGGTATCGACGAAGTTTACGCCTTTGTCGAAGGAGTCGTTTGAGTAGTTTGTCGGCAAGGTCCTGCTCAACACCCGCAATGGGCTTCCACATGCCCTCGCCGGCAGCGAACGTCATGGTGCCCAGGCAAATCTCAGAGACAAGAAGGCCGGTTCGGCCGAGCGTGTGGTATTTCATTGGGAAACCTCTGCGTGTTTAGATTGGATTGTGACAACCCTTTGATGAGGACCAGCAATCACTCGATGCAAAAAGCCAAGGAGCACCCTTGGCTTCTGTTCGATGTGACTACGTTAGCAAACGTATTGGCCCGGGCTGTCCAAGCCTGGTCCCGGCGCTACTGGACAGTTAACGTTACGTTCATCGCGTGCTGCGGTCCACCAGCGCTGTCCGATGACGTTTACCGATATCGTGTAGGAACCTGCCGGCGTGTACCGGGGTTGGACGGCGAACTGTTTCCGCCACCACCACAACCCTGGCATGGCCAGCGGATAGAGATGCCAGCAACAATGCACAAGCTCAACAGCCGCAACTGACGACTCCAGCGCCTCATCTTGCCCGGAGCGAAAACCAACCCCATCACTCCAGCGACGCGCAAGTCCGTCAGCCGGGAGTCCATGGAACGGAAGCGATGGCCGAACGGCCGATCGGGGTTAAGCCTGGCCGTAGCTGCCAGCCGTGGTCACAGTGAGTGTGCTGGAGACTGGCGAGCCGCCGGATGGCGTGACGCTCGCGGGAGTGAACGAGCAGGCCGCCTGGCTGGGCAGGTGCCACAGGAAAATTTCACTGTGCCCGCAGTAGCCGCCCGCAGGAGTTACCGTGAAGGTGAAGGTCGCCGTTTGGCCGGGCGTGATGGATCCCGAGGTCGGCGTAGCCGTCAATCGTAAAGTCAGGTGCAGCGATCACGATGGTGACGCCGCTGGAGGTGCTGGGCGAGTTGTTCTGGTCTCCCTTGTAAGTCGCGGTCACGTATCGTAGCTGCCGGCAGCGGCAAACGACGTTTGCAAAGTCGCCACACCATTTGTAAGTGTTGCTGTTCCGAGACTGGTACTGCCCGCCGCAAAGGAGACGGATCCGGTCGGGCTGTCTCCGCTCACGCTTGCCTTCAACGTGATCTGCCCATTCACATTTCCCGCGCTCGGCGACGCTTGCAGAGTGGTAGCGCTGGTCGCCCGCAGTTATGGTGATACCGACAGCAGACGGAAGTGCTTGCTGTATTGTTGCTGTCTCCCTCGTAAGTAGCCGTGACCGAATAGCTGCCCGTATTCGGCAAAGGATGTCGGGAGTGTTGCAGTTCCGTTGACAACAGCTTCTGTCCCCAGGGCATTGCCATTCGCGGCAAAGGAGACAGACCCCGTTGGATTGGTCCCGAAGACCGATGCAGTCAGCGTAATCGCGGCGCCTGGAGTAGCCGTTGCCAACGAAGTCTGCAGGGCGCCGTTGTACTGGTGAGGGGTCGCGGGCTTGACGGGAGCAGGATTGGTCTGGTTCAACAACGAAACTGACGTACGGTGGCGCCGACTGTCTGCAGAGATTAATCGCCTCAAACATCAAGCCTGTTGTCCCTGGGGAGAGCAGGAGCCTGATTGTTGAGACGGGTTGGCGTCATCGAGGCATCACAGCCTGGAAGACTGCGACTGTAGCTGACGAAGTAGGTATTCGTATCCTGGGTGAAGTTGCCGTGTCCGTCTCCCAGATAAACCGCGAGATAAGGAGTGGGACCACTCCCCAGCTCCGAAACCAGTAAGTCTGGATTGCCATCGCCGTTCACGTCTCCAACGGCGATAGAGTACTGCATACGTGTAAGGTCGGCAACGGCACGGTGTAGAAGCCTGTGGTCTGGAAGGTGCCATCTCCGTTCCCGGCGTAGATCGTACTACCGCCACTGGGCCGGCCATTCGTGCCAGAGACCACATCCAGGATGCCGTCGCCGTTGAGGTCGGCAATGGCGAGCCACTCGTGGTTCCATTTGGAATGGTGAGGGGAAGCTGCTTGAATGTTCCGTCACCGTTTCCCAGAAAGACGACGCCGTTCCATATAAAGTCTAGTTTCTTATCGTTATTCAGATCGCCAACCAGCGGCATCTGGATTATTGCGCACCTTGGGATACATTGAGGTCGACGGGGCGCCAAACGTCCCATCCCCGTGCCCAGGCACAAACAACAGTCCCGATTGGCATCACGAGCCGTAGGGAAGAATGATGATCGAGATTTCCGTCGGAGTTGAAATCACCGGTTGCTCCCGCGCCCGCTCCGCTGACTCCCAGAGCGAGAGCCGTTCCCTTAGCCTGGAACCGCCCGTCGCCACTTCCGAGATACGAGAGCAGTTGGGCATTCTCTGGAGCCGCACATGTCAACGCGTTGTGGCCAGCGGATCCAGGTTGAATCGCAACGGTGTCAATCTTCCCGTCCCCATTGAAGTCTCCGGGCATGCAAGGAGATACCCGGTTTGCCCGCGGCGTGGGACTGAGTGTCGTTTGGTTCAGGATCGCGAAGCTGCCATCTCCTCTCCCGAGTGCCGTGCCAAAGTAGTTCCCTCCCTGAGCGCGGAAGAAATACCATGTCAGCGATGCCATCGTTGTTCACGTCAGCAACTGGACCGTGACACTGGCGTCCCCGGCGGCGCCTGAAAAGTGCCGTCCCCATTGCCCAGGAAGATAAAGACTTCAGAAGACCCGCCTGCGGCGATCAAATCCTGATTCCCATCTCCGTTCACGTCCGCAAACAATAGCCGGACCGCCCTGTAGTAACAGCGTAGGCTGCCGGTGGGCGTAAAGCCTCCCTTGCCATCTCCGTGGAAGACGTTCAGGACATTGGTCAGTAACCACAAGATCGAGATTCCCGTCGCTTGGTGAGAGCAACCGCGGCCATGCCCTGAGGAACTTGCTGGGAGGCAGGTTGGCGGGACCGGTAGCGCCGCGCCCTGGCTGAAGGTTCCGCTGTTGCTCACCCAGCAGAATCTGCACCGAAGTAAAAAGGCTATTAGGGGTGGGCACCAGCAGAAAGGCAAGATCCGTGATTCCGTCGCCATTAAAGTCGCCTGCGGTGAAGCTGTAGAAGGGAGCCACTGATTGCGTCGCTCGGCGCCTTCAGCGTGCCGTCCCCGTTGCCGTAGAAAACTGTAAACGTCGGTATACGCAGACGCGCGCAACTTGATGTAGATAGTTGTCATCAGGTCCTGTTTGCCGTCTCCGTTGAAGTCGCCAGCCGACCAGGCCCGTCGCGCCATTCGGGGCCGCGTACAGCGTGGGAGTTGCGAACACGCCGGGTCCCGTGGCGCCCGTGGTTCAGAAAGACAGCCACTTGCGAGGGCAGCGGTCGGCGAATTGGAGATCAAGGGCGGCGATATCGAGGTACCCATCGCCATTTAAGTCCGCGAACACCGGGTGTCCCGATGTATTTACCGAAGTACGCAGGAGCTCTGAAAAGTGCCGTCGCCGTTGCCCAGCTGGACAGTCAGATAGCCGTTGCAGGAATAAACAAGGTCCAGCTTCTTGTCATTGTTCACATCTGCAAAGCTCACCACCGGGCTGGAATCCGCCGCCGGCTACGACAAAGAGCTGTAGTCACGGTAGTCGCAGCGCTGCTGCCGACAGTCGAGCAGGATCCCTAAGGAATATTGCGGGCTGCTGGCGGTTCGATATACGCCAGGTCGGGCTTCCCGTCGCCATTGAAGTCGCCGGTAAATGACGGGATAGGCCAGGCAGAGTAATAGGATTCGCAGTCGGGAAAATTGCCTGGGGACTTTGCGCATTGGCTTGATCGCCATAGCTGAGAATTCACAAGAGCGGCTAGAAGACAGGCAGTCCAAAGAGCATTTCTGAGCCAGGCAAAGATATTCATAAGAAAGGTCCCCAAGTGCGAATTTCATTACTTATGCGGGGTAAGTGTGCACGACTGTCACCACAAAACGCAACTAATATTTTGTGACTTGGCGAAACCGAAGGCACGACGCCCTAAAGACTTGCCGTCGAACCTCACCTCAGCATCATCGGATCAAAGGTCGCTTTCTAAGGCGTTTGACCAAGAAAATTGGACAGTATACCCGTCGCTAAGATGCGGCCGATAAAATATTTAGATGAAAAGGCAAGACGACTTATTCAGTAATAACCCGTTCTAATGCTTCGACCAAATAACCTCTTAGATAGATCAAACGATTGTCTGAACGATTACTTCCTGCGCTTCCTTAGCACCCACGTCGTCATGCAGCGATAGTCCTGAACGATCGTAGTCTTCAATGGATCGACAAGCACACCGTTCATTTGCTCGGTCAGGCTTAGAAGCATCTCCTCATCCACCAGGAACCACTCCTGACCGTCGCCTATGATGAAAATATCGGCGCGCACACGCTCGAAGTCCATTCCTATCCTTGAACCAAGGCGGCAGAACAGCATCCCGCCGGGTTTCAAGACTCGCCAAAGGTCGGCTAACATCGCGAGGAAGTGGCCCTCGTCGCGGGCAAAGTGAAGCACGGAATTGCAGATCACGACATCCGCGAAACCATCCGGAAAGGGCATGCGCTCGATCGATCCTACTTGAAAGTTCTCAGCGGGCAAGCCAGTTCCGAGCGATGCAGATAATTGCCGGACATGCTCCACACCATCGGGGTCCCCATCCAGGGCGAAAATCTCGCACCTCTCGCGCAACAGGTACACCAGGTTACGTCCGTATCCACAACCGGCATCGAGCACACGCATGCCAGGCGCGATATTCCCGCGCAGGATCTGATCGAAGACGTAGATATCAATTTGTCCAAACTGCTCCTGGATGCTTAAGCGTCATCGCGCCGTCCAGCCGCCGTCGATCACCAGGGTGTGACCGGTGATGAGGGACGCTGCCGGCGAAGCGAGAAAGACCACCGCGCCCGCTACCTCGATCGGTTCTCCGATGCGATGCAAAGCGGCGATGCGGTCGACCACATCCTGGCGAAAGGCGGGATCCGCAAGCGCGGGTTCAGTGCCCGGGGTATGAATGAAGGTGGGCGCGACGGCGTTCACGTTGATGTTGTACTTACCCCACTCGACCGCCAGGCATTTGGTCAAATGGCTGATGGCGGCCTTGGTCATACAGTAGACAGACTCGGTGGGCAATGCCGCGAATCCAGCCTGGGAGCCCATGTTGATGATGCATCCGCTCTTTTGCCGAATCATGACCTTACCCGCAGCCTGGCAGGCAAAGAAGGTGCCCTTCAAATTGATGGCGATGGTCTGGTCAAAATCTTGTTCAGTGACGTTTTCTGCCAAGTTGTCGGGTGCGATTCCGGCGTTATTCACCAGAATGTCCAATCGCCCGAAATGCTCGACCGTCTTATCGATCGCATCGCCAATCTGGCGAAATTTCGTCATATCCATCTGCAATGGCAAAGAACGGCGCCCGCGAGCCGCCACCTCGGCCGTCAAACCGCCGTCGTTGCCTGCGTCCCGCAGGCCAAGCGCGACATCCGCGCCGGCCTCAGACAGGGCGAGCGCAATCGCCCGGCCCAGGCCTCGTGCCGACGCTGTCACCAGGGCCACTTTGCCTTGCAGATCGAATCTGGGTAAAGCTTCCATTCATCTCCCTTGAACAAACCCTAAGGATTCCGCTGCCAGGCGAGCTCGCTGACGGCAGTGCACCCAGTGTAGCCTTAGGGGCCGCAAGTGCAGGACTTGCAAGGCTCTGTTTTGGAGAGGTTCCCGAGGGATGGAAGGGGCTGAGGAAATTTATGACAGGACTTGATTCGGTTCTTGCAAAAAAACCGGCTTACGTTCGATCATGAATAACCATGCGATCGGGCAGCCGTTTCCTTTTCCGAGTTTCGGTTTGTGCGGGACTGGTGCTGTCTCCAATGGCCACGCTCTGCGGCAATACCAACGTGCATTCCAAATTTGTCGGCGTTTATCAATCACGTCTCACTCCCGGCCCGACGGCCGGACCGTCGATGAATTTGAGCCTGGGACCCGATGGCTCAGCAACAGTCACGGAAGACGCGGGAAATGGCACGAGAACGCTGTTTGGACATTGGGTTGATTCTGGTAATCAGGTGTTGGTTACTTTCGACGACGCGCAGGGTAAGAGTGCTGAGCCTCCCATGGCCTTTCAACCCAGCCACGACGGACTTCAGGCCGTTACGTGGAACCACGCCGCCTGGGGCAAAAAGAATCCCCCACCGATGAAAAAGGGCGGCGCCAAGATCAAAGAACATTACTGGTTCACCCAGAATCCGTAGGGTTCCAACGGTATTGACCATTCAGAGTGAGCGGCTTTTGGTTGGCTGACACTGCTGTGCTGGCCATCGAACCAGCGCTGTCCGTTCGTCCTTCAGTGAATCCCGCACCCGGTGGTGGATGAGCTACCTCCCTCCTGGCTGGTACTTTTCCGTTATTGTTTATTGGCTAATTTTGAGTCATTGTGTATTGCACACGTTCTTGCGCGGAAGAGCCCTGAAAGATGCGTTCGTTTCTTCCACTACTGGTCCTGGCGGCAGCGGCTTCCGCTCCTGCCCAAATCTCGACGCCGTCGGCAGGGGGATTGTTGCTTCCAGTCGAGTCATTGGCGTCGCCTTCACTCGTTTCCCAGGAACCGCCGTCAACGGGAAATGGAGCGCAGGAACTGCTGGATTTCAGGGAGGCTGACATCAAGTTCAGCCTCGACCGCTTGATGGATGTCCTTCGCGACCATCAGCACGAGGGTTGGGTGCTGGCGGCTTATCCTGATCCGACGACTCGCCGGCCGCTTATCGGGGCAGGTTTCAGTCTGGATGTGCAGGAAACGCCGCACCCGCAGCGCGATCCACTCAATCCGCATCTGTTCGTCGAGCCTTCGACGGCTCAACTCTGGCAGGCTGCCGGGCTCTCCCCGGATCGGCTGCAGCAAATCCTCGATCGGTTTGACCGGAATGCAAACACCTGGACGGCAAAACAGTATCGCCGAAAGGTGATCCGGCACACCCTGACGCCACAGCTCACCGAAGAAGAGGCAACGCGGTTGCTGCGCATTTCTGCCATCCAGGCCGTCTACAACGCACGGGCTTATTGCCGCGGTTTCGACCGACTCACCGGGCCGCAACAGATGGCGCTGAGCCAGTTGGTGTTTCAGATGGGAACGAATCTGGAGGCGTTCGTTGAATTTCTCGGGGCGCTCAATGATGAGAACGGCATCCGCGAACTGCCCCTGCTCGACGGCTACATGGAGACGGACACAGAGCATTGGCGAACCGTGCAGAGCGCGCTGATCGATAGCCAATGGGCCAGGAAATATTCGATCCGCGCTGCAACTGTCATTGCCATGTTTGATCCGAACTATAACCAGCAGCCTATTGCCGCGGAACAGCGCGTGGAGGCGATTCTCCGTCCGCCGGTAGAGTATCGCCCCAAGCCACGATCCTCAGCCACGCTGCGGGTTGCGAGCTACAGCAAGCATTCCGCCAGGTCCCACGGCAGGAAAGCGGTCCACTCCCAGGTTAAACGCAAGCTGACCTAAGTACGCGGAGCCGTATCGGAGAACACTCCAGGGAAGGGTCGCGGAAGTGCAGATCGCTTCGCTCCGTCGAAAACATTTCCACGAAGGGTCCGTCGGACCGCAGGTCCCTCCGCTCCGCTCGGAGCAGGCGCGGTGACAAGGGAGAGCTGGTGCTTCCATCTGAAATTGGTTGCAGGTGAAGCGCACTCCAGATCCCTCCACGGCACGCCGGGACAGGTTAACCTCAAGGGTTAGATTGACACCGTCGCTCAAACCAAACAGTCACAAGCTCTGCCTAATGAACAAAGGCGCCGCGAGATGGAAGCAGAGCTAACGAGTCTGCGTGATAACCTGCGTCTTCGCCAGCACGACTCTTATGCTTTGTATCAGGGCACGACTTTTAGTCGGGCCGTTCGGGATGTCGCCCATGAGGGCTTTTAGCCCCTGGGGTATGTTCATCAGGTGAGCAAAGTTCGAGAGGCAGGGGCTAAAGCCCTCTTCTTTGCTACGTCTTAACGGCCCGACTAAAAGTCGTGCCCTGATACAAAACCTGATCGCCCAGGGCTGGAGAAAGCGATGTTTCCCGTTCATTTCTCTCTCAACTCGCCGCAGGCAAGTCGCTTCCTCGGGATTTCAATGGAAAGGGCAACGGTTCCGTTGAGAGGGGTTGCCGGACCGAAACGTTTCATCACCTTCGTTGGGCCGCATTGCCATGACTACTCGGGATGACGGCTTCGTTTTTCGAATTAGCTTCGGCCGCTTGCCGGTTTGCGTCACTCCGCGCGTTTCGCACATCATAGGAACAAGGAGATTGCGATGCAGCGCGTCAAGCTTGGTAAATCTGATTTGGAAGTTCCGGTGCTTTGTCTCGGCGGCAATGTCTTCGGATGGACGTTGTCAGAAGCAGATTCGTTCCGGCAACTCGATGCGGCACTCGAGGCCGGGCTGAACTTTATCGATACCGCCGACGTGTACTCGCGCTGGATGCCGGGCCACAAAGGCGGCGAGTCAGAGATGATCCTGGGCAAATGGCTGGCGAAGGGCGACAAACGCAGCAACGTCATCATAGCCACCAAGCTCGGTATCGATATGGGCGACGGGAAAAAGGGACTGAAAGCCCGCATACATCCAACAAGCCGTCGAAGACTCACTGCGGCGCCTGCAGACCGACTATATCGACCTGTACCAGGCACACCAGGATGATAAGGAGACGCCGCTCGAAGAAACTCTCGCCGCCTTCGATAAGCTGGTGCGGCAAGGCAAGGTGCGGCATGTCGGCGCCTCTAACTACTCGGGAGCACGACTGGCCAAAGCGCTCGAGATCAGCAAGGATAACGGCCTGGTGGGCTACGTTTCGCTGCAGCCAAAATACAACCTGGTGGAGCGGGAAGAGTTCGAGACCGACCTGCTGCCTGTGGTTCAGGAACATACCCTGGGAGTCATTCCCTACTACTCACTGGGGGCCGGCTTCCTTACCGGTAAGTACCGCTCAAAGAAAGATGCGGAAGGAAAAGCGAGGGGCGGTACCGTCGCTAAATACCTGAACGACTGGGGATTCAATGTAGTCCACGTTCTGGATGAAGTTGCCCACGAGCACCACTCGACCCCTGCGCGGGTCGCGCTGGCGTGGCTGATGGTGCAACCCGGTGTGACCGCTCCCATCGCCAGCGCAACCAGTGACCACCACTTGACCGACCTGATCGAGGCGACGAAGTTGAAGCTCGACCACGCTTCGATCGAGAAACTGAACACCGTGAGTACTCCCGTGGCAGGCGCCAAAGCATAGCGTGACGAGGAGGCCCCGCCTGGAACGGGGCCTCTTTCTCGGCGGAAAATGGCTTGCCCGGGCATGCCACCTCATGTAACCTCCAGCTACCTTCCTGTGTCCAGCGCGACCACGTTCGACCCACTAGTCCCGGCACCGAAACGCGTCGGCGGACCTTTGCAGATTGCAGCCGCGACCATCGGCAACGCGCTGGAGTGGTTCGACCTTCTGGTTTACGGCTACTTTGCGACCACCATCAGCGGCGTCTTCTTCCCTAACGCGAACCCGGTGATTTCGCTGCTGCTCACCTTCATGTCATTCGGCTTGTCTTATCTGGCCCGGCCGGTGGGGGCCGTGGTTCTCGGCGCCTACGCCGATCGCGCGGGCCGCAAAGCCGCGCTCGCGCTCTCCATCCAGCTGATGGTCATCGGCACCGGAGTGATGGCCATCATGCCGTCTTATGCTTCCGTCGGTCTGCTTGCGCCCATTGCCGTCTTCCTGGCGCGCTTGACACAAGGCTTCGCTGTCGCTGGAGAGTTTGGCAGCTCAACGGCTTTTATGATCGAGCACGGAGCCCACCGCAAAGGTTTCTACTCAAGTTGGCAGATGACCGGCCAGCAAGTAGCAAAACTGCTCGCGGCGCTTTTCGGCTTTGTGCTGACCAGCACGCTCACGGCGCACCAACTGCACAGCTGGGGCTGGCGGGTGCCGTTTATTTTCGGCCTCCTGGTTGGTCCGGTTGGTATGTATATCCGGCGCAAAGTCGACGAGACTCCAGAGTTCGTCCAGATAACACACACCCGCACGCCCATCCGCGAGGTGTTTGCCAATGAGAAGAAGGGACTACTGCTGGGCGCGGGCCTGGTCAGCTTAGGGACAGCGGGTACCTACTTCGCGCTTTACCTGCCCACCTACGCCACCACGCAGTTGCATATGTCGCCTGCAGTTGCATACTTCGCGACCATGGTCCTGGCCGCTCTTGGCATTGTGCTGTGCCCCGTGGCCGGCCACCTCGCGGATCGGTTCGGTCTGACGCGCATGATGCTTCCGGCCGCAATCCTGATGGGGTTGACTTTCTACCCGGTATTTCGGCTCATCGTCACCCACCCGGGACTCACCACGCTCCTGGTGGGACTTATCTGGGAGACACTGCTGCAAATTGCCTACATCTCGGCTTCGCCCGCCGTGATGGCCGGTATCTTCCCGGCGCGCACGCGCGTCACAGGACTTTCGCTCAGCTACAACCTCGGCGTCACCGTATTCGGTGGCTTTGCCCCAGCCATTTTCACCTGGCTGACCGCGATCACCCACGACAAAGCCGCGCCTGGTTTTTACCTGACAGCAACGGCGGTGATCAGCATCGTGGCGATCGTGATGGTCAATCGTCGCCATCCTCACATGTTGGTTCGAGCGACGCTACGGTAGGGCGAAGGCCAGAACATAGTCGCCCTGCTTCGTGCCTAGCTTGCCGTGCCCACCGGCAGCAATGACGATGTACTGCTTGCCGTTGAAGGTGTACGTCATCGGCGTTGCCTGGCCGCCGGCTGGGAGCTGATACTTCCAAACCTCTTTCCCTGTTTCAATATCGAAGGCGTGCAGATAAAGATCCATCGCCGCCGAGGTGAACACCAGGCCACCGGCGGTAATCATCGGCCCGCCAAGATTGATCGACCCGGTCTGCTGCCCTGGAATCATGGTGCCGAGCGGAGTATCCCACACCGGTTTGCCGGTAAAGAGATCCACCGCCTCGGTGGTACCCCATGGTGGCGTGCTGCAAGGGGCTTTACCTGGAGACAGAAGGAAAGTGCGATAGAGTCCGTAGGGCGCGCCTTTCTGATCGCCGAATTCGCCGTAGATGCGGTTATCTTGCGGCCTTTTGTTCTCAGCCCCGAACTGGTCGCGAGGAATCAGCTTGATCCAGGCAATGAGGCGATTGGTGTTTGCCACCATGATGTGGTGTGCCGGATCGTAAGCCGCGCTACCCCAGTTCACCCCGCCCACGTTGCCTGGAAACACCAGGGTTCCCTGCAAGGTCGGCGGCGTAAACATGCCGTCCCAACGCGATGCCGCGATCTTGGCTTTGCACCATGCCACATCTTCCGGTGTAGGTCCCCACGCATCGCTGGGAGAAATCTTTTCCGGTACCAGGGAGATGGTCGAAAACGGCTGCGTCGGCCAGCTCTGTTCCCCAGCGATATCAGACTGCGGTACAGGCCGTTCCTCCACCGGCAGCAACGGCGCACCGGTGAGCCGGTTCAGCACGAACACGTGGCCCATCTTCGTATTGATGACGATTGCCGGCGTCCCGTCCTTCCAGGTGAAGAGCGTGGGCTGTGCGGCAACGTCGTAATCCCAAAGGTCATGGTGAACCACCTGGAAGCCCCAGACGAACTTGCCCGTGGATGCGCGTAAGGCAACGACGGAATTGGCCCACTTGTCGTCGCCTTTGCGGATGCCGCCGTAGTAATCCGGAGCGGCACTGCCGGTAGGAATGAAAACCAAATCCTCTTTGGGGTCGACCGAGAGCGTTGACCACGCGTTGCCGGCTCCGGTTCGCGGCTCCGTGTGTTCCGCCCATGGGATAGGATCCCAACTCCAACGCACCTGGCCAGTCCGCGCGTCGAAGGCGCGCACGATCCCACGCCCGGTATCCACCTTCCAGTTGTCGGCGATGGAAGAACCGGTGATCACCAGATCGTTGGCGATCGCGGGAGCAGACGTGACCTGGTAGCCGCCTGTCCACTCGGTTGCCGTTGCTGCGTCACGGGCAAGATTGACTTCGCCCTTGACCCCGAAATCGAGGCAAGGCTTCCCTGTTTCGCCGTCGAGAGCGAGGAGCCGCCCATCCAGCGTCCCCATGAAGATGCGCAAGCGGCAAGGCTTGCCCGGCTTTCGCCTTGGGATCGAGCCATGCAGAGACGCCTCGCGACGAAACCTCGGAGTAGTTTTTGGCAAGATCGACATGTGGTTCGTACTCCCACAATTTCTCGCCATTCTGCGGATTGAGCGCAATGACCCGGTTGTACGGGGTGCTGAGGAATAGCTTGTTTTCCACCAGGATCGGCGTGGCTTCAAACGCCGCCTTGTGCACCAGATCGGTGTGCTGATCCATGGCGCCTGTGCGGTATGTCCACGCCACCTGCAGCTGCGCGACGTTGCTGCGATCGATCTGCCGTGCGACGGAATATCGCGTGCCGCCCGCATCATTGCCATAGTTCGGCCACCCGGTGTCCGGCGCGGATTGCGCCACCGCGAAACTTGCCCAATAAAACAAGGCCATCGCTGTCAGCAACCCGGGACCTATCCATTCGTGCCGCCTTGTTTTACGGCTCCTTGCGCGGGTGTTTTGTTCCCGCATCGATACTCCGTTTCGAGTAATGACATCAGGACCAGTGAGTGGTAGGCTCCGTCTCGATAGATCACGTCACGCATGATGCCCTCTTCGCGAAAACCAAAATTCTCATAAACGTGGCGGGCGCGGTCGTTGGTCACGAACACGTCCAGAAACAGCCGGTGCGCAGAGTATTTGCCGAATACCTGGCCGGCAACCTCAGTCAATAGTTCCCTGCCTATGCCCTGGTTGGGAGTACGCACCACGATGCGTTTGAGTTCCACCTGTCTATGCTCTGACAGCAGCCCGCGCAGGATCGCGAAAGCGTCGATCCGTCCTGGTGGATCTTCAGCAACGATGTAGAAAGCATCAGCATCGGCAAGCATGCGCCTATGCTCATCTTCCGCCCAGGAACCAACCATGGTGCGAAATTCCGGC
The DNA here is from genome assembly GCA_963850235.1 of uncultured Acidobacteriaceae bacterium. Taxonomy (GTDB): domain Bacteria; phylum Acidobacteriota; class Terriglobia; order Terriglobales; family Acidobacteriaceae; genus PALSA-350. Next base: position 223,884 of record CAWKKM010000023.1, on the reverse strand, counting down.
AGCCTCTCGAGGGCACAAATCTGAGCAATGTCGGCCTGGGTTGCGCTTCTAAACTTCATGGAAAGAGCTTATCGTGCTTCTCACCTGGGGAGCATGAGGGCCGGGCAGCATCTGCGAGATTCGCGGTGTCTTGCAAGTGCGGCTGGCGGGCGCCCTTGGTCGTAATTTCTGCACACCAGCCGCGGCACCAATTCGAGGGCTACTACTTCCATTCCCAAACCTTGGAAATTGTGCTGCCAGCGGCATCAACTTCGTATTCGAAAGCGCCGCAACCAGAGCCTAGTTTGATCTTCTGGGAGTTGGTTTGGAAAAACAGCATGCCGCGGTAGCTGACTGCGCCGCCCTGGCCGAATTTTCCCACGCCCATTCCCTTCCAGGTAATGCCTTCACCTTCCTGGGTCATGTTGATTCCTGCGCCTTCGCCATAGATCGATCCATCCGGGCGGATGATCGATGTGTAAGTCCCCATGCCGGTGGTAGCCACACCAAACAGGTGGCCGCTATCTTCAAACGACACTTCTACGGTTGGGGGGTCAGTCGAGATGACCCGTCTTACGCTTCTCTTACCTTTTGTTTCGCCGATCTGTTCTCCAAGCATAGATTCACTTCCTCTTTCACCCCGTTTTGAACTGCGTTCCCGGGGTGGGCCATTCTAAACCTCAAAGCAGGATGTGGATGAGGAAGCACTGATCAGCGGGATCGTTTGCCCACCCCATCGAGTTCAGGGGACAGGATGGACTACAATCCCAGAGAATTCATGCCCCGGGTGAGCGGAGGCGACAAGTGAAGAAGATTGCGTTGGCCGGGTTCTTTCTTTTATTGCTGATTTCGGGAATTGCATACAATTCGACCCATCATTCTGCGTCAACCGGCGTTGATGCGGCGGTACCTGGGCAGAGCGGCCGGACCGGCGACCAAGGCAGCTGCCGGCGCTAGTTGGGAAACCGTGCGCGACACGCGGGAAAAAGCGTTTTCGATCCAGGTTCCGCAGGGCTGGAAGACCTACGGCGGGCTATTCCGTTTCAGCACCATCGACGCGCGGATGATCGTCGACATGACCTCGCCCGATGGGCTGACCAATCTCCGCATCGGAGACTCGACCGTTCCTCCCTATCGGGTGCCGGGTCCGTTTCTGCGGCCGGGGCCGGGTGTGGCCGGATATGCCTCCGGCAGTGTATTCGCGACCAGGTATGGCCAGGCGCGATTCGCCTCCATATGCCAGGGACTGCACTTGACGAAAAGCGATGCGTTGGCGCCAAAGTATCATCCTGCGGCAGCCGGGATAAGTCACACGACAGCCGGCGAGGCATTCTTTAGCTGCACCAGAAACGGCGCGCCCACGTCCGCCTACGTGTATGCGGAGACGATGCTGATGGGGCCCGGAGGACCGGGTTCGAGTTGGGTGGTGGTGGCGCTTGGGAGTTTGATTGCTCCGGCCGAGCAGGCAAAGGGAGCAGGCGCGACGCTGCAGCATTCCGGTGAATCGCTGGTGATGAACCCGGAGTGGATCGCTATGCAGAACCAGTTGAACAACCGGGCGATCCAACAGATTAATGCCGCGACCCGAGCGACGATTGCAGCCACCAATGCGGAGAATGCGCGTGAGCAGGCGATGATCAGCGGACTCCAGAATGACAGCTTCAACGATGTCATCAACGGCGTTCAGGCGACCGTGGACACCTCGACCGGACAGCACTACATCACGCCGCTGGGCCAGGGCGGGAGGCAATGGATCAACGGAAACAATGTAGTGGTCGAGTCCGGTCTGTCGCCGGGCATGGGGTTCACACCCTCTAACCCGGTAAACCGCTAGTGGATTGCCTCCTATGGGGGGCCTTCACCGCTTGCTCGCGAAACCGGGCTTACCTTCGCCAAAATCCATCGAGTGTTTGACATCCCTATACTTCTATGGATAACCTTCAATCCAGAGTTGTCTAGGTGTCAACAAATATCAACGCGTGACTAGCAGGGAATACCGGATGTACTCGTAATCAAGGCGGCCCGCCATTCAAGTTACGCAGAGGGAAAAGTATGTCATTGCTGCGTCGTACATTGAACCTCTTGTCTCGTTCGCGTGTCGATCGCGAGATCGACATCGAACTCGCGTCTCATATCGAGATGCGGGTCGAAGACAACCTGGCCGCTGGTATGACACCAGAAGATGCCCGTCGAGACGCATTGCTGCGTTTCGGCAATCGGACAGCAACCAAAGAACGCGTGGTCAACATGGACGTTGCGCCGTTCCTGGCTAGTATGTGGTCGGATGTCAGTTATACCTGTCGCCAGCTGGTCAGGAACCCTGGATTCGCCTCGACCGCAATCCTGGCGTTGACCCTGGGTATTTGTGCCAGCGTAGCGATCTTTGCCTTTGTCGATGCCGTGTTGATCACCCCGCTGCCTTACAAGAGCCCTTCCCGGCTGGTGGGCCTCTTCGAAAGCACGCCGCTGGGGCCGCGTTTCCATCTCTCGCATCTGGACTATCTTGACTGGCAAAAGCTCAACCATGTCTTTACCTCTGTGGAGGCCTTCGACCAGAAGACTCTGGCACTGAAGACCGCTACCGGTGTGCAGCGCACAGATGGCGTCACCGTGGGTGCGGGGTTCTTTCGATTGCTCGGAATCACCCCAGTCCTTGGTCGTGACTTCCGCCCCGGTGAAGACACCGCCGGAGCTCCCCGCACCGTCATCCTGACTTATTCCGCCTGGGAAAAGCGCTTCGGCAGACAACCGGACGTGCTCGGAAAGACAGTAACCCTAAATGGTGCTCCCAGCGTCATTGTTGGCGTGCTGCCACAGTGGTTCCAATTTGCTCCGGCAGGCTCAGCCGAGTTCTGGATGCCGCTGCAATCCTCTCCGAAACCCGAGGAGCGCGGTGAGCACGGCATGCTCGCCTTCGCCAGGCTGAGAGGCGGTGTCTCTCTGCAAGCTGCATCCGCGGACCTGAACACGATCGCGCAACAGTTGGCAACGCAGTATCCCGATGCGGATGGAGGGCGCGGAGCCACCGTTGTACCGTTGACCGAGCTCATCGTCGGCAGCCAGCGCCCAACTCTGTTGCTGCTGTTGAGCGGAGCAGGGCTGCTGCTACTCATTGCCTGCGTGAATGTCTCCGGTTTGCTATTGGTTCGCCTCCAGAGCCGCCAGCGGGAATTGGCCGTGCGTGGCGCCCTCGGGGCCTCCCGCACGCGGCTGACAAGGCAATTAACCACCGAATGCGTTGTATTAACCTCAGCTGGAACTTTGTTGGGTCTCGGAACCGCTTATGGCGCCATTCAGCTTTTGCGACAGCTCATTCCACTCGACATGCTCGACACCATGCCCTATCTGAAGGGCCTGGGCCTGAACGCACATGTCCTGCTCTTTGCCGCAGGCGTCGGACTGACTTGCGCGCTGTTACTCTCGTTGATCGCGATCGCTCGTGCTCCGTTATCGAACCTGAAGTCTGGGTTGGCGGCGGGCGGCCGCGGAACCGCAGATACAGTCTGGCGCCATCTTGGCGCCAACATGGTAGTGCTGGAATTGTGTACCGCGACGGTGTTACTAGCCGGAGCCGGCTTGCTGTGCAAGAGCCTCTATAAAGTACTTCATACAGAAATCGGACTACAACCAGATCACCTGGCCGTGGTGCGGATGTGGGCGCCCCCATCAAGGTATTCCAAAGACGAACAGATCATCGCGCTGGCCCGCCACGTAATGAACGAGATGAGACGTCTACCCGGCGTGCAGTCCGTCGCCGTAGCGCACCAGATACCGCTCGCAAATCTTGCCGGGGGGAGTTCGACCTTTGAGATAATCGGCAGCCCGCGACGACAGGAAAAAAATGAAGCCAACAGCCGCCAGGTCAGTTCATCCTACTTCGCGACGGTCCAGGCGCGTTTATTCGCAGGCCGATGGTTCACCGAAACGGATGATGCCACCAGGCCTCACGTCGCGATCGTGAACAGGGTATTTGCGCAAAAGTACTTCGCCGGTGAGGATCCCGTTAGAAAATCCATTCGGTTTGATGCGTCCCAGCCTCCGATCGAAATAGTCGGCATCGTTGACAACATCAACGAGGGTCCGCCCGACGCAGACGTTCAGCCCGCACTCTACACCCCATTCAACCAGGGGCCAGACGGCGGTTTCTTCGTGATTGTCAGGACGGCACAAACACCCGGGGCGATATTGACTGCGATGGAAGAAACGCTCCACCATGTCGATCCGAATATCCTGACCGCCGGCGCCGAAACGATGGAGGACCGGATGCATCACCTTGAGTCGACCTGGCTCCGCCGCTCGGCCGCGTGGTTATCGGGCGGCTTTGCTGCCGTGGCTCTCCTGTTGGGAGTGGTCGGCGTCTACGGAGTGATCGCGTATTCAGTGAGCCAGCGGACGCGCGAAATTGGAGTACGTATGGCACTGGGGGCCCAACGCGGTTCAGTCTACCGGCTCATTCTTGCCGAGGCAGGACGATTGATCGCAGCGGGCGTTGGCCTTGGCCTGTTGGCAGCCATCGGAACAGCAACACTGATGAGCAAGCTGCTCTTTCGCACCCAGCCGTGGGACGGGGGCACACTGGCAGTCGTGGCGAGTGTCCTGGCGATCTCCGCGCTATCAGCCAGCTTCATCCCGGCGCGGCGCGCAGCCGCAGTCGAACCGTCGGATGCTCTGAGAGCAGAGTAGTCCGAACTCAAGAAACCAGCCTGTCAAGACCTCACGTGCGCTGCTGGTAGGAGAGCTCGAGGCGGCCTTCGCTGACCCGGGGACGCAACAAGAAATAGAGTGCGACGACGTGGGTAATCATCAGCATGGGCACGTAAATGATCGGAATCGCGTACGTGGCGCCCAACTGCCCCGCCAACTCGGGAAGTCCAAGTTTAATGGCGTGGTAATAATCCACGATGAGGTCAGACACCCCCACGAGATTGAAGGCGACAACGAAGAACCAGAAGAGCGGACGTACCCTTACCGTGAAAAGTGCGAGCATGGCCAGCACTCCGGTCGCGAAGTCGGCGTAGGCAGCGAACGTGGCGAAGCCAGCCGGCAAATTCGGGCCGACGACGCCTGGAAGGATAAACACAAGGCCGAAGAAGCGGAAGCTGTGCAGGGTGGCGATGGCGCGTTGCGCATCGACCGGATCCATCCTTTTGAGCCTGGGGAAGACGTAAGCACTGAAGCAAAGCAGGCACGCGACATAACCCAGGACCAGTTGTAGTTGGAAGATGATTTGCGGCGGCATTTAGGCTCCTCGAATGGGATGATGTAACTCGCCCCGTTCACTCGTGGTTTACTTTGGACCGGGGCCGAAGGATGAGTTCATTGACCCGCGGCGGCGAAAGATTCGGCGTTGCCTCGGAAGAACTCTTCTAATGTTTGTTGATTCCGGCCGGTGACCGAACGTACTGTGCGAGTAGCCTGGTAGCGCACCTCACCTTTCCGGAAGGACTGCCAGAGATGGGTCAGATGTTCGACCGCATGAGAATTGATTCGCGCCCTCACTGCCTCAGCCCACTGCTCGTCGGTGATGGGTACATAGCGAATGGAACGACCAATCGCCTCCCCGAGAGTTTCGACAATTTCCCGCACCGTTGGCGTTTCGCTCACCACCGGGTAGACATCTTGAGACGGCAGCCCGGCGCTTGCTAAAAGAGTTGCAGCCACGCGGGATATGTCTTCCGCGCTGGCGAGCGGGATCACGGTCTTTTCATCGCCCCAGGGCAGAAAGGCAGCATTTTGCTCGGCCACGGTGCGGCTGACAAGAGCGCGCACGTTTTCATAATAGGGGGGCGCCTGGATATGAACGGCCCCAACCTGCGCCCAGTCGAAGATACGATCAGCCAGCCGATGTTGCAGATTCCGGAACGATGGAGCGTGCTGGAGGTCGCGAAATGCAGGTTCACCGGGCGCGTTCTGAAACTGGGAATTGTTCACCACCAATTCCAAGCCTGCATCACGAGCCGTCGCAGCAAAGATTGCGGTCGCCTCCAGTAACCCATCGGCCACCGGGTAGGTGAAGAAAGCTCGCTTCACATTTCTCATTGCCGCCCTGGACTGAGGCAGGGTTGAGGAGATCGCCCTCGAGGATTTCGGCACCTCGTTGACGGAGTTCATCGGACCGGGCATCGAGTTTATGGACAAAGGCGCGAACCGGTATGCCCTGCTTGAGCAGGAGGCCGGTGACGAGGCGTCCGGTCGATCCCTGTTGACCGCCGGCTGCGCCTGTAATCAGAATCGGTTGAGACATGGGAAACTCCCCCTTTACGGTATAGGATTACATACATCATCCTATGGATTCAGCTTTTCTTTGATCCGCATCGTGAGATGATCGCGGGCATCCTATAATGGACTATGCGTTACCAGCCCGAGCACAAAGCCGAAATCCACCAGAAGATTGTGAAGGACGCCTCGCGGCGCATTAGGGCCGAGGGATTGACGGGAGCAGCTGTTTCATCCGTTATGCGCGACGCGGGACTCACCCACGGGGGTTTCTACAAACATTTCGCGAGCAAGGATGAGCTACTCGTCGAGTCGCTGGGTGAGGCTTTCCGGGACATCGCCGACCGTCTGGTTCACGCGGCGGAGCAGTCGCACTCGGAAGAGCCGTGGAAAGCGATTGTGAAAACTTATTTGACCCTGGAATACTGCGATCATGTCGAGCGCGGTTGCCCGCTGGCGACACTTGCGCCCGAACTGGCGCGCGTCGAGAAAAAGATGAGGGGCCAGGTCCTCGCCGAGCTCGTGAAGTATAGGGATCGAATGATCCCCTTCATGCCCGGGCGGCGAACTGCCGACAAAGAACGCGCTTTCTTTCAAATCTTTTCGACGATGGTCGGGGCGACTGAAATTGCGCGCATGCTGCCAGCGCCAGAGATGCGAGAGAAAGTCCTGGCAAGCGCAAGAGATCTTCTTTTGCGCAGCTTTTGATTTGCCCTGGTTGTTTATACCCAAAGCAGCTGCGGAGAGAGATGACTTCGCATCACATGCCTCGAAAAGCGTACCTCAGCGGCTGTGACTATTTCGAAGCCACCAGATGTTTTCAAACTTCCCCACAAAAACGTCATCCTGAGCGGAGCGCCTCACGGTTTTATCGCATGACGAATGCTCTAAGGCGCGGAGTCGAAGGACCCCGGCGATACTTATTGGCAGATGCTGCTCGGAGCTTTCCAACCACATGGCGATAGAAGATGATTACCTGGCACGGGAAGATGATCCCGTAACCATCAACTGCTTGCCGCGGGGGAAATCAAGTTCTCGGGCTGGGCGGTCGAAAAACTCAGGACTGCTTCCATTCAAAGGTTATGACTTTTATGTTTGCGTCCGGAAAGCTCCGAACAGTATCTGCGAATAATCGTCGCCGAGGTCCTTCGACTTCGCGCTACAAACGCTTCTCTATGCGACAGATCTGCGAGGCGCTTCGCTCCCACGGCTCGCCGGGGCAGGCAGGATGACGGTTTTGCTGAGGGTTTGAAGCACATGCGGTGAGAGGTGCGGAAACACAAAATATCGACAGGGTCTCAGCATGACGATGTTGTGAGGGGCGAAGAAAAACACATCCCAAATTAGGTTTATGCTTACAAGGACTGCGTCCTGGGGTGAAGTCAAGCCGTCCCCGCGGGACTCACGTTACAACCACTGGCTCTCACGCGCACTCTTGAGCTCCCTGCCGATCATCGCTACTTCATGACCGAGTCATCGGTCGGCGGCATGAAGGTTGCGTCCACTCCGTGGATAAGCTGCTCGGCCTGTTCCGATTGCACATATTCCTCGAAGGCTGGATTCGCGCGAAAGCCATCCCAGAGGGTTTTGGCCTCTTGCTGGCTGGCAAGAGCCCGCCTGGCTTGCAACCTGGAAGCACTGCGACAGCGCTCTGCGAGTGCCGGCACCTTGCCCGGCACCGGATGATAGATTTCCAGCTGGAAAACGCGGTGGCTATCTGCCCATGCCTCTTTTAGCTGCATAAAATGAGCAGTCAACAGTGAGCCGAGTGCAAAGTAGACCACTGCGGTCCCGAAAACAATCCATCGTGGTGTCAGGGATGATTCATGGTCCATTCTCATGGGGGAAGTTCTCCTCAATAAGTGGCCGATACAGGCTTGCTCATCGTAGGTGGCAATTTGCATGCCAACCCGGCCCCGGCCAAAACTCCTGATTCCCCAACGTTTTCGGCTGAAACAGGGGACTTTGCCCGGAGAACGGTGTCCGGAAACATGGATGACCGCCCGAAACTGGACACCAGCCGGCGATCCCACCCACCGTCCAGTAGAGTAAATATGTCCGAAACTCGAGGGCACTCAAGTCATGACGGCTGCAAGCATCAAACAACTGGTTTGGGCATCAACCCTGGTGGCAGCAGTCAGCACTGGGTTGATGGCCGGAGTCTTCTTTGCTTTTTCGACATTCGTCATGAAAGCCCTCGCCAGGCTCCCTACTCCTCAAGGGATGCAAGCGATGCAATCCATCAATCTCACGGCAGTAACCCCCGTATTTATGGCTGCCCTTTTCGGAAGTACCGCGGTCTGTGTGCTCCTGGCGGTGTACTCTCTCCTGTCATGGCCTCAGCATCCAGCCTTCTACCTACTCCTCGGCAGCCTGCTCTACCTGGTTGGATCCTTCTTGACGACGGTCCTGTTCAACGTACCACTCAACAATGGGCTGGCTCGGGTCGATCCCGGAAGCGTGGACGGTGCGAGAGTTTGGGCCCGCTATCTCACGTTGTGGACGGCTTGGAACCATGTGCGGACGATATCGTCAATTTTGGCGTCGGCAGCCTACGGCTTCGCGCTCACCCGGTGCAATCTTTAACTTTGGGTTCGGCCTTGGCTCGGTTGTCCTTTTGTAAGGCAATTGCGAGAAGGGTGAAACAGTTTGGAGATTGCTGTAGATTTTCTCCCAACAAAGTAACTGCGCATGAGGTGATCATCGATGGAGAAGTTGCTTCGGGATATCCGGTACGGGACGCGATCGATTGTGAAGTCTCCGCGTTTTGCGGTGGCGGCTGTGCTTACCCTCGCCCTGGGAATTGGCGCCAACACTGCTATGTTCAGCGTAATTCGCTCCGTGCTGATGAGTTCATGGCCTTTCTCAAATCCGGACCGGCTGCTGCTCGTCTCCCAGCAGCAAGCGAATGGAAACGGCAATCTCTTCTCTACGCGCGATTTTTTGGATTGGCAGCAGCAGGGTGGGTTGCTGGCCCAAATGGGTGCTCATGCCTATTGGCAGTTCAACATCAGTAGCCCGGGAGAGCCACCGCAGCGAATCCCAGGGGGTGTGGTTTCCCATGAGTTACTTCCTGTTCTCGGAGTGCAGCCGCTGCTTGGACGCTTTTTTACTCCGCAGGAAGATCAAGCTGGGGCTGGTAAATTCGTCATGCTCAGCTACATTTTCTGGAAGGACCGCTTGGGTGCCGATCCTCACATCGTGGGGAAATCGATTCAGATTGACGGCGCCCCTTACACCGTTGTCGGCGTAATGCCGGTTGGGTTCAACGGTTTTGATGGAAAGCAGTTGCTCTGGACGCTGTTGCAATTGCGCCGCGACAGCGGAGTCGGCTCGTCATCGAATATCCACTGGCTGGGCGCCTACATCCGCCTGCCTGATGGAGTCAACCTCCAACAAGCGCGCAGCGAGCTCGATGCCGTGGCGACTCGTTTGCATCGCGAAGACCCGGCCGGTGATATGGGTTACGGTGTGTTCCTTCAAACGCTGAGCGACGCCTTTACGGGCGGCGTACGACCCGCGCTCCTTATGCTCATGGGTTGCGTCGGCTTTGTGCTCCTGATCGCTTGCGCCAACGTCGCAAACCTGATGCTTGCTCGTGGAGCGGCCCGTCAACGCGAAATGGCCGTACGAACCGCACTCGGAGCTCCACCCCTGCGCATCGTTCGCCAATTGCTCACCGAGAGCGTGCTACTGGCCAGCGCCGGCGGAGCGGTGGGGATAGCGCTCGCCTTTTTTCTCCTGCGGGGCCTCCTTGCCTTACATCCTCCTCAGGTCCCTCGTATCGAACAAACCAGCATCGACCATGTAGTCCTCGCGTACTCAGCTCTGGTTTCCGTAGTTGTCGGCATCCTTTTCGGGCTCGCTCCCGCCGTTGAAGTAGTCCGTATCAATGTGAATGAGGGTTTGCGTGACTCAGCCAGCTCATCACAGCGCGGATTTGGCCGCCAACGCTCGATGCTCGTGATCGCAGAAACAGCATTGTCGTGCATGCTGCTGATTGTTACCGGGCTGGCGTTGCGGAGCCTATGGTCACTGAGAAACGTAGAACTCGGCTTCATCCCCACAAATGTTCTTACCTTCCGCATCGCGGCACCGTCGCAGCTCACGGGACAAGGCGCTGCCGGACTTCTATCGCCAAACGGTAGAGCACATCCGCGCTATCCCCGGCGTGGAAGCTGCGGCCGTTTCCCGCGACTTCCCTCTCAGCGGCACCGACCCTTCCATGCCAATCCTTACCGATGGCCAAACGCCGGCTCCCGTAGAGGGAGAGATTGTTACGCGTTTCCGGGCTGTGGGTGACGACTATTTCCGCACGCTTCGCATCCCGGTGCTTCGAGGGCGCGCCTTCGATGAGCGGGACACTGACAGGTCCTCCTGCAGTGGCTGTCGTCAGCGAGAGTCTTGCTCAAAGATACTGGCCCGGCCAGAACGCAATTGGCAAACGGCTCAAGCCCATGGTGCCCGGGAGTTCGTGGTGTGTCGTGGTTGGCGTTGCAGCCGATGTCCGTCACTGGGGCACAGACGTGGCCATCGAGCCAACCGCATACTACCCGTACAGCCAGGTACCTGAAAGTATGCGGTCGATTGTCGAGGCGAACATGGGAATCGCGGTTCGCACCCATCTCGCTCAAAGCGATCTCCTGCGTTCGATCAATGCGGCCGTGGCGGCGGTCAATCAGAACGTCCCGGTCTACGACGTCAAGACGATGGATTCCATGTTGTCTGATTCCGGATCTTTACGTAACTTCGACCTTTCACTCCTGAGTGCGTTCTCACTCCTGGCGCTGTCTTTGGCCGCGGTTGGAGTCTACGCAGTCATGGCCTTCTCAGTTTCGCAGCGCACCAAGGAGATTGGCATTCGTATGGCGATCGGGGCACATTCCCAGGATGTGATGCGCCTTATTCTTCGCCAGGGCGCCCGGCTCGCGGTTACCGGATCGATCCTCGGCGTTGTGAGTGCAATCTTGCTACGGAAGATCATGGCCAGTTTCCTATTCGGGCTGAGTGCCAACGACCCTCTCGTCCTCTCGATCGTGCCATGCATCATGGTGCTCGTAATTCTCCTGGCTTGTTGGTTGCCCGCGCAACGAGCCACCAAAATCGATCCTATGATTGCTTTACGGCATGAGTAGATCAAACAGGAGAGTTTCGATGCACAGCCGGCTGTTCCGGTATCTGGCAGTTTGTTTACTTTGCGTCTCGGGAACAGTCTTTGCTCAAGAACAATGCCGGACGGAAACCGAATCCCCAGTGCATGAAGCGCGAAGCTAGTCTCTGCACCGACTGCGGTATCGATGTCACAACCGAGATATCCGTGCCGAACAAGACGAGGACTCCTTTGATTGCGTGTCACGATATGAAGCCCGGGCCCGCAACAATCGTGATGGAGACAAACGCACAGCCAATGAATCCCGGCCTCTGGGAGGTCGAATTCGGCGTCGGATACAAGACTTCGGCCAGGGAGGAATGTCCACACCAGTACATCGCATCCAATCATCCGCCATTGCGGCCAAGCTACGAGATTGGACCGATCTCGATCGAAAGCGAAATACCGGCGGACGGGGTGATTCAGGTTTTGCTATGCGTCGGGCTTTCGTCTGCGCAGACAGGCCGGGAAGGTACGGAGACAGGCGCCTCGCTGAAAATATCGAGGCTGCGGGTAGTTAGCAAATCATCTACGCAAGAGTAGTGCCATTCACGGGCTTCAACGAAGCCTATCAGCGCCTTCGCCGTCGCAAGCCATCGACCGGCGGCTACAAGGCTTTCCAGCCCTATCCCGCATTTCTCACGGCCGGTACCGTAACGAATGACGGGTGCCCCATATCTGCCCGGTTTTGGCAGATGTGGGATGTCACGAATCTCGGCTCCTGAGTCTGCAAGATGTAGATGACCTACCATCAAGACTGTTGCTGGTAGAGAGTGACCGGTGGACATCCGCGGAATCCCACATCTGCCAAAACCGGGCAGATATGGGGCACCCGTCATCCGTCAGAAATAGAGATCTCGCTACCGGCAACCCTGGCTTACCCAGGGGCGCCGTGAGAAATGCGGGCTAGTCTCCGTAACGACCTTGCGAGGATTTCCCGCTGGTTTAGTTTGCTTGTGAAGTCATCTTCACTCCGGCCAACCAGTTCAGGACCATAGTCAGGGGCTCGGGGGATGACTCGACTGTATCGACGAGGAACCGCTTACCATCGGCAGTGGTATCCCAACGGAAAACACTAGGGGCAGAGTCATCACCATAGATGGGAACCTGGAAAAGGGCTTTGGGTGCGCTGGCTTTGAATGCTTGTTCACTACTCACGTCCACCGCCATTATCTTGCCGTCCAGGGAAACATAGAACAGTTCCTTACCATCCCGCCGCCAGCGGGGCTGGGTGCCGCCATCGCGGGAGATTAATGTTTTGCTGGCCCCGCCGGCGGGCACTGGAAAGGCTTGAACATGGATTTCAGGCCTGCCGGACTCATCCGATACGTAAGCGATCCAACGGCTGTCAGGGGAGAATTGGCCTTGCTGCTCGTTGAACTCTGTATTGGCGAACGGTGTGGGTGGCCCTGAGAGCTGTGCGTCCGCGGTGAGAGGCGCGACCCATAGATCACTATTGGTTTTTTGGTGCTGGACGGTATAGAGCAGGAAGCGCCCGTCGCGCGACCAATCGTTGGAGACTTTGAAATCGTTCGCCGGAGGGAGCAGGACCTCTTCACCTCCTGCGCCGTTCGAATTTTTACGATACAGACCGTATCCACCGGGGCGAACAGCAGTAAAGGCGATACGGCTGCCGTCAGGTGACCACACGGGCGCGGAATCCGGAGCCAGATCAAAGGTCAACCGGGAGCTCACACTCCGACCGAACTCATGCAGCCAGATTCCGGTGTTCTGGCCGGTTACGCTTGGATTGATGCGGCTGGTGGCAACGCGCGCTCCGTCCGGTGACAGCGCAACAGTGTAAGTGTACGCACCGGGCTCCTGAGCAAAACTGAGAGCTTTACCTTGCCTGTCGTACCACGTTAATGCAGAAGGCGCACTCGCCCTTCGATAAGCCAGGATACCGTTCGCGGAGGCCGAAAAACTCGCGGACAAATATAAGTTACCAACTTGCTCAGCGATTGCAACGGGTTCGCCGAGCAATGCCAACCGGCGGGAATCGAAGGACTGAGCCATGAGCGTACCTTCCCGCATAAAAAGCAATCGCCCCTGAGCAGGGTCTGCGGAAGCCGCATAAATAGGCATGAGCGGAGTGTCGAGGAATGTTTTTGGATTTTGTTGTTCAGGTTTAGCGTCGAGCGAACCAACCGAGACTCCGGGTTTGGCAGACTCTCTCAAATAAACAAAATGCCGGCCGTCGGGCAGAAAGGAGGGAAACACATGAACCTGGTCGAGTCCCGCCGCAGTCGTCAACAGGGTGGCTACGCCTCCGGCCGCCGAAACCTGCATGATGCCCTGCCCATCCGTTCCGAAGATGATGATGCCCTTCCGGTTCCAGGCACCCCCGAGCACCAGTGCCTGGCTTTCGCAGACAGTTTGTGGGGGTCCCCCCGAAACGTTGATTCTCTTCAACGTACTTCCCGCTTGAAACGCAATCTCCCGGCTGTCCGGGGACCAGAAGACCGGTGGCACAGAAACGTTTTCCGTGCCCGCCAATGGCCGTGCTTCAAGAGCATCCAACGTACGAATCCATACGAGGTTGCGGCCGTTCGGATCCGGAGAAATGAAGGCCAGCCGACGGCCATCGGGCGAAAGGGTGAACGAACGACTGCCCGTTGGTAAGGGTATTTGAAAGCGAACTGGCGCGTCCGCCGCACGCGTCCCGCTGAAATAAAGGAACGCGATCGGCGCGAGAATGAGAAACATAAGAGCACTCAAAGCCCACGGAAGCCAAGCCCTCCACTGTCTCGCTGGATGTACGACGGCCTCAAACGAGCCGTCGGGCGGCGCACCGGAGAGAACCTCTTCCAGCACGATGCGCGCGTCGCCAATGGCTTGTAATCGCAGCTTGACGTCTTTTTTGAGGCAACGCTGCAGCAGCGAGCGAACCTGCAGGTGGGTGGTGGCGGGAAGCCGCGACCAATCTGGATCTTCCTTGAGCACCGCCGCAAGCGTATCTGTCAAGGTTTCACCATGAAATGGCCTTTGACCCGTCAGGATTTCGTAGAACACGCAGCCGAACGCCCAGATATCGGCACGCTGATCGATCGGCTTGCTTTGTGCCTGTTGCGGCGACATATAGGCCGCCGTGCCCAGAATAATACCCGCACTCGTGGCCACCGTAATGTTCGTTGGTGAACTGGAGACGTCGATTGAAGAGGTATTGCCTTGCATTGCCTTCGCCAAGCCAAAGTCGAGGATCTTCACCACATTGCTGTTCGTTAACTTATCAATGCTCGCCAATTTGATATTTGCAGGCTTGAGATCCCGATGGATGATGCCACGTTCGTGGGCGTATTCAAGTGCTTCGCAGATCTGTATTGCAACCAGTAGTGCTTCGTCCATTGGAATGGCGCTTTGCTTGATGCGGTCTGCCAGCGTTGGCCCCTCCACCAACTCCATCACCAGAGCGCGGGCGTTAGTTGAGTCTTCGAAGTCATAGATGGAAGCGATATTGGGGTGATTAAGCGAGGCGAGAAGCTTCGCTTCGCACTCAAAACCGCGCCCCGCGATCGGGTTCTCGCACGAACTCTTCGGGAAGAAATTTCAGCGCCACGTCCCGGCCGAGTTTCGTGTCCCGGGCTCGATAAACCTCCCCCATTCCGCCCGCTCCAATCGCGGACACGATTTCAAAGGGGCCGAGACGTCTGCCAGGGAGGAATGCCAAGGGCTCACCGAATTTCTACCCAGTATACGCGCGCTTTAGGTTTATCCTCCGGAGACACGCCGTTTGGTTCGTGGTCCCAATCATCGACACACGAGTAAATCGCCACGCAGATATTTCTGAGTGGATCCGGTCGATAGACAACGAGGCGGCGTCCGCCTAAAGTTCCGTGTGTTTCGCCTGTGCTATGCGGGTGTCGGGCACGGCTCTGCAGCGTGTCACGCTAAAGTCCTGCACATCTTTCAACACGAAGGCCGGCGTACCCGGCACGGTATCTGTTTTCACGTTGGCAAAGTCCACTCGCTCGACATCATCCAGAAGGAAGGCACGGCCTGGCGTCGCTGACGGCAGCCATTACCTTGTAATCGCTGATCTCGATCCCTGCCGCATGGCGGATCAGAAGACCATGCGCAGGCGTGTTTCCGAACATATTAGGCTCGGGGTATTCCGTCTCTTTTTCTTCCAGGAGCCGTGCCGCATCGATTCTGGTTCCGCCGCCGGAATGACGTACCAGTACGTTGCTGATCTTTACATCCTCAACTCTGTGGCCGGGAACGCCGGCGATTATCGAACAAATCAGCGACCAGGGGCTGGAAGAAACGATATTCGAGATATTGATCCGACGGATCGCTCCTACCGGCGTCCCCGCAGGACCACGCATCCTTGATCCGAGACGGATAAAAATCGGAGACGCTACCGTATCGCGCATGGTGATGTTCGAGACCGTTACATCCTCGATCACGGCTCCATCGACGCTCAGGATAGCCAGCCCAAAACACCCGTCGAAGATGCAATTCGTAATGGTGATGTTCCTGAAGCCGCCGTTCGATTCGGTGCCGAATTTGATGCGTCCATTGCGGTCAATGTCGGCATCGGCAGCAAAGCGCTTGAACGTACCATCGAGCAGTGTGCCCTCTTCAAAGTTTCCGCTGACCATGCAGTCGCTGATGGTGATCATTTCCGCCGCGCGCGGGTGACCCAACGCGAAAGAGCTCTTCAGGCAGATCGCATCGTCCCAGGGTGCATTGATGCTGCAGTTCGACACCCGCACGTTGCGGCAGCAGTCCATGTCGATGCCGGCGCGATTGGTATCAATCTTGACATTGTCGATGGTCAGGTTGTCGACTCCCGTGGTCAGAATTCCCAGGTGCCCGCCATGCAGAATTGAGAAATCACGAAGAATTACATCCTGACAGTTCTTGAAGGCAATCGCTTTATTGGCCACACCAGGGAGCGTGGTAATAGGACCTTGAAACTCACCGCGACTGATTCCCTTCCCCCATATCAATCCCGGGCCGCAAATGGATACATTTTCCAATCCGTCTCCCCAGATGAGGCTATTGTGCCAATGACTGTGCCCGAAGTCCTGATACTCCTCCCAGGGCTTGTTGTCTTCCGGGAGATCGTAACCCTGCTGCTCGCCGGCCGCCGGCGGATCTGCCGCAAGCAGGATCGTCCCACTGGCCAGTTGAAGCTGGACGTGACTCATCAGGCGAATGGAATAACTCAAGTAAGTACCCGCGGGCAGAAGGACGGTACCTCCGCCGGCCGCCGCTGCCGCCCCGATCGCCCGGTTGATCGCGACCGTATCGAGTTGACGGCCATCGCCCTTGGCGCCGAAGTCACGAACGTTGAAGTTGGCGCCCGCCCCCGCCGGCTTGGCAACTTTCAGGGCAGCGGCGTTCAGTTTTCTCCGGGCAGCCGCATCAAGGACGACCGCGCCCGCCGCCTGTAAAAAATCACGACGGCTGTCTTTCTTGTTCATCATGAGACGTTCTCAGGTTGCTGCGTAGATACGTCGTCATGATACCAACCTTGTGCGGGGCGCTTTCGGTTCGGGAAAGGAGTGGCTTTCCCCCACTCAAGTCCGGGGTTAACTAAACAGCGGAATGATTTGTGCAGAAAGAAAGGAGAACATAGCTCAGAGCCTAAAGGCCAAATGATTTTGCTGTCTGCGTGAGAACCGGGATTTCCGAACCCAGTCCCGTAGGGACGTCTGAACTTAGCCCAGGACGCTAGTCCTGGGTACATCGTGGAACATGATTGAGTCCCGCAGGGACGGCTGAAGATTGCCAGGGTTGCGTCGCGGCCCATTTCCAGCCGTCCCTACGGGACTTTTCGTCTCTCGAATCTCTACCCAGGACTGCGTCCTGGGCTAAGTTCAGACGTCCCTGCGGGACTGGGTTTGGAAATCCCGGTTCTCACGCAGTCTCTTTAGCCCGTACCCTTCAAAAGAGTGAGTTCTCACGCAGACTCCAGAGCCCGTACATACCAGCCCGTACTGCCTTTCCTCGTCCTCGGAAAGAAGTTTTTCCGCAGCCTGTTTAGAGCCGCTGAGGTCGTTTTTTTCATTTCGTTTGTGCCGAACCCAACTCCGAATGGGACTGAACTCAGCCCAGAGCAGCCCTTGGTTTCACGATCAAACCTCGTCCAAACGGAAGGGGAGCTTGCGCAGGCGCTTTCCACTCGCCGCGAAAATGGCATTGCCCACGCTGGGACCGATCAGCGCGAGCGGCGGCTCGCCGATGCCGCCCGGAGGACGGCCT
Organism: uncultured Acidobacteriaceae bacterium; assembly: GCA_963850235.1. Lineage (GTDB taxonomy): Bacteria > Acidobacteriota > Terriglobia > Terriglobales > Acidobacteriaceae > PALSA-350. The sequence continues at coordinate 206,330 of CAWKKM010000023.1, read as the reverse complement.
CCCTCCACCAGGTAGGTCTCGAGCCGCGGAGCATCCGGCATGCGCAGCAAGTCGTAACTATTAAAGTTATTTTGCTGAATCATGCCGTCCTTGACCGTGATGCGCTCCTTGAGCGTGGCGCTCAGGCCCATGAGGACAGCACCCTCGATCTGTGCCCGGATGCCGTTGCTGTTAATCACCAGGCCGGGATCGACAGCCGTGACGACGCGGTCGACGCGTATGTTGCCGTCTTTGACCGTGACTTCCGCAACTTGAGCGAGATAGGTGGTCTTCGAAAAGAAGCAGGAGATACCGCGGCCACGATTGGGACCAAGCGGCTTACCCCACCCGGCCTTCTCCGCGGCGATGTCGAGCATGTGGACCATGCGCATGGGATCGGCGAGCCTGCCATCGAAGCTGGATCTGGACGCGACGGGGTGGGCGGCAGCGTTCTCCAGCAGGCGCCGCCGGAAAAGGTACGGGTCCTGTCCGGCAAGGTGAGCGAGTTCGTCAATGAAACACTCGACGGAGAAAACGTTGAAAGCGATTTCGACCCCGCGCCACGCTCCTCGCGTCGCGCCGCTGTCGACCGGTACGTAGGACATGCGGAAGTGTTGGGCGGGATAGGGCTGGTCAACGGCCCCGCCCAACTCATAGGCCTGTGCCTGCTTTGGATCTTGTTGGCCGATGATGGTGGTGTCGGCGATGCGGTCGGTCCACGAAACAAGATTCCCTTCCCCATCGATGCCGCCGCGCAGACGATGCATGCAGGCTGGGCGGTAGCGATCATGGGTGAAGTCGTCTTCGCGTGTCCAGACGAGTTGGACAGGTCGATGGATACGGCGCGCGATCTGCAGCGCCTGATGATCGAAAGGTACTCCGAAGCGGCGGCCCAGTCCTCCACCCATAAAGGTTACGTGGACGGTCACGTCGCGTTTGTCGATGCCCAGGAGTTTGGCGGCGTTCTCCTGCGTTCCTGCGCCATCCTGGGTCGGGGACCATATTTCGCAGCGGCCGTCCTCGAGCTTGACGGTAATGTTCATGGGCTCCATCGTGGCGTGGGCGAGGAAAGGAAACTCGTACACACTTTCGATGCGCTTTGCGGCGGGAACCGTATCCGGATTGAGGGTCGTGTTGCTTGAGTTCCAGTACTCCTGGGCGTCGAGACCCGCGCGCAGCTGCGCGGTGAGCGACTCGGTAGACTCGTCGTGGTACTGCCCGGGCTTCCATTCGATGCCCAGCGCATTGCGGCCCTGGATGGCAGCCCACGTGTTGCTGGCGACGACGGCGACCTCGCGCGTGTTCTTGTTAGCCATGTGGGGATCGGTGGGGATATCGAAGACATCGAGAACACCGGGGATGGCTTTGGCTCTGCTTGCGTCGAAGCGGAGCAGGTCGCCGCGGAAATAGGGACACTGGGCGACGACCGCGTAGACCATACCCGGAACGCGAACGTCGAGCCCGAACCGGGCTACTCCCTTCACCTTGTCGGGAATGTCGAGGTGAGGAATCGAGCGGCCGAGAAGAGTGAAGTCTTTAGGGTCCTTCAACGTCACGGTATTGGGGTCAGGAAGCGGAAGCCGGCGAGCGTCTTTGACCAAATCAGCATAAGCAAGCGCACGGCCAGTGGGTGCATGCATGACCTGGCTGTTGCGCGCGCGGCATTCGGCGCGGGCGACGTTCCAACGGCGCGCGGCAGCGGCGATCATGACTTCGCGGACCTGTGCGCCTGCCTGGCGGAGAGGCGTGTAACCCTCCCAGACCGACCCGCTGCCGCCGGTGCCGTCGGCATTGTCGGCCTGTATGACGGCAATGCGGGAGAAGTCAACCTCAGCCTCTTCGGCAAGGATCATGGGCAGGGCAGTGAAGACTCCCTGGCCCATCTCGGATTTGTTCAGAACAAGCTGGATCTGTCCGTCGGGATAGATGCGGATCCATGCGTTAAAGGGGTCGAGAGCGGCATCGTACGCGGGACGGTGAAGACGGCCGCGAAGGGTGAGGCCCACAACCAGGGCTCCGCCCGCGGCCGCCGACGTTGCGAGGAAGGTGCGGCGCGAAACAGTGGGTGTACTTTTGACCGGTGCAGGGCTGGGTTTCGTGCTCACGCGTGTGTCTCCCCGGCGGCGCGGTGGATTGCTTTGCGAATGCGAAAGTAGGTGGCGCAACGGCAGAGATTGCCGGCCATGGCATGGTCGATATCGGCGTCAGTGGGGTGAGTTTTCTGCGCCAGCAACGCGGCGGCAGACATGATCTGTCCCGGTTGGCAGTAACCGCATTGCGGAACCTGTTCCGCGATCCACGCTTCCTGAACCGGATGCAAACCATGTTGGGCAAGACCTTCGATGGTGACGATCCGCTTCCCTGCCGCGGTGGTGACGGGTGTCTGGCAGGAGCGAGTTGCTGCACCGTCGATGTGGACGGTGCAGGCTCCACAGAGCCCGATGCCGCAGCCATATTTCGTGCCTGTCATGTTGAGCAAGTCACGGAGCACCCAGAGGAGGGGCATCGCAGGATCGGCATCCACGGTTTGTGTGGTGCCGTTAATCTCGAGGGCTAATTGGGCCATGGTGGATTCCTCATTCAAGGCTCAGCCGCCAGGAGAGTCCGCACCACTGGTTTGCAGGAGAACAAGCTGGAAATGCAGGGAAGGCTCGCCATCGTGCAGCGAGTGAGCGTAGGAAACTTTACGGCTCCTTCCTATCGAGACGCCCTTGGTTTCGCCGGCCCTCGGGCCCCACGCTCCAACAACAATTGCACCACCTTATCCCGGCGGCAATTGAGTGCTCGCTGCAGTGGCGTATCGCCCTTGCTGTCTTTAGCTTCCATGGCCGCGCCACAATCGAGCAATGCGCCGGCAATCTTCACGAAGCCCCGCCTGGCCGCCATGTGCAATGGAGTCGCGCGCGTGACGCCTCCGCACGCGTTCACGTCCGCGCCGGCTCGCACCAATTCCCGGGCTAGCTCCGGGCCGGTTTCTGACGCGCATTGGTTCGCCAGGCGGTAGAGCGGCGTGTGGCCCCCGCGATCTTCTATATTTGGGCTGGTACCGAACTGCAGCAACAACGCGGCCACCTCGAGGCAGCCTGCAGCGCAGGCAAAATGTAAGAGGGTCGCTCCGGCGAAATGGCCACTGGCGAGGGAAGGCTCCTTCTCGACGGCATCCATCACGAAGCGAATGAGCCGGGTGCGGCCCGATTGCATCATGCGTACCAACAGTCCGATGAAAACCGACCGGCGGGGCGCAAACCGCGTGGCGAGTGCGAGAGCTTCATCGTCATGGCCAGAGGCAATTGCGCCGATCGCGTCATCCAGGGCGCGCTGCGAGGTCCAGCGGGCGGCTAACTCCTCATCCTCGGGCTCGGCTGCCACCTTTCCTACGACATAAGCGGAACTGTGCAAGAAGAATTGACCAAGCGTGTTCCGCGTTCGCTCATCGAGGGGAGCCGCTTTCAGCGTGGCCTGCATATGCTTCAACCACGCGCTCCGCTCCACGGGGCCAATGCGGAAACGCGCGTGCGACTCACGCAAGCTCAGCCACCATCGGTGCTGGGTTTGCTCTTCATCGCCACCCAGGAATTGAATCAGGAAAGCGGCAAACTCTTCTGTGGCGCAGCGAAGGCTCTTGCCTGGAAACAACGGCCGAAGAACCGGGTCCTGGCCAACTCGCGCGTAGAATTCCGCGGACAGCCGCCTGCAGCCATCTTCACCACCGAGCGTACGCAGGAATTCAGGATTCATGCCCAGGAAGGATTCTACCCTCCACGGCACACTGGCCTGCTTATCGATACCGGCCGCTTGCCGCACGGAGCTCGGTGACATTCATGTGACGAAGCGCTGACACTGCCATGACACAGTGCCACCCGTCCAGCGGTGTACTGGACGTAGCCGGGGATCGCACTCGAATCGCCTGGCTGTCCGACGGCGCCGCCACATCGCCGGCGGCCGATGCTTCAGCGGCGGCGCAACAGCCAGCTGCTAGAGGTAGGAGTTTCGTGATGAGTAAATTGAGCGGTCTGCAGAGAGACTGGGAGTCCCTTGCGCAAAGGGATGCGCTGGCCGCCATTCTTACCGACGAGACTAAATCCGGCGGCAGGTGGGATGTTACCCAATTCATGGCCACCGGCGATGCGGAGATCGAAACTGTTCTTCAGCATCTGGCGGCCATCGGATTGCAGCCGGACTTGGATGGCGTCGTTCTGGATTTTGGGTGTGGCGTGGGACGGCTCACCCAGGCTTTAGCCCGGCGCTTCCGGTCGTGTATCGGCGTTGATATCTCGCAGGAAATGATTACGCGGGCGAATGCGCTGAATCAGTACGGGCACTGCCGGTACGTGGTGAGCGCCACGCCGCATCTGCCCTTCCCAGACGAAAGCTGCTCTTTCCTCTACAGCAATCTCGTGCTGCAACACGTGGACCGTCGTTTTGCGGTGAGCTACCTGCGCGAGTTCACCCGGGTGCTCGCCCCCGGGGGCGTGTTGGTCTTTGGGGTGCAGGACTCCTTTGCCACTCCGGACCTTGCTTCCTTATTGACACGCTTGCGGCATATTCTGCACCCCCGCTCGCGCGTAAGAGCGTGGTTCAAGCGGTCTGGCGGCGACATGCAGATGCACTGTCTGCCCGAGCGTGTCGTCCGGCAGGCGCTGGGGACCGCGATCATCGCGGATATTCGCTACACCAATACCGCAGCGAAAGACTTCAACGGGAAGCTCGTCTATCTTCAGCAGCCACCGCGGTCGGGTTACGTGGGCCGGCAATACTGCGTCACGAAACCGGCCTGAGCCTCGAGTGGGACGGACGGCGCTTCAATCGGGTTTGCACGGGCTGGAGGAGTTCTTCAGGGCCATCACAAGCTCCGACTGACTCATTGGCTTCGACAGAAAAGCCCAGTCCCGGCTGCGGATTTCGTTCAGAGTTTCCTGCTCTGGATTTCCTCCGGACATGAGAATCACCCGTAAATCCGGTTTATGCGCGGTGAATCTCTTAGCCAACAGCAAGCCTGTCGTTTCCGGCAAATGGTAGTCGGATAAGAGCAGCTCGACCTGATCGTGCACGGAAAAGGCTAGCTCCGCGTCAGGTGCGTTGGCCGCCGAGACGACCGCGTGCCCCAGGCTCTCCAGGAGGCCCGTGAGAACGCCAAGGACCAACGCGTCGTCATCGACCAAAAGAACTTGCAATGGGCGCATCTCTCACACAGGGCACCGCTTGCCGGCGGGAAAGCCGTCCAGGTGCAAACGCACTCTTTCAAACACCTGCATAGTGATGAAGAGGTCTGAACCGTTACAGGCTCCGTGTGCCGTTTCTGGCAACCCCCACATCTTTTCCGGGGCTTCCATTTTTTAAAAGGGGTGCGGAGGCGCAACGCTTCTGTCACCGGACTGAAAACGCCAGGAGCACATTTCCGGGCATGCCGCCCCATTGGCCATAGCCGGAGTTGACGAAGATCATGCCATTGGCGACCGCCGGCCCGGCACCGTCTATCGAGCCTCCTCTCACAGTTTTGCCGTTTACCGCGGAAAAGTCGCGCGCAGTATCCGTATCCCACAGGACCCTGCCCGTGGATGCTGAGTAAGCACGCAGATGTCCGTCGATCGAACCGGAGAAGACCACGCCGGGAATTGCGGTAACCGCGGCAGATTGCGCAGGCGAACAATCGGTTCGTGACGGGGCGCAGGGCGTCGCCGGCGCGCTCCACACGATCTTGCCGGTTTCAGGATCAAGTGCGTGGAGCCCGCCCCCTTTCTGCGGATCCAGTAAGAAGCGATACCCCTTGGCCGATTTCGGATCTGCCGCTGGGGTGTAAGCAAGATCGGAGATGGCCACATAGACCCTTTCCTCATCCGACGCCGAACCCCACTGGCTGCCTCCGAATACTCCTCCTTTGCCTACCCGGGTCTGCCAGAGCATATTGCCTTTTGCGTCGGGATCGAGGGCCCAGGCCATGCCGGACTTTTGCGCGAGCACCAGGGCTCGTTTGCCGGCACCCAGGTTGAGGAGGATGGGCGGCTGGCCGAAGTCGTAATCAGAGCCATGGGCCGCAGGGCAATTACCGGGTATGGGGATAGAGCATGCGGTGTTGAATGCGTCGTTGCTGGTGAGCTGATGTGACCACAGGAGCTTGCCGGTTTTCAAATCCAGGGCCAGAACGGCGTCGCTCGTCGTTGTCGGCGGGTCCGAATAGTTGTCTCCCGTGGCGATGTAGAGCGCGCCCAGTTGCTCGTCGATGGTCGGGGTCGACCAGACGGCGGCTCCCGACGGGCCATATTGCTGCGTGCCCGCCGGGCTCATGCGCGTGGGCGCGGCCGGATCGGGGATGGTAAAGGTTTGCCACAACTTGACACCGTCGGCGGCGTTGAGGGCCACTACGCTGCCGCGAAAGGTGCAGCACTGGTAATTGGAATCGGCTCCGATGGTTTCTTCGAAAGAAGAGAATGCCTGGTACAGCACGCCCTTGTAGTAGCGGGGCGTGGCCGTTGCCAGGGTGGCAAAATGATCGACGGGCCGAACCTTCCAGATCAACTTACCCGTTTGCACGTTGAGCGCGTACACATTTCCGCCGGTATCGGAGAAGAATACCGCGGGCGTGCCGGCAGCGGCGCCGATTTCAGCGCCGCCTCGGATACCGGAATCGGCGCGAAACGCCCAGAAGGTGCAGCCCGAATCGGCATCGAGCGCGTAGAGTACTCCGGTGCCGGAACCGATGAAGACATAACGCCCGGAAACAGCGGGCTGCGACCGCGCATTGGTGACGTCGCCAAGGTCAAAGGCCCATTTGAGCTTGAGTCTGTCCAGGTCGGCGGCGGTAAGACCGGCCGCGGCGGCGCCCTGGAAGCGCGAATTAGTAATCTTTGGGCTCCAGCCATTCCATGCAGGGGTGTTTGCGCCGGCGGAAAACGCCGGCTGACTTTTGCATGTGGGCGCCAGGTTGGAGACGGTCGCGTGGGCGCCACCAGTGGGCGCAATATAGCCGATCAGTGCGAAGATCTGAGCGCTGGATAGGCCGGCTGCCTGGGTCTTCATCACCCCTCGCGTCAAGGCCAGGTAAATGGCTTCGCCGCTCATGGCTTTTATCGTGCCGAACGAGGGAACACGCGGAGCGGGCGTCGCATGGCAGGACGCGCAACGCTGCTTATAAATCGCCGCGCCATCTTGAGCCCACAAGGTCGAAGTGATGAGTGCGCACAGCAACACGTATCGCATGGCATTTCCTCTTGAGTTCCGTCGGCTAGATGAAATCGCGCTTTCTGGATTGGAAGAACAACGCAACCCCCACGATGAAGGCGATGGATCCAAGCTCCGCGGAAAGGACCATGAAAACCGTGGGATTCCAAACTGCCACCGGACGAGTCCAGTTAGCTGTGAGCGCTGGATTGCGGGCCAGCAAGTACCAGACAAACCAATATGAGGAGTTGCAGACGATGCTGGCCGCCATGAGCCATCCTTCGGATTCCCCGACCAGGGCCGCGGCAGAAATCAGGCAAAAAACAACCAAAGGCAGCATAGCGAGAATGAGCAGCATCGGGATGGTCCCGTGAGGAATCACGTGACGCGTTTGAATGAGCAAAAGCGCGGAGATCAGCAGCGTGAGCCAGGGGACCAGGAACATGGCCGTGGTCGACAACGCTTTCGCGATCGCGTATTGGACGGAAGATACGGGAAGGCTCATCACGAACGCCAAAGTCTGTTTCTTCCGCTCGTTCAGGATGGACGAGGCGGGCAACATACTGCCGAGAACGCACAGAGTCACAAAGAACCACACGCTGCCCAGAAGACGAGCGGTTTGCCCCCCGTATTGTGCGATCACCAGCGCGATCAGGCCGACCGCAATGCTAATCGACATGAGCCGGCGATTGAGACGCCAATCCTTCAAAATCAGATGACCGATGACGGAGCTTGTTCACGCTTCCACCTCCTCGCGGCTGTGTTCCACGTTGGCAACGAAGATCTCTTCCAGCGTCATGTTCTCAATGCTCTGAACGTGGACACCGGTGTTTTCATAGGCATGGGCAAGGTCGGGCACAAAGGCATTGGACGTGGCGACTGCCAGGCTTCCCTCCCGGCGTACACCGACGATTCCGGGCAGCGGCGGCAATTCGACTCCCCGAGGGACCTCGAGGCGCAGCCGCCGCCAACGGTCAAGGTAGGTTTCCTTGTCCATGGAGTCGATAATGCGCCCGCGATCAATGAAGGTGATCTGGTCGGAAATCTGTTCCACATCCTGAGTGTTGTGCGATGAGAACAGGATGCTGCGACCCTCGTCGGCCATAACGGCGGTCAATTCACGGAGAACCTCGTGGCGTGCGACCGGGTCGAGGCCGGTCGTAGGTTCGTCGAGCACCAGCAGTTGAGGTTTGCGCGCCAGAACCAGGAGCAGAGACGCTTTCACCCGCTGGCCGTGCGAGATGCCTTTGACTTTCTGATCTGCGCGCAATCCGAAACGCTTGAGAAGAAGCTGTGCGTACGAGGCATCCCACGTGGAGTAAATCGACTGCATGAAGCTCATGTGCCAGGCGAGAGTCATGGATTCATAAAGCCGCATGTCCTCCGATGCGAAGCCGATGTCCCATTTGGCGGCGACTTGTTCGGCGGGCATTCTGTGGCCGAGCACGCGTACTTCACCCGAATCCTGGTGGACCAGGCCCATCAAGACGCGGATCGTGGTGGACTTGCCGGCGCCATTCGCCCCGATGAGACCCATAATTTGTCCCCGCGGCAGTTTCAGATGGATATCTTCGAGCGTGAAGTAGCGATACTTCTTGCTGACTCCACTCAGTTCGAATGCGAGATCTGTCATATAAGTTCCTTTTCCTTCTCGGTTACCCGGTTCCCGGCTTCGCGCAAGCGTTCTTCCAGTCGTCTCGATGGCATGCCCAGTTGCGCCGCGATGCGAGCAGCCTGCTCTAAATGCTGGTCCAGCTCCTGCTCTCGCAGCCGGGCGCCCAAGCCCTGGGTCGACGCTACGTGCGAGCCCTTGCCATGGTGGGTGACGATGACGCCTTCCCGCTCCAGTTCGTAATAGGCACGCTTGACGGTGATGACGCTTACCTCAAGGTCGACGGCAAGTTGGCGGATGGAGGGGATAGGCTGACCTTCCGCCCAGTCACCGGCGATGATCCGCTGCTTGATTTGCTCCATGATCTGCAAGTACATGGGGCGCTTATCAAACTGCGAAAGTAGGAAGGTCGCCGGCATCTGTGTATATACAGTATATACAGTTGTCTTGGGATGCCGTCAACCTCTATTTTCGGTTCAAGTCCACACGCCTTTTTCGAAATTTCCGAGAAGCCTCTCAGTGAGCAGATCGGGGACGACGCCTTTTCTGGGGCTGGGCATCCAATGCCTTGAGTTTAGGCTGTGATGCAGTACGGAGGCTCAATGGTGACCGAATCTTCTGATCTTCGAATGACGAGAATGCCGCTGAACCACGGTGACGGCCAAATGCCCGCACTCGGCTTTGGCACCCTGATTCCCGACCCCGCCGTCACGATAACTGCGACCAGGGGTGCACTGGAAGCCGGATTTCGACACTTCGATTGCGCGGAACGATACCGGAACGAGCGCGAGGTAGGCGAGGCGCTGGAGGGAGGACTTGCCAGCGGAGGCATCGCGCGCGAAGACATCTTTGTGACCACAAAGTTGTGGAACACCAATCACCGGCCCGAGCGCGTGGAGCCGGCCTTCGAGGCCAGTCTGGATAGACTCAGGCTCGAGTATCTGGATCTCTATCTCATTCACACTCCCTTTGCATTTCAACCCGGGGACGAGCAGGATCCTCGAGATCAGAACAGCGATGTCATTTACGACCGCGGCGTGACTTTGCTCGACACCTGGAGGGCAATGGAAAGTCTCGTGGACCACGGCAAGTGCCGGGCCATCGGGCTCTCGGACATTAGCTTGAACCAGCTGTTGCCCATTTATGAATCTGCGAGAATCAAGCCGGCCGTAGTTCAAGTCGAAGCACATCCGTATTTACCGGAAACCGAGCTTCTGGAATTCTGCAAGCAGAAGGACATTGTGTTTTTGGCGTTTGCGCCATTGGGTCACGGCATAAGGCCGGGGCCGCTCGAAGATCCAGTCATTACTGCGATCGGCGCGCGGGTTGGCAAGACCCCGGCACAGGTGCTGCTGGCTTGGGCGGTGCAGCGCGGCACGGCTTTGCTTACCACACCCAGAACTGCGGCCCGGGCCAGAGAGAATTTCAACATCTCCCCCCTTCCACAAGACGCGCTTGATGAAATCAATCGAATTCAGACTCGACAGAGGCTCAATGAAGTAGTGAAAACGGGCAGCCCGGGTTTTATTCCACAAGGCGCATGACTGAATGCGCACAGGGACGCGTCCACGGCCGGCTATGCAAAATTGGCGCTAGACTGTCTTCCATCGCGGCAATCCAAACATGTTTACGCTGCGTAATCTGAAGCGAGCCTCATTTCGTCGCGCGAATGGAAGTGAAAGATGGCGAGGATTGGCGCGTTTTGTTTTCCGGGGACCGGGCACATCAACCCCATGACTGCACTCGCGCGACGCCTGCAACAGCGGGGTCACGAAGTCGTCATCTTTGGAATTCCTGATACAGAAGCCCAGGTGCGGGCGGCAGGAATCGAGTTTTGCCTGATCGGCGAGAACGACTATCCGCCAGGAACCCTTCAAAAGCTGGACCAGCGCCTGGGCGAACTGAAAGGCCTGGCGACCTTCCGGTTCACGGTCGAGCGGGTGAAGAACACCACGCGCATGGTGTTGCGCGATGGGCCGGAGGCGGTGCGCCGCACGCAGGTGGACGCCATTCTGGTAGACGAGGCGGATATGGGCGGGAATGTTGCGGAGCACCTTGGTCTGCCCTACGTGTCGATTGCATTCTTTCCGCCGCTGGTGCAAGACGACCGCATCCCGCCATTCTGTTTTGGCTGGAACGGGGGGCAGGGGTGGCCGAGCCGGTTGCGCAATCGGCTCGGATTTCGTCTGCTTTCTCGCGTGGCTGCACCAATATTTGCGGTGGTGAATGAGCAGCGCAAGGTTTGGGGACTGAAGCCGCTGAAGCGTTCGACCGATGCACTCTCGCCGCTGGCCCAGATCGCGCAGTTACCGGCGGTGCTCGAGTTTGAGATTGGCGCTCGGCCTCCGCTACTCCATTACACAGGTCCGTTTGTGGATGCGCGACAGCGGCCCAGGGTGGACTTCGCCTGGGAGCGGCTGGACGGGCGGCCACTGGTGTACGCGTCTCTGGGCACGCTGCAGAACGGATCGGAGGACATTTTCCGGATCATCGCCGACGCATGCGCGGGTCTCGATATGCAACTGGTGATCTCACTGGGTGGGGGGCTCGATCCGGAACAGCTTGGCATCCTGAATGGCGACCCGCTGGTAGTGAAGTATGCGCCTCAACTGGAGATCGTAAAGCGGTCAGCCGCGGTCATCACCCATGCCGGGCTGAACACGACATTGGAATCACTGGCGGAGGGCGTACCACTGGTGTGTATCCCACTGGGTAACGACCAGCCGGGAGTCGCGGCGCGCGTGGCCGCGCGGGGAGTGGGTGTCGTCGTGCCACGGCGCAAGCTGAATGTGAAGCGGCTGCGATCAGCCGTGCGCGCTGTTCTGACGGATGAGAAGTATCGTCTTGCAGCGCGCGAGACGCAGGCTGCGATCCTGCAGGTAGATGGTTTGCAGCGGGCGGCAGACATCATCGAAAATGCGTTCAAAATAGGTGCGGCGACGGCCTCGATATCTGAGTCGACGAAGGTGATGCATCAAGACCTCCGCAAAACTTCGTGACTGTTGCCTGTGGTATCGGTTTGAGCCTATGATTCGCACCATGCCGCACGAAGGAGGAGCATGGCTGTGGAAGTCCCCGTGATCAACCCAATTTCCCAGGAAGAATTGGTTCGGATGGCGATGAGGCTCAGAAATGATTTGTTCGACTACGAAGACAAGCTGGGCAGCTGCCGGGATTTCTCCGAGCTCAAGAAGTCAGCTGACGCGCTCGTAATTGCCATCTTAGAGCCTGTCGAATTTCGACTCTCGACTTGTTCTCTTAGGAAGCAGGCGCGAGTCTATCAATTCCCTGCGAAGAAGTGAAAAAAAACTGCTTCTACCGCCGGCGGTGCAGCGGTTCCAGCAGTGGCGCAACCGGCGCCACTCCCTCGATCGAGGGCAGAAAGCGCGGCGTCACCTTCGCCTTAGCCGATTGCTCATACGCATATCCGTATCCCAGCAGCCGCGCTTCGCTCCACGCTGGACCAATGATGGAAAGGCCGACCGGGAGCCCCATGACTGCTCCCATCGGCACGGTGAGGTGTGGATAGCCGGCGACGGCCGCCAGTGAACCCGCGCCTGCGCCGCCGATCTGGTCACCGTTCGCCGCGTCGATCTTCCAGGCCGGCGGCATAGTCGGCGACACCAGTGCGTCGAGGTGGTTGGCCGCCAGCATAGCGTCGATACCGTCGTGGCCGGCGATCTGCAGCGAGGTAGCCCGCGCCGCCTGGTAGGCAGGGTCGTTGAGGCCCTTGGTCGCCTCGGCCTTCACAAACGTTTCCTGTCCGAACAGCCCGAGTTCTCGATCCGCATGTGCCACGTCAAACGCGATCACGTCGGCCAGCGTACGCGTCTTTACCGCCGGCGGCGTAGTGGCTAGATACGCATTCAAATCAACCTTCAGCTCAGTATGCAACACCAGAGTTTCCGCCTCGCCCATCTTGTCCCGGTCCTTGAGCGCGGTGATGTCGACCAGCGTCGCTCCCTGCGCCTTCAGCACCGCCAGCGCTTGCTCGAACACCTTGTCGGTTGCCGCAGACCAGCCGGTTGCAAATCGCAGCACGCCGATCCGGGCGCCCTTCAGCGCATCGGGCTTCAGTGCCGCCAGATAATCGGCAATATGACCGTCTGCGTCCTTGGTCGCCGCGTCGGCGGGGTCCGTGCCCGCGATCGCGCTCAGCACTCGCGCCGCAGTCGCAACATCGGCCGTAATGGGCCCGGCCGTGTCTTGACTGTGACTGATGGGCACAATGCGCGCGCGGCTAACCAGCCCGACCGTGGGCTTCAGCCCGACCACGCCGTTCACCGCCGCCGGGCAGGTGATCGAGCCGTCGGTCTCGGTGCCGATCGCGGCTTCCACCTCCCCCGCTGCTACCGCCGCGGCGCTGCCTGAGGACGAACCGCAGGGATTACGATCCAGCGCGAATGGATTGCGGGTCTGGCCGCCCACCCCGCTCCAGCCCGAAATCGAGGCGTTCGAGCGAATGTTCGCCCATTCCGACAAGTTGGTCTTGCCGAGTATCACAGCATCGGCGGCGCGCAGCCTCGTCACCAGCGGCGCATCGCGATGGGTCACGTTGTCGAGCAGCGCCATGCTGCCCGCGGTCGTGGGCAGCGGCCCATCTGCCTCGATGTTGTCTTTGAGCAGGATCGCGTAGCCGTAGAGCAGCCCGCGCGTCCTGCGCCCCCGGTCGATGGCGCGGGCTTGATCAAGCGCCGTCGGATCGAGCGAGATCACAGCGTGGATCTGAGCCTCCACCGCATGCACGCGCGCTATCGCGGCTTCGGTTGCAGCCTCAGCACTCGAAGCAGCCGCCAGCGCGGCAAGCAATATTGAGATCACCAATCGATAGGCTCCTTGCCGGCTATGCTAACTGAGTTTAGACCGGTACATACTGTCGCAGATACCGCCGGCCCATGCGGAACCCGACCTTATACGGTTCGCTGAAATCCGGCCCTGGATTGTCCGCCGCGCCGTAAAGATCATCCTCGTGCTCGATGCTCATCGCACCCTGATAGCCGGCGCTTTGTAAAACGCTGAAGAATTCGGGCCACGGGATACTCCCCATTCCCGGGATGCGGAATTGCCACCACTTGGCTTGGTTGACCGGCACGATGCCCCCTCGGCGCACGATGTCCCAATGAATTTGCGTGTCTTTCAAGTGAACGTCATAAATCTTGTCGACGAAGTCCTTTGCAGTTTGAACCGGATCCATCATCTGCCACAGCAAATGAGACGGATCGTACTGCAGGCCGACATAGGGCGAATCCTTGAAAGCGGTAAACAGCGCGTCGAAACCCACCGGGCTGGTGGCAATATTCGGCCCTCCTTGCCACGGCTCCCACAGGATGCGCACCTTGTGCTCCGCGCAGGCAGCGAAATACTTTTCGTGGTAAACCCGCACAATCTCGTCAACCTGCGCCTCAAATGGCTTGGAAACATCTTTGCCGGACTGCGTTCCTATGTACGGAACACCTAACTTACCGGCCAGCTCGATCGCCTTGACGAAGTTGCTGTTTTCCTGCGCCCGCAGCGCCGGATCGGGCGCAATGTGATTCCCACCCACCTGCAGCGCCGAAACGTGCATCCCTTTCGACGACAAATGATTCTTGACTCTGGCGATTTCCTCGTCCGTGATCTTCGTCGTATCCAGGCCCGGAACCCCTGCGCCGGCAGAGAGGATCATGTTGTTAAACTCTTCCTGAATCGCGAAGTCGACGTTCGCTTCGGTGTAGTGGCCCAAAATCCCAAGACGCGGCTTCCACTCCGTCTGCCGTGCGCCCGCCTTCGACATCGCCGCCAGGCACACAGCTGCCGTTGCTGATCCGATCAAAGTACGCCGGCTTATATTTTCAATGGGCATTAAGCTCCTCCGTAAGCGCTGGGGCGCCCCTGCCATGATCGCATGGCGAGCCAAGGCTCGTGCATTTCGGCCAAGCTTCGGCCGGCATTTAATATGCAAGGAGAGGCATTCCCCTTTGCATCGAGACAGTCAGTCCGCCACCACCCACGAGCGCGGAGATGGAGCAGGAGGCGGGTTCGAGGTTTTCTCCTTCCCTGATTCGCGCAGTGGCCAACACTGCGATGGGCCGCCAGGATGTTCTACCTTTCTGGTTTGGGGAATCCGACCAATCTACTCCACCTTTCATTCGCGAGGCGGCCATCGCCTCGTTGCGCGACGGGGAAACCTTCTACTCGGAAAATCTGGGCAGACCGTATCTGCGGCAGGCTATCTCCACCTATCTGACCAATCTTCATCATCTGCCCATCAGCACCGACCGAATCGCAGTGACCGCTTCCGGCGTGTCTGCGCTCATGCTGGCCAGTCAAGTATTAGTCTCGCCAGGCGACCGCGTAGTCACCGTCACCCCGCTGTGGCCCAATGCGGTCGAAATTCCCAAGGTCATAAGTGGACGGGTCACCTGCGTCTCGCTCGAAGTACAGCACGGCCGATGGGCTCTCCCCCTGGAGAAGTTGCTCCATGCTCTTACGCCAGGCACGCGGATGCTGGTCCTCAACTCGCCGAACAACCCTACGGGCTGGACCATTGCCCGTGCGGAGCAAGTAGCCATTCTGGAACATTGCCGCCGTCATGGAATATGGATCGTGGCGGATGATGTTTACGAGCGCCTTGTCTATGGAGACGGAATGAAAACGGCGCCGTCGTTCCTTACTCTTGCGGAGCCAGACGAGCGTCTGATTGTCATCAACAGCTTCTCCAAGGCCTGGAGTATGACTGGTTGGCGTTTGGGCTGGATGGTGGTATCGCCTGCCATCCAGCCGGACCTCGCTTCCCTGCTCGAATACAACACCTCCTGCGTCCCCGAATTTGTTCAACGCGCCGGCGTCATCGCTCTGCAGCAAGGCGAAGCATACGTCGGCCAACTAAGAGCCCAACTGGCCAACACCAAGGCGAACTTGTCTGCCGCGTTGTCTCTCCTGCCCCGCCTGCAAGTACCCGAAGCGGACGGCGCTATGTATCTCTTTCTGCGTGTTGCCGGTGAAGAAGATTCCGTACGCCTGGCCAAGCGGCTGATCGAAGAAGCCGGCCTGGGCCTCGCACCCGGCAGGGCCTTCGGTCCCGAAGGCGAAGGCTGGCTGCGTTGGTGCTATGCAGCCGACAGTAAAAAGATCGAGTCTGGAATCCAGCGGCTGGCGCAATTCCTGTCAAGATAGTGGCTATCAAATAGTGGCTATCCGGGGGAGAGAACCATCGTAACCGCCTCCCATGGGAGTCGGACGGGGCTTCGTTCTTAGCTCCAACCACGGAGCCGCTGAACTCCCACCAGGGGGCTATCCCACACCACCGCGGCGCCGATTTGCTTTAGCATGTAAGAGGCATGAAGGACGGTCTCGACCTCCCTCTGTAGAACGATGAGTGACCCTGTGATCACAACCCGGATCGACAGCCTGATCACCGGGAGCACGGAAATGGCTCGTCGCATTCGAGCCCACAATTGGTCGACGACGACGCTCGGGCCGATTGAACGCTGGTCCGAAACCCTGCTGGCAACCGTCAACCTTATGCTGCATTCGCCCTTTCCCACCATCCTCTCCTGGGGAGAGGAAATGGTGCTTCTCTACAACGACGCAGCAATTGCCACTTTGACGGTCAAACATCCGAAGGCGCTTGGCGCCGACTACCGCGACGTCTTTCGTGAGGCATGGGACCTGGTGAGCGCCGATTTGGAAGGATGCTTCTATCGCGGCCAGACCGCGGTTCGGGACAATATGTTCATCCCGATCCTCCTCGATGGCGTCCTCGAAGACCATTACTGGAGCTATTCCCTCATTCCCGTCTATGAAAACGGGCGGATCGCAGGCATTTACGATGCCTTTCGCAACACGACTGAGACGGTAGAGGGGGCCCGGCGCCTTCGTGAAAGCGAGGAGAGATTGAAGCTCGCAACCGAGGTTGCGCAGCTAGGAGTCTTCGTTTGGGAAGCTGTGGTAGACCAGGTGAGCTGGGAGAACGACCGCGTGTATGAGATCTTCGGCCGCAGCCGCGAAGAAGGACCAGTGAATGGGGCTGAAATGCTGCGCAGTTTCCTCCATCCTGATTTTCATGATGCCTATCGAGATGCTGTACGAAGTACGCTCCAGCATGAGACTCCGTTCCGTTTTGACGGTCTCATGTATCGCACGGATAAGGCTCTTCGTCATATCGAGATGAACGGATATCTCCAGCCGGAAACCGCAGCCTCGAAAGGAAGAATTGTCGGCACCATCCGCGATGTAACAGAAGTACGCGAGGCTGAAGCGCAGCTGGGAGAAAACGCCAAACGGCTCAGCGAGCTCGCCGCCATCGTGGCCTCTTCGGACGACGTCATCCTCAGCAAAGATCTGAACGGCATCATCACCAGCTGGAATGACGCGGCAACCCGGGTCCTGGGCTATAAGGCCGACGAGATGATCGGGGCTTCCATCCTAAAGCTTATTCCCGAGCACCTGCATTCGGATGAGAAAACCATCATCGAGAACATCCGCGCGGGCCGCCGGGTCGATCACTTCGAAACTGTTCGGCTTACAAAGAGCGGCCAACTGCTGGACGTCTCGCTCACCGTCTCGCCGGTCAAGGATGCGCGGGGTCGAGTGATCGGAGCCTCAAAGATTCTCCGCGATATATCCACTCGCAAGCGTATGGAGCGTTCCCTGCTGCAAGCGGAAAAAATCGCGGCCACCGGGCGCATGGCCGCAACCATTGCGCATGAGATCAACAATCCCCTCGAAGCGGTCATCAACCTCCTTTATCTGCTCCGGCCGAAGATTTCCGACGAGGAAGGGCTCAACTACCTCGCGACCGCGGAGAGCGAACTTGGCCGCGTGTCGCATATCGCGAAACAAACGCTCGGTTACTACCGTGAGCACGCTGCCGCGAGCATGGCGTCTCTTGCCCAGATTGCGGAACATGCAATCACAATTTACGAACCTCGGTGCACGGCTGCCGGCATCACCATTGAGAAGTCCCTCTCGTCATCGCGGAAGGTTGTCCTTCGTCGCGGCGAGATGTTGCAAGTGATTTCGAACCTGATTGCCAACGCCATTTACGCTATGCCCGACGGTGGCATCCTTTCTATTTCGGTGAGTGATACCACGACTCCTGCGGACGGTCTTTCTTTAAACATTGCAGACGACGGCGTGGGCATCGCCCCGGACGTTTTGCCGAAGGTTTTTGACGCTTTCTTCACCACGCGGGCGACCGTTGGTACCGGGATCGGTCTCTTCATTGCAAAGAATTTTGTCCAAGGACACGGCGGCCAGATCAGCATTGAAAGTCAGACCCAGCCGGAAAAACACGGAACGACGGTTCGCATCTTCCTTCCTCTCCATACGGCTTATGCCTGAGGAAGCACCCGCGTGGCTTGCGTCTGGGCCGCACCATAGGTGACCCGATGGGCGTACAAAGCAATGCCCCACCTTGCTTCACTTGGAATTCGCGATAACCCAGCCGTAGATCGTCTCGAGATCAGCTGTTCGCTGGCGCGTTAATTCTTCAAGGCACGCTGAATAGGCCGGAGCTGACGCAGTTCCACCGTTGTAGAGGTTGCTCTCTGCCGTACAGGTCGCGTCTCGAAACTGTATCCAGAGACGCTGCGCCCCTTTCAACCGTTGCACGTCATCCGGTTGCAGCACCTTCGATATCTGGTTGTACTTCTCATTGAGTGTGCCATCGGCGGCTTTGTATGCTTTATCGAAGCAATTCTCCATGGCTATGGTTATGGCAACGTTCCGGCAGGGCGCGCCCGCGTAGTTCATGTGCTGGGCTCTGGCGAGGGAGTCGTAACAAATGAAGGCTGCGAGCAATAACAGCCACGAGCGGACAAGAATGATCATGCCTGCACGATAGCAGAAACCTCAGTGGGCTTCTTCTGTACCGGGAATGAAAATACCGTGATGAGATAAGTACGTGTTGCGATTGCTGTGCTCATGGAATGATCGTGATGCGATTCCGACGTACCATTCATTTATTGTTCTCGCCGCTCTTGTGTTCATTTTGGTTGCGCGTCGTTGGAGACGCGAGATGGGAAGCTCGAATTTAATCGGCGTACGGCTACTCTTGCCGGAGCGCGTTCACCGGGTCTTTCCGGGAAGCGGAGATTGCTGGCCCCAACATCGCCATGAGCGCAGCAATTTGCAGAAGGAGAAAAGTTACGACGTACAGGACCGGACTCGGTGCATTCGTAAAGACCCTATTGTCAGTTGAAACCTTGCCCAGTGCCACCGCTCCGGCAATAGCCAGAAAAAGACCCGCGAATTGGCCAGAAACCACCGGTCGAGTATTGGAACGAATTACTTGGACAATCAGATCGAGCTTGGACGCGCCGAGCGCGATCCGGATGCCCATCTCCTTTGTGCGCTGGGCGACGGCGAACCAAACCACGCCATAAATACCCATAACCGCGAGGAGAACGACTCCGCCCGCCAGGACGACCATCATGCTGATGAATCCATGCATTCTCATGGCGGCCTCGTCGATTTCAGATCGCACAGTCCTGGGAATCACGATCATGTCTGGGTCCAGGCTCCTGATAATTTCCGCTACATTGCCCATGATGCTGTTAGGGTCTCCTTTTGCTCGGAGCACCAGCGTATCGCCGAAGCGCGGGTTGCTTTCGAGCCGGTAGATGCGCGATCCGTCTGTTGCCCCAACATTCTCCGAATTCGTATCATTGACGACTCCTATGACCGTAAACCTGGTTCCTGCGTGATCGAGAACAGACTTGCCGAGCGGGGTTTCCTGAGGCCAGAATGATCGTGCAAACGCCTGCGATACAACAACCGGAGGCGCCGAGGGGTTTGCCCCCTCGGTGAGCATCTTCACGCCGGGCTATCGGCTGTGTAGTGAAGTCATGGAATAGGGAACCTCGAGGGTCTGCGTCGACCATGTCGCTTCCGCTTTAGGGCTCATCACGAAGCGCAGCTCGCCCCCATGCATCAACTCCTCGTGGCGGAGGAACATGCGTGTGAGTGGCTTGCCGTTCAGCGTGACCGATTGGATGAACGCATTCGACGAGCTCAGATTTTTAGCGGCAACCTTGAACGTGTTTCCATTCGGAAGGTGCAGCGTCGCTTCCTCTACGAACGGTCGCCCAATGACATATTCATTGGAACCAGGTGCGACCGGATAGAACCCCAGCGAGGTAAAGAGCAGCCACGCAGACATCTGTCCCAGATCGTCGTTGCCCACCAGACCGTCCGGAGCAGGCCGGTACTGCGACTCCACAATCTGCCGAAGCCTCTCCTGCGTACGCGCGGGCTCGCCGGCGTAGTCGTATAGGTAGGCCAGGTGATGACTCGGTTCGTTGCCGTGGATGTATTGGCCGATCATGCCGCTGATGTCCTCAACGTCGGCATACTGATGCGGATCAACCTTGGCGTCGAACATCGCGTCGAGCTTCGCCACCAATTGCTGCTTGCCTCCCAACAGATCCATCAACCCCTGCACATCTTGCGGCTGGTACCACGAGTATTGCCAGGCATTGCCCTCGGTGAAACCGCTACCGGCTCCTGCCCGCGCAGGATCGAAGGGAACGCGATACTCTCCATTGGCCAAGCGTGGCTCCACGAAACCATCTTTGGCGTTGAAGTTGTTGCGCCAGTTGGCCGCTCGTTTGGTGAATATACCGGCCGTCTCCAAGTGCTTCATCGCTCGAGCCATGCGGGCAATCGTCCAATCGTCGAAGGCATACTCTACCGTCTTCGAGGCGGCCTCGTCATCGTGGTCTACCGGCACATAGCCGAGCCGCATGTATTCGTCCAGGCTGCCATACGGACCATAACTGGCGCTGGCGACTGCGGCACGAAGTGCCTCATCCGCGTCAAATCCGCGGATTCCCTTTAGGTAAGCATCGGCGATCTCTGGTACGGCATGGTAGCCAATCATGCACCAGGTTTCGATCCCTTGCTCCTGCCAGATGGGCAGAATGCCGAACTGGCTCTCGCGCTGCGAGGCCAGCATCGAATTCACCAGGTCACTGGTGCGCTCCTCCGGCTCAAGCAGAGTCATCAGCGGCTGCTGCGCTCGATATGTGTCCCACAAGCTCAGGTTCGAGACAAAGTGGAAACCTGCGGCGTGGTGAACCTGATTGTCCGGGCCTCGATAGCTGCCGTCGACATCCATGCTCAGGTTGGGCGACAACAGCGCATGGTACATCGCCGTGTAAAGGTTCACTTGTACGGCACGCGGCGCCGTGACATCCATCCGTTGCAGTTCTTTCGATCCAGGTGGCCGTCGCCGCGGCGTGCACTGCGTCAAAGTCGAAGTCAGGCACCTCAGCGTCCATATTCGCAATTGCGCCGTCTTCGCTTACAGACGAGAGCGCGACCTTCACCACGAGAGGTTGCGCTTGCGGCTTGAACTCGAACACTCCGACGATGCCCCTGCCCTCCATCGCCTGCGTATTCTCTGGCGTCGTTCCAGGAGTCTTGAAGCCGCGATACTCAACCGGCAAAGGTTCGCGATCGTACAGGCTGTGCTGTTGTATTGCTTGCGAGAAGCGGATCGCGAAGTACAGTTGACGCCCTGGCGCCCAGCCGCGTGTCTCGCGCATGCCGGTTACTGTGCCATCGCCACGAATCCGCAGCCGCGACCAGAGCACCTTGCCGGGGTAGTTGTAGATCGAAGAACGAAGATCGACAAGAACATGCGCCGGCTTGCCGATAGGGTAGGTGTACCGGTGAACGCCAACACGAGCGCTTGCCGTCAACTCGGCGTGAATTCCGTAATCGAGCAGATCCACCGCGTAGTAACCAGGCTCGGCCCGTTCCTGCTTGTGACTGAAGCGGGATCGATAGCCAGATCTGGGTTTCTCTCTGTCACCGGGTTCCAGCTGGACCTCGCCGGAGATTGGCTGAAGCAGAACGTCGCCAAGGTCGGAGTGTCCGCTTCCGGAGAAGTGTGTGTGCGAGAACCCAAGAATTGTGGCGTCTTCGTAGCGATATCCGGAAGCCCACTTGTAGCTTTGTTTGAAGGGGCGAATCTCCGTGTCCGGAGAAAGTTGCACCATGCCAAACGGTACCGTTGCGCCTGGAAAGGTATGGCCGTCCGGCCCGGTCCCGATGAAAGGATCTACCAGGGCCAGTCTGGCCTGTGCCGAGAGCGGCTCCTGTGCGACCGCGATGCACGGCAGACAAAAGAGCAGAGCAGCCAGGACAATGTAAACCGCACTTGGCGATCCGTTCACTCCACCCCTCTCATGATCAACCCTTGAATCCTACAGGACACGGTGCTTGCAAGTGCAATCGATGCACTTATGGGTGGCACATGTACCGCACACTTCCGTCAATTTCTTCGCAACTGCCTTCCGGGCACGGTGGAGTCGCACCGAAGCATTATTGGGCGTGGTACTCCGAGCCCTGGCAAAGGACTCCAAGGATTCTCCAGCCAGATCAACCTGCTCGATAGCTGCGCGGTACTCCGGCTTCAGGTCGCGGATGACTTCCTGAATGCATGCACACGTCTCAGCCTGTAGTTCCGGCTCATAATCCTCCTTCCAGTTGGCAACCAACTGATCCATCACTTTGGAGCGGACCGCATTGTGCCTGTAGTGGTCGGTGACCGCGTTTCTCAGGATGCGGTAGAACCATGCAACCGAGCTCTCCGCCTCCCGCAGCTCACCTCCGTGCTGAATGGCTTTCAC
Organism: uncultured Acidobacteriaceae bacterium; assembly: GCA_963850235.1. GTDB lineage: Bacteria > Acidobacteriota > Terriglobia > Terriglobales > Acidobacteriaceae > PALSA-350. The sequence continues at coordinate 183,962 of CAWKKM010000023.1, read as the reverse complement.
ATAGGCTGCCTGCAGGATGTCTTCAGCCGTCGCCGCATCACCAACCCTGCCGCGCAGGAACTGCAGGAACCTGTCGTGCATTCCCGCCAGGCCGGCTATCGTTTCCTGGTTCCCTGTCAACTTAGGCGAAATCATGACCCCCATGGCTCCCGGAACAATCGCTTTGGCAGCGCGGCCCAGATACGCGCTGCCAAAGCTGGATTCTACGTGTTTTCAGCAATTGCATGCAGTTGGGCAGGTACAAGGGACGCAGGTGCAGGATGGTCCACACCCACATGCCCCTTTTCCGCACGCACATGCACCGGGGGTACAAGCGCACCCGGCGCAGCAACTCTTTTTCTCGTCCTTCTGTTCCATGATCGTCTCTCCTTTTGAGCGGATGGCCCGCTGTCTACCAGTGCTGACGCGCCAGGGCTAAAAATCTTACAGTGGGCGCGGCGGGATAGGTATCATGTCGACTTGTCTCACCTAAGGGAAAACCGCGTTTTTGGAGGATAGAGCATGCGATTCGGCCCCCTCACCCTCGGGATCATGGGAATTCTAGGAATGGCCACCGGCTGCCACTCCTCAACCCCGGCCGGGGGCTCATCTACCTCTCCGTCCGCGACGTTTTCTTCTTTGGAGCAAGCCGACAAATACCAATGGCTCGAAGATGTCGGCGCCGCGCGATCCATGACCTGGGTGAAGGAGCAGAACGGCCGCACCGCCAAAGCACTGGAAAGCGACCCTCGGTTCGCCGGCCTCAAGGACGCCGCACTTAAGGTATACGAGTCGCCCGACCACCTGGCGATCCCGGTGTTGAGAGAAGGAACGATTTACAACACCTGGCAGGACGCGCAGCACGTGCGCGGAATCCTGCGGCGCACCAGCCTGACCGACTATCTGAGTTCCAACCCGCATTGGCAAACCGTGCTCGACTACGACGCACTCGCCAAACAAGACAAGCAGGAGTGGGTGGCAAACGGTTTGAACTGCCTCTACCCCGGCAACAGTCTCTGCCTGGTATCGCTCTCCGCCGGCGGGGAAGACGCTGAAACTCTGCGCGAATTCAACCTCAAGACCGGTAAGTTCGTCGAGCATGGCTTTGTGTTGCCACACTCCAAACAAGACGTCAGTTGGCTCAACCAGGATGCGCTCCTCGTCGCCCGCGATTGGGGAGCCGGCACCATGACGAAGTCAGGCTATCCCTTCGTCGTGAAGCTATGGAAACGCAGCCAGCCGCTCGATCAGGCAAAAGAAATCTTCCGCGGAACCGAGAGCGACATCGGCGTCCAGCCAGAAACGCTGAACGACAGTCAGGGTCACCAGTCACGCTTGATGGATGTGGAGGTCAGCACCTTCGAGAGCGCGCATTTTCTGTGGACACCTGCTACGACGACCAGGCTGGCCTTGCCGGCCAAGGTAGAACTAGAAGGATTGCTGGACAACCAGCTCATCGTTCAGATAAATCAAGACTGGAAGCCCGACGGTCTTGATCGGACCTTCTCGCAGGGCTCCGTGATCTCCTTAAACCTCGACGCAGTGAAACAGGATCCTGCGCATTTAAAACCCACGACGATCTTCACCCCGAGCGCAGTCGAGTTCGCGCAGGAGGTGCAAACCACCAGGGACCATCTCTTGCTCACCACGCTCGAGCATGTACAGGGCCGCGCTTACATCTACACCCTAAGCCCAGCGGGCGAATGGACGCGAAAGAAACTCGATGTGCCCGACAACCAAACCGTGGATATCTTACCGTCGAGCAGGGCCGACGATCGTTTCTTCCTCGAAGTCCAGGGATTCCTCACCCCGCCTTCCCTGCTCCTCGGCGATCCCGTCGCCAATTCCCTGCAGAATGCGAAGTCGCTCAAGCCGCAATTCGATGCCTCGCACGACGTGGTTGAACAGCTCGAGGCCAAGTCCAAAGACGGCACCATGGTCCCCTACTTTGTGGTGCGTCCCAAGGACCTGAAATACAACGGATCGAATCCGACCTTGTTGACTGCGTACGGCGGCTTTCAGGTCGCCAACACTCCGGGCTACAGCGGCATCATCGGCAAGTTGTGGCTGGAGCGCGGCGGCGTCTACGTGCTGGCCAACATACGCGGCGGCGGTGAGTTCGGCCCCGCCTGGCACGAGGCAGGACTGAAGACAAAACGGCAACGTATCTATGATGACTTCGCTGCCGTCGGACAAGACCTGGTAACCCGGCAAATCACCTCACCGCACAGACTCGGCATCACCGGCGACTCCAACGGCGGACTGCTGATGGGGGTGGAGTTTACCCAGCATCCGGAGATGTGGAACGCGGTCATCATTGGAGTGCCGCTATTAGACATGCTGCGCTACGAGCAGATCGCCGCGGGTGCCTCATGGGTCGGCGAGTATGGTTCGGTTTCCGTTCCCGAGGAGCGAGCATTCCTCGCATCCATCTCTCCTTACAACCAACTCCGGCAGGACGTTCACTATCCCGAACCCTTGATTTTTACTACCACCAAAGACGACCGCGTTGGACCGGTCCACGCCAGAAAATTTGCCGCCCGCCTGGAGGAGTTTCACAAGCCGTTCTTCTACTACGAGATCATTGAAGGCGGGCACAACTTCGGAGCCAACCTGAAGGAATCCGCAGAGACCAAGGCTGTGGACTACATCTATCTCACACGCAAGTTGATGGACTAAAGCGACATGACCCGGCACAAAAAGGATGATGCCGTTCGCGAGCGCCTGAACATGCGCAAGCCGCTACCTACTGTGGCCCATCTTCACGAGCAAGGAAAGAGCATGCGGGAAAGCGTGCCCCGCGAGCTCCATGGCCAGTGGAAACCAGATGCCCATCGTGAAGATGTCCTCACCATCATCAGGAGAAGGAACGCCGGCCGGCAAAAACGATTGATACCGCTGCGCATGGAAAGAATGGCGGAATCTCCCTTTGCCTTCCTGCGCGGAGCAGCCGCCGTGATGGCGTACGACTTAAACCCGACACCCACCACGGGATACCACGTGGTCCTCGCGGGAGATGCGCACCTGGGCAATTTTGGCCTCTACGGCACGCCGCAGCGTGAAGTCATATTTGATCTGAACGATTTTGACGAGACCGTTGTCGGACCATGGGAATGGGACCTCAAGCGCCTGACCGCAAGCGCGAACGTTGCCGGACGAGAGAACGGTTTGTCCACCCGCGAGCGCCGGACTGCTGTCACCGAAGCCGTTCGAGGTTATCAGGACAACATGGCAAGACTGCAGCACTTAGGCACCTTCGATACCTGGCATCTCCACGCCTTTCCCGGCCGTACCAACGTGCTGAGAAAAGTGCCGGCTAAAGCGCAGGCAGTGATTCAGAAGGTACTAGCCAAGGCACTGCAATCCGATCATCTGGGTCTGTTGCCTAAGGTCGCGGTCAAAGATGCCGCCGGACACTGGCGGTTCCGGGAAGATCCGCCTATACTCACCCGGGTTAATTCCGCAAAGAAGAAGGCTCTGATTACTGCATTGGAGAAGTACTCGCTCACCCTGACCCGCGAGCTTCGCTACATGCTGTCACGCTACCGCGTTTCTGATGTTGCCCACCGGGTCGTCGGTATCGGCTCCGTCGGCACCAGAACCTACCTGGCCTTGTTAATGGGCAAAGACGACAACGACCCGCTCTTCCTGCAAATCAAGGAAGCGCTCAGACCGGCTCACGCCCCCTACCTGCCCCTTCGACGCTCTGAAATTGGACATGATGGCCAGCGCATCGTCACCGGACAACGCGCTCTTCAATCTTCCAGCGATGTCATGCTGGGATGGACGGAGATGGACGGTCATGAGTACTACGTCCGGCAAATGAAGAATCTCAAAGCTTCGATACCCATCGAATGGCTCACCGGCGATGCCTTCGATTTCTACTGCTGGGCGTGCGGTGCTCTGCTCGCGCGCGCCCATGCAAAAACCAGTGAAGCTGCCATCATCGCAGGCTATTGCGGAACGTCAAAGCCGCTCCGGGAGTCGTTGGCCGACTGGGCCGAAGCCTACGCTGATCAAACTGCGTCCGATCACGCACGACTGCGTGCCGCGGTGAAGCGAAGTGAAACCGGTTTGCTATGAGGTGCGATGGGCGGAAACATGCAAATCCTGCATCCTCGATATTTCAGAGCCATCTAAGCGAGGAGGCAGTAATCCAGGAGTGTGTATGTCCAAGGTAAAGATCGTTCGCTTCCACAAGACTGGTCCCGCTGAAGTCCTCCAGTTCGATGAGCTTCCACTTCCAGAGCCGGGTCCGGGCGAAATCCGTCTGCGCGTGAAAGCTCTCGGACTCAACCGTGCCGAGGTCATGTTCCGCAACGGCCAATACCTGGAGACACCTGTCCATCCATCCAAGAATGGTTACGAGGCCTCGGGCATCATCGAAGCCGCCGGACCAGGCGTCGATTCCAGCTGGATTGGCAAGACCGTCAGCACGGTTCCCGGGACCTTCAAGCTCAACAGCCACGGAGTCTATGGCGAAGTCGCAATTGTTCCCTTGCACGGAATCGCCGAATATCCGTCAACCCTCTCGTATGAGCAAGGGGCATCCATCTGGATGCAGTACCTTACTGCGTACGGCGCACTCATCTGGCTGGGCCATGTCGCGAAGGGGGACTTTGTTGTCATCACCGCGGCCAGCAGCAGCGTGGGCATAGCCGCGATTGAGATGGTCAAGGTCGAGGGCGCTATCAGCATCGCGGTCACGCGCACCGCGGCCAAGAAAGCACAGCCTCCTCAAGCTGGGCGCAGATCACGTAATCGTCACTGATGAGGAAGACCTGGTGGCCCGCGTGCATGAGATCACCTCGGGCAAGGGCGCACGCATCGTCTTCGATCCCATCGGTGGCGGGATCGTCGAATCGCTCGCCGCCGCGACAGCCCCCAAAGGCATTATCTTCGAGTACGGAGCGCTGGCGCCCGAACCCACTCCCTACCCACTGTTTACTGCACTGGCCAAGGGCCTTACCATCCGGGGCTACACGCTCTTCGAGCTGACGCCCGATCCGGTATTCCCCAAGGCGAAGCAATACATCTTCGATCATCTGGCTTCGGGTGCATTCAAGCCCGTCATCGCTAAGACGTTCCCCTTCGCGGAGCTCATCGAAGCCCACCGCTATATGGAGTCGAACGCTCAAGTCGGAAAGATCGTCGTGATTGTCTAATCCTGCTTGCGTGCAGTCTCGGCGGGATAGTTGAAGAAGAGCTGATTGCCGTCGAGATCGTCGACCACCAGAAGCCGGTAGCCCCAGGAGCCTTCCTTGACCGGAACGCCCTGTCCAAATTGGCGGAAGAACTTGTTTTTTAACGGTGTAATTTGTTGATGGCCTTGAGGGGCGTTCGGTCGAACAGAATCAGGTTGGTTCTTAATTGGTGAATGAGACGGGAAAAGATGGGATTCAGTTCGCCATTAGGTCTAGAGGAGCGTACCTCAGGGGCTAAAGCCCTCATTGGCTCCTGCCCGTACGGCCCGACTAAAGTCGTGCCCTGATACAGAGCATCAGAGCGGTGGCCATCGGAAAATGCGCGCATTTCCGCGGAGTCGGCTATATCGAGAGGGTGTGTTGTCTAAATTGGAAGCTGAAAAACATAATTTGGAGAGGTCTGGGCGGGGACGCAACACTCCACCAATCGACCCGACCGTACGAGATTTTTTCCGTATAAGGACCGCAGGATCGAGGTATTTCCGCCGATCGGCAGCGAGGACTTTGGGCAAATTCCCGGGATCACGGTTCGTCGCCAGGACCTGCCAAAGGAAATGGTTTTCCAACCCCCCTGAAAAGTGCGCAAAAAGAGCAAAAAGCGCAAAAAGCCCGGTTGCTTATGCGCCGGATTGCCGATTTCCAGCGGGAGTTACGTGTTTTGTTTTGGTCGAGTTGATAAAAGTTTATAAATTTCGGTCTTTTTCGCCTTTTTTCCGAGATGGATGGTCAGATCGGTTGGAGAACCTCAGGCGGCGCGTGGCCCTGAACAAATGGCCTAACGAAGCGCACTATGCGCACTAAGTGTCCTCGTAGCAGGTTTCGGCGGGTGGAAGTGTGCGCCTTAAGCGCCTTTTGTGCCTTAAGCCCCCTTTCTCGTTTGGAAGGGATGGGAAGACAGCCGTTTTCGAGCGATGAATGACGATCTTCCCCCGCCGCAGGACCGGTGTCCGGTCATGTTGTGGCGTCAAGTTGTCAAAGACCTGCCCTTCGTAAGAGGGCGCCTGGGCGCACTCCTGCTCATCACGCGATCCATCCACTCACTCTGCGGACTCCGGGCTGGGCGAAGGAACACAGACCGGAAACCGTGGGCGTCGTTTTGTTAGCTGAGTGCAGCTTACGAGAGCCGAGAAAGGATGCGGCCGTAAGCGCGGCAAGCGCTGTCAGCACTCGTGCTTTCTATAAGCTGGTGACGGCGGCACGGAACCCGCAGTTCGGTGCAAAGCCGGGCAGCGCCGTTAGAGTCGAGGCGACGCTGGCAAATGAATTCTTACTTCCACATTAGTATGGTTTGCCGGAAGCGTCGAGAGGCTTTGAGGATATTTTTCGCAGTTAGGCGCTGGTACCCCACTTAGGCGGATAAAACCAACGAGGGGCATGCCGGGGCCTCAATGTGTCCTCCCGCTTCATTGGGGTATTTTTCGTCTGGTCAAGTCAGGCGACGGTCAATGGCCAACGTTAACCTATTCCAGTAATGGGCGGCATTCTAAAAAGCATCCATCCGCATGTACAAAGCCAGACTCTTGACAAGACGCAACTTCATCTTCTATAGCTGGCTATGGGAAGACAGATGCGCACGACACACCAATGACCGTCTCAAGGGAACACTCGATCTGCTGGTGCTAAAGGTCCTGGCTTCGCACGGCCGGATGCATGGCTATGGGATCACTCTCCGGATCGAACAGATCTCCGAGAACGTTTTGCGTCTTGAGGAAGGTTCGCTGTACCCCGCTCTTCACCGCATGACACAGGCTGGGTGGCTTAAGCCTGAGTGGGGAGCCTCAGAAAGCAATCGGCGCGCGCGCTACTACTCCATCACTGCGGCCGGGCGCAGGCAGTTGGCCGAGGAGACGCAGGAGTGGTCCCAATTGACCGAAGCCGTGGCGCGTGTGCTCAGTCTGGCTTAGCAGGAGGATCCCGTGAGCTGGGTTAACCGTATCTCTGAACCTGTTTCGCCGCAACCAGGTCGACGAAGAGTTGGAAGAGGAGCTGCAGTTTCACCTGGACGCACGCACCCGCGACAACCTCAGCGCCGGCATGAACGCGGAAGCGGCGCAGCATGATGCCAGAAGACGATTCGGCAATGTCACCCTGGCGAAAGAGCGGGCGCACGAGGTGAATATCGTGGTGTCAATCGAAGCCATTGGCCGCGACCTGCGCTACGCTCTCCGCGGCTTGCGCAAGTCGCCCGGATTTACCGTGATAGCCATCCTGACCCTGGCGCTGGGCGTTGGCGCCAACTCTCATCGGTATCGCAATTGGCATTGCAGGTTCCCTGGCCCTCGCGCGCTTTCTTTCAAGCATGCTGTATGGCGTCACGCCGACTGATCCTCTTACGGTCGCCGCGGTTGCTTGCCTACTCCTACTGGTGGCGTTGCTCGCGTGTTACCTGCCTGCGCGACGGGCGGTGAGGCTGGATCCCCTGACGGCTTTGCGCTCCGAATAGAACGTGCTTGACTGGTCCGTCGTCTGCTTGATTTCCGCTTGGCTGCTCGAACTCGTTCAAAATTTGGTCACCCATAGCGAAGCGTTATCAGCGGGTCAACTTGAGCAGCACGGCGTGCTGGCAGAGAGCACGCTAAGAGACCGACCACGAGAAGACCGGTGACAGAGTGGACTGGACCGATCTCTGTGTCTGTCACCGCTCCGTTTGGAACTGTGTGGCCGATCTGCAGTGTATCGGAGATAGATTTTTCACTGTTTAGAATCAGCAACTTGCAAAATCTATTGTTTTGAGTAAGTGGTTGATGATAAGTCACTTACACGATTACACAATCTTCTTTCCGACACACTGTCTGTGTGTCACCGATCTATGTCTGCGAGGCGCTTCGCTCCCACGGCACGCCGGGGCAGGCAGGATGACGGTTTTTTGCTGAGGGTTCGAAGCACATCTGGTGAGAGGTGCAGAAAACACAAACATCGAAAAGTCACAGGCTCTCAGCATGACGATTTTGCGGAGGCGTTAAAAAGATCGGGTTGGGTGTGCAAGAACGCGGGAGATCGAAAACTGGCTTCGCTAGTGCAAAAGATCTTCCGTCGCAAATGTGCAGTATTATTATCGGCACACGACGGGGCCTTTTCTCAACTTCGGAACCAATCGATCGTTCAAAGGGAGAGATTCACATGCCTGCCAAAAAGACCAAGCCTGTATCCCGTAGAAAGAAAACTGTTGCACAAAAGAAAGTGGCTCGGAAGGTTTCCGTTAAGGCTTCAGCAGTGATGCAGCCTCAAACGAAATCTACGTCACGGCAGGGAATGTATGAGCGCATCAAGAGAGTCTTGCCGGATAGCATCGATCTCCGCGATCGACCCTACATGCCGCCAGTCAAGGTCATTCCCGCCGGAGAACTGTACCCCGAAGTCACACTTCCGGTTCTCGATCAGGGCCAGACGAATGCTTGCACCGGCTTCGCGCTGGCCAGCGTCATCTACCATCTCCAACACAACGCCAAGCACAGAGACACAGAAGATGGGTACGCGGTTTCCCCTTACATGCTCTACTCCATGGCCCGCCGCTACGATGAGTTTCCAGGCCGACCTGGAGTGGATGGCGGATCCAGTCTTCGCGGCGCCATGAAGGGGTGGTACAAACACGGCGTGTGCGGGGCCAGATTGTGGCAGAGCATCGACATGCCCGCCGAAACCGACCCGCAAAACGACTGGTGGCAGGACTCAGTAAAGAGACCCCTCGGTGCTTACTACCGCGTCGACCACCGCTCTGTCACCGACATGCAAATTGCGCTCAACGAGATGGGCATTCTGTACGCAAGCGCCGCCTGCCATTCGGGCTGGCAGCCGGAAGATGAGAAGTATCCGACGAAATCAGCCGCCGACTTCTTTGTCATTCCAACGCAGAAGGCCACACCCGACGATGGCGGCCATGCCTTCGTCATTATCGGTTATACCGCCAAAGGATTTATTATCCAGAACTCGTGGGCTGAGAGCTGGGGCGCCAAGGGTCTAGCCATTCTCACGTATGAGGACTGGATCCAGAACGCCATGGATTGCTGGGTGGCGCAGCTTGGTGTCGCCACGGAACTTCACGAAGAGATAGCAGCCGCCCCCTCGCTACGCCTCTCTCCACAGGGCGAGGTTCTCCTTGCCTCCGACGATACCCTCCGCAACCGCGAGATCGATCCTTTCATCGTCGATATGGAGAACAACGGAATCCTCAGTAACACCGGCAACTTCCGCACCCAGCCTGCGGATGTAGTTTCTCTGGTGACTACCCATCTGGGTATTGCACGCAATGCCTGGAAACTCAGAGATGCGGATCCTGTCGACATCGCCGTCTATGCTCACGGTGGTCTCACCTCAGAAGACGACGCAGCCAAGACTGCAGCCAACTGGACGAAAGCTCTCTACGATCACCAGATCTTCCCCATCTTTCTCATGTGGGAGACCGATCTATGGTCCACTCTCAAAGACAAGTTTGAAGACCTCATGCATCCCGAGTCCCGCACCACGGGTGGTCCCCTCGAAGCTCTCGAGACGTGGAAGAATCAGCGCGTCGAGCGTCTTCTCGTGGTGCCTGGCACCGCGGTTTGGGGAGAGATGAAGAAGAACGCGAACCAGATCTCCGCCGAGAAGACGAACCTTCCCAAGGGACCCGACGGTGAGCCCGATCCGAGATTCCAGAGCGGCGGAGTGCTGCTCTACCGCGACGCTCTTGATTCCAAATTCTTCAAGGCTCCCTACAAATTCCGCCTGCACCTCATCGGCCACTCCGCTGGAGCAATCGTCCACACTTACATCATCGACCTACTCAAAGACTGGGAGTTCGAAACCGTCAACTTCATGGCCCCCGCGGTGCGCGTCGACTTGTTCAAGAAGAACGTCCTGCCCGCTATCGGCACTCGCATCAAACGCTACAACCAGTTCCATCTGATCGACGACATCGAACAGAAAGATCCTACCTGCAAGATGCTCCTCGATTACTCACGTTCGCTGCTTTACCTGGTCTCACAGTCTTTTGAAGCAGGCATCACCACACCTATTCTCGGTATGCAGAAGTATTTCGATCAACTCATTCCTGCTTCAAACAACATTCGTGCTTTTGCATCTCCCGGAGCAGACTCGCAAAGCACTACACACGGGGGGTTCGACGACGATCGCGTCACAATCAACAAAATCGTATCCCTCATCAAAAACACTCCTGTCGGGGTCTAAGACGGCCGACAGCAAGTCCGTCTGGCCGCGTCGGGACGGCGATCAGGCGGACATGATTGGACATCAGGTGAACCGCTGCGCCTTGTAGCGGAAGCCTCCAGCGAGCGCAGAGGCGCCAAATACCAGGAGGATGTTTCCGATGATGGATCCGGTGAGCGATGCCTTGACTACACCATAAAGACCCTTTTGCAGAGCCGCGAGTGCAATGATCAGCTCGGCCGCGTTGCCGAACGTGGCATTCAGGAGTCCACCTATCCCTTCGCCTGCATGATGGGCGACGTGTTCGGTGGCATGTCCGAGCCAACCCGCGAGCGGCACAATGGAAAGACAGGCGGCGATGAATATATACGTGTGCGCCTCAGGCCTGAGGAACTCAAGCCCGATCGCGACCGGTACAAAAATGAGCAGCCAATTGAGCACTAGTGAAGAAAATAGCCGGGTTCCCAGGTTTTGCGCAACCATCATGAAACCCAGGGAGAGGCCCGGGTGCGGAATGATTCAGAGAGTCTGGTTGATCTGCAGCAGCTTGATCCCTTTACTGTTCACGTTCATGGCAACGGTGCCGCTCCCCGTCTGCATATCGCGGCTAACGGCCCGGACCGCGGTCTCATCCGCGCCGGAAACCCGCAGCAGGTTCAGGAACGTGCTGTCCCTCGCGATCCGGACCTGGGGACTGATCACGGTCCGGGCATCCTCCGCGAGACACTGCACGGACCAGGTGTTGCCGTGATGCGTGAAGTTCACCCAGATGCGCATAGAGGGAAGGCTAGCAGAGATGACGATTCGGGACATCCATAATCCGGCCGCCTGCGATTATCACGAGAGCGAGCCGTGTTACATTTCAGGAATATGTTCTTGATCCGTGCCCATTTCGCCCAGCAACAGCAACTCGTGTGGTTGCTGCCGGCGTGCGCGCGCGGAGGAGTCTGAAGCAAACTGCCGCTTCCTCTATCAAACGCAAACCCGCCAGCAGTCGGCGGGTTTGGCTATTTCTGGAGAACACTGGCCGACTCGCTGGACCTCACCTTAGGAGAGTCCCGATGAGTGCTTTTATTCCGTTTACCTCTGACGTCGAGATCATCGCGATCGGCCACGGCCTGGTTGACCGCACGTTACCCAAGATCCACTGGACGCACGCTACGCATTTTGCTGCAGCGTTGTGGCTGATGGAAACGGGTGCCGGTTCCACTGTCCCGGCAGTGATTCGCGCTTATAACGAGTCAATCGGCGTAGCCAACACAGACCGTAGCGGCTACCACGAGACGATTACGCTTGCATCGATGCGGGCTGCAAGCACATTTCGAAATGCGCGGAAGCATCTGCCACTTTTTCGAGTCTGCAATGACCTATTGGTGTCGTACCTGGGCCGCTCCGATTGGTTGCTGATCTACTGGTCGCGAGAGGTCCTCTTCTCTATCGAAGCGCGAAAAGAGTGGGTGGAACCAGATATTCGTCCGTTGCCGTTCTAAGCGATCCCGCCTTGCCACAAATTGAAAGAAATTGGCTGCCGCAGCGGAGCAGCCAAACGGGGCGGCCGGAACCTGCAGGACAGGATACGCGTCCATTCAACCAGCAAGAAACAGAGAGCTGAGACGCGATACAGAAGAGTTATTCATACCGCAGTGCAATCATAGGATCGACTTTCATCGCTTTTCTCCCCGGCACGTAGCAGGCCAGAAGAACTACAAGAATAAGCAACACCGATACTGCAAGGAACGTAAGAGGGTCGGTGGGCTGAACTCCATAAAGGAACCGTCTCATCATGCGGGCAGCGGCCACCGCGGCTAACAGGCCAATCCCGATCCCGGCCATCGCAAGATACGCTCCATGGCGAAGAACCATGAGGAAGATCTGGATTCTCTCGGCTCCCAGCGCCATGCGTATGCCAATCTCCGGGGTCCGCTGCAGCACCGAATAGGAGATGACGCCATACATGCCGATCGAGGCCAGAACCAGCGCCAGCACCCCAAACGAAGCAACCAGAATCATCGAGAAGCGGTCGGCGGTCATCGAAGAATCGACGAGCGTCGCGAGGGTGGCAAACTTCGCTATCGGCAGATCAGGATCGACAGCGTGGACAGCCTGACGAATGCTCTCTTCGATCGAGGCATCGTCGATCTTCGTCCGCACCGCAAACTGCATGGTCTGCATGGAAGGCCACACGTTGATCTCGTTCTGCGTAAAGGGCACAAGCATCTCCGGTTCGGGCACTTCCCGCAACGAGGCGTGCTTGATATCCCCGACCACCCCGACAATGGTTCTTACCGGGAACTTTGTGCTTCCAACGCCTACCTGCTTGCCGATCGGGTCCTCGCCCGGGAAGTACCTGTTGGCCATGACACGGTTGATGATCGTGACGTGCGGTGAAGTGAGCGTATCCGTATCGCTGAAGTCGCGCCCTCGAAGCAGCGGCGCACCGATGGCGGTAAAGTATCCCGGGGAAATGAATGAATAATTCGAATAGGGCTGCTCGGAGCGGTTTGCCGCCGGATGTTCAGGGATGCGAATCACGGTGCCGTCCGCCGCACCACCCATGGGAACGACCGAGGCGAATCCCACACTACGGACGACGGGAACCGATTGGAGCCGCAGTAACACCTGCTGATAGAGCTGTGCCATGCGCCCGGTATCTGCGTATTTCGTAGCCGGTAAAGGCAGCTCAAATGTAACCACCTTCTCTGCGTCAAATCCTGCGTTGGCGCGCAGCATGGAATAGAACGTGCGCACCAGCAGCCCGGCCGCAACAACCAGCACCAACGCCATGGCTACCTGCATCACCAGCAACGCGTTGCGCATCCTGGGCGCAGCCGCACTGCCGATGGAGCGTTGACCGCCCTCCTTCAGCGCCTCCATCATATTCATCCGCGTAGCGCCAACGGCGGGCGCCAGGCCGAAGAGTACTCCGGTGATGACCGTGATCCCCAATGCATAAGCGATCACAGGGAGATTGAGCCCCGTTTCCTGAAGGTGTGGAATGTTACTCGGACCGAAGTGCTTAGCTGCCAGGAGACACGCCATGCCGATCAGAACGCCCACCACTCCGCTCGACAGTGAAAGCAGCAGGCTCTCCGTCAACAATTGCCGAATCAACCGGAAGCGCCCGGCCCCCAGCGCCCCGCGCAGTGTAAGTTCGCGGCGGCGCCCGAGTGAGCGGTTCAGTAGCAGACCGGCCACATTCGCACAGGCGATCAACAGAACAATGCTTACCGCACCCAGCAGCAAAAGCAGCGGCCGGCGCGCATCCGACACAATCTGCTGTCTCAAGGGGATGGCATGCGAGGACCAGCCTTTTTCCTGGGGAATCTCGGTGTCCACCTGCGCCTCGAAGAGCTTCAGCTGTTCGTCGATTCGCGCGGCGCTTTCGCCCGGCTTGACCTCTGCGATCACTCCCAGTTCGCTGGGCCCTCGGGGAGGAGACGTGGTTAGCGCCAGCGGCACCCATAGTTGCGTCTCCCTGGGTAGATCGAAAATGAAGGGGATGCCCTCCTGGTTGGGAAACCTGAAGCTGGAAGGCATCACGCCGATCACCGTATATGCTGAGCCGTTCAGGTTTATGGCCTTCCCCAGTACAGCGGCATCGGCCCCGAAGCGGCTTCGCCAGAGCCGGTTGCTCAGAACCACGACGCCCTGGTGACCGGGCTGGTCTTCCTCAGTTGTAAAGACCCGGCCCAGAGCCGGCGACACTCCCAGAACTGAAAAGAATCCAGCCGTGGTCCGTACTCCTTCAAGCAGTTCGGGGTTAGCCGTGCCTGTCAGATTGAACGAGTCTTTCTTGAAGGCTCCAATGTTTTGAAATTCCCTTTCCGTCCTGGCAAGAATGCTGTATTCCAGAGGCGACCAGGGAAAATCGCCAATACCGGCAAGCGGTCCCTCTCGCCAGAGCATCATCACCCGCTCGGCTTTGGGATAGGGCAGTGGTTTGAGCAGGATCGAATCCACAATGCTGAATACGGCGGTGCTGGCGCCGATGCCGAGAGCCAGGGTCAGAGCTGCGATTGCAAAAAAGCCAGGATTACGACCCATGGTACGCAATCCGTACCGAACATCCTGGAGCACGGTTTCCATAAGCTGCGTGCCGCGCGCTTCGCGGCAGCTCTCTTTAACCTGCTCCTCTCCGCCGAAAGCAAGGCGCGCGCGCCGCACCGACTCCTGATGCGTCAGGCCCGAGCGCTCATATTTTTCGACCTCGCGGTCAAAATGGAAACGCAACTCGTCGTGGAGCTCCGATTCCACGGTATCTCTGTGAAAGAGAGAACGGAGGCGAATACGCAGGTCGTGGAACATAGTTGTGGGCCTCATGCGCTTTCCGGAATGCGGGTAACTGCTGCAGTCAGCCTTCGCCTACTGTTGGTTTCCACTTCAAGCTTCATCTTGCGCGTTTGTCCTCCTCTTTCACTTCTACAGGAAGGTATAGCACATTCCTGTAGAAGTGCAAGAGGGAAACTCGCTTTCTCGGGCGCCATCTCATTTTGCAGATCGGAGTGCGTGGACGTAGGATAGGAGCCCCTGGGCTAGTCCAATCCAGATGATACGAATAGGAGGCGATTCAAACGCCTTATGATAGAAACCTGCGCTTCATCGGTCCGGCATGCTGGTCCCCGTCATATACACATCGTTATTTCGCTGGCGATCATTGCATTCGCTGCTGCTCAACCGCACTCGGCGTTCGCCAAGCCTGCCGCATCAACGCCTAGCCGCGTCAGAAACAGCCGCCTGCTCGGCGCTTGAGAACAGCGACTTTTCCCAAACTCAGGATGCTCCGGTGCAGGTTACGAGCGCGAAGATGGTGGAGGCGTCAGGCACGGCTGGCTCGTTCTGCAAGGTGGAAGCTTATGTCTATCCCCAGGTCGGGATCGAGATTCATCTTCCTCTGGCGAAAGACTGGAATGGAAAGGTCGTGACTACCGGCAACGGGGGCTGGGCGGGCTCAATCCACTCGGCGGCTTGCGATCCGCATCTGAAGCGCGGCTATGCATGCGTGACAACCGATACCGGGCATCGGGGCAGCGACGGGATGTGGGCGGTGAATAATCTTCCGCCACAGGTGGACTTCGGTTACCGAGCCATCCATGTTTCTACGCTGGCGGCCAAAGCGGTCGTCAACCGCTACTACAGCAAAGCCGCGCAGCGCGCTTACTTCATGGGCTGTTCCACTGGTGGCTACCAGGGTCTGGTGGCAGCGCAGCGGTTTCCCTGGGACTTCGACGGGATTATCGCAGGCGCACCCGATATGGACGAGGCAGATCTGACCATGCGAGAGATTTGGGCGCAGAGAGCAAATCTGGATGCAGCCAGCAAGCCGATTCTCGACGCCACCGCCAGAGAGCTTCTGCATCGCGCTGCCCTTCAACAGTGCGACATGGATGATGGGGTGAAAGACGGAATTATCGGGAATCCGCTCGGGTGTTCCTCGGATCCTGCGAAGCTTCTCTGCCCCGCACGCCAATCGCAACAATGTCTGACCGCGGCACAGGTTGAGGCGGCAAAGCGCATCTATGCCGGTCCGCCTCACGCTGAGGAGAAAGCCGTCCGCGGCGCACTGGCAGGTTCGGAGCTGACTTGGGATTTCGGCACTGACACGGGGTATGCCGACAGCCTGTTTAAAGAAATGATTTACGGAGCGAGTCCGGGCTGGACCTCCTCCAACTATGACTTTGATCGCGATTACAAGCGGCTCGGCCTGGCCGCTCTCTACACCGACACGAACCCCGACCTCCGTCACTTCAAAGCCGCGGGAGGCAAGTTGCTTGTGTACCAGGGCGGGACCGACACAACAGAAATGCCCACGGCAATCGTCGACTACTATGAGACGGTCGAGAAAGTCATGGGTGGTTCAAAACCAACACAGGACTTCTTCCGGCTCTTTGTCATCCCGGGCATGAATCATTGCGGCGGTGGCGTAGGAGCCCATTCGATCGACTACCTGACGTATTTGGAGAACTGGGTCGAGCGCGATCAGCCGCCGGATGAGATGATCGGGGCGCGGGTTAGCGATTCTTATCTGCTCTCGTTGCCGCTGCCCGAGGGCCTTCCTGCAGACGCATCGAGAGAGAGGCGCATTGCCTCGGCAGAAGGTAAGTTGCAGTTTCCACTTGATCCGAAAATTCCGCTCAGTTTCACCCGCCCCATGTATCCGTACCCGAAGTTCGCCAAGTACGCATCGGGCGATCCGAACCAGGCCGCCAGTTTTCATCCGGCGCAGCCATAGGACGAACGTGACAGGACGAAAAGTAACCCACTGCCTGGAACCCTCTTTTCAACAGGCCTGGAGGGTTTGCGATGGAGGATCGATGAGGCGAACGTTCCGATGGCTCGGGGAGATAAGGGGAGATGATAGGTATGTGCCGCGGGCGAACAAGGTAGCGTCACCGGTGTCAACATTTCTAATATCGGTAAAAGCCTGATCAGAAGAAATACATAGCAAACATTGAAGTAAAAGCGGTAATATTTTCGCTCTCCGATGGTGCCCGTTGGGCGCCTAACAAAAAGCTGTTCGAAGAGGCGTATTCCATGGAAATTCCTCCCAATCCGGGACAACACGAACCTGATCCACGACTCCAAAAAGCTTCCGATAAGAATTCACACCCAAATGGCTCCCCTGGGGTAGCCCTTTCTGGTTTCTGGGAGAAATATAGACGCGATGTCCTACTGGTTGTCTTGGGAGTGTTCGCATCTCTTGTCTGCATCGTGCTGCTATACCACTTCTTTCTAACGAAGCCGGATATCCGTGAAGACCCCAATGGCAACATTGTCGACATGGTTTATTTCGATGCCGGCTGGTTTCACAAGCTCTATGTCCGTTGGACCATCACGGATTGGAGCCTGACCTTTCTTGCTGCCGGAACCGCAGTGAGCGCCGCGATCAAAAACACGTATTCGTCAAAGTCAAATGCGGCGTCAGAGCTCTCATGGATCGATCTTCTGTTGATCGTTTTAGCCGTTTTGACGGTGCTCGCGACAACCTTTGACGGGAAGCTGCATGCGGCTCAGCTGGCAGAGAAATATAGGTACGGCGATCTGCGCCTACAAACAGCGAAGTTCATTTACGCAGCCAGCAACAAAGACGCAGAGGCCAAGGCGAAGTTACTGGCATCATGGCGTGAAGCACAGGAATTCCTGGAATCTTCTTCGCTTACTCCACCCAGAGCGCTTGGCGGAGCAGACTCCGCAAGTAGCACGGAATCGAAGTCTCTTCCACAGACATCTACACCCGACAGTTCGGCAAATACACCGAAAGCACAGCACTGATGGACTACTTCGGTGACAAACGGGATGTTCCCGTGCCCATACGTGACTGCTGGTTAAACGTTCCGTCTGTTCCGCCCTTGTTCATCGCGGAAAGGTACCAGTCCCGTTCTTAATAGGGATTGCAAGCTAGGTGGAGTGCGTCAGTAATAAAGGCGATTATGTCAGCTGCCGTATCCGCTCTGATCGGGACTGACGTCCCTCAAGAATGTGTGCCGCCCCTACGGGGCTTGATCATTTTGCTATAGCTACCCAGGATTCCGTGCTGCGCACTCCATCCTGGGCTACTATCGGTCGTCCCTAACGGGACTCGGCGCGATGTAGCTTGAAAAGCACGGCTTACCGGCTAAGAGCCGACACAGGATCATTGATGAGATAAAGGCCCATCTGTGTGACGCACTACACTAGATCGCTCTTAGTGATGCGGGGTATTCGTCTGTCCGGGGTCGGTCACTCCCCCCCGCTCCTCCATGTCACCGGATAGCGATCGAAGTCAGCTGCCGTATCCGCTCTGATCGGGACTGACGTCCCTCAAGAATGTGTGCCGCCCTTACGGGGCTTGATCATTTTGCTATAGCTACCCAGGATTCCGTGCTGCGCACTCCATCCTGGGCTACGATGGGTCGTCCCTAACGGGACTCGGCGCGATGTAGCTTGAAAAGCACGGCTTACCGGCTAAGAGCCGACACAGGATCATCCGATGAGATAAAGGCCCATCTGTGTGACCCACTACACTAGGTCAATCTGGAAGTAGGCGGCCTTCGGGCTCTCGAAGCTGGAACGCTATGAAGATGCCAATGATGCAGGCAAACGTTGCGACAACGCCGGCGGAGTAGGCCAAGCGATGCCCTGCATCGGCAGCCGGGATCACGCTGGCTAATTGGGTCGTGATCAGAGCAGAGAACGCTCCGAGTGTTTTTCCTCCAAAGTTGAATGCAAAGCTTTCGCCCGTTCCTCGCAGATGAGTGGGAAAGACCATGGGCAGGTAATTTCCCCAAAAGCTGTGCATCCCGTTGAAGAGTAATGAGGCGAGAAACATGCCGGCCTCCAGTTGCATGAGACTGCGCGTCACGGCAAAGAGATACATCCATGCGTAGACAGCAAGGGCCGAACCAAGAAGGAGGAGCAACCGGCTGCGCTGTGCCGCAATTCGAATGATGAGCAGGACGAAGAGTATTCGGCCCGCGACGCCGCCGAGCTCCTGAAGTAGCTGCACGTGGCTGACCGTCTGCTCGATGTGGCGAGCGCTCGAATGCGCCAGCTGCGGTAATCCAGGGACAATACGGACCGTCTGCTGCATTGCCCCATATGCCAACGCGGAACTACAGGCCACTAATATGGTTACAAACCAAGTGGTCTTCCTCAGCGACGGTTGAAAGAGGGCGGAGAAACTCGGGCGTTTCAAACTCCCCCGCAGCTTGTTCTCTCTCCACACCTGCGATTCCGGCAGAAAGGGCCGCAATAGAGTCAACGGGATCGCGGGAATCAGCCCTGAGAGGAGGGTGTAGCGCCAGGGTTGGTGACTTGACCAGATCGCGGGAAGCTGTTCCGCATGCGTCACGGAGAGGTAGTAAGCCGCGGCGACCAGAAATCCTCCCGCGCTGTAGAAAACCAGGGTGTAGCCCAGAACTGATTCCCGTCGTTCAGGCGCAGGAAAGAGCTCGGCGATCCACGTCACGCCGGCCACGAGCTCAACGGATATGCCGATCATGGTGGCGCAACGAAGAACCATGAACACAGGTATGGACGTTGAAAACCCCGCCGCGCATGCGGATATCGTATACAAGAAGATGCTCCAAACCAGAACGCGGCGTCGTCCAAAAAGGTCAGTCAGATAGCCACCAATCGCGCCGAAGATACCTCCGATTGCGGTGGGCACAAAGAACAGCAGTCCCACCCAAAGGTTGAACTCGCGTGAGCCTGGGACAAGATTGCCCAGATCTACCAGCAGCGGCCGCACGATCAACGGCAGCATCAGACCTTCGTAAAGATCAAAGGTGAAACCAAGACATGCAATCGCACAGATGAGCCACTGAATGGTTGTGAGACCGCCCGGCGTGCCCGCGGCCAATTGCACCGAGGGAAGGGGCGTTGCCAGATTTACGGCGCCGTCGTCCAAGGCCCCTCCTTAGGTCGGAAAACGTAACCCTATCTTTATGCGCCCGGAGATCATTAAACAAGCTAAAATAATTTGATAATTGATGAGTAGGTCTCATGAATGGATTTTACTTCCCGCCAGCTTCGAGCTTTCCTCCTGGTTGCGCAGCACCGTAACTTCACGCGCGCCGCCGAATTGATGTTCATTACGCCTTCGGGATTAAGCGTGCTGATACGGGAGTTCGAAAACGAGCTTGGATTTCGTCTGTTCAATCGGACAACTCGCCATGTTGCCTTGACGACTTCCGGTATCGAAATGGTGAAGGTCGCCCAGGAGAGCCTGCGGAGTCTGGATGAAGTAACCGCCCGCATCGCACATTCAGCCGGGCAGGCAAGCCAGCTATTCAGTCTGGGCGCACCTCCCCTTATAGCCGCTAATATCATCGCCCCTGCCATTCGAGAGTTCCGGGTACATCATGCGGGCTTTCGCATCGACCTCTTCGATGAACGAGCCCCGACCCTTTTGCAGATGGTCCAAGATGGCAAACTGGATATGGGCTTGGGTATCTTTGGGCCTGCCGCCGGCATTCGCCGGGTGCTTTTTCTCCGTTTTCCCCTGATGGTGATTCGGCCGGAAAAGGACAAGGAATTAAAAAGAGACTCCATCACCTGGTCGGCGCTGAAAGGAGAGAAATTTATTTCGCTCCCGGCGTCCAGTCCGATTCAGCAACTTGTGGATCGGCATCTGATGCAGGCGGGCATCGCACTGGCGCAGAAAGTGCCTGTCCAGCTACTCGATACCCAGATCGCCATGGTAGAAGCCGGCGAAGGGATAGCAGTGGTACCCTCCTACGCACCGTTCGCGAGCCGGAACCGGAGAGTGGTGATGAGCCGGCTGATCAATCCCATTGCAGAGGCAGAGTTCAGCCTGATTAGCTACCGGGGAAAGAAATTAGCTCCCGTCGCCCTTGCCTTCACAGAGTTCCTGAAGAGCTTTTTCTATCGATGGGCGGCCCGCTCCAGCATGTAGTAAATCTGGCGGACGAAGTCAGGAAAATCCGCTCTGCGAGTGGGGTAGGTTTCGCCCCTTGTCCCGATACTTGATAGCCTGAAAGAGAGCATTACCTACCTCAAGACTTTGCAGGATTGACCATGGCGGCATTGCGTTCCGAACGACGAGATGTCCGGCTTTGGCTGAAGAGCCGGGTCCTAAGGCCCTTGGGGTGCATCTCAGTTGCCCTGTTTCTGTGGGCTCTGTCTCCATACACGTCCGCCCAGAACCAGGCCGGGAGCGCGAAGACCCACACTACATGGCGCAGCTATGGAGGTTCGCCCGACGGCTCGCAGTATTCTGCGTTGCGGCAGATCGACCGTTCCAATGTGAAGAAGCTGCGGATCGCGTGGACTTACCGGACAGGAGATGACCGGAGGTATGCATTCAACCCGCTGGTCATTGACGGAACGATGTATGTGCTCGCAAAGAACAACGCGATCGTGGCGCTGGATGCCGCGACAGGCAAGGAAATCTGGACGCACCCTACGGACCCGAACACAACGCTCATCACCAATCGCGGGATTGACTATTGGGAGAATGCCGACAAATCGGATCGGCGGCTGATCTTTGCACTGCGCAACGAGCTCCAGGAGTTAGATGCCCGCACGGGGCAGCCGATCCGTCAGTTCGGCGCCAACGGCATCGTAGACCTGCGTGCCGGACTCGGACGTGAACCCAAAAGCCTGTCACTGGTACAGTCGTACAACCCCGGCCGCATTTTTGAGGACTTACTGATCCTGGGCTCAGCCACGAACGAGGAATACAACTCCGGTCCCGGTGATATTCGCGCCTACGATGTGCGTACGGGGCGCCTGGCGTGGAGCTTTCATACGATTCCCCACGAGGGAGAACCTGGTTACGATACCTGGCCGAAAGATGCGTGGAAGTCGATTGGAGGGGCCAACGATTGGAGCAGCATGGCTCTGGATGTAAAGCGCGGCATCGTCTATGTCCCAACAGCAAGTCCTAAGTACAACTTCTACGGCGCGAATCGGCCGGGAAAGAACTTGTATGGCGATTGCCTGCTGGCGCTGAATGCGCGCACCGGCAAGCTGATCTGGTATTACCAGATGGTCCATCACGATATCTGGGACTACGACAACGACTCGACTCCCATGCTGACAACGGTTCTGCACGATGGCAAGAAGGTCGATGTGGTGGCGCAGGCAGCCAAGGTTGGGTTCCTGTGGGTCTTCAACCGTGAGACGGGCGAGCCGCTGTGGCCGATTGAGGAGCGGCCTGTTCTCAAGTCGGACATGCCGGGAGAAGAAACATGGCCAACCCAGCCCTTTCCTTCGAAGCCTCCCCCGTTTGCCCGCCAATCCTTTACGGTGAAGGATTTGAGTCCATTTCTAGAGCCTGCCGAGCGCGATCAATTGGTGAGCGAGATGCAGAGCGCGCACAATAACGGCCTATTCACTCCGCCCGGCGTGAGCAACACGGTTGAGATGCCGGGAAACAACGGCGGCGCTAACTGGGGTGGAACCGCAGTCGATCCATCCAATGGCAACTTATATGTGGTTTCTAAAGATCTCCCCGCGATGCTCAAGCTCGAGTTGGCGAGTAATGCCCCGCGCGGCGGATCCCCGGAAGAGCAAGGGAGGTCGATCTTTGGTGCGAACTGCAGCTTGTGCCACGGGACCAATCGGGAGGGAAACCCGCCGGCGATTCCCTCCCTGGTGAATATTGGGGCGAAGTTATCTGACGATCAGATGGAGAGTATTGTGCAGCATGGGCAAGGGCCGATGCCATCGTTTTCCGGCTTATCGACCGCAGACATCAGTTCCCTGCTAGCGTATCTCAAGCATCCGGAACTTGCGCCGGTATCTGCTCCAGCTGAGACTGCAGCCGCACCGCCGGATCCTATTCGTGCGCATTACCGGAGCAGCTTTGGGTTCATGTTCGCCCGCAGCGGGTTACCAGTCATTGCGCCCCCCTGGACTACGTTGACTGCGTATGACCTGAATGCAGGAACCATTCGCTGGCAGATTCCCCTGGGCGTTGTTCCCGAACTGGCCGCCAAGGGCTTCAACGCTACCGGCTCACAGTTTCCCAAGGTAAGCCCGGTGGTCACCGCAGGAGGTTTGATCTTTACCGGGACGCGCGACCGCAAGGTGCGTGCGATTGATTCCGATACCGGCAAGGTGCTTTGGGAAACGGAGGTGGAAGCGGCGCTCGAGGGAATGCCCGCGATCTATGAGGTGCACGGGCGGGAGTATGTAGTGTTCTGCGCGGCCGCTCAAGCTACGACCTACACGCATAGCGTTCCGGGACATCCGGCGTCTGAGGCTGCGATTCCGGGCGCGTATGTTGCGTTCGCACTTCCTGAGACGAAGACGCCTCACTTGTGAGAACCCCTATGGTGCTCCTGACATGCGGAGACTGAAACCGGCTTTACCGCGGCCAAGAAAAAGCCGCTCTTCGGATTGGGCGACGGAAGAGCAGGGACATCGGGCAGCGACCCCAGGCACTTCTTCATCACGAACGTCGATCATCGAAGCGTTGCTCGAAAATGGCTTGATGTCTCGCTCCGATCTGGCCAATTCCCTCGGACTGAGCCGCTCTGCCTTGACCGTGCTGAGCCGGGGCCTGATTGACCAGGGTTTGATTCTCGAGTCCTCCGCCTCCTATGAAAATCAACATACCGGCCGCCCGTCGATTCTGCTCTCGCTGAATGCGGAACACGGGTATTTCATTGGCGCGGGCCTTACCGAAGACCCGCCGATGATGGTCTTGACTGACTTTCATGGAAATTCGCTGGCCCAACATCGTATGCGGGATGCAGCACAACCCCAGGCAGTCGCAGCGGCGATCGAAGCGGGGATCACGGAGCTTATTCGAGCGAGAAAGATCTCCCGGAAAAGGGTGCTGGGCATCGGCGTGGCGCTATCGGGATACGTGGACCATGCCAAAGGGATATGTCTGCAGTCGAATGCACTCGGCTGGCGCGATGTTCCCCTCGCCGAAATTATCGAGCGAGCCACAAAAGTTCCCACGTACATCGACAACGACGCTCATGCAGTGGCTACGGGCGAGAAGCTTTTCGGCCGTGCCCGCGAATCCAAAAACTTCAGCATCGTCATGTTGGGCAAAAAGATCGGCGAAGGTCACTACATCAACGGACGGCTACACCGCGGACATAGCGGCGCGGCCGGAGAGATTGGACACTACACGGTCGTGCCCGGGGGAGAACCCTGCGGCTGCGGCAAACGGGGATGCCTGGATATGTTCGCCACCAGCGTTGCCATCCTACAGAAAGCAGCCGAATCCGGCCTGAAGACAGAGACTGTGGGGCAACTTGAATCGCTAGCGGCCAAGGGAGAGGGGCGTGCCATTGAATTGCTTCGGCAAGCGGGCACCATGCTTGGAGTGGTCGTGGCCAACTCCATCCAGATGAACAACCCGGAACTGGTTCTGATTGCCGACGTAGTGGGGTTTGGGAATGGGTTCTTCACCACCAGCACGCGGCAGGCAATCGAGAACAACATCATGCCCCATCTGATTGCCAAGACTCGTCTCGAGCTGCACTCGGTAGACAAGGATTTCCTGGCTCGCGGCGCGAGCAGTATTGCGGCCCACCAGTTTCTGATCGATCGGGCAAGTTATTAGGGTTGTCCTGTCCCGTAAAAATCCGCTTTAAACCAGAGATTCGGTATGCCGCTTCGCCGTCATCTGCCTGGCGGCAATCGCTGCTCCGATCACGCCGGCATCCACTCCGAATTGCGCGGGCACGATGGTGACATCGGAAAATCCCTTTGCGAACTCGCGAGCGTAGTTCTGCACATGGCCATAGAAGTATTCGCCCACAGAGGCGACCCCGCCACCAATGACAAAGACCTCCGGATCGAGCAACTTCTGCACATCGGCAATGGCCATCCCCAGATAGCGCATGGCGGTATGCACGATTTGCTCGGCTTTTTGATCACCATCCTGAGCCATACGGAAGACTTCCGCGGTAGAGGTTGGCTTGCGAAAAACGAAGGTGGCATCGCGGGCGATAGCAGTCCCGCTGGCGACTGCCTCCAGCGCCCCCGCAATACCACTGGGAGGGAGGGGCCCATCGGGGACCCGGGTCACGTGGCCTATCTCACCGGCGATGCCATGAAAACCGCGCCATACCTGCCCATCGTTGATGATGCACCCGCCGATTCCAGTGGAAATGGTGATGAACATAGTCGAGGAAGCGTAGCGGGCAGCGCCGAGAACAGCCTCGGCGAGACCAGCCGCGTTCGCATCGTTCTCGAGGGCGACCGGGCAAGCCAGACGCTCACCCAGATAGTCGACTATGGGGACGTTGGTAAATCCGAGAATATTTGCAGCGAAGAGAACCTCGGTGCGCGCACGATCGTGCATTCCGGGCACCCCTACCCCAACCTCTGTTACGCCGGGGTGCGCTTTCTGCAGAACCCTGATCGTGTTCACGATCGAATCCAGGACGCTACGCCAACCGTCTTTCGGCGTGGGAATCGTCGTCTTGCTGAGAAACTGCTCCTCTTTCAAAACACCGCATGCAATCTTGGTCGCACCGATGTCCACGCCGATGGTGGCCCTCATACGTCTCCTCAGAACCAATGCTTTCCATAAAACCGGCAATTCAGAGCGCGAACGACCCGGTTGTACAACCCTTGCAGCCTAGCCACCACACAGCCAAACGTATCCCTTCGCTCTTCCGTTCAGGAAAGAAGGGCTGAAGAGAACTCAGGTTGGGCACACGGAGAATCACTTACCCGCGACGCGCTTCGCCGAAACAGGCTCCGAATGCAGGTCAACCGCCAATAACGAAACCGGTATAATTCAGTATGTGAAGTATAGTCATCTTTGCCCGGAAAGTCATGCAAAGATTGAGGTAAAGCTTCCAGAGAATGGATCCTGGGGTCGCTTTTCCAGGCCAATTCTGCTCACCCAGCGCCAAAGTAACCGTTGAGCCCACAGTAACCTCGAAAAGAGATCAGGAGAGCGAATGCGGTTTGCCTTTGGCGGCATCCATATCGAATGCAGCACCTACAGCCGGATCCGGACCCTCACCGAGGACTTTACTGTACTTTCCGGTGAGAGGTTATCTTCGGCGCCGCGCTTTGCCTTTCTCGGCTCTTACCCTTATCCCTTCCTGCCCACGTTTTATGCCAGCGCGGTTCCCGGGGGACCGGTGGACCGGGCCACCTATGACGCGTTCAAGACCGAGTTTATACACTCATTGAAGGAACTGCTTCCGCTCGATGGACTCTACCTGGCGATGCACGGCGCGATGTATGTTGAAGGCATGCAAGACGCAGAGGGCGATTGGATCTCAGCCGCGCGCGAGGTGGTGGGCGCGGAATGCCTGATAAGCGCGAGCTACGATCTGCACGGAAATTTGAGCCGCCGCATTATTGACAATATAGACATGCTCTCGGCGTACCGGACTGCACCGCATATCGATGTCCAGGAAACCATGCAGCGGGCGTGCGCGATGCTGGTGCACTGCGCGACCCGGCGGATTCGGCCCACACTGGTCTGGGCCCCGGTTCCTGTGCTTCTTCCCGGCGAGAGAACCAGCACCGAGGACCAACCCGCGAAAGATCTCTACGCACAACTGCCGCTGAGAAACGCCAACCCAGGGATATTGGACGCCTCCCTGCTGGTGGGCTATGTGTGGGCGGATGAGCCTCGTGCTACGGCAAGTGTTGTGCTGACCGGAACCGACCGCCCGGCACTGCAGGAGCAAGCAGTGCAACTGGCCCAGGATTACTGGGATGCTCGTGAGGACTTTCAGTTCGGGGTTCCCGTGGGCAGCATTGCGGAACTTCTGGACCAGGCACAAGCGAGCGCGACCCAGCCCGTGATCCTGGCCGATTCCGGTGACAATCCCACCGGTGGAGGAGTAGGAGACAGAGCCGAAGTGCTCGAAGGGCTGTTAAGCCGGAATTTTGTGAATGCGCTGGTTGCTGGAATCGCGGATCTCCCTGCCACCGAACGTTGCTACCAGCACGCGCCAGGCAGCAGGCTTACGTTGCGCATCGGCGCTTCGCTCGATCCCGCGGGGAGCCGTCCGATCGAGGCGGAGGCGGAAATTCTCTTCCTGCTGCCCACCAACGACCCACGAGAGCGCCAGGCGGTGGTGAAGATCCAGGAAGTCACGGTTGTTCTCACGGCAGCTCGCCGTCCGTTTCATAACATCAGCGACTTCACTCGCCTGCAACTGCACATTCCCGGGTTTAAACTCCTGGTGGTGAAATCGGGGTACTTGTCGCCGGAGCTTGCGCCGCTTGCCAATCCTAACCTGATGGCTCTCTCCGGCGGTTCGATTCTTCAGGATCTGGACAAGCTGCCCACGAACCAGTTCCGGCCGCCAACGTTTCCTTTCGACCGCTCGTTCAGCTGGCAACCTTCCACCATCGTCTCCGCCCGATCGCCGCGGGAGACACGATGAAGCGTCCCATCCTCGAGGTTTCGATAGAAGGGGTGGATGGCTTGCTGGTGGCGCAGGACAACGGCGCCGATCGGGTCGAGCTCTGCGCGAGTGTGCTGGAGGGCGGGATTACCCCGAGCATCGGAATCGTGCGCGAAGCTCTGCGGCGTGCACGGATTCCGGTCTTCGTCATCGTGCGTCCGCGAGGCGGCGATTTTCTGTATTCCGAAGTGGAGTTCGCCAGCATGCGCGAGGATGTGATTGCGCTGAAGGAACTCGGCGTCCCCGGAGTCGTGAGCGGATGCCTGACGGCCAACGGCGAGGTGGATGAAGAGCGAACAGCAGAGTTGCTCCGGCTGGCGAGACCGATGAGTTTCACGTTTCACCGGGCTTTCGATATGGTGCGGGATCCAGCCCAGGCGCTCGAAGTGTTGATCAGGCTGGGCGTCGACCGGGTATTGACCAGCGGACAACGGGCAACGGCGATCGAGGGGCTGGAGAATCTAAAACGCTTTGGCCAGTTGGCGAACGGACGCATGATCGTTATGCCTTGCGGTTCCCTGCGCGCGGCCAACATCGGTCAGGTGTGCCGGGAAACCGGGCTCTGTGAGTTGCACTTTGCCGCGCACAGCGACGGAACCTAGCCGAATGACCCATCGCAATCCTGACGTAGCGATGGGCGGGACCGCTCAGGATCACGAATATCAAAGAACCGTAACCGACCCAGTGACGGTCCGGACCACGGTGGAGGCAGCGCGAAATGGATACAACTAGGGCTGGATTGCGAGTCGGTATTCTGGGCGCCGGCGCGATGGGTAAGCAGCACCTTGATTCATGGCGCAAGCTGGGCGCGGAGATCACCGGTTTGTACGCCCGCGATCTGGACCGCGGCCGCGCGGCCGCCGCGGATTATGGCTGTCCGGTCTACGACTCAGTCGACGAATTGTTAAGCAAGGTAGAGATTGCGGACAATTGCCTGCCGACCTTTCTTCATCAGGCAACACTCAAGCAGGCGGCCCAGGCGGGACGGCACATCGTCTGTGAAAAGCCCCTGGCGCTTCTGTCGAGCGAGGGAGAAGCGATCTTCCGCGATTGTGATGCGGCGAAGGTACGCATCTTTATCGCCATGGTGGTGCGTTTTTTCCCGGTATACCGGGCGGTTTGGGAAAAGGTACGCAAGGGCGAGCTGGGGCAGGTGAAAGAGATCACGCTCAAGCGTGTGGTTTCACCTCCTCCGCCGAAAGGCTCCTGGTTTCTGGACGATCGGCTGTCCGGCGGGGTGCTCTGCGATCTGATGATTCATGATATTGACTATGCCATGTGGTTGGCCGGCGAGGTGACAACCGTGACTGCCAGACGCGAAGGCGAAGGGCAATCGCAGTATGGTTACATCACGCTGGAACACGCTGGAGGCGCCGTCAGCAAGATTGAGGGCGGGTGGGTCGCTTCTCCGGCCGGACTGCGGACCACGATCGACATAGCCGGCTCGGGTGAAAGGCTGCAAATCGTTCCCGGCGGCCCGGTGCCGTTTGGCGATCTTCCGGATACAGATCCTTACGTTGCCCAGCTGCAGCATTTCCAGGACTCGCTGGCCAGCGGGGCGCCTTTTCTGGTCACGCGGGAGGAAGTGCTCCATGTAATGCGCGTGGTAGCCGCAGCGCGTGAATCGGCGGAATCCGGACGGACGGTGGTCCTGGAACCGATACAAGTGTAGAAAATGCTTTGAACGGAGGGCACGGCTTCAGCCGTGCCGTAAATTGCAGCGCGCTTGACGGCTTTAGAAGCCGCTGAGGTACGGTTTTACCCACTGTTTCCGAGCGACTGAGCGTGACGAATGATAGAAGAGCGTACCTCAGGGGCTAAAGCCCTCATCGTTCGGTTTTGTACGGCACGGCTGAACCCGTGCCCTTCGTCCAGAGCATTTTTCCGCAGCTTCTTTAGCCGTTCAAAGTTGAGAAATCTAGCGGCCCGACTAACGTCGTGCCCTGATACAAGGCACCCGCGCGGTGAGGCCCAAAGACTTCGCTTGTTCTGCCGAGCTTTGGCTTGCCCACGCTCTCCCGGAATGCATAAACTTTACGGCACGGCTGAAGCCGTTTTGTCAGCCGGCGCGTGGTGGATGGCTCTCACCAGCGCGATGGTGATGTGTGGCGTGGTGGGATGCGGGCCTCCTCCTCCCCCGGAAAGCCGTATCACCATCATGCAGTCGGAGTCGCCGCTCACCATGGATCCGGCTGACCACACGGCAAGCTTCACCATGGATGTTCTGGATCCGATGTACGAATGCCTGGTGCGATTCGATCAGAACCTGAATATTGTGCCCAGCCTGGCCACCAAATGGAGCGTGGATTCCTCCGGAACCAAATGGACCGTCGAACTCCGCAAAGGAGTACGCTTTCACGACGGCTCTGCATTCGACGCGCAGGCGGTCGTGGACTCCTTCAACCGGCTCCTCGACCCTGAACGCGGCTTGGCGGCGGCCGGCAGAGTGCGCGCTATCGTCAAGCGTGTTACCGCAACCGGACCGGACACAGTCGTGTTCACGCTCGCCAGCTCTTATGCCTCTTTCCTCAGAGTGCTGGCGGTTACTGCGATTGTCAGCCCGGCGGCGGAGAAGCGCGGTATCCTCTCGCGCCAGGCGGCCGGCACCGGGCCTTATCGGTTTCTGGAGTGGAAGACCGGCGAATACGTTCTGGAGGAACGAAACGAGCAATACTGGGGACCTCGTCCAACGGTTAAGCAGCTGAAATGGATCTGGACCAGTGAGCCGGTTCTGATGAATATGTCGGTCCTGGCGGGCGCGGCCGATATCGTCAACCCTTTGCCGCCCATCTTTGCCGAGGCTCTTTCGCGCAATCGCAAGGTCAAGACCATCGCAGGAGAAGAGACCCGAGTCTTTTGGGTGGCGCTCAACACCAAGAGCAGGCCCCTGGACGACGTGCGGATACGCCGAGCCTTGAATTATGCGACCGACCGCGAAGCCCTGGTCAGGACACAATTACGCGGCTTCGGGACGCCGGCAAATTCGCCGTTGGCCCCCGCCGATTTTGCCTACGATCCGCAGACACGCGGATACCCCTACGATCTGGAAAGAGCCAAGGCCCTGCTGGCAGAAGCAGGTTATCCCAATGGTTTCGCGCTCAAGATTGCGGTGCAGGAGGCCGACGCTCAACTGGTGGAAGCATTACAGGGGATGTGGTCGAAGATCCACGTAGATCTCAAAATCGATCAGATGGAAAACGGGGTTTTCTCGCAAGCGATTTTCGGCTCTCCCAAGCAGAAGGCGCAGCAAGGTATCGACTGCGTCTTCGCATCGTGGGCCTCGGACAACACCGCTCCTAACTACCAATTAGATCCGCTCTATCGCAGCGACGAATGGTCCCCGAAGGGCGCTAATCTTGGTTTCTACGCCAATCCCCGCCTCGACGTGCTGTTGGAAAACGCGGCGACTGAACTGGATGAAGAAAAGCGCAAAGCGCTTTATCGCGAGGCCCAACAAACGATCTCGGACGATGCCCCGCATGTACTGCTCTACTATGCTCGGGACATCGCCGCACAACACCTCGGTTCGGTTCCCATTCCTGTCCGTCTGTTACCGGGAGGCCGCGTCGAGTTGGACGCGTCTGGGCAACCGGGTCCTTAGGACCTACCTCGGGGTGGACGTTGCTACCCTGTGGTTACGTCATGGGTGTCCATGAAGCATTGGTTGCGGGGATCCCAGGTCTCAAAAGCGAGACCTGGGGCACCCTTCGGTTTTCGGCTCGTGTTTCCAGCGGGTCGGGTTGAGGATTTGGCCGCATGAGAAATTACTGGCTACGAAAGATTCTGGCTCTGCCGCTCATCCTGCTGGTCGCTTCGTTTCTCATCTTCTGGGCGGTTCGGCTGCTCCCGGGAGATCCGGCCCGCCTTATGGCGGGCATGCAGGCCGACCAAAAAGCGGTGAATGCCGCGCGCACCCGGCTTGGGCTGGATAAGCCCTTCGCTTTGCAATACGAGAAATTCCTACGCGATGCCGTGCACGGAGATTTGGGAATATCCATCCGCTCTCACAAGCCGGTGGCCCAGGAAATCGCTGAACGTTTTCCTTACACATTGGCTCTCGCCACCGTGAGTTACTCGCTCGCAGTGGGCGTCGGCATCACAGCAGGGATTCTGGCGGCGATTTACAGCGGCCGCAAACTCGATCATTTGGTGATGATCGCGGCCATCTCCGGGGCTTCCATCGCGAACTTCTGGTTGGCGCTGATGGCCATGAATTTGTTCGCGGTCAAACTAGCCTGGGTGCCGCTGCTGGGTGCGAACAGCTGGAAGAGCTACATTCTGCCCGCGATTACGCTGGCCCTGCTACCAGGAGCCGTGATCGCCAGAATGTGCCGGGGAAGCATGCTCGAAATCATTCACCAGGACTACATCCGCACAGCCCGAGCCAAAGGCCTCACCACCACAAAAGTCTACGTACGACATGCTCTGAGGAATGCCCTGATCCCAATCGTCACCATCGTTGGAATGAATTTCGCTTCCCTGCTGGGCGGCGCCGTCATCACGGAGACGGTATTTAGTTGGCCCGGTCTCGGCCGGCTGATGGTCGACGCAGTTCGCTATCGCGATTACGCCACCATCCAGGGTATTACGCTGCTCACGGTCACCCTGGTCGTTGCGGTCAACTTCGCCGTGGATGTGTTGATCGGCATGCTCGATCCAAGGATTCGTTTTGATTGAACGGAGTCTTCGCCCTTCATGGCTCAAATACCGGAACCTCGTGCTGGGCGCATCCATCGTGCTGGTTCTGCTGCTGGCCGGATTGCTGGCTCCCCTGCTTGCGCCCTATGATCCTTACGCACAGGACCTCTCGATTACATTTAATCCGCCGAGCTTTACCCATCTATTTGGCACAGATGAGTACGGGCGCGATATGTTCTCTCGCGTTCTCTACGGAGCGCGCCTTTCGCAGCTCGAAATCATTGTCAGTGTGGGCATGGCTCTGGCCATCGGCGTGCCGCTGGGTATGATCTCCGGCTACATGGGCGGTCTTACCGACCAGGTGATCTTATGGTTCATCGACCTGCTCTACGCATTCCCGGGGATCGTGCTGGCGATCCTCATCGTTGCCATTCTTGGGCCGGGTCTCTTCGATAGCCTGGTGGCCATCTCCATTTTTGCGATTCCGGTCTACACCAGGCTTGCCCGCAATTTAACCCTCTCCGTGAAACGGATGGAGTACATCGAGGCAGCCCGCGCCTTGGGAGCGGGGCCGGGGCGCATCCTCTACCATCACATTCTGAGAAACGCGGCGGTACCTATTTTGGTCCAGGCCACTCTGACCGCCGGCGATGTAGTGCTGACGGCCTCCGGGCTGAGCTTTCTCGGTCTCGGTGCTCAGCCTCCGCTTGCGGAGTGGGGAGCCATGATGGCCCAGGGCCGCAACTTTCTCGGGGTCGCTACCTACCTCACGTTCTTTCCGGGAGCCGCGATCACAGTAACAGCCCTGGGCTTGAACCTGCTGGGGGATGGCTTGCGCGACCGCCTCGATCCTCGCTTTCATCCACGTTGAGGACGGAGCGGAACAAAGTATTTGCCTGCACCGTTTTCAGGTGCGACTATCTGAGGGGATCACTATGGACCGTCGAAGATTCCTGCAGACCGCTGCCGCATTGACTGTGATGTCTACGGTGCGCGCCGAGGCCGCCACCCGCTTGCCGATTGAGATGGCAGTTGAGTACAACATGCTGCCGTCGAAGATATCGATCCTGGAGCGGTTCCAACTGGCCAAGGATTGCGGTTACGCACGGATCGAGTGCCCCACCACGCCCAACCAGGGAGACGCGGAACAAATGAAGGCAGCAGCCGAGAAAGTCGGGCTGCCGATCCATTCGGTCATGAACATGGACCATTGGGCTTATCCTTTTTCTTCGGCCGATCCGGCGGTGGTGGAAAAGAGCCTGGACGGTGCCCGGGTCTCCATTCGCAACGCGCATCTGTGGGGAGCTTCGACGGTGCTGCTGGTGCCTGCCGTGGTGAACCCGCAGACCACATATAAGGAGGCTTATGAGCGGTCGCAGGTGGCCATTCGCAAGCTGATTCCCCTGGCGGAGGAGTTGAATGTGACGCTCGCGCTCGAGGAAGTGTGGAACAAGTTTCTGCTCAGTCCGCTGGAGTTTGCCCGCTACATTGACGAGTACAATTCGCCGCACATCCGAGCCTACTTCGATGTAGGCAATGTGGTGCTCTACGGCTACCCGCAGGATTGGATTCGGACTTTGGGAAAGCGGATCGTCAAGTTACATATCAAGGACTTCTCGTTCAGGCACCAGCCGGGCACAGATACCTCGATCGCTGCCTGGGTACCCCTGGGGGAAGGCGACATCGACTGGACAGCGGTGTATGAGGCGCTTCGCGACATCGGCTATCAAGGTACGGCAACCGTGGAATTGGATCCGGGAGACGGACCCTATCTGAAAGAGATGCGCCGGCGGTTTGGGCTGATACTCTCCGGGGAGATGCCTAAGAGTTCATGAGAATCCTACGTACCTGTGCCCTGGTGTTGGCCGGCTTTACTTCCTTGTTTGCCCTGGGGCAAACGCCGGTTTCGCCGTTACCCGACGGGCCTAACCGCGAAACGGTGCAACGCATCTGCTCCTCGTGTCACTCCGTCCAGATGTTTTTGGGACGGGGTATGACACGGGAACAATGGAGCGGCGTGGTATCGAATATGATCGGCCGGGGAGCGAAGATCTCAGACGAAGAATTCGACCAGGTGGTCGAATATCTGGCAAAGACTTTGCCGCCGGGCAAGCAAGGCGTTGCTGGGTCCCCTGCTGCCAAGGCCGCACCGGCGCGCAAAAAGAATCTGATCGATGAGGCAGGCGCCGACGATAAGCAGGTCGTCGACGAGGATGCAGCGGCACGAGGAAAGACCATCTATATCGCGCAATGCATCACCTGTCACGGAACACGGGCACGCGGAGGCGAGCGCGGCGCCGACCTGGTGCGTTCAGTCGTGGTTCTTCACGACCGCTACGGAAGCACGATCGGACCTTATCTCGCACAGGGCCATCCAACGGGAAAACCAGTGGCCCTGACGAAGGACCAGATCGTGGACCTGTCTCACTTTCTGCACCAGCAGGTCGGCGACACCTTACGGACCGGCCCCTATAACAATGTGCTGAACATCCTGGTGGGCGACGCCCAGGCAGGCAAAATCTTCTTCTACGGCGCGGGGGGATGCAGCCACTGCCACTCCACCACCGGCGACCTGGCGCACATCGGCAGCAGGTATGATCCTCCCAGTTTGCAGCAGAAGGTAGTGTTCCCGCAGAATCGCGCGGTTGCCCGCACGGGAACTTCCACCCCGCGCAAACCACTGACGGTTACGGTGACCACTGCATCCGGCCAAAGCGTAACCGGCGTGCCGACAGAACTGGACGATTTCAACGTGGCCCTGATCGACGCGTCGGGCCAGTATCACAGCTTCCCTCGCGGGCCCGGAGTCAAAGTGGAAAAACATGATCCCTACGCCACGCACGTGGCGCTCCTCGACCAATACACCGACAAGGATATCCACGACGTGGTGGCTTACCTGGTGACGGTGCAATGAAGTTCACAGCCGCAATTTTGCTGGCTCTGCTTGCACTGGCTCCCTTCTCCGCCTGGAGCCTTGGTCCGGAGTCAAGCCAGAATGCCGGGCTGGACCCTTCGCTGTTGTCGCGTCCGCCGGTGGATGGATGGCCGACGTACAACGGAGATTACTCCGGCAGGCGTTTCAGCACGCTGACCAAGATCAACGATCGGAATGTGAAGGCGCTCAGCCTGGCGTGGATGTATCAGCTACCGAGGAATAGCCCGGCTCCGGGAGGACGCCTGGCGGGCACTCCTCTGGTGGTGAACGGGTTGATGTATATCACGTCGCCGGATAAGGTGTGGGCCCTGGACGCACGGACGGGACAGCAGCTATGGGCGTATACGTGGACCTCAAAAGGCGGCATTCACCTGGGGAACCGGGGGGTCGGCATTTCTGGAAACTCGCTTTACTTTGAGACGCCTGATTGCAACCTGGTTTCTCTAAATCTGGCCGACGGCAAATTGCGCTGGAGTCAGCCGATTTGCGACGTGGACCAGATGTATTACGCCTCAGTAGCGCCGTTGGTCGTTAAGAACCACATCATTACCGGTGTGAGCGGGGATGATCTGGACCGGCCTGGTTTTCTGGAGGCACACGATCCGGAGACCGGCGCACTACAGTGGCGATGGTCCGTGGTGCCAAAGCCAGGGGAACCTGGATCGGAGACGTGGCCGAATGCCGAGGCAATGGCGCACGGCGGCGGGATGACGTGGATATCCCCGACCTACGATGCGGATTTGAACTTGCTGTATGTGGGCACTGGGAACCCGCAGCCGGTGATGGCGGCCAAAACGCGCGAGGGCGCGAATCTGTTCACGGAATCCATCGTCGCGCTCAATGCGGATAGCGGCAAAATGGCGTGGTATTTTCAGCCTTCTCCCCACGACACGCACGACTGGGATGCAGTGGAAACGCCGGTGCTGTTTGACGGCGAGATCGACGGCAACCAGCGCAAGCTGTTGGCGCAGGCAAGCCGTAATGGCTGGTTTTTTGTGCTGGACCGAGAGACGGGAAAGAACTACGTCAGCGCACCGTTTATCAAGACCAATTGGGCCAAAGGGCTGGATGCCAAGGGGCAACCGATTCCAGATCCCGCAAAGGAACCGCAGATTGCAGGGACGCTGGTTTCACCGAACGAGGGAGGGGCAGTCAATTGGCCTCCTCCGACGTACAGCCCAGCGACTGGATTGTTTTATGTCAACGCCACCCGCTCGTTTGCCGTTTACTACATTTTTGACGACAGCAACCGGCCTGAAGGCTGGGGTGGCCATGATCTGGGCACATGGGACGAATCGATGTTGGAGGCGCTGGACTATCGCACAGGAAAGATCAAGTGGAGCCACAAATGGGAGACGCCGGGAGCGGAAGGCGGGCTGCTGAGCACCGCGGGCAACCTGGTGTTTGCCGGCGATCCCAGCAACAACCTCGTAGCGCTGAATGCCACGACCGGTGAGCCGCTTTGGCATGCGGGCCTTGGCAGTCCGCTATCGAATGGCGCGATTACATATGAACTCGATGGACATCAGTACGTCGTGGTGGGCGCGGGCGACAAGTTGTACGCGTTTGTGATGAACTAGCCGGCGCGGCTTCACCCGTGCCATCCTGCATCTTCAGGTCCGGCTCCTTGTGGGATCATTACGACCTGATTGAACAGGCTGCGGAAAATGCCGGGCCGGGGCAGGAAAAAGCGTACCTCACCGGCTTCTAAAGCCGTCGAGCGTTCAGCCAATTACGGCACGGTTGAACCCGTGCCCTTCGTCGAGATCCATTCGATCCGCAATGCGCACGTTCTTCGAAGCGCTCAGCGAAATCTGACAACGACTCCGGCCGCCAGGCGCATATTGTTTTGGACGTTCGTATCCGCATTCGGCAGTTGCGTGCGCAGCCAGTCGGCCTCAAAAGCGCGCAGCATCAGGCGATGTTTGACCGCCAGATCGATGCCGCCGCCAATCTGCAACGCGAAACTGTTCGCGGTGCTGGAGGCCGCGCCAACTCCGGGAAAGATGCTGTTAAATCCATTGGCTTCTCCTACCAGGGCATGGCCGAAGAAGGAGTAGCGGCGATGCGCCGGCGACCACAAATATCGCGGTCCAAACGTGGCAGTGACCATATCCAGCCCGACACCTTGGTTGCTGGCATTCTGTGAGTGAAATCCTGAGATGTCCGCCTCCGCTCCCAGGCCGTGCCAGAATTGACCGCCGATCAGGATACTGCCGCCCTGCATCCAGAACCTGTCAGCACGCACCACGTTGGACAGGAGCGCGTCATAGAGAACAGCCACTTGCAGTCTGGGCACGGCATCGGATTCAGATGCGTCCTGCTGTCCCCAAAGAGGCTGCACGGCAATCAAACAAGCGGCTCCAAGGAGGAACCCTCTGCGAATCAAACAGCGCATCTCGCGTTCTCCTTGTTACTCGACATTGAGCGTGACCTTGGTGGATCGCGTCAGCGGGCCGGACGTAGCAGTCACAGTTACCGTATAGGAGGATGGTTTTTGCCCGAAGAAGCCATTGCCGCTGACGCAGCCGCTCAGGGTAGAAAGGGCTCCCAGAGCCGCCGTCAACCCCAAGATGAAAACGAAGCCGCGCAGCCGCTTGCCGGCACTGCGTAGCCGGAATGCAAATGGCAAGAGGATCACACCCCACAAGATGGGCGGAAGGGCCCGCGCGGCCGGCCCCTCCTTCCTCATACCGGCCGAGGCGGGGGCCAGCTGGATGGTCAACGTGATCGCCGGGATTGACGTGTTTGCCGGGAAGGTCCACGAGGTGGCGCTGACCCGGGTCCACGAGGCAGGAGATATGGTCGCGGTAGCGCCTGAGGGCATACCGGTCACCGTTAATAGGATCGGCGTTGGGAACACGATGCCGGTGCTGGGTATGATGTTCAGCGGATAGGTGGCCGAGCCTCCGGGAGACGCGGTTTGTGTAGGAACGCTGCCCCCACCGCCGCTACCTCCGCCGCCTCCACCGCCGCCTCCACCGCCGCCGCTGCCTGAACCGGGGGTCAAACTGAAGTCGACGACCGATTGCGACAAGGCCGCGCTACTGGCGGCGACGAAGTTACTGTCCCCGTTGTATAGTGCGGTGATCGAATGGGAACCGTCGTTAAGAGACGACGTGGTTAGCGTGGCCA
The DNA here is from genome assembly GCA_963850235.1 of uncultured Acidobacteriaceae bacterium. GTDB lineage: Bacteria > Acidobacteriota > Terriglobia > Terriglobales > Acidobacteriaceae > PALSA-350. Next base: position 146,079 of record CAWKKM010000023.1, on the reverse strand, counting down.
CGCCCGCAGCGAGCGTTCCCTGACCGAGCGGGGTTGTGCCGTCCAGGAAGGTTACGGTGCCGGTCGGCGTGCCTACCGTCGAGGTCACATTGGCGGTGAATGTGACGCCGGTCTGCACGATGGACGGATTTGTGCCTGAAGCCAAACTTACGGCCGGCGTCAGCGGTTGGATGGTCATGGTTCCGGTGGCAGAGCCCATGTAGTTGCTGTCGCTAATCGTAGCGACCACTGTATAACTGCCCCCGGCACTGGGCGCAGTAGCGCTGCCGTTGTAGGTAAAGGTGACGGTCAGACCGGATGGTACGGTGATTGCCGTGGCAGAACGCGGAGAACCGGTATAGGTCTGAGTGAGATTACCCAGTGTCACAGTCGCCGTCTGTTTGGAGATGACCAGTGTTCCGGTTGCCGAACCCTGGTAGTTCGGATCGTTGATCGTGACCACGACGAGGTAACTTCCCGGCGCCGTGGGCGGGGTTTCGCTGCCGTTATAGGTGAGGCTCACATTCAGGCCGGATGGCACGGTGGTTGCCGTCGCGGAGATGGGAGAGCCGGTGTAAACCTGGGCCAGATTGCTCAGTGTGACCGTCGCGTTGGTCTTGCCCACGCTGAGTGAGTAAGTCACGCTCACGCCGCTATAGGGGCCTGTTCCCGTGCTGCTGTCGGTCGCAGTCACAGTAAAGGTGTAAGGACCGCCCGGAGCGGTGGGAGTTCCCGACAGAAGACCCGCTTCACTGAAGGAGAAGTCAGGAGGTAGAGTGCCGGTTGAGATGTACGTATAGGGGCCGGTGCCTCCGGAAGCCGTGAAACTCTGGGTGTAAGGGCTGCCAATGGGGGCTGCCGGCAGAGTCGCAGTCGCGGGCGAGACAGTAATGGCCGGCGGATGGATGGTGAGGGAATAGGTTTGGGAGCCGGTGGCCGAATTCGCATCGGTAACCAGCACGGTGATGGAGAAAACGCCGCCGGCGGTGGGCGTACCGGTGAGCAAGCCTGCGCTACTCAGCGACATCCCGGCGGGCAGAGCGCCGCCACTGATGGTGTATTGGTAAGGTGAGCTTCCGCCGGTAGCCTGAAACGTAACTGTCGTGTATGCCGCGCCGACCGTGCCTGCAGCCAGCGTGGTGCCTACCGGCAGCGTGAAGGAGAGTGGGACGACTCCGGTTCCGCTGAGGGAGATCGATTGGGTCGAGCCGGTGACATTGAGATTGTTATCCGTCAGCAACACCGACCCGGAGATCGAACCCGATGTCGCCGGGGTGAAGTCCATGGCGTACGCGCAGGAGGCGTTAGCCGCCAGACTGCCACCACCGCTTTGCGCGCAGGTCGTCGATGCATCGAAGGAGAAGCTGGCGCTCCCAGTGGACACCACACCCGAAGCGATGCTGAGGTTCGAATTGCCGTAGTTGAGCAGTGTGAACGACAACGGATTGTCTGTCGTATCGGCAGTGCTCACAGCCGTTGACGTCGGGAAAACCAGCGAGGGCAGCAAACTCCGGTTCTGCTTATAGATCGCGCCGCCGCCATCTCCACTGTTGTAATCCATGTAGAGATTGCCGGATCCGTCGATCGCCATCGACGCTCCACCACCGCGAGGGGTGGTAAACAGTTGGGTGCGCGGAGCATAGGTTCCGTCGCTCTGTAAGTACTCGTAAACCGGAGTCGGGTTTCCCCTGGGGCCGGAATCCTCAACATAGATATTGTTGTTGGTATCAATGGCGATTCCGTATGGGTAAAACAAGGTGGTGTCAATGGTTGTGACGGATGGGCTGTAGCTTCCGCTGACAAAGGGAATCTTCACCAGTTCGGCCGTCGTGTCCGAGGTGGCGGCGGCGACGAAAATATTGTTGGCATTGTCGACCGCGATCGCATGCGGAAGAACGAGGGCGCCGAGAGCAGTTGAGTCCGCAAGCGTGATCTGCGAAGCGTATCCGTTGTTGGTCGCCGAGCCGGTCCAGGGTAATTCGACGATGAGCTGTGCATCCTGGTCGGCGATGAAGAGATTACCCGCGCCGTCGACGGTGACGCCTGTGGGCAAGACCAGGTCGGAACCGAGAGAGATCGCTGGTCCGTAGCCGGTTCCATTCCATGGATACTTGAGGATCTCACCGGCGTTCGCTATGTAATCGGATATCCCGACATAGAGATTGCCGGCGCCGTCCTCAGCCATGGCTCCAGAGGCAAAGATGGTGCCGGTCGGTAGGTAGAGGCTGGTGGGTGATTGCGCAGCCCCGTAAGCGCTCCCAAGCCACGGCAGCTTAAGCACGGCGCCGTAATAATTATTGGAGTTGCCATCCACGAAGAAGATATTGGATTGCGAGTCGACGGCCACTCCCTCGGGCCAGTAGGTATAAAGGTCCGGGGTGAGCATGGTTTGTGTACCGGGAGGAAACAGGACCTGTGCCCCGGTTCCCGTGCCGGACAAATATTCAGTAGCCAATACGTTGCCCGAGGTGTCCTCGAGCAGAACAGCGCCGTAGCGTATCCCCGGATGCAGCGGGGCAAAGGTTACAGCTACTGTGCAGGTGCTGCCGACGCTATAGCTGTAGCTGGTCCCGTTGGTGTTGCAGGTACCGGTACCGGCGTCGGTGAAGTCCAGTCCGGTGGCTCCCTGGGTTACCACCAGCGGGGCGCCGATCGAACCGGCGCCGGAAAAGGTCAGCGTGACATTCTGGCTGGTGGAAGCGCCCACCGGCTCGCTGCCAAAGTTCGCCGCAGGCGGATTGCTGGGAGCGACGGCGTTCACCGTCAACGTTACGCTGGCCGTGGCCGTGCCCGGATAGGACTCCTGGTCGGACGGGGTAAACGTGACCCAAAGCGTGTTGGCCCCGGCTGGAAGAACGGTGCCGGTGGTGATCACGGTTCCGGAAGTGGTGTTCAAGGTATAGACATAGGTCCCCTCGGTGTTACCTACGGCGTCGAGCTGGGTGCTGCTGAGCGCAGTGCCCTGGGAAATATCCGCCGGTGTCGCCCAGGTAACGGCCGCGTGGCGGTTCATGGTGATGGTGAGCGGGCTGGTAACGTTCGACGAGAAATTGGGACTGGAAACAACCGCTGAAACCGATCCGGGAACGGACGCGCTGCCGCCGGTAGCCGTGCCGGATACAGTGACCGTAATCGTTGCCGAATCGTCGGCATTCGGCGCTATGCCGCTTGCATTGGTGCAGGTAAGCGTGCCTACGGTGCAGATCCAGTTGCCGCCACTCGAATCTGTCATGGCGGTGGCCGTCAATCCCGCCGGGAGCGTCACGGCCAACGTGAGGTTGTTGGGCAGCGCGACCGTCGAGCTGGTGTTGGTCACGTCCGCCGTGATGGTGTCGGTCGTGTCGCCTTCGTTGAAAATTGCGTTGCTGGGATTGGTCGTGATGGCAATTGACGCGGTGGGCAGTACAACAGGAATCACTGCCGCCGACAGATCGAAGATGGCAAACTCCAGCATCTTCTCCTGCGGAACCTGGCTGGCGCCGCTCAACGTAGGGCACTCGCTGGGAAACGTCGGGCTGCCCGATTCTGAAACATTTTCTACGTGATACTCGTTGTAGAGCACACGCCCGTACTGGTTGGCTGCGGTGGCGCCCCATGGAGTGTTGAAGCTGTACTGCATGATGGGGCTGCCGCCGTTGTAGGCAACGTTGTAGCTCTGCCCGGACTGTCCCGGGAAGGTGAGCCAGGATTGTGCCGGCGCATTGACGGTATCCACGTTGAAGCGAAGCGTGCTGATTTCCACTTGATTCCTGGTGCCGGTGTTGTTCCCTGTGGCGCCATAGGAGTAGCCATTCTCATAAAGCCAGTCGGCGAGCGTGTTCCCGTCGCTGAAGCTGGTGTTGATGAGGGCGTAGCCGGGGTCGGGCGTGACCGAACTCGTCGAACTCCCCCAGGTCACCGGCGACGAGCCTCCGGCGCTGTAAAAGTAGTCGCCGTTGGTTCCGGTGTAGGTGGTATCGAGCCACGCATCGCTGTTGTGGGTGGCGAAGACACGGCCGCCCAGAGCGGCGTAATTGATCAGGTAAGGAACAGTGGTAGACGTCGCGCCGGTGGATCCGCCACCTTGGCAGGGAAACATCACCATGTCATAGCTGTTTAGTTTGGCTTGGTTCAGCAACGTGGTGTAAGACGGCGTGTTCGCACTGATCTGGGCGCCGTTGCCTCGATAGAGATGGACGCGTCCGCCCAATGTAGGCCCACTGCTCACCGAGTCGTCCGTAAACTCGGTGCTGGCCACGCCGATGTCGCGAAACACGCATTCCAGGGCATCGGCGCTCCCCGTCTGGATGGCGATCAGCGGGATGTTGGCGGTCGCCGAGTGCGCCGTTGGCATGTTCAGTTGCAAGCCGGAAATAGGTCCTGATAGGGTGCCTGAGTTCGGTTCGGGAAACTGGTTGAGCCACTTGCCGGATTGAATCACCAGCGTGTATGAGTTGCCTTCGGGCACGCCGCTCAGCGTAAAGGTGCCGTCGGTCCCTGTGGTTGTATAGGCATAGACCCCCGTCCCGGAAGTGACCACCGTCGGCGTCACGGTTGACTGCGTAATGCAACCTTGAGCGGCTGTCACCGATGACGAGGTGCAGTTAGCTCCCGAGGCCGGCAAGGTCACCGAACCATTTGTCACATACACCAGCACATTGGGTAGCGGCACTGTCCCGTTCGGCATATACACGGTGCCGCTTATGGTGGTTGTGGTCTGGGTAAGCGCCAAGTTGGCCGACACCGCGAATAAGAGAAGCAGCCGCGCCACGTGCCCATGGGTGAAGCTGGAAAGCACGCACTTCGAGCGGCTGGATGCGTTCATCGAGCGGGTTGCCCTCCCTGCGCGGTCTACAACCCTTGTTTTCTTGAGCGCGCTACGAGCGATGTAATGTCAACAGGTTTTATATCGGGAGAAATGGGTGCCGAGATCTCCCGTTTTGGACTCGGAGCCTTCAAAAATGGTTAAGACAGGATCAAAGTGGGAAGTTCTTGGAATTTGGGGGGTATGGGAAGTAGTTCGCGGACAGCATGCCTGTTGCCCAAATGGAAAGTTGCGTTCATTCGCAATTCGATCCCAGCAACAACCTTGTGGCGCTGAATGCCACGACCGGGGAACGGCTTTGGCATGCGGGCCTTGGCAGTCCCGTATCGAATGGAGCGATCACTTACGAACTCGATGGACACCAGTACCTCGTGGTGGGCGCGGGCGACAAGTTGTACACGTTTGTTATGAACTAGCCGGCGCGGCTTGCTTAACGTTGGCCGTTGACGGTCGCCTGAATTTTCGTGTTCTCGAGCGCGTCTACCTTCCAGTGGCCAGCTTCCTTGCTCATGATGATGAGGCCTCGTGTTTCCTCGCCCGTCGTGAGAACGCCTCCTCGCTTAATATCGAACGTCTTTACCACTGCTATCGCAACGTCTGGCCGAATAAACCGCATTTATGTTTCCTCCCAACAGCCAGCATGCCGTTGAACGCCGGGCCAGGAGAAGCACAAGACCGTTACATTTACGTATCGTACGTTGCGCGTACGCTGCCAGCCTGCTCGTCGGCCAGCGATCTCTACCGGGGAATTACGGCCGTGATCGCCACTGGCGACCTCTCCGCCGTGCGGTTCAACAGGAATCTCTGGCCCTCGCTCGCGACTGAGTACTGATTCATCCAGATACTGTACGGATGAAGATTCAGGCCAGTAACGAAGAGCTTTTGCGGAATTCCAAAATCAGACGCTTTGGGGTTCACGGAAACGGCCATGAGAGTGCTGTCCGGCGCGACGTAGAACAATTCCCGTCCGTCCCGCCTCCACTGTGGCAGAAAGCCACCCTCGGTCGAGATTTGCCACTTGTGTCGACAGTCTCTGTTGGTGCAAAATCGCCAACCCACCTCCGGTCGCCCTCGACACCGGCGGACTCTTCCGCGAAGAACGTACCGTGCGATGATGATCGTCCCGCATTGTCAGTGCAACGGCGATTTTGCCGTCTGCCATCCCGCAGGTGACTTTGACTTTCTTTTGCTGGCGTGGCAGTGTATCGCCATGCCGAAGACAGCACTCGCACTATTGGCTCTCGCGCTTATCGGTCTGCCAGCCCGCTCGGTTGCTCAGGGCGGAGCAGCAGCCGAACAGTCTGCTCAGCAAAAGGCTGTTCTGAGCTACTTTCATGACGTGCTTGATGGCGGAAAAATAGATCTTGTTGAAAGCATTTTCCAACCTGACTGTGAAATTCACTTTGGGTCGAGCGAAGTTAAAGGAATTTCCGGAGTTCGTGACGTCGTGGAGCGAAGAAAAACGACATACTCCAAACTGACCACGGTGGTGCACGATATTTTCGAGTCGGGAGATCGGGTGGTTGTACGGCTCACGCACCAAGCGATGGGAGCCGGAGTCCTACGGTCGCGAATTGGCACTCATGACATAAATGGAAAATTTATAACATGGGACGCTATCGTGATTTTTCGAATGAAGGACGGAAAATTGCCGAAGAATGGGTCAATCGTGATGAGCTCGGAGCTCTGTTGAGCGCAGGCATTCTCAAGGCAAATTGAGCGCAGGCACAACCCTTGGTCCCACTCCCCCGGAAAACGGAGGAAGAGACGACCCATGTGATATAAAGCCGATTTTTTCAGAGTCTGCTAGTTGGCCGCTTGTTGGTAGGGAGCGACACTGTTTGATACTGTGAGTTCCATGGATCGATCGAATGGATACGAAGCAGTCTCGGGAGAATTTCTCGCGCGTCGTGGCAATAGTACGACTCGGTCCAGTGCAATCGGCGTGAAGGAAGTGCGAAGGTGGGCGAAAACCCTGCCGCGCGGCAGCAGCGTTATTGATCTCGGTTGCGGGCCCGGCGTTCCTATCACGGTCGTATTGATCGAAGAAGGACTTCAGGTCTTCGGGGTGGATGCAGCACCCTCGTTTGTTGCTGCATTCCAACGCAACCTGCCCGGCACACCCATTGACTGCGAATCCGTTCTGGAGTCGAGATGTTTTGATCGAACCTTCGATGCGGTCTTGTCAATTGGGGTGATGTTCCTTCTCAAGGCTGAAGAGCAGCATCGCCTGATCCGGAGATTCGCCGAAATACTGGTCCCGGGCGGACGTCTGCTATTCACCTCACCCGCCAAACCTGCCGTCTGGAGCGATGTAATGACCGGGCTGGAATCAATCTCCCTGGGCGCCGAGGAGTACAAGGAGCTGCTTGGAACCGCTGGCATATCGGTCGTAGAGGAGTACGAGGATGTAGGCGAAAACCACTATTTCGACGCCTTCAAGGGAAAATAGCGCAAGAGAATCTCCTTCCCAACTCGGATCATGCACTCATCCCCACCAGATAAAGGTGAAAGCGCAAGTTCCCCGGAGCAACGTTTGGATCTTGCAAGGCAATGCCATCGCTTAGATGGTTGCCATAAGTCGCGAGATCCCTTTGTTGCCCGCTCGGAGGGCTCCATCTTCTTGAGCAATGTCACCAGGCGCGCGAACGCTTGATCGTGTGCCATCTTGTTCGCGGGGACCTTGTTATTGCGGTTTTCGCCGAGACGCATAAATCCGTGTTCCGCCCCTTCGTACGTGACGGGGTCATAAACCTTGTTGGCCGCTTTCATTGCGTCGATTGTTGCAGGAATGGTAGCGTCGACTCCGGCATCATCCCCTGCGTAGAAGCCGTATACAGGTGCGGTGATAGCGGTGACGTTGTCCGGGCCGGTGCCGTAGAACACGAATACTGCGTCCAGATCCTTGCGGTGCGTGGCGAATGCGAAGGATTTCCAACCGCCCCATGAGAATCCTACGACTGCGATCTTGCCGTTTGCGGCGGGAAGCTTCTTGCCGAAATCTGCTGCGGCATCAAGATCCGCCAAAACACCGGCGGCATCAAGGCCGGACATCGCTTTCACTCGCTCGTTCCGGTCCGCAAAGTCGCCGTAACCGCCGCCGTTCGATCCGTGACCGCTGAGCAGGTCTGGAGCGACCACAATGAAGCCTTCATCGGCAAGTTCGTCCGCCATCTCCTTGGCCCAGTCGCTGAGACCGTAGATCTCATGAACGAGGATGACAACGGATGTTTTGTTCTTGATCTTCGGGAGAACGACCAGCGCCTGAATGGCGCGGGAATCGTGGTTGAGGGTGACGTATTGGCGGTGGTGCCGCGATTTCTCAATGCGCAGTGCAAGAAGAATAGCAACGGCGAGAGTCACCGCCACACCGATCCAAAGGATTCTTCGGCGCCTGTTCGTCCTCTTTTGCTTAAAATCGGGCCGTGCGATATCCATCGCAGGATCGTAATGCACCTGGCATACCAAAGCGGTGTGTGTGAAGGTATTTTGGATTGAGACGGTTGGACCAGGTGGGGAACAAAATCCTGGGCTTTGGATGACCGTTTCCAATTCAGACCGTCCGATGCTGGACAGTCCAATTGGCGGTCACTTCGACGACTTCGGACCAAAGACCAAGCGAAGCGGTTAGGTTTTGCGCGCCACACCGTGGAACACCAGCGTAATGTTCGAATTCAGGGCTTACTTCCCATCTTCATCCTTGGGAAGCACCAGCGCCACCAGCCCGAACTTAGTCTTTCCTGCTTCGGTGCCGTCAATGCCTACAATCCGGAACTGCTCCGGCTTTCCTGCCCGCAGCTCCATATCGCGATCGCTCCCATCCACGGTCGTTCCCCCGCCCTTGTGGTCCCCGCACGTCAGCCCGCTCTTGGTCACAGTTAATGGGCCGACCGGCTGTCCGTGGTTGCACTCCAGCACCTGGCCGTATTTCGCCAGAGGCCTCTTGTAAAACTCAAGCACTTGCTTCGGCGGGTCTGTCGTCACAAAGCTCACTGCCTTTACATTGAAGTGAAAGCTGTTCAGCGCTAACCCCAAATCCGCCGACGACGAATCGCTGTCCTTGTCTTTGAACAGTGTCGCTCCCGGATAGACCGGCAGCCCGATATCCTTCGCCGTCGCATGCGAATTGGCATGCACGTTCAGGTTGAAGTCAGAATTTTGCGCGGAGCACGCAAAAGCAACCGAAACGGCGCCCGCCAGGGCGACCGCCCGTATGGCCGCAAGAATAGATCGACTCATAGAATCCCTCGCAAACGACATATACGCCCGCAACGGCGATTAGGTTCCCAAATCAACCAAACGGATGTGACCCATCCAGCTACGAACCCCGCCCCAACGTACTGCCAAAGGAATGGGCGCGGCTGACCGTCGTCCTACTTGCAGCCGATGCAGATAGCGGGGCTCCCATAGGCTCTTGGTTCACTCGCAGCACCTACGCGACCTCGCCAGGCATGGGATTGGGTGGAAGCACCAGTCGAGAACTGGATACTTTGCGAATGTATAAATGCGGAGTTCTGCAATGCAAAAGGTTGACGAGCCCCAAATTACCCCCCCTTCGCCGAAGGAGTTGTTCGATCAAAAGTTCGCGCTCGATCAGCACGCCATTGTCGCCTTCACCGACGTTCAAGGCACGATTACCTATGTGAACGACAAGTTCTGCACCATCAGCCAATACACGCGTGACGAACTGATCGGCCAAAACCACCGGATCCTCAACTCTGGCCATCACCCGCCTGGGTTTTTCCGGGACATGTATCGGGTCGTTGCCAACGGTCAAACCTGGCATGGCGAAATCAAAAATCGCGCCAAAGATGGCTCGTTTTACTGGGTGGATACGACCATCGTTCCCACTCTGAACGCGGAAGGCAAACCCAACAGGTACGTGGCTATTCGCGCCGATATCACCGAGCGCAAGCGCCTGGAGGAGGCTTTAAAGGAAAGCATCGCCATCACGGAGGCTTCGCTCAAGAAGTTGTCCGATCAAAAGTTCGCGCTCGATCAGCACGCTATTGTCGCCCTCACCGATGTTCAAGGCACCATCACCAATGTGAACGACAAGTTCTGCATCATCAGCCAATACACGCGTGACGAACTGATCGGCCAAAACCACCGGATCCTCAACTCCGGCCACCACCCCCGCGAGTTTTTCCGCGACATGTACCAAACCATTGCCAACGGCCGGGTCTGGCATGGCGAAATCAAAAATCGCGCCAAGGATGGCTCGTTCTACTGGGTGGATACGACCATTGTTTCCTTGGCCGGTGAGAACGGCAAACCGCGCCAATATATTGCCATCCGGGCCGACATCACTGTGCGAAAGCAGGCGGAGGAGGCATTAAGACAAGCAAAAGTTGAGGCCGAAGAGGCGAACAACGCCAAATCGTATTTTTTAGCAAACATGAGCCACGAGATCCGTACCCCGATGAACGCGATCATGGGAATGACTTATCTTGCCCTGCGCGCCGATCCGGCCCCCGAACAACGGAGATACCTGAACAAAATATCGGCAGCTGCGGACTCCCTGCTCACGATTATCAATGACATCCTGGACATCTCAAAGCTGGAAGCGGGCAAAATGGAGTTGGAACGCGTCCCCTTCTCGCTCGATCTGCTCCTCTCCGATATCAACGACATCGTCATCCACGCTGCAAAACAGAAGAACCTTGCCATTGCGTTCTCTACCGCGCGAGAGGTGCCACAATACCTGATAGGTGACCCTCTACGCCTGAAACAGATACTCATCAATCTGGTCAATAACGCGATTAAGTTTACGGAGGCTGGAAAGGTCTTTCTCAGTGTGTCGGCGGCGGAGGTGACCGGCAACCTGACGCGCCTCAGCTTCTCTGTGAGCGATACCGGGGTCGGCCTGACTGCGGAACAGATTTCGAGACTCTTTCAACCCTTCCACCAAGCCGATGTATCCCATACCCGCAAATTCGGCGGAACAGGATTGGGCCTTGCCATCAGCCGCCAGCTCTGCCAGTTGATGGGGGGGACCCTCACCGTTGAAAGTGTGCCTAACAAGGGGACCACGTTCATTCTCAAGGTAGAGCTTGGCATCTCAAGCAAGGCCGTGCCCCGAAAAGGGACTGATACAAAAAGACACTCGATTCTAATCGCCGATGATAGCCCGGGTGACCGGGATACGCTGTATGCGATGCTGACTGCGAAGGGGTTTGCAACCAAGGCAGTATCTTCCGGAGAAGAGGCCCTTTTTGCTCTTTCGCTCATGGCGGACACCAGGGACCCATTTGATCTGGTCTTGATGGACTGGCGAATGCCGGGCATCAATGGGATAGAAGCTGCCCGCCAGATCAAGAGCCACTCAGACTGGCCACGCATCCCGGCTGTCGTCATGATCACGGCACTCGATTGCCAGGATGTGATGAGGAATGCGAGCGATGCCGGGCTGGACGGCTATCTGCTCAAGCCGGTCAAAGAGTCTGTTCTCGTCGACACCATCGTCGATATTTTCGATAGAGATGTTGGCGTCCGATCCAACACATCAGTTGTCGGTTCGCGGTGTGATTCAAGCGGCGGTTCAGAAAGCCTGGTTGGCCGCCACGTTCTCCTGGTGGAGGATATTGAAGTGAACCGCGATCTTGTGGAAGAACTGCTCGCCGATCTCGGTATCTCGGTCACTATGGCGGTCAACGGTCGCGAAGGGGTCGAGCGAGCGCTTGCCGGAGGGTTCGACCTGGTGCTCATGGATATCCAGATGCCGATCATGGACGGACTGACCGCGGCCAGGTCGATACGCGCAGATCGGCGGTTCTCATCCATGCCTATCATCGCCATGACGGCACACGCAATGACGGGTGACCGTAACCAAAGCCTCGACGCCGGGATGAACGATCACCTTACGAAACCAATTGACCCCGACAGGCTGACGGAGGCGCTCCTCAGATGGATACCGGCGCGGCGCGCGGAAAGTGTCACGCCTGGCGTCGCGACAACGGGAGGAACGCAAGACCATCTCGGCATACCTGTCGTCCTTCCACCCTTCGACATACAAGCTGCCCTGAGGCGAGTGAACGGCAAACCCGCTCTGCTTCATAAGCTGATGTTCAGTCTTTGTCAGTATGCCCATGCGGCGTCGGATCTCCGCCGCCTTATCAATGAAGACAACAGGGCGGAAGCGGAAAGACTTGCGCACTCGCTGAAAGGACTGGCCCGAACTCTTGAGGCAACCGATCTAGGCGACGCAGCCTTTGCGGTAGAGAACGCGATACGGTCCGGCGACGGAGCAGGTGTCGAACCGTTCATTGAAAGAATGGAGAGGATGCTTGGACCCGCGATCGTTGCAGCAGCTTCTCTCATCCGGGTCGCCGCCGCAACGGAAGGCGCCGCGATCGTTTAGGGCTAATCGGAAATCCATCACCGGAATTCAGAGTGAGCGTGCAATGTGGGGGATGAGTATTGTCTCCTTTATCTCTCTCTTATCTCTCTCGAAAGGGCTTCACCCATTCCATCACGAGAAACCAGCGTGCCCCGCGCAATGTAGCTTGAGCATGCGGCAGAAGCCTGCCCTCTCAGCAGCCAACGTCGAGCGCCTTTTTAGGCGAGCGCGGGGAGCATGTCAGTCAAACAAATGATTGCACGCACAAGGGTTAGCTGGATTTGGATTCTCTTTGGAAATTCTTTGGAAAACTTCTGAGGAACCTTAGGGACGCTCCGGTCCCCATTTCGTAGCGTAATCGCATTAGCTGGTCGCGCGATGCAGGGTCCTGGCGGGCAACGTGAAAATAGCCGGATCACGGCTTCCTCGTTGCCAGTCGATCTCTCTGCCTGCGATGACCTGCGTCCAGCAACCTCCCTCCCCATCAAGAGGGCGAACCTGGCCGGGCCTCATGGTTCGGTCTTCTATGTCAATGAATGGAGAATGATGTGAGAAACAATATGTTCACGAAGTACCTGTATCGTCTGCAGAGCCGCACAATTATCTGCGCTTTGGCGACGACGATAGTGGGAGGCCTGTTTCCAGCTGCTGCCTTGGCCCAGAGCAAGAAAGATGAAGTCAGTTTTGATCTGGTCGTCAATCAGCCGTTTATCGATTGCCTTCGCAAATCCTCTTATGAAGAACCCAAAGCTCGAGCGACCGTGATTCGGGGCAAACTCAACGACACCCTGATACTCGACCTCGATGGATTCAAACCCGGTCTGGCATTCGATCTCTTTACGGTACAACGCAGCCCGTTTCTATCGAATAAAACGCCCGATCCGAACTTCAAAACCGTCTTTAAGGGCAGCTTCGGTCTGGCGTGGTATCAATCGGACATCGAGATCGGCAAGGAAAGTGACGACGGCCACGTTCGTATAAAGACCATCCTGCTCGACCAGATCTTCGGCTTCGATCCTGACGCAGCATTGCCGCCAACCAACACCTTCCATTTAGGATTCTGGTTCAACAATCCAAAAGATGCCGCTGGCTGCGGCTTTCCTGCGGACGACCCGAGCAAGTTCACTCCGTTCAACGGAGAACACAAGGCGGGTCCCTTTGCGATGATCAGCGTCCCGGACGCGACAACAGAATTGGGGCCGCTCTGCACCGATCCTGATTCTTCACATCCGGGTAGGTGCAATCCCTAAAAATTCTCGCTTGCATTCAGAGCGGGTTCCACAACCCGAACCCGCTCACCGTTTTAGAGAACTGATTCCCTGAAGTAAGGGGAAATAACAACGAACAATCAATGGACACCGTATACCCGCATGTTTCAGGAATCCAGTCCTGCGGCACCCCACCGGAGTCTGTTCGCTTCATTCCGTTCGCAAGGCTTGCATGGGCTGTAGTCTGGCAGCGCGCCATGCTGGGATAAGAGCTGCGAGGAGGGTTCCCGCTCCCAATAATACAACCGTGAATACCAGGGTCTGCACATCGGAGGCCCTAACGCCAAAAAGCAACCCGGAAAGTAGCCGATTGAGCAAGAATGATGCGCACAGTCCTCCGATTGCGCCCCATAGGGCCAACTGAGCGCCCTGCGACACTACCAGCCAGGCGATGCTTCCTCGCGTAGCCCCCATTGCCATGCGGATACCGACCTCCCGAACACGGCGTGCCGCTATGAAAGAGACCAGGCCATACACGCCAAGGACGGAAAGAATCAGCGAGGCCACCGCGAAGAAGGCGAGTGCAATGAAAAGGAAGCGACGGGTAGCGATCGAGTCTCCAATCAATTGCCGCATCGATTGAGCAAAAAAGACCCCCTGGTCCGAGTCGACTCCGTTGACTACCCTTCTCAACAAGCGGGCGGTTTCGTCCGGCGGGGCCGGACTTTTCAAAACTACGAAATTGACGTAGCCGGTGCCCTGTGAAAGCGGCAGGAAAACTCCTGGCCTCTCCGCTGCATCCAGGGCCCTGTTGCGCATGGAAGCAACGACTCCGACCACTTCTCGCCATACAGGTTTGTCCGGATCGCCCGCATTGATCTGTTTTCCAATCGGATTTTGGCCAGGCCACAATTCGTTTCCAAGATTGGAATCGATAACAGCGATTTGTGGAGTGTTTGCGGCATCTCCTTCGGTGATCAACCTGCCTCGGATGAGCCGTACCCCGACTGCTTCCAGATACCCAGGCGATACTGCATTGAGATCGGCGCTGACGCCAGAGCCCGCGTCCTTGTTTTCCGAATCCCTCGCCCGTACTTTCGCACTGTCATATTGACCAACCAGGGGAAAGCCAGTGGACGCGGCGGCCAGTTCGATTCCCGGAGCGGTCCGCAACTGGTCAAGAACCTTCTTGTAGAAGAGCTCTCGATCGGCGTAGGTGGGATAGCGCGAGACAGGCAGTACGGTCACAGCATAAACAACGTGGTCAGGGTTATAGCCGATGTTTGTAGAAAGAAGATTGACGAACGTGCGGAGCATCAGTCCAGCGCCGCTTATCAGAATCACTGCCAATGCGACCTGTCCGATCACCAGCGAACCCCGCAACCCGCCGTGCGAACTTCCCGCACTGTGCCTTGAACCTTCCGAGAGGACTTCCCGGAGAGACCGCTTTAAAACCTGCGTCGCATTCAAGGCGCCTAGAAACGTCCCTAACATCAGAACCAACGCAATGGAAAAGCCCAATGCAGCAAGATCAATGTGGGTTCCGGCAAGACGTGGAACACCGTTAGGGGCGAGGCGCAGGAGAAGATTCAGGCTGGCGACAGCGCCAGGAATTCCTAACAGGCCGCCGAAGATGCACAACAGGAGCCCCTCGATTAGCGGAACTCGTGCTACTCGCCAGCTGCTTCCGCCGAGAGCCATGCGCACTGCTAGCTCGTTCGCGTGAAACTCGCCTTTGGCCAGCAGTAAACCTGCGATGTTTGTGCAGGCCAGGAACAATATTAGCCCCGTAGCCGCAAACAAAGTCAGCAATGGCCCAGTCACCTGCCTTGTAGTTTGCTGGCGAAGAGTCGACAACCTGGCGCTCAAATCTTTATTACTGGCCGGAAACTCACTTTGAAGCTGCCGGCACCCGGCCTGCAATTGCATCTGAGCTTCTGCTATTGATACTCCTACTCGCAATCTGGCGATGACGCCGCCATCGGGATCGCCGTGCTTTTGTTTGGCAAGGTCGAGACCGAGCGGCGTCCAGAATTGCATCTGATCGGTCGGAAGCTGCGCCGTTGTACCAAGCCTCATGGGAAAATTAAAACCCCTGGGCATCACCCCTAACACTTCGAAGCCTTGGCCATCGAAGTGAATGGTTCGTCCAACGATTGCGGGATCGGCATGGAAACGGCGGCGCCACAGATCATCGCTCAGCAGGACCACATGATTGTTCTCGGGGTGATCGTACTCGGCCGGAAACCACGTTCCCAATTGAGGGCGAATCCCAAGCATCGGCATCAAGTTCGCTGAAACACGCAATCCATAATCGGATTCGGCTGAGCCATTGTCCGTCAGAGTCATCAGGTTGTAGCGGTACATGGCAATATCCTGGAAAGCCGGTACAGAAGCTTTCCAGTCAACTGCATCCCGCAGGGGCGCGCTCCATTGGTTTTCGTCACCCGACTTGGGCCACCAACTGATGATTTGAACCAGTCGATCCGGTTCTTTGTACGGCAGCGGAGCCAATAGAACGGTACGCACCGCGCTGAAAATCGCTGTGCTTACGCCGAATCCCACCGCCAGAACGAGGATGAGAACAGTAGATAATCCGGGCGAGCGTTTTATTTGCCGAAGTGCGTAGCGAATGTCCGCCCATAGCGCGTCGAAGGTGATCAATGCTCACTCCTGGCTCCGAGGTTACTGCGTTAGACGATCCTCACCAGACTAGCGTTTCAGCGCGGAGGGGCTTGTCGTATACTCCGAAAGCGTAGTGCAATGCCCGCAACACTGAGGGAAACAAGTTCTCAATTGGACCGTTGGATGGCAGCACCACCGGGGAAGAAAGAGCAGTCGGCTCAAGGCAACCTCATGATGCCAACGGTACTCGATAAGCGGCGGGATGAGCTTGACGTTGATCCAGCGCGACGCGAACGAACTTGCCAGATATTTTGAATGAGAATGGGACCATGGGATGGGCGAGTGACCGGCCGGCTCCTCGCCGGGTATATATTTCAGAACCAAAACCCGCAGTTTCCCCATCCTGAAATGCAATGAAGCAATTTGGCTGCTTTCAACTCGACACCAGAAACGAATGTCTGTGGCAAAACGGCGCGCGGATCGGACTGACTCCGAAGCCGTTTGCCGTATTGCGTTACCTTGTCGAAAACCCGCAGAGGCTGGTAACCCACGATGAGTTGCTCGACAAACTATGGCCCGAGACATACGTACAGCCACAAGTGTTGCGCACCTATGTGCAGGAGCTGCGCAAGCTGCTGGGAGACAGTGTAGAGAGCCCGCGATTTATCCGAACTGTTCCCGGGCGCGGCTATTGGTTTCTGGCCCAGGTCGAAGAGAGCAACGGGTACGCGGCAGACACTCCTGGGCCGCAGCCTGCGCGCATCGTAGGACGCCGGCAGGAATTCGAGCAGCTCAACGAAATGCTTCGCCATGCCATCCAGGGCGAGCGGCAGTTGGTATTCATTACCGGCGAGACCGGTATCGGAAAAACCGCACTGATCGATTTGTTCTGCCGGCAACGGTGTAGTGAAGACCAGGTGCGCGTCGCGCGCGGCCAGTGTGTGGAAGGTTTCGCCGGCAAGGAAGCCTATTATCCCGTGATCGAAGCCCTGGGGCAACTGTGCTCACACATTGAGGGCAAGAAATATGTGCACGTGATGCAGCACAAGGCCCCCAGCTGGTATGCGCAGCTGGCGGCGCTCCACAGCGACGGTCCGGTGGCGGTGGCCATTCCGGTGCGCGAGCGGATGTTGAATGAGATATGCGACGCCATCGAAGCCATGTCTTCTGAGAAGACGCTGGTTTTTGTGTTCGAGGACCTGCACTGGGCAGATCTCTCGACGCTGGATTTGATCTCGGCGCTGGCGCGGCGCCGCCAGGCCGCCAGGTTGTTTTTGCTCGTGTCTTACAGGCCGGCGGAGGTGAGTGCCGGCCAGCATCCCTTAAAGCGGCTGAAGCAGGATCTGGTTACCCACAAGCTGTGCGCGGATGTGTCCTTGCGTCCGCTGGAAAGGGACGCAGTACGGGAATATCTGGTCCAGGAATTGAAACAGGAGTCGCTCCCCAAAGGGTTGCCCAGCTTTGTGCACCAGCATTCTGAAGGCAATCCCCTGTTCATGATTGCGATGCTGGAGCACCTGGTCGCGCAGGGTTTTCTGCGCCAGGAAGGCGGCGCCTGGCAGCTGCGGTCGCCGCTGGCGGAAATCGACATGGGCGTGCCCACGGCTCTTTCCGAGATGATCGAGATGCAGATTGACCGGCTCGACGGAGCCGATCAGCGCCTGCTCGAAGCCGCGAGCTTGATCGGCGTGATTTTCTCCGCGTGGGCAGCCGCGGCGGCGCTGGATGGCGATCTGGAGGACATCGAAGATCAGTATGAGAAGCTGACGCGCCGGCTCCATTTCCTCCATCCTGCAGGGCACGACGAATTGCCCGACGGAACCCAATCGGCCTCCTACATGTTTGCCCACGGGTTATATCGCGAGGTGCTGCGGGCCAGGCAATCTCCCGCTCGCCGCGCCAAGCGGCATTTAAGGGTGGCCGAGAAGCTGGAGAAGCTGTTTTCCCAGCGTGCACTCGATGTTTCCAGCGAATTGGCCATGCACTTCGAGGCCGCGGCGGAATGGGTACGTGCGGCCCAGGCTCTCTGCACCGCGGCGGAGATTGCCGTGCGGCGGGGGGCGCGCGACGAAGGCGTCAAACTCACGGAACGCGCTCTGCAGCTGTTGCAGAATTTAAGCGAACCTGACCGCGAGGCGGCAGAGCGAGAGACTCGCCAACAAATTGCGGCAATGATGAACCGTGACGATGGTAACGCTCGACAAGAGTTAGACGAAAACTCGACGGCAATTTGACACCCGAGGGCATGGTGCAGGGTTAGCGTGGTTCTCGGAGGACAAACCCCATGCTATCGAGCTTCAGGAACCTGGTTCTTATTTCCGCCGCCCTTTCCACGACCGCAGCTTTTGCTGCCGAACAGAGAAAGGTAGATGTGCCGTTCACCTTCGTGGCCAAAAACCACGTTTATCAAGCGGGGTCATATACGGTCTCGGTCGACTGGGCGAAGTCGATGGTGACGTTAAACCAGGTCGGGAAGCTGAGCCAGCCGCTGATGTGGATCGTGCTGCCCGGGCCCAACGGTCCTGATCCCTCCAAAGTCAGTCTGACCTTTGATGTCGCCGGGCCGGAGCATGTGCTGAAGACGATCCGGTATGAGAAGTACATCACGCCGAACCTGGATGCGCGGCCCAAGAATACGGTTGAGACGACCACGATCACTGGCGAGTAGCTTCGACCTAAAAAACGTTCAAGGTCGATGGGTCCCTTTGTTCATAGTCGCAAAGGGGCCCTTTCCTTTTTGTACACAACCCGCACCTTACGCAAGGTGGGAAAGGCGGAACGTCGTGTGCAGGTACATGGCGGTTGGCAACGGAAACAGCGAGAGTTCTCTTTTGGATTATCAGGCAATGAAAGACGACGAGTCGAGCCGGGCCGTGTATCTGGAACGGGAAAATGCGCGCCTGCAGCGTCTGGTTGCAGAGCTATTGGTCAAGAATGAGCAATTGCGGCAGCTGTACCTGGCATCCTTGGCGTCTTCGACACGCGTGGCCGATTCCCAGGAGATTTCTATGGGAGGTTCGTAAAATGAAAAATACGCTTGTGGACATCACCTACTTAAGAGGGAACAACGTAGAATGTGCGAACGTGCATGTCGGAAACAGAAGGTACCGGCATGTCGGTAACACTTTCGTCGAAGGCTTTGTATCAGGGCACGACTTCAGTCGTGCCGCTCAGAATGGGCTGCTGAGGGCTTTAGCCCCTGAGGTAGGCTCTCGTTTCAGTTCGCGACTTTCAACCTGGTTCAGCCGCCGAACATGCAGCCCTTTGCTAACGCGTCCAAACGACTGAGCATGAGGAGTGATATAAAGCCGTACCTCAGGGGCTAAAGCCCTCATCGACTCGATCTTTTACGGCACGACTGAAGTCGTGCCCTGATACGAAGCATGGGCGCGGTGGCAATCGAAAAATTCGCCTGTTCATCCAAATTGGGCTTGTCCACGCTCTCCCAAATGTAGAAACTCAAGCGGCACGACTGAAGTCGTGCCCTGATACAAAGCCAGATCTTTCAGTGGCCCGTAAATCTGCTGAGGTACGGTTCTCGAGGCCTAGATGGCTCAAAAAACGCCATCCCTCTCCCCGGCGCTAGACCGATTTCTCAATCACTGCCTGGGGATGAGCAGCGTATTCCGCCCAGGAGCCGTCATAGAGGCTGACTTGCTTTGCGCCGGCCGCCTCGAGACCGAGTGCAAGCACAGCGGCAGTGACGCCCGAGCCGCACGTGGTGGTGATGGGCCGTTGCAAATCCACTCCCTTTTTGGCGAAGATGCGGCGGAGTTCTTCGACGGATTTTAAGCGGCCATCGTCGACCAATTCCGTGTAGGGAATGCTGGTGGCTCCGGGCATATGGCCGGAGCTTATGCCGGGGCGGGGCTCCGGTAAGGTGCCGGCGAAGCGGCCGGCTGAACGCGCGTCCAGAATTTGCCCGTGCGCCGCAATCATCTGCTGTACCTGCGAAAAATCCTTCACGGCGTTTTGGTCGAGTGTGGCGTGGAAGACGGCGGGGGCGCGCTGAACCGGTCCTGAGTCCGTAGGAAGACCGGCTTCGATCCAGGCGCGGAGCCCGCCATCGAGAAGGTAGACATTCTGCGCTCCGAAGGTTTTGAGGGTCCACCATGCGCGCGGTCCGGAAAAGACGCCTTCCTGCTCGTAGATGACGATGTCCATCTGATCGCCGATCCCCAGCGCCGACATATTGCGAGCAAAAACATCGGGCGGGGGCAACATGTGCGGCAGCGGGTTGGGGCGGTCGGAGAGCTCTTCGATATCAAAGAAGACCGCGCCGGGAATATGCGCCGCGTAGTAGCGCGCTCGGGTGTCCACCGGTGGGGTGACACCGACCGGGGGAAGCGTTGCATCCACGACGACGATACCCTGGTCGTTGAGTCGACCGTCCGAGTTGGCCCGCGAGCCAGGAGGTTGTAACGAAAGTAGCCCATAGGCAAAGCTTAAATGGTCGGACGTTGCGAGAAACAGCCCGCTGAGGCCGCTTGCGCAGGGACGTGCCCGATCCGGTACATCATAAGGTTACGGGTGTAACGAAGATGGGTTTCCGTCATATAAACTTAAGACTGCGCAGGGCATGAGAGCAATCAAAGGAATTTCCTCCCCCCACTTCCGGCTTCTGTTCCTTCTCCTTCTGATCCTCCCCTTTGGCTGGCAGGCAGGGGCCCAGGACTGGGTTCGCACGGGTACCAATCTAGGCGCGGCACGCATTCGCCTGGCGGCCGCCGACTTTAATCCCTCTTCCGCCGATCCGCAAACTCCGGCGCTGAAAACCACGTTCGACACCACACTTTACGGCGACCTGAACAACGCCGGCATTTTTGACATGGTGTCCAAGAGCATGGCTCCGCCGCTCATGCCGGCCTCCCCGCAACAGATGAACCTTGCCCAGTGGGCCGCGGCTCCTGCGAACGCAGCGTTTGTCGCCTTCGGATCACTTTCCGTGACCGGCGGGCGCCTCGCGGTGTACGGCTGGCTCTTCGACGCGAAGAATCCCGAATCACCGCAGATTCTCGGCAAGCAGTACAACGAAGCCGCCAGCCAGGACAATGCGCGCCTGATCGCCCATCGTTTTGCTGACGAGATCATTACCCGCCTGGGTGGTGGGATTCCCGGTATTGCTGAGACCCATATTTATTACGTTGCAGCCCGGGGCGGGAACAAAGAAATCTGGCAAATGGATTACGACGGGCAGGGCGCGCACCAGGTCACCCACCTGGGCACCATTTCCCTCTCCCCGCGCGTGTCGCCGAACAACGATCGCATTGCGTTTGCCTCGCTGGGACGCCAGGGCTGGTCCATCAAGATGTATTCGCTGGTGCTGGGCCGCGTGGTCAGCTTTCCCTCCATGGTGGGGACGACGCTTTCCCCGGCATGGTCGAGCGATGGCGCCAAGCTTGCGTTCTCCGGTGCACGCACGGGCGATCCGGAGATCTATACCTCGGATGCGAACGGCGGCAGCGTGAAGCAGATCACCACCTTCAAGGGACCCGACGTTTCGCCCACCTGGAACCCCAAGACGAATTCGCAGATAGCCTGGTGCAGCGGCCGTACGGGATTGCCGCAGATCTACACCATGGACTCGGACGGAACCAACGTGCAGCGCCTGACCGACGGCGGTTATGCCACGTCGCCTTCGTGGTCGCCCAACGGGCAATTCCTGGCGTTCGCGTGGAACCGCAAGTACGGTCCCGGCGCACCAGGTGGCCAGGACATCTACATCATGGACATTGCCAGCAAACGCTGGACCCAGCTCACCCATGACGAGGGACGGCAGGATTTTCCTTCCTGGTCCCCGGATGGACGGCACATCGTATTTCAACGCGAAAAGGGTGGTGGATCCGAGATTTGGACCATGCTTTCCGATGGCACCGAGCAACATCGGCTCACCCAAAGCAGCGGAAATTCGATGCCCAATTGGAGTTGGAAGTAACGTGACTGGCGCTCCTTCGGCTGCTTAGGCCGATGCAGCAGTCACCAGTCCCCCGAAAATGAACCAGACAGGAGAATAACGTGAAGACTCCGCAACACAGGCATTTCGCTTCGCTCATCGCCGTCGCCACTCTCACCTTCGCGGCTGGGTGCCACAAAAAAGCGGTGCCCCCACCACCGCCGCCCCCGCCGGCTGCTACTTCGCCCTCACCGACGGCTTCGATCACGGTGACCCCCGACAGCATCAACCCAGGCGGAAGCGCCGTGCTGGCCTGGAAGACCACCGACGCTACCGAGATCTCGATCGACGGCATCGGCACGGTGAATGCCTATGGGACGCAGAATGTTTCCCCCACCGAATCAACCACCTACCATTTGGTAGCACGGGGTTCAGGTGGTTCCACGGACGCGACCGCCCGCCTCACGGTCAGCGCGCCCGCTGCTCCTCCTCAGGCCGCCGAGACCATGAACGAGCAGATATTCGAGCAGAATGTGAAGCCGGCCTTCTTCGATTACGACAGCTATGAGATCCGTCCCGACGCCCAGACGATTCTGGCTCAGGATGCAAGCTTCCTGGCTGCGCATCCTACTCTGAAGGTGGTCATCGGCGGCTATTGCGATGACCGCGGATCGGCGGAATATAACCTCGCCCTGGGTGAGAACCGTGCGAACGCGGCCAAGCAGGCCCTGGTGAACGGGGGAGTCAGCCCAGATCGCGTCCGCACCGTGAGTTACGGCAAGGAAAAGCAATTCTGCACCCAGGCCGACGAGGCTTGCTGGCAGCAGAATCGCCGTGCCGGTTTCTCGCTTGATCAATAGTGGCGGACTAGACTAGTGGGGAGCGGTTTCGACCGCTCCCTGAGCGTCACAAGCGAGGTTCGTCACAGGGGAGCATCATGCCTAGACACATCATCCGCCTCACAGCCCTTGCCTTTTTTGCTTTACCGGTTGGATTGCCTCATGCATTTGCGGTTTCCAAGGAAATGGTCCAACTGCAAACCCAGGTGCAGCAGCTGCAGGACATGGTGCAGCACTTGCAGACATCGAACGACGAGCGCATGGGCGTCATCGTCAACCTGGTGCAGCAGAACACTGACAACGTGAACCGCATGATGGCTGCGGTGAACGCGTTGCAGCAGACATTGAAAGCGGAGAACGAGCAGCGAGGTTCCGGTACCACGCAACTCTCCAGTCAGATTCAATCGCTGAACGATTCGGTTGATGAGTTGAAGACCCGTATTGCGAACCTGACCACGCAGGTGCAGTCCATTCAGGGTCAGCTGCAGAATGTGAATGGGATGCCGGCGCAGCCCGGGGGTGCCCCTCCGCCAACTGGTGGAATGCAACCGAACCCGGGTCCGGGAGGCCAGGCAGCGGCACCGCAGTTGACGCCTGCGACTCCAGCGGCTCCTCCTGTCGATCAGCTTTATCAGAGTGCTCTGCGCGACTACAACTCGGCCAAGTACAACATCGCGGCTTCTGAATTTGGGGATGTGATCCATTACTATCCGCAGGATCCGCTGGCGGGAAATGCGCAGTTTTATTTGGGTGAGATCAACTACCGGCAAGGCAAGTATGCGGCGGCGGTCAAAAATTACGATGCGGTTCTCGAGCAGTATTCCGGTAATCCAAAAGCCCCCGCCTCCGAATTGCGCAAGGGACAATCGTTGATTGAGATGGGACAGAAGGATGCCGGGGTGCGTGAACTGCGTACTTTGGTGCAACGCTATCCGCAAACCCCGGAGGCGCAGGAAGGCCGCAGCAAGTTGAACGGAATGGGCGTGCGCATTTACGCCGCCAAGCCGAGTGCGTATCCTCCCACATCTCCGTAAGGGGTCCATCAGTTGAAGGGTGCGGCCTTTCCACGGCCGTACGTTAATGACGAGTCAACATACTGACCGGCTTCAGCCGCTGTGGGCTGCCTCGATGTTTCCGGCACACAGCGATGCCCTGAGGTGGGTCAAGCCCGTCACTCACGGCTGGCGTAGAATTAATGTCAACCGGGCTGAAGCCCGTACCCTTCGTGAGAAACGGCCTAGCCATCCAGCACCAATCGTGAGAGATCCTTTACCCCACACCGGTACTTAATTACGAGAGTTCCTCCGTTTCTTCCCCTCGCTGGACTGCCGTTCCGGTCCGGTGCTATCGTTGCCAACGGCGTTCGACGTCGACAGCGTTGCACCCCCAAACACATTCCTGTCGACCGCGCCGGAGGTATTTGATGGCAACCATCCCCGTTGATTCAAGACTGAATTCTAAAACTGCGGAGTTTTTCTCCCGCCAACATCGCATGCTGATCGATGGCCGATTTGTTCTGGCCGCATCCGGCAAAACCTTTCCGGTGTACAACCCGGCCACCGGCGAAGTGGTGGCAAGGGTGCCGGAAGCTGAAACAGAAGATGTGGATCGTGCAGTCATCGCCGCGCGCCGGGCCTTTGATGAGGGGCCTTGGACGCATAAGATGTCGAACTCCGAGCGCGGACAGATGCTCTGGAAATTAGCCGATCTGCTGCAGGAAAACCTGGAAGAGTTCGCGGAGATTGAATCGCTCGACAATGGCAAGCCCTTATCCGTCGCCCGGGTCGCAGACGTTCCCTTAGCCGTCGACATGTTTCGTTATATGGCCGGCTGGGCCACCAAGATCTCGGGTTCGACCTTGTCTTTCTCCACACCGGGGGCCTTCCACTCCTATACCCTGCGGGAGCCCATCGGTGTCGTCGGCCAGATCATTCCGTGGAACTTTCCGCTGTTGATGGCCGCGTGGAAGCTCGCCCCGGCCCTGGCTGCCGGCTGTACCGTCGTCCTGAAAGTTGCCGAGCAAACTCCGATGTCCGGTCTGCGACTGGCTGAGCTCTTCGATCAGGCAGGCTTTCCGCCCGGCGTGGTCAACATCCTCACCGGCTTCGGCGAAGGCGCGGGCGCGCCCCTTGCGGCGCATCCGCTGGTGGACAAGGTCGCCTTCACTGGCTCTACGGAAGTAGGCAAGCTGATCGTGAAGGCTTCCGCGGGAAACCTCAAAAAGGTAAGCCTGGAGTTGGGGGGCAAGAGCCCAGCCATTGTCTTTCCCGATGCCGATCTGGACCGCGCCATCGCGGGCACGGCCAGCGCCATCTTCTTCAACCAGGGACAATGCTGCTGTGCCGGTTCACGGCTGTTCGTGCACGAAAGCATCTACGACAAAGTTCTCCAGGGCGTCAGCGACATCGCCGGAGGGATCAACATGGGCGCTGGTCTCGACCCGCAGACAGCAATGGGACCGTTGGTCAGCGAAGAACAGTTCGACAAGGTGACCGGCTATATCGACTCCGGCGTGAAAGAGGGAGCCAGGGTGGCGGCCGGCGGTAAGAGGCATGGAGATCGGGGGTATTTCGTTCAGCCCACTGTACTGACCAATACCAAACCGAGCATGAAGGTGGTGCGCGAGGAGATCTTCGGACCGGTGGTATGCGCGGAATCATTCTCGGATGCCGATCTCGATCGCGTGGCACGCGAGGCCAACGACACCACCTTTGGACTGGCCGCCAGTGTCTGGACGCGGGATCTGAGCACCGCGCACAAGATGGCGCGGCGCATCCGATCCGGCACTGTGTGGATCAATTGCCACAACGTCTTCGACGCTTCTCTTCCCTTTGGCGGATACAAACAATCCGGCTGGGGACGTGAGATGGGCGAGGAAGTGCTTCACAACTACACGGAAGTCAAGGCTGTCACCGCAGCTCTGTAACCGGAAGTACCCTCAGGGCCGGACGGTCTCCGGCCCTGAGGACAACGCCGCAGCACATTTCCTCATCTTTCTAGGACGATGCCAAAACAAGAACATCCAGACAGCGATCTGCACAAGGGTGCAGTTGAAGAAGAAGCCACCGTGCCCGCCACGAACGGCGAGCCACACTTGCAGGGTCAGCTAGGTCACCGGGACGAGGATGAGTTGCTGAAGGACTCGGACACCGACTTTCCTGAACCCGGCAATAGTCCGGAGCACAGTGGAGAGGACCGCTAGTTTTTTCCTGGGCGCGTGCTTTCTCTGCCTGTTGCTCGGAGCCACGCCTCCCACCATTCAATTCCGGCTCTCTCCAGGACCACGCCTGGTGGGAACGCGCGCCGATCGATCCGGTGTTGGGACGGTTACAGCTACGCTCGAGGGAGCCAGGCTCACGCTCAAAGGAACGTTCAGCGGGTTGTTGGCTGTTCCTACTGCTGCCCACCTGGCTATGGGTTCCCTTCCCGGCGTGCGCGGCCCCGTCATCGCGGATCTCACGGTTTCTCCTGACACGAGCGGCACATTGAGCGGAACTGTAGAGTTGGATTCCAGCCAGCTAGCCGCTCTGCACAAGGGCGGAATCTATGTCGAGATCGATAGTGCCAAAGCACCCGAGGGCGACCTTTGGGGCTGGATATTGCCACAAGAAAAATAAGGACGGCTGCACGGATCGAGCCCGAAGACGACTGAACTTAGCCCAGGACGTCGTCCTGGGCTGGTTCGAGAGACAACAGTCCCGTAGGGACGACTGGAGTACCGAACCTTGGATGGATACCTTTTCGCCGTCCCTACGGGACTCGCCTACGCGCATCCGCGCAGCATGGGTTACCCTGATTGGCGCGTGAGAAACATGGCAAAAGCGTTCGCGTTGGCGCAGCGCTTTGCCTTTTGGTGTTTGCAGCGCAGCCGCCCAGCAGGACACTGGGCCCGTTCACCCAGGCTCAAGCTTCCGAAGGCCACCGCGAATACTCTGCCGCTTGCGCCACCTGTCACCAGGAGAATCTAGCCGGCGGCGGCGAGGCACCCTCCCTCGCTGGAGGCAATTTTCTCAAGTCATGGGGTGAGCGTTCGACGCAGGAACTATACGACTATCTCCATTCGGCAATGCCGCTCGGCAAGGGCGGAAGCCTGAGCGATCAGACGTACCAGAACATTGTGGCCTTTCTCCTCGAAGCCAATGGTGCCACCGCGGGCGGTCAACCGTTCACCGCTCAGACACAGGTAAAGATCGGCAATGTCGCTAACGGCCGGCTATCTCCCGGACTTGTTTCGCAAAGCCAGACACTGCCGCCTCTTCGCAGCGGCCTCACCGTGGCCGGAGAGGTATCGGCATACACGCCAGTCACCGAGGCGATGCTGCGTGAACCGCCGGATAGCGACTGGCTCATGTTCCGGCGCAATTACCAGGGTTGGAGCTTCAGCCCGCTCAAGCAGATCAACGCCGCCAACGTCAAAAATCTTCAGCTCAAATGGGCGTGGGCCATGAACGAGGGCGGCGCCAATGAAGTGACGCCCATTGTGCACGACGGCGTCATGTTCCTTTCCAACACGGACAATATCGTGCAGGCGCTTGATGCCAGAACCGGCAAGTTGATTTGGGAAAACCGTATCGGCCCGCGATCACCCTATCTCTACGGCGGCAATCGTAGCCTGGCCTTATATGAGGACAAGGTATTTGTAGCTACCACGGATGCTCATCTGGCCGCGCTCGATGCGCGTACCGGCAAAGTCGTATGGAAAGTGGCGATCGGCAGCAAAGGTCGCAATCAAACAGGCGGCGTGATGGTCATTCATGGCAAGGTGCTGGTTGGCCTCACCGGTTGCAGCGCGTACGGAACGGAGAAATGCGCGATCAGCGCCTACGATGCTGAGACCGGCGCACGGGATTGGCGGTTCACCACCGTAGCTCTCATCGGGACGCCGGGTGGCGATACCTGGAACGGACTGGACGACCTGTATCGCGCGGGCGGCGAGACCTGGATCGCGGGCACCTACGATCCCGAACTCAACCTCACTTACTGGGGCGTGGCCCAGGCCAAGCCGTGGATGCGGGCAAGCCGCGGCACCGCGAATGGCGCGGCGCTCTATTCAAGTTCCACGGTCGCGCTCGATCCCGATACGGGCAAGCTGAAGTGGTATCACAGTCACTCACCGGGCGAATCGATGGATCTCGACGAGGTCTTCGAGCGTGTCCTGATTGATCAGGGCACGCAGAAGACGGTGATGACCATTGGCAAGGCCGGCATTCTGTGGAAGCTGGACCGGGTCAACGGCAAATTTCTGGGCTACAAGCAAACGGTTCTGCAGAACGTATTCACCAGCATCGATCCCAGGACCGGAGTGCCCACTTATCGTGACGAGATCGCGAACGGTAAGACCAACGAATGGATCCAGTCTTGTCCCAGTGAGGAGGGCGGTCACAACTGGCAGGCGATGAGCTACTACGCACCCGGCAACCTGCTGATCATCCCTCTATCCCAAAGCTGCAACGAGCTCAACGGACACGAGGTCGAGAGGAAGGCGGGTTCGGGCGGTGTTGCCGCCGCAGTGCGGGTGTACGAGATGCCCGGGACCAACGGCAACATGGGCAAGCTCGCTGCCTATGACCCGAGAACCATGGAGGAAGTCTGGTCGTTCCAGCAGCGAGCGCCGTTTCTCACCGCCGTACTTTCAACCGCCGGCGGCGTTGCTTTTGTCGGGGACTACGACCGCTCGTTTAAGGCAGTCGAAGTGAGAACCGGCAAGACCTTGTGGGAGACTCGGCTGGGCACGACCGTGCAGGGATATCCGGTCTCATTCAGCGTCGAGGGCAAGCAATATATCGCGGTCACTACGGGACTAGGCGGGGGAAGTCCGGAAAACATGCCTAACGTGATCCTCACCGAGGTACATCGTCCGGATAGCGGTCAGCAGCTTTACGTCTTCGCGCTGCCTGACGGCAAGTGATCTAGCCGATTTTGGTGAGCTGCCCCTGGTTCAGTTCTTTCCAGTTCCGCCCATTGTCTTCGCTGAACTCCGTGCGGAAGTGCATGACCTTGTCGGAAAGGAACTCGTCGTTGGTCAGGAACATGATGGTCTTGTCCTGGTTCTGCACCTCGGTACCGAAGCTCCAGACGTTTCCCTTGACCTGCATCGGCACTTCCCGGGGCGAATCGTCTTTGTTGACACCGAAGAACTTGTAGGTCTTGGCGGCCTCGTCGTAGGTGTACACCGACAGACTGTTGCTGATGCCGGAAGGGCTGTGCATCAAGTGGTCGCAGAGGATAAAGCCGTGATGAGGTGACCAGGTGCAGGTCATCTCCGAAGTCATGGAGGCGGCTTCGCTGTAAGGAGTGGTCATGACCTGGGTTTGCGATTCCCAGGTGCCGACCCAAACGTCCATTTTGCTGATTTCAGGGGCAATCTTTGGGACTACCAAATGGTCGCTGCCCAGCGCCAGAGTGCTAACTGCCACGACCGACAAATATATCCCACGTAGGAAATTCTTACACATCCTAGTCCCCTTGCCTGCTGCTCTGTTTGCAGAAACGAGCTGATGATACAACTTTCAGGGGATAGATGACCAACTATTGCTGCAACTAATAGTACCCATTTAGTCCGGAAAGAGGGTGTCCCCAGGTAACTTTGTGTCAAATTTACCCAGGGACCTTGGTTTCGCCTACTGGTGCCTCTGCATAATCTGGTCCAGGACCTCGCGCGGGGGCCGAGTACGGGACTCGGGGAGGGTCGCCAGGGGCTCATCGACCAGGTTCAGCATGTCGGTGAAACTGGGCTTTTTGGTATCGACGTAGAAGACCCCGGTGAGTACCTCGCCCTGCTGATGAGCTTCCATCAGGGCACTCACCGCGCCAATCCGGCTGGTCGGGTCATAGTCCGGGTGGAGCTTGCGCAGCCGCATGTGGGAGCCGTCGTGCATTTCCACAACCGTGGTTGTCCCCGGATCGTAGTCGACCGAGATGTCTTCGAAAGAAGGCACGAAACCGACCTCGTTGACCGCTTCCTCATGCTCCTGAACGTACTTGTAGCTCTTGGTGGAGCCCTCGTGGTCGTTGAAAGTGACGCAGGGCGAGATGACGTCGAGCATCACGGTTCCGCGATGGGCAATCGCAGCCTTGAGCATCGCCAGCAGCTGCTTCTTGTCCCCCGAGAAGGAACGGCCGACGAAGGTCGCGCCCAGCTCGACTGCCATGACGCAGGTGTCGATCGGCGGCAGGTCGTTAATGACCCCCGTTTTCAGCGTCGAGCCGAGATCGGCGGTGGCCGAGAACTGCCCCTTGGTGAGGCCGTAAACACCGTTGTCCTCAATGATATAGATCAGGGGTAGATTGCGCCGCATGAGATGAGCAAACTGCCCGAAGCCGATGGAAGCGGTGTCTCCGTCACCGCTGACCCCCAAGCCCATCATGGTGTGGTTCGCCATGAGCGCGCCGGTGGCTACGGACGGCATGCGTCCGTGGACGCTGTTGAAACTATGGGCCCGGTTCATGAAGTAGGCCGGGGTTTTCGAGGAGCAGCCAATGCCGGAGAGCTTCATCAGGCGCTCGGGTGCGACGCCCATTTCATACATGGCGTCGACGATGCGCTCGGAGATCGCGTTGTGTCCGCAGCCCGCGCAAAGCGTGGTCTTGCCGCCGCGGTAGTCCAATACCTGGAGTCCCAGACGATTCGTCTTGGGGCCCGGAGTCGCGGGCGGATTGCCTACGATGGTTGCCATTAAATCTCCTCCTGCAGGACCAGCTTGTCGGTCACGGTGCGCGCGTCAAGCGGCAAGCCGTCGAAGTAGCGGATGCTTCTCAACCTGGTGACGTGTTCCGCAGGCAGGTCGAGTTTGAGCAAGCTGAGCATTTGCCCGTCCCGGTTCTGCTCGATCACGTACACCCGCGGGTGAGCCGCCACAAAGGCGTGCACTTCGGGAGTAAAGGGGAAGGCCCTGATGCGCATGTAGTCGGTTTCGAGGCCATATTCCTTGATCAGCTGATCGCGGCTCTCGCGCACCGCGAAATCAGAGCTGCCATAGGCAATCAAGCCAATATTGGACTTGCCCGTCTGCACTATTTCTGGTGCAGGCACCAGGGTGCGGGCGGTATTGAATTTCCTGTCCAGGCGCTCCATCAGGTTTTGATAGTCGTCCGGCCGCTCGGTGTAGAGCGCCTTTTCGTTGTGGCCGCTGCCACGGGTAAAGTAAGCCGCTTTCGGATGGTCCGTTCCGGGCAAGGTGCGGTATGGGATCGCATCCCCATCCACGTCTTTATACCGCTCGAAGCCGCCCAGGCGGTCCAGGTCTTCCTTGGAAAGGACCTTGCCGCGTTTCAATGGCTTGTCGGGGTAGACGAAGGGGTCGGACATCCAGTTGTTCATGCCGATATCGAGATCGGAGAGCACGAATACGGGCGTCTGCAATTGTTCAGTAAGGTCGAAGGCTTCCATCGCGAATTGATAGCACTCGGTGACAGAAGCGGGGAGCAGCATAACGTGCTTGGTGTCGCCGTGAGAAAGATAGGCGATAGACAGCAGGTCGCCCTGCATGGTGCGGGTAGGCATTCCGGTGGAAGGGCCGACGCGCTGGATGTCGAAGATGACTCCGGGCAGTTCAGCGAAATAGCCCAGGCCGGCGAACTCCGCCATCAGGGAGATACCGGGACCTGAAGTCGAGGTCATGGAACGAGCACCCGCCCAGCCGGCGCCGAGCACCATGCCGACGGCAGCGAGTTCGTCTTCTGCCTGGACGATGGCGAAGCTGGCTTTGCCATCCGGTTCCACGCGGTGCTTCTTCATGAAGTCGATGAGGCTTTCGACCACCGAGGAGGAAGGCGTGATGGGATACCAGGTCACCACGGTGACGCCGGCGAACATCGCACCCAGGGCAGCGGCGGCGTTTCCATCGATGATGATCTTGCCCTCGGTCGCATGCATGCGCTCGAGTAGCAGCGGATCCTGCTTGGTGAGGGAGGTGGCGGCGAATTCATAGCCGGCTTTAATCGCTCCCCAATTCAGATCGGCGGCCTTCTGTTTTTTGGCGAACTGGCGCCGGACGGCCTTCTCTACTTCCGCGAGATCCATGGAAAGCAACTGCGCTACTACGCCCACGTAGATCATGTTCCGCACCAGCTTGCGGAGCTTGGCTTCAGGACAGACCGCTGCTGTGAGCTTGTCGAAAGGAACGGGATAACAGATAACATCGTCGCGATACTGCTTGAGGTTCTGGCTCTCGTCGTAGATGGCGGCGCCGCCGGCGGGGAGGGAGAGAATGTCTTCGCGCGCGGTCTCAGCATTCATCGCTACCAGAAGCTCGATCTCTCTTCTGCGTGCGACGTATCCCTGTTTGCTGGCGCGGATGGTGTACCAGGTGGGTAAGCCAGCGATATTCGATGGGAAGAGATTCTTTCCGCTGACGGGAATCCCCATGCCGAATATGCTTTTGAGCAGCACCAGATTGGCAGATTGCGACCCGGATCCATTTACGGTCGCTACCTGGATGCTGAAGTCATTGATGATCCGTTTAGAAGTTGGCGTCTGTAGTGCCGCTGAGCTACCCGCTCCGGGTGCTCCTACGGCAACGTTTCCTGTCGCCATTTGGCCGGATTCCTTCCCCGATGAGTTGAGCGGCACCACGTTGGCCAGACTTCTGTTTTTGTCTAGTCTGGATCAGGAAGAAAGCCTGATCTCCGCTGCACAACATTATAGTTCAGCGGTTTGCCCGACTTAGCCGCGGGTCATCTAATGGCTCTAAATTGCCACTGGGCGGAGAAATCCTGAGCTAAGACGCACTTGACGGGCCGGAATACAATAAATCCATGTTATTTGAAGGCATTTTCGCTGCCGTCACGACGTGTTTCTATCCCGATGGCCGTCCCTATTGGCGCAAGCTGGAAGCAAACATGGATCGCTACTCGCTCACGCCGGTGAGCGGGATGGTGTTGCTGGGTTCGACGGGCGAGGCAGTGATGCTGAGCGACGAGGAGTCGCGGGAAGCATTGCGCGTCGCCCGGCAGGCAACCGCGCCGGAAAAGGTTTTGCTGGCGGGAGTGGGACGCGAAAGTGTCATTGAAACGCTCCGCCTGGCGGACTATGCTGCTGAGCTCGCCTATGACGCCGTCCTGGTACGAACTCCGCATTACTACCGGAAGCAGATGCGGAACCGGGAGATGTTGACGTATTACCAGGCGGTCGCTGACCGTTCCCCCCTGCCGGTTCTTCTCTATAGCGTGCCGAATTGTACGGCTTATGACCTGCCGATCGAGGTAGTGGCCGAGTTGGCGATGCATCCCAATATTGTGGGAATGAAGGATTCGAGTGGGAATGTGGAACGAATCGCGGAGTTGGTAAAGGCGACGCGCTCGGCCAAGAAGCGAACGGTGACGGTGACGACGGTGTTTGCTGCAGTTACGTCCCGGATGATGTCCCTCAAGACTGAGCAGGCGGCGGACGGTGGGGCTACGTTTGTTGCTGCAGGGCAGCTTGTTTCGGGTGCGACCGCTTTGGCCGAGGCTCCGCCGCGGCCGCCTTTGAAGACGCGAACCAAGGAAGTTGGATTTCAGCTCCTTTGCGGTTCGGCTCAGACGCTTTATCCGTCGCTGGAGGCGGGCGCTACGGGTGGCGTACTGGCGCTGGCGTCGTTTGCTCCCCAGGCTTGTTCTGAGGTGTACACGGCTTGGGCAGAGAAAGATTCGGGGTTGGCAGCGGAGAAGCAGGAAAGGATTGCCAAGGCGGGGATTGAGATTGCCGGGAAGATGGGAATTCCTGGTGTGAAGTATGCGCTCGATGTGAACGGGTACTACGGCGGCCGGCCACGGATGCCGCTGCTACCGCTGACTGGTGATGAGCAACGGGTCGTGGATGAGTTGATGCAGGATATTCGTAACTAAGACGGGTTCGTTTGAGGGAAACCGCAGATCCCAAAACGAAGTCTCGAAGGGACGGCTGCACTTAGCCAGGACAAGAGTTGGCGCGTACGGCACACACTTCCCCCCACACAACATCACAGGCAATGGACGGGTGCCCCATGTTCGCCTTGGCGTACGTGGGCTGAAAACGACGGGCGCAGCCCAACGACCGTTTTCGCCCTTCTGGCGCACGCGGCATACTTGGGCGAAAGGGCTCTTCAAACGCTTTCCCTCTAAGTGTAGGGATTTTGATCTTGGCTGCTGTCTTTGCCCACATAACAAAAAGCGTTGAAAGGGCTGCGCCCATCTTTTTCGGCCCATGTACGCTTGGGCGAACATGGGGCACCCGTCCAGAGCCTTCGGGTATGGTGGGGTCGACTGACCGAGGCGTGGAAAAAGTCACAGCCCTCAGGAAATGGAGCGAGTTGCCGTCTTCTGTTGATTAGTGGGCGACGACCGGCTCCCGCCGCAGTTCCTGTAGGGCGTTGACGGTGATCTGCCGGCGCTGGATGGCGGCTATACCTTCTGCCGCTGCCCTCGCTGCAGCGATGGTGGTGATGGTGGGAATTCGCTGCATGACGGCTGCTCTGCGAATCGCCTTTTCATCGAAGAACGTGTCTTGACCATGAGGCGTGTTTACGATCAGCTGAATGCGCTCTCCCTTGATTAAGTCCACAACGTTGGGGCGCCCTTCCTTCACTTTGTAGACGCGCTCCACAATCATGCCGGCCCGCTCGAGCACATCAGCAGTGCCCTGGGTCGCTACCAGGTGGAAGCCCAACTCGACGTACTGCTTGGCGAGATCCACGACCACCGCTTTGTCACGATCATTGACACTGAAGAACACCGTTCCCTTCACCGGTAAAACCTGGCCGGCTGACAGTTGCGCCTTGGCGAAGGCTTCGCCAAAGTTGTCAGCCACGCCCATCACTTCGCCTGTGGACTTCATTTCCGGCCCCAGCACCGTATCGACCCCGGGAAACTTGTTCCAGGGAAAGACTGGGGATTTCACAAAGAAGTGGCTGCCGGTGGCAAGATCTGTACGCTCGGCTACCTGCTCGGACATCAACTCACGCAGCGTGCGTCCAGTCATCAAACGCGCAGCCATTTTCGCCAGCGGCACTCCTGTCGCCTTGGAGACATAGGGGACGGTTCTGGAAGCGCGCGGATTCACCTCGATGACGAACACCTTGTCCTGCTCCCCGGAACGGCGTTGAATGGCAAACTGCAGGTTCACCAGGCCGACCACGTTGAGAGCAAGCGCAAGCTCGCGGGTGTACTTGCGAATGGTCTCGAGCGTCGAGGGCGCGAGATCGGCGGCGGGCAGCACACAGGAAGAATCGCCGGAGTGGATGCCTGCTTCTTCAATATGCTGCATGATCCCGGCGATCACGACGTCTCTGCCGTCACAGAGCGCATCCACGTCGACTTCGACGGCATCCTCGAGGAAGTGATCGACGAGGACGGGACGCTCCTGGGAATACTCGACGGCTTCGCCCATGTAGCGGCGTACCGCGTCGGCGTCGTAGGCAATGACCATTGCCCGGCCACCCAACACATAGGAGGGCCGCACCAGCACCGGATAACCTACGCGGTCTGCGCCTTCCAGGGCTTCTTCGATGGTGGTGACCATCGCTCCCGGCGGCTGAGGAATGTTGAGGTCCTCGAGCAAGCGGCCGAAGCGCTTGCGGTCCTCAGCGAGGTCGATCGATTCAGGAGACGTGCCCAGAATCTTAATGCCCGCCTTCTTCAGGGGGAGGGCGAGGTTCAACGGCGTCTGGCCACCGAACTGGACAATCATCCCGATATCGGCCCCGGAAGAGGCTTCGTGTTCATAGACAGCCAGCACATCTTCCAACGTCAGCGGTTCGAAATATAGCCGGTCGCTGGTGTCGTAGTCGGTCGAGACCGTCTCCGGATTGCAGTTGACCATGATGGTCTCGTAATCGTCTTCACTCAGAGAGAATGCGGCGTGGCAGCAGCAGTAATCGAACTCAATTCCCTGCCCGATGCGGTTCGGTCCGCTGCCCAGAATGATCACCTTGCGGCGGGGTGTGGGTGGCGCTTCATCCTCTTCGTCGTAGGTCGAATAGAGGTAGGGCGTATCGCTTTCGAATTCTGCGGCGCAGGTATCCACTTTCTTGAAGACCGGCGTGACACGGAGGCGCCGGCGCAATTCCATCACGGCGGTCGCTCCGACGACGGTATCCATGCCCCACACTTCAGCGATGCGGGCGTCGGAGATGCCCATTCGCTTGACCTTGCGCAGGAAATCGGCCGGCATGGTTTCGAGCGAGTAATCGGCGATTTTCTGAATGACGTCGGTGACTTCTTTGATTTGATAAAGGAACCACGGATCCATGGAAGTCATCCGCGCGACTTCCCGCACCGAGAGCCCGCTGCGCAAGGCATAGCGGACGTAGTTCAGCCGCTCTGGCTGTGGGGTGACCAGGCGCTGGGTCAGGCGGCGTGGCTCGATCACTTCGGAACTGATGCGCTTGCCGGTGTCGAGCGAGCGCAGCGCCTTGAATAGAGCTTCCTTGAAGGTGCGCCCGAGCGCCATCACTTCGCCCACCGATTTCATTTGTGGCCCAAGGTTCTCGTCGGCTCCGGGGAACTTCTCAAACTGCCACTTGGGAATTTTCACCACTACATAGTCGATGCTGGGCTCGAAGCACGCGGGCGTTTTGCGCGTGATGTCGTTGGGAATCTCATCGAGGGTGTAGCCAACGGCCAACTTGGCGGCAATCTTGGCGATGGGGAAACCGGTCGCTTTGGAAGCCAGCGCCGAGGATCGCGAGACCCTCGGATTCATCTCGATCACCGTCATGCGCCCATTGGACGGGTTAACCGCGAATTGTACGTTGGACCCACCAGTTTCGACGCCGATTTCGCGCATGACGCGGATGGCCGCGTCGCGCATGGCTTGGTATTCCCGGTCCGTCAGGGTCTGCGCCGGCGCGACTGTGATCGAGTCGCCGGTGTGGACACCCATGGGGTCCATATTCTCGATGGAACAAATGATGATTACGTTGTCGGCGAGATCACGGATGACCTCCAGCTCGTATTCCTTCCAGCCCAGAACCGATTCCTCGATCAGGCACTCGTGGACTGGAGAAAGATCAAGACCGCGGCCCAGGATATCCATGAGTTCTTCGCGGTTGTAGGCTATGCCGCCGCCGGAACCGCCGAGGGTAAAGGATGGACGGACGATTACGGGGAATCCGATCTTGGCTGCGAATTCGGAACCGTCACGAATATTGTTTACCAGCGCGGAGCGAGGAACATCGAGGCCGATACGCGCCATAGCGTCCTTAAAGAGGAGTCGGTCTTCGGCTTTCTTAATGGCTTCGAGGCGGGCGCCGATCATTTCGATGTCGTATTTTTCGAGAATGCCGGCATCAGCAAGATCTACGGCAAGGTTCAGGGCCGTCTGTCCACCGACGGTGGGCAGCAGGGCAAATTTACCCACGCGATGACCGTTGCTATCGGTCATCCGCTCGCACTCGCGCCGGATGATCTCCTCGGCGTACTCCGGGGTCAACGGCTCGATATAAGTGCGATCGGCGAGCTCCGGATCGGTCATGATGGTGGCCGGGTTGGAATTCACCAGCACCACCTCGTAGCCCTCAGCTTTGAGGGCCTTGCAGGCCTGGGTACCCGAGTAGTCGAATTCCGCAGACTGCCCGATCACGATCGGCCCGGAGCCAATCACGAGAATTTTGGTTATATCGTTCCTGCGTGGCATTTTTATTCTTCCGTTTGAAGGGGCCGAGCTTGAGCCCTGCTGTCAGGCCAGGGCAATGAGTGCAGGTTCATCGCTTCCATTCTTCCATCATTTTTCGGAAGTCGCGAAACAGGTAATTGGAGTCGTGCGGGCCTGGACTTGCCTCTGGATGGTATTGCACGCTGAAGAGCGGCATGGTGCGATGGCGCAGGCCTTCCAGCGTGTTGTCGTTCAGGTCGACGTGGGTGAGTTCGACTTCGCTTTGGTTGATCGACTCCGGATCGACCGCGTAGTTGTGATTGTGGGCGGTGATTTCCACTTTGCCGGTTTCCGTTTGCTGGACCGGGTGGTTGCCGCCGTGATGGCCAAACTTGAGCTTGTAGGTCTTGCCGCCCAAAGCCAGACCGATTAACTGGTGACCGAGACAGATGCCAAACATCGGCCTTCGCCCAACCAGTTTGCGGATGTTCTCCTGGGCGTAGGTCACCGGCTCCGGATCGCCCGGCCCGTTGGACAGAAAAATCCCGTCGGGATTCAGGGCCAACACATCCTCCGCCGAAGTTTCCGCCGGCACTACGGTGACGCGGCAGGCTTCTCGCGCCAACATGCGCAGAATGTTGTGTTTGATGCCGAAGTCGTAAGCCACCACGTGAAGATCGGGCTCCGGCAACCGTAGGCTTTCCTCCCCCTGCAACAAGGGATCGCCGTCGAAATTGCGCCGGTCATGGCAGTCCCACTGGTAAAGAGCTTTGGTGCTTACGACCTTCGCCAAGTCCGTGCCATCCATCTTGCGGATGCCGCGAGCTTTGAGGACGAGCTTGTCGGGATCCGTCTCAATCGAGGAGATGACGCCGCGAAGCGAGCCATGCGTACGCAGATGGCGAACAACCGCGCGGGTGTCGATCTCAGAGATGACTGGGACGTTGAACCGTTCGAGATATTCCTCCGTCACCTGCTGGGAGCGCCAGTTGGAGCTGATGGGCGAAAACTCGCGCGTGACCAGTCCTTCAATATAAGGACGGCTGGCTTCGTTGTCGGCGGCGTTGGTGCCGTAGTTTCCGATTTGCGGGTTGGTCAGGACAACAATCTGTCCAGCATATGAAGGATCGGTGAATATTTCCTGGTAGCCTGTCAGGGCGGTATTGAAAACCACTTCGCCAAAACATTCTCGTTTGGCGCCATAGCTCTCACCGCGGAAGATGCGCCCGTCTTCGAGCGCGAGGAATGCCTGCATGGCTTCTCCGTCGAGTGGATTCAGTCAAGTTTAACAGGTATTAGCGGAGAATCAGTGGATGATTCCCATGTCTACCGCGGGCCAGTAGACAAAGGCCGCTTTGCCATAGATCAGATCGCGCGGGACTGGTCCGAAGTCGCGGCTGTCGCTGGAAATGGAGCGATGATCGCCCATAACAAAATACTCGCCGGGAGGAATGATCGTTGCATCCAGAGAGCGGCTGTCGTGAAACCTTCTCGGCACGTACGGCTCGGGAAGCAGCCGGCCGTTGATGTAGGTGCGGCCGTCATCGATGCGCAGCTCGTCGCCCGGCTCCGCGATGACGCGTTTGATATAGCTCTTCTGAGGATCGCGCGGGTAATGAAAAACCACCACGTCGCCGCGATGGATACTGGCAAAGTGGTAGAGGAATTTATTGATGAACAGGCGGTCCTGGTCCCCCAGGCGAGGCAACATGCTGGTGCCTTCTACTCTTACCGGCTGATAGAGAAAGGTGATGATGAAAAAGGAGACCGCAAGCGAGAAGAGCATATCGCGGCCCCAGAGCCAGAAACTGCGCCCGGGCAATTCTACCGGCGTCAGCTCGGGTGTCTGCGGTGGCTCCAGCTGGCTCATCAGTCGCAACCCGGACTTCCGAACGGGCAGAGAATTCTTTGCTTCCGCTTCGGCAGCGGTTGCTGTTGAGTGGCCGGCGTCATCTGCGCTTGTCCGTGGCCATCATCCAGACCGGCGAGTTGTGATTCCTGTAAAACGAGCGGTCGTTGCAAAACCATTTCCACTGATGTGCCCGTAGGAATGACGATATCGTTGCCACGGGTGAAAAGAGTGTAAATGGCGCCGGCGGCAGCTCCGGCCGCTGAGCCGTAGCCGACTCCCTTGGCAACATCTCCCGAAGCGGCTCCGCCGATCACGCCGCCTTCGGCTCCGATCGCGGCGCCCTTCAGCACGTTCGCTACATCGCGGCCTTTGTTTCCGGCCTGCTCAACCGTACCCTCATTGCCCTTTACCTTGGGTCCGTCGGAACCGGGCAAACTATTGAGGACTCCCGGTACCTCCACCACCTGGCCGTTGGGGAAGATGATGGTGGTGAAGTGCAGGTCAAGTTGCGCCCGTCCTTTGACGCGGCCTGGGCGCACTACGCGGTCGACGACGCCCTGCACGTAGACACCGACGGGAATCATGATGCGCGCGTTGCCCACAACGGGAAAAGAGGAAACCAGGTAAACGCCATCTCCCTGCTGTGCGGTCTTAGTATTGATTGCGCTCTTGAGCGACAGCAGAACCTTGGTCCCCGCGGGAACGGTGAAGGTCTGCGGCGCTGGGGCTGCCGCGGGCTGTGCTGCGGGTGCTGGACTGGCGGCGGTCTGCGCATGCCCTCGAGCAAGGCACAAGAAGGTTAG
The DNA here is from genome assembly GCA_963850235.1 of uncultured Acidobacteriaceae bacterium. Taxonomy (GTDB): domain Bacteria; phylum Acidobacteriota; class Terriglobia; order Terriglobales; family Acidobacteriaceae; genus PALSA-350. The sequence continues at coordinate 106,186 of CAWKKM010000023.1, read as the reverse complement.
CAGCGCGATTGTAGCGACTCGCCCCCGAACATCCATAGCGCCTTCCTTCCGATCCGGAAAAACTACCTCATGGGCTAAGGCCCTCGCTTTTACCGCACGCTTGCGCCTAAAAGGTAGTTACGGGCTGGGTAGGTACGGGCTTTAGCCCGTACATAAACCCAGCAAAATCATTCGGCCTTTAGGCCCTGAGGTACGCAGTCTTCAAAGCCGAGCCTTGGTCACAAGTATAGACGGGTGCGGAGAAGCTTCGGCGAGCACCTTTTTCGGATTTGTGCCGAACTGGACCGCGGTGAAGGTGCAGGTCGGGTAACATCGCTGATGGTTACCATGCCTCCGCCGCAGCTCTCATTGCCAGCTTCCGCTTCCGCGCAGCGCGTTCAGTTCGCCGCGGCCTACTCGGTTCTTGAGCAGGCGGTTTCGCAACAGGCCTTTCCTGGAGCAGCCTTTGGTGTCCTGTATCGAGGGCAGGTGGTGGCACTCGATGGCGTGGGCGGATTCACTTACGATCAACCAACGACGCCGGTTATGGCATCGACCGTCTACGACCTGGCGAGCGTCACCAAGGTGATCGCGACCACTTCCATGGCTATGCTTCTGCATCAGGATGGGGCGCTCTCCCTCGATCAACCACTGGCGCAGTCGCTTCCTGGCTTTGCCCAGGGGGAACCTGCAGGAAGCCCGCGGCGTGAAGTGACGCTGCGTATGCTCCTCGCCCATGCGTCCGGCTTGCCGGGCTATGTGCGGTTTTTCGAGGAGCCGGGAGGCCGCGAGGAGTTGCTGACTGCCTGCCTCAAGCTGGGCCTTGTAACATCCCCTGGAAGCCACGCGGAGTACTCCGATCCTGGATTCATCCTGCTGGGCCGTGCGCTTGAGATCATCGCCGGGGAAGACCTGGAGAGCTTCTGCTCCCGGGAAGTTTTTGCTCCGCTGGCGATGACCAGCACCTGCTTTCGGCCGCTGGCTGATTGGCGATCGTTGATACCGCCGACCGAGGACGATACAACCTTCCGCCACCGTGTCATCCAGGGAGAAGTTCAGGATGAGAACTGCTTCATTCTGGGAGGAGTAGGCGGTCATGCCGGCCTGTTTTCCAATGCTCTCGATCCCTTGCTTTATGCGGAGTGCCTTTTCAGCGGGCAACGTTTCACTCCAGCGAGCGTCCAACTGTTTACCGCTCGTGCGGAGCTGCCGCCGGGGAGTTCCCGAGCCCTGGGATGGGACACGCCTTCCCCGCCTTCCTCATCGGGCCGATTCTTCAGCCGCCATTCCGCGGGCCATCTTGGGTATGCCGGAACTTCGCTGTGGATCGACTTTGAGCGCCATGTTGCGGTTGTGCTGCTGACCAATCGGACCTGGCCCCACCGCAACAGCCGAGCCATTCGCGCCGTTCGCCCTGTATTCCATGACGCGGTAATGGAATCACTAGAGTGGGGTAGATTGCCATAACCCAAAAGTGTTTGCGTGGCTGGCACGCCGCGACCTAATTTCAGAGCAAACTTTCGTCAGATAGAGATAAAATCATTTAGTTGAGTGGGAGCAGAGTAAACCAACATGGCCACAACAAGTACTTTTCACACGGAGACAGGGACCGGCCAGGACGCAAATATCGATCAGCCGAACAACCTGCACGATCTAACGACGGAAAGCTCCAACGAAGCCTCGATGGGCTTCGACACCAAATCCGCACTTGAAATCGCCCGCATCATCAATCACGAAGACTCAAAAATTGCAGCGGCAGTGAAGAAGTCGCTGCCGGAGATCGCTTTGGTGATCGATATGGTGGCGCGCAGTCTCCGCGATGGCGGGCGCTTGATCTACGTGGGCGCCGGATCGAGCGGACGCATCGCCGGCCTGGATTCCTCGGAGTGCCCTCCGACGTTTTCCACCCCTCCTCAAAGTGTCCAGTACATTATGGCCGGCGGCCCGAAAGCGCTCGCATCCGCGGTCGAAGTGAACGAGGATTCGACGGAGCTGGGGCAGCGGGATATTGCCCGGCGCCGCCCGACCCGCAAAGACGTGGTGATCGGTCTCTCTTCGAGTGGCCGCACGCCCTACGTCGTAGCTGCCGTCGAATATGCCCGGGCTCGCGGAGCCAAGACCGCCGCCGTCACCTGCAACCACAACACTCCGCTTTCTGGCGCTGCGGACATCTGTGTCGTGGCTGAAGTCGGACCGGAAGTCGTTTCCGGATCGACGCGGATGAAGGCCGCCACGGCGCAGAAGATGGTGCTGAACATGATCACCACCGGCGCGATGACGCGGCTTGGTTACGTCTACGACAATCTCATGGTCAACGTGCACATGCAGAACACCAAGCTGGTGGAGCGTGGAATCAGCATCCTGATGCGCGCCTGCAACATTGACCGGGAACGGGCTGTGCTCACCATCAAGTCTGCCGGGCGTAGCGTGCCGGTTGCGTTGGTGATGCTCAAGGCCGGAGTTGATAAGCCGGAGGCGGTACGCCGTCTGGCTAAGTCGGACGGAAATGTCCGGCTGGCAATTGAAGATACAACGCTCGAGCTGTAGAAGTGAGAAACAAATAAGGAGCACCCCCCGGGCTCGCATGGACAAGTTTGTGATTCGCGGCGGTAACCCGCTGCTGGGAACGATTCGGGTAAGCGGAGCCAAAAATTCCGCCCTGCCCTGCATGGCAGCCGCGATACTCACCGAAGATGAAGTGGTGCTGGAGAATGTTCCCCAGGTCCGCGACATCGAGACGGAGCGGAAACTGCTCACTTCCATGGGCGCCGAGGTCGAGCTCGGCTACGGCCGCGCACAGCATCGCACCACCATTAGTTGCCGAGTCCTTTCTGACCCCACAGCCAAATACGAAATTGTCAAGACCATGCGTGCGTCTTCGTTGGTGTTGGGTCCCCTGGTCGCGCGGTGCGGGCTGGCACGTGTGGCCCAGCCCGGCGGCTGCGCCATCGGGGACCGCCCGATCGATTTACATCTCAAGGGCCTGGAAGCGATGGGCGCTACCATTGTGCAGGAACACGGTTATCTGGAAGCGCGCGCCGAGAGGCTGCATGGCGCGCACATTGTGTTCGACAAGATCACGGTGACCGGCACGGAAGACCTGCTCATGGCGGCGGTTCTTGCTGATGGCGATACGCTGATGGAAAATTGCGCTCGTGAGCCGGAGGTGGTCGACGTGGCTGCCCTTCTGGTCGCCATGGGCGCGAAAATCGAGGGCGCGGGTACTGCAACCATCCGGGTGAAAGGCGTGAACAAGCTGCACGGCGCCAAACACCGCATCAATCCGGACCGCATTGAAGCGGGAACGTTTTTGGTGGCGGGTGCTATCAGCGGAGGCGACCTGGTGGTGGCCAATTGCCAGCCGGCTCATCTTGCTGCCCTGGTGAGCAAACTCGAAGCCTGTGGAGTACGGGTCACGCCCATGGGTACCGACCAACTGCGTGTGCGCAGCGAAGGGAACCTCAAGGCGAACGATATTTCGACCGAAGAATACCCCGGCTTCCCCACCGACATGCAGGCGCAGTACATGGCTTTGGCGACTCAGGCTGAAGGCACGACGACGGTGGTCGAAAACATTTTCGAGAATCGCTTTATGCATGTGGGCGAGTTGGTCCGCATGGGAGCCAGTATCAAAGTGGACGGCCGCACGGCGACCGTCCGGGGCAAGACACCGCTCTCTTCAGCGGTCGTCATGTGCTCTGACCTGCGGGCATCGGCTTCGCTGGTGATTGCGGCGTTGGTTGCAGACGGCGAATCGATCCTGGATCGTGTCTACCATATCGACCGCGGCTACGAGCGGATTGAAGAGAAGCTGCGCGGGGTGGGAGCGCAGATCCGTCGCATCGGCGATCTCTTCGCGACCGGCAAGCGCGAAGTTGCCTAGCTGATCCGGCAATTCACTGGACAAGCGGTTCCGGGGCATAATCCTCTGCGACGTCGACCGGACTTTCTGCATCCGATTGCTTATGCCCGACAACGACGCATCTTTAAGAGAACAACTGGTTCAGCTACTGCGCGGCGGTCATGCGCACGTCGAAACGCTTGAAGCACTCAAGGATTTTCCCCCTAAACTGTATGGCGCAAAGCCAGAGAACTCGTCCCATTCTGCATGGGAGGTGCTCGAGCACATGCGCATCGCGCTGCGCGACATTTGGGATTTTTCTACCAACGACAAGTACGTTGAGAAGAAGTGGCCGGACGACTACTGGCCCGCGACAGCTGCGCCTCCTTCCAAGGAAGCCTGGCAGAATTCGGTGCGGGCGCTGAAGGAAGACCTGAAAGCATTCGAGGAGCTGATCAAGAATCCGGATAGCAATCTGTATGCGCAGATTCCGTGGGGCAAAAATGATCAGACATTGTTACGCGAGGTTTTGTTGGCCGCCGATCACAACAGCTACCACACGGGAGAGCTGGTCTTGCTGCGCCGTTTGCTTGGTGCGTGGAAGGGCTGAGCGGGCTTATTTCCAGCTTACGGCGAGCTGCCAGCGCATCTGACGTTGGGCGGTCTTGCGCAGCACGCGTTCAAACTCTTCCATCTCGCGCAGGACTGCCGGCGTTTCTGTTCCCAGCGCGGTCGGCGAGGCTTTGAGGTGGTCGAGCAGGGTGCACACGGTAATCAGGCCATCTTCCGGGGAGAACCACTGCGGCGGGGGCAAGGTCTTGGCCCACTCCGGGTCGCCCGCGCCTTCTTCCAGCAAAAGGGCCATGGAGTTCTCATCGGCAGAAAAGAATTCGAGCAGCGGTTTGATCCCAATGCGTTGCGCCATCTTCTCCAAAGCATCCTCGTTCCGAGCGAGTGCTCTGCCATTTACGAAGATATCGAAGCCTGGGTCCTCGCCTTCAACGACAATGTATAAAGTGGCGCCCATCGCCTGCAGTTTATCGCATCCCCCGGCAGATATTCCTCACTTCTGTTTGTCAATTTCCCAGGAGGGAAACGTTTTTGTCATCTTCTGCCCGGGCACGCATTACCAGTAACAAACTCGTAAAGGTAACCAGGGACCCGGCGATCATGGCAAACGAGAGACCGAGGCGGAGGAAGAAGGCCGTTTCGATGATGGCTACCAGAGGCTCGATCCATTGCACCGTTGTCACCTTATAGGCCTCCAGATGCTGAAGCAACCAGAAGTAAGCCGCATAGGCCGGTGCGCCCGCGACGACGGCCAGAAATACAAGGGAGGCGATCGCATGGTGGCTCCAGTGCATCGTTTGTCCCCGCTCGAAAAGCATGCCCGCAACCATGAGCAGCCCTGCTGCTGTGGCGGATAGCAGGGCGGTCACGACCACGGGGTTCACTGCCCTGAGTTCCCGGCGTGCAAGAACCGCCGAAGCGCCGCTGGATGCTACAGCCAGGAGCGCGATCGCGGCGCCTCCGGCCTGATCGAGCGAAAAGGAAGGGCCCAAGGCCAGGACGATTCCTCCCAGTCCCACAACAGTGGCCAGCAGAGCACCCCGGGGCACGTCGTCTGGCCGTAACATCGCTACCAATAGCGGCATCGCTGAGAGCAAGACAGTAACGGTTACCGATGACACGTGCCGCTGCGCCCAAAGCAGCAGCAAGGACGGCAATACAACCATGGTGACGGACAGCAACAAGGTAAAGCCAAGCGCGCGACCCCTCGGCAGGTTGAGCCGCTTTCGCACCAGCACAGGGAGGCAGACCAGTGCAGCGAGCAGGAAGCGGGCGGCCGCTCCAAGCAGAGGTGGAACGGACTCGGCCAGAGTGTCCGCAGCTATCCAGGTGCTACCCCAGACAATGCCTAGGACAACGAAGGCTAACCATTGCTTGGGTGAGGGTTTCATAGGCTCCGGGAAAGGCTTTGTACGAAGGGCACGGGTTTAGCCGAGGCGTACAAAAACCCCATGGCGTGTGTGGGAACGCGAAAGCAAATCGCAGAATTGAAACAGGCCCATAGGGCCGGGACCAAACGTGAGCCCAGCCCGGAAGGGCTGGGACATCGATTCTCCACCGCCCACCGAGCGCCGGAGGCGCGGCACAGGCGGACGTATGGAGTGCCGCGCCTCCAGCGCTCCACAATCTCGAGTATCTATCTCCCAGCCCTTCCGGGCTGGGCTCACGTTTGGTCCCGGCCCTACGGGCCTGCTTCAATTCTGCGATGTAAAGCCGTCTATATGCGAATAATTTGCGGCACGGCTGAACCTGTGCCCTTCGTACAGAGCATTTCCCGAATCTAGTTTCCAATGCAGAAGACAAAAGGGCTGCGCTAAAGCGCAGCCCTTCGTCACTCCTGGTTCATGGTTTACTGGGGTCCGCGGCTTCCGCCGCCGCCCCCACCACCGGGTCCGCGACCCCGGCTGCGATGCCGCCGGCGCCGTTGTCCGGCTGCGGCCCCACCGGGTCCTGCCGGCCTGCGAGCCTCTGCTGGTCCCGCAGCGGCAGTACCGTCTGCACGGTTGAAGTTTGGCTCGTCGCCACCCTCGACGAATGGCTCATCGTCATCGAACTCTTCGCCACCCTCAATGGTGATGGTGCTGGCATTCGACGCCGGCTGCCGTTCTACCGGGGACTGCGATTGTGACCGCGGAGGACGCGACGCCGCGACTTCGCCGCCGCCGTTGTCTCCACCCGAACCGCCTCGGGATGGCTCCGGAAGTCCGAGCTTTTCGCGTTGCTCTTTCAACAGCGCCTTGCGCGATAGCTTGATGCGATTGCCTTCGATTCCCAGAACCTTGACCAGTACCTGATCGCCTTCGCGAAGTTCGTCCTTCACATCCTTCACGCGATGCTCGGCAATCTCACTGATGTGCAGCAATCCGTCGGTGCCGGGAAAGATCTCGACAAACGCACCGAACTCAGCCAGGCGAACCACCTTGCCCAGGTAGGTCTTCCCTACTTCCGGAACGGCGGTGAGGTCGCTGATCATGGCCAGCGCTTTCTTCAGACCTTCTTCATCGCTCGAGGCAACATTCACGCGACCGGTATCGTCGACATCAATCTTGACGCCGGTGGCTTCGATGATGCCGCGAATCGTCTTGCCACCCGGTCCGATCAGATCACGAATCTTATCGGTCGGTATCTGCAAGGTGTGGATCTGGGGAGCAAACTTCGAACGCTCCGTGCGCGGCGAGGACAGCACAGCATCCATCTGGTCAAGCAGGAATAACCGTCCGCGGCGAGCCTGTTCCAGAGCCTCACGCATGATCTGTCCGGTAACGCCGCTGATCTTGATGTCCATCTGCAGCGCAGTAATGCCCTCGCGGGTACCTGCAACCTTGAAGTCCATGTCGCCGTAGTGATCTTCTGCGCCGGCGATATCCGTCAGGATGGCGTAGTCATCGCCTTCCTTGACCAGGCCCATGGCTACACCGGCAACGGCTGCCTTGAGAGGAATGCCTGCTTCCATCAGCGCGAGGCTGGCGCCGCAAACGCTGGCCATCGAAGAAGAGCCATTCGATTCGAGGATGTCGGAAACCACGCGCAGGGTGTAAGGAGACTCGTCCTCACCCGGCAGCACGGCTGCAATGGCACGCTCGGCGAGTGCGCCGTGGCCAATCTCACGCCGGCCTACGCCGGTCATGCGGCCCACTTCTCCGACGGAGAACGGAGGGAAGTTGTAGTGCAGCATGAAACGCTTGCGCTGTTCTCCCTGGAAGGTTTCCAGACGCTGCACATCGTCCGAGGTTCCCAAAGTCGCGGTGACCAATGCCTGCGTTTCGCCGCGGGTAAACAGAGCCGAGCCGTGGACGCGCGGCAACACACCGACTTCAATCGAGATCTCGCGGATCTGGTCGAAGCTGCGGCGGTCAGGCCGGATGCGGTCCTTGGTGACCTGCTCACGGAAGATTCTCTCCCGCATCACTTCGAAGTATTTCGAAAGCTTCTTCTTGGCTTCCGCATCGCCTTCGGGAAGCTCCTTGGCCAGCTCGTCCTTAATCTGCTTGACCAGTGCGTAGCTTTCGGTTTTGGGATGGGTCTTGGTGTCCAGAGCGTCCTTCAGACGGTCGCTCGCTTTGGCCTTTAGCGCAGTGAAGTATTCCTCGTCGAACTCAATGGGAGCCACGACGCGCTTCTTCTTCCCTGCCTTGGCAACCAACTCATCGACAGCAGCGCAAATCTTTTTTGCTTCGTTGTGACCGAATTCGATGGCATCGACCACCGTATCCTCGCTCACACCGGCGGCGCCGCTCTCGATCATCACCACGCCGTCTTTTGTCGCTACGACGGTGATATTCAGCTTGCTGACAAGCCGCTCGTCATACGAGGGGTTGACGACGAACTGACCGTCGACCTGGCCGACTCTTACCGCACCGATGGGGCCGCCAAAGGGAATGTCGGAAAGGGCCAGGGCCGCGCCGGCGGCATTGATGCCGACGACATCCGGATCGTTGTCCTTGTCCGCAGACAGGACCAGGGCGATGACCTGAGTCTCGTTGCGGAAATTTTTGGGGAACATGGGACGAATCGGGCGGTCGATCTGGCGGCAGGTGAGAACCTCACGCTCGCTGGGCCGGCCCTCGCGCTTGATAAAGCCTCCGGGGATGCGGCCACCAGCGTAGGTGTACTCGCGATAGTCCACGGTCAAGGGGAAAAAATCGAGTCCTTCTTTGGGTTCCGGTGCGGCCACTGCGGTGGCCAGAACCATGTTGTCACCCTGGGATACCACGACAGCACCAGAGGCCTGCTTGGCCAGGCGGCCTGTCTCAAAAGTCAATCGCTTACCGCCGGTAAGCTCGACTGTCACTTCCTGTTTCATAAAATCCTCATTTCGTTATGCACAAAGGGCGGGCGCGTGTGCAGAGGGCGGGATGATTCCAGCGCGAGAGGCAACGTGCGGAGATGGAAAGAGCTGATAAACGGGCGAGCGCTCGCCAACCGGTGCCATTACCTGCGCACCAGCCGTCTCGGCGTCCAGCTCGATCCAGTCTCTTCGCCTGATTGTGGGGTACAAGATTCTCGCTTGTTTACTTGCGGATACCCAGCTTACCGATCACATCCCGGTAGCGGTCAGAATTGTTCGTCTTGAGATAGTCCAGCAAACGGCGACGCTTACTCACGAGCATCAAGAGACCTCGCCTGGAGGCGTGATCCTTTTTATGAAGCTTGAAATGCTCAGTCAGCTCGCCAATTCGTTCGCTGAGAATCGCAATCTGCACTTCCGGGCTACCCGTGTCACTGTCATGGGTGCGAAAGCGCGTAATAACTTCGGTCTTCTTTGCAGTTGCCAGCACGGCAGCGCTTTACTCCTCTACGTTAAATCGAGTCCACTCTCTAAGTGTCTGATTGAGAATAACATGGCTTGGGTTGTGGCGCACGGGAAAAGGGGTTTGGGAGAGGGTACCAGACCGTTTCCGATAGGTCGTTAAAAGCTGCAGAATGAGCGCCGGATAGACCGCCAGGCTGCCTATTCCATCATCACGGTCCCGCCGCCGCCAGGGTGGTTGCGATCCAGCAGGAAGGCCAGGGGCACCATGAGGACAGCGGCAAAGGCGAGCACGTAATACACATCGACGTACGCCAGGGCCTGCGTCTGCGCCTGAAGCTGCTGGTAGAGCTGCCCCTGCGCCAGGTGCAGGCTGTTTGCTTTCCCGGCAGTCCCGTCCAGGATGTTGCGCAGGGAGTCAATCTGCTGCTGATAGACGCTGCCCGCCAATGTCGTGTTCTTCGAAAGTACGCTCTGGTGCCATTGCGCACGCTCGGTCACCAGGGCGTTGGTGAGCGAGATCAGAATACTGCCGCCAATATTACGCACAAAGTTAATAAGCCCCGAGACCTGGTTGTTCTTTTCCGGAGGAATTCCGAAATACGCAGCCGTCGTCACGGAAATAAAGACAAAGGGGATAGCGATGATCTGAACCACACGCAACTTGGAGGCGAACCCGAAACTGATCAGCAGGCTGATGTGCGAGGCAGTGTAGAAATAGCCGACAGCGAAGATCACAAAGCCGAGCGCGATCAGATTTCGCGCCGGAAAACGGCTGACCGCCTGTCCCGCCATGGGCATCGCGACGAGCAAAGCCAATCCGCCGCCCGAAAGCGACAGCCCGGCGACGGTGGCCGTGTAGCCGAGTTGTTGTTGCAGGAACTGCGGCTGCAGGACCGTGGTGGCATTCAGCAATCCGCCGGTCAACAACATGAGGAAGGCACACACGGCGAAATTCTTGAACTTGAAGAGCCGCAGGTCAATCAGCGGCTTGTCGACGTGGAACTCCCAGATGATCAAAGCAATAAACGAGAGGACGAACGTGATGGCAAACGCCGCAATGAAGTGCGATCCAAACCAGTTCTTTTCCTCACCCTTATCCAATGTGATCTGTAACGCGCCCATGGCAACGACCAATAGACTGACGCCGATGTAATCGATGCGGTAAAGATTTTTGCGATCGGCCTTTTGATAAGGCGGATCTTCTACCAGACGGTTGGTAAGGAACAGAGCCAGGAAGCCTACGGGGATGTTGATGTAGAAGATCCAATGCCAGGAGTAGTTGTCGGTGATCCAACCGCCCAGGGTGGGCCCGATCGACGGCGCCAACACCGCGACTAACCCGTAGAGTGCAAATGCGAGACCGCGTTTGGAGGGCTCAAACGAATCAGCCATGATGGCCTGCGCCATGGGCTGCAAGCCACCTCCTCCGACACCCTGAAACACGCGAAAGAGCAAAAGGAAAGCCAGAGTAGGAGCGATACCACACAGGAAGGAGCTAACGGTGAAAATGACGATGCAGAGCATGAAGAAGTTCTTCCGCCCGATCACGCTGGCGGCCCAGGCCCCCATGGGCAAAACGATTGCATTCGCCACCAGGTAAGAGGTAAGCACCCAGGTGCTCTGATCCGCGCTCGCGCCCAGGCTGCCTGCGATGTGGGGTAGCGCAACGTTAGCAATGGAGGTATCCAGCACCTCCATAAACGCGGCGAGCGCCACCGTGGCGGCGATCAGCCAGGGATTCGTTTTTGGCTTCCATGCGTACATCGCCGCGTTCGCGGCCGACGCGCCGGCAGTCGTGGTCGAGGCCATCGTTCTCCGTTTTCCCTAAGATTTGGCAGCGTAGCCTACGCCCTTTGATAGATGCCGAGCATGATCGCGGGGTCGCCATTTTTGGGCACCCTAATGCTCAGTCGCTTGGAAAGGCGGCAAAAAGCCGCAGGGCAGCGGCTAAAACAGGCTGAAGATCGTGCCCCCTCATACAAAGCCGAGTTTTTCCCTGGCCGGTTAAGAGTTTTGCCGGCTGCGCGTTCCGAAGTTTCGCGTCCAACCGAGGAATCGCATCAGCTGGGCCCGTTCCTTCCATAGGAAGGACCAGAAATACCTGGCGTCGATGGTGTCAGCTTTGCGGCCGGAATAGGTTTCGATCCGCCACTTGAGGTATTCGCTGCGCCATGGGGCGAGCCGATGGCCTCTTGTCGCATTCCACAAAAAGCGGACCGCCATGCCAGGGCGCCTCTCTGCAAAGTATATCCAAGTGGAGAAGTGACGAGAGCGCGGGGCTAGAGCAGTTCGCGCGGAGTAGTTTCCGTTGAGAGAAAAGCGAGAAAAGGCCTGTCGTTTCGGTCTATAGCAATTGCGAAGCAGCTAGCCTTTGGGTTCCAGCATGTGCGCGATGAGTTTGTCGGCCAAAGCCTCGGCGCTGACATGATAGGTCCCGTCGGCCACTGCCTGCTTGAGCCGGGCAATCTTTTTCAGGCGCTCTTCATCGATCACATCCTCGATGCCATGGAGTGAATCCGCAGTAAGCCTGTCGTTTGCCGACAGAAGGTCACGGGTTGCCGGATTGTCGCGCTGGTCCATCTCCGACACAAGGGTAGCATCATCCCCAGGCAAATGGGGACCTTTGGTAACCTCGGCGACCACCTCGTTACATGGACCTCAACAATCGTTCTTCGGCCCGGCGGAGCGGCGGGAAGAGGGCGAGGCGCCTGGAGTCTCCTGCCGTGCCGCGAAATCAGCCAGACGAGCGCGAAGGTGCATGACGGCGGAGGCGTGGATCTGCGAGATCCGCGACTCGACAACGCCGAGGATGAGTCCGATCTCCTTCATCGTGGTTTCCTCGTAGTAGTAAAGGGTCATCACCAGGCGTTCGCGCTCGGGCAGGTCCCCGATAGCTTCAATCAGCCGTTCTCGCATTTCGGACTGGAGGTAGCGAAAGAGAGGATCATCTTCCGGCCGGTTGGGCAGGTAGACCAACTCTTCTTCCCCTGAGTCCTCACTGCGTTCCGAATGCAGGGTGCCGATTTCAAGGCCCTTGAGTTCTCCCAGCAGTTGCTGATAGGTGGAAAGGTCGATGTGCATCTGGCTGGCGATTTCCAGGTCGGTGGGGGCGCGGCCAAACTGGGCCATGAGAGTCTGAATTGCCTGCTCGATGGCACGGCCCTTGCGACGCAATTCCCTGGGGCTCCAGTCGAGAGTGCGCAGGTTGTCCAGAATGGCTCCGCGGATGCGAAATTGCGCGTAGCTCCGGAACTGTACCTGCTTGGATGGATCGAATTTGCCGAAGGCGTCGAGCAGGCCCACCACACCTGCGCTGTATAGGTCTTCGATAGGCACATGTTGCGGCAGCCGCTCATGGATACGACGAGCGATAAAGCGCACGATGGGGAGATGCTCGATCATGAGCTTTTCCTGTTCCGCGGTGAGCAGGTCGCCGGTGCGTGGGGCAAGCGATGTTCGGGGTGCGCCGGCAGGAGCTTCTTTCTTGGCACTGTCAGGGACGACATGGGTTACCGCGTTCACCTCTTGCGTCGAAGCTCCACCCCGCCGAGGACGTCTGTGACCTTTTCCTGCTTCTTGCATATTCACCATCCAACCTATGTTCGAGAAACAGACCCTGGAAACTTGAGAACCGGTACAGCACTGCTGAGGTACAGCTGTCTTTGAGCGAAAGGCACAGGCTGGTCAGGTGCGGCGTCGATGCGGACTGAAGAAAACTATGTTTGCCTCATCGGCGCTGCGTATAGGAACTCGATCCTGCCGTGGTTAACTACCTGGTGCCCGCCTTTCGGGTGTTGCCTGTTCGCTTTGCGGTCACCATCCCGCGTTGCATATCTACCCTGCACCGCAACGAGCGGTTGAAACAAGCGCTGGAAGGACATTCCTTGTTGCGTCGTTTCATATCGGGAGGAGCGCGCACGTGAGTTGTTCCAATTCGAAACAACTGTTGTAGCAAGCTGATCGCGGCCCGGAAAGCATCCAAAAAAAAGATTTTTGCGATTCGCTTTTTGTTCGCTATAATGCGGACATGTCAGTTACCCGCCGCCAAAAGGAAGTGCTGGACTTTATCAGCAACTTCGTGCAGCGCAATGGATACTCCCCCTCTTTTGAGGAGATTGCCCGAGGCTTGAGCCTCAAGTCTTTGGCCACGGTGCACAAGCACATTACCAACCTGCAGAAGAAGGGGCTTCTGCAGCGGGCTCACAACCGCAGCCGATCGATCGATGTGCTGCCGCCGCGCAGCAAGACGCGGCGTTCGGACCGGTTGCCGCTGTTGGGGCGGATTGCTGCGGGTCTCCCGGTCGAAGCGTCGGAGACCAACGAAACCATCGCGCTGGGAGACATCCTTGGAAACCGCGAGGTTTTTGCCCTCCAGGTTCGCGGCGACTCCATGCGCGATGAGCACATCGTGGATGGCGATTATGTGTTGGTAGAGCACACCAGCACCGCGCGCCAAGGCGAGATTATTGTCGCTCTCGTGCGCGGGAGTGAGACCACGCTGAAACGGTATTACATTGAAGGGACCATGGTCCGGTTGCAGCCCTCGAATGCTGAGATGGAACCCATCTACGTTCCTCTTTCGCAGATCGCGATTCAGGGCCGCGTTCTAGGTGTTTTGCGCAGATACGTTTGAAGTCTGTGCCCAGAAGCCAAACGCCCCGGTCCAGCAACCTGTCCCGGCGTGCCGTGGACCACTCTCCACTTGTCATCCCGCCTGCCCCGGCGTGCCGTGGAGGGACCTGCGGTTCTACAGACCCTGCGTGGGAATGTTTACCAGAGAGCGTAGCCAAGTCATGTAAACGCAAGAAAAGCCCCGAAACTGCCCGGGGCTTTCTCTTCCTGACTGGTGCGATCGCTTAGACAGCGATCAGCTTGGTAATGCTCTTGTCGATCTGATCTTTGGGGACAAACCCTACGATCTGTTCCGCTACTTTGCCGCCTTTGAAAAGCAGCAAAGCCGGAATGCCGCGGATCCCGTAACGCATCGGCGTTGCCGAATTCCGATCCACATCCATCTTCATCACCTTGAGCTTGCCAAGGTACTGCGCGGCTACTTCGTCCACGACGGGCGCCAGCGCGCGGCAAGGCCCGCACCAGGCAGCCCAAAAGTCGACGAGCACAGGCTGCTCAGACTGCAGCACCTCCTGCTCAAACGTCGCATCGTTTACTTCAAAGACCCCTGGTCCTGCCATGTTCCTCCTTCGCTTCCTGGCTGAGCATAGCATCCATGCCACACTTCCAGCCTCAACTATTGATGCGGGACATAGCGAAAAGGTGCATAGGGGGTAAAAGCAAAGCGCCCGGGCCTCGCGGCCACAGGCGCTAGAGCAGCCCTCCCCCAGAACTGCCCACGACGCGTAAATTAGGGCTTAGCAAATGGCGTTGTAAATAGAACTTAGGTAATGATTTAGTAATCTATGAGGAAATCGGCCGTCTACTCTCCAACCCGCATGCCGGCACCCTCGCGGCAAAGAGCAGCGGGCAGGATTTCTACCGGACACACGGGGCGGGCAAGCTCCAGAATCGCTTCCTTCAAGGCCGCCTCTTCGGTAGTTTGCGTGAGGAGCATGACCGCAGGTCCGGCGCCGCTTAGCGTGACCGACATCACTCCATGGTTGCCGGCCAACGGCAGCAGGGCGGGCAGGAGAGGGCAAAGCTCCGCACGATAGGGTTGGTGCAGACGGTCAACGGTGGCCAAGTGCATGAGATCCGCCCTGCCGGTGGCAAAAGCCGCGGTTAACAACGCTACACACTGCACATTCGTCACGACGTCCTGACGTGGGTAGGTCTGGGGCAGCATGGCACGTGCCTTGGACGTGGCCACCGGCGTTTCCGGAAGGATGAGAACGGCCCGCCAGCCCGCAGGAGGCGGGAGAGAGACAATGGCCAGCTGTTGGGAGTTGGCAGCAATCGTCAGGCCGCCGTGCCAGCAGGCCGCAACGTTGTCGGGGTGGCCTTCGAGGCCGACGGCATGATCGACGATCCTGGCTGCATCCCAACCGAGGTCTCCGAAGGCCGAGGCGAGCGCGACCGCGGCCAACCGGACCGCCGCCGAGGAACCGCATCCCATACCCACTGGAATGCCATTGCGCATGCGCAGATCAAGCGGCACCACCTGCCTCTGCTCAGCGCCGAGGACTGCCTTGTACGTTTCAATCAGTAGATTTCTGTTCAGTCCGCCGCAAATGTTCGGATTGCGGCCCGTGGCCTGAATGGAAAACTCGGTTGCGGGCGTGGCGTCGATCTCCAGAAAGAGTTCGAGCGCCAGTGCCATGGCGTCAAAACCCGGGCCCAGATTAGCCGAAGTAGCAGGGAGCCGCAGGTGCACTGTCTTCATGCCTGTCTTCATGCTTTGATTGCGGCCTCAAGCGCACGAAGCACAGCGTCGGCAGAGGCCTCCAGCGAGAGCGTGGCGCGACGCTTTTCAGAGATTTCGCGTTCCAGCCCAGCGGTCTCTTCCTCGCGTAACAAAGTGCCGCGGTGGAAATCGATGGTGAACTCGGAATCTTTCAGCGTGTGCCCGGTGAGCAGCAGCACCACGGATTCGCCGCGATCGATCCTCCCGTCACGCATCAGCTTCTTCAAGCCGGCCAACGTGACCGCGGACGCCGGCTCGCAGCCGATGCCCTCCTGGCCGATTTCCGCTTTTGCCAGGGCAATCTCAGCTTCGCTCACTTGTTCGCAATACCCCCCGGTTTGCTGGATGACTCGTGCCGCCTTGCGCCACGATGCCGGGTTCCCAATGCGGATGGCGGTGGCTCGCGTGTTGGCTTGCACGGATTGGATCTCTTCCCCGCCGTGATGCAGGAGGCTGGTGTAGAGGGGGTTGGCCCCTTCGGCCTGCACCACGGTGATTTTTGGAACTTTGGTGCTGAGCCCTAAATGCTTCATCTCGAGGAAGCCTTTGCCCAGGGCCGAGCTATTGGCCAGGTTCCCCCCGGGCACGATCACGTGGTCGGGAACCTGCCAGTCGAATTGCTCCGCGATCTCGAGAGCTGGTGTTTTCTGGCCTTCGAGCCGGTAGGGATTGACGGAGTTCAACAGATAAACGGGCGCACGCCGGACTACTTCCGCCAGCACCCGCACGCAGCCATCAAAGTCGGTGTTCAATTGGCAGGTGACGGCGCCGTAATCGAGCGCCTGGGAGAGCTTGGACCACGAAATCTTACCCTCGGGGAGCAAAACCAGGCTGTTCATGCGGGCGCGGGAAGCGTAGGCCGCCATGGCAGCCGAGGTGTTGCCGGTGGAAGCGCACGCTACCCACTGGAAGCCGCGCTCGCGCGCCTGGGAAAGGGCCGCTGTCATACCCGTGTCCTTGAACGAGCCGGTGGGGTTCATGCCCTGGTGTTTGGCGTAGAGCTGCTCCAGGCCCAATTCCTCCGCGCACTGCAACAGCTGGTAGAGGGGGGTGTTGCCTTCGCGTAGCGTCACCGCCTTTTCGGGGTGCAGCAGAATGGGCAGCAACTCACGAAAGCGCCATACGCCACTCCGATCGATGGGAAGCCTGGACTGGAGCCTTTCCTGCCAGAGCCAGCGCAGTGCGCCTGGATTTGGCGCGCGGCGAGGTCCTGTTGCAAGGGCCGGAACTGGGCCGCCCGCCGCACTCCACGAGGGATATTCCACCTCAAGAAGTTCGCCGCAATCGACACAACGAAAGTCTTTTTCTACCGATTCCGGCAGGATGACGGCGCTGCAACCGACGCAGCGCAGTTGATGAGAAACTTCTTGCATGGTTTAAGCCTAGCAGTAGAACTGGGATGGATGCGCCGCAAACGGGCGGGTGTAGCTAATCGGCAAAGATGGCTGAGTAGTCCGCGGGAAATACTTGGTGCGCGAGATGCGATCGTCGAGAATCGTCAGACGCCTTCATGGTGCCTTTCGTTTGCGCCTTAGACACCGCCCATACACAGATACTTCACTTCGACATATTCTTCGATACCGTACTTTGAACCTTCCCGCCCGATGCCCGACTGCTTTACGCCTCCGAACGGAGCCACTTCGGTGGAGATGATTCCTTCATTGATGCCTACGATGCCATACTCCAGGGCTTCGGCCACGCGCCAGACGCGCCCGATGTCGCGGGTGTAGAAGTAGGCCGCAAGTCCGAACTCGGTGTCGTTGCTCATGGCGATGACTTCCTGTTCGGAAGAGAACCGCGTCAACGGAGCGACCGGGCCGAAGGTCTCCTCGTTCATGAGCTTGGTTCCTCCCGGAACATCGAGAAGAATGGTGGGCTCGAAGAAGGTGCCACCGAGAGCGTGGCGTTTGCCGCCGAGGGAAATTTTAGCGCCCTTGCTCACGGCGTCGCTGATGTGGTCTTGCACCTTATCTACGGCTGCCTGATCGATCAGGGGCCCGATGGTTGTTCCGGCGGTCATACCGTTGCCGACAACGAGCGTTCCCACTGCATCCTGCAGCTTGGCCGAGAATGCGTCGTAGATAGTGTCTTCCACAAAGATGCGGTTGGCACAAACGCAGGTCTGGCCGCCGTTGCGAAATTTCGAGATCATGACGCCGGCCACCGCGCGGTCGAGATCGGCGTCGGCGAAGATGATGAAAGGGGCATTTCCGCCTAATTCCAGCGACACCTTCTTCACCGTACCCGCACATTGCGCGAGCAACAACCGGCCTACTTCGGTCGAGCCGGTGAATGACAGTTTTCGTACGACTGGACTCGCGGTGAGTACGCCGCCCACCACTTCAGGCTCGCCAGTAATGATGTTGAGGACTCCCTTTGGCATGCCGGCCCGTTCCGCCAGCTCCGCGAGAGCAAGGGCCGAGTAAGGCGTTGATTCAGCGGGCTTGATCACGACCGTGCAACCGGCGGCCAGCGCGGCTCCCGCTTTGCGCGTGATCATGGCGTTGGGGAAATTCCACGGGGTAATGGCGGCTACGACACCGATCGGCTGCTTGATGACGACGATCCGGCGATCAGCCGAGGTAGTGGGAATGACGTCGCCGTAGACGCGTTTTGCTTCTTCAGCAAACCACTCGATGAAGGATGATCCGTAGGCGATCTCGCCGCGCGCCTCCGCCAGGGGTTTGCCCTGCTCCAGCGTGAGGATCATCGCCAGGTCATCCTGATTCTGCATACAAAGATCGAACCAGCGACGCAGAATCTGCGATCTCTCCTTGGCGGTCTTAGACCGCCACGCGGGCAAGGCCGCCTCTGCCGCGTCGATCGCGCGTTGCGTGTCGCGAGCGCCGAAGCTGGGAACGGTACCGATCTGGCTTCCATCGGCAGGATTGGTGACGGCAAAGGAGCCGCTGTCGGCTGCGTTGACCCACGCGCCGCCCACGTAGCATTGCTGGCGAAACAACCTCGCGTCCTTAAGAGACGGTTCAACAGAATTCAAAGCGACGGATGTCGACATACACTGTTCCTCGAGTAAGAAACACAATTCCAATGTACGGTAGCGCGACCCTCCCTAACGTTTCTGACCCACTCCGAATTGATCGTTGCTGCGAACCGGCTTGCCATTCTTGAAATCAATTTCGACGGTTTTTTCGCTTTGCAACTGGGTGCCGGTCTCGTCGTGAAGGGTGTAAACAATCTTTCTGGTTTTGCGGTCGATGATGTCGCCGCTGGAGGGGATTACATACTTGCCGTCGATGGTCATGAACATCCAGCCCGGCATATCGGTAGTTTTGACGTCGGCAATTTGCTTAGGCGGCATGACGGTATTGTCGAAGACATGGACGTAATTGTTGGCTCCATCCGCGAGCCAGATTTCCTTTTCGTCCGGCGACAAGGCAATGCCGTGACTGGGGCAGCCATGCCGCTTGACGGGTCCTGGTTGAAACCCCTGCACCGTCACCTTGGCGAGTTGCTTGCCGGTCTTGATATCGCCGATCTCAAACCCCAACAGTCCGTTCACGTTCACATAGCAGCGGGAATTGCTTCCGTCGACGGTGAAGGGACGAATCACATTCGAGAACGGCCCGACCTTTTCGACGACCTTGTTGGTGGAAGGATCCGCGACGATCAGATTGTTGTCGTGCAGGCCGGCCAGGTAGACGCGGCTCCCGTCCTGGGCATAAATCGTGTTGTGGGAACCGGAGTCGGTCTGGATCTTGGTAATCAAATTTCCATTGGACGCATCCACCACATTCCAGAATGGACCTTCAAGGGACGGCAAGTAGATTGTCTTACCGTCTGTTGAGATCGCGAGACGGTCACAGCCGCCTTCAAACGTCTTGTCCCAGAGCATTTTATCGGTGGTGAGATCGAAAGCCGCCAGGCGACGGATGGTGGTTACGTAAATCCTGCCGGTCCTGGCATCGGCCGCGATTCCCTTCACATTTTCGGCCGGCTTGCCTGGTTCTACCGCCCACGTGGGAATGCGCTTGACGAATTTGTAACCGTTGTCCATATCGAAAACCACAATCCCGATGCCGCCATGTTGCAGGTAGTTGCGGATACCTGGAACTGCGGCATACAGATAGCGATGGTTTTGTGCATAGACTTGCGCGCAAAACAGGGCAATGATCGCGACTGTCAACAAGCGGAACAGCAGACTTCGGGTTCTCATGGTCGAAGTGGACACGTGAGTCATCTCCTGGCGGGTACAAGACTGCCTACCAATATAGCTTCCTGGCAAGTTCGACTTGTTTCGTGAGATTCGGCTGGCTAAGCCGTACAGTATCGTATAATTTCGCTGTATGTTGCTTTCACCACGCGAAGCCGCGCAGCGCTTGGGGATCTCGTATCCCACCATCAAACAGTGGCTGTATCGCGGGAAATTGAAAGCGGTGAAAACGCCCGGCGGCCACTATCGCATTCCAGAATCTGAGTTGGATAGCCTGCTGCACCAGGCCAAGCGGCCGGAAACTCCAAAGCGGAGGATGCTGCGTTCACTCAGCGGACGGAACCAACTCACTGGCCGCATCGTCGAGCTGAAGATCGAGGGGCTGCTGGCGCAAGTGAAGCTTTCGATCGGCGGTCAGATCATCACCTCGATCATCACCGCAGAAGCGGCGCGGGAGATGCGGCTGCAGGTGGGCGAAACAGCAGCGGCGCTGATCAAGTCGACTGAAGTGATGGTGTTGCGTGTTTAAACGCGGCCGGCTTCTGGTCCTCGTGGTTGGCATCTTCCAGCTCTCTACATCCGCGCAGCAAACCAGCACGCTGAAGATCGCGGCCGCCGCGGACCTTCAACCGGTTTTGCCCGCGCTGATCGAGCAGTTTGCACAGCAGTCCCATCGGAAGGTCGAGGCTTCGTACGCTTCCTCGGCGACCTTGGCGACGCAGATCCTGAACGGCGGTCCATTCGGCCTCTTCCTTTCTGCAGACTTGTCCTTTCCTCAAAAGGTGGCGGCCGCAGGTTTAGCAGACGGGCCCACCCCGATCCCTTATGCCCGCGGAACACTAGTGCTGTGGGCGCGAAACGACTCTCCCGTGCAGCCAATCAGCATCGATTCGTTGCGCAGTCCTGCGCTGCGGACCATTGCCGTTGCCAATGCCGAACATGCGCCCTATGGGCGCGCAGCCGAGGCTGCCCTCAAGAAGATGGGACTTGCCGACGTCTTGAAGAACAAGCTGGTGGTCGCGGAAAACATCGCACAGACCGCTCAATATGCTGACTCGGGCAACGCGGATGCGGGCCTGATTTCGCTCGCCTCCGCGCTCACATCGCGCCTCGGCGCCGACGGGAAATACGTTCTCATGCCGGAGGATTCCTATCCGCCTCTACTGCAGGGCGCCGTTGTGATCAAGCAGGGCCCCGCGGTCGAAGAGGCTCGCCAGTTCCTCGCCTTTCTGCTTTCTCCACCGGTCAGAAAGCAGTTGGCCGAGCGCGGATTGAAAGCGCCGTAGAACTCTTCTCGTATGGACCAGCAAGCTATCTTTCTCACCTTTCGCCTGGCCACCCTGACTACGCTGATCCTGCTTGCTATTTCCATTCCCCTGGGCTATTGGCTGGCCTATAGCCAGAGGCGATGGAAAGCGCTGGTAGAGGCCGCGGTCGCGCTCCCGCTGGTACTGCCGCCCACGGTGCTGGGGTTCTATCTACTGGTATGGATGGCTCCGCGCACTGCGGCGGGCAGAGCCGTGTCGGCGGTCCTCGGTCATCCGCTGGCGTTTTCCTTCGCCGGGCTGGTGGCCGGATCGGTTCTCTTCAGCCTGCCATTTGCCGTGCAGCCTGTAACCGCGGGCTTCCGCTCGATTGACCGGGAGATTCTGGAAGCAGCAGAACTGTTGTCCCCTGGCCGAGCGAGAATCCTGCTGCGTGTGTTGCTCCCGTTGGTCCGCCCTTTTCTGCTGACGGCTGCAGTGCTGGCGTTCACCCACACCGTGGGAGAGTTTGGGGTGGTCCTGATGATTGGCGGCAACATTCCCGGCGTGACGCGGACGCTTTCCATCTCCATCTACGATCAGGTGCAGGACTTTGCCTATGCGCAGGCTAACCACACGGCTTTGCTGCTGCTGAGCCTCTCTTTTCTGGCGCTGATATTCATCTACGGACGCCGGGGGAGAGCCGGTGTCTGATTACCTGCAGGTTGACGTCGAGCATCGGCTGGGAGATTTATCGCTAAGCGTATCGTGCGCTCTGTCGGCGCCCTGGACTGTGCTCTTCGGCCCTTCGGGCGCGGGGAAGACTTCCCTGTCTGCGTGTGATTGGCGGGTTAACCCAACCGAACCGTGGCCGGGTCATTTTGCACGGACGAACGCTGGTGGAAACGGAAAGCAAAGCATGGGTGCCCCCCGGCCGGCGCGCCATTGGAATCGTCAGCCAGCGGCCAACACTTTTTCCCCACATGAATGTAACGGCCAATGTTTCCTTTGGTCTTTCCGGTCTGGATGGGCCCTCACGCAACAAGCGCGTGGGGCAGATGCTCGACCTCTTTCAAGCCGGCCAACTTGCCAGGCGAATGCCCGGCGATCTTTCTGGTGGCGAGAAGCAGAGGGTGGCGTTAGCTCGTGCGCTAGCTCCCGGGCCGCGTCTTTTGCTGCTCGACGAGCCTTTTACGGGCATGGATGCGGATCTCAAAGTTTCCATCCTTGAGCAGATGAGGACCTGGCTGCGAGAGCGGGACGTTCCTGCCCTCTATGTCTCGCATGATGTGGCAGAAGCTTTCCAGACGGCAGCCGGATGTCGTAGTGCTCGATCACGGCCGGGTTCAGGCTCATGGACCGGCGCACGTGGTTCTAGCCAGCCGGCGCGAACAACTACTGCGGCAACTTGGGGACTGTAACAAATGATTTGAGAATAGAAAACCTGCGAAAAAAGTTTGCGTGAGACGCGAAAACAGGTTTTAGATCGGAACCAGGCCCGTAGGGCCGGGACCAAACGTCAGCCCAGCCCGGAAGGGCTGGGAGACAGATGCCCAAGATTGTGGAGCGCCGGAGGCGCGGCACAACATTCGGCGTCGAGTGGCGCGCCTCCGGCGCTCGGGTCATGTTGGCGAATCGATGTCCCAGCCCTTCCGGGCTGGGCTGACGTCTGGTCCCGGCCCTACGGGCCTGGTTCCGATCTAAAATCGTTTTCGCGTTCTCACCCAGACGGTTTCCCAGTTCGATTGCCCTCAGACAACCTGCTGGCGGCTAGCCCAGCAAGACGGGTTCAGGTTCCAGCCGAATACCGAAACGCGATGCGATCGTCTCTGTCACCTTATCCCGTAACCCCACGACCTCGGCCGCGCTGGCGCCTCCGCGATTAATCAACGCGAGCGTATGGCGGCTGGAGATTCCCGCATTTCCCAGCGCAAAACCCTTGTGGTACCCGGCCCGCTCGATCAGCCAGGCCGCGGAGAGCTTTACCTCGCCCTCCTGCGCGGGATACGCGGGGATGCTTCCCTTTTCAATTCCCAGCTCCTGAGCGAGCAAATCAAGTACCGTTACCGGGACAACCGGGTTCTTGAAGAAGCTACCGGCGCTGCGGCAGTCCGGATCGCCGGATACCAGCAGCATGCCCTTCTGCGCGCGGATGGAACGCACGGCCTCGCGAACTTCAGCCAACGTCGGCAGCGGCGCCGTTGCGGGCGGCGAAATAACGCGCCAGGTCCGCGTAGACGACACTGGCGGCGCCATCCTTACGGAGAGCATAGTCGACGCGAGTGACTATATAGCGTTCGCGTTCGATGCTGTTGAAAATGCTGCGGCGGTAGGAGAAACCGCAGTCCGCCGCGGGCAAATCGATGAATCGCAGGGTTCTGCGATCAAACGCTCGTACCGTTACGATGGTTTGCGAAACCTCCTGCCCATAGGCGCCCACATTCTGCACGGGCGTGCCGCCAACCGTGCCGGGAATACCAGACAGACACTCCACACCGGCAGCGTTCGCGGCCACGGCGTACGCAACCAGCCCATCCCAGTCCTCTCCCGCCGCTGCCGAAACGACCAACCGGTCATTCTCGTAGGTGGACGCGATACCCCTGAGAACAATGCGCAGGACAAGACCGGGGAAACCCGCATCGGAAACCAGCAGGTTGCTGCCGCCGCCCAAAATGAACAGCGGCAAACGGTGCTCGCCGGCAAAGCCGACGCCGGCGGCTATATCGTCTTCGCTCGCCGCCTCGGCAAACCACCGGGCCGGGCCGCCGATCTGGAAGGTCGTATATGGGGCCAGTGGTACTTGTTCAAGAAACTGCATTTGCCATCAAGGTATATCAGGAGCCGTGCACCAGGCATATGCACTTCCGAGGTACCCAAATATCAAGCGGCTCCGGCGTCCCATCTCCGAATTCCAGACACTGCCGCCGGGTCAAAAAAAAGGCCTGCCGCTGGAAATGACGGCAGGCCTTCGATTACGAGGTTGGTTAAAAACTAAATCGGGCGGATAACTGTAACAATCTCGGATTATTAAACTGCTGAGTGATCGATCCGAATTGTGAATCGCCAAGCTTGGTGTTGGGTGCGCCAAACTGCACCCGATTGAACAGGTTGAACGCTTCCAGCCTTAAATTCAAAGTCATGTTTTCGTGAATGGGAACGTCCCTGAACAGCGACATATCCCAGTTGTCGATCCCCGGCGTGCGCAGGCTGTTGTCATTGCGCGGTTCATTGCCGTAGGTGAAGTTTGCCGGATTGGTGAAGCAGGACGTGTTGAAGTAAGTTTTGGATCCCGCTCCCCCCAGGCGGCTGCCGATCGATCCGCTATAGGACTTCGCACAGCCCGCCGTCACGTTTGGTCTTTCCTGTCCTTGAAACGCATACGACCCAATAAAGTTCGTGCTGACAGACAAGGGCAGCGGAAAACCCTTCTGGAACGTCGTGATGCCCTCCACGCCCCAGTGGCTGACCAAACTATTGGTCACTCCGCCAAGATTGGCCAGAAATCGCTGACCGCGTCCAAAGGGCAATTCATACACATAGCTGACCACCAGGCGCTGGCGGGCGTCGAAGCTGGAGAGCGAGTATTCTCCCCGGGGATTGTTATAGTCCTGCCAGGAGCCCGTTGAGAGTCCGACAATACCATCCAGCCAACTGGTCAGATTCTCCGAGTTGGTCAGGAGCCTGGAATAGGTGTAGCCCCCGAGGAGGGTTCCGCCGTTGGGCAGATGTTTCTGCACCTTCAGCTCGAACGCTTCATAATTGCTGATCCCGCTGAAGCTGCCGCTATTTCCCAGGCCGCCGTACTCCGGAAATGGCCGCAGAAGCTGGTTCTCGGTCACCGTCGATCTCTGCAGCGCTCCCTGGGTAATCTTCCCATAAAACGGATTGGGCGCCTGCGTGGTCAGGAAACAGCTTCCCAGGTTGCCGCTGGCGCAGTTGGGATCGGCTGCTGCCTTGGCGATCACATTGTCGGGCAGTGTGTTGAGCTGAAAGACGATCGGCAGGTGAACGCCGCTCAGTCCGGAGTAGCTCGCCGTCACCGCAATGTCCGTCGGGAACTGGCGCTCGACGGACACATTCCACTGAAAGGTTTCGCCGCTAGGCTGGTCGGCGGTGATCGCCTGGGGGCCGCCGCCCAGCAGAACTTGCTGGTAGTTCGGATTGCGGTGAGGGGGCAACGCAAACGGGGTTGGGAAGGGATCGTCTAACTTGTTGGCCGGCGTCTGCTGCCCGTCGACGGAATTCACCTGCGGGTTAGCGATGAAGTTAATGCCCGCCTGTAACGGTTCGCTGTAAAACGCGAGGCCCACAGGAGTGACGTACCTTCCCCAGGCCCCGCGCAGGACTGTCTTGTCTGTCAGGCGGTAGGCGAGTCCGAGGCGCGGCTCAAAATCAGTCCAGACTTCGTTGGTGGCGCCCGATGATGGATGTTGCGGCGTATTGACCAGGTCGAAAGCGCCCGGAGCGTTGACGATCGGGTTGGCTTCCTTCGGGTTGAAGACGTCTTCCCAGCCATGCCCCGCCAGGAAAGTGCCTGGGAGCTCCCACCGGAGCCCGAGGCTGAGTGTCAGCTTTTTGGATACCTGCCAGGTGTCCTGTCCGAAGTAGCCCTGGTAGTACAGCCTTTGGTACACCGGAGGTGAGATCTGCAACACGGAGCCGTTGGCTATATATCCCAATTCAAGGGACGCAAGTCCGTTCCCTGTGGAACCGGGGTTGGCGGCGCTGCTGCCGGTGAACACATTGTCAAAATTAAAGTTGCCGCCGGGTTGGTTGTTCTGGAAGTAGTTCATATCCCACCGGCGCACATCCAGACCTACTTTGAACGTGTGCCGGCCCCAGACTTTCTGGTACGTCGAAGCGATTCCGTAGTTGTTGTTCGTCGAGAGAATGTAGCCGGCCAGTCCCTGGTAGTAACTGATAGGCCCGTTGATGTTGATGGCGGGAACGGAAGTTGATTTTGGCAGGCCGTTGAGGCTGCCAAAGTTCATATATTCCGGCCATCCGAAGGCCTTGCTTTCGTCGAGACCCAGATTGGTCGGGATGCGGGTATAGTCCCACCGCAAGTACGAAAGGTGCACGTCGAGGACGGACGTGGGATTGAGAACATAGGTGTCTCCGAGGACGGCCTGGTTGGTGGTGAAAGCCTCAGGGGCGAGTGCCTGGAAGTACAGGTTGTTGTCGGGTTCAAATGGTTTGGGATCGATGTTCAGCGACTTCCACCAGGTGTAGCGCTCAAACAGGGTGTGCTTCGAGAACAGGTTCTGATCGCCGCGAATCGTGAACTGGTCATTGTTGCCGCCGGCCGTGGCCAGTTTGAAAAAGTTGTTCACCGGGCCCTGAGGTGTCATCGTACCGGCCACGTTCGGTTTGCCGTAGATGGGATAGGCGAGCAGGTTTTTTGCAACCGTGCTGAACCGGCTCGGCGGGATCACGTTGGGCACCCCGTTGTACGAGAACTGCTGCCGCGTGGGTGCGGTTCCGGCTATTTGCTCCGCCGTGCATGCCGCGTTGCCGTTAGTGCCGCAGGTGGTGAGGGGATCGTAAATGGGAGCGGAGTTGGCGGAGAAGTCGCCCGTCAACGCGGCGGCCGTAGGAACGGAGTAGGGACCGACTGGAAAGCCCTGGGTCTGCCGGTACCCCTGGTAATCAAGGAAGAAAAAATACTTATTTTGTTTGATCGGTCCGCCCAGGTTGGCGCCGAACTGATTTTGGTGCCAAGACTGTCTTTCTTTGCCCAAACGATTGGCGAAGTAATTATTCGCGTCGAGCACGGTATTTCGCAGGTACTCAAAGGCCGTGCCATGGAATGCGTTGGTGCCCGACTTGGTGCTCATGTTGATCACGCCACCGTTGTAATTGCCGAATTCCGCGGTGTTGTTGTGAGTCTGCGCATTGAATTCCTGGATGGAATCCTGATCCATCACCAATTGGACCGAATTGCCGTACAACGTGTTCACCGACGCCCCATCGACCAGCACGGCCGACTGGTTAGAGTTGCCGCCAGAGATCTGGTAGTTGCCGGCTGCGAATACGTTTTGACCGCTCAGGTTGGTTAAAGCCCCACCCTGCGGCACTACGCCGGGAACCAGGGCTACCAGGTTCAGGACGTTCCGTCCATTGAGCGGGAGGGTTTGCACCGCCTTGCCTTCCACCACCGTGCCCAGCGACGCGCTGTCGGTTTGCATGATCGGTGGAGCGCCAGTCACCACCACCTGCTGGTTCTGCTCGCCGATCGTCATCTGCACATTGACGCGCGCCTCCTGCGCAACGGCCACGTCAATCGGGCTGCGTACAAATTGCTTGAATCCTGGCGCATTGACTTCGACTTTGTAATCGCCGCGCGGCAGCGAAAGAACCTGGTAATTTCCCTGGCCGTCGGTCGTGACTATTCGCTTTTCGCCCGTACCAAGATTGGTGACGATCACAGAGGTGCCGGGCAAAACGGCGTCGCCCGGATCGGTTACGGTTCCGATGATCGAACCGAAGATATTTTGTGCGTGAAGCGAAACGGCCGAGTATGTTAACACCAGAAAAACGAGCACGACACTGCGGGACAAGCGTAGTAGCTGCATATACTTACCTCCAATAGTTACGGCGATGGGGGAAACGTTTTCTATCTTTTTGTTGCTTCTTGTGCAATAAACTTTGCACGGCGGCCAAACTAACACGGCCCAAGAAACGCTGTCAATGAGACGAAGCAAATTCAAAGAGGTGGGCTTCCGGCTTACCGTCGAGGCAGCTCAGCAGATCTGCACCCGGCACTGGCGAAACCGGGATTGAGTCTTTACCTATCAAGCCTTTCCCTGCTCGTTGGCGCCCGAATAGGATCGAATTGCTGATTCGATTCCACTTGCCAAAGATAACAAATATGGTATCTTCAAAGAAGGCCGTAGACATCAAGGAATACGAAACCGCTAACGGCAAAAGTCCTTATGCGCGATGGTTCAAGAACCTGGACCCCATAGCGGCCGCCAAGATCGTGGTCGCGGTCGAGGAGAAATTGAGATGGCGCTGACCAGAAATTTCCGAGACACCGTGCGCGCACGCGCGCAACGCGATGCCAAATTCCGCCGCGCACTCCTCGAAGAGGCGCTTACCTGCATGATTGCCGGCGACGTTGACACTGGCCGCGGGATTATACGGAACTATATCAACGCGACGGTCGGCTTCCCGAAGCTGGCCGAGGAAACCCATATTCCAAAGAACAGCCTGATGCGCATGTTCGGACCGAGTGGCAATCCATCAGCCAGTCACCTTTTTGGCGTGATCTCCGTGTTGCAAAAGCAGGAGGGGGTCAGCTTCGCTGTCCATGCGGCCTGATTACGTGGGCCTTGCTGGGCGGAAGCGACGCCAGCGCGAACTGGCTCGCGTCAACCCCATCATCGTGGACGATCTGGCTCTTTTAGAGGTAGGCTTCCGGTTTACCGTCGAGGCGGCACAGCAGATCTGCACCCACCACTGGCGAAACCCGGATTGAGTCTTTACAATCGACAAGAGTGTCCCAAGGAGCGAGCATGTACCCCGAAATTATGGTTATCCCGATGCGCGAAGAACTTACGCGCGCCGGCATCAAAGAAGTGCGGACCGCTGAGGAAGTTGACGCAGCATTGGCAAAGCCAGGCACCACGATGGTGGTGGTCAACTCCATCTGTGGCTGCGCCGCCGGCAAGATGCGCCCGGGAGTCAGGTTGGCATTCCAGAACAAGAACCTGCCCGACCAGGCAGTCACCGTGTTCGCCGGGCAGGATCGGGAAGCCACGGAGCGTGCCCGGTCGTACTTCGAGGGTCATCCGCCGACCTCTCCGGCTATCGCGATCCTGCGTGACGGCAAGCTGGTGTACCTGATGCAGCGTTCCGCCATTGAAACCGCGACAGCGCCGATGATTGCCCAGGAATTGACCCGGGCGATGAATGAGCTCTGTTCCAAGACAACGGCATAGGAACAACTTAAAGTTTTCGCGGACAGGGGCCATGCTGACTCAGTAGCTCGTCGATGCCGGCGCCGGCCCCCACCGCTTTGGATCGCCAGGACTCCTGTACCGTGACATGCGGCTCGGGATGAGCCTTGTCAATCTGTTCCTGGTAGACAAAAGTAGCGATCCGGTCCTCCGGTTCATCGCGCCAGACGTTCCCTTCCCCGTCGCGGCGGCTTGATCCGGAAACCCAACCTCTGGGCGTCAGATGCCATTCGGTCCACTGCCGGCTGATGGCCATACTCTCTCCAACCTTGTATTACCTACATTGACGATTTAGGGTAACAGGACGAAAGGCCGCACCGTATCTATATGACGACGACCGAAGAAGCTGTATCTCCTCGCCGTAAGCGATCGCTGGTCAAAGGGTTTGTTGCTGGAGCCTTCGGAGGGGTGGTGGGAGCGGCCGCGAAGGCCGTGGCCGAGGCGGTGTATCCACCGCGCACCTTGGGACAGATTCCTCCTCCCGCCGTGCTGGTGAATCGAATGGTCGACCATCCTTTGACCGAGAAGCAGGAGGAGGTCTCGGTCCAGGCGATTCACTGGGGATTTGGTGCGCTCGTGGGTGGCGTTTATGGCGCGCTGGCGGAGTATCAACCGGTGGTAACGAAACGGCTAGGCGCCAACTTTGGCGTGACGCTATGCGGGATTACGCACGCCTCCGCATTGCCCATGATGGGCTTGACCGAAAGCCCGGAGAACCAACCTGCGCGCGAACACGCCAGCGAATTGGTTACGCATGCGATTTATGGCGTGACGACCGAGCTGGTTCGCCGCGTGGCGCGGAAAGTGATTTAGCCCAGGCCAGATTCCCCTTGAAACCAAGGTCAGTGGCTCTGGACGGGTGCCCCATGTTCGCCCGGGCGTACATGGGCCGAAAATGATCTTTTTCCAATGCCTTTCCTCGACGCGCGACGACCGTGCTTGAACCAACAGCGCTTCCTCCCCAGACCCTATCCTGGCAATCGATCCCGGGTGCCCCATATCTCGCTCGTTTTTCGCGAGATATGGGATGCCACGATTCTTGACCGCTGAGAGTTCACCACCCAAACCGGCATCCTACTCACAGTTAGGCGACGACTACCGCAGGGTAGTCTTCTTTGTACTCCCCGCCATTGCAACCCTGGTAGACCACTGTACGTGTTTCCAGATCCACCTCGTACCGTACGACGCCTGCTCGCCACGAAGCGTCCAGGAATTCCGGAAATGTGCTTTTACCGGCCTGATCCACGCGAAGCGCCTTGATGAGAGCCTCCTCATCGAAGGCAGGTACATCGACGGCGCCATGGACCAAGGAGGCGCCTTGCATGACGACTGGACCGTCTTGCGTCAGGAAGAGGCTTTGGCAGGATGGCAGCGACCATATATTGCGTGTCACGCCGGCTTTTCGCAGAACTTCTGCCAGGTAGGGGAATCCTCCCACGCGAGGACGGTTCGCTTCTGCAAATTTCATAGCTTCCATCAGGTTATCGATTGCTTTGCTCACGAAATATCTCCTTTATTCGATCGGAACATTGTGGAGGTGGTTATGATCTGCAAGCTTGGTAAGCAGTTCCCTGAGGATGCTTTTCTCTCTTGCGCTCAGACAATTGAAGTAGCGTGCATCGTTCTGGTCAGCAATCGCAGCAAGAACGGGGAGGCTACGTCGTCCCGCCCGTGTGAGCGAAAGCAGGCGGAACCGGCTGTCGCCCTCTTTTGCCTCCGTTTGGACCCAGCCCTTGGCATCGAGTTTGTCGACGATTTTGGAAACTGCACCACGAGTCAATCCCAGGCGATCGGCCAGATCGCCTGAAGCAATTTGTCCGCGCTCGTGAAGCTCACGCAGAAGCACCCATTCCGCAACCGAAGTCTGCTTCTCCTGGAGCGCGCGGGCAAACGAGCCTGAAACAGCATTCGAGACCCGCCTGAGCCAATACCCAAGGTGGCCCTCCAATTGAGTTAACTGCTCGGCATGCGCAGCATTACTCTTCATGGAGCTTATTTTAGTTTCCATGGAAACTAAATGTCAATCCGAACGGCCATCGCGGTAGCATGATAGATGGATGAAGGTGCAGTGATAGATCTGTTGCGCTCTTGAGCAAGCAAGTCCATGTCTTTTTTTCGCAACTTCATGAGTAATTTAAGAGTCGAACGTATTGGCCATGAAACATACCCCGCGGACACCTCGAATCCTCCTCTCAGGCACCGATCGAGGCTGGAATGCACTGAATGCCGACCTCATGCATATGCCGGCCGGTCGTGCGAAGGCGCCTGGTGGGAAGCACCATGTTGTGGGCTTGCACTTCGGTCCGGCGGTCAACGCGGACTGTTCCGTTGGCGGGATCAGGATGCGGGGAGTGCAGAAGCCTGGGGACATCGGTGTGGTTCCCGCGGGGATGGACGGTTCCTGGGACGACGATGGGAACTGCCAGATTCTGCGACTGAGTCTTCGCCCTTCTCTTCTGGAAGAGGTCGCCGAGCAAATGGGAAGGAGCCCTGCGCGGCTCGAACTCATTCCGCGTTTTGGACTTCGTGACCCCCGCATCGAAGCTATCGGCTGGGCAATCAAGGCGGATCTTGAGGCGGACACTCCGTCCGATCCGCTGTATATCGATCTACTAGCGAATGCGTTGGCTGTCCGTCTCGTTGAGATAGCTTTTGACCGCACCTCGTCTTCAGAAAGCTCGAGCGTCCCGCGAATGTCCATGCGTCAGTTGCGAATACTGATTGATTTCATAGAGACAAACCTTGATAAGAGGCTTCATCTTGCCGATCTTGCATTGGTAGCCGGTCTCGGCACGACTCGTCTTAAGACGCTATTCCGCAACAGTACCGGAATCCCGGTACATCGGTATGTGATTGCTCGCCGCGTTGAATACGCACGCGCGATGTTATCCACCACGAAGATGCCGGCAAGTCAGGTCGCCCTTGCGGCTGGGTTTACCCACCAAAGTCATATGGCGTCGACGATGCGCCGTGTTCTCGGCCACACTCCGGGCGAGATCATTCGTCCCTAGGCGAAATCTGCCCGAATTTGCAAAACCCTGTCTGAATCTGTGCGATGCCGAGCGCCCTCATTCTTTAGTCTCCTTCTATAGCAACGGAGGCTAGAGCATGTTTGCAATCATCGGAGCAACTGGAAACGTTGGATATGCAACGTCGTCAGCTTTACGCCAGGCGGGTATGCCGGTGAAAGCAATTCTTCGCGATTCAGCGAAGGGCGCTCGTCTGAGTGAGATGGGATGCGAGATCGTGACCGCCGATTTGCAGGATACTGCTTCTCTCGCCAAAGCAATCGGCGATGCGGATGCCGTGCAGGTTATTATCCCGGTGCGACCCCAAACCAAGGACCCTGCCGCAGATTTGCGTCTCTCCGGCGAAAGCATCATCCATGCGCTCAAGCAGGTGCGCCCAAAGCGCGTGCTGCTGATCTCCGATTACGGCGCTCACGTCTCCAGGGATATTGGCATGCCGGGCATTTTTCGCGAGTTTGAGGCTCAGTTTCGCGCCGTTCGGGGGACATAAGCTGATCCTGCGATCAGCAGAACATATGCACAATTGGGGGCGCGTCATCCCAGCGGCGCTAGCGTCCGGAGCAATGCCCAGCTTCCAGGACCCGATCGACATGGCGCAGCCAACGATCTCGGCGCAAGACCTCGGTTTGATTTCCGCCGAGCTGTTACTCCGCACCGAAACTGGAAACGACGTTGACGTCATCCACGCAGAGGGACCGCGCCGATATAGCGCAAGCGATGTGGCGATGGCCTTGAGCCAGCTATCGGGCCGCACCGTTCATGCCGAAGCCGTGCCTCGCTCGCAGTGGATGAAAGCATTCGAGAAGATACCAGCGAGTCTTGCCGATCTCCTGATCAAAGCCAACGATGCGAAAAACAAAGGTGGCCTGGTCGATGTCGAGCCAAATGCTGGCGAGGTTATCTACGGCACGACTGAATTGATCGACGCTCTTAGACCGCTCCTTGGGCGCCCTTAATCTCGTCTGGATCGGAAAGCGTCAGCATCGCAGAGACGGTCTACCTGAGGGCCCGTCGTATACCGGTATGGCTTTTCCGCAGAGACTTATAGCTAAGGTTGCGGTTTCGCCGACCTAATTTGATCGACTAACTTGCCAGTTGCTTCCACGATCAATTCGGGACGATCGCGGGCAATGTCGTGCGAGCTGTCTTTGGCGAAAATAAGCGTTCGATTCGGCGATTTGCCCGCGAAGTCCTTGTGGGCCTGAATCCACAGCGCGGTATCGAAGGTCATGCCGGGTGGGAAGGGCGTCCGTTCCGAGACGATTACCGCGCACGGAATCGAATCCCGCCATGCGGCTTTGTGAAAGGCCTGGCTGGTCTCGACATAGGCATCGGTAATTGCTTTCTGGGTTAGCGTCTGTTTGCTTGGATGCGCGGCTGCTTCTTTGGCAACCATGGGTTGGATCCGAAAACCAGCCCAACGACATTGCCCTATCTGGTGAACCGGTATTGCGAGAATGCACGCGAGTTTACGCTCACTCTATTACTTGCCTCTGTGATATAGATCACTGCAAATTGGCGCTATGCAATCTAACTTTGGTCTGTTGAGGTGAATTCCATGGCTGGCGTCGATGGGCACTATCGGCGGATGACTTCGAACTACCGAAAGCTAATCTGCTGAGCAGCGATTGCAGACGGCGTGATAGTTGCGGCAAACCGATGTACCAACCGTCACGACAGTGCGCAACGGCACAACAAAGGAGTATCGATCATGACTTCTACTGGGAACACGCTTGGACAAATGTCTACGATGCTGAACCAAATACTACAGCGGCCAGAGGCTTTTGGCTTGGGCAAGAGAGTTCCACGGCCCCTCGCTGACTCATTGGAGACCGTGCTTAAGATGCTGCGACAGGCGCTGAATGAACCGGAAGAACTAATTCCTGACGGAGATTTCGAGGCTGAAGCAGTAATCGGAAAGTTTGCCCTCTCATAGAGACCGGTCCTGAGAGGATCCGGGGTAAACCTGATCCTTCTTGGCAAATCAGTGGGTGCATTGTGGGCAACAACGGCTTGAAGAACTGAACCGCCTCCGGGACCGGATCCGGCTGGTTCCAGACAAGGAGCGACCGTTATGGAAGTCAAGATTCGTCACCTGCAGAAGGCAAAATTTCAGGTTCAGTCGAGACAGCACACAATTCTGAGCGATCAGCCCACAGAGAACGGCGGGGACGACAGTGCGATGACCCCTCCCGAGCTATTCTTGGCCTCGCTCGGCTCCTGTGCTGCATTCTATGCAGCGCAATACCTGCGCATCCACAGACTCGCCGAGTCAGGAACCGAAGTTTCGGTGACGTCTGAAAAGCTACGGCAGCCTCCGCGTTTGGGGAATATTACCGTACAGGTTACCGTACCGGTAGTGCTCACAGATGAACAGAGGTTGGGTGTGGAACGGTCTGTCCACCAGTGTCTGATCCACAACACTCTGCTCACACCGCCGAACATCAAATTCACTCTCAACCTTGCGGGTCCAGAATCTAGCGGCCACGCTGGCTGAAGTTCAGGCAGAAATGCTGACACGTTGACAGCAATATCGGTCGTGGCGGCGCCCGCGATGCGATGAGCAATGCTCGGGACCATCCTGGTGACAGACTGGACGATCACCGCACGCGATGGGCAATACTCCGATGAGTACTTGTAAATGCACTGACAGCTTACCCATTGCAGCAGGTTCGACCGCTTCCGGGCACCCCCGAACTCAATGCCCGGCAGCAATCTCAACGTCTCCGCTGACTTCTGTTTGCTGGCCGGCGCCGAACCGGCGATGAAGTTCCCCGCACTGCTGAGCGCTAAAACGAAGCCGGTTTTGGGCCATCGCCTGAAAGTCCTCGGACACCCAACGTGCTTTCATCAAGCCTCCCGGTGTATGGGCCTGGGTACCGAGAAGTAGATGGCCCACTTCGTGGGCGGCGGCATGCGAAAGTACGAGCGCCGTCGAAAGATTGGTCTCCGCTGCTTCCTCTTCCGCCAAATTTAGATACAGCGTGGCGTAGGTCCCACCCTCGTGATTGGCAATGGACTGACCCAGATGTCGCCAGCGACCGTTCTTTCGATTCGCCGGCGCCTGCGCAACCACCCGGAGTACCACCTGCTTGAAACTGCCTTGCCGCCCCTCGCAAGGTGTCCGTCCTCCTGGTGGGCAGGCGTCCACTTCCACCGAAACACCAGCAATGGTTAAGATCCGTTGCGTGCGCGCAACGAATTCACTCAAAGCAGCCGCGTTCAAACCAGTGTAATCGTATACCTGCACCTGGAGAGCGGCTGGCGGGGCCGAAACATTCTCTGCCTCACTCGTCAACGCCAGAACAAGAAAGAAAAGGGGGATGCCTCGAGTCCACATGGGCTGAGACTGCCCGGAGATTCAATGGATCTAAATGGCCTGAGGCGGAATTGATCCTGATCTGAGAATGCGGATGAAGTGACTCGTCGAAGACTAATCCATGAATGAGATACGCGGTGTTATTCCTCGGAGTCTCCAGGGAGGAGTCTGAAGGAGAAATCCAAAATCACCGCGTCTTCATCACCCAGATATGAGCGAGTCCTCCAACCCACAGAGCGATGAGCACCTTATCGCGGGCAACAATAAGGTCCGATTCGTGCTGGAGAATTATCCCCGCCTGGCCGTTTTCATCATGAAAGTGCTCGAATCCAAATGGGGGGCCTACCGGGTGTTTGGTGCGCGAATCCAGCGGCTGCGCCCAGATGCAAAGGTAGCCGTCTCGCGATGAGGTGTAGAAGACAGTGTCGCCATCTGCAGAGAACTGGGGCTTATCGTCATTGTGCAGACCGTCCGTGATTGGGATCCAAGCGGATGCGTCCGCGGCGTATCCATCACGCACCGGTGCAATCAGGATTTGAGAGGGATCTTGGTCCTGCGAATGCATCTTCTTGAAGACCAACCAATGGTCATCCCAGGAGAGGAATGGATGATAAAGCCATTCGCGGGAAGGAGGGGACCGAAAGATAGCGCGTTCCTTTCTCAATTTCAGATCAAATGCCGCCAGGTTTCCCCGATCACGGTCCTTCGAGTCATACTTCTCCAGCATGACCAAGGACCCATCCGACGAGAAACCTCGTGGCGTGCAGCCTTCACAGATCTGCTCTGGCTCGCCATTGTGCGCACCCACCACGAATCCACAAGAGGTAGGTGACCCGTCGCTGGATGTAGCTTGTTTGCAGTCCCGGGCAAAAGCGATGCTTGACCCATCTGGCGAAATGGCAGTCCCGTAGTACCATTTCGGCTGCCGACCCACATCGTCCAGTAAGTGATCCGTCTGAGTCGTGAGGTCTCTTAATTGAATGCTATCTGGTTTCCCTGGCACCGCAGTGTCGTAGGCCATCCACCTGCCATCTCGCGAGAGAGAGGGGGAGCGCGCTCTACTGTCTTCATTTAAAACCACGCTTTCGATCGGTCCGGCCTTCCGGCCATGATCGTTCAGAGGAATTTCGAAAATCGACTCACGAGCAGACCCCACTGCGTAGGCAATCGACCCGTCCCTCGATGCTGAAGCCATCAACCCTAGCCCACCACTGCCTTCAGTCAGCAGTTGCGGTTTGTTGTCGACCGGCTTGCCTTGTGACGAGACCTGGATCCGCCAGAGATGCCAGCTATCCGCGTCAGACGTGCTGTAGATGATCCAATCATGATCGTCGGCAGAGCGGACCCAGGCGCCCACGTCGAAGTCGGACGAAGAGTTTTCCTGGATGCCCGGCAGTCGAACCGGCCGGGGCTCCCCCCCTCCCAACGGTGCAATCCACCACTGATCCCAGCTGGCTTTGTCTTGAATGTGCCCACCGTGGAACAGGATCTTTTTGCCGTCTGGAGACCAGTGGGCTGGTCCGTTGATGCGAAATCCTTTATCTATCGGTAAGGGCCTCGGCTGGCCACCAGCAGGAGACACGAGGAAAGCCTTTTGGTCCTGGGAAAATAGAACGCTGTCGCCATTCGGTGAAAAGCTTGGAAAACGTGCCCCAGGGTTCGCAACCAAGACCCTGGACTCACCAGGAATTGTGGGAGTTATTAGAAGGGCGCCGCCGCTTCTTCCAGAGCAGAAAACGATTTGTGTGCCATCGGGAGAAAACGACGGCAGGAAATCTGGGTCGGATCCGCTCGTCACCGGCATCGCTTCACCCCCAGCGGTTTGCCTTACCCAGATATGAAATGGGCCGCGCCCCTTGGCGAACAGGTAAGCCACCAGTTTTCCATCCTGCGAGAGGGTGGGTTGCCAGCCGTATAAAGCCAGATGTGGGGCTTCCTGCAGAGTGGTTTTCCCGCTTCGCTGCCAGGTCAGCATAAGAACCACGCAAGCCAGGAGGATTATCGAGCAAGCTGCCAGCAAAGCGATCCGTTTTCCCGCCATATTGGCGTTCGGTTGCGCACGGACAGACGACTCTGTCTCGACGTCCGGTGAGGGTTGCAGATTGATCGCCGGCTGCGTGCGCCTCAATGGCAGCTATCACCGTAACCGGCGCTATGAATCTGTACCCTCGACGGGGAACGGTTTCAATGTATTGCGGTGTCGCAGGGTCGTCACGCAGAGCCTCCCGCGCCCGGTTAATTGCTTTGTTCAGTGATTGATCGAAATCGACAAACGTATCGCCCCAGACTAACCCTCGTAGTTCTTCGCGGGTAACCAGCTCACCTGCCCGCGTGGCCAGAAACACCAGCACCCTTAGAGGCTGTTCCTGGAGCCTAAGCGGAAGGCCATGCCTGCGCAGTTCCATGGCATCTGCATCGAGTTCATATACGCCGAAGCGAATCCTATTTGCCAACGCTATGCCAGCCTTCCCGCTCAGTTCCGAAAGTCTTTATGGACTCGCTCTGGCCTGTTACACGGTCGTGCCTTGTGTTGGTTCAATGTACAGCAGCTCTAACAAGAGGGCCACGCCTTTTTGAATTTCACCTCCTTCATCAGCTCAAGGCTTACAGCCGTGCCTCATACGTGAGAACCAGCGAGTCCTGGCCATGTTGATGAGTGATGAATCAGCGGTAAGACATAAAGCCATGGGGTTCGGCTCTATCGCTGTCTTTCCTAAAGAGACTTTCCTCTGATCGGGTGACCGCAACGCAGGAGGACCGCCCTGGTTTCTACCTTTCGTCCTGCGGGTCTGTTCTTCGTTACCGGGGGAAGCTGGTGTCGACCCTGGCATCTGTAAGCTTCATATTGCGCTGCGGAATAACTAGTCTTAAACGTCTCATTTAACGGCATTTGGCTGGGAAGAAATAAGTCAGCGCGAAACCACTGTATTAAAAACGCGGCTGACACCAGAATCGGATCATTCGGGACACCGAGCTCATTACTAAGGAGGAAATATGCACCTGCGCAAGATGGAAGGGCCGGCCAATGGGTCGCGCCAGAAGAACACATGGACAAGCACCCACATAAAGGCGACGGCCCTCGCGGTCCTCGCCGTCGTGACCCTTGCATTTACGTCACCTGCTGCAAATGCGAGTTGTGGTGAGGTTGGCGGGCTAAAGGGCAGTGCAGTGCGCATGCCGATGCTGGCGGACGCCGGCTCCCTTCTCTCTGATTCGGAAGAGGCAAAGCACGGAGGCGATGCAAAGGATTCAATCGTCGGTCTTTGGCACGTCGTCTATACGGCTGGAGATTCAATCTTCGGCGTTTCTCTCAAGCAGTGGCATAGCGACGGAACGGAGTTTGAGAACATTGCCCACAGTCCCACAGTTGGTAATATCTGCTTTGGCGTTTGGAAGTCAGTGGGTTATCACTCTGTTCGTCTCCACCACACGGGATGGCTCTTCAATGACCAAGGTGTTCTCACCGGCACCTTCATCATCGACGAGACGGATACCGTGGAGCACGATTGCATGTCCTACAAGGGCAACTTTGTTTTTAAAACCTATGACATCAATGGTGTCTTCACGGGCACAGAGGTCAGCGGGACAATCGCGGCGACACGGATCACGGTTAGTTGAGCGGGGATGCCGGGGCAGCATGTGTTGCAACGTGCCCCAAAAGTGAGGCACGGCAGCGGCGATTTGTGCGTCAGACGGAGTTGTTACTTTTATCAGCACTCCCTCTGACGCATAATTCCTGTCGTTCCCCTTCCCAATCCTGAGTGCCGACGGCTTGGCGCGGGGACAGACTGGGAGTGGACCCCTTGGTTGAGACACGCCGGACGTCGATTAATGGGTGACACTCTCGGCCTGGTTGATGTGGGCCCAATCGACCCTAACGACCCTGAATTTGAAAAGGCTCGACTTAACCCGAAATTGGGAATCTATAACCTCTGTTTTTTTGCCTCGACAGACTACAGTCCTGCAACGTCGTCTTCTCGGTAAGTTCCCTCTCGTGCAGGTGGCTAGTGTAGTGCGTCACACAGATGGGCCTTTATTTCATCGGATGATCCTGTGTCGGCTCTTAGCCGGTAAGCCGTGCTTTTCAAGCTACATCGCGCCGAGTCCCGTTAGGGACGATCGATCATAGCCCAGGATGGAGTGCGCAGCACGGAATCCTGGGTACCTATCGCAAAATGATCGAGCCCCGTAGGGGCGGCACACATCCTTGAGGGACGTCAGTCCCGATCGGAGCAGATACGACAGCTGACACAACCGCCTTTATTACTGACGCACTACACCAGTGTAGTGCGTCACACAGATAGTCGTTTATCGGGGAGGCTGAGCGCGAGTGACTTTTTCGAGGATGTCGGAGGCTTTTGCGGTCCAGATGAATGGTTTTGGATTCTAATTGTGTTGGCCGATGTAGTTGCCGATCGCCATAATGAGTTGCTCAAGGTTTTTGAAGATGCCGCTGACGGGATCTGACTTTCCCGCCGCGCTCCCGGTTGGACACTCGAGCAGCCTTATTGCCGGTCTCAGTGCTGCGGCAGGCGCGAGCCGCGGCAGGAGTGAAGTGCCAAGTTCGTTACGAAACCCTGCTCCGCAACTCTGACCGTCGGATCGATCATGGAGAGAATTCGCCTTCAGGACTAGGCCTTTTCACGCGGCATCTGTTCCAACTCCCAGGCCTGATAGCACGCGTTGATCGCTCGAATGGATGCCAAATATACTTTCGGCAACCGGAGCTGCCTGTATACCTCCGCATATCGCCTTCGATTTCGTGGTGTCACCACTGCGATGTGATGAAGCATGGCAAGCTTTATGCTGTCCTGCCCGCCTTCTAATGCGCCGATTCTTCTGGCATCAAAAAGTGTCCTGCGAATGTATCGAAACAAACTTGCGACCGTAGAGATATCCAAGAGTATGACCCCTGTCGCACGCTGGAATCGTTGGGGGAAGCACTTTGAGTAATTGCCGTCGATCACCCACCGGTCACTCGCGAGCGCCTCATCATGTAAGGCCAGGAATTCTTCCGACGGACGCAGTTTCCAGTCTGTATTCGGAATATGGTGAAGCTGATCCAGATGGATGGCTTTCAACGCACGCCTTCTTGCAATGGCATCGGCAAGCGTTGATTTGCCGCTGTTGGAAGGTCCCAAAATGCAGATGCGTTCTCCAAGCTCTGACAGCTGCATAGGGCAGTCTCGTAACCTCGCTTTTCCTTTTCAATCGTTGTATTCGCCTACGAGATTTTACCGCTGCATCATTCAATAAGCATCGCATTGGTACGGCTGTATGCCAGGTTGCCGCACTGGACGCGCAGGAACAGGACTGAGTACCCGGGGTAGCCGGATTTCCTGTCGTATATCACCGACCGATCATCAACGTCTCGTGAAGATCCCGCTTTAACTCTTCCCACAATATCGCGTAGCAAGTATTCCGCCGGACGTCCACAGTGCTGCTCAAGGTTGCCTGGCGCAAGCAATTGGTGCTTGATGATGTGTCACCACGACTGCGTGGCGAGAATCGAAGGCGCCCCGGTCTTTCCATCGATCACCTTGACCTTCAACACCGCCTCGATATTTTGATTGGCGAAATCTTTTCCCATCCTGTCCCGAAGGAGCTGCATGTAATGAGGGCTGGTCACGAATTGGGCCGCGGCTTCCGTGCCGTTGCGGCCGATTCCGGCCACTGCCACAACCCAACCGTCGATGGTCGGGTTGCGAAATCGCGCCACCAGCGCATAATCGTCGGCGCTGGAATACGGGAGAGATTGGTCGCGTGTCAAGCGGCGTTGCGGCTGCTGCCGATCCACGATCGCTTCCTCCGCGTCCCGCGAATCCACAGAGTCCGGAGAAAAATGAAAGCGCAGCGGATCAACCAGCCGAAGGGTCCATTGATTGTTAAATCCGCCAATGAGGATGACCGAATGTTCGCGCAGAACCGTCAACGGTGTAGATGCCGAAGGCACCAGTTGCGGGGTGGCTCCGGAACGCTCCAGCAGACCGCTGATCCCGGCAATCGCAGAGGCGCTCTGCAGAGAAACGAAGGGGTAGTCGATGTCCCTGCCGGCTGTGTGGACACCTGAGAAGTTGTCCTTCGCAAACACCACACTCCCCGTGCACATCACAGCTGTCGGTTGTCCATGCAAGACCGGTTGCCAAAAGATGGCCAAAGCCGATTCCGGCTGCTCAAAACTTCGCTTCCACAGCAGGCCGGAAAAAAGAACTACGATCATGATCCCGGCCGCAGCTGACCACAGCGCCTTTCTGGACACAGGCGCGCGTTTCCCGGCCGGTGGGCTCCCTTGTGCCTGCCCTCCGGAATCCGGCGGCGAAGAGCGAACAAACGGCGCGGAACCTGAATGGGCTGCTGAGGCCAGAGCGCTGCCGTTCATTCCCGTTGCTGGATCCGCAACGGTGACGTGATTGCCGGCGACATCTGCTTCGATCTCACCTTCCTCCGGTCCATCGTTTGCGTGGAGGAACTCCGGGATGTAGGAGCCCGCCGGCAACGTTATTTGGATACCGGAATGCCGCCCCTCCTCGGCATAGTGGAGCAAAAGCCGCTTGCGCACTTCTCCGGCTGTGTACCTCACAATCGTGTCGGCATTTGTGTCGTAGGTCGGAGGACGATCAAAGACCTCGATGCCTAGCGTTCGCTCCTTCAACAGGTCCGACCTGCCCGCCAGCGTGTTTTCAACAACGTATTTGAGGAGTGCCGGGTACCGCTTGCTGTTGCAAAAGTGTTGACTGGCGATAACTCTTTGCAACTCCTGAAGGATCGCGTTGCGGTCCGCCACCGCTTCCAGATGCCCCGTGGATCGAGCTGGGGTTCGTCTCTTCATCGTCCGCACAGCATCATACTCGTCCGTTTCCGCCCCTCGCAAGGACGTTTGACACAACCCAACAGCGCGAGCTAAGTATCTGATTATCAATATAGATACAAATCCAACCGGGGTCAAACGGTGAGTCACTTGTCAACCCTGTGCCGCCGGGCCAATCATCACCCCGCCTTGTGCAAGTCACTCCAACCCGGACCTTTTGCTCGCTCCCCCGCATTGAAGTTCAGAACAGATTTCTTGCGCCGCATCGACCGTCCCAGGCCTTAGACGGCCGTCGCAGCAGCCCGTAAGGCAGGCAGAGAAAGAAAGAAGGGGTTCTTTTGGTTGAGTCGTCACCAAGGAATTTTTGAAAGGGGGCTCCATGAAGAATCTCGAAGCTATGTTTCTATCAAGAAGACCGGCGGGTCTGGTTGGATTTGTCTTTGCAGCCGTAATTCTTGTGTGCACGCTTGCACACGGGCAATTAACGACAGCAACCTTGGCAGGTACGATCACTGATCCCACAGGCGCAGTCGTCAGCGGCGCCGGCGTCACGGTTGTCAACAACGACACCCACTTCACCAGCAAAACCGTCTCCAATGCCAGCGGGAGCTACCGCATCGACCTTCTCCCCATCGGCACCTACACCATGACCGTCGAATCACCCGGCTTCAAAAAGTTTGTCCAGGCCAATATCGCGCTGTCGGTCAACCAGCAGGCCAATGTCGGCGCTGTCCTTCAAATGGGAGCCTCCAGCCAAACCGTCACCGTCTCAACCGAGCCTCCGGAGATCAATTTGGAGAACGCCACCGTTGGCCGCACGATTGAAACCTCGGAACTGAACAACCTGCCTCTCGTCGACCGGAACGCCTACTCTTTCCTCGACCTCGTGCCCGGCGTACAAAGCAACACCCCCGGCAACACACTTGGCTATCCCCAGCAGGTAGTGCAGATCAACGGAAGCACGCTTGAGAACAATACCGGCGCAGTGAGCTATTACCTGGATGGCGGTCTGGACATGACCGGCGTGCGTATGACGGGAAACCAGATGCCCAACCCGGAGGCGCTTGCGGAGTTCAACGTGCAAACCAGCAACTACAACGCCACCTATGGACGCATGTCCAGCGGCGTTGTCAGCGCCATCACGAAGTCAGGAACCAACCAGTTCCACGGCACCCTCTACGAATATCATCGTGAGACCAACTTCAATTCGGATCCGTGGAATTCCACCGGCAGGCAGCCCTATCACCGCCACTTCTTTGGCGGAGTGGTCGGCGGCCCTATCATTCGTAACCGCACTTTCTTCTTCTTCGACTATTCCGGATTTCGCGACCAGGTCAGCAGGCTGGAGAATAACGCCATTTTGCCCACC
Source organism: uncultured Acidobacteriaceae bacterium (assembly GCA_963850235.1). Classification (GTDB taxonomy): domain Bacteria; phylum Acidobacteriota; class Terriglobia; order Terriglobales; family Acidobacteriaceae; genus PALSA-350. Next base: position 62,784 of record CAWKKM010000023.1, on the reverse strand, counting down.
GCCAAGGAGGCCGCCGGAGATTTCAGCGACTACCTCCCGGTCAGCAGCGGAAACATCACCAGTTGTAACCAGTCGCTCTCGGCCGCAGACAAGGCGGCGGGCGATTTCATCGTTTGCAACCCCAGCACCCGCAAGCCATTCCACGGAAACATCATTACCCAGCCCCTCGACCAGACGGCATTGAATGTCATCAAGTCGTTTCCACAGGCCAACTCCGGAACATCCACGGCGCCGGTTTGGAAGGGTTATGTCCCGACGCCCTCAAGCTACAACGAATATATGGGCAAGATCGACCACGAGATATCGGATCGGCAAAGCCTGCGCGGATCGTACTTCTTTCTGAAAGGACAGAATACGGTGGTTCCGTCGACGAGTGCGAACCTCCCCTGGTCCGTCCAGGTGCAGAAGTACTCTCTCCATGTAATCAATCTAAGCGACACCATCACCCTTAGCGCGAACAAGATTGACCAGACCTGGCTCACCTACACTCGCAGCTTCGGCGGCCGCATCAACACACCCGAAAAGTGGCTGAGTGACTTTGGCTCAGCGTTTGCGGGTCAGGGCAAGGCGAGCCTGCCCGATATCAACGTGACCAACTACTTCCATCTTGTAAATGCGATTGACGGACCCACCGCCGGCACCAATTTTTATTCCCTCAGGCATCTGTTCATTTGGAACAAAGGGAATCACTCACTATCGATTGGCGGCGAAGTCTCGCTGAACAAGGACGTTCTGCTGACCGACCTGAATAACTACGGAGTGTTTGCATTCCAGGCCAGCACGACAGCAGGAACCGGAAATTCCCTTGCCGACTTCGTGCTTGGTCTGCCCAACAGCCAGAAACAGGATGCCCCGGTTACCGCGCTGGACAACTCATTCTTCTACTCGCTCTTTGTCCAGGACGACTGGCGTGTTGTTCGAAACCTGACCATCAACGCGGGCCTGCGCTGGGACCTGCAGACACCACCCACCGATCCTCAAGACAAGGAATCCACATTCGTTGCCGGAAAAACATCTGCGATCAATCCAGCGGCGCCGGTGGGTGAGCTCTTTCCCGGCGACTCCGGCATTACTCGGGGCATAGTGCAGACCCCGTGGAAGCATTTCTCGCCACGGCTTGGATTTGCCTGGGATGCCTTCGGCAACGGCAAGACTTCGGTCCGCGGCGGCGCCGGCATCTTCTGGGGCGGCGTCTCGGGCAATGAATGGAACGCTACATCGAATTTCTATCCGTTTACCCTGCGCTACACCTTCGGCGTTCCCGGCACGCTCTCAAGCCCCTACAGCAATACGCCGTCGCCCTTCCCGTTCAACTATGTAAAAGGCCAGGTGGCAACCGCGCCGGCAGGTACCTCGCTTTCGGGCATCGGTCTGAACTTCCGGTGGCCATTCACCTATCAACTGTCGGCTTCGGTGCAACAGCAGATTACTCCCTCGACCGTGGTCGGCATTGGCTATGTGGGATCGCTGGGACGAGCTCTGCCCTTCGAGCCGGATTTGAACTACCCTGTCTTCAATACTGCAAATCCTGCCTCGAACACCACCAAGAATGTGAACAACCGCCGTCCGATTCCAACCCTGGGTACTCTGGTCGAACTTGGCGACGGTCCCGGTGGCATAGCGCGTGCCAACTCCAACTACCATGCGATGCAGGTGACCTTCTCGCGGCGCATGACCACGGGGCTGAGCTTTCACGGACATTACCTATGGGCGAAAACCCTTTCCAGCGTCGGGCTTGACAGCAGCAACGTCACGGTTGAGGACGGGGCCAACCTCGCATTGGAGAAGGGGCCATCCAACCACGACATACGGAACAGTTTTGTTGCTTCCCTCGTGTGGATTCCTGTCTATTTCAAACAGAACCGATTCCTCGACACCATCCTCGATGGCTGGACCATATCGCCCATTGTCAAAATTTACAGTGGTTCGCCATTTACGATCACCACGGGAACCGACAACAACGCAGACGGGGTCAGCGGCGACCGTGCCAACCAGCTCGCGAATCCATACAACTCGACAATTAACCACGACAGCCGGGCCAAAGCGGCTGTCCGCTGGTTCGATACCGCTTCCTTCTGCAGTTACAGTGTGGCAAATCCGGCTGCCTGCCCCGGAACCGGGGCCGCCGGTTCTGCCGGAACATCGGAACGAAACGGCTATTACGGACCCGGTTCGAAACAAGTCGACTTGGCCCTGCTTCGCGAGTTCCACATCCGCGAAAACCTGGCGTTTCAACTTCGCGGGGAGTCAACCAATGTATTCAATTTCGTGAATCTGAACAACCCCAACGGGGCCATTAACATTTCTCCAACCACCAACCAAATCACCGGCGCCTCGGACATGCGGCAGATTCAGATCGGCGGCAGACTTACCTTCTAAGCAGGAACAAACTTGGGCCTGAAGGAGGCACAGGACCAGTAACCACCATATCTGCGCTTAGTGGTTAGTCCGGTCACGGCGAAATGGGCTGTACGGGCCCCTTCCCGAATTCGTGATCACGAATTCGTGGTCGTGCGCATAAACTTGTGACGCATAAACTTGAGGCGGCATCAGCGAACGATCTCTATCGGATAGTAACGGTGTCCGCGCAGCGACTCTGCTGAGCTGATGAACCATCGGTTCCAGGATGAAGCATGTGAAGCGATGTCCGCTTCATCTTGCCCGAAAGTACCGGCATCGATCCACCGCCCTCAACCCGGCATGAAAGGAATGGTTCATCATGAACGGCTACTCCCTTGCCATGTCGGGGTATCTCTCGAATCGATAGGATGTCCTTCTGATTGCATTCATGAACAGATTCTCGCGCATGAAGGTCTTCCTCACTCTCGGCTGAGGCAACGGTCAGAAAGCACCCGCAAATTGCATCAGTACGACGTAGTTTAAAGCAACCAACATGCGAATGCATACCGTCATTGCGCCAGGTTTCCCGCCCACCCCCCTGCGCCAGGCCGACGCTCTGCACGCTTGCAGTGTTTCGTCTGGCCGCAGGTTCGCCCGATGTTGTTTAGACGGTAACTCTCACTAAGAGAGCTAGTGCGCGATTCCATAACAGTCTTGTCCAAATTAGATTTTTCGTTGGCCAATTTGGACAGCACCTGAAAGGCTGGGGAAGTGACTATCGAACGAAGGGCACGGGTTCAGCCGTGCCGTAATTGGGTGCGCGCTTGATGGCTTTAGCCGCTGAGGTACGCTTTTTTATCATTCCTCGCGCGCAGTCGCTTGGAAACGGCAGCAAAATCCGTGAAGAGCACGGTACTTCTTAAGCGATGCTCCGCAGGGCCTCTCACACCGGGCGTCGCTTTGATTCCGAAGGCAACGTTTTGCCTGCATTCTTACTTCTTACTATTCGCAGTTAGGAAAAGAAAAATGAAACGCTCTTGGTTGCAATGCATAGGTGGCGCCACACTAGGCATGTTGTTGGCTGGTGGGGCAGTACAAGCGCAAGATACCACGTCGTCAGACAAGACTTTTGTGAAGAACGCGATGGAGGGAAGCTTAGCGGAAGTAAACTTCGCGAAATTGGCCTTGCAGAAGAGTCAAGACAAGAACGTGCGAGAATTCGCTACCAAAATGATTCACGATCACGAGATGCTGATTTCGGAAATGAAACCGCTGGCAAAGCAGCTCGGGGTGAAGGTGCCCACCGGTCCTCCGCTATCAGATCACGCTAAATATATGGAATTGAAAATGAAGTCCGGTACGGATTTTGATCGGGCTTACGTGGAAGCGATGGTGAAGGACCACCACGATGATCTGTCGACATTTCTGGACGAGCAGAACAAGACCAGCGATCCGCAGCTGAAGGCTACTGTCCAGAAGGGCGAATCAGTCATCCGGCAGCACACAGAGATGATTGACAAGATCGCACACATGGGTGGCATCGAAACTCCTCCCATGCCTTCGAATGCGTAAAAGCCGGTAGCGGAGCGGATGACGTCTCCGTCGATGGCGTTGGAAACCTGCTGACTATGCAGCTTGGACCCCGCGAAGTGCTGCTTGCCGTCGACATTCGCTTTCGCCGCGGCTTGGATGTTCACGAACTGGAGTTGGCCATCGATCGTATTGAAGACAGCATCAGGCAATGGGACCCAATGATTGCGAAAATTTTTGTCGAAGCCGACTCACTCAAGCGAGTCGGACAATCCTCAGTACTACCTGCTCAAGCCAGGAGTGAGATTGATTGCCAGACGGGACTAGTGCTTTGGGTAAACAGAGTGTGCCGAAATCGCGAGAATATCTAAGGGTGCATCCCTCCTCGGAGGGATGCACCCTTATTTACTTCGCCGAAATCATATCGTCGAGCCTGAACAGATTGGCCGAAAGGTTGTTTCTCAGTTTTTCGTAGTGTTCAAATGTCGTTCCGATTTCCATGTCGGGGTGAATCTTACGCCACCGATTCACGAACTCCGGATCGATCATCGATTTGATCACTGCATCCCAGCTCGGATAAACGTCCACAGTGACGCCGTTGATCCTGTTTTCGCTTCCCCGCGGCGGCAGCACCAGCACGTTGACAGACCATCCTCGGAGGAGCCCTTCCTTACCCAGCTGTTCGGCGATCGGCTGCCATGCCTTCTTTTCATAGGCGACCCATTCGTCCACGTCCGCCGCCTTCGCTTCGTTCACTACGACGTAGTCCCCTTTCTGCATCGACCCCACCGTCGCAAGGTTCTGCCATAGGCCAGTCGTGACCAACGTGCTCATCGAATCGCGGCGGGCAATCCACTCTTCCGCCGTCATGCTCAGTCCAGCCTTTTTCAGAACCGGTGCTAGATCCGCCATGCCAAGCGGCTCCGGGGGCAATCCCGGATAAAAAGCAACCACAAAGTAATCGCAGGGACTCGCGCTCCCCACAGGCGTCACCGCGCGGACCAGGGACCACGAACTTAGCCGGCCAGAATCGACAAGCCCCTGGGCGTATTTGTGAAGGTCGCCTTCCGTCCACTTGCGAAATTCCACGCCCTTGTCGGGCTTTGTCTTGATGCACTGCACCTGGTGGTAGCCGGTTGTTGGTGGGGCTTGTTGTGCCAGCAGTGGGAACGAAAGAGCAATCAATACGACCGCGCTCGAAAGCGTGCATAGACCTTTCATTGGATCCTCCAGGAAAGATGGATCTCCCGGCCGTTCCGGACAGACAACCAGCAATCTTCAGTCGTGAGGTCGCGCACAACGTTACAGCAGGGTTGCCGAGAAGGCTACAAAAAAGGGAACAGAGAAGTTCCATGGGCGGACGACCACCGAGGCCTTCGCACAAGATCTGGTCAAATGAGGAGAACGGTGCTTTGGAAGATCGGAGCGCTGTACCGCCTGCCTCGTCACGGGAGTACGAAAGTGACTCGATTACTTTCAGGACGTTGGCCTAGAGACTAGTGGCCTGTAACAACTGATTCAGGAGTACAACCCGATCTGTGAAAATGCGGCCCTTCCTGGGTCGCGGGTCTCCTGTTTTGTATCAGGGCCCGACTTTGAGTCGGGCCGCAAAGCGTTCAATAGGAGGTGGGCTTTAGAGTCTGCGTGAGAACCGGGATTTCCAAACCCAGTCCCGTAGGGACGTCTGGACTTTCTGAATTTAGCCCATGACGCTGGTTCTGGCTAAGATCAACCACACTTGCCCAAATTAGATTTCTCAGTTGGCCGGGGCGTAAACGCTAAACAGGCTGAGGGAAAGAGCGTCTCTGCACGATAGGGGTAGGGAGAACCTGAGTTCCCCCTCCCTCCGAACCGGACAGGCGGATTTCCCGCATCCGGCTCTCCAGTTAGTGGGTCACCTTGCATAAGGATTGACGTACGGAGACATGGGTGGCGTAACGAGAGAACCAGCCCTTGTTCCGCAAAGAACGTTCCTTTGACTCCGTGTTGCAGAGCCGTCAACATACGGTCCGTCCAGTCTTCCGGTTCCATCCGATTCCATCGTGCGCGGATTTCTCTCGCTTATTTAGTCGCTGTCGACATTGCCGCGAGTTCGTCTTCCGTTCTTCTGTCCAGTCCGTCTTCCACCTCCCTGCGTCCCTTCGCTCCACGCCCGTTACGGCGCTTCCTCGCTACTACGGACGCTGTGACTCCTCTGCCAGCTCTCTTCCGCACAGAGGTCTCCCTGATTCATGTACCTGGCCTTCCTGCCATTCTGTCTCCAACCACCGCTGTCGCCCCACGGTCGCTTTATCACGCTACCCCTCAGCGCCGTGGGCTTCTTCCTCGCGGAAGTCTGGGCTTCGCCCTACCCTTGCAGGCTCGCCACAAACACCGGCCGAATCGAGTTTGTCATCCTACGGACTGGCAGTTCACTCCCTGTAGCTCCTCACCTCGTCTCGCGACGACGCAATAACAGTTCGTTACAGGCCGGAGAGCGCATGCCTGAAGAGGACTTCCACCTCTCCAGCCAAGTACACTTTCAGGCGCACAAGGGCACGGGTTTAGCCGTGCCGTAAAAAGGCCTTCGGACGACGGCTTTAGCCCGCTGAGGTACGCTTTTCGACGCATACGGGCAAAGTCATCTCTGTCCGCGGCTGCGTTCGCTGCTGACGATTGAAAAGACGTACCTCAGGGGCTAAAGCCCTCATCAGTCCAAGCAAGATGTGGCACGGCTGAACCCGTGCCCTTCGTGCAGAGACGCTCTTTCCCCCAGCCTGTTTAGCGTTTACGCCCCGGCCAATTGAGAAATGTAATTTGGACAAGTGTGAAGGTCAGTCGTCCCTGCGGGACTCATGTTGCAGCCGATGGGTTCTCACGTAGACTCTTTAGCCCTGCGGCTCTACTGATTCAGCCGTTACAGTCCACTAGAAGCCCGGTCTTTTAGCTTTTAGCGTAGTTCCACTGCGATGCTAGCGCGTTTTCCGGTCGGGGGTTAAGCTATCTGTCCTGATTCCCCCTGTCCTGATTTCCCGCTGATTTCCCCACTCAGCCCCTATTCACCTACCGGTGAATTACGAGTGACATGATATTGATTCCCCCGAGTATTTGCGTTGGCTGCAATAGCAAAACCTTCCCGATTTGCCTGTCCCGGTGTCGGAAGTGAAACGAATGGACGCCGGTTGTCACTACCACACAAGTTCTTGAACGCTTACTCGGCAGAACCCAACGAGAGGACTCTTCCAATGCCTTCATTACCCATTGTCTTGGCCCACGGCTATTTGGGTTTTGGCGCTCTCGGATCGCTGAATTACTTCAACAACGTTGCTACGATTTTAAAGGCCGCGGGTGCGACCCAGGTGGTTGCGCCCCACGTTCCCCCGAAAGGCACGCTGCAGCAACGCTCGGCACAACTCGCCCAGGCGATCCAAGACCAGTTCCCCGGTCAGAAGGTTCACGTGATCGCCCACAGTATGGGTGGTCTCGATGCCCGCTGTATGATCGCGGGGGGTGCTACAAACATCGCAAGCTTAACGACGCTCGGCACTCCATTTCGCGGTACGCTGGCGGCGGACGTGGCGGCAGATCCGGCCAAGCTGCTTCAGGTTAATCCCGCACAGCTGGCGGCGGCGATCGGACGCTATGCGTTTGAGGCGGTAGCCGCGTGGCCGTTTGAGGTAGAGGCTGAAACCCACTTCGCGGTCGGCGAACTACGCACTGCAGTGGCTAACCTTGAAGCCGGTGACTACACTGGGCTGGCGACCTATTTCCGTGGTTTGTTTTCGTTGGATGACAGTGCCGTCCGCGAGTTGACCACGGAGAAGTGCCGGCAGAATTTTCCCGATGATCAGCACGACCTGCGCGGCGTGCCAACGTTCAGCTATGCCGGGTCGATTGCTTCGGCTCGAGTAACAGCACTCTTAACCGTACCTGCCATTCTGCTCGATTCGACTGGACAGCAGAATGACGGTGTAGTGCCCCTCGCATCGGCAATTCTTAGCAACCACCAGGAAACCTTGCAAGTGGATCACCTCGGGTTGGTGGGCTGGACGCCGACGGATGTCTCGCATTCTTACCGTCAGATATACGCTACGATCAACTCTTTGCCTACGCGATGACAGCGATAAGATCGCGTCGGTGCCTTGGTCTGGCAGCGTGACTGAGGCTGGGATTTTGTGGTCAGGGTTTTTGTGGTCAAAGATTTTATGGTCAGATTTTGTGGTCACACGATTTTGTGGTCAGACGGGATATTGTGGTCAGGATTTTGTGGTCAGACCACGAAACCTGACCATGACCACGAAACCTGACCACGAAACCCTGACCACGAAACCCGCGCAAACTTCAGACATCCATTTGTGGGAGCAACGCCGGGCAGACGCCGCCCACGAAGATTGACCAGATGACGGTAAACCAGATGACTGGACCTACCCCGTACGCGCACAACTGGGTTCGTCCCATCTGTCAACCCTTTTCCCGAAGTGTCTGACCTGACACGCTACCGCACTTCTGACCTAATAACGGATAGCGAATTGGAATACCTGGCGGATAGGTCCTCATAATTATTGACGACGGTCTCAGCACTGGCCCTTCGGGCTTTGCTAACTTGCAGGGGCACAAATTAAACCAACGATGCGTCCGTCGTTGTCTCTCGTAACTAGGCCCACCGGCCCTAACTGCAAAAAAAGCCTAAAAGTCTCTCGACGAGTCTCAAAAACCGTACTACTGTGGAAGTAAGAACTCATATGCCAGCGCCGTCTCACCATGACGGCTCTGCCCGGCTTTGCACCGAACCGCTCGTTCCGTGCCGCCGCAAACAGCTTACAGAAAGCACGAGTGCTGAGGCGCTCTTTCATCGCTTCGGCTGCATCATCTCTCGGCTATCTGAAGCTGCTCACAGCTAACAAACGGATAACACGCTTTCCACTCTTTGTCTCTTCGCCCAGCGAGGCGTCCTCGGAGTGCGCCGATGATCGCGTGATGAGCCGGAGTGCGCCCAGGCGTCCTCTTACGACGGGCAGGTCTTTGACAACTTGGCACCACAAACAACCGGGCTCCGGCCTGCCCAGGGGGGCGACCATCCTTGATTCTTGCTGAAAAGCATGTCGTCCCTCGCCTTCCAACCCGAAAAGGGGGAGTTAAAGCGCACACTTTCACCGCCGAAACCTAAGTAAGGGGAATCCTAGTGCGCATAGTGCGCACATTTTGACCATTTGTACCCGCACCTGTTGGTGACCTAGGGGCTACCAACCTCCCCGCGGCTTCCATGCAGCCTTCCGCCCAAGGTTCATTCCAGCCCTTGACAAGCCTTCGACCTTATCGAGCGGCACCCGTCCGATATCCTCCCCGGTTTGCGACGCTGAAGCCGTAAAGAGAGCGGTTTTGCCATGTCGTTGACTTTCTCCCATTACCTGTTTACTCTATGCCTGATTGAAACATGCCTTATGGAAAACAACGAAAACACGTCACGCGATTTGTTTCCCGGCGCTTTGGAGATGATGATTCTCGAATCCCTGCGCCGGCAGCCGGCTCACGGGTATGCATTGGTCCAGCACATCCAGCAACGCTCGAACGACTTACTCCAGATCGACGAGGGTTCCCTGTATCCGGCCCTCCAGAGGCTGCTGAAAGCGAAGCTGGTTAAAGGCGAGTGGACCATTTCGTCGTCAACCAGCCGGCGCGTGCGCGTCTACGAGATCACGAAAGCCGGCTTGCGTCATCTCGAGCGAGAGGTCTGCAGTTTCGAACGCATGTTGGAAGGCATTCAGATGGTACTAGGGCCCGCAAAAAGCGCCCGGAATCCCTAGGAGGTTGCCTTGATGAGCTGGTGGGAACGAGTATTTCGCCGCCGGAAACTCAATGATGAGTTGAGCGAAGAACTGCAAGGACACATCGAAGAAAAAACCGAGCAGCTGATGCGTCTCGAGCATCTCTCCCACGCTGAGGCTCGCCAGGCAGTTCTTCGCGCATTCGGAAATCCAGTTCTCATCGCGACGCGCAGCCACGAGGTTTGGCAATGGCCCAGGCTCGAATCGTTTCTCGCCGACACAAGGCTTGCCTTTCGCCGATTGGCAAAGGCGCCAGGTTTCGCCGCCACAGTTCTACTCACTCTGGCCATCGGCATCGGCGCCAACACAGCAGTATTCAGTGTTGTGGATGGCGTGCTTTTGAAGCCGCTTCCCTACCCGGATTCAGACCGGCTGGTCTCGCTGTGGCTGCAGGCCCCCGGGGCTGGCATCGCTGACTTCTCGGCAGGGCTCATGATGTCACCGTCAATGTATCTGGCATTCTCAGAACACAACCAAAGCTTTCAGTCCATGGGCATCTGGTCGCCGCGAACTGCAAATGTCACCGGATTGGCCCAGCCCGAGCAAGTTCACACCATCCTTGTGAGCGATGGCGTGCTGCAGACACTGGGTGTTCCCCCAGCGATCGGGCGATGGTTTTCCCAGGCGGACCAGGAGCCTCGCGGTGCAAAGACCATCATGCTCAGTTACGGCTATTGGCAGCGTCGGTTTGCCGGTGATCGTAATGTAATTGGCCGGACCATCCAGGTAGATTCGCAGGCGCGCGAGATTGTAGGCGTCATGCCGCGTGGATTCCGGGTCGTCGATCGGGATTTCGATGTCTTTGTACCCCTTGCTCCAGATCGCACTATCACGGATGGCCCTCCGTTTGCCTTTTACGGTATCGCCCGGCTCAAGCCGGGAATAACGATTGATCAGGCCGACGCTGATATCACCAGGCTGGTGCCGCTTTGGATGGGCTCCTGGCCTGACGGACATTACTTCGCGGCATGGCGCATCACGCCAAACTTCCGTTCGCTCAAGAAGCAGGTGATCGGCCAGGTGGGCAGCGTGCTATGGGTAGTGATGGCCACCGTCGGTCTCGTTATGCTCCTCGCCTCTGTGAACGTTGCCAACCTGCTTCTGGTGCGGGCTGATTCGCGGCAGCAGGAACTCTCGATCCGCGCGGCGCTCGGTGCCGGGCGCGCCCGCATCGTCCGCGAGTTGCTGACAGAGAGCCTTCTTATGGGCGTTCTCGGCGGTGTGTTTTCCATTGCCGTTGCGTATGGAGGGCTGAGATTGCTGATGACGCTCGGACCCAAAGAGCTGCCGCGTCTAAGCGAAGTATCCCTTGATGGCCGTTCGCTTCTATTCACCCTGTTTCTCTCTGTGTTTTCCGCCCTGCTCTTTGGCTCGATTCCGGCGATCAAATATGCCTGCGCGAAGGCGTCCGATGCGCTTTCGGGTTCGAGTCGCACGGCCAGCAGTAGCCGCACGCGGAATCGTTCCCGCAATCTGCTTGTCGTGGCTCAGGTAGCAATGGCAATGGTGCTGCTGGTCAGTGCTGCGCTGATGATCCGGACCTTCATGGCGCTGCTGAGAGTGAATCCGGGCTTCAGCGATCCAGCTCACGTGCAGACGATGCGGACTGCGATTCCATCTTCGATGGTGCCGGAAGAACAGATGGTGGCTCGGATTCAGAACAATCTTGTCGATCGCCTTGCGGCTATTCCCGATGTCACTGCAGTCGGCTTCGCTGCTTCGGTGCCGCTGGACGGAATCGACGCCAACTGGAACCAGTTTCAAGTGGAGGGCAAAGACTACGACATCACCAAACCGCAGATGCGGCTTTATGACTATGTTTCTCCCGGATACTTCAATGCCATGGGCATTCACCTGGTTGCGGGTCGCGACTTCAACTGGACCGATAATTACAGCCTGCGGCACAAGGTGATCGTGTCAGAGAGTTTTGCCCGTGCGACTTGGGGTTCGGCGGCGAACGCGATCGGCAAGCATGCTCACCAGTCCAACCGCAATCCTTGGGACGAGGTGATCGGCGTCGTTGAGGATGTTCACCAGCACGGCGTAGACGAAAAGGCGCCGATCATCATCTATTGGCCGGTCTTGATGTACATCCCCTATATCAGTCAGCCAACCATCGGCGCCGAGCGGAATGTCACGTTCGCCATTCACAGCAGGCGCGCGGGCACCGAAACTTTTCTCAGTCAGGTTCGGCAGGCGGTCAGTTCTGTGAACCCGAATCTTCCGGTTGCAGGCGTTCGTACGATGGGAGAAGTGTACGGGCAATCCCTTGCACGGCAGTCGTTCACACTGGTGATGCTGGGAATCGCCGGGTCGATGGCCTTCGCCTTGGGCATCATTGGCATCTATGGCGTAATTTCCTATGCGATCGTGCAGCGCACCCGGGAGATCGGCATTCGCATGGCGCTGGGGGCACAGAGAAGGACGGTCAAGTGGCTGTTCGTCCGGTCCGCACTGACCCTCACAGGCTGGGGCATCGCTATCGGCCTCGTGGCGTCTGCTCTGCTCGTGCAGCTTATGAAGACGCTCCTCTTCGGCATCCATCCACTTGATCCCATCACCTTTACTGCCGTCCCCCTGGTCCTGGTGGCGGCCACGGCGTTGGCAAGCTATCTCCCGGCTGCGCGTGCTGCCGCAGTCAACCCGGTCGACGCGCTCAAAACAGAGTAAGGGGATCTTAGTGCGCTTAGTGCGCACATTTGAGCCATTTGTACCCGCACCAGGGCGCCCGTCCGATATCCTCCTCGGTTTGCGGCGCGGTCGGGGGATTTATTAAGGTTATTTCATCCTTGAGGGAGGGACCCTCCCTCAAGGATGGCGACAGCTTTAGGCGATACGGTCGATCTGTTCGCCGGGCAGCGCTTGCTCTGCCTTCCGGGTGGTGATCAGGACTGCCGGATGGCGAAGGCCGGCATAGACGATTGCCGCCAGCACGGCGCCCACAAACGGGGCGACAATAAACATCCATAACTGTTGCAGTGCCCACCCGCCGACAAAGATCGCCGGACCAATGCTCCGCGCCGGGTTGACGGATGTGTTGGTGATGGGAATCCCCACCAGATGAATGAGGGTCAGGACGAGGCCGATCGCCAGGCCGGCAAAGCCAACCGGAGCGCTGATGTCCGTCGCTCCCAGCACGGTGATGACCAGGAACATCGTGAGCACGGTTTCAGCGACAAAACCGGCGGCCAATGAGTAGTGGTCCGGAGAATGCAAGCCGTAGCCATCGGCGCCGAGGCCGCTCACGGATGCGCTATAACCACCCGGAAGACCGTTGGCTATCATGAGAATGACTGCCGAGGCGATGATTGCGCCAATCACCTGCGCGACCATGTAAGCAGCTGCGTCCTTGGCGTTGATCTTCCTGGCGAGGAAGACGCCTAAGGTGACCGCGGGATTGACGTGGCAACCGGAGACAGGCCCGATGGTGTATACCATGGCAAGAAGCGAAAGTCCGAAGGCCGCGGATATGCCGGCAAAACCTATGTGACTCCCCGCCAGCACCGCACTACCGACGCCCCCGAAAACCAGGACAAACGTACCCACCAGTTCCGCAAAGTATTTATTCATGGACGCCTCCTCTTAGGCCAGAGAAGTATAAGGCTATTTGCCGCTTTCCTGGTGCGAATATTCGTCGGCAATTTATTGGATGGGGCCGGAGAGCGGGCTTGAGGCCATGGAAAACCAACTTCTATGAAGGATACGACTTCTAACTCGTACACAGAAGACGCAAATATCAAGGGCTTCAGAGTCTGCGTGAGAACCCATCAGCTGCAACATGAGTCCCGCAGGGACGGCTGAACTTAGCCCAGGACGCACTCCTGGATTTGAATGCACCATTGAAAAGTCCCGAAGGGACGACTGGAAAAACGCTCCGGGATGTATTGCCCTTAAGCTTTGTATCAGGGCACGACTTTAGTCGGGCCGTAAACGGTTGCTGTCAATGAGGGCTTTAGCCCCTGAGAGCATCTTTCCTTCCAGCTTCAGCAGCCCGTGAAGGCGTGACCCATCCACTGACTTTTAGCGGCTGCGGCCGGTGGTTTCTGCCGGGCTCATGGCCTGCACTTTGCTGTGCTTGATGCTGTAAGTGAAATAAATCACCAAACCTATCACCAACCAGATGATAAGTACCTCCCAGGTGAGCAGGGGAAGCTTGAACATGAGATACAGGGCGCTACAGATGCCGAGGATGGGCACCAACGGAACCAGCGGCGTCCGAAACGGACGCTCCATGTTCGGATGGCGGCGGCGCAGGATCCATACACCGGCACAGACAATGGTAAACGCAAGCAGCGTCCCCATATTTACCAGTGCGGCGAGCTTATCGATGGGGAGGAGTGCGGGAAGGAAGGCGACAATCGTACCTACAACGATGTTAGAAATCCACGGCGTACGGAACTTGGGATGAACGGCGGACGCCCACTTCCAAAGTAGCCCGTCCTTCGACATGGAATAGAAGACGCGCGATTGACCGAGCAGCATCACCAGCATAACGGTACCCAGGCCGAAGACCGCGCCAATCTTGACCAGCAGGCTGCCCCAGGAGACGCCGGTCACGTCAATGCCGACCGCCACAGGATCGCTCACATCGAGGCTGCGGTAGTTAACCAACCCGGTGAGTACAGTCGAAACCAGAATGTACAAGATAGTGCAAACGACCAGCGAACCGAGAATGCCGATAGGCATATCGCGCTGTGGGTTGCGCGCCTCCTGCGCCGCAGTCGAGACAGCGTCGAAACCAATGTAGGCGAAGAAGACCGACGCCGCTCCGGCCGTGATGCCGCCGAAACCGAACCTGCCCACCCCCTCAGCCGGAGGAATGAAAGGATGCCAGTTGACCCTGGCGAGCTCAGGATGATGAAAGAGGTAAGCCCCGCCCAGAACCAGGAAGACACCGACAATCGTAAGCTTCACGATCACAATCGCGGAATTGAGGTTGGCCGACTCCTTGATACCGATCACCAGAACAGTGGTGACGACCAGGATGGCAAAGAAGGCGACAAAGTTGAAGATGCCGGTGACGTGAGGAAGCGAAGCAGCGTTGACGGTAGGAGGAAGCGACGCTGCGGGAAGCCATCGGTCGCCGTAGGAATAGAGTACGTTCCCGTACGTAGTCGTGAACTGAGGCGGCACCAGGTGCAGGTGCAACTGCTCCAGCAGGCTCACGAAGTATCCCGACCAGCCGGAGGCCACGGTGGCGGCGCCGAAAGCATATTCGAGCACCAGGTCCCAACCGATGATCCAGGCGACGAGCTCGCCAAGCGTCGCATAGCCATAGGTATAGGCAGAGCCGGCGATGGGAATGATGGAGGCGAATTCCGAATAGCAAAGCCCGGCAAAGGCGCAGGTGATGCCGGCAAAGACGAAGCTGAGAGCCACCGCAGGACCCGCGTGGAGAGCCGCTGCCTGGCCGGTCAGCACGAAGATCCCCGCACCAATGATGGCGCCGATCCCGAGAGTGATCAGGTTGACCGGGCCGAGAGAGCGCCTGAGAGTGTTCTCCCCTACCTCGTAGGCTTCTTTGGTGAGTATCGAGAGGGGTTTAGTTGCCAGGAATCTTGGCATCGGGTCCGGATGATCCTCCAATTAAGGATTTAGCGTATCGATCGGCTTGCTGATGGTTGTATGTTCTATACCGTTTTCCGGTTGGTGTGTCCAGCAAAGGTTAGCGGGGGTCAACCCTGAGCGCTGCAAGGAACTCCTCAACCAGCTTTCCCGTCGAGCTGCCGGGGCGTGGAATCAGATCGGAAATAACCGCCACTGAATCCGCCCCCGCCTGAATCACGGCGGCGCAGTTTGACCGGGTTATGCCTCCGATGGCGACCAGGGGCTTGGCGGTCATAGCACGGGCGGCGCGAACTCCGTCGAGGCCGACCACGGGATCCGGATCCTGCTTCGATGCCGTGGCGAAGACCGGGCCGATGGCGACGTAGTCCGCCGGGCCGTCTGCCGCGCTACGAAGCTGATCCGCGCCATGGGTCGACACCCCGATGAGGACGCCGGGCCCGAGCACTGCGCGAGTCTGGGATGGAGACAGGTCTTCCTGGCCGACGTGGATTCCGTCGTAACGCGCCGTGGATACGAGGGGTACCCGGTCGTTCAGGATGAGACAGCTGTCGGATGCTGGGAAAATGGTGCGCAGGAGCGCGGCCCGCTCCAGCGCTACCTCGTCCGTTGCATCCTTGTCGCGGTATTGCAGAAAGCGGATCCCGGCCTGGCGCAATTCCCGGGCAAAGCCTTCGATCGAAAGCCCAGCCTGGAGGAGGAGACCCGCGTCCAGAATGGGGTAGAGTCGGGGCAGACTACACCGGGGCAAGAAGCTGCTCGCGGCGTAGTTTCTCCCGTTCGAAGAACCGCTCCATGAATTTGGTGTCGAAATTCCCCTCGCGAAATTCTTGATCTTCCAGAATGCGGCGGTGCAGAGGGATGGTGGTGTGGATGCCCTCCACCACAAACATCTCGAGGGCGCGCGACATGCGGGCCATTGCTTCCGCCCGGTCACTGCCGTGGACAATCAGCTTGGCAATGAGGGAGTCGTAATAGGGCGGCACGACGCCTTCGGCATATTGGGCTGTATCGACGCGCACGCCGTTGCCACCCGGAACGTTGAAGGCGGTGATGCGTCCGGCGGACGGCGTGAACTTCTCCGGATGTTCGGCATTCACCCGGCACTCAATGGAGTGGCCACGAATCGGAATCGACTCGGGAAGGATGCTGTTCAGGGACTGTCCTGCGGCAATGCGCAGTTGGGCTTTCACCAGGTCGACGCCGGTCACGGCCTCGGTGACCGGGTGCTCCACCTGGATCCGGGTGTTCATCTCGATGAAGTAGAGCTTGCCGTCCTCATCCATCAGGAACTCGACCGTGCCCGCATTCTGGTAACCGATAGAGGTGAGGCACCGTTTGAGTGTCTTGGCGATGTCTTCACGGATCTTTGGCGTCACCTTGAGCGAGGGCGCCTCTTCGATCAGCTTCTGATGGCGGCGCTGGATGGAACACTCGCGCTCTCCCAGGGAGACCACGTTGCCATGCTCGTCGGCCAGGATCTGGAACTCGATGTGCCGGGGCCGCTCGATGAACTTCTCCATGTACAGGTCGCCGTTGCCGAAGGCATTTGCCGCCTCGGTGTGCGCCGCCTGGTAGAGCTGGGGCAGTTCCTCTTCAGAGCGGGCGACCCGCATGCCGCGTCCACCACCGCCGGCCGAAGCTTTGAGGATGACGGGAAAGCCAACGGAGCGGGCCCATGCCAGGGCTTCTTCCTCGGTTTGCAGCACGCCGTCCGACCCGGGCAGGATCGGCACTTTTGCCCGCTTCATCGCCTGGCGAGCTTTTTCTTTTTCGCCCATCAGCCGGATGGCCTCAGGAGTGGGCCCGATGAATTTGATATTGGAAGCGCGGCAGACTTCGGCGAAGTTGGCGTTCTCACTCAGCAGGCCGTAGCCGGGATGAATGGCATCGACGTCGGCAATTTCCGCGGCCGAGATCACCGCGGGCACGTTCAGATAGCTCTCTGCCGATCGCGGCGGGCCGATGCAGATGGCTTCATCCGCAAAGCGGACGTGGAGAGAGTTGCGGTCTGCTTCGCTGTAAATGGCAACCGTGCGAATCCCGAGTTCCTTGCAGGCGCAAATGACCCGGAGTGCGATTTCGCCTCGGTTGGCGATGAGCAGTTTTCGAAACATGGTTTCCAATCGGGCCTGACCTCTTCATACAGTTGCTGTGACGGTTATGGGGCGGAAGATCTAGAGCAGCCGCAAAGCAAAAAGCGGCTGGCCGTATTCCACCGGCTGGCCATTGGTGACCAGGCGCTTCACCACTTCGCCGGCGGCGTCCGATTCGATCTCGTTCATCAGCTTCATGGCTTCGACGATGCAGAGCACCTGGCCGTTCTCGACCGTGTCCCCAATTTTGACAAAGGCAGGGGCGCCGGGAGACGAGGACTCGTAGAAGGTGCCCACGATCGGCGATTTGACGATGTGCAGCTTTTCTTCTTCGACCGGAGCTGCTGGCGCCTCGGCCGCGGCGGCCGATCCAGCGGAAGCAACGGCGTGGATGCCTTGCGCGGGCGCGGTATGTGCGGCGGGCGACAACAATTGTCCCAGACGGGCGATATCGAGAGCCGAAGCAGAGGACGCCGGCGCCGGCCGGCTGAACTTCAGGCGAACCTTAAAGTCGCCGCGCTCAAATTCGAAATCGTCAATCTCGTATTCTTTCAGGAACTCGACCAGTTCCTTTAACTCTCTTATTTCATCTGGCGTCATGAATCTCTCGTCTGCATCAGAGTTGCGTCCAACCGGTCGATGCGGGGGTTAGTACCTGCCCGCCGTTCCGGGTCACGACAACCATATCTTCAATGCGTACTCCAAATTGACCTGCAATGTAGACGCCGGGTTCGATGGTGACGACCATCCCCGGCAAAAGGAACTGCGACTGGTCCCGGGCAATGCGGGGTGCTTCATGAATCTCGAGCCCTACGCCATGACCGGTGGAATGAGTGAAATACTCAGCCAAGCCAGCCTTGCGCAGGACGCTGCGCGCTGCTTCGTCTACGTCACCACAGGAGACTCCCGGCCTGACCGCCTTGACGGCCGCCTGCTGGGCCTCCAGCACAGAATCATACGTGAAGCGCTCCCGGCGTGTTGGCTGCCCCAGGAAAATAGTGCGCGTCATGTCCGAGCAATAACCATTGAGAATAACACCGAAGTCTATAGTTAAGAAGCCTTTACGAGGCAACCGCTGGGACGTCGCGCGGCCATGGGGCAAGGCCGAACGTCGCCCGCCGGCAACGATGGTCTCGAAAGACATGCCTTCGGCCCCCCGGGCTCGGGCGCTGTGTTCCAGGATGGCCGCTATCGCCGTTTCCGGCATCCCTGGCTGGACCTGGGGCAGGAGTTCATGGAACAGGTCGACACCCAATCGAGCAGCTTGTTTCATCAGCCGGAGTTCTTCCTCGTCCTTGATCAGGCGAAGATTGGCGACCAGGGGTGCGGCTAGCGGTTGGAAGAAGCCCCTTCTTCCCGGTAGGCAAGGCTTTGCGGTAGTGTTCGAGGTTTGCAACCGTAGTCGTTTCGGGATCGAAAGCGCAGTGTCTGACTCCACTGGCGGCCAGCCATCTGCAAACATCCTCGCGTGCGGACCTGGTGGCGATCACGACCCGTGCAGCCTGGGTTTCCTGCTTTGCCTGGGCGATGTAGCGGCCATCGGTGAACATGGCCGCGCGGCTCGCGGTGATAGCAAGGAAGGCGTTGGACCCGGTAAACCCGCACAGGTAGCGGACGTCCGGCAGGTGAGTCACCAGCAAGCTCTCGATACCCTGTTGCTTCATCTGCCGGCGCAAGCGGCGCAGCCTGGGTGCGTGATTCATCTGCTCAGGTATACCAGATGTTTGCCGCAGATCACTGTAGCCAGTACACTTAGAGTGCACAGAAAGGCAAGTAAATCCCCATGCTCGTGGTCATGAAACCGCAGGCGACGGCCGAAGAAATCCAGGCTGTCTGCGAACAGATTCAGGTGATGGGTTTTCGCGCCCATCCCATGCCGGGGGCGCAGCGTACCGCCATCGGCATCACCGGGAATAGCGGTGCTGTCGACCAGGGGGATCTCGAAGAACTGTCCGGCGTCGCGGAAGTGATCCGGGTTACCAAGCCGTACAAGCTGGTCAGCCGCGATGTAAAGCAAGAGGACACGGTCATTCGTTTCCCGGGAACCAATGCGGCCATTGGCGGACGGGAGCTGGCGGTCATTGCGGGACCATGTTCCATTGAATCGCGGGAGCAGGCGTTTACGGTGGCCGAGCAGATCGCGCGGGCCGGTGCGCAGTTCTTCCGCGGCGGCGCGTATAAGCCGCGTACCTCCCCCTATGCGTTTCAGGGGATGGGCGAAGATGGGCTCAAGATCATGGCCGAGATCCGGGACAAGTTCGGACTGCGCATTGTTACCGAAGCTTTGGACAACGAGAGTCTCGACCTCGTAGCGGAGTACGCCGATGTGATTCAGATTGGCGCCCGCAACATGCAGAACTTTTCGTTGCTGAAGCGGGCGGGCCGGACGCGTAAGCCGGTTCTGGTAAAGCGCGGGATGTCGGCGACTCTGGACGAGCTGCTGATGGCTGCCGAGTACGTCATGAGCGAAGGCAACTACCAGGTGATTTTGTGCGAACGCGGGGTTCGCACGTTTGCTGACCACACCCGCAATACCCTTGATCTGAGCATCGTGCCGGCAGTGCAGCGGCTGAGCCATCTGCCCATCATCGTGGATCCCAGCCATGGCACGGGCAAGCGCAATATGGTTTTGCCGCTGGCGCGCGCGGCGGCGGCGGTCGGGGCCGATGGCCTGATGATCGAGGTGCATCACCAGCCGGACAAGGCCCTCTCGGACGGCGCACAATCCATGTACCCCGACCAGTTTGTTGAGCTGATGGATGAGATCGCGCAGGTCGCCGGCGCTGTTCACCGGGCCCTGCCCCGCGGAATCACGGTTGCCGAGCCTGCCCCTGCCGCGAGGGTATAGAGACGTAGTGCGACGCCTGCTTATCCGCTGCCTGCCCTGGCTGGCCCTGATTACGCTGGGCGCAGTGGGTTGCCGGCAGAGCGATTTCCCCAACTATCCCGCGAACTATCGCGAATACGCGTACATCAGCAATGGTGGCAGCAATACTGTGACCGTGCTCGACGTGGTGAACATGCGCCAGGATCGGGTCATCGCGGTTGGGTCCGGCCCTTCCGGGCTGGCGGTGAACCCGCATCGGAATGAAGTGTACGTAGTGAACTCCGGCAGTGACACCGTCACGGTGATCAATGCGGAGACCAACACCGTCGCTGCGACCATTCGGGTGCAACGGAGGCCTTACTTTATTGACGTGGATGCGCAGGGAGACCGCGCGTACGTCGCCAACTCAAAGTCCAATAATGTTTCGGTGTTGGACCTTGCGCGCCGGCGTGAGATTGCGGTGATTGGCGCCGGTGAGGAACCCGGGATGGCCCGAATCGCCAACGACGGCAAGACGCTGGTGATCACCAACCGGGCCAGCGGCAGCGTCAGCATTGCCGATGTGCAGTCGTCCAAAGTACGAAGCAGTTTCGATCATTGCCCGGGGGCAACGGATGCCATCATCCTGCCTGATTCTTCCAAGGCTTTTATTGCCTGCTCGGGCGGGCACCAGATTATGGTGATCGGGCTGGCGCATGCCGGGGGTAGCGATCCAACCCCAACGGATGTGCTTCTCAGTTTTCTTGACGTAGGCAAGACCCCGGTCCACATTGCGCTGAAGCCGGATGGCGGGGAGGCGTTTGTCTCCAACTACGATAGCGACACGATCTCCGAGCTTGCTACCTCCTCCAACGAGGTGGGTGGTGCTTATCTGATGGCGACGCACCCGGTACGCGGGCTGGTCAGCGCGGATAATTCGCTGTTGTATGTGAGCGATTTTGGCGCGGGCCGGGTGGGTGTCTACAGCATCGACGACGGCAAGCTGCTCCGTCCGGGGGTGAAAGTGGGCGAGGGCCCCGACGCCATGGCGTTTTCCGCTTCGGGACGCTTTCTCCTGGTGGCCAATGCACAGTCCGGAGATATCGCGGTGGTGCGCACGGCGAATCCCGCTTCCCTGTTCACGCTCTTCCCTGCCG
The DNA here is from genome assembly GCA_963850235.1 of uncultured Acidobacteriaceae bacterium. Classification (GTDB taxonomy): domain Bacteria; phylum Acidobacteriota; class Terriglobia; order Terriglobales; family Acidobacteriaceae; genus PALSA-350. Next base: position 41,486 of record CAWKKM010000023.1, on the reverse strand, counting down.
GACGATCGCCGAATGACATTGTCGTGAAGGCGTTTCTGGTTCGATAGAGATTTGCCTGGTTTGTCCAGCTCCTAGATGCTCATGCCCGATCTCCTCAGGGGCTAAAAAGAATGTTGTGCCGCGCCTCCGGCGCTCCACCATCCTGGGCATCCCGTCTCCCAGCCCTTCCGGGCTGGGCTGACGTTTGGTTCCGGCCCTCCGGGCCTGGTTCCGATCTTGGATTTCTTTTCGCGTTCTCATGCGAACACGCAAGCCCGTGCCTATGAACGTTTGAAATTCAGACTTGTTCAAATTGGATTATCTGGTTGGCGACTTTGGACAGCACCTCAGAGGCTCCGGAAGAGATTGTCGTACGAAGGGCACGGGTTCAGCCTGCCATAAATTAATTGGGCATAGACGGCTTCACAGGCTGCGGAAAAACCAACTTCTTTGAGGGGTACGGGCTTCAGAGTCTGCGTGAGAAGCCGGATTTTCAAAAGCAGTCCCGTAGGGACGTCTGAACTTAGCCCAGGACGTTAGTCCTGGGTACATCATGGAACATGATTGAGTCCCGTAGGGACGACTGGAAGATTGCCAGGATTGCGTCGTGGCCCATTTCCAGTCGTCCCTACGGGACTTTTCGTCTCTCGAATCTCTACCCAGGACTGCGTCCTGGGCTAAGTTCAGCCGTCCCTGCGGGACTCCATTCCTCATGGTGAGTTCTCACGCAGGCTGTTCAGCCCGTACGTTAACGGGTCAAAAGAACCGGCTTTCGCCGCTGCTAAACGAGAAGGAGAGTTTGCCCTCAGGGCAAAAGCCCTCGATGTTCGATCTCCATATGGACGGCCTGAAGGCCGTCCCCTTCACAGCTCCGGGTTACGCCTGGTTTTCTTGCTTTGCTCTTTCCCGATCGGCCAGGTAGGCGAGACGCAGAGCGTGGCGTGAGGCGGAGTAGTGGGCTCCCGCCAGCAATAGCAGGCCGGTGACGAAGGCCCAGAGCATCAGGCTGACGGAGACGGAGAAGGGACCGTAGACCGAGTGCAAATCCATCCAGGGCAGGGCCGCGATGTAGAGCATCTTTGCCAACTCCCATGAGAGGCCGACCACGATGGCGGTCGGCAATACGGCGCGGACGGGCAGCTTGCGGTTGGGAAGGACCCAATAGATGAGGAAGAAAAGGACGACGCTGGCTCCCGCCGCAGAAATCTGCAGCAGCCAATGAGAGAGAAAGACAAAGCCGGCATTATCAATGTGGCCGAGGAACAGGAACCGCAGAACCGATCGCTGCGCCGCGGTGATGGCGATGCTTAGCAGGGCGATGGCGCCAATCCCGGCGGCCAGCCCCAGCGAGATCAGCTGATTCATCAAATAGGAGCGGTTCCGGGTGACACCCCAGACCCGGTTCAGCGCTACTTCCAGGGGCAGGAAGACGCCGGTCGACGAGATGAGCAACATCACCACCGATGCCAGCTGTACTCCGCTGCGGGCGTGGGCCACGATTTCCATGTTCTTGGTTACGAACTCCTGGCCGGAGGGGAGGAAGTAACGGATCATGTCCGCGATCGCGTTTTCCATGGCGTGAGAATGGAAAACTACGCGCGCGATGGTGAACATCATCACGATGAATGGGAACAGGGACAGGATGGTATTGGCGGCGACGCTGAAGGCGTAGGTATGCACCTCAGTCTGGGCCATGTAGCGGGCGAGACTCCAGATTTCCTCTCCGATGCCGGCGTTACGGGCTAGTCTAGCCGGCGGCTCCGGTGCGGCGGGAACACCGGCGAGTGCGTCGTCATCTTCTGGAATTGCCACTGTCCGGGGATACGACACGCTGGGCATCATCGCCATTCATGCTAGCAGTATGGGCATCCACTCGAAATGACCCACATGATCCAGCAACTACAACCTTCCTACCGTTTTGACCGATTGCCGGTGCTGTCTTGTGTTCGCCGGCAGGCAAATTTCTCTTGCACTCAATTCCAATTCCTGCCATAACATCATCAAGCTCGAACCGAGTTCACGGTTCGAAACGCTCGGAAGGCCCCTTGGTGTAATTGTTTCATCCCTCAAAGCATTCCAGGTCAACCACGATTTGCCGTCGACAGAAAGCGGCTGCTCGAGGTGTCTCTCAGGATGCTTGAGATGCTTAATCAAGTCGGAAAGGGAGTTCGCTTGAAGGAAAATGGCGTGGTCAAGTGGTTCAACGGAGCCAAAGGATATGGGTTTATCCAACGTTCCACTGGTGAGGACGTCTTTGTACACTTCTCTGCTATTCAGGAAAACGGATATAAGACTCTGAACGAGGGCGACGCGGTCGAGTTCGAATGCCAGCAAGGCCCCAAAGGACTCAACGCCGCGAACGTGGTACGCAGCGCCTGAACCTCGATCACTTGAACCTGGATCAGAGGCCGTCGCCGGCATTTGTCTCAGTGGTTGAGAGGCGAGCCAGGGCCCATTGTGCTGCCTCGGCAAGCACCGGGTCGGCGGCGGCAGCCCATTCCCGGAGCTTAGGCAGATAGCGGGCAAGTCCGCTGTTGCCCATGGCGATGGCGACATTGCGCAATAATCCACCCAGTTTGGCGCGTTGCACCGGAGAATGCCGGAACCAGCTGCGAAAGCTGTCCGCATCCAGTTCGGCAAGCCAGGCGAGGGCCGGGTTGACCAGTTCCGGGCGAACCGCCAGTTCGGGATCGGTACTCAGCGGAGCGCGGCGATTCCAGGGACACACGTCCTGACAGATGTCGCATCCGAAGACTTGGCGTCCCATTTGAGAACGCAACGGTTCCGGAATGGGTCCGCGCTTTTCAATCGTCAGGTACGAGATGCACAGGCTCGCGTCCATTTGGTACGGAGCGATCAGAGCACCGGTTGGGCAGGCATCGATGCAGCGGGTGCAGCTGCCACAGCGATCCGCCGGTAACGTGACCGCGGGAGCGGATGGGAATTCGAGGCCGGTAAGAATCACTCCCAGGAAAAGCCACGAACCCAGCTGCTGGTCGAGGATGCAGGTGTTCTTGCCGATCCAGCCGATTCCCGCGTACAGGGCATAGACCCGCTCTACCAGGGGACCCGTATCCACGTAGCACCGCGACGGGAAGGGACCGAGCTCCTGCTGCAACCGGTGCTCCAGTTTCTTGAGCCGGGCCAGCAGGACATCATGGTAGTCGCTCGGCGGTGACGGCCCCGGGGAGCGCAACTCGGTCTGATAACCGGTCAGGGCATAGCGGGCTATCCAGGCGCTCTCCGGTGAAGCTGGATCCAGGGACCGGGGGGCGTCCGCGTTGTAGTTTGCGGCACAGACGATTACGGATCGGGCCCACGGGACGGCAATCTTTAGTGAGGATCGCAGCAGTTGGTTGTTCTGGTCGCGGCGCTTCAGGTACTCCATCTCGCCCGCATAGCCGCGGTCGATCCAGTCCTCGAAGTAGGTTTCGAAGTCAGTGGGCCCGGGCTCACCGGGCTGAGGAACGGGAGCAATGCCGGCCTTGGAAAAACCGGCCTCCTGAGCCAGGGCGACGATCTGGTCATGAATGGCGGTTTCAACCATGAAGCTACATTCTAGTGTTACTCCGCGATGCTGGACGCCAAGGCCTCAATGAAGGCGATGTTCTTCGCCAGGTTTGATGGCAGTCCGTGGCGTTCCGCCAGGTACTCCGGGGTGTTGTAGGAGACCCAGACTTTTTCCTGGTCATCCTGCCAGATCAGGATTTTGAGCGGCAGATCGATGGCAATGCTCGGCGCAGCGAGCATCAGTGGGGTGCCCCCCTTTGGGTTCCCGAAGATGAGGAGCCTGGTCGGACGCATGTTCATTCCGACCTTTGCGGCTTCCCCGCTGTGATCGACGAGCGTGAACACGGCGATTCCCTTCTCTTCGAGGATATGCTGGAGCTTAGCCAGGGTGTCATCGACCGAGTGCTTGCTGGGCTTGTTTACGATTCCGTTGATGGCCACGAGTTTCTCCGTCGTTCCTGATGTCAGATGTGACGTCCTCAGGATAAGTCTCATCGGTAGGGGGCTGGAACCGGTGGAGTTGGAATTGCGTATCTGTCAGTGGGGGATTGTGGGGTAAATAGCAAATGATCAAGTTTTTGCTGTGGTGTATTCTCTTTCTTCTTTGTTGGCCTCTTGCGGTGCTGGCGCTTGTGCTGTATCCGCTGGTGTGGCTGGTTCTGTTGCCGTTCCGGCTGGCAGGGATCGCTGTGCACGGTGCTCTGGAGCTGGTGGTCGCCCTGATCACGCTGCCTGCGCGGTTAATCCGGGCGATTTAGGAGCGGTGGGCTGTGTTGCTTTTGCACTGAAAATGAATTCGTCCGGCGATTGAGTAAGAGCGATGGTTGGGCTGCGCCCGCCGTTTTCGGCCCATGTACGCCCAGGCGAACATGGGGCACCCGTCCGATTCCCTTGGACTTTTTTGTGACGTGAAGAATACGGGGCTAAGCGGCGCTCAGCTTCCTCCGGTCAGTACGGGAATGTCTTCCAAAGCTTCCTCCTCCGCCAGGAAGTCCGCGCCGAGTTCCGGGACTTCAGCGACTTCCACATCCCTGAGGGTGCGTTGGATGACCCTGGTGCGCGTCTCGGCGTTGTCGATGGTGTTTTGTGCTTCGCCCAGCTTCTTCTTGACCTTTGCCAGGACCCCGGCGTATTTGCCGAATTCGATTTTTACTGAGCCCAGGATCTCCCAGACCTCGCTCGATCGTCTTTCGATGGCAAGCGTGCGGAAGCCCATTTGCAGAGCATTCAACAGTGCGGCCAGCGTACTCGGCCCCGCCAACACGACGCGGTGCTCCCGCTGGATGGAGTCGGCCAGGCCGAGGTATCGCATGGCTTCCGCATAGAGTCCTTCGGAGGGAAGAAACAGGATGGCGAAGTCGGTGGTCCGGGGCGGCGCAAGGTGCTTTTCGGAGAGATCCTTTGCGGTTAGCCGCAACGTGGCTTCCAATTGCCGCGAGGCCCGGTCGACCGCTTCCCCGTCACCCCGCTCGGATGCATACATCAAACGCTGGTAGTCCTCGAACGGAAACTTCGCATCAATCGGGAGCCAGACTGGCTCGCCGAGGCTATCGCGGCCCGGTAACTTAACTGCGTATTCCACGCGTTCGTCCGGACGCGCGGTAGCCACGTTTTTGCGGAACTGGTCCGGGGCCAGGATCTCTTCGATGATCGCGCCCAGCTGTACTTCTCCCCAGGTCCCCCGTACTTTGACATTGGTCAGCACGCGCTTCAGATCGCCTACGCCGGTGGCCAGCGTCTTCATTTCTCCCAGCCCGGAGTAAACCTGTTCCAGGCGTTCACTGACCTGCTTGAAGGATGCTCCCAGCCTGGACTCCAACGTTCCCTGCAGCTTCTCGTCGACTGTCTGCCGCATTTGCTCCAGTTTTTTCTCGTTATCAACCTGGATGTGGAGCAGCCGGGTGTCCACTGTTTTTCTCGTTTCGGTCAGCTCGGCGTTCTGGATTTGGGAGATGCCGGTAAGGGTCGACAACACGCTGTCGCCGAGGTTCCTGAATGAAGTCCCGGTCTCCTCGCGCAGTTGCGACAGGCTTCCGTCGACGCCCGCCTGCAAGAATCGGATCGCACCAGCCACCGCTTCGGTTTGCTGACCTTGCATCGAGTGGGTTTGGTGGATCGTTGTATCCAACGAAGACTTGAACTCTGCCAGCTTGGCGGATAACTCATCCTGCAGCTTGGTGGACGAAGCAACGGCAGCCTGAGTGAGTCCGTCGACCTTGCGTCCGGAGTCCGTGGTGAAAATATCCAGACGCTGCTCTATCCCTGAGCGAAGAAGCTCAAGCCTCTGGTCATTCAACCTGGTGAAGCCTTCCAGCTTTGCGGAAACCGAGTCTCCGACGCCGGTCAGCAAGCTCACGATCTCACAGCGGAGGCTTTGCGCCTGGGCGGTCTGCTCCACGCGATTGCGGGCTGTCTCCTCCCGTGCGGATCGCTCCGATTGCTCCAAAAGTGCCTGCAGCCACTCGATACGACTAAGGACCGGCGACGACAGGTCAATCGCCTTCGCGGTGAGGTTGGAAAGCTTGCGCACCTGCATAAAAAGCACAAGCAACATGAGCCAACAGACGGCCAACATCGAAACGATCGCCACGGTGTCCATAAAAATTCCTTTTCCAAATGCGTTGCCGGGGAAGGTTTACCCCTCACCGGCGATCGAGGCTGGTGCAGTCTGATGGTCACTCTGCACCGGAAGCGGTACTGGAAATTGAGGCGGCTCCGCCAGTCCGAGGGGGAGATATTCGCCGAGATACCACGCCACAAACCGGCGTATGCCGTCCTCGATGGAGACGTGAGGGCTGTACCCGGTAACTTCTTTCAGCCTGTCGACGCAGGCCTGGGTTTCGTAGACGTCGCCCGGCTGCATGGGCATCAGGCGAATGTCCGCCGTTTTGCCGAGGCAGGACTCGATGGTGCGAACCAGGTGGAGCAGTTCGACGGGCTGCTGATTACCGATATTGCATAGCCGCATGGGGGCCTGTGCGCCTGGTCCGTGTTTGCCATCCCATTTCGGCGGTAGCGGTAAGAGACGAACAATTCCTTCCACGATGTCGTCGACGAAAGTGAAGTCGCGCTGGAGGCGGCCGTAGTTATAGAGTTCGATGACGCGGCCGCCCATCACCGCGTCGACGAATTTGAAGACTGCCATGTCCGGCCGTCCCCAGGGACCGTACACGGTGAAGAATCGCAGTCCCGTAGTTGGGATGTGAAACAAGTGGCTGTAAGCGTGGGCGACGACCTCGTTGCTCTTCTTGGTCGCCGCGTAGAGGCTGACGGGATAATCGGTCGAGTCCTCTTCGACAAAAGGGATCTTGTTGCAAGATCCATAGACGGAGCTCGAAGAAGCGAACACGAAGTGCCGGCAGGTACACGCGCGAACTCCTTCGAGTACATTTACGAAACCGACAAGGTTGCTGGCCACATATTCGTCCGGACTGGTAAGCGAGTGGCGTATTCCGGCCTGGGCTGCGAGATGAACGACCGCTTCGAACTCGCCGTCACGGAAAAGACTGTCTACCCGTTGTTTATCTGCGAGGTCGAGCGGGAAAAACCAGAATCGCGGCCCAATGCAGAGCTTCCTAAGCCGCGCATCCTTGAGTCTGGGATCGTAGTAATTGTTCAGGTTGTCAACACCGACAACCTCGAACCCATCCTCCAGAAGCCGGCGGACGACATGCGCGCCAATAAAACCCGCGGCACCCGTGACCAGAATACGCTTCTCTCTCGCCTTCTTCATCATTGCTTCTTTCCGACTTATGCGTGCGTCTTAGTCTCGGATCCTATCGACTTATCCATTGAATGCCGGCGAATGATCGCCTCATGTTAATGACGGCGAATGATCGCCTCCTGGTGTGGCTGCGTTCTCATCAATAAGCGCCCTGTCCGGTGATGACTACCCCTGCGGTACGCGCCAGGATATTGAGATCGAGCCAGGGAGACCAGTTGCGAACGTAGTAGCTATCCAACCGGACGCGATCGCGACGGCTTACTTCGTTTCGTCCGGAGACTTGCCATAAGCCCGTGAGGCCCGGGGTAACCCGGCAATACAGGGAGAAATTATGTCCGTAGGCTGGTATCTCCTCCTCCACGATGGGGCGTGGGCCGACCAGGCTCATTTCACCGCGCAATACATTCCAGAACTGAGGTAGTTCATCGAGGCTTGTTTTCCTCAAAAATTTGCCCACGCGGGTGACCCTAGGATCGTTGCGCAGCTTTCGTTCGCGCAGCCACTCCTCGCGCAGGGCTCCGTCGTTCGCCAGGGCATCCTGCAGCAACTTATCGGCGTTGACTTGCATGGTCCTGATTTTCCAGATGCGGAACTTCGCATGACCTCGACCGATCCTGGGATGACCATAGAAAATGGGTCCGGGCGACTCCAGTCTCACCAGCAAGCCGACTACGAGAATGGTGAGCACCACGGCCGGGAGAGTAAAGGCAACCGCCAATAGATCGGTAGCGCGCTTGGTAAACCTCGGGATCGGTAGAAGCAGATCTCTTCTGCACTCAACCGCTAAACACCCCCCCAGCTGGCGAGCATCCACGGTCAGGCTGTAGAGGTCCGTGGAGCTATGCATCATCATCAGGCGAGGAAAAATACTTTCGAACTTCTCCAGTTCTTCGAGCAGCTTGGCTGAACCTGCATCAGGGAGGGCGATCATGGCGCGCTCCACGCCGCATGCTCTCACCGCGGCAGCGAGCCGAATATCCACGATCGGCAGGTTGTGCCTGGGCCGAGTGGGATAGGAGGACGAGAGGACGACCACGGGCTTCAGCCCTATCTCCGGATGATTCTCCAACTCCCGAATGATCTCAACCGATTCGTCTCCGGTGTTGAAGACGGCTACCGGAATGCCCCACCAGGAACGACGACAAACGCGTGCCCGCACAACGGATCGCAGCAAGGGGGTAACAATGATCGCTGCCATCCACCATGAGAGAAGAACCCGGCCGGGGTATTTGTCCACGCTTCGAGTGACAGAGATCAGGCTTGCCATCACGAGGAAACTGAGGGTCACGGCGAGGACCAGCCGGCGAAGCTCCGTGACCGCGTTGTGAATCACTCCGGGATAGAGATGAGAAGAGAAAAAGATCGCAATGAACACTCCAAGGACGGGCCAGAGGGCCAAATAGCGATGGATGTCCGGACTTCCATAGGCGGCGCGATTACCCAGGAGGACCAGGGACCCGGTAAGCATGATGGCAACACTGTCACAGGCGAAGAACACCAAGTAGCAAGGCAACGGGTGGCAGCGGATTTTAGGGGGACCGGTGATGGGGAAGGCCGCATCTACCGGGAGTGCGCTTATCGAAGCCATTTTTGCCTCCGAAGGCCTACGTCGCGGGCGGTTTCACAGTTACTGTGACGTGGAGAGGATTGCGTGGGGACAACTGACGAAAATAACCATTTCTTCTACGATTTCTTCTACGATCATGGACGCAGTACGAGCCGAGGGCCTGTTTAGTACCCTGATCCAAATCACTGGAGGAATTCAGGTTTGGTCAGCAATCTATTGTGGACCGCTGTAGCCGAGAGATTAGTTGGAGAACCTGAAGACTCTACCCGGAGTGGGATTAAAAATTATTCATTGAGGCGTCGGCGGAGCGGCAATACAAGACGCCGCTTTGGACTTAGAGACATGGGATCCCCGGGGAGCTTTCGGAGCTTCGTCAGCCTCTCGTCTCTGCGGCCGGACAAGGTGACATAGCGAGCCATCCGAAGCCGGTGGTTTCGGCGATCAGGAGAGGCGATGCGGCGATATAAGCACTTGAACTGCGCGTGATTGGACTAGGCTCGCCGCACCCCTTCATTCGACAGTCCTGAGACCGAGTCAGGGGGCTTGCGATGGCCATTAGACTCCGCCGAAGGAGGACCGCCGGAAGCAAGAGTGTAGCCGATGCCTCGGTTGGTCTGAATCAATTTTTGCGGGAAGTCGCGATCGACCTTGCTCCGTAAGGCGCTGATATAGACGTCAACCACGTTGGTCAAACCCTCGAACGAGGAGTTCCATACGTGCTCCAGGATCATGGTTCGGGTCACGGGACGGTTGGCGTTTCTCACCAGGTATTCCAGGAGCAGGAACTCTTTTGGCCGGAGATCGATGGTCTTTCCCAATCGTGCGGCTCTTCTGCGGATAAGATCGAGTTCGAGTTCGCCGGAGCGAAGCATACTTACCTTGTTGGCAGCGGCGAGATCGGCAGCTGCCTGCCGTAAGCGTATGGAAAGGCCAAGACGGACTGCCAATTCGGAGGCGAAGAACGGCTCCCGCACGCAGTCATCGACACCGGCTTCGAACAATTGCAAACGTTGTTCGAGGTCAAGGTAACGGGCGAAGACAAACAGGGCCGCGTTGGAGTTTTCCTGGCGCAGCAGTTTCACCAGTAAAACAATGTCCCCAAAGATAAGGGAATCTGAATCGACGAGGACGCCCTCGTAGGGCGCAAAGCGGGTAAGCTGCAGGCACTCCCTCGCGGAGACGACCGTTTCCACAACGAACTGAGCTGAGCTGAGCGCCTTGGCGACTCTTCTTTGCAGATCACAGCGGGGTAAGAAAGTAAGTACCTTCAAGAGTACCTCCAAGATCGTAACCGCGATCGAACGGTCCCCGGAAATCTCTCGTTCAGCAGCGTCACGACTGCTGTGTCCGATGCGCCCTCGTCAGGTGGGGCTGTTCCCAGTGAAAAGAGGGGGTACGGTATATTTACCGTCACGCCCTTCGTGAACCGCTAAGCCGTAAGGCAATCGCCTTTGCATTACGACGGTGGAGCCTGCAGTGGCAAAATCATGAGTAGTTAACTTCGCGCTCGGTGATACCGGGATCGCATCCGGCAGGTCCTTCACAAAGCCCGTGTATCCGGTACTCCGCGGAGAACGAGGAGCGAGGAATAAGACACAAGAACAGAAATGAAAATCCTAATCCGGAGAGGAGCGCAACGCACACAGTGAAGAAGCAATACCAGAGTTGATTTGCTCTGTCAATTGCATCTACGCGAATTCTTACTAATCCCCCTTGTTACGACTAACAGGATCCGGCGCGCGGATAGGCGGAAGGGGGTGTATCCGCTGAAACTTTCATCCCGCCGCTTAGTTGCCGATACCACTTATATGAGGAATAACCCAAGTGGCGCGAAGTGGTGAGGGGGTAGCAACCTATGTTGCTGATCGGAAACACAAAGGCTAACCAAGTACGCTGAACACCACGTAATTAAAGGTCTTCAGCGCAGTCGCTGGGATTGGTCCGCACCGCTCAACTGTAGTAGACCTTGTTACGTGTAAGCAACATCGTGATTGAAACGCTCGGTATTTGGGAGTCTTCGCCATACTCTCCGGGCAGTGCACATTTGCGCTACCAAGGAGAGATCCCCCATGCTGAAACAGATTGTTCGCACCGCCGCCATCAGTGCAACCATCCTCGCACTGGTTACCCCCGCTTTCGCCCGGACCCCCACTGGCTGCGATCCAGAGCCTGTAGTTGCTCACACGACCCCTGCCTTCCTCGGTTAGGCGTAATATGTTCTTCGAAGCCATCACAATCACCTTGGGCGATACGCCGGTGAGGGTGGCATCTTACGTACTTGCAAATCGGGCAAGCCGGGTGGGCTTCGCAGTAACGGAAGCCACACCCGGTTTGACGAGCACCACGATTCACCAGGTGTCTGTTATCCTCCAGACTTATTGGGACCTCAATCGCGCGCCTGGTCCTGTTTTTTGTAAGAGGAGATCTCCCGATGCATCTTACCGGTATCGATCTCCTGTTCTGGTTTGTCGCATTTCTGGAGAACCTGGGACTGCTGGTAGTTCTCGTGTATCGGCGCCGGGCCGCACGTTTTCCTTTCTTTACTGCCCTGATCATGCTGAATGTGATCAGGACAATCATTTTGTACCTGGTTCTGCGTTATAGCACCAGGGATACCTACTTTTATAGCTACTGGTCATTGGCTGTCCTGGATACGATACTGCAACTTTGCGTTGCCTACGAAGTCGCTTCGCGGGTATTTCGTCCACTGGATGTTTGGGCGCATGACCTGCGCAGTAGCTTTGTCTGGCTGTTGGGCCTGAGTCTATTGGTATCGTTTGGTCTGACGTGGCTGGCCAGTCCGCCGGCGCATACATGGGTGCAGTCGCTCTCAACCAAAGGTGGCCTGTTCGCGGCCGCTTTGCAGAGTGAGCTGTTCGTGGCCATGATGGCGCTGTCGATACACGCCCGCCTTCCGTGGAGAACACACGTGGCGAAGATTGCTCAGGGACTGGGAGCGTATTCTCTGCTCAGTGTACTCATTGAGACCGGCCATAGTTACTTCGGGGTCGGCCGGGAGTTACCAGCCTTTCTTGTTTTGTCGCATGTGCGGATGGTTGCTTACCTGGCTTGTGTTAACTATTGGATCATCAGTTTATGGCGTAAGGAACGGCCGGTTCGCAGCATGACGCCGGAGATGCGGGAAAAAATGTTTACATTGCAAATGCTGTTGGAATACGATCTTGAGGACTTGCGGTCGCGTAAAACTCAGTGAACACGCAAAACCTCCATTTCGTCACTGCTATTGGGCTCTTTGTCATCACTCTTGTCCTGATCGCAGGATATTACTATTTCCAGAGCCGCCGGCCATCCGCGGCGAGTTGGGAAGAGCTGTTGGCCAAACTAACCTGGATAGATCGAAATAGCATCGCTGAAGTTGCGCTGGACCTGGTGGATGAATCAGGGCAACCCAAAGTAGCCGATGACGCGGGAAGTCTGGACCCATCGCTGGTGTGGCGATTGACCGGTGGGCTGAAGGGACTCGAAGCCCTGGAGCGAAACAGCGAAGTACTGATTGATCTGGCTTTTTATGTCCAGCAGTGGTATCCGGAAGCGCTGGTAATCGCGGAACGGCTGCGACTGGACGCTCGGGAATTGAAGTGGCATGTCGAGCGTCTGAAGGGGGCCGCCCAGAAGGGGAACCTGCAGATTTCCTTTCCCTTCTATGCGCAGCGCGCTGTGGTTAGCTACTATCGCATGACGCGGAGCGTGCTTAGCCTATACGAGGCCGGCAACTTCTCCATGCTGGCGGATTTGCAAAAGGCGTTGTAGAGGACACCCGTTCCCAGGTCAAGGCGCCAATCGGATGGCCACAACGATGACGCGTCCGATGTTTTCTATTTCCGTGCGGTATTTCCACCTACGACTTGAGGCGCCCGAGAGTGGATGCGGGATGAGTGTCAGCCAATCCGAGGCCTTGTCCAACTCGCACCAACCGCACACGTAACCCTCCCGGGTCAAGAGGAAGTAGATCGGCCGCTGAAATTCATGGGTCCAGTCTTTGCGCGAACAGATCGCGCGTTTCTGGGTGTCGATCTGAACGATGGAGCCAGCGGGAATCATGGGATCCAGGGTCAGGTCGCGTTTGCCGATGATGCCACGGCGGTAAGGCGCGAGTGACTGGCCACTCTCGGTCGCGAGTAGCGTGGTCTCATCGGGCGGCTGATCCGGGACGGGTATATCGGGTAACAGATATCTTGCCTGGGCTTCCAGTGGACCTTCGGTCAGCAATATGGTGGCATTGGGGCTGGAAAGTTGTTTCAAATTCATGGTCTTTTCGTTCGCCGGATGCATGGAGCGGAGCAGTTGCTCGGTCGGGATGTTGTAGATGGAGGCCAGGGAGATGAGTTTGTTGACTGTCAATTCGTGCTCTTCGCGTTCCAGGCGGTCGAGCCAACTGGCCGAGATCTGATAGGAGGAACTACCCCGATCCTGGGCAAAGCGGAGACTGCGTTCCTCAACCTCTCGCAAAGAGAGTTGCCATTGCCGGCGAATCATACGGAGCCTTGCACCAATTCCTGCCATGAGCGATCCTTTCCTGTTCCGCCCCAAGTAGCGTACGCAAAGGACGGATAGTTACGCAGACTTCTTTGCCCCCCGGGAAAGGAGCGTTTGTGCCGGTTCGAGATGAACACCCATCCACATTACTTAACTGACCCCGTGACTGCTGAGATGCGGTGACGTGTCGCCGTGCTGCAAATATAGCCGACTATGGATCGCCGCTAAGTAGTATGTCCCTCGCATCCGTTTGCGCAATTTGTTCCCCTATAGAACTTTTTCGAGTCCTTGCTATCGCTCAGGGTGTCCGCCCTGGCGTCTTTGTTCAGACGCGGGCAGTCATGCAGGTCAGGGTATAGCCGATACCGCGCTTGGTGTGGATTAATTTTTGCGGGAAGTCTCGATCGACCTTACTTCGTAACGAGCTGATATACACATCGACCACGTTGGTTAAGCCTTCAAACGATGAGTTCCATACATGTTCCAGAATCATGGCTCGGGTGACCGGGCGGTTCGCGTTCCGCAGCAAGTATTCAAGCAGGAGAAATTCCTTTGGCCGAAGGTCGATTTCCTTACCCAGCCTTGCGGCTCTGCGCTTGATCAAATCGAGTTCAAGATCGCCGAAGCAAAGCTTGTTGACAGCGCGGGATGCGGTGACGTCAGAAGCCGCTTTGCGCAGCCTAATGGAGTGGCCGAAACGTACGGTCAGCTCGGAAGCGAAGAATGGCTCGCGCACATAATCATCCACACCCGCCTCGAACAAGGCTAATCGCTGCTCCAGGTCCGGATATCGCGCGAAAACGAACAACGACGCATTCGCATTTTCCCGCCGCAGTTGTTTTACCAGATCAAGAGCATCTCTGAAGTCAAGAGAATCCGCATCAACAAGAACACCATCGTAGTGTGTGAGCTGGGTCGAGTAAGAGCATTCTTTCGCGGAAGCAGCTGTCTCTATAACAAACTGAGCCGAGCTGAGAGCCCTTTCGACTCGTTTCTTCAAATCATGCCGGGGCAAAAAACTGAGCACTCTCATGGAAAGCTCCAAGATCAAAACAACCATCCAACAGGCCCGGAAAGCGATGTAGGAGCGACGCAAAAGCCTGAAGGCGAGATGCGTCTCACGGACATTCCTATTGAAACGTAGCTGTGGCTTTATGCGCAGGAGCCACGAGGGAACGTCGAAGTGCCTCGGACTCAACTACGACTACAGAAAGTACAATGCCACAACGGCTGCCGAATCCCGTGCTCAGCTTTAGGGAGTTCGGCCAGTGACAAGAGGAACGTTTTATCTTGGCTGGTGCACCAGAATTAACAAAGAACCTCTTAAGGTGTCAAGATCTTATTTCTTTTCTTCATCGTGCAAACATGATTGTCAGCAGGGCTGGGAGATGTCGCTCCTCAAGCAAATCTTGACTCCGCGCGTGCAGGAAATTTACCGCAGGCGTCGTTAGTAGTTGGACGAAAATATCGCATCGCGTTTGGTAGACCCCAAAACGGGTGATGCGCGATACCACTTTTGGTGACGCGTGAAAGGCAGAATTCTGCGACGCCGAACTCCACGAGAGTTAGCATTGGACCGGCATGTAAGGTGTAGCCTGCCAGGAGCCGCCATGCTTTGCTCAACCCCGCCTTCTCAATCGCTCTCTAAGGTAGCGCGGTCGCTTTTCGCCAGCGCCCTCATCATGGGCGGTCTTGCTTCCTGCAGTGGCGGGAGTAATGTCAGCAGCAACGACAGTGGGTCGCAGCCTATGCTCACCCTTTCTCCTTCCAGCATCCATTTAACCGCGGGCGCGGCCGGTCAGCAGGTTTCCCTTCTACTGGGGGCCACGGGCGGCGGGAGTGCAGTCCCTGTTTCGGTGTCCGGATTGCCGAGCGGAGTTACCATTTCTCCGGCGACGTTAACAGTGACTCCCGGCGTCGCTTTGCCGCTTACGATGACGGCATCCTCATCGACACCAACGAGCACAGCCACCTTAACGTTTACTACCACCGTCGGGGGGAAGACGGCCAGTACCCAGACTTCACTCTCAGTGACGGGGATGGCCCCGCCCGACTTCTCGCTCAGCATTGTGCCGACTGCAGTGACATTGGCGGCGAACGGCACAGCGGCGACCGTATCGGTGCTGGCAACGGCGCAGAGTGGGTTTTCTTCGAACGTTCAGGTAGCGATCACCGGGCTGCCTGCCGGGGTGACGGCGCAGCCGTCGTCGCTTACGCTCACGCCGGGCACGGCCTCCACGCTGACATTGACGGCGCCTACGGGAACGGCCGTTGCGTCTTCGACGGCCACGCTGACGGGAACCTCGGGGACGTTGATGCACTCAGCTTCCCTACCCATCACGGTAACCGCCCCGCCGCCGGCGCAAGCTGATTTCTCACTTGCGGTCAGCCCTCAGTCTCTGAGCCTGACCATTGGGGGGACGGGGCAAGCCGTGCAGCTGACGGCGACTGCGCTTAACGGGTTCACCGGGACCACCGCTGTGGCGTTGAGTGGGTTGCCGGCCGGGGTGACGGCAAACCCGGCTTCGGTATCACTGGCTCCCGGCGCGCCGCAAAGCATTACCCTCACCGCGGGCAACAGCGCGCAGGCGGGAAGTGCCAACGTAGTATTCACCGGGACCTCCGGCTCCCTTACGCATACCGCCACGCTGGCTCTGACGGTGGCCTCTTCGGGGGTTAACGTGACCACCTATCACAATGACAACGCCCGCGATGGGTGGAATGCTTCCGAGACGGTACTCACTCCGCAGAACATCAACGTCAATAATTTCGGCAAGCTCCGTGAATTACCGGTAGACGGCAAGGTCGACGGGCAGCCTCTTTATGTCAGCAGCCTTTCTGTGGGCGGGCAGCCGCATAATGTGCTCATCGTAGTTACCGAACACGGAAGCGCCTATGCGTTCGACGCCGACTCGGGCACCCAGCTCTGGAAAGTGAGCGCACTGGGAGCGAATGAGACCACCAGTGACGATCACGGCTGCGGCCAAATCACGCCGGAGATCGGAATCACGGACACGCCGGTAATCGACCGCAGTCACGGCCCCAACGGTACCGTGTTCCTGGTTGCCATGTCGAAGGATGCGAGCAGCAAATATCATCAACGGCTGCATGCGTTGGACCTCGCCACCGGTGCGGAGCTGCAGGGCAGCCCGACGGAGATTGCGGCTACGTTCCCGGGCACCGGCTATGGTTCCACCAACGGGATGCAGGTTTTCGAGCCCGGTCAGTATGCGGAGCGGGTGGGTCTGCTATTGATGAATGGGCAGATTTACCTGGCATGGACATCGCACTGCGATGAAGATCCGTATACCGGGTGGCTGATGGCCTACAGTGAGAGCACGCTGCAACAGACGAGCGTATTGAACCTGACGCCGAATGGGCCGTCCACGCCACATTTTAGTGACGGCGAAGGTTCGGTGTGGATGAGCGGCGCAGGCCTGGCGGGGGATGCGCAGGGCAATATTTTCTTCCTCGACGCGAATGGAACGTTTGACTCAACCTTTACCGCGAATGGCTTTCCTGCCCATGGAGACTTTGGGAATGCGTTCATGAAGGTATCCACTACTGGTAACACGCTGGCGGCGGCGGATTATTTCGCGGCCTACAACCTGCAAGCGGAAAGTGACGCTGACCAGGATCTGGGATCCGGAGGCGCGATGCTTCTGCCCGATCAGACAGATGCCAAGGGCAAGACGCGCCATCTTGCCGTCGGCGCCGGCAAAGACACTAACATCTATGTGGTCGATCGCGACAACATGGGAAAGTTCAATGCCAGCAGCAACAACGCGGTGTATCAAGAGCTGCCGAATGCGCTCAGCGGAGGCGCGTGGTCCATGGCTGCCTTGTTCAATAACACCGTTTACTACGCCGGCAACGGCGATCACTTGAAGGCGTTTCCGATCACCAGTGCATTGCTGGCGACGGCTCCGGCCAGCGAGTCGGTCAACAGCTTTCCCTACCCTGGAGCTACCCCGAGCGTAAGCTCGAACGGTGCGCAGAATGGTGTTGTGTGGGTCATTGAAAATCGGGGGGGCGCCGGCGTATTGCATGCTTACGACACGACCAACCTGCCGACCGAGTTGTACGACAGCAACCAGGCGCCGAACAACCGGGATCATTTTTCCGACAACAAGTTTGTTCCTCCCATGATTGCGAATGGAAAGGTGTATGTGGGGACGACGAATAGTGTTGCGGTGTTTGGTCTGTTGCACTAGAGGATGCAATATCGAGGGCTTTAGAGCGTGTGGGTGTCTTCCCTTCTCGACATGGCACCCTCAGTGGCTAAAGCCATCTCATTTTGATCTGTAAATGTACGGGCTAAAGCCCGTACCCTTCAAAGAAGTTAGTTTTTTCGCGGCCGGTTTCGCTGCGGAGAGGGATGACTTCGAATAGTACGCGTCGAAGAGTGTACCTCAGCGGCTTCTAAATCCGTCAAGCACGAAGCCAATTACGGCACGGCTGAACCCGTTCCCTTCGTTTCGATTGTCTCTTCCCCCACGTCTCAGGTGCTTTATCTTCCTCATAGGCTGTGGCCGGAAAGCTCTGAATAGCATCTGCCAACGAGCATAGCCGAGGTCCTTCGACTTCGCGCTATAAAGCTTTCGTTATGCGACAGACATGCGAGGCGCCGCTCAGGATGACGGTTTTGCTAAGGGGTTGAAAACATCTGTTTGGGTGGTGTCCAAAATCACCAGCGAACTGTCGGATGACAATGGGGAAGGCTGGCGTTCCCAGCTGGGATGTCGAAAAACATTTCCACGAAAGGTCCGTAGAACCGCAGGTCCCTCCGCTCCGCTCCCCCGGATTTCCTGTGGAAGTTGGTGGCGCTGGGAACAGCATGCGCCTTTCCTTAGAGAAAGGCGCACACGCGGCCTTGTCCAGAGTGGCGAGGCAGGAAATCCGGGTTCGCTCCGGTCCCACGGCACGCCGGGGCAGGCGGGATGACAAGGGGGAGGGCAACGGCTGCATAGAGAGTGGTTGCAGGTTAAGCGAACTGCAGATCCGGCTTGCTCAGTCGAAAAACATTTCCAGGACACGGCGGTTGTGGGACGGGTAGGCCTTTTCCATCGACAAAAGTCACAGCCTCTCAGGATGACGGTTTTGTTTGGGGTGGAAGGCTGCTGGCCGTTATTGGTCTTCCAACTCGCAAAAACGCGTTTGCTGCATGCGAAAGAGAACAGCGGAAGGGGCTTCGCCCATCTCTTCAACCCATGTAGTGCGCCGGATATACCGGCGCAAACATGGGGCACCCGTCCAGGGGGATGAGATAGGCGAGAGCCTCCACGGCACGCCGGGACAGGTTGACCTCAAGGGCTAGATTGACACCGTCGCTCAAAACCAAAAAGCCCCAGGCTCTCAGGATGAGTCCGTAGCTATTGAGCTTGGCATGGTGGCGGCGGGTTTCGGCTATGCTGGTGCGGTGAAACAGTCGCAGGCGGAGCAGGAGCTGGCCGGATTCATTGCCAAATTCAGTCCGGACATCGCCGCGCTTGCCCAGTCGATTCTGGCGGCGATGAGAGAGCTTTATCCAACTGCAGTCCAGATGGTCTATGACAACTACAACGCACTGGCGATCGGCTTCGGTCCTACAGAGAGAGCGTCTGAAGCGGTCTTCTCGATTGCTGTTTTTCCGAGGTGGGTGAGCTTGTTTTTCCTGCAGGGCGCAGGATTGCCGGACCCGGACGGAATATTAAAGGGGAGTGGAAATGTCGTCCGGCATATCCGCCTGGCTTCGGCGGATACACTCAGTGAATTGTCGGTTAAAAAAATGATGGGGGAAGCTACGAAGAATGCATCGATTCCGTTCGCTCCCCGCGGAACTTCCCGCCTGATTATCAAGTCGATCTCGGCCAAACA
Source organism: uncultured Acidobacteriaceae bacterium (assembly GCA_963850235.1). Taxonomy (GTDB): domain Bacteria; phylum Acidobacteriota; class Terriglobia; order Terriglobales; family Acidobacteriaceae; genus PALSA-350. The sequence continues at coordinate 22,353 of CAWKKM010000023.1, read as the reverse complement.
GCGACCGCGCCGTCCACAGAGTTAACTGCGGAGACGCGCCAACAGATCCTGTGGGTGCACGGGTTTGGCAAGTATCTCGAATTCGTGGCCCTGGACACGCGCGCGGTCCAAAAGATCGGCGGTGGCGGCTTGGCCGGAAAATAGCAGAATCTTGCAGTTGGGCAGCATGGTCCGAATGGTGATGGCGGCGTCAATGCCGTTCATGTCGGTCATGATGACGTCGGAGATGAGCATGTCGGGCCGGAGTGTACGGGCTGTTTCAACGGCCTTCTCACCGTTGTACACCGCTGTGGCTTCAAACCCGCTCTGGTTTAGGATAATGGCAAGCGTGTCTGCGATTACTCGCTCGTCATCTGCTACCAGCACCTTGGGCTTTGCTTGTGAATTGGTCATTTGCTCCTGAGTAACGATCTATGTCTTTCTGACCCTGGTCGCTCCAGAACGGCCGAAACAGGTCGCGATATCGTAGTAGATAAAGGCTGACGCGGCATCTGGAATCATACGCTTCGGAGTCAGATGCTGCATTCCGTTGTAGTGTTGCGGGGCGCTCCTCGAGATTCCGGCGTCACGCGCACCATATAAGATAATTTGACCACAAATCCTTTCTTTGGACATCCCCATGGCTGAACCGATCATCCGCGCCCAGCAGGTTGAGAAGTACTACGCTCAACCGAGCGAAAATCGCATCCAGGTGATCGCGCCGACTGACCTGTCGATTGTGCAGGGAGAAATTGTCGCTCTGCTGGGTCCCTCGGGTTCGGGTAAATCGACCCTCCTGCGCATGCTGGCAGGGTTGTCGCGCCCATCGGCCGGTGAGGTCTTCTGGCACGGCAAGCCGATTTTGCAGACCCAAGTCAATGTGGGCATCGTCTTTCAAAGCTTTGCACTTTTTCCCTGGTTAACGGTACTCGAGAATGTCGAGGCGCCGTTGATTGCCCGCGGCATCTCGAGCGACGACCGACGAGAACAGAGTCTCAAGATTCTGAACACGGTGGGCCTGGACGGTTTTCAGGCGGCCTACCCGAAGGAACTCTCCGGAGGCATGCGGCAACGGGTGGGATTCGCCCGGGCCCTGGTGGTCCAGCCGGAGGTGCTCTTCATGGATGAGCCCTTCTCTGCCCTGGACGTGCTCACAGCAGAGAACCTGCGCAGTGAACTGCTGGAACTGTGGCACAAGAAGACGATCCCGACGCAGTCCATTTTTATCGTGACGCACAATATCGAAGAAGCCCTGCTGCTAGCCGATCGCATTATCGTGCTGGGCCGTAACCCCGGGCATGTGCGGGTCGATTTTGCGGTGACTCTGACCCAGCCGCGCGACCGCAAGAGCGCCGCCTTTACCCAGTTGGTGGATTACATCTACAAGGTGCTCACCCGGCCGGACGTTGCGCCCTCCGCTGTACCGCAGAGGACGGCAGCGCGCGATCAGCGGCAGATGCATTACCAGATGCTTCCCCACGCCCGGCCCGGAGGCATTGCCGGCTTGCTGGAATTGCTGATCGATTACAACGGCCGGGCGGACATCTACCGCCTGGCCGACGACCTGGCGTTCGAGATCGATGACCTGTTGCCGATTGTCGATGCGGCGCAGTTGCTTGGCTTCCTCAAGGTCGAAGAGGGCGACGCAGCCATTACGCCCGAGGGACGGGCGTATGCCGAGTCAGAGATCCTGCTGCAGAAAGACCTGTTCCGCAAAGCAGCGGTCGAGAATGTGCTGCTGCTGCGGCAAATTACGCGGGCGCTCGATACCAAGTCCGACCATACGGTACCGGAAGAGTTCTTTCTCGACATGCTGGATGAGCAGTTCAGCGCGGATGAGACGCTGCGCCAGCTAGAGACGGCCATCAACTGGGGCCGCTATGCGGAGTTGTTTGACTTTGATGCTGGGCGCAGGCGATTCATCCTTCCCGAAGAGGAAGAGTCGCCCGAGGCGGTCGAAGAGGCGCAGGCTGAATGAGCGAGCCAATCAGGCTCTTCCGCGTGCCCACCCTTTCGCGCTCCCTGGTACTGGAGCGGACATGGCCGTTTTTCCTGGACCTGAGCGTTGCCGCTTGCGGGCTGGCGCTTTTCTATGCGGTGTTGCGGATTGCGGAGTATTGGATGGGCCATCCGGTACCTGCGATCGAGATTTCGCGTTCCGCGAAGATGCTGCCGCTGTATGCGTTTTATTCGATCGTGCGCATCGCGGTTGCTTACCTGCTGAGCTTGACGTTCGCCGTGGGCTACGGCTACATGGCCGCCTACACTCCCCGGGCCGAACCCTTCATGATCGCGGCGCTCGATATCCTGCAATCGATCCCGGTTCTTAGTTTTCTACCCGCGGTGATGCTGGCCATGATCTCGCTTGTTCCCGGCCGGCAATTGGGTATTGAGATGGGGGCGATTCTGCTGATCTTCACCGGGCAGGTGTGGAACATGGCGTTCAGTTTCTACTCCTCGCTCAAGAGTCTGCCACGGGAACTGCGGGAAGCTTCGGGCGTTTTTCGCTTTTCCGCATGGCAGCGCTTCTGGCAGTTGGAGCTGCCTTATTCGGCCATCGGGCTGGTTTGGAATTCGATGGTTTCGGTGGCCGGTGGATGGTTTTTCCTGATGGCTTGCGAGATGTTCGTGCTCGGCGATCGCGACTTCCGGCTGCCGGGGCTGGGCTCATACCTGCAGACGGCGGCGAGTACGGGCGATAGCCACGCGATGCTTTGGGGATCGGTGGCCATGATCTTGATCATTGTGGCCACCGATCAGCTGGTGTGGCGGCCAGTGATTGCCTGGGCGGATAAGTTCAAGTTTGAGCAGGGAGAGAGCAGCAGCCGTAAGAGTTCGCCCATCCTTTATATGCTGCAGAACTCGGCGGCGCTGGGATGGTTGAGAGAGGTGACGCTGGTGCCGGTGAGCGAACGTATTTATCGCGGACTGGCGCAGCGGCAGCGGGAGTTGGTGGCGCGTCCCACGCATGCGCCCCGCAAGCGATCGCAGTTTGCGGCGGTGCTTTTTATTGCTGCGGGAGGTTTGCTGGTGGCGTTTGCCGCCTTCCGGGCGGTGGAGTTGCTGCGTCATATCCATGGAGCGGAGATCGTGGAGTTGCTGAAGGGCGCGGTGGCGACGTTTCTGCGTGTCAATGCGGCTCTGCTGATTGCCTCCGCCTGGACCATTCCGGTGGGAGTGGCGATCGGGTTTCATCCCCGGCTGGCCAGGATCGCTCAGCCGCTGGCACAGATCGCCGCGTCCTACCCGGCGACGGCGATCTTTCCTATCCTTCTGATTGCCCTGGTGCAAGCCGGAGGTGGATTGGGGATTGGGTCGATTGCGCTGATGCTGCTGGGGACCCAGTGGTACATCCTGTTCAATGTGATTGCGGGGGCCAGCGCGATTCCTTCTAATTTGAAGGAGGTGGCCCAGCTCTACCATTTCTCTACCTGGCAGAAATGGAAGGTCGTGATCCTGCCGGGGATTTTTCCTTACCTGGTGACCGGGCTGGTGACTGCGTCCGGGGGCGCGTGGAATGCCAGCATTGTTGCGGAGTATTTCCACCTGAAAGACCGGACACTGCAGACGCTTGGGCTTGGTGCGCAGATCAGCGCGGCCAGCGATCATGGCCAGTTTTCTATTTTGCTGTTGGCCACGATCATCATGTCACTCATGGTGGTGACGGTGAATCGGCTGGTGTGGCGGCCGATGTTTCACCTGGCGGAGAACAAGTTCCGGCTGGATACGTAGGCTGGGCAACTCGGCGGACTGAGCAGCATCCTGGGTGTAGGGGGTGCTATGCCGAAACCGACCAGGAAGAAAGAGCAGCCGGAAGACAAGGAAAAGAGCCAGCACGATCGGGCGCCGTACCAGAAGAGTGCGGATCGGAACCCGGTGAAGAGTGCTGAGGAAACCCGCAACGTCCCTACCAAAGGTGGAGCGATCAAATAGGCGGCTGGGAGTACTCGTCGTCGGTGACGTGTTCCAGCCAGACGACGTCGCTGCCGTGCTCATCGGTTTCCTGCATGGCCAGGTGGGTCATGGTTCTTCCCGGCGCGGCTCCGTGCCAGTGGCGTTCATGCGCCGCGATGGAGACTGTATCGCCGGGACGAATAATCTGGGGAGCGTGGCCGGCGGATTGCACCAGACCGAGGCCGTCCAGCACGTGAAGGGTTTGACCCACAGGGTGCGTGTGCCAGGCAGTGCGGCTGCCCGGGGAAAACCAGACGCGAATCGCCTTGAGATGCGAGGGCGGCGTTGCGCCTACGATTTCGTTGAGCCAGACGGTGCCGGTGAAGTAGGCTTCGGGTCCCTTGCGGCTGGTGTGGAGTTCAGAGGTGAGTATCTTCATCGTGCTGCCCATTCTAGCGGAGGTTCTAAGGGTCTGGACGGGTGCCCCACGTTCGCCTGAGCGTACGTGGGCCGAAAACGATTTTTTTCGAATGCTTTCCCAAGCTTGAACGCTACTTTGCGTGACACACAAAGTCTTTTGTGGGGGCTGCGCCCCAACGTTTTCGGCCCATGTACGCTCGGGCGAACATGGGGCACCCGTCCTGTTTCCTTGAACCTCGGTGCGAAGTTCCCTGAACCTCGGTGCGAGTTTCCTTGAACTTCGGTCCGAAGTTCTTAGTGGGCGGCTTGATAGACAAACTGGAAGCCTATCGTCATGAGCCAGAGGGACAGGGCGAAACGTAGCTGGCGGTTGGGTATGCGTGGGGCGACGCCGCTGCCGGCGATGGCGCCGAAGACGCCGCCGATGGCCAGTTTCCACAATAAGGCGGAGTCGTAGGAGCCGCCGATCATGTGGACGCCAGTGCCTATGACGGAAAGCACCAGACCAAAGCTAAGATCAGTTCCCACGACTTGCGCGGTCGTCAGGGAGGTAAGGCCCAATAAGGCGACGGTTCCCAGCGCACCCGCTCCGGAAGAGGAGAACCCTACCTCGGCGGCGATGGGAAAGGTGATGAGGCCCATCCACTTGGTGCGGTCAGTCGTGGGCCGGGTGATGGCGTTGGGACGAAAGTGGCGGAATAGCTGCCAGCCCGAGGAAAAGATGATGATGGAGCCGAGCACGATGTATAGCAGCGATTTCGGACCGTGCTGGGCGACGTGATGGAAGAAAAGCGAACCCAGGATCACGCCAGGGACGCCGCCAAGCATCATCCACAGCAGGATGCGGTAGTTGACTTGCTTACGCACAATCTGTACCGGAACCACGATCAGCTTGACGACCGCGGCGTAGGCCAACGCGGTGCTCACGGCAATCTCCACCGGCACGTGAAGGAACAGTATCAGTAACGGCGCCGTAACCACGCCCGCACCCACGCCTGTGAGTGCGATGACCACTGCTATCGAAAATCCTATCGCCAGCTGCAACATAGGGACTCTCTTTTACTGCGGTTGCACGTGGATACCACATTCCTGCTTGCGGCCACCCCAGCGGCCGGAGCGAGGATCATCAGGATCGAACGGCAGGCTGGTACATGGCTCGCAGCCGATGCTGGTGTAGCCCTTTTCATAGAGCGGCAGCAGCGGGATATCGTATTGCCCGGCGTATTGCCACACGTCGCGGGTCGTCCAGTCGGCCAAGGGGCTGATCTTTTGTAACTGCTTGCCCGTGGGCAGGGTGAAGGCGTCCACCGGCTGCAGGTTGGCACGGGTCTTGGCCTGTTCCCGCCGCAGCCCGGTAAACCACAAGCGATACGGTTCGAGGGATGCGAAGAGCGGGCCTACCTTGCGCATGCCGCAGCAGCGATCGGGCGCCGTCTGGTTCAGGATGCCGAATTGCGACTCCTGTTCGGCTACGGTGAGCGCGGGCAATACATTCACCAGGTTCAGGTTCCATTCCCGGGCCAGGCGGTCGCGATACTCGTAGGTCTCAGAGAAGTGGTAGCCGGTATCGAGAAAGATCACGGGTACGTCGCCGATCGCTTCCCGCACCAGGTGCACGACCACCATGTCTTCCGCCTGAAAGCTGCTGGTGACGCAGATGTCTTCCTTGATGGAGGCCGCGATCTGTTGGTTCACCAGGGTGCGCGCGGTGGTGATTTTTTCCTGAAGACTCATGGGTTGCTCCTGTTGAGGGCACGCAGAACCCTGTCGATGGCTGGTTCTTCCAAGGGCTCGAAGTCCAATGCAGCAGGATCCTGGGCGATCGAGATCTCAGCAGCAAAATCGGACTGGACATCAGCCTCGATCAGGACCACCACGCCGATCTGTAACAGTTTCTGCCACAGATGGCGATTGGATGTGCGGGTGGTGACTACTGGTACCCCGGCTTCGATCAATGCTGTTTCGAGGGTGCGCAGACGTTCCGGGTCGCGGACGGCAATCGCGGCGACGGTGGCCTTTTCCTGCCGGCCGCTCAACACCTCGCGCACCATCCCGGCAGCAACCGTGGCATGCGACACGGGATCGATCAGGATGAAGCTGCCGGTTAAACGGTTTTCGACATAGGGGTCGAGAAAGAGCGGGCGCGTGGTCTCAACGTTCACGACGCCGATGCTGTTGAGCTCGAGGGTGGCGGCCGGCTCGGCATCCAGCGTCTGCATATTCACGCGATGCCTGATGGCGGTTATCCGCGCCTTCACCGTTTGCGAAGTATGCTTCAGCAGGTAGCTCTTGGCTGCGTCGAGAGGGTCGGCGTTCATCCAGACCAGTGCAGCGGAGAAGTTCGAGGCAACCACGGGCGGCTGGTGGGCCGCAGCCAGCATTTCTCCGCGGCTGATATCCAGCTCGTCTTCAAGCGTGACCGCGATCGACATGGGGGCCACGGCTCTGGCCAGATCTCCGTCGAAGGTGGTAATGCTCTTGACCCGGCTGGTTCTGCCGGATGGGAGAGCAACGACGCGATCGCCTGGCCACACGGCGCCGGAAGCGATTTGTCCGGCAAAGCCGCGATAGTCCTGGTCAGGGCGGATGACTCGCTGGATAGGAAGGCGGAAGGGACGCCCGGTGACGTCCTGTCCGAGCGGTACGGTCTCCAGGTATTCGAGCAGCGTCGGCCCCTCATACCAGTCCATGCTGGCGCCGCGATCGACGACATTGTCGCCGAGTAATGCGCTGATGGGGATCACCTGCAAATCCGCAATGTGCAGCTTGTGTGCCAGCTGGTGCAGATCGCGTTGCAACCCGGCGAATACTTCGGCGGAGTAGTCCACCAGGTCCATCTTGTTGACGGCGGCGACGATGTGGCGCGTTCCCAACAGCGAGGCGATGTAGGCGTGGCGGCGCGATTGGGTGAGGATACCTTTGCGGGCATCGACCAGGATGATGGCGACATCCGCGGTGGAAGCACCGGTGGCCATGTTGCGCGTGTACTGCTCGTGGCCCGGCGTGTCGGCAATGATGAACTTGCGATGGGTGGTCGAGAAGTAGCGGTAGGCGACGTCGATGGTGATGCCCTGTTCCCGCTCGGCGCGCAGGCCGTCGGTGAGCTGGGCGAAATCGATCGCGGCTGCTACGTTCGCGGTCGCCGCTTTGGTCACCGCGCGTACGTGATCTTCGTAGACGTTTTGCGAGTCGTAGAGCAGACGGCCGATCAGGGTCGACTTGCCATCGTCCACGCTGCCTGCGGTGCTGAAGCGCACCAGCTCCTTCGCCTGCTCCGCGGCGAGAAAATCTTCCATGGAAAACATGTCTTCTGCGGGGCCACTTAGATCGGGGAGGGAGAGGGACATTAGAAATAGCCCTCGCGCTTCTTCAGTTCCATCGATCCGTCCTGATCATGATCAATGACGCGATTGGCTCGCTCGGAGGAACGGAACGCCACCAGCTCGCTGATGATTTTGGGAATGGTATCGGCGTCCGAGCGGATGGCTCCGGTGCAGGGGCTGCATCCTAACGACCGCAGACGGCAGCGCACCCACTGCTCTTCTCCGGGCAGGCCCTGAACAAATGATTGTTCGATCGGGATCAGGCTGTCGTGGCGTACCAGCATCTTTCGTTCTTTGGCGAAGTAGAGCGGAACCACGGGAATGTTTTCCAGATGGATGTAATGCCAGACGTCCAGTTCGGTCCAGTTGGAAAGAGGAAAGACGCGGATGCTCTCTCCTGGGTTGACGCGTGCGTTATAGAGGTTCCACAGTTCGGGGCGCTGGTTCTTCGGATCCCATTGCCCGGCGCTATCGCGAAAGGAAAAGATGCGCTCCTTGGCGCGGGATTTTTCTTCGTCGCGGCGGGCCCCGCCGAACGCGGCGTCGAAGCCGTGGGCCCGGAGGCCATCGAGCAGCGCGGTGGTCTTGAGTAATCCGCAGCAGCGGCGTGTTCCCAGGGCTACGGGATTGGCTCCGTCGGCAATCGCGGCTTCATTACGCCACACCAACAGTTCCACACCGAGCTGACGCGTGTAGTCGTCGCGAAAGGCGATCATCTCGCGGAATTTGTATCCCGTGTCGATATGCAGGAGAGGAAACGGAATGGGCCCGGGATAGAAGGCCTTCTGCGCCAGCCGTAGCATGACGGACGAATCTTTGCCGATGGAGTAAAGCATCACCGGCTTCTCGAACTCAGCCGCGACCTCACGGAAGATGTGGATGCTCTCCGCTTCCAGCATCTGGAGGTGGCTCAGCTTCGGAGCGGCGCCTGCCGGCGTAGTTTCGACGTCCAAAGCTGGCAATTGGGGGGCTGGCAAATTGGCTCCTTTCCGTTTTGTTATCAAATAAAAAACCGCTCGCCAGAGGCTGGCAGCGGTTGTGGTTACTTAGTCTGAGTTACGCGAAAGGCTGTAGGGGTTCCCTACCTCTCTGCTATGAAAACTCACACCCGCTCGTGCTGCATGACAAAGGACAACACTTGTCACAGCAACAACAGCCAGCGGGATGGTGCATAGTCTGCATCAGGACTTAATACTCTTGCCTCGGTGCCGGTTTGTCAAGCCAAGGACACTCGAGCGGGAAACTTCGGAACCGGCGAAAGTAACCTGATTCCCCTTCACGTATAAAGATGCAAAGGAGAGGCACAGGACTCATGAAATGCATCCAGGTGGGCGTGATTGGCTTTGGATTCGCGGGACGCATCTTTCACTCGAACGTGATTCAAGCGGTTGAGGGCCTGGAGCTTGCCGCCATCGTACAGAGAACCGGGTCGGAAGCTGCGGTGGCGTTTCCTCATGCCAGGATCCTGACTTCGGTCGAGGATCTGCTGCAAGACAGCAGTATCCGGCTGGTGGTTGTGGCGACGCCCAATGCCAGCCATCTGCCCATCGCCCGGCAGTGTTTGCTGGCTGACCGCGACGTGGTGATCGATAAGCCCTTTGCCCTGAATTCCGCGGAGGCGGCGGAGCTCATCCAGCTGGCCCGGGCGCGGGGAAGGCTGCTGAGCGTTTACCAGAACCGGCGCTGGGATGGCGACTTTCTGACGGTGCGTAAGCTGCTGGAGAACGACCGGCTGGGGCGGCTGGTGATGTTTGAGTCCCACTATGACCGGTTTCGTCAGTTGCCGCGGTTGCACGCCTGGCGGGAGGACGGCGGTCCGGGTGGGGGTGTGCTCTGGGATCTGGGAGCGCACCTGGTGGACCAGGCGCTGGTGCTCTTTGGTGTTCCCGCATCGGTCTGGGCTAGTTGTCCGGAAGGAACGCGAGGGGGCACGGAGCGACGATGCCTTCGACCTCTGCCTTCGCTACCCGGAATCTCATGCACAGGTTGTGCCGTCCGGGCTTACCGTGTGGCTGCGCGCGACCTGCCTGGCGCGTGAGCCTGGAGCTCGTTTTACCCTCAACGGCACCCAGGGTACATTCCGGAAATATCGGGATTGATGGTCAGGAGGCCCATCTGCTGGCCGGGGATGTCTTCTCTTCCAAGCCCTGGGGAGTGGAAGGGCCGGAGCACTGGGGCACGCTCGTTGTGGATGAGGGAGGCGAGCCGGTGAGCACGCGGATCCCGACGGAGGCGGGCGACTACCGTTGCTACTACATCAATATTCGCGATGCGATGAATGGGAATGCTGCGGTCGCGGTCACTCCGCTGCAGGCGTGGCGAACCATGCGGGTTCTGGAGATGGCGCTGGAGAGCAGCCGTACCGGGCAGCGACCATCCCTTGCGACTGGAGCCAGGAACCTTAGGTTATCGCTGCGGGCCGGTGGCGGGATCCTGATGTTTGTTGGTGAGCTTGTCGCCCACTTTGTCGGCTCCGGTCTTGGTTGCGTCCACTGTCTTGTGGTACCCGGTTTTGGTTCCATGGACCGTCTTGTGATAGCCAGTCTTCGTTCCAGACTTGGTTTTGTCGTAGCCCTTTTCAGTCGTGGAGGCTGTCTTGTGATAGGCGGTCTTGGTACCGGACTTGGTTTTGTCGTAGGCGTTCTCGGTTCCTGATTGTGTCTTGTGAGCCGCTGTTTTGGTTCCTTTACTGATGGCGTGTCCTGCGCTGGTGGCGGCATGCTTGGTGTCGGAGCCGGCGTTTTTCATGTCTTGCTTGGCGTCGGAGTCGGTGGATTGAGCGAACACGCGGGAAGGGCTAAGACGAGAACGGCGGACATGGTGAGTGATCGGAAGCGGCCAGTGTTCATGGGATGTGTCTCCTTGCTGTAGTGGTTAGATGCGGATTGGCGGGGTCAAGGCGGTTTTGAGCTTGGTCGAAGTTTGGACCAGACGGGGCAGACGAATGGCACACTCAGGTCCGCTCGCTTGCGGCTCGGGAGACAGAAAGGAAAACGGCAGGAAAGGGCGGTCGCCGGATGCATCCGCGATGCTAGTGTTCCGGAGGTCGGTCCCTGCAGGGACTTGCTGCGGAGAGCAGTTGCGGAGATGCTCAGTCGCTGGAGGTACTGGCGGTTGCTGGAGGTAAGTTCAGCCGTCCCTGGAGGTAAGACGTCAATAACGAGCAGCGCTTCCCTACCCGGCACTGCGGCTTCTCCAGTCGTCGATGGCGTTGCGGATGGCGGCGGGGGCCAGGTTGCTGCAGCGCATCTTGTATTCGGGAATGCCTCCCAGGGCCTCGGCCACGGATGCTTCCGTAATCGCATAGGCCTCCTCGACCGGTTTGCCCAACACCATCTCGGTCGCCATCGACGAACAGGCGATGGCCACCGCACATCCCATGCACTTGAACTTCACTTCCTGAACGATGTTGTCCGCAATGCGCAGGGACACGAGGACCGTGTCGCTATCGAGGGCGCTTTTGACCATGGATTTGCCGGACGGATCGGCGATGCTGCCGACGTTGCGCGGATTGGCGTAATGGGCGCGCACCTGCTCGCTATACATGAGCCTGGCCCACGGCGTTTAAAATAGGATACCGGTTCAAGGATGTTCTCCGACCTCTATACCAAAGCGGCTGAACTTGCCTCCCAGGGCCAACCCTTCGCCATCGCTACGGTGGTCCGGGTGGAGGGCTCTTCGTCGGCTCGCCGTGGCTCCAAGGCCATTATCGACCAGTTCGGCAAACTGGTGTTGGGATGGGTGGGCGGTGGATGCGCAGAGAGCGCGGTTCGCAGCGAGGCACTGACCAGCCTGGAAACGGAACGGCCGCGGATGATTACCGTGGACATGAGCGATGAAGAATTGGGCGTCGGCATGCCCTGCGGAGGCACCATGGATATATTCATCGAACCGGTTCTGCCCCGGCCTGAACTTTTGATCGTGGGCCACGGACGGATTGCCGAAACCCTGGCGGTACTGGGCGACCTGATGGGGTTTTCCATCACCGTCAATGACCCGGCCGCCGAGCGCAGTGCATTTCCCCAGGCAGAGCGGCTGGTCACGGAAGATTTCGACCTCACGGAGACGCCGATCGGGCCCAGGAGCTTCGTGGTGATCGCCACCCAACACAAGCGGGATCATCTGTGGCTGGAGAAGGCGCTTCAAGGCAACGCGGCCTATGTTGCCCTGATCGCCAGTCACCATCGAGCCAGGCTGGTGCTGGACTACCTGCGCAGCGGGGGAATCGCCGAAGAAAAAATCGCCACCGTGTACGCCCCTGCCGGTTTGCTCCTGGGTGCAGCGACCCCGGAGGAGATCGCCTTGAGCGTGATCAGTCAAATGGTGGCGCTTCGCCGCGGCGGAGAGGCCACCTCTCTGCCAATCCATGACGACCGCTCGCGATTTTGTTACAGACGCCGTCATTCGTCAATGCGAGGCAGATGTTGCTCCGTGAGGCTTAGCTTCAGCCGGTCGTAGTCCTCCTGATTGTCGATGTCGAGCAGAATTCCCGGATCTTCGACTTCCACTTTAAATATCGCGTCCAAGTGCTTCGGAAAGATGGCGCGGCAGCCCGTGTCCCCTTCCAGTGCCATCACCTCGGGAAAAAGTGAGCGACCGAGCAATACGGGATTACCGCGTTTGCCCTGATGCGTGGGAATGACAATCTGCGCCCCGGACCGGTGATATCCCGCCATGATTTCACGGAGAGTTTGGGGGCGAATCAGGGGCTGGTCCCCGAGAATGATGAGGGCGGCGGCGCTCTGGGGATGGAGAGCGGAAAGTCCCTCGCGGAGTGAACTTGCCATTCCTTCTGCGTAGGCTCTGGTTGATCACCACCTTGAGACCTTCCAGGAGAGAACCCGGTAGCTCGCGGCGAATGACTTCGGCGGAAGCTCCGAGAACGAGGACAATCTCAACCAATCCGGCGGAACGGACGTTTTCGATGGCGCGCGCCAGTACGGTAGCGCCACCGAGCGGCAGTAGCTGCTTTGGCCGTCCCATCCGCGTGGATGTGCCTGCCGCCAGGATGACGGCGCTTACCGGCGCGTTCGGGTTTTCGGTGCTGGTCATGATTTGTATCGAAGATTCATCTATCCGGCGCTGCGGACCGTCAGTGTATGAGCGGTCCTCTTTTCCTAAGGTAGTATGGTGGACTGTCTATTTCGAATGCGGAGAATCTGATGCAGAGTAAACCGAGCCTGTCTGCCGTTCTTCTGTTGGTCGTTCTCCTGTTGTTTCAGGGCCTCGCACCCGACCTGCAGGCACAGATGCCGCCGGTGCCTACGCCCCAGGAGCTGGATCAGTTGCTGGCGCCGGTTGCGCTGTATCCCGACGCCTTATTGGCGCAGATCACGACGGCTTCCACCAACCCGCAGGAAATTCTGGATGTGGACAACTGGTTGGCGCAGAACCAAAACCTCTCTGTATCCCAGTTGACCGCGGCTGCCCAGCAACAGGGGTTTGATCCGGCATTCATCGCGCTGGTGGGGTTTCCCCAGGTGATCCAGATGATGGCGGAGAATATCGACGACTATGCCGCCATCGGAGCGGCGGTCACAGCGGATCAGGGGCAAGTGTCGTCAGCGATCCAGCGTTTGCGGGCCCAGGCCTACGCGTCGGGTGCGTTGCGGAGCACTCCACAGCAACAAGTCGAGGTGCAGCAGGCTGGTCCGGCGCCCGTCTACGTGATCCAACCGGTAAATCCACAGGTGGTGTACCTGCCGCAGTACGACCCTACGGTCGTATATACGAGCGGTGCGGGTGCGGGGCTGATCACGTTCGGGATCGCCATCGGCATCACCGCGCTCCTGGTCAGCCAGCCCTGGGGATGGGGTGGTTGGGGATGGAACTGGGGCGGCCGGCGGATCTATTACAACCGCGGCCCGTGGGGCGGGTGGGTTGGCGGGTATCGGCCGCCGCGGCCGTGGTACCGCCCTCGCCCGGTGATCTATCGCAATCGCCCGGGGTTCGGGGGCAATTGGGGCTATCGGCCGCCGAATTACCGGCCGCCCAGACCAATCCATCGGCCGGGAACCCGGCCGGGGTTCACCCACCCTATTAGTGGTCCGGGAAATCGGCCGCCGGGGAATAACCGGCCGCCGAATAACAATCGCCCACCGAATAACGGGCGGCCGACCATCCAGCCAGTAGGGCCGGGTACGCCCAACAACCGGCCGATTACGACCCGGCCACCGGGTGGGAGGCCTCCGACGACTCGTCCTGCGCCGCAGAACAGGCCTCCACAGCAAAACCGGCCGACGTCTGCCCCGAACCGGCCTCCGGGGCCGCGCCCGCAGAACCGGCCGGCGGGACCACAGAGACCGAACGGAGGCGACCGGCGGTAGAAAGGCCTCGGGGATAATGTCTCATTAAATAGGCGGTAATGCAGGTTTGTGTGTAAAATATGAGACATTATGAAGGAGAGAACGGATGGCATTCTGCCTGGACTGGCCAGGATACTGGACGGCTTCGGAGCGAGGTTAAAGGCTGCCCGTTTGCGCCGCCGCTACTCGGCGAACATGGTGGCGCAGCGCGCCGGCATTGCCCGGGCTACGTTATCTCGGATTGAGCAGGGCGACCCAGGCGTTTCATTCGGCAACTATGCGCGGGTGATGCAGGTACTCCGGCTGGAAGAGGATGTGAACCGTCTCGCCACTGACGACGAACTGGGACGGAAGCTGCAGGACGCCGAGCTCGGAACGCGGGCTCGGGCCCCACGACGTAAAGCCGGTCAAACAGAATGAGCGGCCGGCAGAAATCGGTGCTGGTCTATATGGACGCAGAGGGGATGGGTGGCCCCGCGCCGATGGGGACACTGCACGCCCAGAGCTCCGGCCGGCAGGAAGTGTTTTCCTTCGAGTATGCCCCGGAATGGCTGGCCAGTGAGTCAGCCTTCGCATTTGATCCCGATCTGCAGTTGCTGAAGGGGGCGCAGTACCCGGCACAGTCTCGCAGCAACTTTGGGATTTTCCTCGACTCAGCTCCTGATCGATGGGGGCGTCTGTTGATGCAGCGGAGAGAGAATCTTCGTGCCCGGCAAGAGGCGCGGACGGCGCGGCGATTGACCGAGTGGGATTATTTGTTGGGAGTTCATGATGAAACCCGGCTGGGCGCGCTTCGCCTGCGATCCCCCGGCGGCGGCGAGTTTATTGATAGCGACGCCCGCATGGCTGCTCCTCCCATCACGTCTGTCCGCGAACTACAGGCGGCGAGTGCAGGCCTGGAGCAGCATATCGATGAGGAGGACAGTCCGGAGTACGCACGATGGTTGAATCAGTTGCTGGCGCCCGGGTCTTCCCTGGGTGGCGCTCGTCCGAAAGCTTCGGTACGCGACGAAGCGGGAGCTCTTTCGATTGCAAAATTTCCCAGCCGCGCGGATACACGAAATATGGCCGCGTGGGAGATGCTGGCACAGCGGCTGGCGGCGAAGTGCGGCATCCGTTTACCGGCGGCGCGATTGCTGGATACCGGCGACCAGTCGACATTTCTGGTGAAGCGATTCGATCGCACTGCCGGCGGAGGCAGGAGGGCTTTTGTATCCGCCATGACGCTTACCCAACGGCGGGACGGCGAACCAGGGGCAAGCTACCTGGAATTGGTGGAGTTGTTGCAGCGGCAAGGTGCGGATACGCTGGGCGATACGCATCAGCTGTTTCGCAGGATTGTGTTCAGCATCCTGATCCACAATACCGATGACCACCTGCGGAACCACGGTTTTTTTGTCGAGGATCGCGGAGTTCGGCTCTCGCCTGCGTATGACATCAATCCCTCGGTCGAGCGGGACGACCTTACGCTGGCGATTAATGAAACAGAGACTGCGTGCGATGTAGAGATCGCGCGCGCTGCCCACAAGATGTATGCGCTCAGTCTGAAGGCCGCGGATGGCTTGATCGCGGAAGTGGCGGCTGCGGTGAAGACCTGGCGTGGTGAAGCGGACGCGCTGCGCATCCGGCGGTCGGAGCAGGACCAAATGGCGCCTGCGTTTGATGAGTAGGTCTGAAGAGCGTACCGAGGGCTACCCTGTTCCGCCCGTACGGCCCGACTAAAGTCGTGCCCTGATACAGAGCATCAGAGCAGTGGCTATCGGAAAATGCGCGCATTTCCGCAGAGTTGACTTTATCGATTGGTGTGTTGTCCAAACTGACCCGACTCAAGTCGTGCCTGATACTGAATTTGCCCTTCGGTCCCGGTCAGGGCTTGGACCATGGCGGAACGATGCCATTCATGCGGGCGTAGGCGATCGATTGGCCCATGTGTTCGTTGGCATGCACGATGATGCGCAGGTACATTCCATCGACAGTGACGGTCTTGCCGTCGATGCTCACCTTGTGTTCAAGATCGCCCGGCTTCAGGTGAGCACGCGCGGCGGTTACCGCATCGAGCGAACGCTTCAACCAGTCGATGACGTCGGCCTTCTGGGTTACTGTCTTTTCCAGGCTGACCGCTACGTCGGGTTCCTTGGCTCCCGTGACGCTTAACAGATAGAAGTTGGCGATGGCGATATGCATGTAGACTTCGCCGATGGAACGGACCCCCGGCGCAGGACGCCAGGCGAATTTCTGCGGCGGTGTTGCTTCGGCAAGAGCGATCAGTTGCCGGGAAGCATGGCTCCATTCACCGTCATAGCCTTCCCACAGGCCTTCGTTCTGAGCATGTAAGGTTGCCACAGTTATGAGCACAAATAGCAGAAGTGTCTTCACCTTGTCCCTCCTCCATGACTCCAGTAAGTTCGCCTGACACATTCCAGCTTAGTCCATTCGAAGGCGAATTTGTACGCACTTTCGATGGCGGCGACTTCGGTTTCAGTTAGCTGGGCGAACTCCTGTTCGCGGGCGCGGGTCGAGAGTTGTCCGCCGTTTTGATGGAGGAAGCGGAATAACAGGTCGATGGTTCGATCCGGCATGTCTACCATCGGCTGGATACGGCTGCGAAATTGATCGTAGCGTGCGAGGAATCTGGTCTCACGCGGCAAGTCTTCTTCGATCGTCTTACGCACACAGGCGTAGAGAAATTCGGCGTGCGGGGTGGCGTCGAAGAAGCGGTAGAAGTCTGCCGTGTCATTCAGGACTTCCACGTTGCCGTCTGCTGTGGGACGCCAATCGATCGCCGGCAGGAGCCTTCGCGAGTAGTCCTCAAGAATGGCGCGATAGGCGTCGAGGCGCTCCAGGATCGCCGCGGAGATGGGGAAGACGATTCCCGATGGATTGAAGCCCCTTTGAGCCAGAACATGATGAATGAGGTAGCGATGGATGCGGCCGTTGCCATCGACAAATGGATGGACGTAGACAAAGCCGAAGGCCAGAGCCGTGGCCGCGATGACCGGATCCAGAGCGCGCGCGGCTCCGCGATCAAAGGCCACCATGCCGTCGATCAGCGAGGGCAGATCATCGGGCCGGGCGCTGACGTGGTCCGGGATCGGCATGCGCGTCTCGCGGTCGTGTTCTCCGACAAAGCCGCCTTCGTCCCTCAGTCCCAGCTTCACGAAGCGGGCATCGCCGATCACGATGGCCTGGAGCCGCAGGAGTTCTTCCAGATCGATGGGACGCCGTCCCGCCTCGGCGATGGCTTGACCCCACCGGCGAATCCTGTCCTGCGAAGGGCGCTCGCCTTCGATGGCGAAGGTCGATCGCGAATCCTTTAAGAGCAAAAAGGCTGCGGTACGGACGAGGAGGTCCTTGGGAACGGCAGCGACGGCTTGTTGCGCGCGCTGGGCCAAATCCATGGCAGCGAATTCTTCCGTAGCCGTAGTGCGAAATACCAAGGGACAGAAGGCGGGCGTGCCGGGGAGGTTGTTGCGGACGCGGTGACGGGGGGAGTTTTCACCGGCAGCCGCCCATTGCTGTTGAGGATCGACGGCGGGCTCGTAGTTGCCCTGGGTGGCGTCGGGTAAATCGAGTCGCCGGTTCAGGAGCCACTCGTAGAGAAACCAGATTCGCCGGGCATACCCCCCGGTTGGCTTGGCACGAACGATTGCCTCGACTTCCGGGGGATCGAGAACGTTAAACAATCGCTTCAAGACGGCTAAGTCAAGCCCCTCATTTTTAAGGGCGAAAACAAGATGGCCTTCAAGATCGGGAGCCGGCGAATAACTCGGAGGAAGGATGCGCCATCCGTCCTCAGTCCTGGAGCGATGGCGGTCGCTGGTGGCCGAGAGCGTTCGGGGTAGGGGCACCGGGAGCCGATAGGCGTCGATCAGGGCCGCAGTAGCCCGCCGGAGTGGCCCGTTCCGGGAGGGCCAAGCCATGAAAATTGGTGATTGGCCCTGAAAATTGATTAGGGGAGGACATTCTTGCTGAAAACCTGTGATCGGCTTTTAAATTTGATTACCAGCAAGAGTTTACGTTAAAAATGGTTATGGTACTAATAAAAAGTGATTATTAGTTGACTAGTAATCTTAAAAACTATTAAACGTGCTAGCAAGGATTCTTCATTTCGCTGGAGGTACCCCCTGCTGCCGGCACATAGCAGTTTCGGGTGTAGTCCATCACCATGCGGTCGGCGCTGAAGCGCCAGCCCAGGGTGCGGATGGTCCGTTTCATGCGGGTGATCCATCCTCGCGGGAGCCCGTCCCGGTCGCGCTGATAGTAGAGAGGAATCACCTCATCCAGCAGAACGCGGTAGAGGTCTTCCCCGTCGCGGGAGTCATGCACATCCATATTGGAGTGGGTTCGGCCGCCCCCGATGGCGAAGCCGTTGAGGCCGTCATAGGCCTCCGCCCACCAGCCGTCCAATACCGACAGGTTCAGGCCGCCGTTGAGCACCACCTTCTGGCCGCTGGTTCCGGAGGCCTCAAGAGGCCGCCGGGGATTGTTCAGCCAGACGTCCACGCCTTGCACCAGGTGGCGGCCGACGTTGATGTCGTAGTTCTCGATAAAGACGAACTTGTCTCCAAATTTGGAGTCGCGCATCATCTCGGCAATCTGCTGCAGTACCAGCTTTCCGGGCTCGTCGTGAGGATGGGCCTTACCGGCAAAGAGGAACTGCACGGGACGTTTCGGATCGTTGACCATGGACGCCAGCCGCTCGATATCCGCGAGGATCAGGTTGGCCCGCTTGTAGGTGGCAAAGCGGCGCGCGAAGCCGATGGTGAGGGCATCCGGGGAGAGCACTTTGCCCAGGCGGAGCAAAGTTTCATTCGATTCGCCGCGGCGTTCGGCCTGTTCGCGCGCCCTGCGGCGGACAAACTCGATGAGCTGCGACTTGAGCGCGAGATGGGTCTCCCATAGTTCGCCGTCGTCGAGATTTTCGACCGGCTCCCAGGTGCGCAGCCAGGAGCTCTTCCCCTGCCAGCCGACCCCGAGATGGCGGTCGTAAAGACGCGACATTTGAGGCGCCAGCCAGGAAGGAACGTGGACCCCGTTGGTGATGTGACCGATGGGCACGGCGTCTTCCGACTTGCCGGCGAACAAACCCTTCCACATGGCTCGCGAGACCTCGCCGTGGAGAGAGGAAACTGCGTTGGCGCGGCGCGAGAGCAGCAACCCGAGGACGGTCATACAGAAGGGTTCCTGATGATCGTTGGGATTCTCGCGGCCAAAACCCATCAGCCGCTGTTGCGAAATGCCGAGTTGGTCGCACAATGGGCCCAGGTGTTCTTCGAACAGATCGACCGGAAAGCGGTCGTGGCCTGCCGGCACCGGGGTGTGGGTGGTGAAGATCACTTCGCGGGGAATCTGGTTGGCTGCGGTGTCGAAGTCCAGGCCTTCTTCCTGCATGCGATCGCGGACCGCCTCCAGCACCGCGAACCCGCTGTGTCCCTCGTTGAGGTGGAGGACGCCGGGAGCAATGCCCATGGCCTTCAGCGCGCGGAAGCCGCCGACGCCCAGGAGCAGCTCCTGGCGGATACGGGTACGTGCGTCGCCGCCGTAGAGTCGAGAACTGAGGTCCAGATCTTCGGGTGCATTGCCCGCGACTTTGGAGTCGAGCAGGAGAAGATCACAACGTCCGACCTTGACGCGCCAGACCTTGGCGCGAATGGAGCCGCCGCGTGTCTCGATTTCGATCACCACCGGTTCCCCGTTCTTGCCGATGGCAAGTTCCATGGGGAGCTGGGTCACATCGGTCTGGAGATATTCTTCCTGCTGCCAGCCGTCCTGATCCAGGCGTTGGAGGAAGTAGCCTTCGCCGTAGAACAAACCGACGCCGACGAGAGGGATACCGAGGTCGGACGCGCTCTTGATGTGGTCTCCGGCGAGAACACCCAGGCCGCCGGAATAAATGGGGAGGGATTCGTGCACGCCAAACTCAGCGGAGAAATAAGCCACAGGATGAGGCCGGAGGATACCCGCATTCATGGAGCCCCAGGTGCGGTCGGCTCTCAGATATTCCTGCTGCCGGCGATAGACATAGTTGATGCGGCTATGCAGGCCCAGCTCGGTGGCGCGGCGCTCGATTTCTACCAGCGGCATTTCGTTGAGCAGGGCGACGGGATTCTGATTCAACTGCCACCAGCGGGTGGGATTGAGGTCGCGAAACAGGCTGATGCAGTCGTAGTCCCAACACCAGCAGAGATTGCGGGCGACGGACCATAGGCGCTCCTGGACCGGGGCGATAAAGCGATCCATGGTGCGGGCCTCGCTCACCACGGGTGCGACCTGGCTGGCGGCCTCAGACAACTTGCGGATTTCGCCTTCGCGGAAGACTCTGGGCTCTTTGGTTTGCACCACGAGCACACCTTGCAGGATGCCGCGGTCGATCAACGGCACGCCAAGAAAGGAGTGGTAGACCTCTTCGCCCGACTCCTTGAAATATTTAAAGCGGGGATGTTTCCTGGTGTCCTCTACGGCGACGGGCATCACCCGCTCGGCGACCAGGCCGGTGAGGCCTTCGCTGAGGGGCATGCGGAGGGAACCGATGCATCGCGGGTGGAGGCCGAGGGTTGCGGCTAAAACCAGGTTTGATCGATCCGGCTCGAGCAGGTAAGCAGAACACACATCGGTCCTGAACCGGGTGGCGATCAAGGCAACTACGTTCATGAGGGTGTCGGCGGCTTTGCCTCCCTCTTCGGTGAGGCTCGTGATTTCTTCCATGGTCAGGACATGACTGGCATCGGTTTCTTCGTAGGATTGGGTCACCGGGATCCCCTCGCGTTGTTTTATTCCGCAATGCAATCGTGCCAGGCCCGGTGAAAATGACCTGTGATCCGAGTTGGTTTGCGGCCAACAGTGTTTGCTTATTCAAGAATAGACTAGCCCTGCCGTCAACCCCCTTTAAAAACCGGTTATCGCTGACATCGGTAACGCGGGGTTGCCTGAGACGGGAAGACGGCCCCGGAAGGGCCGTCCCGCACTGGGTTTACTTTTGCGAATCGGCGAAGGCTCGCCCGAGCCGGCGTGCTCCTCGAGCTCCCACTT
Organism: uncultured Acidobacteriaceae bacterium; assembly: GCA_963850235.1. Taxonomy (GTDB): domain Bacteria; phylum Acidobacteriota; class Terriglobia; order Terriglobales; family Acidobacteriaceae; genus PALSA-350. Next base: position 1,403 of record CAWKKM010000023.1, on the reverse strand, counting down.
TTTGTTGCACCAGCGTGCGCAGGCTATCCGCCATGGCTACCCTGGGCACTGCCTCGGTGCGCGGAGCCTGGGCGAACGCCGCCCAGCCTGGGAATGGATACGAAGGCGGGAGAGGTGTTCGTGGTTTGATCGAACGCATAACCGGTGATGACGCCAAAATCGTCAATGGCCGCTGCATAGTTCAGGAACAGGGAGGAGCCCGAGGGGTTGAGCGTGTTCAGGTCGACCATGCTGCCGTTTTGCCAAAGGAAGGCGCGGCAGTTGAAATTGTCGTCGCACGAATATCCGACGATCTGGCCCAGATTATTGATGGAACTACCGAAGCTGAAAGAGTCGCCCGGAAGTGTACCCAGATCTTTCATCACTCCCTTTTGCCATAGGAAAGCATGCTGGATCTGATCCCCGGCAAGATCGGAGCCGCCCAGTGATTTGCCCCAGGTTGTTGATGGAAGCGGGTTGATTAAAGCTCGCCCCGCCAAGATTGCCGAGGTCGGTGATGTTGTCCATTTTGCCAAAGCAGGGCGTGAGCATTCGGGTTACTGACGCAGTCCCCTGAGGTACCAACGATCTGACCGACGTCGTTGTTGGCATAAGCGCTTCCATTCGAGTCGCCTGCAGGGAGCGGAAGGGTGCTGACGTTGCCATTTTGCCAAACCGCAGGCAGCGCCTGCTGAATGTCGTAGAACGGCGGCTGCGGTTGACCACCGGACAGGCAACTTGGATCGTGGGCAGTGACGAGAGAAACGCCGACCACCTGTCCAAGATCATTGTTGTTATAGGCGGTGGCGGAGTAGCCGCCAAGCGTTGGCAGCGCGACCGCACGCTGGTTCACGATGGTGAATGCCGAACAGACAAGGCGGGTGCCGGTGCTACAAAAATCCTGCGCCAAAGGATCCTGGGTGGCGGTTTCCGAAAAACCCGAGAGCCCGCTGTACAGGACGCTACTCGGACCGCCAAAGGTGCCGAGGTCTTTGGTCCCATTCAAGCGCCAGAGGACAACGTGCTGCGTCGTGTCACCCGGCAGGGTGGAATAGCCGGCTACGAACCCGCTCAAGCTCAAGGTCTGGCCGGTGGCGAAGGTGCCGCCGAGCGGGGTCCCGAGGTTGATCGTCTCATAGCTAACGGCGGGTGTTGCGGCATGCTGGCCCAGGGCTACGCCTGACGCAGGGGAGAGCGCGGCTAATAACGTCACTGGTAAAAGTATTTTTGCATTCATCGTTTCTTCCTCGTGGTCTCGGTAGGTACGCTCATGCACACAACGAGGGTCAAAGCGAGGACGTGCAAACCGGCTCCATGACATCGCGAACCGAAAAATGGACCGATACGACAGCGTTCTAACGGTAGTCCAGCGTTCTTTATAGGTCTACTGGCTGCTATGGGAGACTACCGGCAATACCAGGTTG
>CAWKKM010000022.1:0-147488 GCA_963850235.1 uncultured Acidobacteriaceae bacterium | reverse complement strand
TATTCCTGTCGCACAGGGAGAACCCAACCCGGTTGACCGTGTTCGTTTTCTACATGTAGAATTCAGTCAGTTGACTGACTGTAAATATGGCTACACTCCAGAAAATAGACAACCGAACTCGGCTGATTCAATCAGCCATGCTGCTCGCCTACCGTCAGGGATTCGGTCGGACAACTCTCGCAGATATCGCGAAGGATGCCGGAATACCGGTGGGCAACCTCTACTACTACTTCAAAGCGAAAAACGAGATTGGCGAGGCCATTATCGAGCATCGCCTCTCCCAGGTGAGAGCGCAACACCAGCAGTTGGAAAAGGAGCACTCTCCCACAGAGCGCCTCTGTGGCTTTGTCCAGATGACCATCAACAACCGGGAGACGCTTGCGCGCGGCGGGTGCCCTATCGGTACCTTTTGCTCGGAACTCAACAAGGGCGACGGCCCGCTGGCAAGCGCAGCAACCGCGGTCTTCGCAGAGCTTCTCGCGTGGATGGAAACGCAGTTCAAGGCCCTTGGCAAAGGAGCCGACTCCCATGGGCTTGCCGTCCATCTTTTGTCCGCACTACAGGGCGTATCGCTGCTGGCCCACAATTTTCACGATCCCAGGTTGGTCGGGACCGAAGCTCAGCGTCTTCAAGGATGGATTCGCACGTTGGAGTCAAAGAAAGGCAGAGGAGGCAAATCATGATGGCAAAGATTGAGAGACTACGATTCGGTCCATGGGCGCTCGTCACTGGCGCGTCATCGGGTATCGGAAGAGAATTTGCGCGGCAGATCGCAGCTTCCGGCATTAACGTAGTGCTTGTCGCCCGGCGCGAATCCCTGCTTGGGGAGGTGGGAACCGAACTGAGCAATGCCTATGGAGTCGAGTACCGCACGATCGTGGCGGATCTCTCAGAAGAAGGCTTTATGGATGGGCTGATTGCTCGGACTCGCGACCTGGATGTTGGTCTGGTGATTTCTAATGCCGGCACAGCCCAGCCAGGCGAGTTCCTGAAGCTGGATCGCAGCGGACTGGTGCAGCTCATGCGGCTCAATTCCCTCGCGCATCTGGACATTGTCCACCATTTTGGGCAACACCTTGCAAAGCGTGGGAGCGGCGGCATCGTGCTCTGCGGGGCCATGGGAGCATTGCAGGGCATTCCGTATATGGCGAATGAGAGCGGGGCCAAATCCTACGTGCAGAGCTTCGGAGAAGCACTCCACGTCGAATTGGACTCGATGGGCGTGAACCTCACGGTGTTGATAGTGGGACCGACGCAAACAGCGATCATCGAGAAGTTCGGCCTCGACCCCGCCAAGATGCCCATGAAGCCGATGCCGGTCGAGCAATGTGTCTGCGAGGGACTCGAGGCCCTCAAGAAGAATCGGGCCACAGTGCTTCCTGGAAGAGTAAATCGGGTGATGAACGCGTTGATTCCCACTTCGCTGTCGCGCAGCATGATGGGCAAGATGATGGCCAGGACCTTGGTAACCAGAGTGCGGCCCGAGACAACTTGAGCAGAAAGGCATGATTCATTCCCCGCGAAATTCATTGATCAACACACCTCATTAGCACAAGGAAGCTCACATGGAAACCTCCGCGCCGAAGGGCCGGCTGATTGGCTACTGGGCAGCTACGGCGCTTGTGTCTCTATTGTTCGGAGTCACGGGCGGAGCGCTTCTGGTCCATTTGCCGCATTTCACACAGGACATGGAACGCCTGGGATACCCCGCTTATTTCCTTGCCATTCTGGGCACATGGAAGATCCTGGGAGCGGCTGCCATTCTTGCGCCGCGCTTGCCGCGCCTTAAGGAGTGGGCCTATGCAGGCATGATCCTCGACGTCACAAGCGCTGCGATATCCCGTACCGTCAGACATGACGGCACACTCAAGATAATCGTTCCGCTCCTTGTCGCGTGTCTTGTGTTTGTGTCGTGGAGGCTCCGTCCCGTGGGACGCACCCTGAAATCCTGAAAGTGCGTCACGCCGGAAGTTGCTCTTTGCCCGCGGTCACCGGTTCGCTCTCTTCGCCGAGGTTTTTTTAGCAGGGAGTGTCCGCACAAATGCAAGGGCGGATTCCACCCATTGTTGTAAAGCCTGATCGGAATCTGTACCTTGAGCGTCGACGAAGATCATCGACTTCATCGGCCGGCCGGTAAAGTCCATAGCCCGCGTATGGGCCTGACTCAGCGCTGTGATCACAGCCTCCGGCGCAAGCCTTATGACCAGATCTGTCTTTGTCACACCGCAGCACATGTGGCCATTGATCATGAAAGTTACGCCACCGAACATGCTGGACTCCGAGAACCCACTTCGTCGCCGCAGGATCGATCGAACTCGATCGGCAAGGCCAAAGTCATGTGCCATGGTTCACTCTCCTCATTCGGATCCGGCATCAAGCCAACGGCTTCTCGTCGGCGCTGCGCCTATAGATAGCAGGAATAGAGATATCGAGCAACCGCAGAAACACCGGTAATTGGCAGATCAGCTACCGCTGAGTAAGATTCCCAATCGTGTGGCCGAGATTGTATGGTTGACGAACAGCGCTCCTGAGAAGTCTGGCAGGTTCCCTGCGAGCTAAAGCCTGCAATGGCATGGTGGCGTGGGTACTGGCCGCCAATCCGTCAGTTCGTTTCTACGAAAAGTCGGGGGCGGGGCGCATATCGTCAAAAGAGATCCAAATTGGGGGTGTAATGCTCCCTGAACTAGCCTTTGGATGGCCCCACCTCGAAACCATTAGCTCGCTCTAGCAGGCTGCGGAAAAACTCATTTCCAAGGCGAGGAAAAGGTAGGTACGGGCTTTAGCCCGTACATAAACGCAGCAAAATCATTCGGCCTTTAGGCCCTGAGGCATGTTCTTCCTTTCTCTCTGAACCAAATCTTTCCTTTTTTCCGCAGCCTGCTAGACAACTGTGGTGAATCTGGCGATCCTTTCACGGGAGTTCTACCAGGGCTTCGTCTCGACCCTTCCTCTTGATCTCATTATGTTGTATGCTACATAGGGGAATGCACAGAGAACAGAAGACAGTATTAGTCGCGTTCTGCCTTTTCTGTCCATGCCGCCGGCATCCGGGCGTCTTCAGAGAGGCTTTCAGAATGCGTCAAACCAGAACCAAATGGATTCGTGATCGTGCGGTCGGCCTCCTGTTCGTCCTCGCGCTTGTTGCGCTGGCGGGGGCACAGCGGGTGATTACCTCGCAATACGACAACGCGCGCACCGGAGCCAATCTCAACGAGACCCAACTGACGCCGCGCAATGTAAATGTTCAGCACTTTGGAAAGCTCTTCACCTTCCACGTGGATGGAGATGTTTATGCCCAACCGCTCTTCCTCGGCGGCGTGGAGATCCCGGGAAAAGGCCGCCACGATGTACTCTTTATCGCCACCGAGCACGACAGCGTCTATGCCTTCGACGCATATGGCAATCCGGCCACGCCTCTATGGCAGGCGAGTTTCCTCAAAGACGGTTTCACCACTGTGCCGGCGCGGGATGCCGATTGTCCCTTCATTTCACCGGAAATTGGCATTACCTCGACACCGGTCATCGACCCGGACACCGGAACACTCTATGTTCTGGCCCGCACCAGAGACCGGTCAGGCTTCTTTGAGAACACGTACGCGCAGCGTCTGCATGCGCTCGCGGTGACCACCGGCGTCGAGAAATTTGGCGGCCCGGTAGAGATTCACGCAGAGATGAGTGGTAAAGGGACGGGGAGCAGCGGCGGAAAATTGAACTTCAATCCGTTGCGCGATAATCCGCGCGCCGCGCTGTTGTTGAACCACGGGACGGTTTACATGGCGTGGGCCTCCGCCTGCGATGTCGGCCCGTACCACGGCTGGGTGATGGCTTACGACGCCCGGAGCCTGAAGCAGAAAGCCGTCTTCAATGCATCGCCCGATGCGGATGACAGCGGAATTTGGCAAGGAGACACCGGGCCCGCGGCAGATATAGCCGGCAATATATTCCTTGCGACGGGCAACGGCCGTTTCGATGCAGGCAAAGGTGGCCGCGACTATGGCGATAGTCTGCTCAAGCTGGACGGAGCGAGTTTAAAGCTGAGCGATTATTTTGCCCCCTACAACGCTGACGAACTAGACGCCAGAGACAGCGACCTGGGTTCCGGTGGCCCGGTGCTGCTGCCTGACCAATCCGGAGATCACCCGCACCTCGCGATGGTGGAGGGCAAAGGTGGCATTCTCTACCTGGTAGACCGTGATCACATGGGTCATTGGCAGGCTGGGAACAATAGCCATGCGGTGCAGACGATCGCCGTTCCCTACGGCCTGAATGGATCGATGTCGTATTGGAACCACTATATCTACGTGCTTGCCGACAGCGACGCGCTTCGTCAATTCGAAGTGAAAGACGGAAGGCTCTCGCTTAAGGCAGCCAGTGCCAATACGTTCCCTCGCGTATCCGCGACCCCTATCGTATCTGCGAATGGTTCCAGGGACGCCATTGTGTGGCTGCTGCGCTCGCAAGGATGGAACTCATCCGGCGAGACCCGCGGTTCTGTACGCTTACGACGCTGCCGACGTCACTCGTAAACTCTACGATAGCGACCAAAATTCCGGACGTGACCGCGCCGGCCTCTCCCTCCGCTTCAACATCCCGATCGTGGTGAACGGGCATGTCTATGTAGGTACAAGACACGAAGTAGATGTCTACGGCCTGTTGCCCGCCCGATGAGGGTTCAGGAAGGATCGCAACTGTTTGAAACAATGCTTGCTTTGGAGTCCGAGTGCCACCACCAGAAAATCACTAAAGAATAACATTTCACAAGAGGCTACGATGGCGAACCGCTTCGCATACTGCAGGAAAAAGCGACCTACGTTTATGCTCTTCGTTGCCGCAATCGCGACCATCGCCGCGCCGCTAATCGGCGAAAGCGACCGCGCATCTCTCGATCGCGCACAATCTCTGCCTGGCTCTCACGAAACGGCGTTCGAGGTGGCCTCCATCAGACCTAGCTCGATCTGGAAAGCCGGAGGCGAGGGAAATTCACGCTCCAAGATCGAGGTCTCTCCCAACAGCCTAACCATGCGCAACGTCGATCTGAATGAGTGCGTGCAATGGGCATATGGTGTTCAGTCTTATCGAATCTCAGGAGTGCACCTGAACGCGGAACGCTACGATATTTTTGCAAGGGCAGAGGCGTCTGTGCAGATCCACCAACTCGAACTTATGCTTCAGGATCTGCTCGCAAAGAGATTTAACCTTAAGCTCCATCACGAGGCGAAAATGATTGGCATTTATGAGCTGGTCCCAGCGAAAGGTGGCCCCAAACTCCCTGGGCCGAAGGTCGTCGACATCTCGCCTTCTCATTCCAGCGAATCGCTGCCACGCGTGGTGGATGGGAACTTCGTCTTCCAAGATACGTCCATGCCTGAATTCGCAGAAAAGCTCTCACAGTTACGGGAAATTGATCGGCCCGTGGTAGACCATACGGGCATCGGGGGTGTTTTCGACATCACCCTAAAGGGTGCAGCCAGCGCGATGTTACAGCCCGATGGACCCTCGCTCTTCACGCTTGTCCAGGAACAACTTGGGCTTAAGTTAGTATCCACAAAGGCCCCGATCGACGTCCTCGTCATTGACCACGCGGAGCAACCTTCCGTTAACTAAACGCGAAGGCTTATAAAAAGTCTGCCTGAGAACTAACGTTTTTGAAGGTACGGCCTTTAGGCCGTACATCTAACAAGCGAGATGGATCGGCTTTAGCCGCTGAGGCTTGCTTAACCCAGCATATGCGATGCCTCAGGGACTAAGAGTCTGCGTGAGAACCAATTGACTGCAACATGAATCCCGCAGAGCCTGCCCTGCCGGCCCCGGCTTGCCGTGGGAGCTTGTCGAAGGGGACGGCTGAACTTCAGTATTGTCCAAATTAGAATTTTCGGTTGGCTAATTTGGACAAGGCCCCCTATCGATAGAGCCAACTCTGCGGAGATGCGCGCATTTTCCGATAGCCACTGCTCTGATGCTTTGTATCAGGGCCTGACTTTAGTCGGGCCGTATGGGAGGAGCCCGTGAGGGCTTTAGCCCCTGAGGTACGCTCTTCTAGACCGAATGGCGAACTAAGTCCCGTCTTTTCGCGTCTCGTTCAACAATCAAGAACCAACCTGATTCAGTTCAGCCGAATGCCCCTCAAAGCAATCAACAAGTTGCATCCTCAAAAAGCAATCGTTCCGCTAATTTCAGCCGTCCCTACGGAACTGGGTTTGGAAATCCCGGCTCTCACGCAGACTCTAAAGCCCGTACTAGCTTGAGTGTTAATGTAAGGCCTTTAGGCCGTAAATATGCCAGCTAAGGTGAATCGGCTTTAGCAGCTGCGGGATCGTAGGATCAGAAGGCAATCCCTTGCCCTCTACACCAATGGCCCGGGCTTCAAGAGTGTTCAGGATCCAGCGACCCGAAATCCCGGCTTATATCCCGCTTTTCGGTGTAATCAATCCGATATGGGTTGCCCCCGCTCCCTTGCCGATGTCCACAACCTCTGCAACGGCTGAGAAATCGAGATTGCCATCCCCTTTGATAAACATTACTTTGTTTGCGCGTACTGACAGCATGGCTTTCAAACGGCTGCTCAAGTTATTTATCGCCACATCGTCGTGATTGATTTTGTAGCCTGGTTGACCAGCGCTAAGGGTAAAAACTTGCACGACAATTGCAATGTCTGGATCCTGCTTCGGGTTCCTCGGTTGCTGAGGTACCTGCGCATCCAGCCCCTGTGGTGTAACCGGAACAATGAGCATGAACGCGATCAATAGCACCAGCAGAACGTCAATCAGCGGCGTCACATTAATATCAACATTCAGTCCGGTTGAACTATGTCCGTTTCCAATTGTCATACGTAAGACCCCCAAATTTGCATGCCCAAGGTCCTAAAACGAACCGCGTTAATCGAAACCCAAACTCTTACTACTTGGACACCGATACAAGTCTGCGAGTTCCAGATCAGCAACCGTCCCCAGGAGAACGGCACCGATGAGGAACTTAGAAGACGGAACGTATCCTAAAGACCTGCGTGAAAAACTCGCGACGAACGTTAGCTTACTAGTGTAGTGCGCCACACAGATGGGCCTTTATCTCATCGGATGATCCTGTGTCGGCTCTTAGCTGGTAAGCCATGCTTTTCAAGCTACATCCCGCCGAGTCCCGCTAGGGACGACCGATCCTAGCCCAGGATGGAGTGCGCAGCACGGAATCCTGGGTATCTATAGCAAAATGATCTAGCCCCGTAGGGGCGGCACACATCCTTGAGGGACGTCAGTCCCGATCAGAGCAGATAGGGCACACAGATGAGCCTTTATCTCATCGGATGGTGCTGTGTCGGCTCTTAGCCGGTAAGCCGTGCTTTTCAAGCTACATCGCGCCGAGTCCCGTAAGGGACGACCGATAGTAGCCCAGGATGGAGTGCGCAGCACGGAATCCTGGGTACCTATCGCAAAATGATCAAGCCCCGTAGGGGCGGCACACATTCTTGAGGGACGTCAGTCCCGATCGGAGCAGATACGGCAGCTGACATAATCGCCTTTATTACTGACGCACTACACTAGAAAGTCCGCTGCCTCACGATCTGCGTTCCGCGATATGATCCCAACTTGAGAAGGTGCTTGTCGCCCGTCACCAGATAATCCGACCCGCGCGGCTGCAGCGCACTCCAGAATACGGTCATCGTCTAGATCGGCAAGCACGACTCGCAGCGTCTCAGCAGGCGCCACCTAATTGACGAACGACCTGATCTCCCGCTGGCCGTCGGCGATGTCAGATTCAAGCCACCGGAGCTTGCAGCGCAGAACACCGGCGAACTCGTCCAGGATGGCATCGGACACGTCCAGTCGTATAATCCTGGCGGAGGGTCGAGAACTTCGAGCGGCGGCCCGCCGTAGTTAAGGGCAGAGATGTAGAGATTTGAATCGAGGGTGGCGGAAAGCACTTAACGGCCGTGCTGGTCGTTGCGCATTGCTCGACGAGTTCAGGTACCTGGTCGGCAGTGTAGCCCGACGCTTTGCCGTACTCATGCCAGCGAGCGATCCTCACAAAAAAAAACTCCACATCCGCGACACTAAATACACCCAACTGGCACCTAATTATCGTGACCATCCTAAACCCCACCCAAACGCCGCCGGAGTCGAGACCCCACGTTTGCTTGCCAGAAAGCCATCCCTGTACCTCCGCAGACCCGGCGCGCAGGCCGCACCGTGCCACATATCCTCTCCCAGAATCCCGTGGAGGATTTTGTCGACGATCCCCCCAGCTACTCCCAGAACCACACTTGCTACCACGGCCCTTCCAGCCAACGTATGGATGCCGAGTTGCAACAGCTAATGGCGATGGAGCGCCGTCAGCCGCAAAAAAGCCCCTCCGCCAAGGACCACCCCATACTCTCTGGTCGACAACTGATGCAGACATCAACCAACCCGCGTGACTTACCACGCATACCACGCATATCACGCACCATTTCCGTCGGCCAGAAGTTTCAGAAACTCGGCGACAGACTTATCTCCACCTTTTTTCGCTGCCTGCCTCAAGGGAACAGCGCCTGTTTCGGCGCTCACGAAAGAGCCGCAATATCCTGAAGTCGCATACCTCCCATGAGCCCTCGGATCGAGTGTCGCCGCACGCGCAACTCGAGGCGGCGCTCCGGAATCATTCGGCCTTTTAGACCCCGCGGTATGTTCTTTCCTCTTTAGGAATCAGTCCTTTTTTTCCACCCCTCCCTGCAATCACCATGCAGGCGATCTCCGGTGGAGTCCCGGAGAAGCAGCAGGACGCATTATCTTTTTCGCTCCTCCCCTTTAAGCGTGCCTCGTGTTTTGTGCGGCGACGCCGATGCTTACCTCAGCGTGCGGCGACCGTTTGCCGCCATGCAGATTCCCGGTACTTACAGGTACTCCGCGATCGTGACCGCACTAATGCCCGAACGCCCGGTATGCAAAGCTGCTTACGTTTTTCAAGGTACTACTCAGGAGGATTTCAGTGAGCTTTCCTGCTCGGTTTCGCCAGGCATTTAGCAGTTTCCTGTGCGTCATTCTCGTCGGCATTTGCCAAAACGCCCTCGCAAGTCCGGGACTGGCGTTTCGGGGCCTGGTGCGAACCATCAACACAGGAAGCGCCACTCTCAGCTCACCAGCTGGAACAGCTGTCGACCTTGCCGGTGACCTCTACTTTGCCGATACGGGCAACAACAGAATCGTAAAAATCGACGCACAGGGAACACCCTCCGTGTTGACCATCACCGGCCTCTCCCCTGCGCTGAGCTCTCCTTCAGCCCTTGCCCTGGATGCCGCGGGCAATCTGTATATCGCCGATACCGGCAACAGCCGCGTCGTAGAAGTTAGCTCCGCGGGAGCAGGCTCCATTGTCGCCACGCCAAGCATAACGCTCGGTTCCCCCAGCGGAGTCGCACTGGATACCTCCGGGAACATTTTCATCTCCGATACCGGCAACAACCGCATCGTGGAAGTAGCCTCCGGCGGATCTTCCACTGCTTTGACCATCACCGTCTCTTCCGGCACGTCGACGCTCACCAGTCCCAAAGGGCTGGCGTTGGGCAAAGGCGGCCAGCTCTATATCGCTGATTCGGGCAACAACCGTATTGTCACCCTGGCTTCTGCAAGCACCACCGGTGTGGTGCAATCAACCGCAGGAGTAACACTCTCCAATCCGGTCAGCGTCACGGTAGATGGCATTGGCAACATGTACGTCGCGGACACGGGCAACAACCGAATCGCTGAGGTCGACACCTCCGGCAATGGCACTACGCTCTCCACCGGCTTTGTGACGTTGAGTAGTCCGCTCGCCCTGGCTGTGGACCCTTTCGGCACGGTGTACGTCGCGGACACCGGAAACAATCGCGCCTTGAACGTGGCGCCATGGATCAATGGCCAGCTGGCCCCAGGAAACCCAACCTATTCCCTGAATCAATCTGTCGTCGGATTTGGCCACGTTGCCCTCGGTTCTTCGACCCCCGTTGCTCTCACTTTGCCATTTTCTATAGGAGAACTGAGTCTGGGCGCAGCGAAGGTTTTTACCGCTGGCGTCGAAAGCCTCGATTTCACCGCCGGGCCCGACTACCACTTGCAGCAGTTCCACCGGCGTCGGGCACAGCCTGCTCGATGCAGATCAACTTTCTGCCCACAAAGCCCGGCCTCCGCATCGGCGCGGTGGTGCTCTTTGACAGCTCGCAGAATCCGATCCTGACCCTCCCTCTCTATGGATTCGCAGATTCCCCAGTGGCCGCATTGGCCCCGAATACCGGCTCTATCATCTCCACCGGTAGCCAGGCCACTTTGAATCCGTACCAGATCGCTCTCGACGGCGCGGAAAACCTCTATGTCGGGGACTACAGCGGGAAGAACGTCGCCAAAGTCCCCGCCGCTGGCGGAAGCGCAACCCTGGTGAATTTTGGAACACCCGGTACGATCGCGATACAGAACCTTACCGGCGTGGCCCTCGATGGGGCTGGCAATCTTTTTGTCGGCGACCATCAGAATTCTCGCATCCTGGTCGTCACCCCGGGAGGTGTTGTTTCCGTCCTGAGTATCAGCGGATTGTCTCCCGCGCTGGGCTTTCCCACCGCATTGGCCTTCGATCAGGCCGGCAATCTCTATATCGCAGACTTCACCCGCGGAAGAGTCGTCAAAGTCAGCTCGCTGGTGGTGGCAGGGTCGGCTGCATCAGGCCTCGCAAGCGTGATAACTACAGGCAGCTACAGCTTCAACGGCAGCACCCTTACGGGCATGGCTGTGGACCCGCAGGGAACGATCTACATCGCCGCCCGGACACAAAACAGCAGCAGCATCATTAAGGTACTGCCGTCAGGCGCGGCTTCCGTGCTGCCGACAACCGGGCTTACCCCCGCGCTCAACAATCCGCAAGGCGTCGCAGCAGACGCCATGGGGAATATCTATGTCGTGGACACTACCCATAACCGTATTGTGAGAATTACCAATGCCGGCCTGGTGTCTCCTTTTAGCATATCGGGGTTGCCCAGTCCCTCCACGCTCGGGCCGACCTTATTTGGTGTGACGATTGATCCCAACGGAAACTTGTTGATTCCGGACTGGACCAACAATCGCCTCGTATCCGTAAACGTCTCCAGCGCAGCCCTGACCTTTGCTAACACCAATACCGGCGCCACCAGCAGCGACAGCCCCAAAACCGCAACCGTCACAAACCTGGGCAATCAGCCTCTCCTCTTCTCAACCGATCCAACCTATACCGCGGCCTTCTCCAACAGTTCCGCTGACACCAACCCTTGTACCTCATCCACGTCGCTCCAGGCTGGCGTCGCCTGCAATGTCGCGGTCAACTTCACACCGCAGACCGCGGGTAGCCTGAGCGCCGGAATTGCCGTAACCGATAACACCCTGAACGTTTCGGGCAGCACTCAGCAGGTCTCAGCCAGCGGAACCGCAATCAGCGCGGGTGATACCACCGCAACCGCTGTGACTGTTACTCCTTCCTCGCTGGCCAATGGCCAGACCGCAACCATCACCGCCACGGTAGCGGACACAGCAACGGGTCACACCTCTACCGTCCCCACCGGATCAGTGACGTTTATAGACACGGTGGGATCAACCATTACATCGTTGAATGGCGGCTCTGCCGTCAGCCTGAGCTCCGGGATCGCAACCTTGACCGCCGTACGCCTTGCCGGCATTGGCGCCCACACCATCACCGCAAGCTACGCCGGTGTCAGCGGCACTTTTTTGGCCAGCACCAATACAGCCAGCGCGGCTCTCGGGCAGGCAACGCCCACCATCGGCCTGACCAGTACGGCGAACCCGGCCATCGTCACCAACACAGTCACATTTACAGCGAGCGTGGCCTCTTCTACCGGCACCCCCACCGGCTCCGTTACCTTCCTCGATGGAACTGCGCCCTTGGCGGCTGTGGCTCTGTCTGGTGGAGCAGCCGCGTTCACGACCTCCGCCCTCGCCTCAGGCACGCACACCATTACTGCCGTCTACGCCGGGGATGCGAACTTTGCCTCCGCTACCAGCACGCCCGTCATCGAAGTGATTCAGGACTTCAGCCTGTCCAATTCCGGCAGCGGAGCTGGTACTCCGACACAAACCGTGCTTCCCGGCGGAACAGCCACCTACCCGTTGGTCTTTGGTCCCATAAGCGGAACCATTTTCCCTGGCCCAGTGACCCTGAGTGTAAGTGGCCTGCCGCCAGGCGCAACCGCCACGATTACTCCTACCACGATCCCCGCAGGTTCTCCCTCGACGAATGTAACTTTGATCATCCAGTTGCCCCAGACAACCGCGAAGCTGCTGAGCCGGCCCATACCTTCTGTCATCTGGGGTGTCCTCTTGTTGCCCTTTGTACGAAGGCTGCGCCGTGTCGGTAAACAAATGCCTCGAACACTGTCGGCCTTGCTGTTGGCTGCGGCTGCGCTGGTGGCTGGGGCGGGCGTCAGCGGTTGCAACTCTACCGGGAGCGGATTCTTTGGACACGCCCAGCAGACTTATTCCGTGGTCATCACTGCCACCTCGGGTTCCATATCGCACTCGACCACCGTAGCCCTCATCGTTCAGTAACCGAAGGAATGACTATGCCCGGAACGTTTCGTCCTATCGTCCTCTTCCTGGGAACGTTGACTAGCCTGACGGGGCTGGCGCAGCAATCCCCCGTAAAACCAACTTCCACTGGCATCGATGTCGCCATCACCTACGTGGCGGAGCGCGCAAAGATCGCCTCTACTGATTGCGGCTGCTTCTGGTTAGAAGGTGGCGGCCTGAACGCTGCGGTTACGTTCTACCGCGGTTTGGGAGTGGCCGCCAATTTGACCGGCGGTCACGCTTCGAACATCGCATCCGGAGTGGATCTGGACAAAGTTTCCTTCATGATGGGACCTCGCTACACCTATCCATTCAAAAACTGGTTTGGTCACGACTTTGGCAGTCACGGTGGAGGCCGTATTTTCGGAGAAGGACTCATCGGCGGCGTTCACAGCTTTAATACCGTAGTCCCCACCTCCGCCGGCGTTGCCGGCGCCGCAAGCTCCTTCGTATTCCAGGTAGGAGGCGGTGCGGACTTGCCTCTTCGAAAAGCCATCGGCATTCGCATCTTCGAAGCCGACTACGTCCGCTCAACGTTGCCCAACGCGGGCAACCGTACCCAAAATGATTTGCGCCTCGCAGCGGGCATCTCGTTTCATTTTGCGAACTAGAGGTCTTGAAGTGAAGAACTTGTTGCAAATGAGTCAAGTTGGGGCGAACGGCCACACTACACCGTTCCGCTCCGCGCAGTCACACGCTTAGCGAGGGATCGTCGTTGGACGGGAAAGACTCCGGTGGTCTGCGGTAACGGCGGTTGCCCGTTAGGGCCAGCTCCCAATCAAGTGGAAGGCTGAATAGAGATGGTCACGCTATTTGCGACGTGATAGGCCGTGGACGATTTGAAGAGCCGCCGGTTTCAGTCCCGCGTGCTGTCTGCGATACATCATAGCAACGCTACGTGCGGGAGTGGAACTTCCCAGCCTCGCTGGTGTAGTGCGTCCCACAGATGGGCCTTTATCTTATCTGATGATCCTGTGTCGGCTCTTTGCCGGTAAGCCGTGCTTTCAAGCTACATCGCGCCGAGTCCCGTTAGGGACGACCGATCGTAGCCCAGGATGGAGTGCGCAGCACGGAATCCTGGGTACTTATCGCGAAATGATCAAGCCCCGTGGGGGCGGCACACATTCTTGGCGGACGTCAGTCCCGAGGGGACAAGATGCGGCAGCTGACATATCGCCTTTATTACTGACGCACTACACCAGTGGCCTGTAACAGCTGATTCAGGAGTGCAACCCGATCTGTGAAATGAGGCCCTTCTTGGGGTCGCGGGTCTCCTGCTTTGTATCAGGGCCCGACTTTTAGTCGGGCCGCAAAGCGTTCAGAAGGAATGGGCTTTAGCCCCTGCGGATCTAATGATTCAGCCGTAGATCGACACGATTCTGTGAACGATCCCTGCTTCCACCTGTTTCTTTTCCCCGCGTTTTGTCCGCCGCGCGGCCATAATTGCTCACACAGGGAAGCAGCACGCCGGCCGCCGCCGCTCATCACGCGAAAGGATCAAGAAACCTATTTGCTGTTTGAAAACGTAGCCATGATTGTATCTTCGATGACTTGGTAACTTACTGGCTTGGAAATAAACCCATCCATGCCGGCCGCCAAACATCGATCCCGCTCCTCGCTCATCGCGGATGCAGTCATCGCTACAATAGGTATGTGAGCCCCTGCCGCCTCTTCCCGGCGGATTTGCACCGAGGCCTGCATGCCGGTCATCTCAGGCATCTGCACGTCCATGAAAATCAGATCGAAATCGCCTTGCCTCCATTGCTCAACAGCTTCCAGGCCATTCGTCGCCAGCGTGATCCGATGCCCCATCTTGCCCAGCATACTCATGGCGACTCTTTGATTCACCAGGTTGTCTTCCGCCAGCAGGATCCTTAGTGATCGCGAAGGAGCGGAATCCCCCGCAGCTGGTAGGGTGGCCGGCCTTCCATTCGGAGCGTTGCCGATCAGGCTAGGCATCCCCTGCAGATCTTCTTTACTCGGGACGAGCGGCGCTGGCTGCGACACGGGTGACAGATCAAAATAAGCAAGAAAGGTTATGGTTGTGCCCTCCCCGGGCATGCTCTTCAGGCCGATTGTCCCCCCCATCAAGGTCACAATGCTCTTGGATACGGCCAGTCCCAGTCCGGTACCACCATAGAGCCGGCGGCCCGACGTGTGCGCTTGCTGAAACTCCTGAAAGAGCCCTTCCTGCTGCTCCAGTGCGATGCCGATTCCGGTGTCGCGGATGGAGAACTGCAGACAGACACGGTCGTGCGTCACCGATTCCACAGATACATCGACGCGGACTTCTCCTTGCTCCGTGAATTTGATCGCATTCCCCGCCAGGTTGATCAGCACCTGGCCAAGACGGACGGGATCGCCAATCACGTCACCGGGCACATCCGGCGCGATGTGTACGCCGAGTTCCAGGTCCTTTTGTTCAGCAAGGACGGCCAGGCTCCTCATCGCATCCCTGACCACGCTGGGCAAGTGAAAGGCAACCGACTGCAGAACGGTTTTACCTGCTTCCATCTTCGAGTAATCGAGGATTTCATTAATGATGGTCAACAGGCGATCTGCTGAAGACTTCACCGTCACCAGAAAATCACGCTGCTCTTCGCTCAAATCTGTACTCAGCGCAAGCTCCGTCATGCCGAGAATGCCGTTCATCGGCGTCCGTATTTCATGGCTCATGTTTGCCAGGAATTGGCTCTTGGCACGGCTCGCCTGCTCGGCAGAAATCATCGCCTTGGTTAACTCCTCTTGTGACCTGGCATACCTTACCTGCAATATCGCTGCTCGTACTCCATAGATCGCGATCGCTGCCGAAATGCAGGCAAATCCCAACCATGGGTGCTCCGGCGCGATTTCAACTCCCATCAGTGTGATAGCCAACGTGAATAATACCGGGCTGAGGTTGTCGATGAGCAGTCCCGCGGTCCGCTGGCCGCTGCTCCGTTCACTCTTGTCTAAAGGGGTCTTGTGCTGCAAAGCAACAGAACCCATGAGAGCGAGGTAAGGGGCCCCCCACCCGGCATCTTGCACTCCGCTATGCCAGCCGTGCTTCAGTCCGACGTAGCCCACGGTAAGAGATACGGTCCCATTGACCCACAGATAGCGGGCGAGGGTCTGGTAAAAGCGTCTTCTTGCCGGGCTCGGGTTGGAAAAGAAGCGCAAGGTCACAGCTCCGACCAGAATCAAATTCTCCGCATTGTTCAGATACATGAGATTCGTCGTGGAGATCGCCTCAGGACGGGCATGCGACGGCAATACGGAGAAGAGCTGCAAGTATGCGAGCATCGCTGCGATGAGCGCTTGAGCCCCATCGAGCCATGCGAAGCTCTTCAGACCGGCGTCCGTACTGCGGGAGCAGATCGCCAGCATGACAGGAATTGCATACGCAAAAAAGAAGAAGTCGGAGTTGAGCGCCTGGGTCTGAGTGTGTATAGGCGTCCCGAAGTCGTTATACGTCAAACCAAGCTCACCCACCGCTGCGATCAGCAAACCACACCCGAATAAGAGCCACAGCGGCCTGGCCTCTGGAGATTCGCTGTAAGCGCCATGCAGGCACACGGTAACCCCCAGAAGGGGATACATAAGAAGGAACAGGTTAGATAAGAACAACGCAAGCGGATCAAAGACGAGAAGAGTCGCGTGAGCGGCCATCAGGATCACGCCGGCCACGAAGAGATTGCGAACCGCACCCGGCCTCGCGCTGATCACCGCCCACCCCGCACAATTGCGTCCATCAAGATCCCCGGCCAATGTTGTGCGGCGCAGAGTTGTTGCAAAACGAGACATTCTGCTTCTGCTGCTTGGATCGCCAACCGTGCGGACGACTAAATCTCGGGCCAGAGACGCTTATGGCCTTATGTCGGACTTATCGGCGCGTCCCGTCGAGCACGCCAGTCCTCTGTCGTGTGGGAGACTTGCGGTTGGCTCAGACCCGATTGCCTGGCCGCTATGGAAGGAATGAGAAAACCGGGCGGTTAAGGAGTTTTGTTGAGCGCCCTCTCCGACTTTGAAATCACGTCGCGAAACACAGCGACCGCCGGAACCTCCGGAGAGGCAAGCGCGTCGGTCGCGCTATACCGCCACACTGCCGGGGCGTTGAGCGCGGAATTGGACGGATCTTCCTTGTTGTTGCGATAAACCACAAACATGTCCTGTGACTCCCCAACCTCCACCTGGGGACGAGGGGCGCCGGAAATTGCCGGAGTTCCATGACGGACGCCGACCCGCCCTCCGGAGTCGGTGGGCTGAATCACGCCACTGTCGCTATTTTGGGGGACCCCGCCGATTGTAGGCTGGGCAATTTTGCCGCTACCTTTTCTGACGGTTATGATAAGGTCTGCCGTCTGTGGTTCCATCACCAGAGAATAACGGCCCCACTTCATCAAGGCTTGTTCCACGTCCTCCCGGGCCATCCGGTTTGCGTTGGGATGCTCTGCGTCTATTCCGGCGTCGGGATCGATGATCACCAATACCGTTCGAGCCTCAAGAACGTCCGCCGGCAGCAGAGCCTTTTTCTTGTCCTTCGCCGCCCCCATCAAACACCACAGCAACAAGACGGAAACTGCCAAACCTTTGCGTATCCCCATAATGGCCCCCACCCGGACGCAACCACTCTAGTCCCAACTGATATCGACAGGGAAGGCCTGGGCTTTTCATCAGGTTTCGGCGGTGAAAGCACGTCTCTGCGCTACGTCACTCCGCATTAAGGATCGTGGAGAACAGCAGCAACCCCACCGTAGTGAAAATGATGTCGTATCCAGCCAGAAGCTTGATCCAAAGTCCAGGTTCGGAATCGCCCATCAAAATCGACGTTGAGGCCTCAACCATGCCCAGCAGTGCTGGAATAAAAATAGGAAAAAGCAGCAGGGGAAGTAGCAATTCGCGATTCCGCGTGCGCACCGACAGCGCCGCAAAGAAGGTTCCGTTCACCACCAGCGCCCACGTGCCCAGCGGCAGAACCAAAAACAGCAGCCACGTCTCTCCCAGAGGATGGAGATTGTAAAAGATGGCAAACAGCGGAGCCAGAACGATCTGTACCAGGGTCACGAAGATAAAGTTGGCGATCACCTTCGCCAGGAACAGAGAGGACGCGGGCGCAGGCGCCATCCGTTGTGCGTCCAGCACCTGGTGGCGTAGTTCGCGCGTCCACGCCTGGTTCAACGCGGTCACCGAAGCGAACAAAGTAGCAACGCACAGGATGCCGCCCGCAATCTGCCGCGAAAGAGCCGCAGTCGGATCAAAAGCCAAACTGAAAAGCACCACCACCAGCAACGCAAAAAACAGCATGCCATTGATGGCGTCTTTCGATCGCCATTCCAGCCGCAGATCCTTCGCCAGGTGAATCAGCAGATAGCTCACGGGCGCGCCTGGTCCTTAGTCAAGGCGGCGACCGTGGCCTGCGCAGCGCGCACGTAGTCGCCGGGCGCAAGCAGCACTTGAACACCGCGCTGTCCCGCCGAGACAGATATCAAATCGAAAAGCTCGATCGTCTCATCCGCAAACACGGGAAAATTTTTCTTGGCCCCGAACACAGTCACCCCGCCGCGGATATAGCCAGTGAGCGGCTGCACGTCCTTGAGCGAAACCATCTCTGCTTTACGCGCTCCAGCAGCGCGGGCCAACTTTTTGAAATCCAGCTCCGCGTCGCCGGGAATCACCGCGAACGTGTATTGTTCCGGGCCCGTCATCGTGAGCAGGGTCTTGAATACCTGCTCCACCGGCAGCCCGATCTTCCGTGCCACGTTGATGGCGGAGAGGTCTTCGGGATCGACCTCGTATTCCTGCAGGGTGTAAGCGATGCCCAGCCCTTCGAGAATCCGTGCCGCATTTGTTTTCATCGCGCAGCCACCTCAGCCCGGCACCTCGGTTGTAGAAATCAGCTGTCCCGCTTCCATGGTCAGAAAGTAATCAGCCAGGGGCGCAGCGAGCGATCTCTGATGTGTAGTGAGTACCACCGTTCGGTTCGCGGCGCGAAGCTGCCCTAGCAGAGTCACCATCTTGCCCGCGCTGGCCACATCCATGTTGGAGAACGGCTCGTCCAGGAGCAACAATTCGGGCCGTGGCAGCAGCACCCGGGCCAGCGATGTACGCTGGCGCATCCCCTGTGAGAACTGTCCAACCGGGCGAGTCAGCGTAGGGTCGAGGCCTACAGCACGCAGCGCCTCAGAGGGCGTAAGGCAGGAACAGCCACGGTAGAGCCCGGCAAAGTAACGCAGGTTCTCCTCGGCGGAAAGCTCGTCATAAATCATCGGCGCGTGGCTCATGTAGCCGATCCGCGCTCGTTGGCTTGGGATCTTTTCCGGTTTACCCTCGTTCAGCATGCGAGCGGTGCCTAGAGTCGGTTCGAGCAGTCCCGCAAGGATACGCAGCAAAGTAGATTTGCCGGCGCCATTTTCTCCCAGCAGAACGTAGCAACGGCCCGCAATTAGTTCGAGAGACACCTTGCGCAGGGCAGGGAAGCGGCCAAACATGCGCGATACGTTGTCGAGTTGAACGAGAACCATCCCCTTGGAGTATAGAGCGCAGAGGCTCTTGCTCTATCGGGGCGTCGTCGCTGGGGGAGTTTTGAGGGAAGCCGTGTTGGGCGCCGGCTTTTGGGCCGCATACTTCGAAGCGCACTTGGCCTGTAACTCGGTGGCATGGAAGACACCATCCCGGCCGTACGTACCCATGGCAAGGGCCTGGGATCCATCCTTGAAAGTGTCTGGTGGAGGTTCAATCCCCTGGTAGCTCACCCGCAGCGTGTGACCCTGTTCGGTCAGGACAAACTGGGCGTTGGTCCCGCTGCGCGCGATGGAATTGGCGGCCACATCCCCGGCCACGCGCAAATGGCGCGTATAAGCCTTGTTCCCCATGGCCTGCAACTCGCCAATGGTCACGTAGTAGCTTTTATCCGCTTGAACGCCGCTGATCGCAAGATAGATGATGGTGCCCAAAATGATGACAGCCGCGGCGCCGATGCGAAATGTCTGCCCAGGAATCTTCATGGCTTATCTAAGGGTAGGAGCGCGTGGTCCTTTCCGTCAAGCGCCGCATCTGAACGTATAATTCCTCTGAGGCGATTCGACAATGAGCAGCAACGGAAACGGCACCGATGAGATCTTGAAGCCGCGGGCTGAGTGGATCGTAAAGCGCAAACTCGAAGCCGCACGCACGGGCGATCACAACCTGTCCCAGATGCACTTTGCCCGCAAGGGGCAAATCACGGAAGAGATGGCCTTTGTCGCCGAACGGGAAAAAATCCCGGTCGGCTTGATACGCGACGAGATCGCCGCCGGCCGGCTCATCATTCCTGCCAACATCAATCATCCCGAGCTGGAACCCATGGGGATTGGGGTCGCCACCCGCTGCAAGATCAACGCCAATATCGGCAACTCGGCGGTCTCCTCCAATATCCGCGAAGAGCTGGATAAGCTGCACATGGCGGTCAACTTCGGCGCCGACACCGTCATGGACCTCTCCACCGGTGGCAGCATTCCCGAGATCCGCGAGGCTATCCTGCGCCACAGCCCCGTCCCCATCGGCACCGTGCCGATCTACGAGGCCTTGAACCGGGTAAAGAAGCTCGAGGACCTGAACATTGATGTCTACCTGGAAGTGATCGAAGAGCAGGCCCAGCAAGGCGTGGACTACTTCACCGTGCATGCCGGCGTGCTCATCCAGTACGTGCCCATGGTAGCCAAGCGGATCACAGGGATCGTAAGCCGCGGTGGGGCAATTCTGGCCCAATGGATGACCCATCACCATCGCCAGAACTTCCTGTACGAGCACTTTGACCGCATCGTAAAGGTGATGGCGAAGTACGACGTCAGCTTCTCCCTGGGCGACGGGCTGCGCCCCGGCTGCATCGCTGATGCCAGCGACGAAGCCCAGTTTGCCGAGCTGAAAACCTTAGGCGAGCTGACCCGGACCGCCTGGAAGAGCGACGTACAGGTGATGATCGAAGGTCCCGGCCATGTGCCCCTGGACAAGATCCAGGAGCAGGTAGAGAAAGAGGTCGAGCTCTGCGACGGTGCCCCGTTCTACACCCTGGGACCGCTGGTGACCGATTTCGCTCCTGGATACGACCACATCACCAGCGCCATTGGCGCCGCGATGATCGGCTGGCACGGCGCATCGATGCTATGCTACGTCACCCCCAAGGAGCACCTTGGCCTGCCCAACGAAAAAGATGTGAAGGACGGCATGATCGCCTACCGGATTGCCGCCCACGCAGCTGATATCGCCAGGCACAGGCCGGGAGCGCAGGACCGGGACGACGCGATCAGCTACGCCCGCTACACCTTCGACTGGAACAAACAATTCGCGCTCGCCCTCGATCCGGAAACCGCGCGCTCGATGCACGACGAAACCCTGCCCGACGACTACTACAAGGAAGCGGCCTTCTGTTCCATGTGCGGTCCCAAGTTCTGCTCGATGAACTGGTCGAGCAAGGTCGATGCCTTCAACAAAGAAGTCCACGGCCTGGAAAAGAAGGACCTGACCGAGCTAGTGACCCTGCAAGCCGAGACCCTGGCCAGCCGAGGGTAAGGACTGGTTGGTAAGGGCTCGAGGTACGGGCTGGTAGGTACGGCTGGAAGTAGGGCCTCGAGGTTGGGGGCTGGTAGGTACGGCTGGAGGTAGGGCCTCGAGGTTGGGGGCTGGTAGGTACGGCTGGAGGTAGGGCCTCGAGGTTGGGGGCTGGTAGGTACGGGCTTTAGCCCGTACATCGGTCGCGCAGATCATGAGGCCTTTAGGCCCTGAGGTATGCTTTCCGCTTCATTTCCGCGATCAAAGCCATTGGCCTGAGATACCTACCTTACTGCACCGATTCCAGAGTCTCCGTTGCCCTGACCAGCGCGGCAGTCACATTCGCCAGCTGTGCTTGCGCGCGAGCCGCATCGCGTGCATCGATGGCCTCGTTCACCCCGGGTATAACCACCGCCGCGTACCCCGTATATTCACCCGGCGCAAATATGGTGTGCCGGAACCACGTCCGTCCGGGAAGGCCCTCCGGCGCCAGCAAGTCACTTTCCACCGCCCGCAGCGAGGCATTCAGCGCCGTGGGGTCTCCTTTTGACGCGAGCTGTTTGCCCATGACCGACATGGCCTCGCCCGCAAACCGGCTTGCCGCCCCCAAGGCTGCATCAAAGTTCACGCTCACCATGCCCACATCCCTGGCGCGCGCCTGGGCGGCGAACAGGTAAGCCTGTATCTGCCGGGCATAGGTGACGTAATCGTAGGGCAGCACATCGCTATCCGCCATGTGCAGCACCTCAAGGCCAAAAACCCGGGCCATCTGCTGCTCATAAACGAAGGTCGGGTCCGCATTCATCACGAACCATGCGTAGTTGTCGAAGACGGAGTGATAAACCCCGTAAGGGCCGGTGGAACCGATATCGGTTGAAGGCACGCCCAGGTGTTGAATAAAAGGTGTGTAATCCGAGCCGCTGCCCAGATCGCCAACGCGGACCTCACCACCACCCACCAACGGAACCATCGGCGCTTCATTAAACTCTTTGTTCGGGTGTCGCCGCGCAGCCGCATCGCTCAGATCCTTTTTCCACTCGTCAAAGACCGAACCGCCTTTCGGGCTGGCCACTTCCATCGTGACCTCACGAATGAACTGCTTGAGGGAAGGCACAGCAGAGGCCTCAAAGTGAGGCCCGGAAACACTCGCGTCGGTGTTGATGTACGCGACTGCGTGGGCCAGCTGTTTGGCATGTTCCTCCGCCCACTCCGTTGAACCGATCAGGCCCTCTTCTTCCGCGTCCCAGCTGCAAAAATACAGGGTGCGGCGCGGCTTCCATCCGTGCGCCAGCAGACCGCCGATGCCGTGGACGGCTTCCAGCATGGCCGTAGTCCCGCTGGCGGGATCCACTGCGCCATAGACCCACGCGTCACGATGGTTCCCGGCGACCACCCACTCATCCGGAAGGTCGCTCCCGGTGACTTTGCCAATCACGTCCCATACCGTGCGCTGCGCGTAGTCCATCTTGAGGCGCATGTGCACTTTCGTTAAGCCCCCGCCGCCCACGTGATAGCTGAATGGCAAAGCCCCTTGCCATTCCCGGGGCGCCACCGGGCCCCCCAGATTTTCGAGGATCGGCTGCGCATCCCGGTATGAGAGCGGCATCGACGGGATGGTAGGCAGGCTGCTTATCTGGGAGAGCGGCAAACGTTTTGCCGTGGGCAACTCCGGCGTAGACGCGACATCCGGTGTGGTGGCGTCGCCCGGATACTTGAACATGTACTGCACCGATCCGCGCTGCACCCCCGTGTCCGGACGCCATGGGCCGTGCGGATATTTGTCCCCCTGGAAGTACCCGTCGTCCGCAGGATCGGAATAGATGATGACTCCGGCTGCTCCCCGCTGCTGCGCCAGGTACACCTTGACCCCACGAAAGTTCATACCGTAGCGAACCAGAACAATCTTGCCCGCAACACTGATGTGCAGGTCATCCAGCCGCTTGAAATCTTCCGGCCGGCCGTAATTTGCATACACCGCTTCGGCGGTCAGGTCACACGCCGGCGAAGAGCCGTTGAAGGCAGGCAGCACCCGCGGATCATCCTGATAGGCATCGTTGTCCACATGCTCGCGGGTAGGCCCGGTCATCAGAATCTTCCCCTCCGCGTTGGTGGCCTCCAGGAAAACCTCCTGGGGAAGATTCAGCCACGCCTTGTAAGGAACAATCTGGGTGTCGAGGCCCGCCGCTTTGAACTTGCCCGCCACGTAAAGGGCTGTGTCGTAATCCTCTTTGCTGGCGGCCACGTGAGGCACGGCAGTCAGAGTCTTGAGCTCTTCCTGGGCTAGTTTGGGATCGGGAATTGCCAGGAAATCCTGATCAAGTTTGGCCTGCCGGCTGAAGTCGCGATAGCCCAGAGCGTGATCGGGAAATGGGGAAACCTGGGCCCCGGCAGGGAAGGGAGCGAGGACCAGCAGGCAGCAAAAAAGCCGTCTTGGAAATGAACAGGCGATATCAAAGTTTATACGAAGGGACTGCCGCCCTCTGGGAAGCAGTCCCTTCGTAGGCTGGCTACGCCACCAACTGGGCGCAATGCGAGCAGCGCTTGGCGCCGATCGGGATTTCGCTCAGGCACTCCGGGCAAGGCTTGGTGCTGGGCGCCGCAACCACCTTGGGCCGGAACTTGTTTAGCAACGTGTTGACCGGCAGGACAACCAGAAAATAAATGGTCGCAGCAATGATCAGAAACGAGATCAGCGCATTCAGAAAGTCGCCGTACTTAATGATGCCGCCGTTGACGTTGAGCAGAAGCGCAGAAAAATCCGGCTTGTGCACGATGGCTGCAATCAACGGGTTAATAATATCGGCGACCAGTGCATTCACAATGGCCGTAGAATGCGGCGCCGATTACGACGGCTACGGCTAGATCGACCACGTTGCCGCGCAGGATAAAGTCACGAAATCCTTTAAGCATTGGTTCTCCTGATTAGGGATTTTTACTTGGCCGGGTCCGCCCGAAGATTCTACTTCAGCGTGAGGCATTCCTAACGCTCATTATCGCTTTTGCACTTGCACGCGGTGAAAGGATCTATAACAGCCAGCGGCCGTAAGGATACAAGAGCAGAAACAGGATCATGCACAGAGCCATGATGTCCATGTAAATCAGCACGACCACTGCGCCGTGATAGAAGCTCCAGCGGTGGCGAAGGCACCGTATGGTGTCAAAGGTGCCCAGCACGGCGGCGAACGTCGGAATGAGCAGCTTGAGAGAAGGGCGATCATCCGGGAACCCGGCCAGCATGAAGGCGAGAACCAGGCTGCCGAGGACCAGCGCGATGCCCCGGGGGAGCGAACGATTGCGGAGGTTCAGAGCGCTGATGACCATGGGGCGAGAAGCCTGCGCCTTACTCTGCCGGTTTACCGTGCCGAGGCGGTTGCCGGTTCCAGCCCCCGCAGTGCTTCTCCGTAAGGCGCGCGGAGAATGCCACGCTCGGTAATGATGGCGGTGACATACTTGGCCGGGGTTACATCGAAAGCCGGGTTTTCGATTCCCACGCCATGCGGTGTCATTTGTTTGCCGCCGTGATGGGTCACCTCGATAGCGGCCCGCTGTTCAATGGGGATAGCGTCGCCACTGGCAGTTGCCATATCGATGGTCGACCATGGGCAGGCAACATAAAACGGGATGCCGTGCTCCTTGGCCAGGATGGCGACCCCATAAGTACCAATCTTGTTGGCCACGTCGCCATTGGCGGCGACCCGGTCGGAGCCCACGATCACCGCCTGGATCTTGCCTTGGCGCATGAGGCTGGCGGCCATGTTGTCGCACAACACCGTGGTCGGTATGCCGTCGTGCATCATCTCCCAGGCGGTAAGGCGCGCGCCCTGCAGGAACGGGCGCGTTTCGTCGGCATACACATGGATCTGGTGGCCTCGCTCGACGGCAGCACGAATCACGCCCAGAGCCATGCCGTAGCCGCAGGAAGCAAGTGCCCCGGCATTGCAGTGGGTCAGCACTCCGCCCGAGGCCGGCATCAGTGGAGCGCCGTATGCGCCCATGGTGCGGCAGGCTGCGATGTCCTCGTCGTACATGGTGCGGGCTTCGGCGATCAGGCCCTCCTGAATAGCGGCAATGGTGATGCCCGGTTGTGCGGCGAGCGCGAAGAAACGGCGGCGCATGCGTTCGATCGCCCAGAACAGATTGACCGCTGTGGGTCGCGTCGCGGCCAATGTCTTGGAAATCGATTCCAGTTCATTGGTGAGTGCCGGAATCGTCGTAGCCGAGCTGTTCCTGACCCCCAGGGCAACGCCCATCGCGGCCGCAACGCCGATTGCCGGGGCGCCACGCACCACCATGGTGGTGATAACGGTAGCCACCTGGTCGCTGGTGGTCGCGAGCACATAGGTTTCTTCCAGCGGTAAGCGCGTCTGATCGAGGAAGCGAACTCCCTCAGCGGTCCATTCAAGGGTAGGTATCATGCCGTTTCCAGTCTAATGCAACCACAGCCGGACTAGCCTCGAGTTGCTTTGGTATGGACTTTCCTGAATGAACAAAGCTGAACGAAGGGCACGGGTTTACCCGTGCCGCAAAGTGCGTGCCATCTGACGGCTTTAGCCGCCGAGGCACGCTTTCTGCTCAAGATCAAGAAAACGTACCTCAGGGGCTGAAGCCCTCATGGGTGCACGCTTTTACGGCACGGGTGAACCCGTGCCCTTCGTCCGGAGTCGTGCCCCTCGTCAAAATTTGTTGTCTTTGCACTCCAACCTACTTCGAGCCTTCCAGCGCCTCGGCCATCGCCAATAACTTGTTGACAGTATTCCAGTTCCGGCCGGTGGATGCGCATTGCAGCGTCTTCTCGATTTTGACCAGCGAAATCTTCGGATGAGCCATTCCCTGGGGATAATAGATATACAACTCACGCCCGTTGAAACGCAGTTCCTCCGGCTCGCAAGGTAATCCCAGCAGCTGCTCACGGGCTTGTTTTGTTGGCGCGCTATCCATGAAAACGACCAGCAGGCGATTGGGTTCGATGCCTGCCCGTCCGGCGAAGGGATTCTTCGCAATCACCTTGCGCAGCTCAGAAGCAGTGCGAACGATCACCGCGGGGCGAAATCCGAAGCCGGCCTCGATCGCCTTCTCCAGCCTGCGTGCCACCGTCGCGGGATCCTCGCCGTCCTCACGGAAAACCAGGTTGCCGCTCTGGATGTAGCTTTGCACGTCGCGCAGTCCTAACGACGTGCAGAGAGTCCTGAGCGCCGCCATTTGAATCTTCTGGTGGCCACCAACGTTGACTCCACGGAGCATTGCAACGGCCATGATCCCTCCAGTATGCACATCAAACCGATGTATGGTGAAGGCATGCACGATCCCGTCTGGATAAAGCCGCTGCTCGGCGTACACATCGCCGGAGCCGGGGGCGCCTCGAAGGCTTGATGTCCTCAACCGTTGTCTTTCGCCCTGCGCAGCCTGCCGATGCCTATGCTCTGGCCGAATTATCGATCATGGCCGGCGACGGCCTGTATGAGTTTCTGCTGGGAGAGATGGCGCCGAAAGAGATGCTCGCCGGCCTGATCGCGCGCACCATGAAGCAGGAAACAGGTGGCTTCAGCTGGCGCCATTGCTTTGTTGCCGACGACAAGGGTGTGGTGGGCATGGTCAATGCCTATCCCGCGGCTTGGCTGCGTGAGGAGGAGCAAGACATCCTCCCTCAGGATAAAGTGCAGATTCTCAACCCCATCGACCAGGCTCAGGATTGGGAGAGCTTCCTGGTAAACGGCATCGCCGTTCGCGCCCCATACCGGCGCCAGGGGATAGCGAAGCGGCTGATGGAGTGGGCCATCGAGCAGGCCAGGGCAGCAGGTTTCGCCAGAATCAGCGCCAATGTATGGGAAGATAATGTTGCGGGCCGCGGGCTTTTCACGGACCAGGGTTTTAGTCTCCAGACCAGGATCCAAGTAGCAGAGTACACTGGGCTTAGTCACGTGGGCGGCAGCTTGCTGATGGTGCGGCCGACGCTTACGTTTGTGTGATTCAGGGCGTCCTTTCACCGCCACGGAAGGGGCATTTGCGCGTTTTCATTTGACCGGTAAGCTCCAGCTATGACTCCGCTGCTCAGTCCTTTCCGGAGGCGCCCTTTCCGGGTCGCCTTGCTGACGCTTGGCGTCCTTTCCTCAGGTAGTATTTGCCTCTCTCAGGCGCAGGCTCAAGCGTCCGGAGCCGCCTCCAATACTGCGTTGCCCAGCGGACTTTCGCCCGTCTACCACCTGGTGGTGGGCGGATCCCAGTTGTCGTTGGATGGCAATGGCGGCCTTTATCGCTCCGAAGATCAGGGAAAACATTGGCATCAGGTCAAGCCGCAATGGGATGGCAAGGCCGTAGAGCTATTGGGCATACCCGCACTGACCACCGCTCCTGGCAGCGGCCAGGCTCCGAAATCGAGCACAGACCAGGAAACGTATGCCGCTGTGCTTCTGAAAAGCTCGACCGCGTTACATTGGGTTAGCGTGGACCGCGGAAAAACCTGGAAGCCTTCCACTCTCGATGACGTGCGGCGGAACGACGTTCGTTGGTCCGGTCCGGTAACAGCTTCCTCACTGGGTTGTACTGTCCTGCCGGACCATTCGTGCCCGTAGCGGCGTCCAAATAAGCCGGTAAGGTGTGCTCTTGCGCACATTCGCAACAATGCTGGGTCGAAAACAGGCGAGGCAAGTGCCGCCTTCCCGCCGAACACTGGGATAGACAATGCCCAGCGAGCCAAGCTCCATCAACTCCACCGTCAGTTGCTGCGATCGTACATAGCTGGTAGGGCTGAGGGCATCGTCCTCGATCCCCCTTAGATCGTGGAACGGGGCCGTGAAGTCCGCAAGGTAGTCGTCGTACTGAATCTCCTCGCGCTCTTTCCAGTCGATCTCCGCAAATTCGATGCCCTTGTGAAAGAGCACTTCGGCCTTGGCTGTCGCCAATTCAAACGCCGCATACCAGGCGCCCCGGTGAGGAGTGGAGAAGCGCGCCCCCAACGGGTTGGCGTGGGTGAAGGCCGCGTTAATCACACGATAGTAAGGCACATCAAAGACAAGATCACGAACGCTGATACCAGGGCTTAGACCTTCTTCGGCCTGCAGCCGGGCATTGGTCGCATTGTCGAGCTCGAAGACAAGGGGCAGGTCTTCGTCATCCGCGATGCGCGTAAGAACGGAATCGAAGTTAGGAGAGTATTTCGCCGGCAATAAACGATGGGTATCGAAGCAGCGGAGGTTCGAAACAGGAATCGTGGCCATCGTTAACCGCCGCGGCGGGCATCGAGCAGGCGGCGCACCATGTCCATGGCCGGCGTTCCTCCACGCAGGATGTAATCCAGCGGCGTCCGCCCGGCGAAGATCGGGTTGCTGTTCGGCAGCTGCATCCATTGGTCCGCGAGCCGCTGGCTGTAAAGAATATTGAGCGACTTGAAGATCCCGATCAGATACGAAATGCGCGTCAGCTTGTCCTGGTCCAGGCTTTTACCCGGGGTGCGAGGGTTTTTCTTCAGCTGATAGTAGTTTCCATTCGAGATCCCGCCCAGCAGCTCGCGCGCATCTTCGTCACGGATTTTCCAGTGATTAAGAATGTTGAACAAAGCTTTCAGGGCCGCCGGCGATAAGCGGCGGCGCTCCTCGAGACGGGAAAGATCAGGTATCACAGCCGCGGAGTAGCGGGTTTCGGGGTAGGCAAGAGTGCCAGGGCGCGATTTAGGCATGGAATCATAACTCTCCAATTATGGAGAATTATAACTCCATTACCCTTTTGCCAGGAAATAAACCAGGCCGGTGATGGCGGCGGTGAGGAATACCCACGCAAACTGGTACCAGTAAAAAAAGGGGAATCCAAAGAGTGCGGGGGTTGCACGGGCGTAGATCGCGGGAAAGAGAAGCCCGATGGCAGGAAGGAGAAGAAGCCAGTTCCAGTGGACGCTCCGCTTTCTGCTGCCGGTATCGGCCATGGCAACGATTATAGACTGGAGACTATGAAGCGCCGACTCATCGAGCACTACGAAGTAGTTCGCAAGCTGGGGGCCGGCGGCAGCGGAGTCGTGTACCTGGCCAACGACACCCTGCTCATGCGGCCGGTAGTGCTGAAGATATTGAAGCGCGGCTCATTGTCCATCGAGCAGATGCGGAGCACCGTGCTGCGCGAGGCACGGCTGGCCTCCGCCATCGAACACCCCAACGTTTGCGCCATCTACGAAGTGGGGGATTTGGAAGACGAAGCCTACATCGTCATGCAATACGTGCCGGGTGAATCGCTGGACAAAATCATCGCCAACGGTCCGGCGAGTGTTCAGCTGGGGCTTTCTGTGGGCATTCAGATTGCGGACGGCTTGAGTGCGGCGCATCGGCTCGGGATATTTCACCGCGACCTCAAACCGGGGAACGTGATGCTGACCGATGGCGGGCTGGTCAAGATTCTGGACTTCGGTTTGGCCAGGAGAATCTCCATGGCCGAGGCGGAGTTCGATCCGGCCAAGCCGGGACGGGCCAAGGATGTCTCCAAACGCAAGTCACGCATGACCTACACCGCGCACGGCGGCACCATCGCCTACATGGCGCCGGAGCAGTTCGTCACCGGCCAGACCAGCGTGCAGAGCGATATTTTCGCCGTGGGGGTCACGCTCTATGAGTTGTTGAGTGGCCGCCATCCGTTCGTGCGGCCGGAGGCGGAAGAATTTCAAAGCGTGCGCGCAATCCAGTTCGCCGATCCGCAGCCGTTAACTGAGTGCTGTCCCCAGGTACCCCCCGAGCTTGCCAGTGTGGTCGCTACCTGCCTGCAGAAGACGCCGAGTGGGCGCTACTGCTTCTGCCGCGGATCTGCGCGAAGCCTTGCGCACCATCATGAAGACGATGCAGCTGGAAACCGGCATCCTTCCCGGGGATGCGGCAACCAATCTGCAGGTACCGGCCGCGGAGCGCGCCCAGCGGGCTACCGGTTTTCTTTCCATGCTGGCGGAGCGCTTTCGCGAGTCGGCCGATGTGCAGAAGCAGAACACGATTCTCGTGCTGCCATTCCAGAACTTTGGACAATCGGGCGAGTCCCCGCTGTACGGCTATGCGTTGGCCGATGCGATTGCCGCGCGGCTGGCCCGCATGTCCTCGCTGGTGGTGCGGCCTTCCAGTTCGCTGATGCAGTTGCCCGTTCCCATGCAGCAAATGGATCCGTTGTCGGTGGGCAAAAAGCTGCTGGTGCAGTGGGTGCTGGCGGGCAACTTCATGCGTTCGGAAAAGGGCTTCGATTTGAACTGGCAACTGCTCGATGTGTCCGGGCAGAGCGTCCGTGCCGGCGGCACCATCAGCGTCCCTTCCTTTGATCTGATCGCTGTGCAGACGGAAATCTGCAACGAGGTGTTCGGCACCCTGCAGGGGCTCGGCAAGCTGCAGCAAAACGGCGAATCGACGCGCGCCGCGCCGATGGCGGAGGAGTTGTCGGAGGAATACCTCCAGGCCCGCGCAATGCTGTCATCGTTCATGTCCCGGTCCGGCGCCCGCAGCGACCTGGATAAAGCGAGGGAGATGTTCGAAAGCGTGGTTGCGCGCGATGCGCAGTTTGCCCCGGGATGGAGCGGCCTTGGGATCACCCAACTACAGTACGTGCGTCACGGGTTGGGGGGGCAGATGTATCTGTTGGCAGCGCGGCGCAGCTTTGACCGCGCGCTTGAAATCGATCCCGGCTCGATCGAGGCCAATCTTTATCGCGTCTACATGCTGCTGTCGCGTGGTGAGAAGGAAAGCGCCCGCCATGGTATCGAGAATCTGTTGGTAACCGCGGATAACAATTGGAACGTGCACCTGGTGGCCGGCCAGACCCTGCGCCTGGACGGGATGTATGAGGAAGCCCTGCAGCAGTTCAACCGCTCCCTGCAACTGAATCCTTCCAACGCGCCCGTCATTTACAACCACCGTGCACGCGTGTACCAGTATCAGAATCAGTTGGAACTGGCAGAGGAAGAGCTGCAGAAGGGACTGACCCTGGAACCCAGGCATCCCTTGTTGCGCACCTCGATCGCGTACCAGAGGATGCGCCAGGGCGATATGCAGCAGGCCATCAGCATTCTGGAGGCGGTGATCCACGATGATGAGAGCATGCGCATTGCCTTTCCCACACTGGCCTTGTGCTATGTCCAGGTAGGGGAGCGGGAGCGCGCCGCTTCGCTGATCGAAGAAGATTCCTTGTCGGCCGCGGAGGCTGACAGCGAGATGGCCTATCGTCTGGCGACGTACTTTGCTGTGGAAGGAGATGAGAGCGAGGCGTTGCACTGGCTGCGCCGCGCTATTTATCTGGGTAACGAAAACTATCCCTGGTTTTCAAAAAACCCAGCCTGGAGCAGGCTGCACGGGCACACAGACTTTGAGCGCATCCTTGAAGATTTGAAGAAGAGCCACCGGGTCAATCAGAAAACCTGGCGAAGGCTGCTGGAGCGGGTGCCTACGGAGAAGCTTGCTTAGGGGTAAGAAACTGCAGATCCCTCGGCTACGCTCGGGATGACAAAAGGGGAGGGCAGTTGAATGGAAGACGGCGGTTGATGCTCAAAGGAGAGGGCGGTTGTTAACAGAGAAAGCATCGAGGGTCACGGCCGGTGAGATGCCTTTTCCTTATAGCAATCGCCCTCTCCCGTTCAGCGGCCCTCTCCTTTTTGTCATCCCGAGCGTAGCCGAGGGATCTGCGGTTCTCTCGGGCTGCGCTTAAAAGCGTCTGAGGTAGCAACTCTGTCTTTTGATCCTGAGCCGGATTCAGAAACATCGGATCGGTCAAGCTGAAAACAACCGTGGACTGCGCCGGCAGATTCGCCGACCAGTTGGTCCGTAGCCAGTGCGCGGTCACAATACCGGCGCCCACAGCCGTGCCTACGACGGCGCCGACTCCACCGCCGACAGCTGCGCCCAGGACAGCTCCACCACCTGCGCCCATGCCCAACTCAGCCATCGTGCGCTTGCCATGCTCATTGGCCACAATGTTGCCTTCACCCTTGGCCTTGGTGTCGGAGCCAAAGGTATCAATCACCTGGGCATGCAAATGGTAGCGGGTGCCATCCGGCAAAACAAATTCATCGGCCCGGAGGTGGAGCACCGATCCCCCGTTCATCCGATTTCCGGCGGAGGCGTAGACCACCCTTCCATGCAACTCAGAACCGACCGGGACGATGACTTTCCCGTTGCGCAGCACGTCTTCGGTGACCGTTCCCTTGAAGGGAGTATTGGGCGAAGTCGACGCAGCGTCGATATCCTGCAGCATGCGAACCTTGAACACGGTTCCCGCAGGCAGCGCATTCGCGGGTCCGGGAACATAGGTGACGATGCCGTCATCGCGGTTGTCTGTCGGAGAATCAAAAGTGCGGCCCTTCAGGGCCGCTGCGCGGTGAGGCGCGTAATCTTCGCTGGAAGCAGGCAGCGGCGTTTCGATAATCCCGGCATCGGGATTGCTTTGCGCGGCGGGAGCCGGTGCCGGCGCGGGCCGAGTTGCAGCTGGGGCGGCCGCGGGCGCAGGTGTAGTGACCACCGGAGGAGTCGCAGGCGCTTGCTCGGTAGTGGTAATCGCATCGCTCGCAGGCGGCGTGGAAACACCTTCATAAGGGCTGGGCTTGGCTTGCGCCATGAGAAACGAAGAACTGAGAACGAGGGTGGCCGCGGCGGCCAAAGAAAAACGTGTCTTTTTCATAGCTGTCCCTAACCTCAAACCTAAGCGCAGTAACACTGCACTTACAGATTAGTCCAAGCTTACCTCCGAAGCCTTAACAACCAAAGGAAAGAACCACGGGGGTAACATGCGGAGCATGCAAACCCGCTTTCACGGAAGTTGATGCTGCCTTTGTTAGAATTTTATCTGACGCCAAGATGGGAAGTTTCATACACACGATTGCCGGGGCAGACGGAAAAGCGATTGCCGTCGATCGCCGGGTCCCCCTCAAAAATCGTTTACGACACCACATTACAAGGAGTGATATGACCGAGATTGTTGCCATTCACGCGCGCGAGATCCTGGATTCCCGAGGGAACCCCACGGTGGAAGCCGATGTGCTTCTCGCGAGCGGATCCATGGGCCGCGCGGCTGTACCCAGCGGCGCCTCCACCGGAGAGCACGAGGCCGTGGAACTGCGCGACGGCGACAAAACCCATTACCTGGGCAAGGGAGTGCTGCAGGCAGTCGAAAATGTGGAGAGCGTGATAGCCCCCGAATTGGCCGGTATGGATGCCGCCAACCAGCGGCTGATCGACGCCACCATGATTGCCCTGGATGGCACGGAAAACAAGGGAAAGCTGGGCGCAAACGCGATCCTCGCCGTCTCCATGGCCTGCTGCCGCGCTGCCGCCAACGCGCTGCAGATCCCGCTCTACCGCTACCTGGGCGGGGTCAATGCTTCGCTGCTGCCGGTGCCGATGATGAACATCATCAACGGCGGAGCGCACGCAGACAACAACGTCGACTTCCAGGAGTTCATGGTGATGCCGGTCGGAGCGGAGAGCTTCGGCGATGCGCTGCGCTGGGGGGTCGAGGTCTTCCATCACCTGAAGGGCGTTTTGAAGAAGAAGGGCTACAGCACCGCGGTGGGCGACGAGGGCGGCTTTGCTCCGTCACTGAAATCCAACGTGGAAGCCATTGAGGTGATCCTCGAAGCCATTCAGCTGGCCGGATACAAGCCGGGGGAACAGATCGCCATCGCGTTGGATCCGGCGTCGAGCGAGTTCTTCGACAAGGCGAAGGGCAAGTACGTCTTCAAGAAAAGCGACAAGAGCGAAAAAACCAGCGAAGAGATGACTCGTTTCTGGGAAAGTTGGGTACGCCAGTACCCCATCATTTCGCTCGAAGACGGGCTGGCTGAAGATGATTGGGCCGGTTGGCAGTTCCTGACCAAGGAGCTGGGCGAAAAGATACAGCTGGTCGGCGACGATCTATTCGTGACCAACACGGAACGGCTGCAGAAGGGCATTGAAGAAGGTGTGGGCAACTCCATCCTGATCAAGGTGAACCAGATCGGCACCATCAGCGAGACCTTTGAAGCCATCGCGCTGGGACGCCGTTACGGCTACACTTCCGTCATCTCGCATCGCAGCGGTGAAACCGAGGACAGCTTCATCGCCGACCTGGCAGTGGCCACGGGTGCGGGTCAAATCAAGACCGGCTCTGCGTCGCGCACCGATCGCATCGCGAAGTACAACCAGTTGCTGCGCATCGAGGAGGAACTCGGCCAGGGGGCGGAGTTTCTCGGTCGCGCAGCAGTCAACGCTGGGGAGTAAGCGTGGCGCTGAAAAAACCGGTCGTACTCACCATTCTGGATGGCTGGGGTTATCGTGCGGAGAGCTTCGCCAATGCAGTAGCACTGGCGCGTAAGCCTACGTACGACAAACTCCTGGCGGAATATCCCCATAGTTTGCTTCATGCTTCGGATCACTTCGTTGGGCTCCCTGATGGTCAGATGGGCAACAGCGAAGTGGGTCACCTGAACATCGGCTCGGGCCGCGTGGTGCACATGGACATCACGCGCATTGACGATCTGATTCGCTCCGGCGAATTCTTTCGTCATCCAGTCATCGTGGAGGCATCTGAAGCACGCCGGCGAAAAGGGACGCGCCCTGCACCTGCTGGGCCTGGTTTCTGATGGCGGCGTTCACTCTCAGCAGGAGCATCTGCACGCCCTCTTGCTGGCGGCAAAACAACACGGGGTGGAGCGGGTCTTCGTCCACGCCTTTCTCGATGGCCGCGACACCTTGCCCACCAGCGGCGTTGGGTATCTCGAAAAGCTGCAGCGCAAGATCGATGAAATCGGCGTGGGCAAGATTGCCAGCGTAGGCGGCCGCTACTTTGCCATGGACCGGGATCGCCGATGGGAGCGGGAAAAGAAAGCCTTTGACGCCATGACCGGCCGAATGGAAGGCGGAGCATACAGCGATCCATTTGCTCGACTCAAAGAGTCGTATCACAACGGCGTAACCGACGAGTTTGTTGAGCCATTTGTGGTGGTTGACGCCGCTGGGAAGCCGGTGGGCACGGTCCGCGATGGCGATGCCTGCATCTGCTTTAACTACCGCGCCGACCGCGTGCGGCAAATTACACGGGTGTTGGCCCGGAACAGCGGGCTGACGAAAAACGATGGCAAAGAGCTACCCGGAGCGGAGGACCTGGATCAGGTGATTCCCCGGGCCGAGGTGCCGAAGCAACTGCACTACGTCTGCATGACGCAATACGACAAGCAGTTTTCTCTGCCCATGGTGATCCTGCCGGAGTCCATGGAGAACCTGCTGGCGGACATGTTGGCCCAGGCGAATCTGCGTAATCTGCGTATTGCCGAAACGGAGAAGTACGCCCACGTGACCTATTTCTTCAATGGCGGCATTGAAAAACCATTTCCCGGTGAGGACCGCGTGCTGGTGCCTTCGCAGAAGGTGGCAACCTATGATCTGGCCCCGGAGATGAGCGCGGCCGGCATCGCGGACGCAGTGATCAAGGCGATTGGCGATCCGGCCTTCGACCTGGTGGTGGTGAATTTTGCCAACGCCGACATGGTGGGGCACTCCGGAAAACTGGAGCCGACCATTCAAGGAGTGGAGACCATCGATGCGTGCCTGGGCCGTATTTATCAGACTCTCAAACAGCGCGGCGGTTCCATGCTGATTACCGCGGACCACGGCAATGCTGAGTTAATGATAGATCCCGGCACAGGAGGACCCCACACGTCACACACGACGAATCCGGTGCCGGTGATCCTGGTGAGCGACGACGCGAGCACATATCAGATCCGTGAGGGCGGCTCATTGCGTGATATTTCTCCCACGCTGTTAGGCATGCTTGGTTTGGAAAAGCCGGGACGCATGTCAGGGGGCGATCTGCGCTACATTCCAAAGCCGTAATAGCCAGCCGTTATAATTCGGAATCGGACCCGGGCCACTTGTGACCAGAGCTTCAGCAAGGAGGAACGATGGCAGGTATTTTCGAAATAACCCACGCAAAGGACGGCGATTACCACTTCCATCTCAAGGCCGCCAATGGCCAGATCATTCTGACCAGCCAGATGTACAAGGAGAAATCCTCGGCGGAGGGTGGTATCGAGTCGGTCAAAAAGAACGCACCCAACGACCACAGTTATGAGCGCAAAGAATCCCACAACGGCGCTCCGATGTTCAATCTTAAGGCGGCCAATCACCAGGTGATCGGCACCAGCCAGCTTTATGAGAGCGCAGAGGCTCGAGAACACGGCATCGCGTCTGTGAAAGAAAACGCCCCAGCGGCCACTGTTCACGACAAAACCACTTAAGACCAACGGGCACTGCGGCTCGCACGCGGACTTCAGTCTGCGTGGCTGCTGTGCGCCTTGATCCCTCCCCGATTCCCGAGGGTAACCCTACCGCCGAGTCCAGCCGAGCCTATTTCTCCCCCCGATGCCACCGTATCTCGCTCCGGACACGTTCCGTCCCTCACTTGGCTGCGGGAGCCGCCGCCGGTTTCTTTTGGCGGAAGTCATCGATCTTCTTGTCGAGTCCCTGTCCCACGCTGGAATCGACCTTGTAGATTCCAGCGACCGCGCTCGACTTCGCAAAATAGTCGTCCTTGTTCTTGCGCACTTCGAGTGTCTGGACGCCGGCATCGCCGGTCACCTTCGCTGTCGCCAGCGGAGTTGCCCGGGCAAATGCGGCTGCCGCATCCGTGGTCGTGCTAAGGTCCATTCTGGCATTCGTCAACGTACTGACCAGCGCGTTGACGGCCGCGCTATCTGCGGGCGACGACGAGGGCTTGAGGATCTGCCAACCATCCTTGGTCCGATCAAACTCCAGGTCTTCGCCCCTCTTGAGCAGCTCAACCCGGCTTACCTTGTCGGCGCTCAATGTGACCAGGCTCTTGTCGCGCAGATCATTCAGGCTTTTTGCCAGGCTGCTCTTCTGATAGCTGGCGATGGTAAAAACCCTGGGGTCCGTGGCCAGCGCTGCGTAGACATCTCCACCTGCAGGGGTGTCGTCGCCCAGCAGCAATTGCCGCGTACCGTCCTTGAGGCGAATGTCCACCTCAACCCGGGCAGGATCGAGACCGTATTGCTTCCGATCGGAGGCCTTCTCTTCAACGATGCGATCGGCATTCAGCCCCGATAGCGTCGAGAGCACGCCGGCGACCGCCTCCTGATCCGCGGCGTATGACTTAGGCTCGGAAATCTGCCACTTGCCATTGGTCCTTTGCAGCGTGACCGGCTCCGTCTGCTTGATGATGAGTTGGCTCACGTCTGCGGGATTGATTTTCACGATCACCGGAGCAGTACTGGCGGGAACGGCGGCACTCTCCTCCGCCGGCTTATGGTGCTGCGACCAATAAAGAACGCCGCCCAAGGTGGCGAGGACAACAACTGCGACGATCAGACCGCGAAAGTTCATAGGGTAAATGGACCGCTTATCTTCTCTTCCACCAGACGAGCGTGCCCGCGATCACCACCATCAAGGGCAGCACGAATTGGCTGGTGCCCCGGACCAGGTTGAGCTGCGCCCTGGTCATGGTGACGCGGCGATCTTCCTGCGGCTTCGGCCGAATGGAGATCAAATCCTCGTCGGAAGCAAGCCAGTTCACGGCGTTCGATGCCAAATCACCGTTGCCATTGAAACCGAGAAAGCGATTCGCAGCCCATGAGGAACTGCCGGTTACCACGAAGCGGCCCTGCGAGTTTTGTTTCCCGGTGCTATACGTTCCCGCAGCGGCGATGGTCAGAGGTCCCTTGCGATTGTTGGGATCGGCGACGCTGACCTCGGCGGAACTCAGGTTAGCCGTGGCCAGGCTGCTGCTCGAGGAATCGAATAATTTCTCGACGCTCGTCTTGTCCGTGTTCTTGATTTCCAGCGAGCGGGAGAGAGGGAAGCCGACCGCGCTCCCCCGCATCTGCGCCACGATAGGCTGCGAAGTATATGTAGTGACCAGCGCAACCTGGGGTCCAAGTCCGGCCAACTGGCCCACGGGGTTCAGATCCAGAATCATGTCCTTGTCCAGGGTCACACCCCAACTCTGGAGCAAGCCGGTCAGCGCATCGTTGGCGGCAATCGTCGAACGTCCGAACTGAACCGGCGGATCGAGCATGAAGAACGCCCGGCCGCCATTCTCGACATAGTTCTTGATCGCATCCACCTGCGGCTGCTGATAATCGTGCGTGGGGCCGGCGACGACCAGCGTGGTGCAGTCGGCCGGCACCTCTGCTTTTTGCAGCAGATCGATTGCTTTTGACTCGTATTCATCTTTCGCCAGGAGATCTTTGAACTGTGACAATCCGTCGCGCTCAGTGTCGTCAATGGCGTGCTCTCCACTGCCGGTAACAAAACAAACAGTGCGGGTCGTGCTCTTCAGATCGCGGATGAAGGCTCCGGTGATGCCCTCTTCCGTCATACTCTTTGCCGTGTCTTTCTTGGCGCCGATCTGGACCACGGCAGTCCCGAACTCGCGGACTCCGGCGGCACGCGCCAGCTGCGGGCTCTTGTCCGGATCCACATACTCAACGCGTACCTTGGGCGAAAGGTTCGCGTACTGGTCGAGCACGTCTTTCCCTTGCTGGAACCGTGTGCTCTGGTTGAAGTAGGTGATGGTGGCGTCCTGCTTGAGGCCGCCTACGATCTTTTTCGTCTGATCCGACAGGCTATAGCGTTTGTTCGAGGTGGTGTCGTACGACTTGTTGTAGCGGTCGGCCAGCATATTTGCCACCACGACAATGGCAAGCACCACCACGATATAAATTGCTGCGTAGGCTCCATACTTTGTCTGCCTCGCCTTTAGCCATTGACTCGCCATCTACGACCTCCAGCGCAGAGATTCCATGGAGCGCGCCGTGAAAAACAGCCCCAGGAAGATGCCGGTGAGATAAAAGATGACGTCCTTGACTTGAATCACTCCTTTGGCAAACGATTCGAAGTGAGTGATGACGGAGAGATAGGAGAGCACCTGCGCCCAGGTCGCCGATTCGTAACCGCTGGTCCACTCCAGCACCCAGAGCAAAAGGCAAACGCCAAAAGTGGCGGCCCCGGCAATAATCTGATTCCTGGTTAAGGTTGAGATGAACGTTCCCAGGGCCAGCAGCGTACCCGCCTGCAACAACAAACCCAGGTAGCCAACGGCGAGAGGCTTCCAGTCGGGCTTGCCGTAGTGGAAAAGGAAGGCAAAATTCAGCGCGGTAAAGAGCAGCAGGCAGGCGTAGAGAATCATGGCCGCCAGCCATTTCCCCAGAATCACTTCCATGTCGCGCACCGGAGACGTGGCCAGCAACTCAATCGTTCCCGAACGCTTTTCTTCGGCGAAGAGGCGCATGGTGATCATGGGGATGAAGAAAAGTCCCACCACGCTGGCGTTCGAAAGCAGCGGCCGGATGATCTGCTCATTGATGTTCATGGGGAACGCCTGACCGTGCATTTGCATCTCCATGCCCTCGAATCACGAAATAGCCGAGGGCATTCCAGAAGAAGAAGCCGAAGATCAGGGCAAACATGGTCAACAACAGATACGCAATCGGAGAGACGAAATAACTTCTGAGCTCTTTGGCGCAAATGGTCCAGATATTTCTCATGACGGTTGCTCGATCGCGGGAGTTTTCTCAACCTCGACCGGAGCCGCGCTACCGGTGAGTTGGAGGAAGACTTCTTCCAGGCTCTTAGCCGCCGAACGGAGTTCATAAAGATCCCAGCCGGAGGCGACGACGACCCGCGCCAGGTCGCCACGGACAAGCTGTCCCTTCTGACTCTGCACTTCGAAAAGCAGGCTCGCGTCTTTGTGCTCGGTACACAGCACGCGGCTCACTCCTGGAACAGCTTCGAGTTCTTGTTGGACCGACAGAGGGTCGAGTTGGCCCTCTCGAGGAGCGACTTCCAGCAAGAGAGATTCGTCGCCGCGCGTGCGGGCCTGCAGGTTGCGCACCGAATCGGTTGCCACCAACTTGCCCTTGTTGATGATGATGACCTGTTCGCAGGTCTGTTCGACCTCAGGAAGAATGTGTGTACTGAGAATAATCGTGTGGTCGCCGGCAAGCCCCTTGATCAGATCACGGGTCTCATTGATCTGTTTAGGATCGAGGCCGGCCGTGGGCTCGTCGAGAATCAATACGTCGGGATTGTGAATGATGGCTTGCGCCAGGCCGACCCTTTGCCGGTAGCCCTTCGACAGCTTGCCCAGAAGCTTGTTCTTCACATCGCCGACAAAGCAGCGGTCACAAACATAGTCGATGCGCTTTTCCAGCTCAGATCCCGAAAGGCCCTTGAGTTTGCCCACGAACCGCAGATATTCGGCCGTTTCCATCTCGAAATAGAGAGGAGGCGTTTCGGGCAAATACCCGATCCGCTTTTTGACCTCGAGCGGCTGTTCCAGAACATCGAAGCCCGCTACCGACGCAGTGCCCGACGTGGGAGAGAGGAAGCAAGTGAGGATGCGCATGGTCGTCGTCTTGCCGGCCCCATTGGGGCCGAGAAAGCCAACGATCTGACCTTTTGCTACAGAGAAGGAAACCTGATCAACGGCAGTTGCGCGGGCGTACCTTTTTGTGACGTCTTTGACTATGATCATCGCTGACAAGGAATTCGACGGTATCCAGCAAGAATGGTGATCAACCCTGAGTTGTCACTCCTCGACGAGTCCGCGCGAGTGGATCGCGAACCCAACACCATCGTAAAAAGGACAGCTCTGCCGATGTCAATTCAGGCAGAGTGCGTTGCCGGGTGCGCAGAACGCAGAATCCGCATCAACCCGGCTGTCCCGCGCATCCCCTATCTTCTGGCCAATTTCATGAATGCCAAAATCGCAATCGCACTGGCAACGCGAAGTAAGGGATGGGAATGAGCGCCGCATCCGCCACACTCACGCAGGCAGACCACGATTGGAAGCCGAAGACAAACCCCTGGCTGATTGCGTTTGTGGTTTCGCTGGCGGCGTTCATGGAAGTGCTCGACACCAGCATTGCCAACGTAGCCCTGCCGCATATTGCCGGAAACCTCGGCGCCAGCCAGGACCAAAGCACCTGGGTGCTCACCTCGTACCTGGTTTCGAATGCCATCGTTTTGCCCATCAGCGGCTGGCTGGTAAGCGTGTTCGGGCGCAAGCGGTTTTTCATGACCTGCATCGTCCTCTTCACCATCAGCTCTCTCCTCTGCGGCATTGCGCCCAGCCTCGGGGTTTTGCTGATCGCCCGCGTAATCCAGGGAGGGGGTGGGGGCGGCCTGCAGCCGATGGCACAAGCCATTCTGGCGGATACCTTTCCGCCTCGCCTGCGTGGTCTGGCTTTCTCCTTGTATGGAGTGACGGCTATCTTCGCCCCTTCGATTGGACCGACGCTGGGTGGTTGGATCACGGACAACTATTCCTGGCGATGGATTTTCCTCATGAACCTGCCGGTCGGTATTCTGGCGGTTTTTCTCGTCTACACCCTGGTGGAGGATCCACCCTATCTGACCCGGGCACGCGAGCTGGGCAGGCGGGTCAAGCTCGACTATGTGGGCTTCTCGCTGTTGACCCTGGGTGTTGGGGCGTTGCAG
Organism: uncultured Acidobacteriaceae bacterium; assembly: GCA_963850235.1. Taxonomy (GTDB): domain Bacteria; phylum Acidobacteriota; class Terriglobia; order Terriglobales; family Acidobacteriaceae; genus PALSA-350. The sequence goes on along the minus strand of CAWKKM010000022.1, from coordinate 105,997 downwards.
ATCCTGCTCGACAAAGGTCAGGAAGACGACTGGTTCGGTTCAGACTTTATTGTCACCCTCATGGTGACTGCCGGGGTTTGCCTGACCGCTCTGGTGATATGGGAGCTTTATCAGAAGAGCCCCATTGTGGACGTCAGGCTCTTCAAGAATTTCAACTTCGCGACCTCCAGCATGATGATGTTCGTGGTGGGTGGCATGTCATTTGCCACTACGGTGCTGGTGCCGCAGTTTTTGCAAGTGAACATGGGGTATACCGCGGAGTCGGCAGGCATGGTTCTATCGGCCGCCGGCTTTGTGTTGCTGGGAGCGTTGCCGTTCATCGGCATGCTCGCAGGCAGGTTCCAGGGCCGCTATCTGATCGCGACCGGATGGCTTCTGCTGACCTGCAGCATGTTCTTGTCGACCCGGCGTCTCGATCTGCTGATTAGTTTCAACTCGGCCACCCTGCTGCGAATTGCGCAATATGCTCCCCTGGGCCTGGTGTTCATCCCCACGACCGCCGCGGCCTATTACGGTATGCCGAAAGACAAGAACAACGCAGTTGCCGGGCTGGTGAACTTCATGCGCAATATCGGGGCCAGTGTCGGAACCTCCGTGGTGACCACCGTGCTTGCGCGGCGCAATCAATTCCATCAGGAAAGGCTGGGCAGCCATATCACCGCGGGGAACCCGGCGTTCCGCGGCACCGTCGACGGCCTGACGCAACAACTGCAGCATGGCGGGATGAGCGCGCATGACGCGCTGAATGGCGCCTACGGCCGTGTCTATCAAAATCTCCAGCTGCAGGCCTCCACTCTGTCGTACATCGATACCTTCTGGCTGCTGACGGTGGCCGCCGCCGCCATGTTCTGCTTGACGTTCGTATTAAAGAAGAATGATCCCCGTGGGGGAGAAAAGGTCGTCGCCCACTAAGACCCCGCAAGTGGTAGGCTGCCAGCATGGAACCCGTGGTTGGATCGACTCTCGATGCACATGGCATGTTGGCGGTCGCATTGGAACAAGCGCGCATCGGCTTTGCTGAGGGCGGCGTTCCCGTGGGTGGAGCGATCTTTCATGTCAACGGCACCTTGCTCGGTGCAGGGCACAACCGCCTGGTGCAAGAGGGCAACGGTTCGCTTCACGGAGAGACCGACGCGTTTCGGGCTGCCGGGCGCCGCCCGACCTGGCACGACACGATTCTCGTGACCACGCTCGCCCCATGCTGGTACTGTAGTGGCCTGATCTACCAGTTCCGCTTTCACCAGGTGATTGTCGGCGATAGCGTCAACGCCCAGGGTGGTATGCACTGGATCAAGCAGCAGGGCATCGATGTCGTCGACCTTCACTCCCAGGAATGTATTGACCTGATTGCTAAATTCCAGCGGATGCGTCCGGATCTTTGGAAAGAGTGTATTGGCGAGGCGTGAGTTGGAACCACTGAAAGAAAAAATGCGTGCCACCTGGATGGCCGGCGATTTCGGAAAGATCGCCGAACACACCGTTGTTGAGGCTGAGCTGTTTGTCGACACGCTTGGCATTCAGCCGGCGATGCAGGTACTGGACGTCGCCTGTGGCACCGGCAACCTGGCCATCCCTGCTGCCCGCAAAGGAGCGAGCGTCACGGGTGTCGATATCGCAACCAACCTGTTGGAACAAGCGCGTGCAAGGGCCGCAGCCGAAGGTTTACAGATAACCTTTCAGGAGGGCGATGCGGAACAGCTGCCTTTTCCTGACGCCCATTTCGATCTAGTCATGACCATGTTTGGAGCCATGTTCGCTCCCGACCCGGACCGGGTCGCATCTGAGCTCGCCCGGGTCTGTCGCCACGGAGGAAAGATTGCCATGGCCAACTGGACGCCGGATGGTTTTACGGGAAAGATGTTTCGCCTCACGAGTCGTTATCTGCCGCCGCCGGTGGAACTCCCCGCGCCGACACTTTGGGGGGATGAGGCTGTGGCTTCGCTAAGGCTCAAGTCGAATGGGGTGAAGGTCGACAGCATGAGGCGGCGCATGTTGCTGTTTGACTACCCCTTTCCTCCGCGCGAAGTCGTGCAATTTTTCCGAGACTACTTCGGGCCAACGAAGGTTGCATTTTCGCGAATGGACGAAGCCCGGCAGACCGAGTACCGGGACGATCTGGAAAAGCTATGGTCGGAACATAATGAGGCGCGCAGCGGAAAAACCCTGATCCAAAATGAATACCTGGAAGTGATCGGGACTCGGCTGTAACGGTCAGGCGAAAAGATTTCTCCGAGGGATCTGCAGTGCTACGGACCCACTCGTCGGAAATGTTTTTCGACTCTGCGGGCCGGATCTTCAGTTCGCTCCAGCTGCAATCCATCTCAGATGGAAGCACGGTACCTCACCCTTGTCATCCCGCCTGCCCCGGCTTGCCGTCGGGACCGGAGCGAAGCGAAGCCGAGGGACCTGCGGTTCTACGGACCCTTCGTGGAAATGTTTTCCGGTCTCACGCGGCCCTATTGCCCGCACTCCGCCAGTGGAGCGAGATCGCGGCCGTAGTGACGGAGCGCGGTCTGCAGAATCGACGCGCTATGCGCCCACGTCTCATCCGCGGCGTCCACTTGTCCGTGCAATCCCGTAAACAGCAGTGTCTTGCTGCTACCGCAAACATCGATCTTTTCCGATGGCCGCGAGGGTCCCGTCTTCTCCAGAACCTCCGGATCGCCATAGAGAGGCTCACCGCCCACCATCACCAGCATCACCTGGGCAGCGGTGGCATGAGTGAGTGTCCAGTACGCGTCGTGTTTGGCATCCCCTTCCGGCTTAATCACCAGCAAATCGGCCTCGTGACCGGGCTCGAGCGCACCCAGACGATCGCTGGCCCCAATCAGATCCGCAGGAGTGGACGTAGCCATGGCCACCAGTTCGCGATCGGTGAACAAATGCGGGGTCTGCGTATCGTTCCAGGCGGCGGCATAGTTCAGTTCCGCCAGCAGACCGTCGCTGCCGGTTGGGCTCCAATCCGGCGCCAACGCTATCTTGACGTGCGCACTCTTCGCGGCTGCGACATCAGCCGTACTGCCATAAAGCTCAAGATTGCTGCGCGGAGACCAGATCAGGTTGACGTTATGAGCAGCCATCTCCACGTAGTTGGCAGGTTGCAGCGCAACGCCGTGGATCAGCGAAACCCCCGGAACCAGCAATCCGCGTCCCTTTAGCATCTCGAACTCTCGGGTTGCGGACGCATCCTCGCGACCACCCTCGCTGAGATGAATCAGAAACGCGTGCAGCTGATGGTTGGCCAGTTTCTGGCGAATCGGGGCAAGGTCGGTCTCCGTCATCTGCAGAGGAAACACGTTGTAAGCAACATGCCACTCGTCTTCTGTGTCGAGATTATGGGCAAGGCCCATACTGCAGGCATTGGCCGGGCCGCCGACCGTAGTTGTCTCCCCTTCAGAGATTGCCTTCACTTCGGCGTAGCGCTCCATCTCGCATTCCAGGCCGTCCGCCACCATCCCCGCATGCGGGGTTTCGATTAAGGTCTGATAGATCGGCTTTTGCTGCCAGTCATAGCGATTGCCGAATTCCTCCATCGGATGCCAGCGAGGAAACACGTTGTAGGTGAGATGGTTGTGCAGGTCGATGAGGCCCGGGGCAATGACCCCATGGGTCTCGATCACGGTCATGTTCTTCGGCACCTTCGCCTTGGCGCCGGCCGCAGTGATCTTGTTTTGTTGGATCACGACGATCCCGTTTTCGACAATGCCGCCGGGCGTGACCAGGGTGCCGCGCAGTGCAAAGCCGCCTGACGGGGACTGGGCTAACAAAGGACAGGTGAGGAGCCCCAGCATCAGCAGCCGGATCAGATTTGGCATTCATCCATTATGGGGCTGGACCATGCTGATTGCCTCTTGCCGGGGAAGAAGAAATTTGCGGAAAGGGAGGCCGCAAAGGACAATGACCACCCCAATCAATGCCGGCACCGGGTCGTGCATAAGGATCAGGAAGGCGACCAGCGTGGACAAGACAATGAAGCCAATGGGGGCGATGGGAAACCACCACCCCTTTACCGGCTCTCTCAACCGGAACAGAGTCGAAGCGGCCAGCGCCAGAAAAATGACTGCCGAAAAGATGATGTAAGACAGCACCCGGTCGAATGCGCCGAGGAAAAGCACAGCCAGCGCCAGCACGGTTTGCAGAAGCACCGCATTCGCCGGTGTTCCGAAGCGGGGGTGCAACCTTCCGAACACCGAAAAAAAGGCGCCCGACTGCGCCATCGCGTAACACACGCGGGGAGCTGCCATGGTGATGGCTGCGATCCCTCCGCAAACGCACACCAGCACGCAAGCGGATAGGACCCGCGCGCCCGCCGTGCCAAAGAGCACCCCACCAAACTGGGCGACAAAGGCGGTGTTAGAGGTGACCTGGGCAAGCGGCAGAACCGCCAGGAACGTGGCGCTGATCAGCAAATAGATAACGGTGACGAGGGCGACTCCACCCACAAACGCGAGCGGCAGGGTGCGCTTCGGATTCCGAATCTCTCCGGCGATCTTGCTCGCCTCCCACCAGCCGCCGAAGCTGAAGAAGGCGCTCATCACGCCTCCGGCGATCGCCGGAAACAGTGCGTCCGATCCCGGGCGGCGGACGGTGAAGGGCAGCAAGTTGGCCATGTGGGCATGGCCCGAAACAACCGCCCAGCCGACCAGCGCGAACAGGATGAGAAGTTTGAAGCCATTGACGAACGACATGACTGCCCCGCTGAAGCGGGTGCCGATGAGAGTAATGGCGCCGAACAGGCAAAGCAGCAACGCAGGAGCAGAGGCCAGTCCCGCTCGGCCCAGCGGCAGTATCTGGGCTACATAAGGCGTGGCGCCCACGGCCAGCGCCGCGGCCACTCCCGGGTACACTACGATCGAGCTCATCCATCCATAGAGGAAGGCCACCTGCTCGCCATAGCCGGCCCGCAGATAGACATATTCGCCTCCGGATTCGGGAAAGCGAATGGCCAATGCGGAATACGAGAGCGCGCCGCACATGGCCATCAACGCGATTCCGAGCCACACCAGCGCGAGCAGCAGCGGCGAGCCGAGCGACTTCGCCATCGCCGCAGGGGTAAGAAAAATCCCCAGGGCAATGGCTTCTCCCGTAACCACAGCGATGGCCGCCGCCAGCCCAAGCTGACGTTGCTGCTGCTTACTCTGTTGTTGCATGTGGCGACCATCCTACGTTGCGGTTTTCCATAGCGCCTCCACCAAGAGGATGGCTTTGCTCCCCACCGGCAGGTTGAAGACAGTATCGCTTGCTTTAGTTAGATTTGCCCCGCACCGGGTTTACAGTCATGGACGAGGCCCCCTCCAGATCCTGGCGCCGTGGCCAGGAGAGAAAGTCCGCCGGCGCGCATCGCCGGGAAAGGTAACTTCGCCATTGAGAACCCACAAGTTTTGGCACTCCCGTAACGCCTCCTGCCTGCTGTTGGGATTTGCTTTTGCTACCGTCACTGCGTTTGCTCAGACGAGCGGCGAAACCGGCGCACACGACTTCTTTCGTGTGTCGCTCGACCATAGTTTCACCGCCCCGGTTTCCGGGCGGCTATTGCTTTTCATCGCCCCCAAAGCCGCGGATGCAAAGGATACGGCCTCCGTCGACATGAACATGATGTCTCCCGCCAGCGTGTATGTCGTCGCCAAGGAGGTCCCTCATCTGGGGCCGGGAGAGTCCGTCGATATCGATGCGGATGACATTGTCTTTCCCGGGCCTCTCTCTCGAGCGCCTGCCGGCAGTTATCGCCTACAGGCCGTGCTCGATGTCGATCACAACTACAACTATCAAGGTCGCGTTCCCGGCGACATCATCAGCACGCCGGTGAACGTGAACGTGCCGCTGGGCCCGCCGCCCGCTGTAACGCTAACCGAGACGGTGCCGATGCCGCCTGACGCGCTGGCACAAAGGCCGGACGTGGCTTCCGCTCTGAAGCCACTGGACATGATCAGCCCCGTGCTCTCGAGCTATTGGGGACGCGAGATTCACCTGCGCGGATGGGTGTTGTTGCCGCCCGGGTATGCAACACATCCTAAGGAGCACTATCCGACTGTCTATTTCACCCACGGCTTCGGTGGCGCACTCGCGGGCCTACGGGCGCGCTACGGACCCATTCTCTACGACCGCATGAAGCAGCGCCGCATGCCGGAGATGATCTGGGTGTTGCTCGATGAGAGCAGCCCCACAGGTACACACGAGTTCGCCGACTCAGTCAACAATGGACCGTGGGGCACTGCCCTGACCACAGAATGCATCCCGGCGATTGAGCGTCAGTACCGGATGGATGCGCGTCCGTCAGGGCGCTTTCTGCAGGGCCATTCCTCAGGTGGATGGGCAACGCTGTGGCTGCAAACACGCTATCCGAAAATTTTTGGAGGTACGTGGTCAACATCGCCCGATCCCAGCGACTTCCATTTCTTTAGTACCGTCGATATCTATGGCGCGAACGCAAACATGTATCGCAATCCCGACGGCACACCGGCGCCCATGATCCGTATGCACGGCCAGCCTCGAACGACCATGCAACAACTGGCCCAGCTCGAGGCCGTCGTAGGTCCGTATGGCGGCCAGCTCGCATCGTTCGAATGGGTCTTTTCCCCTCGAGGCCCGGATGGCCGTCCGGCGCCTCTCTTCGACCGCACCACCGGCGACATTGATCCAACGGTCGCGGCTTATTGGCGTTCTCATTACGACATCGTCCAAAGACTGAACAGCGACTGGAAAACCATCGGTCCCGATCTGCAGGGGAAGATTCACCTTATCGTGGGCACAGACGACACCTTCTACCTGGATGGCGCCGCGCACAGTCTGCAATCCACGCTCGACCACCTTGGCGGCAAGGCGGAGTTCACCTTCCTGCCAGGCCGTTCTCACTTCGATCTCTATCAGGCCGGAGACGACCGCTTCGCCCTCTTCGACCGCATCGCAGCCGAGATGTATCGCGTGGCCCGGCCGAACGATCATCCCCGCTGATCCAGCGCGTGGTCCTGTGGACATCGATCCGCTTACGGCCCGGCGGCATGAATGAACTAACATAAGCAGCGGGACGGCAACATCGACCATTCATGCCAAAACGTAGCGCAGGTTTGCTGATGTATCGCAGGCACAATCACGAGCTGCAGGTTTTCCTGGTGCACCCGGGTGGCCCGTTCTGGGCTAAGAAAGACATGGGCGCGTGGTCTGTTGCGAAGGGAGAGTACTTGGACGGCGAAATTCCTCTCGAAGCAGCAAAGCGCGAATTCCAGGAGGAGACGGGCTTTGTTGCGCAGGGAACCTTCCTCGAACTCGGTGCTGTGCAGCAATCAGGCGGTAAGGTTGTCTCTGCCTGGGCTTTTGAGGGTGATTGCGACCCCGCCGCGATGGTCAGCAATCATTGCCAGTTGGAGTGGCCGCCGCGCTCCGGCCGTATGATCGAAATTCCCGAAGTGGATCGCGGAGGTTGGTTTTCCATTGCCGAGGGCCGGGAGCGTATTTTGAAAAGCCAGGCGCCGTTTCTCGACCGGCTCTGCCAGACGCTGCAGTGCGCGGATTAGCCGCTATCAAAAGGTTCCTGGTATCGCGAGAAAGGCTCTAGTATGCGGCTCTTCGTTGGGATTCCACTGAATGCTGCGGTCATCGATGAGCTGTCTGCGATCTCGACGCGCCTTCAATCGGAGGCAGACGGCCTGCGATGGTCCGCTCCGGAATCCTGGCACATCACACTGCAATTTTTAGGCAATACCCCGCAATACGAATGCATAGTCAGCCGGCTTCGCGAGCTGCGCTTGCCGGCCCTTCCCATTCAGCTTGAGGGGCTGGGCTTCTTCGATCGCGCCGGTGTCTTTTTTGCGGGTGTCGACCTCACCCCAAAACTTGAGGCACTACAGCAGCGGGTCACCGCGGCAACCGGCCTTTGCGGATTCATCCCCGAGACTCGTCCTTACCATCCCCACATCACTCTGGCGCGCACCAAAGCAAAAGGGGGCCGCGGACTTCGCGAACTCAAGGGTAAAATCCATCGCGAGCCGAGATTCAGTGGTTTCGTCGCCGACGTATTTGTTCTCTACGAAAGCGTGCCAGGACCAGGAGGTTCTCGCTACGAAATTCGCGACCGGTTCACCCTTGGATAGCTAGTACCGTTGTCTGTCCAAAAAAGCCTGTCCAGGAAATGTCCGCAGAACTGCAGATCTTTCCTGGAAATGTTAATCCGCGGCAAAATCACGGTTCTGCTGCCCTTTTTTTCGAAACGGATTCCATGGCCGCGGTCCTTTAGGCTCGTCAGCGCAGTAGGCGATTTCCGCCGGCACCTGCAAGTCGATCCGCGTTCCGCCGTTCCTGGATCGTCCCACACGCAACTCGCCGCGCATCTTGCTGGCGCGTTCCCGCATACCCGGCAGGCCCCAGTGGCCGCTGCGATAACCAGCCTGCAGCACGCCCTCATCGATGCCGCGGCCGTCATCGCTTACGCACACATGCAAAGCCGCGGTTTCGTAGGACAATTCCGCCGCGATATTCTGCGCCCCTGAGTGGCTGAACGCATTGGTCAGCGCCTCACGCCCGATAAGCAAAATCTCTTCCTGCACGATGGCTTCCAGCGGCCGTGGCTGACCTTTCACGGAAATCTGGAAATTGGCCGGGTGAACCGCCCGCAGTTGATTACCGATGTCGGCCAGCGCCTCTGCCAGGCTGGCGCTCTCCGTATGCCGTACGCGCAGATTCATCACCCGTTCTCGTCCCTCCTGCATCACTTTGTCCGATTGCTGTAACGCGTCGTCGAGCGCTGCACGTGCCGGGTCGCCAACTGGCAGCCGGTTGGCCGCTGTGTGAAAGCGGAGGGTTAGGCCGAAGAGGCTTTGCAGCAGCGTATCGTGCAGTTCGCGGGCGATACGCTCGCGTTCCGCCATTCGTTCCGCAAGCCGATCCTGCAGTTGACGCGCGATGCTGGTGATGCGCAGGCGCACTATCCACCAAAGAAGCGCGGCGGTGCCAAACACCGCCAGTGCCGTGAACCACCAGGTTTGGTAGAAAGCGGGCTTCATCACCACGCTCAAGGCCGCCCCGGTCTCATTCCATACTCCGTCGTTATTGCGGGCGATCACGCGAAAGCGATAGTTTCCCGGCGGTAGATGGGTATAGAACGCCTGTCGCCGGGTGCCCGCATCTTGCCAATCTGAATCGGCGCCCTCGAGCTTGTAGCGAAACATCACTCGTTCGGGAATGGCGAGGCTGAGGGCGGTGTAGTTAATCTCGAGTCTGTCTGCGTGCGCGGGAAGGGTGATGTCGCTCGAGCCCGGATAGGTCTTTCCATTCGAGATGACAGACGAGATGATCACCGGAGGTGGAAGACGGTTGCGATTTTTGTGTACCGTCGCCGGATCGAGCCAGGCAATGCCCCGGGTGGTGGCGAACCATAGCCGCCCGTCGGGCGCTTCAGCCAGTGATGGCTCGGGGATTCTCTCCGCGGAAAGTCCCGGAAGCCCGTCCAGCGCATCAAGGCCCTCGGCGGAAACGGCGTAGTTCGGATCGCGCAGCCATTGCGCCAATTCTCCGGTAGCGACGTGCGTGATGCCGGAAGACCCGTTCGTCCACAGGTCACCCGTCCGTGTTTCCAACACCCCGGAGACACGGCCAGGCAGATCCTCGTTTTTCCACCGCATGACGTAAAAGTGTCCCTTGGTAAACAGCTCCACTCCGCCCGAGCCGCCGAGCCAGACGCGGTCACCCCGCGCCGACATTGTCGATTCCGAGACACCCCGCATGCCGTTGGGGAAAGAGAATCTCTGATAGCCATTTCCATCCCACTCCACCAGGTAGTTGGAGAAGCCAAACCAGACGTTTCCCGCCTCGTCCCCCGTCATCGTTCCCAGGATGCCCGGTTTTTTCCCGAGTATCTCGTTCTGCCGGTTCCACGTGCCGTGCGCGAAGTGGTAGACCCCGCCGGTGGCGGTAGAGATCCATAGATCGTGGTTTCGATCGACGGCCAGAGAAATCACCGGGCCCACCTCTTTCTCCGGATACGGGATGGGCGACCACCCTGAGCCTGAAGAACGATACAGGCGCGCGTCCACGCCGCCGGCCGACCAGATGGTTCCATCGCGATCCCGTCGAATACAAATGGTCCCGAGCGTCTTGGGAAAGCTGGTGATCCGGCCATCGGCCGCCACATGGGTGAGCGGCAGGCTCCTGTTTCCGGTCCATATCGAGCCTTGATCTCCCGCGAGGATGCTGAAATCGTGCTCCTGGGCCGGGGGAAGCTGCAGCGTGGTAAGGATGGTCCGTCGAAGCCGGTCGAGGCCAGAGTTGGTTCCGACCCATATGGTGCCCTCGCGATCGATGAACACCTTCCATACGGCGTCGGAGCTGAGTCCCTGGCGGGTAGTGAAACTCTCGCCGGGAGCGCTTTGCGTCGCTTTCATTGTCGGCCACCGGTCCACATGATCGAACCGCCGCAGGCCTTTGTCGCTGACCGCCCACATGGAACCGTCGGCGGCAAAGGTGAAGTCTCCGAACTGAATATTCTCTTTCTTCCCCTGGGCGGGAGGCGCGGGGAGCATGCGCGCTGTTCCTCGATTGGTCACCCGGCGGAGGCCATGATCGTCGGAAAGCCAGATGGAGCCATCCGGGGCTTCATGGAGAAACGTGTTATGCGTGGCTGTAGTCAGAACGAAGGCGGCAGAGGTAGCGCCGGCGTCGTATTTAACTTGTTGAAATTTCGATTGACCTGGGGCGAGAAAGAGAACCGCGCCACCTAGCGTTCTGACCCAGACGTCTCCTTCGCGGTCCACCAGAATAGCCGCGGGAAACCCACCTCGATAACCGTGTTCCGGGCCAATCTGTTCACAGGCTGAGCCACGCATATGGAATAAGCCACCCGATGCCTGCAGCCATAGCGAACCATCGCGGTCCTCGGCGATCCCTTCCATTTGCAGCACCGGAGTACAGCGCCGGTCGGTGAAGGTGGTCAGCCGTCCGTCCTTCCAGAAGAGAAGGCCGGCTGCACGCGTCTTAAGCCAGACACCACCGGAAGCAGCTAGAAAAACAGCGAGGATTTCTCTGTTGGGCACAGCTCCGTTGGTGGCTTCTTCTACAGATTGAAAGCGCACTCCATCAAAGCGGAAGACGCCGGTCGACGTGGTGAGCCAGAGATATCCATCGGCCGCCTGTTGGATGTCAAAGACAGATCCCAGGCCATTTTCCGATGTCCACATGGTGTGATGAAAGTTCGTCAATTCCGGAGCCGCGGCCCAGGCGGCTGATCCGCGCGCTCCGCCCGTCAAGGCAAGAATCACGCCGAGTAACCATCCGGATTTCGGTGACAGGCTCCTCATAACATGAACGGAACAATTCCGCGGAACGGTTGACAGGGCAGATGGGCTGGCCGGCAGGGATGGTGCTGCCCGATCGTCAATTGTAGCTCCAGACGATGAATGCGGCGTGCCGGCAGCTTTCCATGTGACATACCCACAGAAGATATGCCATGCTTGTGTGGTATCGACACAGGAGCGGATGATGACAGAATCGAAGCTCGATCTACTTCAAGGCACGCTGGACGTGATGGTACTGCAGACTCTGTTGACCATGGGTGCGATGCACGGCTACGGCATTGCGCGGCGCATCGAGCAGGTGAGCGGCGATGAAATACTGCTCAACCAGGGCACGATCTACGCCTCGCTGGTGCGGCTGCAGCAACGCGGATGGATCGCCGCCGAGTGGGGCACATCCGATAACAACCGTAAGGCAAAGTTCTATTCCATTACCAGGAACGGTCGCAGGCAGTTGGCGGAGGATGCCGCGCATTGGGCGCGGTTGGCCCGTGTCATGGGACGTGTATTGGCCCTGCCGGCGGAAGGGAAGTTGTAATGGGAACGCTACGCGAAGGCCTGCAGCGGGCGCTGTCCTTTTTTCACAAGCAGCACCGGGACTCGGAACTGGATGCCGAGGTTGCAGCGCATCTTGAACTGGCAGTGGAAGAGAACATGCGGCGCGGCCTGCCGGAGCAAGAGGCCCGGCGTCAAGCACTGGTTCGCTTTGGCGGAGTGGCTCAGGCGAAGGAGCAGCAGCGTGAGGCACGAGGACTGCCATGGCTCGATGTGTTGCTGCAGGATCTGCGGTTCACCCTCCGCACCCTGGGCCGCGATCGTGGTTTCACGGTCATCGCCGTCATCATTCTGGGATTGGGTATTGGCGCGAACATCGCCGTCTTCAGCGTCGTGAATACGCTCCTGCTGCGGCCCTTGCCCTTACGCAATCCGCAGCAATTGGTACGGATACTTACCAAGGACCCCCGCGGTGGCGAATCCAGCATGACCTATTCCGCGGATGCCACCGAAGTGTTTCAACGGCGAACCCGCTCCTTTCAATCCGTGTCCGGCTATTTTGCCTTCTCTGGACCCGACAATCTCAAACTCAAGGGCAGTGGCCAGCCGTTGCCGGTTACCGGGTTGAGCGTAGGCGGCAATTTCTTTCAAACACTGGGCATCGAGCCGTCGTTAGGGCGGCTGTTCACGGCCGAGGAGTGTCTGCACAACAGCCGTCCTGTGGTGCTGCTCAGCCATGCCTTCTGGAAGCGGCAGTATCGGGGCGATCGCGGGATTGTGGGACAGGCTATCGATTTGAACGGGACCCCCGTCACCGTGATCGGCGTTCTGCCGGAAAGCTTTGACTTCGGTTCGATTTTCTCCCCCGGCTACAAGGTAGACGTTTACGGACCGGTCGTTTATGACGATATCCGGGACGAAGGAAACACCATGGCGCTGGTTGGCCGCCTGAATACGGGTGTCAGCCTGGCGCAAGCCCAGGCTGAGGCAGACCTCATCTTTCCCACTCTTCCTTTCAACTTGAAACATCCCGAGTACGGCGCCGGCTACACCGCCAATTTATTGGGCTTGAAAGATTATGTAAGTGGCAAACTGCGGCGCTCGCTGATCGTATTGTGGTGCGCGGTTGGATTGATTCTGCTCATTGTGTGCGTGAACCTGTCGAATCTGCTGCTGGCCCGGGCAGCCGCACGCAGCAAGGAGTTTGCCATGCGCACGGCTTTGGGGGCCACCCGCGGCCGCCTGGTGAGGCAGTTGCTGACAGAGAGCCTGATACTCTCCTTTGCCGGCGCGCTCTTTGGTTTGGGACTGGCGTTCGCCATCACCATCTATCTCGCTCATCAGGGCTCGATCGCGCTGCCGCTGCTGAGCAGCGTTCGCATGGATGGAGCTGCGCTCGCATGGACGCTTTTCGTGGCCGTATCCGCCGCGGTTTTCTTTGGTCTTGTTCCGGCTCTTAGAATCTCCGGCGGAAATTTGCAGGAGTTCCTCAAAGATTCGGGCCATGGTTCAAGCGACGGCAAGAAGCATGAAGCGTTACGCTCGGCGTTGGTCATTTCAGAAATTGCTTTGGCCTGCGTGCTGTTGGTGGGTGCGGGCTTACTGCTGAGGAGTTTTCTGCGCATCCTCGATGTGGATCTTGGTTTCGAACCAAGCCGCGCCGCCTCGATTAGCGTGGATTACAACGACAGCGGTGACGCGGTGAAGAGAAGCGTGATCTGGCAGGAGGTGCTGCGCCGCGTGGAAGCGATTCCGGGCGTCGAGACCGCCGGTATCACCGATAACCTGCCCATGAGCCGGAATCGAAGTTGGGGCATCCAGGTGAAGGGCAAGGCTTATCGCAAAGGGGAATTGGAAGACACCTTTGTCTACATAGTTTCGCCGGGCTTTCTGAACGCCATCGGCATGCACCTGGTCAAGGGCCGCGACATCCGTTGGGATGACATCAACAAGAAGGAAGGTGTGGTCATCATCAACGAGACGATCGCGCGCAAGCTGTGGCCGGGAGAAGATCCCATTGGCCGCATGGCGCAAGCGGGCGGCACGGATGTTCGTGTCATTGGAGTGGTCGCCGATGTTCACGAGAGCAGTGTCGAAGGCAATCCGGGTTGGCAGATGTATCTGTCCGGCGCTGCGCCTCAATTTGGACCGGAGGGAGCGCAGTTGGTCGTGCGCACCAAGCTGCCGCCGGAAACGCTTGCTGGAAGTGTGATGAGTACCCTGCGGCAAATCAATCCCGCACAACCGGCGACAGAGTTCCGGTCGATCCAGCGGCTGGTGGATCATGCCGTTTCGCCGCGGCGGTTCTTTGTTTTGCTTGTGGGCATTTTTGCCGGGCTGGGTTTGATCCTGGCTTCTCTGGGCATTTACGGCGTGATCTCCTATTCAGTAACGCAGCGAACCCAGGAAATCGGAATCCGCATGGCGTTGGGGGCGAGCCAGGGAAGGGTGCAGCTTGCAGTCATCGGAAAGACGCTGCTCCTGGCGTTGATCGGTATCTTCGCGGGCACAGTGGCGTCAATGGCGATCGCCGATCTTATCGCGTCTCTTCTCTACGGAACGAAGGCAACCGACGGAGCCACCTTTTTGAGCATGACTTTGTTGCTGTTGTTGGTGGCGCTACTGGCCGGATATATACCGGCACGGAGGGCCTCGCGAATTCACCCGGTGATCGCTCTACGCAATAACTGAAAAACATTTCCAGGAAAGGTCCGTAGAACTGCAGATCCCTCGGCTTCGCTCGGGATGACAAAAAGGAGAGGGTAGTTGCAAGGAGAGGACCGTTGCCGAGGGACAGGGCCGTTGCTGGGGCGGCAAACCTATTAGCGACTGCGCTCTCCAATAGCGACGGCCCTCTCTTTTAGGAACGGCCCTCTCTTTTAGGAACGGCCCTCTCTTTTAGCAACCGCCCTCTCTTTTAGCAACCGCCCTCTCTTTTAACAACGGCCCTTTCTTTACAACGACCCTCTCCTTTTTGTCATCCCGAGCGAAGCCGAGGGATCTGCGGTTCTGCGGACCTTTCCTGGAAATGTTTTCCCTAAAATCTCCGGTCCATACGCGGATACCAGGTGAGCTGGAACGTTGTGCTGGTGTTGGATTGCCGTCCCGGCTTATACAGCGGAATCAGCCACCGTTCGTATTGCAAATTGGCCTTCAACTCCACCTCGGGTGTAAGCCGCTTGACTACATCGAAGCTGAAGTCGGTCTGGGTGGTGCCGCCGGGAATAAAATCCTTATCGGCCTTGGCACTCCGCGATAGGAAACCTGCAGCCATTCCCGGGGCGAGAGATGATACGTGAGCCACGCCTGGCCCCCTTTATTCTCGCGTCCGATCCAATCGGCCATGAGCAGGCCGTTATTGGTGTAGCCATTCCTTTGGACCACCTCGATGTACATGTCCTGGCCACCGATGCTTTTCCCAGTGGGTGGATCCGTCGATACAGCTTCGACTCGCAGATCGAGCTTGGGCGCACCGGGAAAATGAGACAGGTAAAGGCCGGGACGGATGGCGGCATGCCGTGGAGCCGTGATAGGGAAGACGTCATCATGTACTTCAGAGTCGTTATAGAAAGTCAGCCAGTGGCGGAGATAGGGCAGCCGCCAGGAGAAGTCAACAGAGCTGAAGCGTGCGCCAGGATCGTTGCGGCTGAATTTTTCTGATCCATTGGTATCGCTGATGCTGTAGAAGCTGTGCCAGAAAGTACCCAGCGTGACGGGCGCGTGGTCGACTCCGCCCCAGATGACGGTGCGCTCAAAGCCGAATTCAAAGTTTGGCGTCGGCTTGAAGGAAATCTTCTCCGCATGGGTCCAGGGGCTTACCGGAACGTTATGACCCTTGAGCGGCCCCACAAAAAAGTCGTAGCGGATGAGACCCGCAATGCGCGAGATGTAAGGAATATAGAGCGGTTCAACCCGGTTGATCCGAAAGCTCCAGATGTTTTCCGCGTTGTTGCTCCATGCCATACCTCCGCCTGCTCCCGGTCCATACCAGTTGTCCATCTTTCCAAAGGAGATTTCGTGGCCGATGACGTGGGCTGAAACGTAACCTTCAAGGACTGTGAGGTTGTTGACCGCGGAAACCGGGCCTAGCGGGATCGTGGTATTCCCGGGCAAGGGCAGCTTCCCAAACGTGGCGAAGTCGTCGATGGTGGCCAGAGTCTCCGAAAGAGGAAGCGAGTAACCTTCCCACCCTGGGGCGTGTTGATACTCTCCGCGAAAGTACGCAGAGAACATGCCGTAGTGGCCACGCGCGCTGAAACCGGTGTAATTGTTGAAGCCGCTCGCGTACGGGCGGCCAAAGTCATTGATGTCGGTCTGGCCAAGGTGAAAGCTGTCACGCAAAGGCGTGCCGCCAATCCCCATGATCCGCTCATACACCGACTCCAGACCGATGCGGCCAAACTTTTGGTCCAGAGGAATCCGCATATCGGGCTGCAGATCCTTTTCGAGCGCAGTGTAAATGTCAATCGCTTCGTCGTTGGTACTTCCGGTGATCCGATCTGAGCTGGCGTCCAGCATGTGGGCCACACTCAAACGCGTCCATGGCCGTAGACCAAGAAACACCGTGTCGACGAAGCCCATACCGTATAGCCGCGTCACGGCAGGGTAGATCCAGCTGTCGAGTGGGATATAAGTGGAGCTCATGCCCTCGATCGATTTAAGCGGCTCGTAGGGCGCAAAGTGAATGGTGTCGCGCGGAGCAGGAAGCTGATCCGGACCAGGGGCCGCGGCCGGCGCTTGCGGCGCCGGCGTCTGATCTGTAGCAGAAATGGTCGAGGCAGCTGAGATTCCGGTGGTCCATAGGACCAGCAAACACAAAACAGCGGGGAATTCCACTTACACCTCAAATGCCGGAGCGGTTGATGCCGGACCTGACCAGCAGTGCCACAAATCATTCATCTGTGTTCAAGCTAACGAAACCCCGACTGCCGGTCAATCGTTTGCAACCAGCCGTGAAGCGCGAAGATAACGGGTGGTCAGCCTTCAAGTCTCTTGACCACGGCGCCCAGTTCGCGCGAGAACTGCTGCGCGATCCCATTTTTCCAGCGCGTCGTGTAGAGTTTCTTGGCCGTGAGGTATCGTTCCATGTGGGTGAGAGGATCACGCTCTCCGTTCAGCAATACTTGACCATGCTGGCGAAACGGCTTAGCTTCGATCAGTACCGCCCCGCCGCCCCGGCGCACCCGATCGAGACTTTCATAAGCCACCCGATACACGGCTACGACATCGTTGCCGTCAACCGTGATCGTGGTCAGGCCTTCCGTCTGCGCTTTCAGTGTGAGGTTCCCCGTACCGTTTTTGCCTTGCGTGCCCGCCGATGGATTGTTTTCGACGACAAAAATGATGGGCAAGGCGCGCCTGGCAGCAATTTTGACCGCCTGCCGCCATGACTCCGAAGCCGTGTCCGCCGCGTGGCTGAACACCATCACCACCTTGCCATCGTTTTCCCGCTTGCCGGCTAAGGCCACATTGCCGGCTGCTTCATAGAGTTCGCCCCGGCCCGAGCCGTTACGAGAGGAAGGCCCGAGGATGTTCTTCGCCGCCCAGCCCGCCGTGTTGGGCAGACCATACATCTGCGCGACTACGTCACTCAGCCCAACACCCTTCACCAGGCTCACGATCGAATCGTGAGATGCAACAGCGACGGTGTCCTGGGGACGAAGATCGATGGCGCAACCGACCGCGATCGCCTCCTGGCCCAGCGAAGCATCGAATACCGTTTTCGACCGGCGTATGCGTCGTCCGTGTTCCGTGAGCATGCGGCACTGCAGCATGGTCGCGTAAAGCTGCTTGAGTTTAGCGTCGTCGATCAGCGAGCCGCCGGTTGATTTCCCAGCCATGCCTATGGAGTTCTCCTGATGGGTGAATCGGTTGTGGAAAGCCGCCCGAAGTTTTTCACAGAAGTGTGAAAAAGCCTGTGTATTTCCCGTCTCGGATAGCGCTCAATTCCTGAATTGATAGGAGTTTTAGCAGTCTGCACTGCTTTCGATGCGTAGGGCCCGAAAGAGAAATCATGTTGAGTAATCCGCGTTGATACGGATGTATTCCGTGGTAAGATCCGTCGTCCAAAATCGGCACGCGCCGGCTCCAAGTCCGAGATCGACGTGAATGGTCAGATTACGTTGTTTCAAATATTCGTGCGCCGCGGCTTCGTCAAAGCGCGGTGAGAGACAGCCCCCTTCGCAAATCGAAAGCTCTCCGAACGAAATGTTGATGCGCGCCGGATCGATGGCCACACCGGCATAGCCGATCGCTGCCAGGATGCGGCCCCAATTAGGATCGCATCCGGCCCATGCGGTCTTGACCAGTGGCGAGTGGGCAATGGAACGAGCTATCCCCAGTGCATCCGCATCCGTGAGCGCGCCGCCGATTGCCAACTCAACTACGTGCTGAATGCCCTCTCCATCCTCCACGATCTGTTTAGCCAATGATAGGCAGACACTTTCGAGAGCAGCGGCAAACGCGGATGTACGCTGGTCACCAACCGTAGGGTCGGTGCCGTGATTGTGCCCACGGATGGCGATGCCGCTGGCGCCGCTGGCTAGCAGCAGAACCGTGTCGTTGGTCGAAGTATCGCCATCGATGGAGATGCGATTGAAACTCCCTTCGGCGGCGTGGTGGAGCAGATCGGCTGCAACCCCGGGTTCGAGCTCAGCGTCGGTGAAGAGGTAAACCAGCATCGTGGCATGCAAAGCGCCTGCGGCTTGTAGCTGCGGATGAATCATGCCCGCGCCTTTGGCGACGCCTGCTACCCGAACCGTCACTCCCTCGACAACGATGTCTGCCGCTGCTATCTTCGGGCGCGTGTCCGTGGTCATGATGGCGCCTGCCATCTGTCCCAGGTGAGCCGCGGAAGAGCCCAGACCAGCATGCACTGCGGGTAGCGCTGCAGTCAGCTTGCCAACCGGCAGGGGCACTCCGATGATGCCTGTCGAAGAGGGGATTACCTCATGGGGGTCGCAGCCGAAAAGTTCCCCCGCACTCGCACAGCACTGTTGGGCAGCCAGTACACCGGCTTCGCCAGTCGCGCAGTTCGCGTTGCCCGCATTCACCAGCACCACACGTACATGATGCTGATTGCGTGCCAGGTGGCGCTGTCCGACGATCAGCGGCGCAGCAATCACTTTGTTGCTGCGTGAACAAGGCAGCGGCCGAGGCCGGCCGGTCGGCCACCGCGCAAGCGACATCGGGATTCCCGCTGGCCTTCAAACCAGCCCGTACGGCGGCGAACCGGAAGCCGCGAGGCACTTGATCATCATGAATCTGGGGAGCGGGGGACGGAGCAACCATGTGGCCTTTACTCTATCAAGGAAACCTAACCATGATGACGACGACCCAACACAGTAGAGAATTTCAGGCGCCGGCAGAATTCCTCAGCATGCGCAACGTGGATATCGCGCGCGGGCAGAAGGTGGTGCTGCAGGATGTAAACCTCACCATCGCCACGGGAGAGCACATTGCCATCCTGGGGCCGAACGGGTGCGGAAAATCCACCCTGATTAAAGCCATGACCTGCGAGTGCTATCCCATCGTTCGCGATGGAATGGAAATGAAAGTCTACGGCCAGGATCGTTGGGAAGTGCAGGAGCTGCGTAAACATCTCGGGGTGGTGGCCACCGAACTGCCGGGCGAACGCACCTCCGTGACCCGGGGGCTTGACGCCGTGGTCAGCGGTTTCTTTTCCAGTTCAACGTTGTGGCCGAACCTTGCCGTCACCGAGCCCATGCGCGCCGCCGCAATCGATGCTCTGGGTCTGCTCGGGGCTGCCTACCTGCGCGATCGCTTTGTCGGCGAGATGTCAGCCGGAGAGAAGCGCCGGGTGATGATCGCCCGGGCGCTGGTGCATCGGCCGGAGATGTTGCTCCTCGATGAGCCGAGCAACGCCCTCGACCTCGCGGCGCAGCGTGAACTGCGGGAGATCCTGCGCGCCGTGGCGGTGGGCTCGGAGACTCGCCGCGGAACCGGCGTGATCATGGTGACCCACCACTTGGCCGATATTCTGCCCGAGATGGATCGTGTGGTCATGATGCGGGATGGCCGCATCTTTGCTGATGGCCCCAAAATGGAACTGCTTCAGCCGGAAAAGCTGGAAGAACTCTTCGGCGTTGAACTTGAACTGACTGAGCGTCATGGCTATTGGCATTCCTGGTGAGCCATTTGCGATCCCACCAAACGATCGCGCTTGACCTTCGCCCGGGCCTGGTTTTAATTTATGGCTACACGGGAAAGGAGGATGATCCAGCGAATGAAAAATTCTGATGGTAGTTGTAGATCTATACGTGAGGTGACTGAGGCTTAGAGCGTGCGCTCTAGACCTGGCGGTAAAGCAATTCGTCCGCCGAGGCCCACTTCGTAAGAAGAGCGGACGCCTCAGCCAAACTCCACAGCTTCACCGGTGAAAGGCCCGCGGCCATCATGGCGCGGGCCTTTTACGTGTGCGGATGAAGATTGGAAAACGAGTCCCGTAGGGACGGCTGAACTTAGCCCAGGACGCAGTCCTGGGTTGGGAGTTCGAGAGACGAAAAGTCCCGTAGGGACGACTGGAAGTACTCGGACACCTCAAGATATTTCGCGATGACAGAATTCCCGATTCGCTGCCCGAATTCAGGAGCATGTTGGGTGACTTTTCAGTCGTCCCTACGGGACTTTTCAATGGTGTATGCCAACCCAGGACTGCGTCCTGGGCTAAGTTCAGCCGTCCCTACGGGACTCATTTCGCAATCGCCACTTCTCACCCTGCGGCTTTATCCCGAACATGGATCACGCGAAACCATTCGGCCTTTTAGCCCTGAAGTACGTTCTCGTAAACCTCATATGCGGGCGCGGCTTAGCTGCTGGGAGCCAAGAGCGATCCCACCGCCCCCTACACAGGCTTACAATGAACCCATGGAACCACTGGTAATAGCGGGCAAGGCATTTCAATCCCGGCTGATCGTGGGCACGGGCAAATACAAAGACGGACCAGAGACTCAGGCAGCCATTGAAGCTTCCGGGGCTGAGATGGTGACCGTCGCGGTGCGGCGCATCAACCTTGATCGCAGCCGCGAGTCGCTGCTCGACTACATCGACCCGGAACGCTACTTCCTGCTTCCCAATACAGCCGGATGCTACACCGCGGATGAAGCCATCCGCGCCGCCAGGCTGGCCCGCGAAGTGGGCATCTCTGACTGGGTAAAAATCGAGGTCATCGGAGACCAGGCGACCCTGTATCCCGACGTCCAGGCAACACTCGAAGCAACCCGCGTCCTGGTCAAAGAAGGCTTTACCGTTCTGCCCTACACCTCCGATGACATCGTCTTCGCGCGCCGTCTGATCGACGCCGGAGCGGCGGCAGTCATGCCCCTGGGCGCTCCCATCGGCAGCGGCATGGGTTTGCAGAACCTGGCGACGCTACGCATCCTGCGCGAGATGATTACCGAGGTTCCGCTGATCGTCGACGCCGGAGTCGGTATGGCTTCGGACGTCTGCCTGGCCATGGACATGGGAGCCGACGCCGTCTTGATCAACTCCGCCATCGCCCATGCAACCAAGCCTGTGCTCATGGCCGAGGCCATGCAGCACGCGGTGCTCGCCGGCCGGCAGTCGTTTCTCTCGGGGCGAATGCCCAGGAAGCTCTACGCTACCGCCAGCTCCCCGCTTGAGGGCCTCTCCAAGTAGCACCCACATGACTACTACAAGCACCGCCCGCTGTGGGATAGACTCGGTTTCATGCGCGTGTTCGGCATCGATTGTGGCTCCAACTGTACCGGCTATGGCGTCGTCGATGTTCAGTCCGGCAAGCATGAAACACGCTTGGTGGCCGTTGCCGCGGGCGGTCTCAAGTTGCTTAAGGAGCAGGCCCTGCCGGTACGGCTTGCCTATATCTATGGCGAGCTCTCAACCTTATTGGAATTGCACCGCCCCGACGTGGTCGCGGTGGAAGAGGTCTTCTACTCGGTGAATGCAAAGTCCGCGCTCAAATTGGGACACGTGCGGGGAGTAGCTCTGCTGGCTGCCGCGATGCAGGGCCTGCCGGTGGCGGAATATGCTCCACTGACCATCAAGTCCGCAGTCGTCGGCTACGGGTTGGCACAAAAAGACCAGGTACAGTTCATGGTTGCCCGCCTGCTGCGTCTCGACTGCGCGCCGGAACCCGCGGACGCGGCCGACGCCCTCGCCATCGCGATATGCCATGCGCATACTGCGCAGACGTTGTCGTTGCAGGCGGAATCCCGCGCTTGAGGTGCAGTTGATTCCGCAGCGAAACATCACCTGGGCACTCTTGCCTTTTCTCTTTGTGCTGGGTGGGCCGCGCCTCGCGGCCCAGGGCGGAAGCCAGGCACAGATCCGCTTCACTTACGAGAACCCCAAGCTGCAACCGCCAAAGTATGTGGTCACCGTGGCAGAAGACGGCAGCGGGCATTTCAAATCGGAAGCGGGCGGCCCATCCGATGGCCAAAGCATGGCGTCGGAGCCGCTCGATCGGCCCATCCACATTTCGCAAACGCTCACCGCATCCATGTTCGCCGCCGCACGAAAGCATAAGCTCTTCGCCACTTCCTGCGACGACGGGGGAAAGAACATTGCCTTCCAGGGAAACAAAACCCTGGAGTACGACGGCCCTGAAGGCAAGGGAAGTTGTATGTACAACTGGAGTAAGAACGCGCAGATTGATAAGTTGTCGGACGAGTTTGAAGCTATTGCCGCCACCCTGGATGAGGGGGGCAAGCTGCAGCGCCAGTATGAACACGGGCGCCTCAGCCTGGATGCCGAAATCCAGATCCTGGAGCAGATGGTGCATGATGGGCGGGCCCTTGAAATCCAAAATATCGCCCCCATCCTGCAGACCCTGGCTGGGGATGAGGCGGTGTTACAGCGCGTGCAGCGGCGCGCCCGGGCTCTTTTGCAGGGCGCCAAAAGCGATTGAGAACAAAGGCGCGTCTAATAGTAACGAGACTTATTGCCCCGGACGCTGTTTAAGTCATTAGGGCAGGTTCCTGCCGGGAAATGGAGGTGCTCCATGAGGAAGCACCTGAGAACAACGAACATCGCCGTTTTGTCCGCGATTTGCCTATTGTGGATGGCATTGGCAGCCCCTAACGCCCCCGCACAGAACGGCGCTTTGAATGTCGCCCGGGTGAGCTTTGTGCAGGGCTCAGTGCAGTTACTCGCCGGCCAGGGAAGCGATTTTCAGCAGGCGGTAATGAACATGCCGGTCGTCGATGGCTCCCGCTTGCAGACCGGCGGGGACGGCCAGGCAGAAGTTGAGTTTGGCGACGGCAGCGTCGCTCGCTTAACCCCCAACAGCGGGCTTCAATTCGATCGCCTGTCGCAGGATCAGGTGCAGATCCAGCAACTGGGTGGCCTGAGCTATTACGAGTTCAACGTGGGTCAGGGGCATCCCGCCTTTAACGTGCAATTCGCCAGCTTAACCATGCAGCCGGCAGCCAACTCGATCGTGCGCGTCGGACTGGATGCCGGGTGGGATGTCGCCGTGATCAGCGGCGCGATCAACGTGCAGGGGGACGGAATTCCCGGCGTGAACGTATCCGAGAACCAGAGTATCCGTGCCGGCGCCGACAATAGCGGCGCTCCCTATACCGTGGCTCAGGGAATCAATGGTGATTCCTGGGACAACTGGAACCAGGATCGGGATCAGGCGATTGCCCAGGAGGCATCCGCGCAAACGCCGGTACGTGACGAGGCGGCAAATCCGCAGAGCGAAAACTGGAACGATCTTGACGCCGACGGCAATTGGTATCCCGTCGAGGGTGAGGGCAACGTCTGGGTTCCTGCCGGGGTTGGACCCGGTTGGGATCCCTATGGGGCCGGTTATTGGGCCTATTACCCGACCATCGGTTATACCTGGATTTCGAGCTATCCGTGGGGCTGGCTCCCTTATCACTGCGGCTCCTGGAACTACTACTCCTTCGGTTGGGGATGGTCGCCTGGCCGTAACCCGGGCCGCACGTGGGCTCCGGTGACGGTGGTGCGAGTCCACCCGCCAGGCTGGTCGATGCCGCTTTATCCTCCGGGCGGTGCCCGCCCAATAGCGGGTCGCCTGGTCGTGGTCGATCGTGGACCGGCTGCCAAGGGTCCGTGGGCGTTCAATCACGCCCTGGTCCCCAGACCGGATCATCAGCAAGCGCTGAATTGGAATGGACGCAGCATCATGCCGATTGGCCGGACTGACGTTCGTACGCACTCATTTTCCGATGCCCGGGGCACGGCACCGGGATCCCGCGCAGTTTTGAGCGGCACTTTCCCTGGGCCGGCACAGCGCCCGGGTCCTGGCAACACTTACCTGTCGGGCGGCAATTGGTCACGCCCTGTGGGGACACAGAATGTGAGACCACCGGTGGGCCCGACGTTGACCCCGCCCCAGGGTGCGATCCAACGACCGCCGCAAGGGATGAACCCGAGGCCGAACGTAGCCTATCCTCCCTCGCAGTCATATAACCAGCGCTCGACCTACGAGGCACGTCCGACGCCGACAACGCACTATTCGGCGCCGCCACCGCCTCACTATTCAGCGCCTCCCCAACAGCAACACTATTCCGCGCCGCCGCAACAGCAGCATTACTCCGCGCCGCCGCAGGCCCAGCACCAGCAGTCTCCCGGGCCTCGGCGCTGAGCGGCCTGGCGCGGGAAAGTAGAGGACTGGAGGAACCACAGCCTGACCGGGTGCCCCAGGTCTCGCGTTTGAGACCTGGGTCCGCCTAGGGAGGCTCATGTTTGCCCCTGTCATGTCTCCAGGAAAAAACGAAACGTAACCTAGCCCGTCAAAGCGCGAAACAGACAAGCCATTGCTTCGAGCGAAACGGCCTCTGCCCGAACGTGCGCATCCACAGCGCAGTGCATGAAGGCCGCTTCCACCACGCCGGCCTCATATCCTGAAGCGCGTAAATTGTTGGCCAGCGTCTTGCGCTTCAGAGCGAAGATCTGACGCAAAAAGCGAAGAAATCCTTGTGCTTCCACCGCCAACTCCTCAAAGCGGGGATGCATGGTAAGGCGAATGACTGTCGAGTAGACCTCCGGGGGCGGAGCGAAAGCCTCAGGCGGCAAAGTAAACAACTGTTCGACTCTGGCGTACATCTGGGTAGTCGCCGAGAGCAACCCATAGGTCCGAGACCCCGGCGGCGCCACGATGCGTTCCGCGACCTCGCGCTGCGCCATGAGCACAGCGCGGTCAATCACCGCGCTATGGGTGAACAGATGCATCATGATCGGGGAAGAAATGTAATACGGCAGGTTCCCGATCACCTGCAGCCGAACGCCGCGTTCGGTGGCGAGTTCCGTCAGGTCAACCTCGAGAATATCCTCGCACAGCACTTCCACTGAGCTTCCCTTGAGCGTCGCCGCCAGCGAAACGTCAAGTTCGACCGCGATGACCTTTTTCGCCCGCGGCGCCAGCAGACTGGTGAGCGCCCCCTTGCCTGGCCCAATTTCGAGCACGGTAGCCTGGCTAAGGTCGCCCAACGCGTCTACGATCGCGCGTGGCGCCGTGGGGCTGATGAGAAAATTCTGACCCAGTTTGGGCTTACGCTGCATGGGATAGACTACGCATTTGCGACCGTTCCTCCTCTGCATCATACGGAAGCGGATCAGCGTCTAACGGTTCACGATAGCCCTGGTCAGGGAAAGCGAGACCGTTAGAAAGGATAGGGGTTGGGTGATGCATATCGTTTTTGTCGCGTCGGAGTGCGTTCCTTACGCCAAGACGGGCGGAGTTGCAGAAGTAGTCGGCGCCTTACCCAAAGAACTGGTCCGCCAGGGCCACCAGGTAACGGTCTATGTCCCGCTCTACCGGCAAGTGCAAAAGCATTTGAAGGATCGCAAGATCGCCATTCGCAGTCTCACCATTCCTTTTTCCTACTACAACCGTTTTGTGACCGTGGTGAATGGCGGCATTTCGGATGGAGTGCAGTTCTACTTCATCGACTGTCCTGAGCTCTTCGATCGCGAGTTTCTCTATGAGACCCCGTCCGGCGACTACGCCGATAACGCGGAACGATTTGGACTGTTCTGCCGCGCAGTGCTGGACAGCACCAAGATCCTGGGGGTTCCGGATGTATTTCATATTCACGGTTGGCCGGCCGGTGTCCTCGCGATTCTTCTCCGCACCGTCTACTACTTCGATCCGGAACTCAAGAACGTCGCCTGCCTGTTGACCATCCACAACTCCGACCGCCAGGGCTGGTTCCCCCGGGAAACGGTAGAAAAGCTGCTCCTGCCGTGGGATGTGTACACGCCCGAGCGAGCCGAGTATTACGGCACCTTCGATTTTCTCAAAGGCGGCATTGTCTATTCCGATGCCATCAACACCGTGAGCCGCAAGTACGCCCAGGAGATTCAGACTCCGGAGTACGGCAACGGCCTGGATGGCGTGTTGCGCGCGCGAGCGCAGGATCTGCGCGGCATCCTGAATGGTGTCGACTACCAGGTGTGGGATCCGGCGACGGATAGCAAGATTGCCGCCCACTACACCCCGGAACGGCTGGAAGGGAAGTTGGCCTGCCGCAGGGACCTGTTGCATGCGTTCGGAGTTTCCAATGTAGCCGAAGACACCCCGGTGCTGGGCATGGTTTCCCGCCTGGCGACGCAGAAGGGACTTGACCTGCTGGCAGAGATCTTCGAACAACTGGTGCGGGAGAACATGTTCCTGGTGATGTTGGGCACGGGTGAACCGTACTACGAGAATTTGCTGCGCAGCTGGCAGGAGCGTCTTCCCGATAAAGTCGCAGTTTCGATTACCTATGACGAGACCCTGGCTCACAAAGTCGAGGCCGGCTCGGACATGATCCTGATGCCCTCGCGTTCTGAGCCCTGCGGATTAAACCAGATCTACGGCATGAAGTACGGCACCGTCCCCGTCGTGCGCGCCACCGGCGGCCTCGACGACACTGTGCAGGAATGGTCAGCAGAGGCCGAGACAGGAACAGGTTTTCGCTTTAACGAATACCGCCCCGAAGAATTCCTGGGCGCGCTGGGCCGCGCCTTTGCGTCATTCCCGGATAAGAAACAGTGGCAGAAGCTAATGCGCAACGGCATGGCCCGCGATTATTCCTGGACCAAGCCGGCCAAGGAATACATTCAGCTCTACGAGGAGATCGTGCGCCGGCGGTCGTAGTGACCGAAGGTGAAACTCGCAGATCCGGCTCGGTCTGTCGAAACATTTCGAGATGAGCAAAGCGTAGGGATTGCTGTTGCATTCGGAGCTCCCAGCGCATCGTCGCGAGAATGGAAAGGTGCGTCAGTCCCGCACCTAGACCTACGATCCTCCTTGTAGATGCTAATCTCGTACCCTCGTTGTAACCCTAGGTAAGCAACACTCCTCCTTGTCATTGGAGCGAAGCCGAGCGGTTTTACGGACCATCCATGGATATGTCATTCCGAGACGCAACGCCGAGCGACTGCAGTTTCACTTCACCTCTCACCGATGCTTCGGGATGTGCCTGTACGGAAGACCATGTACAGCGGTACACCACCAAGAATAATCACTGTTCCCAGCAATGAACTGCGCACATTGCTGACAAACGAGTAGTAAAGCAAAACACCCGCAGCCACGATGAAGAGCACCGGCAACACCGGATATCCCCAACTACGGAACGGCCGTTCCGCAGCCGGAATCCGCCTTCTGTAAAAAAAGATCGTCGTGGTCGTAAGCAGATAAAAAAGCCATTCGGCAAAGATGGCAAGCTCAAACAACTGCTGGAAACGCCCCACCAGCAGCAGCAGGACCGTGCTCAACAATCCCTGCGCCACCAGTGCCGTGGAGGGACTTTGAAAACGCGGATGGATATGGGCCATCCATGCCGGAAAGAGCCGGTCACGCGCCGCGGCAAACGGAACCCGGGCGCCCGACATGGTAGTGCCGTTGAGCCCCACAAGAATACTGAGCGCCATCGCGACGGAAACCAGAGACGCTCCCCAATGGCCGGATACGACCGACATCGCAACCGCTGCCGGACGAGCCGAACCGGCGATACTCGCCGCCGGCAGGATGTACTGAACAGCCGCATTGGTGGCCATGTACAGCACCCCGACCACGCCCACGCCAGCGATCAAAGCGATGGGGAGGCTCCGCTCCGGGCGCCTCACTTCGCCCGCCACCATCGTCAGGTCATTCCAGCCGTCATACGCCCATAAAGACGCGATCAGCGCCACCATGAACCCACTGAACCCGCCTTGCGCCCCGGGAAAAGTAGTAAAAAAGTTGCCCAGGCTCCCGTGAGGACTGGCAAAACAAAACCCGGTGATCACCACCACCAGCGCCACCTTGAGCCAGGTGAAGAACAGCTGAAAGTCGCCCGCCTTCTTGATCCCCAGGTAGTTGAGCCCAGTGATGAGCCAGCAAGCGAAGATGGCGAAAATCTGCGACCACGTGATCAGCAGCGGAGCACGCAACGCCACGCCGTCGAGCCACGCAAACGCAGGGAAGACCCCCATCACGCGAGCCAGACCGGTAGTGATGCTGGCAATCGACGCCGGCTTGGCGACCGCGAACCAGGTCCACATATAGAGAAATGCGGGCAGGTCGCCATACGCGTTACGGAGAAACACATACTCCCCGCCGGCCCGCGGCATCATCGCACCCAGCTCCGCATAGGTCATCGCGCCGGACAACGTGAGCAGACCACCGACAATCCAGGCCAGGTAAACCATCCGCCCTGAACCGACGGCGCTCATCATTTCCTGAGGCACAAGGAAAATGCCGCTACCGATGATCGTGCCCACGACGATGGCAGTGGCATGCCAGACGCCCAGCACACGGGGAAGGTCCGGCGCCGAGGTCGAACTCGGTATGGCGTGGGTCTGTTCGTGCACGAGGCTGACAAATTGTAATGCCTCCCGTTAAGCCGGAGGCGTCGCAACCTTGTCCGCGGGATGGAAGTATTCATAGATGGCCGCAGCGAGGTGAGGGGCAACGACGGAGGCGAGTGCCTGCAAACCGGCATCCTGCACCCCACGCAGGCTGCCGAAGTGCGCCACCAGGCGGTTCCTCGTCTGCGGGCCTACGCCGGGAATAGTCAGCAGGTTAGCCTCGCGATCCCGGATCTCTCTTCGCTTGCGGTGGTAAGACACGGCGAAGCGGTGGGACTCATCGCGAATCCTCTGCACCAGGTGCAACACCGGCGACCGCCGGTCCAGCACGATCGGCTCATCCTCCTGCCCGTAGACGTAGATGATCTCCTCTCGCTTGGCAATCGAGGCCAGGGGTTGGGTGGTGATGCCCAGCAATTCCAAAGCTTCCGCCGCCGCATGCAGCTGTCCCAATCCTCCATCAATCAGGATCAGGCTGGGCATTGCTTTCTGCTCCGCCTGCACGCGTGTATAGCGGCGTCCGACAACTTCGCGCATGGAGGCAAAATCATCCACGCCTTCGACCGTCTTGATCTGAAATTTGCGGTAGTCAGATTTCTTCATCGCGCCGTCTTCCCAAACCACCATGGAAGCGACTGTCTCGGCGCCTTGAATGTGAGAGATATCGAAGCACTCAATGCGCCGGGGGAGATCGGGCAGCGTGAGCAAGTCCTGCAGAGATTCCTCGATCACCTTGCGGGAAGGCTGCAAAACCCGGAAACGCTGATCAAAACTCTGCTTGGCATTCTGTCCGGCGAGGTCCACCAGGGATCGCTTCTCTCCCCGGCGGGGCACGCACAACTCCACCTTGTGCTGGGCACGTTCGCTCAGCAGTTCCTCGAGAGAGTCGCGATCGGAAAAATCGACCGGGATATAAACCGTGCGCGGCACATACTGCTGGTCGATATAAACCTGCTTCATCAAGGCGGAGAAGAAGATCGAGGCATCGAACGCGTCTCCGAAGGACGGCGTGCCCGAGTCGGGCCTTGGGTCTGGTGGTGGCTTCAGGAGAGTCGGGCTCCGGGGGAAGCTCCGGCAATTCCTCCCAGAAAAACTCGCGCCGGTCGACAATCTTGCCGCCGCGCATATGGAAAAGATTGACGGCGAGCATGCCATTCTCGTGATGGTAACCGTAGACGTCCGCATCGTCGTTGTCCGTGGTCGCCATGCGTTGTCTTTCCTGTACCTGGCTCATGGTGATGAGCAAATCCCGGTACTTGGCCGCGAGTTCGAACTGCTCGGAAGCTGCAGCCGTCTCCATGCGCTGTTCGAGTGAGTTGCTCAACTCCGTCTGCCGGCCTTCAAGAAACATCTGTGTATCGCGCACCGCTTCCCGGTATGCCTCCGGAGTCGTGAGTGCCTCGACGCAGGGGCCGAGGCAGCGTTTGATGTAGTACTGCAGACAGGGCCGGGGATGGTAGCGCGACAGATCGACCTTGCAACTAGGCAGCAGAAAGCTGCGATGAATCAGGTCGACCACCCGGTGAGCCAGATTTCCGGGGAAGAATGGACCGTAGTAGGCGCTGCCGTCCTTGCGCAGCCGGCGGGTCACAAACACCTTGGGATAGCGATCGGCCAGGGTCAGTTTGACGTAAGGGTAGGTCTTGTCATCGCGCAGGAGGATGTTGAACCGTGGCTTACGCTGCTTGATCAGATTGTTTTCGAGCGCCAGCGCCTCGTGTTCGTTCTCTACCAGGATGTAGTCCACATCCACGGCTTCGCGCATGAGCGAACCCGTCTTGGCATTGGCTTGGGCTCCGTCGAGAATGTAGGAGCGTACCCGGGAGCGAAGATTTTTGGCTTTGCCGACGTAGATCACCTCGCCGTCGGCATTGCGGTACAGATACACCCCCGGCCTGGCGGGCAGAGTGCGTATCTTCTCGTGCAGATCCATGAAAAATCCCTAAAACTAAAGTTTAGCCGGTACACCGGGATTGGGTTGAAGTTTGCCCACCGGCAGGTAAAAGTTTCCTTTTTCGTGATTTATGCATCGCACCTAGTTGCACACTTTGCAGCGCAAGTGATTGCAGGGACACTGGTAATGGGAATGATGCAATTTGGCAATCTTCGTGCTACATACGTAAGGATGGGCAAAAAGCAGCAAGGACGGGGGCACAGTTTCTATATGAATCGATTCAGTAAGGCGTCGCAACACACGGCTATCCTCTTGGGGGCTGCATCCCTGCTGTTCACAGCCGGTTGCTCCAGCAAAAACTACGTGCGTTCGCAGACAGCGCCGTTGGTAACCAAGACCAACGAGCTTGACGATTCGGTGGCGGCAAACAACCGGTCGATCCAAAGCACCAACGATCGCGCCCAGGCAGGTATCCAGCAAGCGCAGCAATCGGCCAACACGGCCACCCAGAACGCGACGGCGGCCACCCAGGCAGCCAACCAGGCGCAGGGCAGCGCAAAGGAGGCTGTGAACCGCGCGGACTCCCTGGCGAGTGTGGTAGCCAACCTGGACAACTACAAGCAGGTGGGCACGGTTTCGGTGACTTTTGCCTTCGACAAGAGCGACCTTCGCAAGAGCGACAAGGCTCAGCTGGACACCCTTGGCACCCAACTCAGCTCGACGAGGAGCTACATCCTCGAGGTAACCGGTGGTACCGATTCGGTAGGCAACGCCGACTACAACTACCAGTTGAGTCAACGCAGGGCGGAAGCGGTGGTGCAATATCTGGCCGCGAAGTTCAACATTCCGGCTCATAAGTTTTACCTGATCGGGATCGGCAAGGATCAGGAGGTCGCCACCAACAAGACCGCCGCAGGGCGTGCCCAAAACCGGAGAGTCGAAGTGCAGATTCTCTCGAACGCAGCACAAACTGGACCCCCTGCTGTCTCAGAAGTCCGCTAACCGCAGTTTCGTAAACGCCCCCACTCCCCTCAAGGGGTGGGGGCGTTCTTCATTTGTGGTTCTGGTTGGGAGCGAAGCCGAGCGGTTCTACTGACCCCTCATGGAAATGTTTTTCGACAGTGAGCGACCTGTCCCGCCTGGCCGTGGAAGCGAAGCGCCTCGCAGATCCCTCGCATGACGAAGGGTTTACAGCGCAAAGTCGAAGGACCTCGGCGCTGTTTGTCGGCAGATGCTGCTCGGAGCCTTCCGGCCACAAACTGTAAGGAAAATCAAAAAAGTCACAGGCTCCGACGGAACCCTGGGAAATCCGGAGTTTTCGCTCTCATTAAGTGATCCCGGGCGCTTGTACCCGATCCCGAAGCGATATACCCTCGTAGTAGACGATCTCGGAAGGCAGCGGACTCTCGTGTCTCCGCTTCCTTGCCACTTGCCGGTAGTTTAGGCCTACACGCGAGCGAAGGGCAGTCTTACCGCTGTCCGGTGTCACACCAGATCTCTGTCACGAATCCAACAACTAGTGTAGTCCGCCACACAGATGGGCCTTTATCTCATCTTGATGATCCTGTGTCGGCTCTCAGCCGGTAAGCCGTGCTTTTCAAGCTACATTGCGCCGAGTCCCGTTAGGGACGACCGATCGTAGCCCAGGATGGAGTGCGCAGCACGGAATCCTGGGTACCTATAGCAAAATGATCGAGCCCCGTAGGGGCGGCACACATCCTCGAGGGACGTCAGTCCCGATCGGAGCAGATACGGCAGCTGACATAATCGCCTTTATTACTGACGCACTACACAAGCGTCGCCCTGCGTCGGGATCTTCCTTCGGTCCTAACCTGGTTCCCTGCGCAGTAAAGCAGTTTTGCAATCTGCAACCGGCGCCGTGGAACTTAGCGCCAAAAACCACAAAAAGGATCGAATTTTATCTAAATTTACGAAATCGTGGAAGACGAAGGCCTCTGAAGACACCGCTGCAAATCTCCCCCAGAGCCATCTTCTCGGTAAAAAAACAGACCCTTTTGCTTGGGACTCCTTTGAATCTGGCGCAAAAACCCCGAAAAGGTCGAATTTTATCTAAATTTATAAAATCAGCTCCGGCGAAGACGCTGAGGCCGCTGCAAGTCCTCCGCGGCGGAGTCACCTTTTTGTGAAGAGCCCTTTTGCCTCGCGCCCTCGACTTAGCGTCGAAAAACACAAAAAAGGTCGAATTTTATCGAAATTTATGAAAACTGGCGGAAGGCACCCGTCCGGTTCCAAAGGAGGGGTGTTGCTTACCTGGGGTGACAACAAGGGACAAGATTAGCCTCTACTAGGAGGATCCCAGGTCTCAAATGCGAGACCTGGGGCACCCTTCGATTCTTAACGAAGATGTATTGGGAGTTCCGAAGGGAACTGCAGACGCTCGGCTCCGGCCCGGGATGACAAAGGGGAGGGCAACCGCCCCACAGAGAGTGGTCCACGGCTCGCCGGGACAGGTTGGCGGACCGAGACGTTCCTCATCACCTTCGGTGGGACGCGGGCCCATGACATACAAGTCCAATCCCTGGAGAAAAAGCTACAACGCCAAGTGGCTCACGTGCTCCGCGCGAACATCATTGGCGCTGAACAAGCCGTAAAACGGAGCTCCTTGGGCCGCAGCCTCCACGGCGGGCCGGCCTTTGGCTTCTTCGCGCTCCACCAGGCAAACAACCGCGACCACCCGCATCCCCGCTTCGCGTGCGGCCTCGATAGCCGTTATCGTAGAAGCTCCAGTGGTACAAACGTCGTCCACAATGACTACCGGGGCGTCCCGCTGCTGAAAGCCCTCAATCCGCCGCGCTGTGCCGTGAGCCTTCTCTACCTTCCGGACCAGAAAACCATCCAGCACCGGTGAGCCCGGAGCTTCCAAGGCGTGCCACGCGCTAGCCGCCGCCACGTTGCATACCACCGGATCTGCGCCCAACGTAAGGCCGCCCACCGCACGCGGCCGCAATTCGTGCTGCCGGATCAGATCAAGCACCGCCAAACCCGTCAAGCGCCCACCCTCTCCCGTGAGCGTCGTGGTGCGGCAGTCGATGTAGTAATCGCTGGACGCGCCGGAAGATAGCTTGAAATCACCCAGGCGGAACGAGATGCGAGCAAGCATCTTCAGCAAAGCTTCACGATGAGCAAGAGTCATTAAGTGATTTTATCCAGATGGCGAAATCCGCCGGTGGCGAAAAACAGGATGGTGAAGATAGTCCCGTTGTATGTAGCGTGAATGAACGTGCTCGCCGCGAGGGACTGCGTCCACAGCCGCACGCCGCACAGCACCAGGCTCACCGTGAACAGCACCGCCAACGGCGCCCACGCGTGCGCCAGCTGATCAGCGTGAACCAACGCGAACGCGATGCTGGTGACCGTGCAGGACGCCACCAAAGCCGGAATGCTCCACCGCGGATCTCCCTCTACACTCGCGCCATCCGCCGGCTCGCGGCCCCGGACGCGCAGCCAATCCCAGGCAGAAGCGATCGAAGGCAGCAGAAAGCCACGAAAGGCCAACTCTTCAAACACCGGCGCCATGAACGTTCCGAAGACCGCGACCATCCAGACATCCGCGGGCGTGCGAAAGAAATCGTCAATCGGCAGCGTCTTCGGAATAGGAAGAAAATTCGACAGCAACTGCACCACCAGGCTTAAAGCAATGCCGCCCGCCAGCAATCGCCCCCAGCGACGGCGCACGGCGGCGAAGTTCCAATGCAAGGCCTGGGCGAAGGATTGCTGCCACAGGTAAGTAAACACCGCCCACACGATGGCGCCGGCAATCAGGTACCCAACGGCCATCGTAGGGATCAGCAGCCGGGGCTCGCGGAGCAGTTGCTCCGGCGTCTCCCTGCCGAGCGGATGCAGGCTCATCGCCAGCGCAAAAACAGAAAAACTCGTGAGCAGCAGTACGATGACGGCTACGGTAAAGAACAGAACCGTGTGACCAAAGTTTGGGATCCGGCGGGGCGGCGGGGGCGTTGGCAGCCCATCGGGCACTTCGGGGGTAGAGAGGATCTCCAAATCGTTCGACAAGGGCAGATTCCTATTTGGCCGCACGCCTGCGCGGAACGTGATTGCCGTTGGCTCCGGAGGCAGTGGCCGTAAAAGGCTTTAACTCCTGCGGGGGAAAATAACGCCGGAGAAATTCTCCCGTATACGAGCCGAGTGTAGCAGCTACCTCGGCCGGGGTGCCCTTGGCGACCAGGTTGCCGCCTCCCTCTCCGCCTTCCATGCCCAGGTCGAGGATCCAGTCCGCGCTCCGGATCACATCCAGATTGTGTTCGATGATGATCACCGTATTGCCCAGGTCGGTCAGCCGGTGCAGCACTTCCAGCAGGCGGCGCACATCGTCGAAATGCAGCCCGGTCGTAGGTTCATCGAGCAGGTAAAGCGTCTTGCCGGTCTGCCGCTTGGAGAGCTCGCGGGCCAGCTTCATGCGCTGCGCCTCTCCTCCTGAGAGCGTAGTCGCGGCCTGGCCCAGGTGGATATAACCCAAACCCACATCCACCAGCGTCTCCAGCTTCTGCCGTACCTGGGGAATATCGATCAGCACCGGCAGCGCGTCTTCGATGGCCAACTCCAGCAAGTCGGCGATGGAGTAGCCGTTGAATTTAACCGCCAGGGTTTCCTGATTGTAACGGCGGCCATTACACACCTCGCAAAGCACATAAACATCGGGCAGGAAGTTCATCTCGATGCGCCGCTGGCCCTCGCCCTGGCACGCTTCGCACCGGCCCCCGGAGACGTTAAACGAAAACCGCCCTGGTTTGTATCCGCGCTCTCGCGACTCCGGCAGGCGGGCAAACAGATCGCGGATGGCCGTGAACACGCCTGTGTAGGTAGCCGGGTTCGAACGCGGCGTGCGGCCGATCGGGGACTGATCGATGCGCACCGCCTTATCGATGTTCTCGAAACCCTTGATGGCTTTGTAAGGCTCAGGCAATTCGCGCGACCCATAAAGCTCCCGGGCCAGGGCGCGATAAAGCGTGTCGTTGACCAGGGTGCTCTTACCGGAGCCGGAAACACCCGTTACTACGGTCATTACATTGAGAGGAAATTGCACCGTCAGATTTTTTAGATTGTGGCCGCCGGCCCCTTCGACCGTAATCCAGTTTCCCTTAAGGTCGCGCGGAGCCTCGCGGCTGATGGTTTGCAGGTCGCCCGACAGATACCGTCCGGTCAGCGAAATATCCGTCTCCATGATCTCCTGCGGGGTCCCGGCAGCAACCACATGTCCGCCGAGTTTTCCCGCCCCGGGCCCGAGATCCACCACGTAATCGGCATGACGAATGGTGTCTTCGTCGTGTTCCACCACCAGCACCGTATTACCGAGGTCACGCAGCGATTTGAGCGCTTCGATCAGGCGTTGGTTGTCACGCTGGTGCAAACCGATGGAAGGTTCATCGAGCACATAGAGGACTCCGCGCAGCCGCGAACCAATTTGCGTGGCCAGGCGAATGCGTTGTCCTTCGCCGCCGGAAAGGGAAGCTGCATTGCGGTCCAGCGAGAGATAACTGAGCCCGACCGAGTCCAAAAATTCCAGCCGCTCCACCACCTCGCGGCGAAGCCGTTCCGCGATCAATCCTTCGCGGCGCGAAAACTCGATCGCCCGCGCCGCCGCGAGCGCCTTGCGCAGCGGAAGGGCAGTGAAATCGGCAATGGACAACGCGCCCACCTTGACCGCAAGTGATTCACGACGCAGCCGTTTACCCTGGCACGCCGGGCAGATCGTGGCGGACATGTAATTCATCAGCCAATCGCGATAACTCTCTGACTTCGACTCCTCGAGCGAGTCCCGCAAGTACGCCAGGACGCCATGGAATCCCGTACGCGGCGCTTCCTCACGCCCCGGTCCATACAGCAACAGCTTCTGTTGCTTCTCGGTGAGATCCTCGAAGGGTTTGCTCAGGTCGATCTTGTACCGCTTCGCGGCCAACTGCAGCAGGCGGTTCAGGTACTGCGATCCGCCCCCAGGCCCCAGCGCGCCGTCGGTCAGCGGCTTCGACCAGTCGGTAATCACCTTCGCGGCGTCGAAGTCATAGATGCTCCCCAGCCCGTGGCATTCGGGGCATGCGCCATAAGTGCTATTGAACGAAAAGCTTCGAGGCTCCAACTTGGGAATGTCGAGTCCGCAATCCGGGCAAGCCATAGAGGACGAATAAAGCTGCTCTTCCTGACCCACAACAGCGGTCAGAACGAGACCGTTGGCCATCTGCAGAGCTTTGGCCACCGAAGTTTCCAGGCGCTTCTCTATCCCCGGTTTGAGGACGACGCGATCGATAACGGCTTCAATGGTGTGCTTCTTGTGGCGTTCGAGTTGAATGGAGTCGGCGAGATCGCGCATCTCGCCGTCGATGCGGGCGCGAAAGCCCTGCTGGTCCAGTTCGTCGAGTAGGTCCTTGAACTCGCCTTTGCGGCCGCGCACGATCGGCGCATAGATAATGACGCGTTCTCCGGGAGCGAGCGAAAGAATACGCTCCACGATTTGCTCCGCGGATTGACGCGAAATCGGTTTGCCGCATTTAGGGCAGTGGGGCACTCCGATCGATGCGTACAGAAGACGAAGGTAGTCGTAGATTTCGGTGATCGTGCCGACAGTGGATCGGGGACTGCGGCTGGTGGTTTTTTGCTCGATGGAGATTGCGGGACTGAGTCCTTCAATGGAATCGACATCGGGGCGCTCGATCTGGTCCAGGAACTGGCGAGCGTAGGCAGAGAGAGTTTCCACGTAGCGTCGTTGGCCTTCGGCATAAATGGTGTCGAACGCCAGCGAAGACTTGCCTGATCCCGAGAGGCCGGTGACCACGGTAAGCGTGTTACGGGGAATTCGAATATTGATATCGCGGAGGTTGTGCTGACGCGCTCCCCGCACGGTGATATGAGTAATGGGCATGAAGGCTTAGGGCTACAGAGCGAATGGCGCGCGTAACACTACATGTATCTTATTCGGCAATAGAAACGAGGGTCAACGCAACGCTGGGTCTGTCACAATGACACACTGGTCATACAAGCGGTAAAAGTGCGCGAACGACGCACGATGGGTGAGCGAAAAACTTTAGATTGAAGGGCCAATATGGGAATCGATGTAAGTATGTTGATGGTATTTTGCGCGGCGATCGCCGCACTCGCGCTGGGTGTGATGCTGGGCTACATGTGCTGCAAGACCCTGTTCGATGTTCTGCGTTTCCATGCTCGCCTGTCTCCGGCAGACGGCGCAAAAGCCAAGGCGCAGGTGGTACAGGTTTAACCCGGAGGTCGACCCCGCGGCCTACCGGTTCTAATTTTTTCCTCCCCCTTCTTTCTCCCGGTCGTTGATCGCCCTCGCTGGTGCGCGGTTTCTGTATTTCCTGAGTCTCTCCAAATCGAAAGAGCAGCCTGATGCGTACACCTGGTAGGTACGGGCTGGTAGGTACGGGCTTCAGCCCGTACATAATCCGTCAGAATTATTTGGCCTTTAGGCCCTGAGGTATGCTCTTCACATCTGCTCCGAAGGAGCGTACCTCAGGGCCTAAAGGCCACAAGGGATGACATGTTTATGCCGGGGATAAATCCCCGGCCTACCCTGAGACGAGTTTCCGATGCCTGTAAAAACATGCCATCTATAACTTGTCCCACCGAGGACTTTTAGCCGCTGAGGTACGCTCTTTCCTCTCTCGCGAGGGTGTCTTTTCGGTGCCCGCACCCCTACTGCAACGGTGAGTCCTGCTGCACAGGCTGCTGTTGCTGTTGTCCCCGCTGCTGCGCTGCGCGCATCTGCTGCAATTGCTCAAACAACTGTTGCGGCGTTCTCACCCCCGCGGGCTGCTGCTGCGTTGATCCCGCAGGCTGTTCTTGTTGAGGTGGAGGCGGCGGAGGAGGCTCGACCACATCCGCTTCGTTGCCGTCGTCGGCGTTCGCATTGACCTGAGGCGCAGGCGAGGGAGCTGGAGCCCCAGCTCCGCCCCGCGTAGTGGGAGTAAGAATCAGTTCTCGTGGCGCGCCGTTGCTCAGGTCTCCCAGCAAAACCTGATTGTAGGCGGTGCCAACCAGCAGATCGGCGAGCACATCGCGAGGAGCCCCCGGCCCGAAGTTACCGAATACCCGCTCATCACCGCCCAAGCCCTCGATCTTCATGCCGCTATTGCTAGCGACCTGGTGCAGAATGGCGGCGAGGCTGGAGTTATCCGCGTGAATCGACAGATTCCCATCAGCGAAGACGATTTGCGCATCCTTCGCCGGCTGCTGCAGCATCGACGGCGCAACCTCCGTCGACTGTGCCGGCGCAGGTTGCGGAGCCACTACCTGCTGAGCCGCAGGAGCTGGAGCCGGAGGTGCGGGAGCCTGCGCCGCGACCCGCGGCGGGCCACCGCCACCGCGTATACCTCTTTGGGCGAGTACGGTCGACCCGTACATCGTCGATAGGAGCAGGAGTGTCCATCCGCCGTTCCTGATCGCTCGACTCATCCTCTACCACCCTCTGTGTACTAGACTAACAGTGGTCGCATCTGAGAGCGGGGCTCTCTGTAAACTTCGACCAAACGGTTTAACTTCCATGCCTCGGTCCGGAAAATTATTTGAACTCGTGATTACCGTAGTTACGCTGTTGGCGCCTGCCCGGATCTACGCCGTCTCTTGCACCAATCAGTCGCAGATGACCGAAAGCGACCGCGCCACCCTGGTGCAGGCCGCGAAAACCATCGCCTCAGGTGTACAGACCGGGAATATTTCAGCGGTGCAGGCACTGACCATTCCCAAAGTAAAAGCTCAGTTTGACCCCATCGCCAACACCATCGAGCAGATCGCGCCGCTCATGGCGGGTGCCACCGTAACCATAGACGCACTCTATGGCCTCGACGCTTCCGACTTGAAGGCGCCGGTCGAAGACACCGTGTTCTATTGCGGAGTCGCGAATTCGCCGGTCCATGTGGACGTAACCATTCCACAGCTTCCGCAGGGCAAATATGCCTTAACCCTGG
Source organism: uncultured Acidobacteriaceae bacterium (assembly GCA_963850235.1). Lineage (GTDB taxonomy): Bacteria > Acidobacteriota > Terriglobia > Terriglobales > Acidobacteriaceae > PALSA-350. The sequence continues at coordinate 66,572 of CAWKKM010000022.1, read as the reverse complement.
TGCATGCCACCGGGGTGAAGCAGCCCCAGCAGATGGCGTTCCTGCTGCAAAAAAACAGCGATTGGCAGCTCGCCGGCCTGTTCGTGAAACCGCTCCTGGTGGATGGCCACGACAGCGTCTGGTACTGGACCAAGGCGCGTGCCTTTAACCAGAAAGGGCAGAAATGGAATGCCTACTTCTATTACACCACTGCTGCCTACCTGGCGACGCCAGCGGATTTCATGACCAGCGCGAACCTGGATAAATTGAATCAGGAGGCAGCCGCTGCCCGGCCTGACGGCCTGCCAGGAGCCCAGCCCATGGAAATCAAGGGCGGCAACCAGGCATACTCTGTAAGCGACGTACACACCGATGGTTCTCTGGGTGGCCTGGATCTGGTCTTACGCTATTCCACCACCGATACATCCGACCCCGTGGCCGCCCGCGCGCGGAATCTGGAACTGATGAAGGCCACGCTCGCAGCCCATCCCGAGCTTAAGGACGGTTTCCACGGCTTGTGGGTCTTCGCCGAAGCTCCTGGCCAACGTCCTTACGGCAACGAGCTGGCCATGAGTGAGATTCACTGATGCCCTACGAAACCGAGAAGCCGCTGTCCCGGGCAATTGCCGAGAGAAGGGCATCGCCCAGTTTCGACGAAACCCCCATCCCCGATGCCGATCTGCAGAAAATTCTGCAGGCCGGTTTGCAGGCGCCCAGTGGCTACAATCTGCAGCCGTGGCGCTTCATTGTCGTGCGCAGTCCGGAACAGAAAAAAAAGCTGCGCGCTGCCAGTTTCAACCAAGCCAAGGTAGAAGAGGCCTCGGTCATGATTGTGGCTTGCGGAGACGCCGATGGATGGCGCAGCGGAGATCTGGACGAGATGCTCCGCCTGGGCCGTTTGGGCGGTATGCCGGAAAACTACGCCGAGCAGGCCAAATCCACCATCCCCAATTACCTGTCCAACCATCCCAATATGCCTCTTTGGCTCAATCGCCACGTCATGCTGGCCTTTACCCATATGTTGCTGATGGCCGAGGTTCTGGGCTACGACACAGCGCCCATGGAGGGCTTCGAAGAGGAGAAGGTCCACGAGGTGCTCAAGCTGCCTCTCAGCTACTACGTGGTGGCTCTCCTGGGCATCGGGCACTTGAAAGGCCCGGATAAGTTCTACGGCGAGCGCTTCAATATGGCGCGTACAGTTTTTGCCGAAGAATATGGCAAGCCGATCAAGTTTTCGGAGTAATATTAATCGGGCTGTAACAAATCCCCTCCGCCAGCGTAAAAGGACCAGCCTTAGGGCGTAAGCCCTTAGCAGGAGCGCTTCCGTGCGTCGAGAGTATCCAGAGGCGCCCATTGTGGGCGTAGGCGCCGTGGTGATCGACGGTACGAAAGTACTGCTGGTGCGTCGCGGCCAGGAACCGCTGAAGGGTGAGTGGTCGCTCCCCGGGGGCGCCCTCGAGCTAGGGGAAACGTTGCAGCAGGGCGTAGTGCGCGAAGTGCTGGAAGAGACCGGCCTGATGGTTGCTCCGGGCGGGATTATCGAGATCCTGGATCGGATCATTCAGGACGAGGCCTCAAGCCGCGTTCGCTACCACTATGTCCTGATCGATTTTGTTTGCCACGTCACCGGCGGCGTCCTGTGTCCCGCCACTGACGCGGAAGAAGTGCGATGGGTCGAACGAGACCAATTGCAGAACGGATTTCGGTTGGCCCCGGTGACCGTGGCGGTGATCGAGAAAGCATTTCGCCTGGGCTGATGAGGTGAGGAAGCACATGAGGGTTGCGCAGAAGGCAAGCGGTGGATCTACCCGCAGAGCCGGCCTGATTTTCGGTTTTGTTCTGCTGCTCGCCGGGCTCGGATTCGGCGTTCTGGCCTGGCGAAGTCCGCTATGGCTGGTCGATCAGCAGGTCGACGCCAGGCTGCGCTTGCACGGCGTGCATAGCGAATTTGTCACCGTCAATGGTTACAAAATGCATTACCTGGTGGGTGGCACGGGCCGGCCTTTGGTGCTGGTCCACGGGCTGGGCAGCCGCGCGGCCGACTGGGCCAATCTGATACCTCGGCTCATCGCCGGCGGCCATCGCGTCTATGCCGTGGATTTGCTGGGATACGGGCGTTCTGCGCAGCCCAGGGATGTCGAATATTCCATCTCAAAGCAGGCTGCGATGGTCGAGGGCTTTCTTGATAGCCAGCACCTGCAGCAGGTGGACCTGGCAGGCTGGTCCATGGGCGGATGGATCTCCTTGCAGGTCGCGTTGCAACAACCCCAGCGTGTCCGCCGGCTGGTTCTCCTGGATAGTGCGGGCCTGCGCTTTACCCTGGGCTTCGATCCCGCTCTGTTTCAACCCGAGTCGCCGAACGACCTGGCGCAGTTGCAGGAGTTGCTCGTCCCCCATCCCCACCCTTTGCCGGAATTTCTGGCCATGGCCATGCTGCGCCGCGGCGATGATATTGGTTGGGTCGTTCATCGCAGTGTCGAGTCCATGATGACCGGAAAAGATCTGGTGGACGGCAAATTGGGTGTGCTCACTATGCCGGTGCTGATTGGTTGGGGCGACCAGGACAGGTTAATTCCGCTCTCCGTTGGCTACCGGCTGCACGCGGAGATATTGCAGTCGGAACTCGACATCTACGCCAACTGCGGGCATTTGGCCCCCGGGCAGTGTGTCGCCCAGGTTGCGCCCAGCGTGCTCGATTTCCTCAACGCCCAGCCCGCGCGGATGGCGATCGTTCGCCAGATCCCGGCTACCGAGGCCAATGAAAGCGTATTTCCAGGTCAGTGATCCGCCCCGGTACCGGGGAGCGTTTCCCCCTTCCAGATATACGCATCCGCTTGTGGTAACCCGATGTGCGCCAGCACCCGGCAGACAAACTGCTCCGCCATCTCCGCTGCATCCATGGGACGGTTGTAGAACGCAGGAATGACAGGAAAAATCACAGCCCCGGCGTCTGCGGCCAAGCTCATGTTGCGCAAATGGATCTTGTTGAAGGGCGTTTCCCGAACGCAGAGAATCAGCGGGCGCCGCTCCTTCAGGCTCACGTCGGCAGCCCGCTCAATCAGGTTCGAAGCGAGCCCGTTGGCAATGCCGGCAAGTGTGCCCATGCTGCAAGGCAGGACGATCATGCTCGTCGAGGGATAGCTGCCGCTCGCAGGCCCGGCGCCAACATCGCTCTCGCTCAGTTGCTGTATCTTGGCAGACGGCTTGCCCAGCAGTTTTGCCACCAGGTCGTTGCGGCCGCTTAAATGCAATTCCTCGGCCATCACTCTGAGCGAGTTTTCTGACGCGATGAAGTTCACGTGTGCGACTCGCGAGTCGCGCTCCAGCGCTCGCAACAGGCACTGACCGAAGATGGATCCGCTGGCCCCGGTGATCGCTACCGTGAGATTCACGCCAGAACCCGATCGAAGATTGCGTCTACGTTGGCCAATTGGCGCTCGAACTGAAACGTCTTATTGAGCCGATCGTCGGGAAGGCGGCTGCGGATTGCCGCATCCTTTTCCACCAGTTCGCGGAACACGAGGTCTTCTTTCCACGCATTCATGGCATGGCTTTGCACCAGGCGGTAAGCCTCCTCGCGAGACATGCCCGCTTCGGTCAGATCGAGCAATAGCTGGCCGGAGAAGATAAGGCCGCCCGTGCTCTCCAGGTTTTTGAGCATGCGCCTCGGATAAACCAGAAGCTTCTGAATCAGCGTCGTGGTTTTCGCCAGGAGGTAGTCAGTCAGGATGGTGGAATCGGGAAAGATGATCCGCTCGACTGACGAGTGGGAGATGTCGCGCTCATGCCACAGGGGCACGTTTTCGAGCGCGGCTTGCGTATTACCGCGAATGACGCGAGCCAGCCCGCTGATCTGTTCTGAAGTGATGGGGTTCCGTTTGTGCGGCATCGCTGAGGATCCCTTCTGCTTCTCGGAGAAAAATTCCTCCGCCTCACGCACCTCAGTCCGCTGCAGATGGCGGATCTCGACCGCGATCTTGTCCAGGGTCGAAGCCAGCACGGCGAGGTTAGCTATATAAGCCGCGTGCCGGTCGCGCTGGATCACCTGGGTGGCGATGGGGTCCGCGCGAAGTCCGAGCCTGGCGCAAATGGCTGCTTCATGCTCGGGCTTGAGGTGGCCAAACGTTCCCACCGCGCCCGACAGCTTACCCACGCGCATGTCTTCGGCGGCGGCATCGAAGCGCACCAGGTCGCGCATGATTTCCGCATACCAGTTCAGCAGTTTGAGCCCGAACGTGGTGGGTTCGGCATGAACCCCGTGGGTGCGGCCGATGGTGGGCGTGTACTTGAACTCAACCGCTCTCCGCCTGAGAATTGCGGCCAGCGCCAGAATGCCCTCGCGGATGATCTCCGAGGCCGCTTTGATCTGCAGCGCCTGCGCCGTGTCCACCACGTCATTGGAGGTGAGCCCGTAGTGCAGCCATCGCGATTCCGGCCCGATCTTTTCCGCCATGGCCGTGGTGAAGGCGATGACGTCGTGTTTTACTTCCGCCTCGATCTCCTGGATGCGGGCAACGTCCACCTCTCCGTAGGCGCGGATAGCCCGGGCCGCCGAGGGCGGAACGATCCCGGCATCGGCCAGGACTTCGGATGCGGTGGCTTCGACCTCCAGCCACATTCGGTACTTATTTTCCTCAGTCCAGATCCGGCCCATGGCCGGGCGGGTATAACGTGCGATCAACCAAAGCCTCCAGCAACGGCAAATGCTCAACGAACTATTCTATCGTTGCTGCATCTCACAAACTTGGAGGGGACGGATGGAAGAGCAACCGGAACTGGTCACAATTGAACGTTATCGCGATGCCTTGGAGGCAGACCTTGCCAAAACCCGCCTGGACTCCGCCGGGATTACGAGCTTTCTGGTGGGAGAAAACACCGCCGTGCTCTACGGCACGGGTCTCGGTGGGTTGCAGCTGCAAGTGAGCCCCGCGGACGAGGTGGACGCCAGAAGCATCCTGAACGACCCCGGGCCACCGGATGGTGAAGTAGAATCGGTCTCTTAAACCAGCGGCTGGTTGGTGCTGCCCACCCGAAAGAACTCCGTCATTTCCTGGTGGAGAAATCCGCGGCCTGGACGGTAAGGCTGTATCCATTGGCCATCGACGACGAACTGCGGGATGGCCCGTTTGCCGACGTGCCGGAGCACTTCCTCCGCGGCCCCGGGGGTGCTCTCGATGTCAATCTCGGTGTAGGCAATCGAGTGCTTCTCAAGGAAGCGTTTGGCCTCGCGGCAATCGCGGCACCACGGAGCGGAATACACCAAAACCTGCATACCTCTATCATATCAACCGCCAGGAGCCTGGCCCTACCCCTTCCGCGGGAGCGTTCCCATGAGGGGTCCGTAGAACCGCAGGTCCCTCCGCTGCGCTTCGCTCCGGTCCCACGGCAAGCCGGGGCAGGCGGGATGACAAGGGGAGGGCACCGATTCCATTGAGCGCGGTTGCCGGACCGAAGCAAGGGATCTGCGGTGCACCCTTCGGCCGTCCCGCATTTTCAGCCCTACAACCCGCTCTCCCCTTGTCATCCCGCCTGCCCCGGCTTGCCGTGGGACCGGAGCGAAGCGGAGCGGAGGGACCTGCGGTTCTAAGGACCATTCCTGGGAAATCAGGGCCAACCCCGAGGGTGACTTTCCGAATACTATTCATCGAAGTCGACCAGCGAACGCGGACGGACGCTTTAGTCTGAACTCCATGGAAAGCCAAACCAGGCTGGTGATTGGCATTGCCACTCACAAACGTCCCGCGATCCTCGCCGAAACCATCGCCTTCCTGGCCAAACAAACAAGACAACCAGACAAAATCTTCATCGCCTACGCAGACCCGGCGGACATCGCCAACGCCCCCAGCCTTTTTCCCAACGTGACCTTCATCCAGACCGCACTCGGCCTCACCCGGCAACGAAATGCAATCCTGACCCTGGCCCTCGACCACGACATTTTGCTCTTCATCGATGACGACTTCTATCTCGAGCCGCAATACCTGGAAATCACCGAGCGCTTTTTCGTGGAGAATCCGGGTGTAGTAGCTTCCACCGGAACAGTGCTGGCGGATGATGTCAAAGGACCCGGTCTCACCGTGGAGCAGGCAAAGTCAATCGTAGCCGGCAGCAATGTCGCCAGTACCGAGCAGCGAATCACCCCTACCTTTCTCGCCTACGGCTGCAATATGTGTCTCCGTCTGGCCACCATCCGGGAACATAATCTGCGCTTCGACGAAACCCTGCCGCTCTACGGTTGGTACGAGGACTGGGATTTCTCGCGGCAGATCACATCCTTTGGCTCTCTGGTCCACATCTCGAATGCCTGCGGGGTGCACTTAAGCACCAAGGTGGGCCGCTGCACGGGCCGGCGCATGGGATACATGCAAGTGGCCAACCCGATTTATCTTGCGCGGAAAGGAACCTTCCGCTGGCCCCTGGTTTTCAGGTTCATCATCGGCCCATGCCTGAAAAACCTGGTGCGCAGCCTGGCGCCGGAAGCATACGTCGATCGGCTGGGAAGATTTCGCGGAAATCTCACAGCCTTCCGCGATCTCCTCAGCGGCACCCTCAACCCGCAACAGATCGTCGACCTTTGATCCATTCCGCGTATTGCAGCAGGATGTAGTTATCCGTCATGCCCGCGATATAGTCGGCCACCACCCGGGCTGCGCCATGCTCAGCAATCTGCGACTGGTTCGCAACCGGCAACAGCGACGGATCGTTTACCCAGCACGCAAATAAATTGCGCACCACCATCGCCGCCTCCTGCAGGTCCCGCTGCAGTTCCTCCCGGCTGTAAAGCGTGGCGTACAGATGCTGCTTGGCTTCGCGGCGCAACTCCTCCATCTGCGGCGAGAACGCTACCAGGCGATCAGGGGACCGGCGGACATCCTGGAGCGTAACGACACCGCCGGCGTTGACCCGGCGCGCCGTCTCCCGAATCAGATCGCCCACCAGGCTGTTCAGCATTCTCTTCAAGGCTTCGTTGGAGAGCAGGTTTTTAGCAGCGGCAGGGAACTCGCGTTCCGCGGCACGCAGGGATTGATCGAAAATCCGCACATGCTGGCGGAGCATCTCCGGCCGGAGCATGCCGGCTTCCATCCCGTCATCCATGTCGGCCGTGAGATAGGCGATCTCATCCGCCAGATCGATGAGCTGTGCTTCCAGAGGAGGCTGCTGGTCAAGAAAATAGCAAGCCAGCTCCGGGTGCTCGGCGGCCGAGTAATTGCGGGAATGCTTGATGATGCCTTCACGCACCCCCAACGTGAGATTCAGCCCGCGAAACGCGGCATACCGGACCTCGAAGTATTCAACCATCCGCAGCGCGTGCAGATTGTGATCAAAGCGCAGGCCAAATTCCTGCATGGCTTCGTCCAGGGCCCGCTCGCCGGCATGCCCGAACGGGGGATGGCCAATGTCATGCACCAGCGCCAACGCTTCTGTCATGTCTTCGTTCAATTTCAGCGCGGTCGCGATGGCGCGCGCTATCTGCGCCACCTCCATGGTGTGGGTGAGCCGGCTGCGAAAGTGATCGGAGTAGCGGTGAGTGAAGACCTGGGTCTTGCCCGCCAAGCGGCGAAATGCCCGCGCATGAATGACTCTTGCCCGGTCTCGTTGGAAGGGTGTGCGGTAGGGATGGGCCGGCTCGGGGTGCTCCCGCTGCGCCAGCAGGTTCCCCTCATCGTCACCAACCCCACAACCGGGCGGCAGCGCCAACATCTCGCCGGTCGCTCGCCCGGCGGTTACCACCTTACTGCTTCGGGCTGGCGCCCGCCGATTCTTGCTTGGCCAGCTTTACGCGCGCGGTATCCAGCTTCTTCTGCACCTTGTTCACGTCGCCTGGTTCGGCGTCGGCCGTGACAGTTTTGGCATACTCCTGCAAGCTCTGCTCCCATTGCCCGGCGGCCATCTTCAGCCGGCCCGTCTTCTCGTACAGCTCTCCCAGATGGTCATGGACCTGGGGATCCTGCCCAATGCGCTCGCTTGCCTTGCGCAGGTTAGCTTCCGCCAGCGCATACTGGCCCATCTTGAAGTACACCCAGCCCAACGAGTCCAGGTAGGCGCCATTCTGGGGGTCCAGCTGTACTGCCTTCTGCACCATCGACAGGGCATCGTCCAGCTTGACGCCACGATCCGCGAGCATGTAGCCGAGGTAGTTGAGGGTCATGCTGTTGTTGCCGTCGATGGCCAGGATCTTGCGGAATTGCTCTTCGGCGGAATCGAACCGCTTCTGCCGTTCATCGAGCGCCCCGCGGAGAAAGTAGATGTAGATCTTGTCGTCGGGATTGGCCGGGACGGAAACGCCCTGAGCATTTGTCTTGGTGGCGGCGAGAGCGTCGGCCGCATCGATCTCGTCCGCGGCGTCCTTCCACCGGCGCATCCGCGTGTACATCTGGGCCAAAGCCAGGTGAACCTCGCGATCGCTCGCGTTGCCTTTGAGTTGCGCTTTGGCCAGCTTGATGCCTTCCTCGGTCTTGCTGGTATCCGCCAGCTGCCCGGCCAACATCAACTGAATCGTCTTGTCCTTGGGCATGGCAGCCGCGGCCTGTTGCGCTACCTGCGTCGCCTTTTCATATTGTTTGGCGTCGCGGTAGGCATCCACCTGGCCCTGGTACCCGCGCTCCGCATAGTCCCCACCCATCGCGATCATCAGCTGATAGGTCTGAACCGCCTGCTCCGTCTTGTTCTGCTCACGGTAAATATTGGCCAGCCGGTCGAGGAAAATAGAGCGATTGTTCTTTTCCGCATCTGCGTATTGGCCGTCCGGATGGTTGGTCTGCTTCACCAGCAGCTGCAGCGCCTGCGTCGCCTCGTCATAGTGCCCAAGTGAGTCGTCGATCAAGGCCTCGTTGAAGCCGATTTCCAGCGAATCCGAAGCCAGGGCCTTCGCCTTCTTCAGGGTGGTAAACGCCTGCTCATAGTGACCTTGCCGGCGTTCGATCTCGGCCAGACGCAGATAAGTCTGCGCGTCCTGCGGATCGGCAGCTGAAATCGTCTCAAAGTGCTTGAGTGCCGCGCCCAGCTGGTTGTCGTCCAGCAATGCCTGCGCCAGGCCTCGTTCGGCGTCCAGGTTGTCCGGTTCCATATCGAACGCCTTGCCGTAGGCATCGATAGCCTTCTTGTTTTCCTTCAGTTGGGCGTAGCTCATGCCCAGCGCGTAGTCCATTTTGGCCGTGCGGTCGTCCTCCGGCACGGCACCCAACACTTGAATCGCGTGCGTCATGTCGCCCGAGTCGCTGTACAGGCGCGCCAGGTTCAGCACCACATCTTCGGAGTTGGGATCGATGTGCTGCGCCGCCTTGAACTGCTCCTCCGCTTTCGGCGTATCGTGGGCCAGCGTGTAGAGCTGCCCCAGAAGCAGCCGGCTCTCGATATCGTTGCTCTTCAACTCCACGATCTTGGTGTATTCGCCGATCGCGAGCTGCAAAACCTTCTCGGAAGGACCGCCATTCTGAACGTTGCCCAGTGACTGCAGGTAAACCCGGCCCAGCAGTTTGTGAGCCTCCAGGTTATTGGGCTCGGTCTTGAGGATATCCTGCGCCGCCAGGACTGCCTCGCGTACCCGCCCGGTCCGCAGGTAGAGCTCGGCCAGACCGCTGTTGAGGTATTTGGAGCTGGGATCGGCGTCGAGGGCCAGCTTGTATTCCTCGATAGCGCGCGTGGCGTACTCGGGCCGGCCGTAGTTGGTGGCCATTTCCTCGTACATGTGCGCCAGGCCGAAATGGTAGTAGGCCGCGGAACGGTCGGGCTTTTGCGTCGCCGCCGGCGTGCCCGCCGGGTCAGCTCTTGACGCCGGGCGAGCTCGAGAGTTGCGGCGTGGGGTTGCTGCGGCGAGCCCGCCTGGAGAGGCGACGCCAAGCCAGAGCCTGGGATAACAATTGCGGCACATGCGAAGAAAGCCGTTCGGCGGATTCTGCGGGAGATTTGCGGCGTAACCCTGATGGTCATGTATGGGAGTTCCTGTGACCGGACTTTGTCATTGAAGAACTGACGCCGGTGGTCCAAACGCGGTGCAGAGAACCCCGCATTTTTTTGTCGTATGCGCTTGCTGTCTCGATCCAGCGCACCATCTGGTCAACAGGCGAATTGTAACCCCATCCAAAAACTCCCCGCACTCCCCAATTTGTTTTACTGGGAAAAGTTTGGCAGTTACTTTCGTCCTCCGTCTAAAGTTCTGCTGGGAGGAATTTCGATATTTCGCCATTATCAAGTTTAGACTATTTCTTTTCCGGAAGGACGTGCCTCATCAGGCACCAAATCGCCTTTTTCCTGTCCGGTAAAAACCCGGTTTAGTGGAGGAAGTGTCGCATCCCGGTAAATACCATCGCCAAGCCAAGCCGGTTGGCTGCGTCAATCACTTCCTGGTCGCGCACCGAGCCACCCGGCTGAATCACTGCCGTGGCCCCCGCCGCCGCCACCGTCTCCAGGCCGTCGGGGAAGGGGAAGTAGGCGTCGGAGGCAGCCACACTGTTCGCCAGCGGCAACACCGCCTTCATGGCGCCGAATTTCGCCGCATCCACCCGGCTCATCTGGCCCGCTCCCACTCCAATCGTCTGGCCATTGCGGGCATAAACGATTGCATTCGACTTGACGTGCTTGGCCACCCGCCACGCGAAACGAAGCGACTCCGTCTCCTCCGGCGTCGGCGGACGTACGGTCACCACCTTGAGTTCGGCCGCGACGACATCCTTGTCATCCTCATCCTGCAACAGCAATCCTCCGGAAACCTGCTTGATCACCTTGCCCGGAGCCGCCTGTTTGACCACCAGCAGCCGCAGATTTCTCTTGGCGCTTAGCTTTGCCTTCGCCGCCTCGTGGAAAGAAGGGGCCGCGATCGCCTCCACAAACAGCTTGGCCATTTCCTCCGCCAATGCCTCGTCCACCTCCCGATTGACCCCAATCACGCTCCCGTACGCAGACACCGGATCCGTCGACAGAGCCTTCTGAAAGGCCTCGACCACGGAAGCAGCGACCGCTGCGCCCGCCGGATTGCAGTGCTTGATGATCGCCACCGCCGGCTGGTCAAACTCCTGTACCAGCTCCCACGCGGCATCCAGGTCGACCAGGTTGTTGTAGCTAAGTTCTTTGCCCTGCAGTTGTTGGGCCCCCGCCACCCCGGCGCCGCTGCCGTCCCCATAGAGCGCTGCAGCCTGGTGCGGATTCTCCCCGTAGCGCAGATCGGCCTGCTTGGAATACGCAATCAGCAGTGTCGGTGGGAACGAACTCCCGCCGGCCGGCGCAGGTCCGGAATCCGTCTTGGTGTCGGCCGCGATCTTATTGAAGGTCCTGGAGATGGCCGAGTCGTAGCCTGCAGTGACGGTAAACGCCTGGCGGGCCAATCGCCACCGGGTCTCGAACGAAAGAGCCCCATGGTTGGCTACCATTTCGGCCGCGATTGCTTCATAGTCCGCCGGCGTAGTGACCACGGCCACGTCTTCGAAGTTCTTGGCTGCCGAACGCAACATCGAGGGCCCACCGATGTCGATGTTCTCCACCAGCTCGCCGAACGAGACGCCCGGCTTCCGCGCCGTCTCTTCGAAAGCGTAAAGATTCACCACCACCATGTCGATGGGTTCGATGGCATGTTCGGCCACGGCCGCCAGGTGCTCGAGGCTGTCCCGCAAATGCAAAATCCCACCGTGGACCTTCGGATGCAGGGTTTTTACCCGGCCGTCCAACATTTCCGGAAAGCCCGTCAGGTCAGAAACATCGCGGACAGTAAGCCCAGCGTCGCGCAAAGTGTGCGCCGTGCCGCCGGTCGAAATCAGTTCCACGTTCAGGCCCACCAGTTGGCGGGCGAAATCTACCAGGCCAGTCTTGTCTGTCACACTCAAAAGAGCCCGCTTAACTTGCTTATTGTCCACTCAAGACCTGCCCATCTTCGCGATTTGTGACTGCCCCATTTTGCTCCGTTGATAATCAGATGAGGCTGACCACCACTGCGACCCAGAGGATCGCCGGGTTTGTCAGAGACTCTAGCTCAGGATAGCTTAGCCTTATGGCGTCAGACTGGCCCGGTATCAGACCATCACAAAGCTCTGCGGAGATTCTGCCGCCGGAAAGCCGCGCCAATCCCGGTTCTTACCCGGGCGGGCGGATGGCTGGTTATGACGGCGACCCCCGGCCGGTACCGCCGCCCAGGCGACCTGCGGGCAACCGCTGGGCGACCGCGCCGGCTACCTACACCCTGGTGGGCATCAACTGTGCGGTGTATCTCGTCATGGTGTTGCGCGGTGTTTCTCCTTCCAATCCCAGTGTCCAGGATCTGGTGCACTGGGGCGCGAATTTCGGTGGTTATGTGCTTACCGGGCAGTGGTGGCGTCTGCTCACCGCTGCATTTGTCCACGTCGGCATCCTGCACCTGGCGACAAACATGTGGTGTTTGTGGAACCTGGGACTGCTGGGTGAGCCTCTGCTGGGGCCTGCCGGGGTGGTGGCCGTCTATGCCCTGACCGGAGTCGCGGGAAACTTACTGAGCGTTGCAATTCACCCGCAGGTGGTCGGGGCCGGGGCGTCGGGCGCCGTCTTCGGTTTGGCTGGTGTCCTAATCCTGTTGTTAAAGGCGAAACTGCTCCCCGTCCCGCCGGAAGAGATCCGCCGGCTGCGCAAGAGCGTCATTTACTTTGCCCTTTTGAATTTTGTGATTGGTGGCGCATCGTTGGTCTTGCGCACCAGCATTCAGATCGACAATATGGCCCACCTGGGCGGTTTTCTTTGCGGCTTGGCGTTGGGCGCTCCGCTGGTGCCACGGATAGGCACGGCGCGGAGCCAATACGCCTTTCGTTCCTGGGCAACTTACGGCGGCATGACTCTCCTGCTGCTGGTCTTCGCCTTCGGCATCGCTTCGTTCTGGCGCTGAAGCGATCTCTAGCGTACGTGCGTTGGTAATATAGGCGATTATGTCAGCTGCCGCATCTGCCCGATTGGGACTGACGTCCCTCAAGAATGTGTGCCGCCCCTACGGGGCTCGATCATTTTGCTTTAGATACCCAGGATTCCGTGCTGCGCACTCCATCCTGGGCTACGATCGGCCGTCCCTAGCGGGACTCGGCGCGATGCGGTTCGACGCGATGCAGCTTGAAAAGAACGGCTTACCAGCTAAGAGCCGACACAGGGTCTTCCGATGAGATAAGGGCTAATCTGTGTGACGCACTACACTAGCGTACGGCGGTCGCGGCGAACTTCTTGACCATCGCCAACAGCAGCTTGCGGTCGCTGTCGTTCAGATTCGTCGCGTAGCGCCGGATCTGCGTGAGAAACCGCAATTCGTCATCGGTCAGCTTCTGGGTATTCATCTCGCGGCCCAGAGAGTCTTCTGCGAAGAACTGGGCGAGAGGAATATCGAGGGCCTGGGCGATCTTAGCCAGAGTGTCGAGCGAGGGAACGGTATGCCCGTTCTCGACTCGCGACAGGTAGCAGCGCAGCAGGCCGGTGCGCTTCTCTATGTCTCCCTGCGACAGCCCCTTCTGCAACCGGTAGCCCCGGATGGTGATTCCTATCTTCATATGCTCAGACCTTCGTTCACACGTTCACCCTGATGAGCAAAAGCAAAGTTAATGCTGCTGCAACGAGGGGTACTGCTTAATTAGGTGTTGGCAGCATAGTTAACACGCCGAAGTGACGACTAGCAAGAATTTTCTTCATGAACTAATTCTTATTTTTCCTTTATTGGAATTATGTATCCGCAATGGTTCAACAAACAGCCTTAGCTCATGAACAGGCCGCCGTTTATATCCAGGACATGGCCGGTGATATAGCCGGCTTGCGGGGAGGCGAGAAAAGCTACCGCGTCGGCTACTTCCTCTTCGGTGCCTGGACGTCCTAGCGGGATATGGCTCAGCATCGCCTCACGCTGCTTGTCGTCGAGCACCGCGGTCATCGCGGTCTCGATGTAGCCTGGCGCCACCGCGTTCACTGTGACTGAACGCGAAGCCAATTCACGAGCCATCGAACGAGTAAATCCGATGAGCCCGGCCTTGCTGGCGGCGTAGTTTGCCTGTCCTGCCTGGCCGACGCGTCCGACCACGCTGCTGACGTTAATGATCCTGCCCCACCGACCCCGCAGCATGGGATTCAACAATGCCTGGGTCAACAGAAAAGCGCCGGTCAGATTGGTGGTCATCACTGCATCCCAATCCGCGCGTTTCATCCGCAGCAGCAGGGTATCCCTGGTGATCCCTGCATTATTGACCAGGATTTCCACACTACCGAAATGCGCGATGGCCGCTTTCGCCGTGGATTGAATCGACGCTTCGTCGGAGACATCCATGAGGAACGGCTTGGCCTGACCGCCCTCCGCGGTAATTTCATTGGCGACTGTTTCCAGCTTGGCCTCATTGCGTGCGGCCAGTGCAACGCGGGCGCCCATTTTAGCCAACGCAATGGCGCAAGCGCGCCCAATCCCCTGTGAAGCCCCAGAAACAAACGCCGTCTTGCCGACAAGATTTTCCATGCTCTCACTCCCTTTGCCAAAAGAGTGAGGTTACCAGCTTCTAACGGCCAACAAAAATTCAGAGCCGGCCGGTCTGCGGAAAAATTAACTTCTTCGAAGAGTACGGGCTTCAGCGCTTACATTAAGGGGTAAAAATGAACCGGATTCAGTTCGCCATAGGTCTAGGAGAGCGTACCTCAGGGGCTAAAGCCCTCATCGGCTTCCCCTGTACGGCCCGACTAAAGTCGTGCCCTGATACAGAGCATCAGAGCAGTGACGATCGGAAAATGCGCCCATTTCCGCAGAATTGGTCTGTCGATTGGATGTGTTGTCCAATTGGCTAAGCTGAACAAATCTAATTTGGACAGATCTGACGGCTTTAGCCGCCGAGGGCTGCTAAGCGAGAAGGAAAAATGCCCTCAGAGGCTAAAGCCCTCGATGTTCGATCATCTTACGGACGGACTGTAGCCCAGCGGACCATCAAAGGCGCGATTGAAAAAGCGCTCGCCGAGCGGGGCGGGCCGTCCCCTTCGCTAAACAATCTCCGCCGTGCGCACCGCAGCCGCCTCAAGCACCGGCAACTTGCCCCACATCTTCTCCAGCGACCAAAGATAAACCACCAACTCCCGCGAATAATGCAACAGCGGAGCCGTATGCGGGATCTCTATCCCATAGGTAGCCGGCAGATCGTTCAATTCGATCTCCGCCTCCGCCGCCTCCAGCGGCCAGGGCATATGGTGGATATCCCCGCGCAACAACTGCCCTCTCCGATTGGTTGTGAAAAGACAATACCGCTCGGTAAGAAAATGCTCAATCGTCCCCGGGCGGCTTTGGTCGATCGCCCGAATTTGCCCCAAACCCCGATAGTGAGCGCGGAATCTGACCGGCTTCGCACTCAGAAGCCGCTCGCTCTGGTAGGTAAATTCTCGTTCGCTACGTGCTTTGATCGACATGCGCGCCCAATGATAGGGCAAGTGGAAAACCGCCTTGGCTACCATGACCGCCAGCGGATTCGAAGCCTCGAGGCAAAAGAAATAAACTCCCGCACGATTGGTATTTCTTTCCCGCACATACGTCCGCAGATTCAGTTCAGGGAACCGGCTAGCTCCGGGAATCCGGGGTACTCCGCGCAATTGAACCCGGTCCATCCAGAAAGGAACAACCCCCAACCAAGCCGATTGGTCAAACGTATCCACCTGCAGACCGGAGGGCAGCAAGGCTTCCAACTTTGCCGCAGGGATTGGCCAATGCGCAAACAGCAGGTCGTTCCAGCGCTGCATCATGGTCCAGGGGCGTTTTGGCAACGCGTACGGCCTGTGGTTCACCACCGAAAGGGTCTCCTCAGGCGGGGAACTCCGGCTCAAATTGCGGTTTCCGGCCATAGGAGCGAACTCACACGAAAAAGCTCAATCCGCACCGCGGTTGCAGCTCAATCTTATCTTAGTTCGACCCGCGTGGAACATCAGTCATTACTATGGGCTCCGCGCATCCCCGCGGGAATGCTCTATCCTGAATTTCAATCATGGCTCAAAGCGAAATCGCTACCGTTCCCTTACGCAGCTCCGGCCGAACAACCCCAAAACCAGACCGAAGTTTACGCCGTACATGGGGCTGATCCGGAAGTCCTGGCCTACGCCATGGCCAAGTACTCCAGATCTGCGCTTTCGATGAAGGAATCGCTGCGGGAAATCTCCAGCCAGCGCGCGGAACAGTTTTTAAACACGTTTTACTTTCAGTACGGCCATCGCTCCATTGCAGACCTGGCGCACGTGGCCTTCGCCATCGAACGATTGTCACTCCTGGCAGCCATCATCCTGGTCGACGAGCAACGTTGGGATGGGCAGGAACGTTCCACGCGCTACCAGAACTTTCGCAAGAGCGGCTGGTATTTGCCCGACTTTTCCACAAGCCCAGCGAGCCGCATCGTCTTCACCGGAGCCGTCGAGGCCCTCTTCGCCGAGTATCACTCCAGCACCGAGACCATGCTTGCGTGGCTCAAGGAGCAAACCCCACGGCCGGCGGAGATGAAGGAGGAAGCCTACAACCGCACCTTGAAGGCGCGTGCTTTCGATGTTTCCCGCTACTTGCTGCCGCTGGCCACCAACACCTCTCTCGGCCAGATCGTGAACGCGCGCACCCTCGAGACGCAGATTTCCCGTTTGCTCTCCGACCCTCATGCGGAAGTTCGTCAGCTGGGCGAGCGCCTGCGCGAAGCCGCGGCGGGTTCCGCCTGGAACGTGCAGGGCGACAGCATGAGCAAGTTGCAGCGTGACATCGCAGCCCTGGATCCTGGCCTGGGAGCAGATGCCGAAGCTTTGCTGACACGCGACGTAAGAATCGCGCCTACGCTGGTAAAGTACGCCGCGCCCAACGACTACGTGCTCGCCACGCGCAGCGAGTTAGCCCAGGCCGCGGCCGAGCTGATGAAGAATGCTCCCATCGAGACCCAGGCCGGACCGGTCGACCTGGTGGAGGATCAGCCGCTCGAAATTGATCTCGCCACCACCTTGCTCTACGGCGCCAGCCATTACTCGTATCGTCAGATTGCGCGCCAAGTCGGTTCCCTCGACGAATCACGCCGCAACGAGATCATCGCCCTCGGCGCGCGCCATCGCGGCCGCCACGATGAACTGCTGCGCGAATTCTCCGCCGGGCAAGGTTTGCGCTTTGACATCCTCATGGACATCGGCGGCTTCCGCGACATGCATCGCCATCGCCGCTGCGTCCAGATCCTGCAGCCGTTCACGAATGTTCACGGCTACGAAGTTCCGGAAGGTCTCGCCGAGGCCGGCCTCTTGCGGCAATACGACGCTGCCATGACCCAGGCACATGAAGCGTTCGTTCATGTTGAACAATCCGGCCTGCCCGATCAAGCGGGCTACGTTCTGCCTCTGGGCACACGCACCCGCGCCCTCTTCAAGATGGACTTCGCCGAAGCGCTCTACATCGCGGAACTGCGCTCCACGCCTGCGGGACACTTCTCTTACCGCCGTGTTGCCTGGGAGATGTATCAGGCAGTCGCGCGCAGGCATCCGGCGCTCGCTTCGTACTTTCGTGTCGCGGACATCAATGAACCGATTAACCTGCTGCAGCGATAGCCTCGCGCGCGGTGGTATGATCCACTAGATTCCGACTGGAGAACTTCCCATGGCAGACGACCGTTCCCGCGCCATTGACCTGGCATTAGCGCAAATTGAAAAGCAGTTTGGTAAGGGCTCCATCATGCGCCTCGGCAACAAAGAGGCGATCGTGCCCATCTCCGTTATTTCCACAGGCTCTATCTCGTTCGACGCAGCTCTTGGCGTGGGCGGTGTTCCCCGCGGCCGCGTGATCGAGATCTTCGGTCCTGAATCCTCGGGCAAGACCACCATCACGCTGCAGATCATCGCCGAAGCGCAGAAGATCGGGCGGCATGGCGGCCTTTGTCGATGCGGAGCACGCGCTCGATCCGCAATACGCCAAGAAGCTGGGTGTCGATGTCGACAATCTCCTCGTCTCTCAGCCTGATTACGGCGAGCAGGCGCTGGAGATCACCGAAGCCCTGGTGCGCTCGGGCGCGATTGATGTTCTGGTGGTCGACTCGGTGGCTGCGCTGGTGCCCAAGGCCGAACTCGATGGCGAAATGGGCGACTCGCACATGGGCCTGCAGGCCCGCCTCATGTCGCAGGCGCTGCGCAAGTTGACCGGCACGGTTTCCAAGTCGCGCACGTCGCTCATTTTCATTAACCAGATCCGCGAGAAGATCGGCGTCATGTTCGGCAACCCGGAAACCACGACCGGCGGCCGCGCGCTCAAGTTCTACTCCTCGGTGCGCATCGACATTCGCCGCATCGCGGCAGTGAAGGAAGGCGATGTGGTCGTTGGCTCGCGCACCAAGATCAAGGTGGTCAAGAACAAGGTGGCCGCACCCTTCCGCGAAGCAGAGTTCGACATTCTTTATGGAGAAGGCATCTCTCGCGAAGGCGATGTGCTCGATCTCGCCGTGGCGCAGAATATCGTGGAGAAGTCGGGCGCCTGGTACAGCTACGCCGGCGAGCGCATTGGCCAGGGCAGGGAAAACGTTCGCAGCTTCCTCAAGGACCATCCTGAGATCTTTACCCGCATTGATCAACAGCTACGGCAGAAACTGGGCTTGACCGGGGTGAAGCCGGCGGAGATTCCTGCAGTGCCGCTGAACGGCTCGGCTCAGGCTGCGGAAGCGGTGAAGGCGCCGGTGCGCCGGCAGTAAGACTTGAAGACTGTCAAAGCCATTTACCCGGGCACGTTCGATCCATTGACCAACGGTCATCTGGATCTCGTAGCCCGTGGTGCAAAAATCTTCGACCACCTGGTGGTCGCGATCCTGAAGAATTCAGAGAAAGCTCCGCTCTTCTCCGTATCCGAACGCATCGAGATGCTTACGGAATCGGTGCAGTCTTTCGGCAACGTTTCCGTAGCGACCTTCGATGGTCTACTGGTGGAGTTTGTTCTCGAGCAGCGTGCTCAGGCCATCCTGCGCGGTGTCCGCGCCATCAGCGATTACGAGTACGAACTGCAGATGGCGCTGATGAACCGCCGGCTCGCTCCGCAAGTGGAAACCGTCTTCCTGATGGCCGACGAAAAATACTCCTACGTTAGCTCGCGCCTGATCAAAAACGTCTTCGAACTAGGCGGCTCCGTAGAAGGCCTGGTGCCCGAAACCGTAATCAGCCGCCTGCAAGCCCGCGTCCTTCCCAACAAACCACGTTAAGTCGCGTCGTCGATAGTGCCCGCCCGGGTTCGACGATCGCGTTACGCCAGCCTCTGGTATCGAATGACTCGCCTCGCGCCCAACCATATCAGCCAAACCGCGGCGGCGAGAAAAATCGCGTTGCCGATGCGCATCCACAGCAGCCCTCCGATGAAGGGCGTCCGAGTAAATGCGAGAACGCCGTAGCTCAGTGCGCCGCCGGCTGCCATGCTTAGGGTATGCAACGCGCTCCATCCGGTTCGTCGCGAAAAGAATGCCAGCAAGACGAGGAAAGCTGCGTCGATCACCAGCAACGCACCCACCGCGCCCCAACCCCAGTCCGGAGGTGTTTTCAGAACGGCCACGCCCAGCACGAACGCGACGCCTCCTGTAGTCCATGGGCTCGGCACCATACCGCCGGCCATGCGGCGTCTCCGTGCCGGAATCAGAAACGCAGACGCCATCAGCAAAATGCTCGCCACTGCCGCGCTAAGAAGCTGTACCTTGGATGCCAGAAACTGATTCTGCTTGAATCCAATACCGAAGTTCGCGGCTGTACCAAGCACGAACACGACAGCGATGACTGAAGTACCAACCCGCCCCAGCCACGGCGTCTCAACTTCAGCAGGAAATAGCGCCTCCACGAGCGCAATCGATACGCCCATGCTCCAGAAGGTATGAAGGTTGAACATGAACAACGTCCACCACGCTCCAATGCCCATCGCCGGAATATAGGCATGGTCAAGCAGGTGCATGTGCATCTTGAGATAGTCATGGTTGAACAGCGACTGCGTCACCAGGCCTTCGCCAATCAAGGTATACGCTGCCCCAAGAATCAGCATCATCGGCCAGCCGCGACCCGTTCGCCGCGCTGTCTCGCGAATCAGTACCGCCGCGCCACCGTATGCCGGCGCCAATACGACCAGTGCCGGCAGCAGCTTCGGTGGAAGGTCCCCCAGTAGATATTCCGCCACCAGCGGAGTCACCAGCAGAAGCGTAACTACCGCGGTGATGTTTCGTCTGGACGCGACCATCGTCTATTTCCTCTCCAACTCGATGTAATCCACCGGCGCCGGTTCTCCCTGATCAGGCATCCCGCGAAGAGTCAGCGTATCCTTCGGTTTCAACCGAACGTCAGAAACGGTAAACAACGTGCTCGTACTGCCATCAAGATGTGCATCCACCGCAGCCGGCGGGAGCATATCATTCGCCGTCCATCGTGCCAGGGACTTGCCATTCATCAGCAACTCATACTGAGCGTTACCCGGACGCAGATCGAAATACCGCACACTCACGGAATACGTACCCGCCGGCCGCCCAGGCTTCGTACTCAGCGAGCAGCCACCAGGACGATTGCAAACCACCGCCTTACCCCCGGAAGCCGTCTCCCACGGCGACACGTCCACGGTTGTATATCCATCAGCCTGCATCGACTCCGCTTCGATACGGTCCGGATAGTGCCCCACCCGCCCCAGCTTATCGGGAATCCCGGAGATATTCTGGAACCACGCCGTCACCGCATCCCGCCACACCACCGCATGGCCAGCCTCGTACTCAAACAGCGCCAGCGTCTGGTAATAACGCTGGTCGTCGATCAAGCCATGAAGCATCTTCCATCGCGTCGGGTAGGAACCGGCAATGGCAGCACCCTCATAGTGCGAGTCATAGACATACTGCACCAGCGTCTTCCCGTTGTGCAGCACGTGGTTGTACGGCACGTGATGCATGAACAGCAGCAGGCTGTCTGGGCAGTTGTCCAAAGACTCGTAGGTCTTCGCCAGTTCGGGTGGATACTGCCCAATATAGCCAGTCCCCGTCGCCACCGTGCGATCCATCCCGATACCTTTCTTATCGGCGCGGAACCATTGCCCCCACCCGTTCCGCTCCGCTGACTCGATGCCCGGACCGTAGTGAATCCCGAGAATATTCGTGAGCCCCCCTATCCCCAGTGGGCCCGTGTATTGCTCGTACACCCGCCACGAATTCTCCAGCAGCCCATTGACGATATACACGACCTTTGCATCATTGCCGAAAGTAAGCCGCGTCCAGCAATCACTGATTTCAGCCGTGGTCAGCTCAGGATTCCACGCCAGCCTGCCGAAGCCATAAAGGTTGGCCATGGCCATCGGATGATGCAGCCAATTCGCGTCGAGCCCGACATTGGCCACCCCGACAAAACCGCCCAGCGGCTGATGAAAGCTCTTACCCTCGACAATCTCGCTCACCGGGGTGTAGCCGCTCTTCCGCACGCATGTCGGTATCCAGTGCCACCTTCCACATGGGCACCAGGAACACCATGTGCCGCTGTTGGCCGGTGTACTCCTGCGTGATCTGCAATTCGATCGCCTGGCTGGTACGGCGCAGCGCGGCAAACAGAGGGGACACCGGCTCCCGCACCTGAAAATCAATAGGCCCATGCTTAATCTGGATCACCACGTTGCGATCAAACGTGCCATCGAGCGCGCGGAAGTTGTCATACCCCGCCCGCGCGCGATCCGCCTTCAGGTCATTCCAGTCGAGGTGATTGTTGTAGACGAATCCGCGATATAGCACCACTCCACCATGCGGCCGCAAAGCACGCGCCACAGCATTGGCCGCCTGCGCCGGAGTGCGCCCATACTTCGAAGGGCCCGCGCGACCTTCCGAATCGGCCTTGATGACGAAGCCCGCGAAGTCAGGAATGGACTTGTAGATCTCGTCGACCTTCTTCCGCCACCACGCCACGACCGCGGGATTTACAGGGTCGAACGTATTTAACTGCCCCACCACCTGGGGACTCGAAAGATCAACCGACAGCGACATGCGCACGCCCCACGGACGAAAGGCATCCGCGATGCGCGCCAACTCATGGATCATCTCCGGGATCGAGCGTATGCAGATTGGCGTTGACGTTGTTGACCGCAGCGCCGTTGATCCCGACCGACGCCAGCAACCGTCCATACTCCGAAACCCGGCTAAGATCGGCGCGCACATGCCCGTTGTCGAAAAAGATGCTGCGTCCGCCATAGCCGCGCTCGATGCTGCCGTCGAAGTTGTCCCATTGGTTCACCCAACGAATCGGCGAAGAAGGCGCTTCCGCGTCCGGCGCGATGAACTTCTGTTGCGCAACCTGTTCGAGCATGCGGAAAACACCGTAAAGTACTCCGCGATCGGTTCCGCCGGCTAACACCCAATAGTTATGGCCTTGCTCGGCGAGCTGCGAGAGAGAGAAGCCCTCAGCCGCGATCGGCGACTCCGGTTTCCAGCTTGGGAGCATACGCCGTATCTCTGCCGGCGTTCCCAGGAGAAACGCATCGCCCTCCAGCCAAGTTGGATGAGACCGTGAGATTCGCGCCCAGCATCGAATGCAGTCCCCGCGCCAGTTCACTCGCAGCACTATGCGCAACCGCTGACTGGTTGCCGGTGACGATGCGGTGAGGAATCTTGTATTGCTGAGCAAGCTGCGGAGGCAGGGCCGCATAGCGAAGCCAACCTTCTCGTCCCGTCTCCCCGTAAACACCAGGCGCCAGGGAAAGGAAACTCGAAGCCAAAAGGACCATGGCAGGACCAACGCGCATGGCTCCTATCTTAAAATCAATCGATGGCCCAACATATCGGTATCGTCGCTTGTTCTGCGGAAGGAGCTGCTCTCTGTTATCGAACTATATGCGCCGGGGGCGCGGACCTTCTCGGCCCCCACGATCACCCCGAGATCTCCATGCATACTCACTCGCTGGCCGACTACATGAAATGTATCTACCGCGATGACTGGCAGGGGGTAGGCGAGCTGATGCTCTCCTCCGCCAATAAGCTGGCTAAAATAGGCGCCGATTTTCTCATTTGTCCCGATAACACGATTCACCAGGCGCTGCCTTACATCCAGGCGCAACTGCCACTGAAATGGTTGCATATTGCCGATGCGGTCGCGGCCCAGGCTGCCGGCCGCCAGTTCCGGCGCCTCGGTCTGACCGGAACCCGCTACCTGGTGGAAAGCGACGTCTATCCGGAAAAGCTCAAAGCCCGCGGACTGGAATATGTGCGCCCCGAACCCGGCGATCGCGATGAAATCAACCGCATCATCATGGAGGAACTGGTCTACGGCGTCTTCAAACCGGAAGCGGTCGCTACCTTTCAGCGGAGTCATGGAAAGGATGAAAGACCAGGGCTGCGACGCCGTGGTCCTTGGCTGCACGGAGATCCCCTTGCTCATGAACGACACCAATTCACCCCTGCCAACCCTCGATTCGACACGCTTGCTGGCTCGGGTTCGCCTTGCGCCGCGCGGTGCAGGCCAAGGCCGTGGCCGCTCACTGAGACGGGGACGGCGTGTTCATCGGGTTGCGAGCTGGGCCTGGTCGTGACTTCAATGCGCGTATTCTTCGTGAAAACCACGTTGTGGCCGCGTGCCAGGCAAAGATCGTAGAACGACAGCGCAGCCCCATAAAATCCAATCCCTGCAGCAACATTCCTTGAACTGGCAGCGATGCCCACAATCCGGCCGACGATTCCCAGGCCATTGGAAGCAACCGCGCCATTCAAAGCCCGGTTTCCATCGTCATCCAGCCCGCGTCCGGCCAACAAGGTCAGCACCAGGGGAAGCAGCACCCGGCTTTGCGGCCTGGGTGCAATGCCACCTTCAGAGTCCATTTGCAGGTTCGATGCTTTGTTGGCATCCACCCCTGCAAGCGTGCCTTCCACCGGTTGTGTAAAGCCTGTCGGTAGTTTCAACTGCCGGAAGCGAAAACGGAGCTTCCCCTGGCGCCCGAAGGAACGGGCAGGTTTGGTCTGGGTGACCTCCCCCACGAGTACCGAGCCTTGCGGAACCACCACTTTATGTTCGGCATTGAACACCGGCTCTGAGACCACTGCCTGGAAAGTGTCCCCGGGCTTTCGCTCGGCAGAGCTGAGCGTCTCTTGAAGATATGCGCGCAGTCGCCATTCGGTTGCGGCCGATGCTCCTGGCGGCACTTCTCACTGGGCCTCGGGCCGCGGGTCCGTGAGCCTGAGCTTCAGCGGCTGGGCAAGCTCAGACCACCCAGGCCGTCCCCGTCTCAATCCGTTCCGGGTGATAGGGCAACTGGGAATAGATAAATTGCACCAGGCGGTCTCCCCGGCCGGGCGCGGTGAATTGTGCCACGGCATCCTTGATCCGTTGTTTCTCTGCCGCGATCTGCCGGGAAACCAGCGAACCCTTTTTCGCCCCAGCGGCAGGGGACAAGCGCAGGATCGGGGCGCCATCCTTCGCGCGATCGCTCACCACGGATGCAAGGGTCCCGTCGGGCAGAACCAGCTGGTCGAAGCGGACCACCGGGATGTGAAAAGGGGTGAAATCCCCCCTCAGGCGCGCATGGATCCGGCGGCTTCGATCCGAGTCAAGTTGCAGGACGGTGCCGCGAAGCGTGGCGCCCTGCCGCAATGGCGATCTGGTTATCAACATAAACGGGATAAAGCAGGCGTCCTTCCAGGGATTCGCCAACCTTCATGGGAACGTGCTGCAGCAGCTGAATCGACAGCAGAGTCTCGGCCGGGACTTGGATGGATGTACTCTGGCCAACCGCGGAGCCGCACAACAACCCCAGCAGCATGCACGCTGCTGTAAAGCATAGCCTCCGCTTGCTTGGTCTATTTACCTTCATCGCCCTTTACCATGACAGAACAAATTCGCTCATTTCATCAACTACGACAGCCAAAGTGAGTCTCCCGTTCGTCTCCATGTAAAATCGGTTTTTTCGTGTTTCAAAGTTTCAAAGCTAGCGTAATCTTAAACTGTTAAGACGAATGACGAGGTACCTATGCGAAACAAACCGTCGGGAAATGCGGGCGGAAAGCAAAAGCTCACGGTACCAACCACGGCCGAGATGAGGCTCCTGCAGATCCTTTGGGATCTGAAAGAAGGTTCTGTCGACGACGTGGTCAATGCTCATCCTGAAAAGGAGCGGCCGCATTACAAGACCACGCAAACGCTGCTCCGAATTATGGAAAATAAGGGATTGATCGCTCACGAGGCGCGAGGCCGGGTGTTTGTCTTTCGGCCCCTCGTTTCGCGAAAAGCCATCGACCAGATCTCCGTGCAGGCGCTGGTATCCCGGAACTTCCACGGCTCCGCCGCCGGCCTGTTGGTGAACCTGCTGGAATCCAATTCCATCAAAAAGAAGGAGCTGGATGAGCTCGAGTCATTGATGCGAGAGTATCGTAAGAGGTATGAGCTGGGCGAACGCGAATAGTACAGGGCTGCGATGAATTCAGACCTGGTGCTGGGCATCGTTACCGCCCTTGTTGGCTTTCTGCTGAAGACGGCACTTGCCTTCGGGGTATGTCTGGTACTGAGCCGGCTGGTCAATTCTCCGAGCCGGAGATTCCTGGTTTGGTTGAGTTTTTTGTATGGTTCGGCAGCCTATTGGCTATTTCTTGCGAAGGGACTGTTTCCAGGTCGTCATTTGACTGCCGTTTCCTCCTCGGTTCCGGTTCAGGCAGTGAGTCAGAGGGAGTGGCAGATTCCGGTCTCGTGGGCCTTTCCCCTGGGGATTTCTCTGCGCGTCATGGGCGTCGCCTATCTCCTGGTGTTGACCTACCTGCTGATCACGCAAATCAAAAAACACATTCAGTTGCAGTGGGTGCTGGGCTTTACCAGCCAACCGCCCGCTGAGGTCGCGGCAGCCTTTCAGCCCATTGCCCGGAAGCTTGGCGTCGGTCGCGCAAGACTGTTGGTGTTGTCAGGGGTCACATCCCCGGCAACCTTCGGGTGGATTCGCCCCACCATCCTGCTCCCCGATACTTGCCTGGAACAGGATCGCTCCGATCTGGAAGATATCTTGGCGCCACGAGCTGCATCACGTGCGGCGCCTCGATTTTGTCTGGAACGGGATTGCGATTGCCTGCCGGTCGCTTCTGTTCTTTCATCCCGCTGCATGGTACGCCGTCACCCGGATGCAATTTGACCGTGAACTCGCATGCGACCTCGCCGCGGTCTCTGACTCCCCTGCAAGAAGGGCCAGGTACGCCGAGTCTCTGATCCATTTTGCGCGTTTGAACTCCTCGCCGAGTTCGACCAATTGGGGAATTGATTTCGCAGCTTCCTCTCAACACTTGAAGGCGCGTGTTCACTCCATTCTGGCTGAAGGCAAAAACACGCCGGCATGGTTGGTTTGGTCCCGCGTTGCGTGTGGTGTGGCCCTGCTCGCCGCTTTCGTCGGTATCGAGCCATCCTTGGCGGTCCTGTTTACCTACGCGCAGCGCCAGATTGTTCAGCCGCTCGCATCGGAGATGCGCGCCACTCCTGGCAGGATAGGAACGAGAGCGAAAACCGCCAGAAAAGCCAAGCTGCTGCGGGGATCGAGTCCATCCGTGGCAACCGTGAGCGAGATGCCCGAGTCCGCTGACTTTTCTGCCGCGCCGAATACCGGCGATCCTGCTCCCAAAATCAGCGATGGCGGTCCGCAACTACTTCATCGTGGTTCGACTGCTTCCGCCAAGGTATCGAGCCGGCAGACTGTGATCCCCATCGACGATGCGTCCGGGCAGGCTGTTAAGGGCGGAAATGGCGATTACCAAAAAGCTCTGGAGCAAACAGCTACCGCGGCTGCGATCCTAAAGCGGCTCTCCACTTTCGATCACCGCTAAACTTCTCCCTTAGCGAATCAGGAACTATCTCTTCAGAGGTGTGAACTCCAGCTCCAGGCCTTCATCATCAGGCAAAATCGTGATCTTTACGTTAGCCAGCGATTCCACAATCCAATCCGCCGCCGAAAGTTGACCGATGCTGTGAGAGAACGTCGTTGCCAGCACCTTGCATCCGGCAGCGTGGCCGGCCTTCGCCCCTGAAGTCGAATCCTCGATCACCACACAGTCTGCCGGCGCCACTCCAAGAATCTTCGCCCCTTTGAGATAGGGCTCAGGATGCGGTTTCCCATTGGTCACCATGTCGGCGGTGACAATATGCCGAGGCACCGGAATCCCGGCAAACGCCAGGCGGCTCCGCGCCAGCCGTTCGGTCGCAGACGTAACAATCGTCCAGAATTTCTGCGGTACCGATTGCAAAATCGACATAACCCCTTCCAACACCTCGAGGCCGTCGTTGTCGCCGACCTCGAGATCCTCAATCACTTTAAGTTCCGCAGCATGGTCGGCATCCGGCTTCAGCGTGCGCACGGTTTCAATCGCCCTCATTCCGTGCGCAGTTTTAATCGTCTCGCGCACGTCGAGGCCGTGCCGCTCGGCCCAAATCTGCCAGCTGCGCTCCACCGACCCAAGCGAGCTGATCAGCACTCCGTCCATGTCGAAAAGCAGGCCCTTCGTTTTCACCTTCATGCCGCATCTCCCATAGCAAATTTCCGGCCCGCTTCCAGCAGGGCCTGAACCGCTTCCGCGGAGCCGCTTTCCGCGTAAATGCGCAGCAACGGCTCGGTGCCCGACGCGCGCAACAGCACCCAACTCTCCGCGGCCGGCGGGTCGGAAGCATGCCCCCCGGGATTCTCGAGGTAAAACTTCATTCCATCGAGCGTTTCCTGGCGCAAAACCCGCCTGCCGGCAAACTCACGAATACCGGCTGCGGCGCGGCGTATCGCCGCCTGCTTGATTTCTTCCGGGATGTGCAGGTCGAGTCGACCATAATGATGTTCGCCATACTCCTGCTGCAACCCGCTCACCAGCGAGCCCAGCGTGCGGCCTTCCTCCGCCATGACATTCGCCAAGAGCAAGGCATTCAGCAGTCCGTCGCGTTCCGGCAAATGCCGCCCGATGCCAATGCTGCCCGACTCCTCCCCGCCGATCAGGATGTCTTTGGTGAGCATCAACTCGCACACATGCTTGAACCCAATCCCGTGCTCATAAAGCTTCCGCCCGTACCGGGCCGCGATCCGATCCAGCATCTTGGTCGTGTTGAAGGCCCGGGCCACATCTCCCGGCCACTGCTTCCGTTTGAGCAGCCATTCGAGCAGGATGCAGTAGATCTTGTTGGCGTCGACGAAGCGCCCTTCCTCATCCACTGCCCCGATGCGGTCCGCATCGCCATCCGTAGCAAAGCCGGCCTGACAGCGATGCTCCAGCACCGCCACTTCCAGCGCGCGGATATGGGGAGGAATCGGCTCCGGCTGAATGCCGGGAAAAAGAGGGTTCCATTCCGCCCGGATCTCCACGTGCTCGATCCCCCTGGCGGCGAAGATACCCGCAAGTACACCTCGCCCCGCGCCGTACATGCAGTCGATGGCATATTTCTGCCCGGTCGCGGCGATCCGCTGGAGATCCGCGAAGACAGAGATGGCCTCGACATAGGGGCTAAGAAAATCGGTCTCAGTGATAGTTGCGCTAGCCCTGGCCACGGGCGCTTCATGGCCCAGGTACCCTTCGATGGCCGCCATGATGGCCGGGCTCCCCGAGCCGCCGTAGCTGGCTTTGAACTTCACCCCGTTCCAGTTGTAGGGATTGTGGCTCGACGTAATCATTACCCCGCCCGCCGCGCCGGAATGCTTCACCGCGTAGGAGAGAGCGGGAGTGGGAGTGATGCGATTCGCCAACCGCACCGGGATGCCCGCCGCGGCGGCGACTTCAGCGACAATCTGCGCGAAGCGCTGCGATAAGAAACGAGTGTCGTACCCAACGCAGATGCCCCGGGCCGGGTCTTCGTGCCGGCAGACATAGCTGGCGATAGCCCCGGCGGCGATACGCACATTTCGCTCGGTGAAGTCGTCGGCGAGAATCCCCCGCCAGCCGTCCGTCCCGAATTTGATGGGCTTTTCCAGAATCAAATCAATTCGTCGTGTTTCCCCGCCGCCAGCTCGCTGACTACGCGGCGTACATCCTGCGAACGTTCCCGCGTGGTGATCAAAATGGCGTCTTCGGTTTCCACCACCACCAAGTCATCGACCCCGACCAGCGCGACGAATTTCTCCGGACTGTACACGTAATTGTTGCGCGCATCAATGTTCACCATGCCCCGCGCCTCAGTCACGTTGCCGTCCTTCGCGTTGCCCTGCGCCAATTGGTGTTCGTAGAGGGCATCCCACGAACCCAGGTCATTCCACCCGAATTCCGTCGGCAGGCAGTAGATATTGGAATGATGTTCACCCTTGGCTGAGCGCGGCTCGAGCACCGCATAGTCAATGCTGATGTTCTCGCACGAAGGATAGAGTTCACGAAACACCTGCTCGAAACGCGGTGTTCCATAGGCGTCGGCAATCTGCTGCAGAAAGGGCGCGGTCTCCGACAGGTGTTCGCGGATGGCGTTGGCCAGGGTGCGCGCCGACCACAGGAAAATACCGCTGTTCCAGTAGTATCTGCCCGCGAGCATGAACTCTTCTGCGCGATCCCGGTTGGGCTTCTCGGTAAAGCGGCGGACGCGCTTCACTCCACCCGCAAGTGTCTCTCCCGTCTCGATGTAGCCGTATCCCGTCTCCGGCCGGACAGGCTTCACCCCCAGCACCACGATATTTTCGCCGGCCGCAGCCAAGGAGATGCCCTTTTCGATGGTAGCCCGGTATTTCTCCTCATCGGTGATCACGTGGTCGGCGGGGAAGATGCCCAGCACTGCATCGGGAGAGGTCCGCTCGATCAGGAAGGCCGCCAGGCCCGCTGCGGGCGCGGTGTTGCGCGCCGCCGGTTCGCAAATGATCTGCTCCCCCAGCATCGTTTGCAGCTGCTCCGAGATGGCTTTCGAGAGCAGATCGTTGGTGATCACCCAAACCTCATTCGAGCTCGCCAGCCCGCCCAGACGATCCACCGTGCTTTGGATCATGGTGCGCGCGCCGTCCAGCACCAGCAACTGCTTCGCCCGCCAACGGCGGCTGCGCGGCCAGAAGCGCGTTCCGCTGCCGCCGGCCAGGATAATGGGGCGAAATTCGATTTTAGATTTCATGGATTCCTAGGAAAGATTGCCGAAAAACTTCTTCATCCTGTCCAGCCCTTCTTCAATGTCGTTCTGCGCGACGGCGTAGGACAGGCGTATGTGCTCCTGGGTGCCAAATGCCTCCCCGGGAACTGCGACAACATGCGCTTCGTGCAGCAAGCGTGAGGCCAGTTCCGTGGTGTTCTTCGCCCCCGGTTTGCCCAGGAACGACGACACATTGGGGTACACATAAAACGCGCCCTCCGGCTTGGTGCAGGTAATGCCGGGGATGGCCTGCAGGCCGTGCAGAATGACGTCGCGCAATTTCAGGTAATCGGCGCGCATCTCGGTGACGCATGCCTGCGAGCCGTTCAGCGCGGCGATGGCTGCCTTCTGCACGATAGCTGCGGTCGACGACGTCGACTGGCTCTGCAGTTTGCTCATGGCGGCAATCACGGGCTTGGGGCCAAGAGCGAATCCGGCACGCCAGCCCGTCATGGCATACGTCTTGGAGAGCGAACCGAGCACCACCACATGCTCCTTTGCCTCTACGAAGGAACCGCCCGAGACCGGAGTAGCCGCATAGCGCAGGTATACGTAGCACTCATCCAGCAGCAGGAAAATCCCGCGCGCATGGGCCAGCTTCACAATCCGCTCCAGGTCGCTGGTGGAGACGACGGAGCCTGAAGGATTCGATGGCGTGTTGAGTATGATGACCTTCGTTCGCGGGGTAATCGCTCGTTCGATGGCATCCGCCGTAATGCGAAAATTCTCCGCTTCTTCCGTGGGCAAATAGACGACCTTCCCCCCGGCGTATTGAACGATGTCCTTGAAAGAGACCCAATAGGGGACCGGCAGAATGACCTCATCGCCGTGGTCCACCAGCACTTGGATGGCGTTGAACAGCGCCAGCTTCCCGCCCGTGGTGAAGACCGTCTCATCCGGCGTGTAATCGGAACCGAAGTCGCATGCGTGCCGTTGCACGATTGCCTTGCGGAGTTCCGGAATGCCGGCGACCACCGTATACCGGGTGAAGTTGCTTTCGATGGCGGCGATGGCGGCATCTTTTATGTGCCGCGGCGTCGCAAAATGAGGCTCCCCGGCGCCAAAATCGACCAACTGCGCACCCTGCGCGCGTAACCTGGCAGCCTCTGCGGTGACCGCCATGGTCGCAGAAACCTCAATGCGCCCGATACGGTCGGCGAAAATCTTCGTAGCAACTGGTGCAGTCATTTCTACCATCTTGTCAGACTCCACCCCATTCGCGAAAGCGCAAACCGACCATTTCGCAATTCAAGGCCGGAGGGAATTGGACGAGTGCCCACGTTCGCCTCGTTCCCACTCCGCCTACCCAACCCGCTCCCGCAAAATCCGTTCCGCAGCCAACAAATCCGCCTCGGTATCCACCCCGATCGTATTCCACGGAGTATGCACCACATAAATACTGATCCCTTCTTCCAACAGCCGTAGCTGTTCCAATCTCTCCACCGATTCCAGTGGACTCGGCGGCAACTCCGCAAACCTCCGCAGCGCAGCCTTCCGGTAAGCATAAATACCGATATGTTTGCGCGGCGTCAGAGGAGTGCCCCTCTGGTAAGGAATCGTGGCCCGAGAAAAGTAGAGCGCCCGGCCATCATTGGCCGTGACCACCTTCACCGCATTAGGGTCAAGGATCTCCTCTTCCGTACAAGGGGTCGAAAGCGTAGTGACCTCAGCATCCGTCCGCGCAAAAGGCCGAAGCAATGCATCGATATGTTCCGGGCGAAGCAACGGCTCATCCCCCTGGATATTCACGTAAATATCCGCGTCCACCATGGCCGCCACAGCATTCACCCGATCCGTGCCGCTGGCCAGCGCGGCTGATGTCATGACGCTGGGCCACCCTTGCGAATCGGCAAACGCAACCACCTCGGGTGAATCGGTGGCAATCAGCACCTGCTCCAGCTGGGAGCATGCGAGCGCAGCGCGATAAACCCAGCCAAGCATGGGAATCCCGGCGATAGGGCGCAGCACCTTGCCCGGCAACCGGGTGGAACCAAGACGCGCCGGAATCACAGCCACGATACGTTCGCGTGCACCTTCACTCATCATGTGTTCGAGTGGAAGGGATCCGATCCCATCGCATCCGTCTCGTCCTCGGGGCTCGGAATATCCAGATTCACCACCACCGGTTCCTGGCCGCTGCGCACGATCACCGCT
The DNA here is from genome assembly GCA_963850235.1 of uncultured Acidobacteriaceae bacterium. Taxonomy (GTDB): domain Bacteria; phylum Acidobacteriota; class Terriglobia; order Terriglobales; family Acidobacteriaceae; genus PALSA-350. Next base: position 34,478 of record CAWKKM010000022.1, on the reverse strand, counting down.
TCCACCGGTTGATCCTTCCGGGCGTTCAACTCTTGATGAGGAGCAAACGGAGGCACATACACAAAATCTCCCGGCCCCGCCTCATCCACAAACTCCAGATGCTCTCCCCAACGGAACCGTGCCCGTCCCCGCACTATATAGATCACGGTTTCCAGCTCCCCATGGTGATGTGGACCGGTCTTGGCATTGGGATGGACAACCACTGTTCCTGCCCAAAGCTTTTGCGCACCCACACGAGCGTAAGAGATCGCCTCAGCCCGGGTCATCCCAGGGGTCTGCGGAGTGTTGCTATCGAGCTCACCGCTGCGGACAATGCGTAGCCCCAACGTCTTGGCTGGGCGTTCGGAATCAGACATAAATGGAACCGCGAAAGGTTTATGCAAGTGTAACCGTCTGAAGAGGCAGGCACTAGTGGACCGTAACAGCTGAATCAGTAGAGCCGCACGGGCTAAAAGAGTCTGCGTGAAAACCCATCGGCTGCAACATGAGTCCCGCAGGGACGACTGACCTTCACACTTGTCCAAATTAGATTAGATTTCTCATTTGGCCGGGGCGTAAACGCTAAACAGGCTGAGGGAAAGAGCGTCTCTGCACGAAGGGCACGGGTTCAGCCGTGCCACATCTTGCTTGGACTGATGAGGGCTTTAGCCCCTGAGGTACGTCTTTTCAATCGTCTGCGGCGAACGCAGCCGCGGACAGAGATGACTTTGCCCCGTATGCGTCGAAAAGCGTACCTCAGCGGCTAAAGCCGTCGTTCGAAGGCCTTTTTACGGCACGGCTAAACCCGTGCCCTTCGTGCAGAGACGCTCTTTCCCTCAGCTTGTTTAGCGTTTACGCCCCGGCCGACTGAGAAATCTAATTTGGGCAAGTGTGGTTGATCTTAGCCAGAACCAGCGTCCTGATTGCTAAATTCAGAAAGTTCAGACCCTTCGACAAGCTCAGGGCAGGCTCTACGGGACTGGGTTTGGAAATCCCGGTTCTCACGCAGACTCTAAAGCCCACCTCCTTCTCAACGCTTTGCGGCCCGACTAAAAGTCGGGCCCCGATACAAAACAGGAGACCCGCGACCCCAAGAAGGGCCGCATTTTCACAGATCGGGTTGTACTCCTGAATCAGTTGTTACAGGCCACTAGAAACGATCCCAACAGCTTGTCCCCTCCCGGTAGAATGTTGGGAGACACTGGTTTGCGAGGGGCGGCGATGAGATCGCTCAATATTAAGAATTTAGAAGCACACCGTCTCGCCGTCGCGATAGCCCAGGAAACGGGAGAAACCATGACCCACGTGGTAGTGGAAGCTCTGCGCGAACGCTGGGAGCGTCTAGCAGTCAGTCAGAAAAGGGCCGGTGTGGAGGAACTGCGCGCCATCGCGAAACGCGCCGCCTCTTATGTGAAAGGCCCCTATCTTGATCACGCGGAGCTCTTGTACGACAAAGACGGGCTTCCGAAAAAGGACGTCTCCCTGCCTGATTGAATTTAGACACGAAAAGTCATGGTCCTGCGTAGCGCCCAGGCGATGGAAAACGCCTTACCGTTTGTAGCCGGAAAGCTCGGGATAGAAGACTCAGCTATCCTTGCGATAGAGGAGTTCGCGCATTGCTTTCCGCCGGGCCTCGGTCATTTCGGGGTCCAGATGTTCCTTGATGGAGGAATCTTCCGCTTCAGGCTCACTGCAGCTGGGGCAACGGTTGGCAAAACCGGGCTTGTCCGGCTTCAGTTCAAACTCATCGGAGCAGATAACACAGGTTTTCACCGGGAAAGGCATAACCCCTCCATTGTAACGGATGCCCTGCAACTGTTGTAGAATCAACATAAGGCGGCGTAGCTCAGATGGTTAGAGCGACGGACTCATAACCCGTAGGTCGATGGTTCGATTCCATTCGCCGCCACCACCCAAATCATCGTCCCCTTTCTGGTTCCGGTGTGCGTCTAACCCAGTAGTATTATTTGTTTAAACCATCCTTATGGTCCAAAGTGGTGCTATGTCCCGAACCTTCAAGCGTGCCGTGTTTGCTGTTTCCATCCTGTTGGTAGCGTTGGTCTTCCTCGGCGGAATGGGTCCGAGCCGCGTGCGCGCGGATTCGCAACAGGATGGCGCCTACCCTGAGATGGAAGTCTACAGCGAGGTTTTGAAGAAGGTTCAGACGGACTATGTCGTCGATCCCAACATGACCAAGGTCACCGTCGGTGCCCTGCATGGCCTGCTGGAGTCGCTCGACCCTAATTCCAGCTACCTGACCCCGGAAGAGTACAAAGCCTACAAGCAACACACCAACGAGGGCGTGGCACAGGTCGGGTTGAATATCTCCAAGCGGTACGGATATGCCACCGTGGTCTCGGTCGAGCCGGGAAGCCCAGCCGACAAAGAGAACATCGAAGATGGCGATATCCTCGAAGCCATCGAGGGACATTCCACTCGGGAGATGTCTCTGGTCATGATCCGCTTATTGCTGGAGGGGAAACCCGGAACCAGCGTGACCTTCGCCCTCGTCCGTCCCCGCAAGGCAGAACCGGACAAGATCACTCTCACCCGCGTCGTATCCCCGGCTCCTCCGCTAGGACTGACGGAGTATGAGAGCAACAGCATCCTCTACCTCAAGCCCGGGATCCTCAACAAAGAGCGCGTGAACGAGATTGCCACTCGTTTGAAGGAAATGAAGAAGAACGGCAACAAGAAGATCCTGCTCGATCTGCGGGATGTCGCCGAAGGGGACGAGGAACAGGGCGTACGCCTGGCCAACTACTTCCTCGAGGCGGGTACCATCGCCACCCTCTCCGGGCAGAAGTATCCCTACGAGGCCTTCAACGCCGACACTTCCAAATTCATTACCGGGGCGCCTCTCGTGGTCTTGGTAAACCATGGCACTTCCGGTCCGGGCGAGATTGTCGCCGCCGCGGTCCTCGATAACAAGCGGGCCGACGTGGTCGGTGACCGTACCTTCGGCGAAGGCTCGGTGCAGAAAACCATGGAGCTTCCCGATGGCGCGGCTCTGATTCTCTCCGTGGCCAAATATTCTTCGCCGCTGGGTAAGAAAATTCAGGACGAAGCCGTGACCCCGAACATCGTGGTCGCCACCGGTCAGGACACCGACGAGCAGAAGACGCCCAAGCCGGATGATCAACTAACCAAGGCGCTGGATATCTTGAAACAAAAAAGCGCCTGATACGCGGATCCCTCATTGATTGGGCAAGCTCCATCTTCGGGCACAGTCAGGTTTCGTCCGCCCGGCCATTCCGGGCTGGGCCCCATGAAACTAGCGGGCAGCATTACCTTTATCGCCCTGATGGTTCTCGCCATCATTGCCGGGTCATTGACCGGCCTCATGCTGGTCTACTCCGTGGACCTGCCGCAAATCGCCGACCTGGAACGGTACCGGCCCATCACCTCGACGGATCTGCTCGACGTGCATGGGCGCGTCTTCGGCTCCTTCGCCCTGGAGCGGCGCATCGTCGTTCCCTATGAAGCTATTCCTCCCATCCTGCGCCAGGCAGTGATCTCCATTGAGGATAAGAACTTCGAGAGCCATTGGGGAGTCAATACCTTCCGCGTGCTCGGCGCGGCCTATCACGATCTGACCTCGACCGGCCGCACTCAGGGCGCTTCGACCCTGACCATGCAATTGGCCCGTAATCTTTTCCTTTCCAGCCAGCAAACCTTCGGCCGCAAGCTGCAGGAAGCGTTTCTCTCTATTCAAATCGAGCGCGCCTTTACCAAAGAGCAGATCTTCACCTTGTACGCTAACCAGATTTATCTCGGCCAGGGCGTGTATGGGTTTGAGGCTGGATCGGAATACTACTTCAGCAAGCACGCGCGCGATCTCACGCTGCCCGAGGCAGCCTTGCTGGCCGCCTTGCCCAAGGCGCCGGTAGCCTATTCTCCTCTAGCCAATCCCGATCGCGCCTTCCGCCGTCGCAACATGGTTATCAATTCCATGCTCGAAGACGGAGTGATCACCAATGCGCAAGCCAATGCAGCCAAGGCTGCGCCGCTTGGGTTGCACATCGAGCCCCCGTCCAACAGCGTCGCTCCCTGGTTCGTCGAAGATGTGCGCCGCGAACTGGAGCGTCAATTTGGCAGCGAGCAGGTGCATGAAGAGGGCCTGCGCGTCTACACCACGCTGGATCTGGATTTGCAGCAAACAGCCAATCGCGCGGTGCTCGACGGATTGGCCGCGCTCGAACGCCGTCACGGATGGAAAGGGAACCTGCTCAACGTACTCGCCGCGGGAGGCTCTCTGGATGAGTTCCGTCATCCGGACTGGCGACAGGTGGTTGGGCCAGGATCGTATGTGCACGCCTTGGTGACCAACGTTCTGCCTTATCAGGTGACCGCGCGCATTGGCGAGCAGCAGCTGATTCTCGGCCCCGACGACTTTGCCTGGACCGGTCAGCGAGATGCGGAAAAATTCCTTAAGCCCGGCGACATCATCTACGTGCACATCTTGCCGTCGTCCGATACAAATCTCGTCTTGCACGCAATCCTGGAACAGGATTCCGGTATACAGGGATCCCTGCTGTCCGTGGACAACGCCTCCGGCGAGGTTCTCGCAATGGTAGGCGGCCGCGATTTCAACCTGTCGCAATTCAACCGTGCCACCCAGGCCGAGCGGCAAACGGGATCTTCCTTCAAACCCTACGTCTACGCTGCTGCGGTAGAGGAAGGCGCCCGTCCGGAAGACGTGATTGTCGACGCGCCGGTTACCTTCTCCACCGCCGTTGGACCCTACACTCCCCACAATTACGACGACACGTTTGAAGGCCCGGTCACCCTGGTGCATGCATTTTCGGATTCGCGTAACATCCCCGCGGTGAAGCTTGCCGAACGCGTGGGTATACGCAAGGTCATTGCCACTGCCCATCAGTTCGGCCTCAGCAACACCATTCCGCCTTTCCTCCCCGTTGCGCTAGGCACGGTCGAGGCTACGCTCGAGGAGCAGGTAGCGGCCTACAGCAGCTTCCCCAATGACGGGGTTCGCCTGGGGGCGCATCTCATCCGCAAGGTGACCAACGCGGATGGGCTTACTTTGTCGGAGAGCCCGGCGAATGTGGCTGAGTCCACCACGCAGAAGACGGCGCGTACGATGATGGTGATGCTCAAGTCAGTGATAGGGCCGGGCGGCACCGCCGCCGACGCCATGGCACTCCACCATCCCCTGGGAGGAAAGACAGGCACCACCACCGACTTCAACGACGCCTGGTTCATCGGCTTCTCGCCCTCCATCACCTGTGGAGTCTGGGTTGGCTACGACAACCGTCAATCGATCGGCGAGAAAGAAAGCGGAGGGCACGCCGCCCTTCCGCTGTGGATGAGTTTCATGAAGGTAGCCATTGCCGACCGTCCCAACGAGCACTTTCCAGGAGACGCCCGCCCAACGCCGGCTACGAATGTGGCAACAAAGACCACGGTTGCTCATCCAGCAGGACCGCCCGCCGCTACTCCGCAGGTCGCCGTACCGCAGTAGAGCTTCGGCACCTTTATCTTCGTCCCATCACCCGCATCAATCGCAGGTACCTCTTCGCCTGCCCCACATCGCGCATGATCTGCTCTTTAAGCGCTTCAGGAGAAGGCCAACGCCGTTCTTCGCGCAGCCGGCGGTGAAACAAGAGCCTCAGCGGCGTCCATTCCTCCAGCGGGATCGGGTGAAAATCAAGCAAATGCGATTCCACCGCAAACGAATCCGCGCCAAAGGTGGGCCGGTTGCCTATATTCGTAACCGCATCGAACCATTCCCCGGCCACACGCAACTGTGTCACATACACACCATTCGGTGGCAGCAATTCGCCATAAGCAGCCAGGTTGATGGTGGGAACTGTGAGCGTGGATCCGATCCCGCGTCCATGGGCCGGCGTCGAATCGATAAAGAACCCGTGCCCCAGGAGCGCCCGGGCAGTGCGAATCTGCCCTTGCGATAGCAGCTCTCGGATCCTGGTGCTCGAACAAGTCAATCCTCGCACCTGGCAAGCTTGGTGGATCACCACCTCAAAACCAAGCGCCCAGCCCAACTGGCTCAATTCAGCCATGCCGCCTTCCGCGCGATGGCCAAAGCGGAAGTTGGGACCCTCATGCACCTCAACCGCACCTAGAGCATCATGAACAATCGCAGTGACAAATTCTGCGGCCCGCATCCGGGAAAGTTCCGCGGTAAAAGGAAGCACCAAAACCGCATCGATCCCGGTATCTCCCAGCAACTCGAGTTTCGTCTCCAATGGCGTAATCAGCTTCGGACAAGTCTCCGGACGCAGGAACCGCAACGGATGCGGATCGAACGTAACTGCGACGGACCGCAGCGAGCGCGCCGCAGCACTCTTCCTGACTTTGTCCAGAATGAACCGGTGACCAACATGGACGCCATCGAAGTTACCGATGCTCACGACCGAGGGTCCCAGGCTGCCGGCTATCTCGCCGGCATTGCGAAAAACTTGCATATCTATATCTCGAACGGGATACGCAACCCGTCGTAAGCCAGTTGGATGTTCTCGGGAAGTTCCTGATTGGTTTCCGCGTGCGATAGATCATGCGACATGTGAGTAAAGAACGCGCGCCGAGGCTGCATCTGCCGCACGAATGCGAGGGCCTGTTCGAGCGTAGCGTGGCTGGGGTGAGGAGTCTTCCGTAAAGCGTCGAGAATCACCACGTCAAGGTCCTTGAGCAGAGCCAGGCTCCCCTGCGGGATATCGTTCATATCCGTCAGGTACGCCGCATTGCCGAAGCGGAAACCCGCCACTTCAATCTTGCCGTGGGTGAGCGGGATGCGCTGAAACACAGCACCTTCAATCTCGACCGTAGGTCCCAGGCGATGCATCTCCACCCTTGCCCGCGTCGGGTACCCGGCCGCGGTATCGAAGGTGTAATCGAATATTCGTTCAATCACATTGGCGGCGGAATCATCCGCGTAAAGCGGGAGTTTGCCTTTGTGCTTGAAGCTGAGCGGCCGCAAATCGTCCAGCCCGAGAATGTGGTCCGCATGGGAGTGGGTATAGAGCACCGCATCGACGTGATCAATCCCCTCACGCAGGGCCTGCATACGAAAGTCCGGGCCCGTGTCGATCACGACCCGGTGTCCCTCCCACGCGACTGCGATGGACGGCCGCGTGCGCCGATCGCGCGGATCAGTGGACGTGCACACACGGCAGGCGCAGCCAAGCGTCGGCACACCCATCGAGGTGCCACTACCCAGAATGGTGATCTCAGCCTTGAGGATGAAACACGCTCCCGAGAGAAACTGCTCTAGTGGGGTTTCTTCGACTGGGGCGGCCGCTGGGCAGAACTGGCAATCGCATTTGTGATCTCAAGAAACGACATCCGCAGATCGAACAGGGCATTCTGCAACAGCCGCTTCTCCTGCTCGCTAAGATTGCCTTTGGTCTTCTCATCCAGCACGCTGAGCATGTCAATGCTTTGCCTCGCGCCCAGGATGTCGATGCGTGGCTGCTCGTTGGGAGCGGTGCCCGCGCCCATCTGCACCGCCGCCGTCATATAGAGCGACTGCACCAGGCGATCGAAATTCATCACCGCCGGGGCCGCTTGACCTGGATTCGCCTTCAGCAGCATCTCGTCCAAGCGGCTCGCGGAGGCATGGTACTCCTTGCTCTGCTGCGCCGATTCAGCGGCGGTCGGTTCAGGGATGGTTTCGTCTCCATCCATCATCTCCGGCTCCTCCACTTCAACTTGCACTGCCTGGGCGGGAGCGGGAGTAACCACCTCCGGGCGAATAGGCTGTGCCGCGGGAGTACTTTCGCCGCCCTCGCGCAGTTCGCCTTCAGAAGTGAACTTACGCCGGTCGGTCACTGTGAATTGTGGTTCTTTTTCACGCATGGTGTTTTCCCATCTTTTTGTACGGTTTAGTTGGCTGGTCGCGCCGATGGCCGCGAGATCGTGGGGGGCGCGGCCAGCGCAGTGGCCACCCCTCCTTCGAAGGCGATCTCCTGATTTCGTTCCAATACTTCCACCCGCACAAACCCAAGTGCCAGAACTTGCGGCAAGCCGGCGCTCGACAGCGACGCAGCACTCGTAATTCGCCCCACGTTCTGGTCATTGCTGCGCAAGTCGAAGGGCAGCGAATCAGGCCGTGCGCCCTGTAGCGCAAACTGGCGAAACTGCCGGTTCACTTTCCCCCGGGACCGGATGCGCTCCACGATTTCCTGCCCCAGGTAGCATCCCTTGCTGAAGTTGAGCGCGCGCGTCTGGGCTGTCTCCTGCGGCAGGTCGCGATCGTTCAGGTCGACGCCGTACAAAGGTGTAGCCTCGAGCACGCGCAAAGCTTCCATCGCTTCCCATCCGCACGGATTCGCCCCCGCTGCCTGCAGCGTCTCCCACACCGCCGCCACATGCTCGGGTGCGAACCACAATTCATAGCGTGGCACCGCGACGTGATAGGCCTCGATGACCGTACAGGCGACTTCGCCAATGTTGGCGCTGCTCATGCGCGCATTTTCCACGCCCGGCGTTGACGGTGAAAAGCCCAGCGTGGCCAGCACCTGGCCCGCACCCGGGCCGGCCAGCGACAAACCCGTCCACTGTTGGCTAACATCCGCCAGCTCAACATCGTCCATTATGATGAAGTGGTCCAGATGGCTCATCAGCGCCGGAACCTGCTCGACACTCGTATCGAGCAAAAGGTCGCCGGTGCGGCGATACACATAGCAGTCGCCCTGAATGCGCCCCTGTACGCTGAGTAGAAAACTGTAGTTTCCCTGTCCTTCAGGCAGCGACTGGACCGCGTTCGATACCATGCCGTTTAACCACCGCAAGCGGTCGCCGCCGGTAACCAGAATCTTTCCCCGCCAACCCAGGTCGCTGACCCCGGCAGAATGCAGCAGGGAATCAATCTCCCCCGCCAAACCGTCAAACACCCTGGGTGTCAGCGCACCACAATACGGCTCCAAAGAACATGCAGGACCAAGGGCAGCGCCAAGTGAAGTGGGACTGGCGTCCCCTCTTACCGGTGAAGCAGCCGTCGAATCAGGATGGTTCGTGGCAGAAAGCACAATAAAATTATAGCCTTGCAGCAGAGTGAGTGCTCACTGCCCCAGGGCGGAGCTCGGAAAAGGGTTGAACCATGAAGCGTAATTGCAGGAACTCATGCGGTTTAGTCGCGTCGGCGCTCCTGCTGGCCTGCACCGCATCTACCTTCGCCCAGGATGCCTCACCGAAGAAAGATACCAAGATCACTCCGGAACAGACCAAAGAACTCTTCCGCTCTTTGAACCAGATTCTTTCCTTTGCCAGTGATGACACCAAGCTCCCCATTCGCCACGAGGTCAAGCGCCGCCTCATTACCCGCGAGCAGGTGGAAAAATATGTTCTTGACAAGTTCAAGGAAGACAAAGACGCCAAGCGCATGCAGAGCGAAGAAATCGTGCTCAAGAAGTTTGGGCTTCTTGATCGAGATTTCCAGTTGAAGCCCTTCCTGGTGAGCCTGTTGAAAGAACAGATCGCCGGCTATTACGACAACAAGACCAAGACGGTGAACCTCTTGGACTGGGTATCGCCCGAAGATCAGAAGCAGGTCATCGCCCATGAACTGACGCACGCTTTGCAGGACCAGTACACGGATCTCGACAAATGGGAGCCCGATCCCCCGGAGTCGGTTTCCAAAAACGTTACGGAAGACAACGAACGCCTGGCCATCGACGAGCGCGACACTGCGCGGGACGCGGTGCTCGAAGGGCAGGCAATGGCTGTTTACGTCGATTACACGCTCAAGCCGGCAGGCAAAAGCCTGCTCACCTCGCCTGACGTAATGCGCAACCCAAAAGAGGATCTGGACACATCCGGCAGTTCACCGATCATGGATCGCGCGCCCCTCTTGTTACAGCAATCGCTGTTGTTTCCCTACCGCGATGGGCTGGGATTCGAGCAGAGGCTGTTGAAAGACAAGGGAGCGCAATACGCCTTTGCCGGGGTTCTGGACCGGCCCCCCTCAACCAGCTACGAGATCATGAACCCGACCGCCTATGAACGGAAAGTGGCCGCCCCGTTGCTGCAGATGCCGGATGTGCACGCGCTGCTTGACCCGGATTATGAGCCTTACGACATCGGTGTCATGGGTGAACTCGACGTACGCATCCTGGCCGAGCTCTTTGGCGGTCCGGATGTGGCCGCGATGCTTACCCCGCAATGGAAAGGCGGTCTCTACTACGCGGTCCAGAGCCGCAAGGCCGTCACCCCCGCAGAGCAGGCCTCCACCGCCTCGGTTGCTTTGCTTTATCTATCTGCCTGGAGGAGTGAAGGGGCCGCCAGGGAATTCGCCAAGCTCTACGCCCGCGAACTGAGCAAAAAATATTCCGGCGTAGTACGCGACTCCACCGCCGAAACCTCATCGGACGAGCAGGTTTACAACGGAAATGAGGGACCAATCCTCATCGTGCGCCAGGGCAAGCAGGTTTTCGTGAGCGAAAGCTTTGACCCAACGACCGCCCGAAAGCTCCAATTCCTCTTCTTCGGAGCCCAACAAACGGGAGAAACCCAGCAAGCCGCGCGAGCCCTGCCCCCCTCCAACGAACTCAACGCCCACCTGACCCGCCTGATGGCCAGCTGCGGCCTGATAAAAGCCTCCCTGCGCCACTAAATGCTACGAGGACCCCAACATCCCGGCAGGTATACTGAGATCGACATTGATCCCCACCCTTCGGAGCCGGTTTGCATCAGGCGGAAATAGGAATCATAGGCGGGAGCGGGCTCTACGCAATGCCCGGTCTAACCAATCCTCAACAACTTGAGGTAACCACCCCATTCGGTGATCCCTCCGATGTCTTTATGGCCGGTGAACTGGAAGGGCGTCAGGTAGTCTTCCTGGCCCGCCACGGCCGAGGCCACCGCATCCTCCCCTCCGACCTGAACTTCCGCGCCAACATCTTCGCCATGAAAAAGCTGGGCGTCGAGCGGATCATCTCGGTCTCCGCCGTGGGTTCCCTCAAGCTGGAGCACAAGCCGACCGAATTCGTAGTCCCCGATCAATTCATCGATCGCACCACTCAGCGCCGCTCCACCTTTTTTGGCGACGGAATCGTAGGTCACGTGGCCTTTGGCGATCCAGTCTGCGCCACCGTTGCCAAGGCCATTCATCACGGTGCACAGGCCGCCGGGGTCGTAGCAAAATCGGGCGGAGTCTACGTCTGCATGGAAGGCCCACAATTCTCCACCCGTGCCGAGTCGAATCTCTATCGCAGCTGGGGCGCCGATATCATCGGCATGACCAACCTGCAGGAAGCCAAGCTCGCTCGTGAAGCCGAGATCTGTTACGCCACCATGGCCATGGTCACTGACTACGATTGTTGGCACGAAAGCCACGACGCCGTCACCGTCGACCAGGTGGTAGCCGTACTCCACCAGAATTCCGCCAACGCCGCCATGGCCGTACGGGCTGCCGTTGCCGCTATGCCCAGGGAGCGCACCTGCGCCTGCGCAACCGCGCTGAAATTTGCCATCCTAACGAGTCCCGAAGCCATTCCAGCCGCAACCCGCACTAAGTTGGATTTGCTCCTGGGCAAGTACACTTCCTGAAGCAGAAAGAAAAATCATGTCCATTCTTGTCGTAGGCAGTGTTGCATTTGACACCATCGAGACCCCCAAGGGCAAGCGAGACCGGTGTCTCGGCGGCGCGGCAACTTATTTCGCACTCGCCGCGAGTTACTTCACCGATGTTCGCGTCATCGCCGTAGTCGGCGAAGACTTCACCGCGGAGCACGAGGCCGTCCTCACCCGTCGCGGAGTGGATACCCAGGGCCTCGAGCACACGGCAGGCAAGAGCTTCCATTGGACCGGCTCCTATGTGAAGAGCCTCAACGAGGCACAGACTCTCAACACCGAGCTGAACGTTTTCGAGAGTTTTGCCCCGAAGGTCCCGGCAGCTTACAAAGATAGCGAATTTCTCTTTCTTGCCAACATCGATCCCGTACTGCAAAGCAACGTCCGCGCACAGATGCCGAAGGTTCGCATGGTATGCGGCGACACCATGAACTACTGGATCACCGGCCATCGCGAAAACCTGGCCAAGGTGCTCACCGGCCTCGATGCTCTCCTCATCAACGACGGAGAAGCCAAGCTCCTGGCCGGCAACAATAACCTTGTTCTGGCCGCGCGCGAGATTCTGGCCATGGGGCCAAAGGCGCTGATCGTCAAGCACGGCGAGTATGGCGCCACCGCCTTCTTCGGTCCGCACGCCTTCAACGGACCGGCTCCAAAGAGCATAGCCTTGCCTTTCCGCGCACCCGCTTTGCCGCTGGAAGAAGTAGTCGACCCAACGGGAGCAGGCGATTCCTTCGCCGGCGGCTTCTTCGGCTACCTCGCCTCGCAATCCGAGGTAACTCTCCAGACCTTCAAACAAGCCATGTTCTATGGCGGCGTCATGGGCTCCTTTGCGGTGCAGCGTTTTGGTACGGAACAGATGCAATCGCTCACGCGAGAGGAGATCGATCAGCGCTTCGCTCTCTTCCGTGAGCTCTCCCACCTTGACTGAGACGAAAGCTGAGGCGATCCGGCGGGAAACCCTCCTGGTCGCCTGGGCGGCCCTCGCGATCGCCCTCGTCGCCCTCGCCTATTGCGTCCGCCACTCCATGCTTCTGCTCTACGGCGATGCCGTGGCACATCTCCACATTGCCCGCAGGGTCTTCGACTCCCTGACCCCCGGCTTCCGCCAGCTCGGGTCCGTCTGGTTACCTCTCCCCCACATCCTTCTTCTGCCCTTTGTCTGGAATATGGATTGGTGGCGAAACGGTCTGGCTGGAGCCTGTGTCTCCATACCCAGCTACGTGCTCGGCTGTGCGGGGATGTACCGCCTGGCGCGTATATGGCTATCCGTGCCTGCGGCCATCGTGGTCGTGGCCTTTTACGGTTTGAATCCCGGTCTCCTCTACATGGCGACAACGGCCATGAACGAACCTCTCTTTTTGGCCGAGATGATCTGGGCGGTGTTACTCATCGTCGAGTTTCAGCGTTCGCCCAAGGACAGGCTTCTGCTCCAGGCCGGGTTGGTATTGGTCTGCGCCATTTTCACCCGCTATGACGGATGGGTATACGCGGCGGCCGCATGGCTGTTCGCAACGTGGCCAGTGCTCACCCAATATCGCCGTCGCTGGAGAGAGCCCGTGGTTGGCGCGTGGGTCTTATTTACCGCGATGTTAGTGGCTGCCCCTGCATTGTGGATGGCCTACAACGCGAAGCAATTTGGCGACCCACTGGACTTTATGCGTGGCCCATATTCCGCCCGTGCCATCGAGGCCAGAACCACTCCGCCCGGTTCGACGCCTCGTCCGGGGATTCACAACATGCACGACGCCGCGCTCTATTTTCTCAAGGCCGCGGAGTTGGGCGCGGCTCCCGTGTCCCTGGGCAGCCTGCTCTGTTGGCTCGCCGCCGGGGGCACGCTGGCGGCCTTGTGGGCATTCCGCCGCCGCCAAATCTGGCCCGTTCTGCTGCTCTGGCTACCCCTGCCTTTCTATGCTTACTCCGTCGCCTACGGATCGGTACCCATCTTCATTCCTGTGTGGCGCCCCTTCTCCTGGTACAACACCCGCTATGGAATGGAGCTGTTGCCCGCCTTCGCCTTCTTTGTGGGTTGCCTCATTCCGCTGCTGACTGCGCGCGCGCCCAAACTGCAGCGCTACGCCGTGCCCGCCACTTTGTTGCTGGTGGTGGCCAACAGCGTGTTGCTGTTACGCGCCCGCCCCCTGGTCTTCCAGGAAGCGGTAGTTAACGCGCGCACGCGCGTCGCTTTTGAAACCGCATTGGCCAAGACGCTGGCTGGCCTGCCCGCGCAGGGACTGATCCTCATGCGCGTCTCCAGCGACGTGGGCGCCTTGCAGCAAGCCGGTATTCCGCTCCGTCGAACAGTGAACGAGGGTGACTATCTGATCTGGCAGCATGCCCTTGAAAATCCGGCGCAATCCGTATCGCTGGTAGTCGCTCTCGATGGAGACGTCGTCGCCCAAGCCGTTCAGCGTCACCCGCAAGGCTTGCAGCTTCTAAACGTGGTTTGCTCCACCGGCCAGCCCTGCGCCCACATTTACCGTTCTCAGCTTCAGAATTCAAAAAGGTAGGTACGGGCTTTAGAGGGTGCGTGAGAGCCCGTCGGCTGCAATGAGTCCCGCAGGGACGACTGAATCTCAAAGCTGTCCAATTTTTTTTCAGCTTCCAAATTAGACAAGACACCCTATCGATAGAGCCGATTCTGCGGAAAGGCGCGCATTTTCCGACAGCCACCGCTCTGATGCTCTGTATCAGGGCACGACTTTTAGTCGGGCCGTACTGGCGGAGCCAATGAGGGCTTTTAGCCCCTGAGGTACGTTCTTCTAGACCTAATGGCGAACTGAATCCCGTCTTTTCGCGTCTCATGCACCAATCAAGAACCAACCTGATTCTGTTCGGCCGAATGCCCGTCAAAGCAATGAACAAGTTACACCGTTAAAAAACAAGTTCTTCCGCCAATTTGTACAGCTCTGACTGAATTTAGCCCATACATGGGCTAAGTTCAGTCGTCCCTGCGGGACTCATGTTGCAGCCGACGCGTTCTCACGCAGACTCTAGAGCCCTCAGGGGCTAAAGCCCTCATTGGCTTGCCCTGTACGGCCCGACTGAAGTCGTGCCCTGATACAGAGCATCAGAGCAGTGGCTATCGGAGAACGCGACGTATTTCCGCAGAGCGGGGTCTATCGATAGGCTGTCTTGTCCAAATTGGCTAGCTGAAAAAAACTAATTCGGACATGTCTGAGAGTTCAGCCGTTCCCTTCGACAAGCTCAGGGCCGGCTCTGCGAGACTCAATCCGCGAGTTCCCAAACACGCTCATCATGTCCTGAGGTACGTTTCTCTGAGTGCAGGGCGGCGGCGGCCCCGCCGTTCTTCTCTGCTTGCCGAACAAGACTGGTTACACCGGCCCATAGCCGCGCAATGTTAGCATCACGCTCAGGCCATGATCCTCAACCTACCTGCTTTCCACGAATCGATCCAGAGCTGTCACTTCGTTGATCGGGACTTGCTCACCCTTCACGATGGGGAGGACGAGTGATTCCCTTCGTGAAGGCCCACGCCTGCGGAAATGACTTCCTGGTGGTTCAGGAAAATCTAGCCGGAGTGGAAGCCAGGGACGCGCTCGCTCGAAGGCTCTGTCATCGCAACCAGGGCATCGGAGCCGATGGAGTCGAGTTCCTTACCTGGGAAGACAAGCGCCAGGCCAAAATACGTCTGTACAACGCCGACGGCTCCATCGCCGAAATATCAGGCAATGGAACCAGGTGCGTGGCCGCCTGGATCGCCTATGAAACCCAGGCGGGCCCGGGCGATGAGATCGTGCTTGAAACCGATGCCGGCCGCCGCGTATGCCGCATCGACGATCGCACCGGCCAGGTCTTTCGCATCACCTCGTCCATGGGCGTTCCCGAGGTGGGAACGCGCCTCCTCCACATGACCAGTGGAGTTCCCGTCGAGGGAGCCGTGGTTTCTACCGGCAATCCGCACTTCGTCATCTTTGTCGACGAGCCGGATTTCAGCATCCATGGCCATTCCTGGGAAGCCATTGGAGCGGAGATCTGCACCCATCCCCGATTTCCCCAGCAGACGAATGTGGAATTCGTGCGCATGACTGGTCATGATGAAATCGAAATACGCATTTTTGAGCGCGGCGTTGGTCCCACTTCCTCGTCGGGTACCGGCACCTGCGCCACCGGGAGCGCGGCCATCGCGCTTCGTGGCGCCGCACCGCTATTACGCGTGATCGCTCCGGGGGGACCACAAACCGTGGAATGGCAGGGACCCGGAACGGAAATCCTCTTGACTGGGCCCGCGGAACTCATCTGCTTCGGAGAGACCTGGTGAAGCAGCGCACCCTGAGCATTCCAGCCGTGGGCCGGGGAGCAAAGGTTGCAGTGCTTTCTCCGGCGAGCTATCCCCAGCCGGAAAGGCTTGCACAGGGAGTCGAAGCCCTCAGCCGCCTGGGCTTTTCACCCTGGGTCGGGCGCCACGCGTTGAGCAAGGCGTTCCACTACTTTGCCGGTACCGCGCAGGCCCGGCTCGAAGACCTGCATGCCGCCTTCCTCGACCCCGCCGTCCGTGCGATCTTTTGTAGCCGTGGAGGTTACGGTTGCAACTATCTGCTCGCCGGCCTCGACCTGGGGCTGATCCGCGAGCATCCCAAGCCGTTCCTGGCCCATTCCGACATGACCTGTCTGCAGACCTGGCTGTTGGACCAGCTGGGCCTTATTTCTTTCCACGCGCCAATGGTCGCCGGCGATTTTTCCCAGCCGGAGGGGGTTGATGAAACGAGCCTGTTGGCTGCGGTGGGCGGAGAGCGCTGGTTCGTCGGCGAGGCCTCGGGCCTTCGTGTTCTCCAACCGGGGAAGGCGACGGGAGTCCTTTACGGAGGCTGCATCACGCTGTTGGTGGCCTCGCTCGGCACTCCCTACGCACCGCGCACCGAGGGCAAACTGCTCTTCCTCGAAGACCGCGACGTGAAGCCTTATCAACTCGATCGATTACTGCGCCAAATGGTGCTGGCCGGAAAATTCGAAGGCGTCACCGGTATCATTTTTGGGGAGATGCTCGATTGCGTTGCTCCCGGGCAAAAGCCGGGTCTGCTGGACGAGGTCATCTTGCGCGTGTTGGACTGGTTTCCCGGGCCGATCGCTACCGGTCTTCGCTCCGGCCACGTGTCACGACGCAACGTGACCCTGGGCTTTGGTATCGAAGCAGAGTTGCATCTGGAGCGCGCACCGGTGCTGAGCTTCCTCGAGCGGGCGACAGAAAAATAATCCTATGGCCAAACACGTTCACCTGATCGGCATCTGCGGCTCGGCAATGGCGTCTCTCGCCGGCATGCTGCAAACCAAGGGCTATCGCGTAACCGGGTCCGATGCGGCCGCTTATCCGCCGATGTCTGACCTGCTCAAGGCCCTGGGCATCCCCATCATGGAGCCTTATTCAGAAAATAATCTTTCCCCTCGCCCTGACCTGGTGATCGTGGGCAACGCGATCTCCCGCGGAAATCTGGAGTTGGAGGCTGTGCTCGATCAGCGCATCCCTTTTCGCTCCCTGGCGGAGACGATTCAGCATGAGTTTCTTCCCGGAAAGGATTCGCTCGTCGTGGCCGGGACCCATGGGAAGACCACCACCACCAGCATGCTGGCCTGGATTTATGAAGTGGCCTCGAAAACCAAACCGGAAGTTGCGCCATCGTTTCTGATCGGCGGCATCGCCGAAAATTTCGGTACCAGCTTTCATGTCCGCGATGGCAAGCCATTCATCCTTGAAGGCGATGAGTACGATACCGCCTTCTTCGATAAGGCCCCCAAGTTCATGCACTACTTTCCCGACGGCCTGATCCTCACCCATGTGGAGTTCGATCACGCCGACATTTACGAGAACCTCGATGCAGTGAAGACCGCGTTTCGCCGCCTGGTCAACCTGGTACCGCGCCGCGGCCGCCTCATTGCCTACGATGGCAGCACCAATGTCGATGAATGCGTTGCGCGTGCATTTTGTGCCATCGAACGCTACGGCTTCAAATCTGGATCTGCGTGGCGCCTGCGGGACCTGACCCACAACAACCGGGGCTCGAGTTGGAAGATTGATCGCTCAGGGCACGAATGGCTGCAGGTAACCCTTCCGCTAGCCGGCGAGCACAACGCATTGAACGCCACCGCCGCCGTGGCGTTGGCTGCGGGGCAGGGAATTGATACGGCTTCCATCCTGGAGGCCCTCGCCACCTTTCGCAGCGTGAAGCGCCGCCTTGAAGTGCGTGCCGTTGCCGCGGGGGTCACCATCATCGACGATTTTGCTCACCACCCCACCGCCATTCGGGAAACCTTGAAAGCCCTGCGCGCCGCCTACCCTGGGCAAAGACTCTGGGCCGTGCTCGAGCCGAGGTCGAACACGCTGCGCAGAAATGTCTTTGAGCGCGAACTCGTGGAGAGCCTCTCGCTGGCGGACGGTATCGTCGTAGCCGGCGTTTTCAAACAAGAGAGCATTCCCGAAGCAGAGCGAATGCATCCCGAGAAGGTAGTCGCGGCTCTCGTCAGTGGCGGCCACGACGCCACTCTCTATGCCACCGCGGACGACATCGTGCAAGGGCTCGTACCTAGGTTGAAAGCACGCGACGTCGTCGCCATTCTTTCCAACGGCGGCTTTGACGGGATCTACGAGAAGCTGCCCAAACACCTAGAGCGCCGGACGTAGGTCAGGACTCGCAGCGCATGCTCAGTTCTCTCACCATGCTTGTGACGTATGTGGTTCTCGGTCTGCCGGCGGGCGCTGTCGGTATTCCCTGGGCTTTGCTCACCGGCGACATCGGCCCTCTCTATCGCTGGAGCATGTGGATCGTGCGCACTGGAGTGAAGCTTGCGCGCATCCGTGTCCAGATCACTGGCCGTGAACACATTCTCGCTCAACCGAGTATCTTCATGGCCAATCACGTCTCCAATCTCGATCCACCGATCATGTTGCCGTTGCTCCCCTTCCGCACGGCCTTCTTCATCAAGCGGTCGCTGCTCAAGATTCCCGTGGTGGGTGTCGGCATGCGTCTGGCGGGATTTATTCCGGTGGATCGTGATGGGCGTTTGGAGTCTGCCCGGGAGAGCGTGCAGGCAGCAAGCAAAGTGTTAGCTTCCGGCGTGAACATCTCGACCTTCCCCGAGGGCACGCGTTCGCGGAACGGCAAATTGCTGCCCTTCAAGAAAGGGCCGTTTTACCTGGCAATGGAATCCGGCGCCCCCATCATCCCCATCTCCATCTGGGGATCGCAGCACATGATGACCAAGGGCAGCCTGCGCATCAAGCCTGGAACCGCCCATCTGACCTTCCACCCAGCCGTCTACCCGCACCAATTCGCCACCCGCGAACATCTCGCAGCAGCAGTACGACAGGCCATCACCTCAGCCTTGCCGCAATCAATGTGGGGAGAAGAAACAGACGTGTGAGGAACGAGACGGTTGAATCCCCCTTCAATGTGGGGAACAAGAGGGTTGAATCCCCAGTCCAAAACCGATGGGTGCCCCAGGTCTCGCTTTTGAGACCCCACGGCACGCCGGGGCAGGCTGGGATCCTCCTAGGAAAGGCCAAAGGATAAACGCGTTACTGCTTGATGATCGCGTTATACCCATCAGACAGCAGCTTCTGCTTGATCTGCGCAGCCTGCATGCGGTTGGCAAACGGACCCACCTGGACATGCAACAAATGATCCTGGGGCTCGCTGCGCACCACCACCCCATAACCGCGTTGGCGCAGAGCGGCAACCAGGACATCCGCATCCTGTGGGCGCGAAACAGCTGCAATTTGCACCATGGGCTGTCCGGTCGCCATGGCAGGTGTATCCATCGGAGGTTGATACGCCGAGGCTACCCTACCAGCAGCCGGCTTGCTGGTGACCAGCTGCGCCGGCGTCTGTGCCGGAACCGGTGCGACCTTTTTCTCAATCTGCGCAACGTCTTCCTTCGGCGTCTCTTCCACCTTAGGACGAGCCACCGGCGCGGCATCCACAGTTGCCTCACTATCGTCCTGCTGTTTCGCCGCAGCCGGCTGCGGCGCGGGGACCGGTGCCGCGAGGATTCTCCACAGCGGCCTCATCTGCCTCGCTGCTGTTCCCGGTGGACGAACGTGGCGCCAGGGTCGCCTGGGCTGCTCCCGTGCCTCGACCCATGGAATAGCCAAAGCCAAAGAACACGCCGCAGACCAACACCAGCCCAAAGAAAATGCCTAGCAGGGACGCAGTGCTGAGTGTGACCTCAGATGCTTTGCCTTCTATCTCTTCTTCATCGGTGTCGAATAGGGTTCTCATGGCTATTTCTCCCGTACGTCTCCCATTTTATTAAAGAGCGTCATCATCTCTAACGGTAATGGGAACACGATAGTTGTGTTTTTTTCCACGCCAATATCCGTCAGCGTCTGCAAGTAACGTAATTGCAGCGTCATGGGCTGGGTGGCCAGCAGAGCCGCGGCATCCACCAGGCGCTGCGCGGCGCTGAACTCGCCCTCGGCATGGATCACCTTGGCCCGCTTCTCCCGTTCCGCTTCGGCCTGCTTGGCCATGGCGCGCAGCATCGATTCAGGCAAGTCCACCTGTTTCACCTCGACGCTCACCACCTTGACCCCCCAGGGGGCCGTATGCTGGTCTATGATGCTCTGGATCCGCTGGTTAAGCGCCTCCCGGTGAGAAAGTAATTCGTCGAGCTCCACCTCGCCCAGCACCGAGCGCAGCGTGGTCTGGGCAAACTGGGAAGTCTGGTAAACGTAATTCATTACCTCGATCACCGCCCGCGACGGATCGATGACCTTCAAGGTGATGACAGCGTTCACTTTAAGGGTCACGTTGTCGCGCGTGATGATGTCCTGGGGCGGAACCTCGAGCACTTCCTGGCGCAGGGAAACCCGCACCATCTGATCGAAAGGGCGAAAAATGAGGATGATCCCCGGTCCCTTGGGCGCTGACAAAACGCGGCCCAGGCGGAAGACGACTCCGCGTTCGTACTCTCTGAGGATCTTGACCGAATTGATCAAGTAGATGGCAACAACAAAAATCAGGATCAGGCCAGGGATGCCGATACCCATCATGGTGGGCCTCGCTTATACCTAAATTGTACAGAGAGCGCCTTGTTACAACAACTTAAGGAACCCGCTCCACTAATAACGTCAGGTCGCGCAGCCCCTGCACCCGAACCTGTTCACCCAGAGCCGCGGGCGTAGCGGACTCGGCCTGCCACAGCTCACCATTCACCATCACCTGCCCCGTGGGTGCGAGCGGCTGCGTCACCACCGCGATCTGGCCGATCATCGCATCTCCGCCCATGCGGAACTTGCTTCGGCGCGCCCGCCAAGCGAGCCGTAGCAGGAAGACCGTAATCAGCCCGAACGCGAGCCCCGCGCTCAGGGCAGTCGCCAGATGGACTCGCAACTCAGGAATCGGGCCGTCTACCAACGTCAGTGCGCCGATGACCAGGCAGAGAATCCCCGCCGCGGCCAGAACCCCATGGCTGGCAAAATGGGCCTCCAGGATTAACAACGCAAAGGCCGCAACCAGAAGCATCACCGAGGTGTAGCGCACCGGCAGCAGGTTCAGGCCAAACACCGCCAGCAGCACCAGGATGGTTCCCAGGGCTCCAGGAATGATGGTGCCCGGAGTGTTGAACTCGACGTAGATCAGCAGCCCGCCAACCATGAGAACCAGTACCGCCAGGTTGGGGTCGGTGAGCCGGTCCAGGATCTCTTCCCGTAAAGTCGGATCGACGGCTACCAGCTCGGCGCCCCGGGTGTGCAGCACCACCTTGTTCCCGTCGAAGCGCGTGATGGTGCGGCCGTCGATGTCATTCAGTAAGCTCGCATCGTCGGACGCAACCAAATCGATCAGCTTCAGTTGCAATGCTTCCTGATCGCTGTAGGACTTGGAAGAACGGACAGCATCTTCAGCCGCCTGCACGTTGCGCCCGCGGCGCGCCACATAGGAGCGCAGAAACGCAGCTGTGTCGTTCTCCAGCTTCTGCTTCATGATGTCGTCGAGCTTGGTCGCCTGCCACCACTGGATGCGCCGCGCCGGCATTGCTGCCGGGAGCCATGGCCGCTATGTCGGCGGCTTCGAGCAGGAAAAATCCCGCCGATCCCGCCCTGCTGCCCGAGGGGGCGACATAAACGATCACCGGGACCGGCGAGGCGATCACCTTGCTGACCATCTGCCGCATGGAATCGAGCAGTCCGCCCGGAGTGTTGATCTCGATGAGCACGGCATTCGCATGTTGCGTCGCCGCGGCTTCGAGGCCGCGCGCCATGTAGTCGGCGCTGATGGGTTGGATGGTGTCGTCGAGGTGGATGACGATGACACGTGGCTGTTGTGCTTGCCCGGCGAGCGTCCAGCAGCAGGCCAGCATCAGCACACTCAGCAGGCGGTTCATGGGACCGATTGACCCTTGCTCTCGATCTGTTGTTTCAATGTCTTCGCGGCCGCATTCTGCGGCTCCAGTTTGAGCGCGCTGCTCACGTCCGCGGCTGCCGCGGGCTTCTGATTAGCCTGCAGATCGAGCCGGCCCAGCACCAGGTAAGCGGTGACGTTCGGCTTGGTCTTGAGCGATTCGGTGGCTTGCACGCGGGCTTCCTTGATATCACCCTCGTGCTCTCGGACCAGCGCCAGCCCGGCGCGAGCGTCCGCATTATCACTCTCGGCCGCGAGCGCCGATTGGAACTCCCGTTCCGCTTCCAGAATCAGCCCCTGGTTGAAGAACCGCATGCCCGCTTCGTTGAGTGCGGCCGCGCGCTTTTGTGGGCGCCAGCGTAGCCATCTGCTGCTCTTCCATCTGTTCCATCTCAGAAGCAGCCTGGCGGAACGACGCTTCGTTGAACGTCCGCTTGATCCGTTCCAGGGGGCCGCTCTCCGCCGCCGCGCTCGGATCATAAGCCGGGCTTCCCTTATAGGTGGCCGGTGCGGAGACCGCCGCAGTGTGCGGTGGTTCGGTGCGAAGCGTCGCCTGGAATGCCTGGGCTTCCGTATCCTGGGGCCGGATTTTCAACGTTTGCCCGACCGCGCGCAGCGCTCCCGCCACATCCTTCTTGCGGGCCAAAGCAAGCGCAAGGTTGAACTGGTAATCGGCATCGTTGGGATCGGCGGCGACGGCTTGCAGGAAAAAGGAGGTGGCGTCCAGACCCCTCCGGCTAGCCGCGACACCCTGGTTGTTGACCACTTCCGGAAGCGGCAGCTGCCGGTTCACAAACGCGAAGGCGTCTTCCGCTTTGACGTAGCTGCCCAGGTAAAAATAAGCCAGTCCCCGGTCGAAGTCCGCCTCTCGGGCATTGGGGTCGTTGCGCGGCAATCGACCCAGCGTGTTGGCCGCCAGTTCAAATTGCTGGTTGGCAAAATACGCTTTGCCGAGCGCCAACAGCGCCGGCGAGAAGCTGGGGTCCAGCCGCACCGATTCTTTCAGGTGGCGGATCTGTTCTCCCGGATCGGTCTCCACCAACCCGCGGATATAGTTCTCAAACGCGCCCACCTTGAGCCCCTGCCCGGCGGCAATGAACGTATTCCGCGCGACCGAGAGTTGCGGATCGATCTGCTTGGCCACTCCCCAGGCGAGGCTGTTCAGCACATCCAGCAGGTGGCTCATGTCCGCCTCTTCCTGCAGCGGAGCAGACAGGTGCAGGGCATCCATTTTCAGGATCTGAGCCTTGGCCTGAAAGCGTGCGCCGTTGGTCGAGAACGACCCCACGATGATGTAGTCTGCGTCCAGTGTCTGGGCCAGGCGGATGGCGCTCGCGCGAGACGGTTGAAACGTGGAGGGCAGCCCGAGGTGGTCGAGTGCATACAAGCGATCGTCGCGGCTGATCGGCATAAAACCGGCCGAGGCGAGACGCTGGTTCAGAATCTCGGGGACTGCCTGGCTGATCCAATCCAGGTTTGGCTGGTCGCTCCCGTTGGCGAAGGGCAGCACCAGCAACAAGCGTCCCGGCATCACGGCCGGGGTTTGCGCGGTCAGCCCGCTGGGCAAAAGAATAGCCAGGAACAACAGCAGCAAGCGCGTTGATGCATTTTCGCTTCTACGCTGCCCGGGCAAGGCTTGCGAAGTGCGTCTTTTCTTGAGGAAAAGCCGCCAAAGCGTTCGTCTGCCAGTAAACAACTGAAGCGAAAATGCTGTAGGCCGGGGGAACACCCCCTCAGTATAGTTCTGGGGCTTATCGTTCTGGGATTATCGTTGCAGGCTCGCCACTTGCGGACGGTTGAAGTGCAGCACGGCGGCCCACTCACCCTGTCTTTCCTCCCACCAGACAATTTTGCCCTGCAAAAGGTGGGCGATGGCGTTGGGTTCCAGATCCCGATGGAAATCGAAGAAACGTGTGTCGAAGGCCTCATTGCGTGGCCCCAGGTTGAGCCACAGGCGGGGAGGGTCGTATTTGGTTGAAAAGGCTAAGCCCACGCTGTAGTCCTGGGCGGACCCAGCCGCCTTCTGGATTTCGGGCAGGGAAAAATTCGCCACCGCCACGATCGGCACCGGCTTCTTTACGTAGCCTAGCTCTGGCTTGGTGAGTTCATCAGTGGCCGGCCATGCCGTTAATACCGTGCTGCCGGGAAAACGGCTCACGATTTGCCGGATCCCCTGTTGGTGCAGACGCACAACGTCGGCATAGTTCAGGTTATCTTCGGGTGCGAACTTGTAGGGCGGGTTGACGAAAAGCCCAATCACGAATGCAGCCGCGCTCAGCAGAACCAGGCCCCACCAGTACTGTACCCGGCGGTAAAAAGTGGAGACGCACAGCAACAAAACCAGCGGATAGAGAGGCAGCAGGTACCGCGTCAGCAATGCGCCTCCCAGCACCGAGAAGAAGAGCAGGTTGGCCGCGATGACGACATAAAGAATTGCCTGGTGGGCAGGGGAGATACGCGGCCGCGGAGTCCCATCGGCTTCCTGCAAAGGCAGCAGGAGCATCGCCCCCAGCATGCACAGAACGGGCACGAACATGTTCATATGCGCGGTGAGTTGCAGAATGCGATGGATGAATGCCAAAAGAACGCGCAGCGGAGAGAGCGTAGCGGTTGCGTTGTAGCGCAGGAATTCAGGGTTTCCCAGGATATATCCAGTCCGGTGCCGGAAATAGGCATACCAGGCCACCAGGGAGGCCGGCGGGATAAGCAGCAGCGCTGCGGCGCGGAAATGCCCACTGCGATCCTTGTCGCGGCCACGCGCGCCGAGATACATCTCCCACAGAGAAATGGCCAGGGGTGTAACAATGGCTGTTTCTTTCGACCAGGCGGCCACGGCAAAGCAGGCCACCGCAGCCCACAGAGCGGGAGGACTCCGGCGGCCCGGGAATACGAAGACCAGCCCCCACAGCGTGGCGGCGGCGGCGAACATATCCGCGTGCGCCAGCGTGCTTTGGGCAAACCAGATGGGATAGATCGCAGTCAGCAGGGTGGTGGTAGCTGCCACGCGGATGCGGCCATTGAGCACCATCGCAAGACGGTAAACCGCCAACAGCCCAATCGCCGTCACCAGGCACATGGCAGTCCGCGTGACCGCTGGCGTGAACCCCGACTTCCACCACAGCGCCAGGTAGAGCGAGGGAAGGGGCGGGTGAGCATTGGCCAGGGTGCTCGAGGGTATGACGTCGCCCGTGCGAAAGAAGTCGTAGGCGGCGGGGATGTAGTAGCCGGCCTCGTCCCAGTAATAAGGCAGCCGCAGCAAGGTAAGGTGCGAGAGGTAGACCCCTACAAAGAGCAGGGGAAAGATGAGCCTGAGCGGCAGCAGGCGGTCGAACGGTCTCTGCTGTTCGGAAAGTACGGCCACGAGCCTCCGAATCGTTTAGTGGACTGGACCTTGAGGCATAGCTGCGGGCCGGGGTTCGAGTGCGATGGTGCCAAAGGTGTGCTCATACTGCAGCAGGTTTTGCTCCAGCAGACTGCACAATGCTTTGGCCTGTTGTGGGCTCAGGTAAACGGTTTGAAACGTATTGATCGTGATCTGTTCGGCGACTTCCTGGTATGCGGTGCCGAAGGTGAGACGGAAGTCCCACACACTCTTTTGCACCTGAACACTATTGGCATAGCCCTCGCGATATTCGGGGGTCCGCTCCAGAATCACCTTCGGTTGAGAAGCGTCTTGGCTCATGGGCTATAGACTAGACCATTTCGCCCCCAGGAAAAAACAAACCGCAAATCTATACCGGTCATTTGTTGCCGAGATGGTCGTGCCTGACACAGAGTCCTCAACCTGGCTGATACCGCCGGAAGATCAACGACGCATTTGTCCCTCCGAAACCGAAGGAGTTCGTCATCGCATACTCCATCGTGGTCGGCACCCCTTTGTCTCTCACCAGGCAAAAGCCGCAAGCTTCATCAACGTCCTGCAGATTGGTCATCGGCGGAGCCACCTGGTCCCGCAGCGCCAATACCGTGATCCCGGCCTCCAGGCTGCCGGCGCCGCCGAGAAGATGGCCGGTCATGGACTTGGTCGAACTGACCAGGAGGCTCTTCGCCGAATCACCAAACGTCTCGCAGATGGCCCGGGCCTCAGCCCGGTCGCCAAGCGGGGTGGAGGTCGCATGTGCGTTCAGATACTTCACCTCGCCCGGGGAAACTCCAGCATCCTCCAGAGCTAACTGCATCACCCGGCGCACACCGCGGCCATCCTCGGGAGGAGCGTTGGTGTGGTAAGCATCACTATTGGCGGCATAGCCCACGAGTTCGGACAGGATCGTTGCCCCGCGCTTGACTGCGTGCTCGTACTCTTCCAGGATCAGCACGCCGGCGCCTTCGCCCACGACAAAGCCATCACGGCCCGCATCCCACGGCCGCGAGGCAGTCTGAGGATCGTCGTTGCGAGTGGAGAGAGCGCGCATGGCGGCAAAACCGGCAACCGAGAGCGGGGTGACCGCAGCTTCACTGCCACCGGCGATCATCACGTCCGCATCGCCGCGTTGAATCACGCGGAATGACTCGCCCACCGCATGTGCCCCCGTGGTGCACGCAGTGGCGGTGGTGAGGTTCGGCCCGGTCGCTCCGTAGCGAATCGAGATTTGGCCGGCTGCCAGGTTGGCGATGGTGGCGGTGATGAAGAAAGGCGACACCCGGTTGGGACCGGCGGACAGCAACTTGCTGTGTTCGCGTTCAATCACTTCAAACGCGCCGATGCCGCTGCCTACGTAGACGCCGACCCTGCCTGCGTCTTCAGTCTCTATCGCCAGACCCGACTGAGCGACAGCGAAGTCTGAGGCCGCCAGCGCAAACTGGATGAAGCGGCCCATCTTCTTGATTTCTTTGCGCTCGATGTAATCTTCCGGGCTGAAGTCCTTGACTTCGCCCGCGATCCGGCAACTGAACCCGGTCGCATCAAAAAGACTGATCGGGCCGATACCGGATTCTCCCTGGAGCAGAGCTTTCCACGTGACTTCCGTCCCCACTCCCACCGGGCTTACCAGGCCCACCCCGGTCACGACCACGCGCCGCTCTGTCTGTTCATCGTGATAAGGACGCGATGAATCTTGTTCCCTTGGCACGGGTTAGCCCATCTCTCCGTTCGCAAACATTCATCTCTTTAGTCTATTACAATCGGCTCCCGTGACTTCGGGAGCCCGCCTGGGAGTCCATCGATATCCGTTGACACGCCCCGGCGCAGATGCGAGATTACCTTTAATCCAAAAGCTATTCAGTGTCTGCTAAACCAGGCCAGGCCGGTTCGTGGCCGCGGTCGTTCCAAAGCCTCACCAGGAAAAAAGGGTTCGTGAAAGTGCAATTGTTTTCACGATGCCTCGGGCCATCGACCTACAGATTAAAGCCATCTCCTGATTGGAAAATCTGCATGCGCAAAGTAAAAGTTTGTTTGAGTGTATTTCTTCTTTTCGTCACCGTGGCCGTTGCTGGTGCCCAGCAAGCACCGTGGCCCATCAGGGCTGTGGTTGTGACCACCTTCGAAGTCGGAAGTGATACCGGGGACGTTCCGGGCGAGTTTCAATTGTGGGTGGAGCGCGAGCACCTGGACGAGACGCTTGATTTCCCCGGCGGGGTTCACGCGATTCGCACCAATGCCGATCACACGGTTCTCGGCATCGTCAGCGGCACGACGCTGGTGAACGCGACAGCTTCCCTGATGGCGCTGGGGCTCGATCCTCGTTTCGACCTCACCCACGCGTATTGGCTCATCAACGGCATTGCCGGCGTTGATCCCAACGACGCATCCATTGGTTCTGCTGCGTGGGCCACGTATGTTGTCTCTGATGTTGCGCGGGAGATCGATGCGCGTGAGATTCCTCCCACGTGGCCCTACGGTCTGTTTCCTGTTGGTGCCAAGGCTCCCAATCCTCACGCCAATACTGACAACAACTGGTCCCGTTCGAACCTTTACCCGCTCAACGCCAGACTCACTGACTGGGCGTTCTCTCAGACGCGAAATCTTAAACTCATCGACGATCCAAAGGTTGCTGCCTATCGCTCGAAGTGGATCGGCTACCCCCAGGCACAGCGGCCGCCATTCGTTCTCAAGGGAGATTCTTTCGCCTCGGACTACTACTGGCACGGCAAGATCATGACCCAGTATGCCAATGACTGGGTACAGCTCTACACCAAGGGGCAAGGCAATTTCGTGATGACGAACATGGAAGACTCCGGCTTCACCGAAGCATTAACCCGCCTGGACAAGATGCATCGCGTCGATTTCGCCCGTGTGATGGTGCTGCGGACCGGAAGCAACGAATGCATGCCGCAACCGGGGGAGACACCGGTTCAGAGCATCAGCAAGCCGTACATCGGATCGTTGCCTGCCCTCGAGTCCGCATGGCTCGTGGGGAGCACTGTTCTGCATCAGATTCTTACCAACTGGCCGCAATACGCTGGCCACATTCCGGGCAGCTAAAAAGGCTCTCCACGATGGGCACGAGTGACGGCTACTGAGCTGCGCTTATTCGATGTTGTAAGAAATCCGGGTTAGTCCTGGGTCAAATCCGAGGAATTCGCAAGTCTTTCTGAGTCACGGGCGTCATGTTTTGTATCAGGGCACGACTTTTAGTCGTGCCGTACCGGCTGCAACCGATGAGCGCTTTAGCCCCCGGGGGCGCTTTATCACCGTGCAGGAAGGTCAGTTGGTGCGAAAGGGGGGACTCGAACCCCCATGGGTTGCCCCGCCAGATCCTAAGTCTGGTGCGTCTGCCAATTTCGCCACTTTCGCATTTCGCAGGTCACGACCTTGATGATAATCGACAGCCCCTTGGATTACACGAGGACTCCCTGGGCCTCGTCCGGAACCCGGGCAAATACGTACGGGCCCTCCGGCACCAGCGCCACCCGAGCGCCCGGCGGGAGACCTTCGAGAGCGGCGGCAATCGCGGTCTTCGGGCTGCGAAAAGCACGGGAAGCCAGGTTTCCCAGTTTGTCGTTGGCAATGCCCGGCATGTAAAAGAACAGCTCGTGTTTCTGTCCGGCGAGCGCCAGCTTCTCCAGTTGCCATTGGTCGATCTCGACATCCGCGCTTCCAATCTCATCCAGGAAGCTGTCGTAGCTGGTGAATCGCTCTACCTTCCCGGCAAACTCCGGAGATCCCACACCCTCGGCGCACTCGCCCAGGATCAGGATCCTGCCTCCAGGCTTCACGATGTGCTGGGCGGCGGTGAGCCCCTTGATGGTCTGGTAAAACGTCAGGTCCAGGGGATGGCCGGCGGCGCTGGTGATCACGGCATCCGCCAATCCGGTGAGCCGCTCCAGCGACGTGGTGCGCAGAAACTGGACCCCCGCCGCATGCGCCTGCACCGGATCGCCGGCGAAGATGCCCGAGACTTCGCGGCTCTGGGTCAGGGTTACGTCGAGGATGAAGTCGTGCCCCGCCATCCGGGCGATCTCCAGCAGTTGCGCATGGAGCGGGTTATTGGCGATCGATCCCTCAATGGCCAGCGGCTCCCGCATGAACTTGGGGGAATGGATGACTTTGATTGTTTCCTGCGCCGCCAGGCCGGGAGCGACCAGCTTGCGGCCTCCGGAAAACCCAAGCATCAGGTGCTGCTCGATGAAGCCGAGGGTAATGTGCAGTTCGGCCGCCATGAAGCGCTCGTCGATGTACACCGGGATCCCGCGCTTGGTTTCTCCCAGCCAGCGATGTTGGGAAAGCGCCCGGGCATCATGATTCACGATGCGGTACCTGGCCGCAATCTCTTCGCCCAGGATGGCTTTGATTTCAGCTGGCGTGGCTTCGCGATGCAGCCCAGTGGCGATCAGGATCGTGACCCCCTCGACCGGGATACCGGCATCGTGCAGGCGCCGAAGAAGGGGAGGGAGGGTGAGCCAGTTGGGAGCCGGCCGGGTGATGTCGCAAACCGAGATGGCTGCTGTCTTCTTGCCGGCCGCCAGGGCGGACAACGGCTTGCTGCCGATGGGGTGATCAAGAGCGTGGTCAAGCGCGGCGGCAACATCGGGCAACGCCGATGCGGAGCGGCTCTCAATCAATTCGTAATTGGGGCCGGGAGGTAGCGTGAGGTCCAAACCATGATGACCGAAGGCAAAGTGTACCTGCATGATTTATTACTCTACCGGGTCACAGGCGGGGTCGAAAGGATGCATCAGTATCCTGCCGCTTTTCCGAACGTATGGCGCTTGTCCTGACCGCCCTCGATCATCCCGGTTTTGGGGTCAACCGCGATGCATTCCCCGTCACTCCAGGAACGATCTCCGGGGCCGCCGCCTTCGAGGGTGTAACCCATATCCCGGAGCGCGCCGAGGGTCGCAGGCGGAAAGCCCCGCTCCACGTAAACAACATCGGGGAGGTATTGCTGGTGAAAACGCGGAGCGTCCACCGCCCGTTGAATATTCAAACCGCCGTCCGAGGCGCTCAGAAAAATGTTGGCGACCGTGGTGATGATGCGGGGTCCACCAGGAGAACCGATGACAAAACGAACCTTGTGGTTCTCCAACACAATGATGGGCGTCATGCTGGACAGGGGACGCTTCCTGGGAGCAATGGCATTGGCCGGGCCCTGAATCAGTCCAAACATATTCGGCGCGCCGACCTTCGAGGTGAAGTCGTCCATCTCGTCATTGAGCAGGAACCCCAGCCCTTCCGCGGTGGCTCCCGAGCCAAAAGAATTATTCAGGGTATAGGTAACTGACACTGCGTTCCCGGCCTCATCGACGACGGAATAATGAGTCGTCTGCGTCGACTCCGCGGGAATGAACCCGGGGGGCCGTGTAAGAGAACTCGACGGTGTCGCGGCGGTCATGCTGATGGTCTTGCGCCATGCCGCGGCGTAAGCCTTGTCCATGAGTTGCGCAGTCGGCATGGAAGTGAAATCAGGATCGCCCAAAAACGAAGTGCGGTCCTTGAAAGCGCGCCGGAAGGCCTCAAGGATCAGGTGCATGGATTGAGGCGTACGATCGCCCAGCGAAGCCAGGTCAAATCCTTCCAGGATATTCAGCATCTCCAGCAACGCGATCCCACCCGACGAGGGCGGGGGCGGGGCCAGGATTTCGTACTGGCGATAGGTCCCGGTGAGCGGCTTGCGGTCCTTTACCTGGTACATCTCCAGATCTTTTTTGGTAACCAGTCCGCCGTGTTTCTGGATAGCCTGCGCGAGTTCACTCGCCAGCGCGCCATGGTAAAAGCTCCGGGGATCCTTCTCGATCCGGGTCAGCGTGCGTGCCAGTTCCGGCTGACGAAACGTTTCCCCAGCTTGATAGAAATTTCCATTCCGTTGAAAGATGCGTCTCGATTCCGGGAACCGGGTGAGCCCAGGATCGTGAAGAATGGCTGCTTCCCCCGCACTCAGGACGTAGCCTTCCTGGGCAAAGTGAATGGCCGGCGTCATGACCTGCTGCAACGAGAGCTTGCCGAATTTTCGCTGCGCCTCGATCAACCCAGCCACCGTGCCCGGCACCCCGACAGCGAGGTAGCCAACCGTCGATGCTTCGGGAATGATCTTGCCATTGCTGTCGAGATACATGTTGGCGGTGGCGCGTAACGGCGCCTCCTCGCGGAAGTCGAGGAAGTGCGACTCACCGTTAGCCGTGCGCAGCATCATGAAGCCGCCACCGCCGAGATTGCCTGCGTACGGGTAGACGACCGCCAGGGCAAAGCCAACGGCAACTGCCGCGTCTACCGCGTTGCCTCCCGCCTGCAGGATCTTCAGCCCCGCATCGCTGGCGTCGTGTTGAATGCTGACCACCATGGCGTGTTGCGCCTGTACGGGTGGGACATCCGGTAACGCGCCGGACTGGCCAAGTATCAGTGTTGGAAAGAGAAGGAAGAGGAAGGGAAGCGCGGGCTTGGCCAAATTTCTTCTCCAATCGGCAATAGGTATTTCTGGTTATACATGTTGCGCAATGGGAGATCGTGCGGAGAGCTGGATTACCGCACAGGCCCGAAGATCAAATCCCGCGCGGATTTGATCTCCTCGGCCAGGACGGTGTGCGGTCGGCCCGGATAGCGTTGCGTCTTTACTTCCGCGCCCATGGCGGTGAACTGCTCCGCGGACTGCAACACCCGGCTCCACGGCACATGCGGATCGGGATCTCCCGAGCTAAACAGTGCAGGCATCCCCTCGAGATCACCTGCATGGCGCAGGTCTGCATCCGGCGGGCCGATTAACCCGCCCGTGAAGGCGATCATCCCGCCATAGCGCGCCGGGTTTCTGGCCACGAACTCGCTCGACAGACAGGCGCCCTGTGAAAAGCCACACAAAAATATACGATCGTGCGATAAGCCGGCGGCCACTGCTTGTTGCACGATCGCCGCCACCTTGGCCAGTGCGGAAGAGAGCCAGGGCTCGTTCTTCTCCAACGGCGCCAGGAACGAATTGGGGTACCAGGAGTGTCCCGCGGCCTGCGGCGCGAGATAGGCAAAGCGCTCGTCGTACATCTCGGTCGCCAGACCAAGAATGTCTTCCGCCGAAGCTCCGCGGCCATGCAAAAGAATCACAGCGGCGGTGGCCTGGCTGAGCTCTGCTCCCAGGGTCAGTACGGGTTGATCGCGATGGGGATCACTCGTCACGGAGATCTCCGTTCTATTTGTGGGTATGCAGCGTGATCGGCGGCAACGCGCGTTCTACACGGGAACGCTGCGGCTCCAGCCAGGGAGGCAGCTTAAGCGCTTCACCCAGCGATTCAATCGGCTCGTCGAGGGCAAAGCCTGGCGGGTCGGTGGCCAGCTCGAACAGCACGCCGCCCGGCTCGCGAAAGTAAATGGAGTGAAAGTAGGTGCGGTCGAGCACCGGGGTCACATCCAAAGAACTCGCCGCCAGTACCGCACGCCACTCGAGCTGCGAGGCATCGTCGGCGGCACGAAAGGCGATATGGTGCACGCTGCCGGCGCCCATGCGGCCGTAGGTGAGCTGGGGTTGAACCAGGACGTCGATGTGATTACCCAGCGCGCTGCCGGCGGCGGCAAAGCGAAAGCGGGTACCGTGCTCTGCGATTTTGTGGAAGCCCATGGTGTCGAGCACGGCCACCGTCTTTTCGTAGCCGCCTTCACAAAGGGTCACGCCGAAAAAGCCACGAATCGCGTGTTGAGGCGGAACATCGCTGGTCCGCGGGGCTTTTGCCTCGCCAGCGTCGGCGTGGCCTACGATCTCCAGCCGCATGCCATCGGGATCGGCAAAGCTGAGTACTTCCTCCTGGAACCGTTCACCGGTGCGCTCCACGGGGACGCCGGCGCCCAGCAAACGCTTCTCCCAGAACTCGAGCGAACTGTGGGGAACACTGAAGGCGGTGGCCGAAGTTTCTCCCACGCCCAGGCTGCCGCGGGCGGCGTGGGGCCAGGGAAAGAACGTGAGGATAGTTCCGGGCGAGCCGGCATCGTCGCCAAAGTAGAAGTGGTAGGTTCCGGGATCATCGAAGTTGATGGTGCGTTTGACGAAACGAAGTCCCAGCACTTCGGTGTAGAAGTCAAGATTGCGCTGTGGGTCGGATGCAATGGCTGTTACGTGATGCAGGCCAACGATGGATTTTGGCATAACTCAGTGTAAGGCAGGCTGAGGGCAGCGAAAAGGGCACCCGTTGTGGGTGCCCTTTTCCGTCGGCGGTTCGTTGTCGTCTAGGGCAAGTAGTAGCGGAAGGAAGTCCAGAACATGTTGCCGGTTGCCACTGGCGTTGCACCTATACCTGACCAGATGTTGCGTTGGAAGTAGGCGTATTGCAGTCCCTGGCGGAGACGTCCCTTCGGCCCGCTGTAGAAGTTGTACCAGTAGCCCGCGGTGAATTCCTGAACGTCCTTGGTGTCGGCCGTGCAATTGGTCTGAGAGCCGGGCGTAAACCCTGTATTGGTGGTCGGCGGCGGCGGTTCGGTATTGCAGCCGGTTTCCACATTGAGGTAAGACCCGTAGCCCACAGACTTTGTCGGACTGGTGAGGAAATACCGTCGGTTTGCATAGTCGGCGCCGTAGTTGGCGTAAACGTCCAACTTCTTGGTAGCGTGAAATTCCAGCGTTCCCAGGGCAGAGAATCCGTGGATGAGCGCCAGCTGACCGTCAGGGCGGGCGGTTGTATCCGCGATCTGGCTGCTGCCATAACGGCCGATGCCATCACCCCACAATCCTTTTAGACCGACGTCCAGGTGCTTTTGGAAGGTAGGTACCCGAAGGCTGCCGCCGATGCCTCCGCCCGTGGTCGTATCGTTATACGCACCGACCGCCGAAGGTGTCGCAGCCGTGGCGTTGGGATAAACGCGAGCCCTAAAGAAACGAGCGATGCCGAATAACTCATAATGGCCCCAACCCGCTGGTTCAAACGCAAGTTTTGCGACAAAATCCGGGGCCACACTGGAAGCGTAGTTCGCGGTGGAATTGTACAGACCGCCGCCGGTCCCCCCCTGACCGATGATGAAGTTCGTAGGAAGACCGTGGCCGACGACGGCGGGAATCTGGGCATTCTCGGCCGAAGCCGCAAGCGAAAACGTTTTTCCAAAGTCCTTACTGACGCGGAACCCGTATTGACGCGCCCACACGAAACCGGCAGTGTACTGCGGATCGATGGTGGCGGGAAGAATTTCGGATTTATTTTGCGTAAGCTTGGTGTCTTCCGTCGCCAAGGACCACATCTGGCCGCCGGTGA